>CAWJJN010000001.1:0-416298 GCA_963843205.1 uncultured Candidatus Saccharibacteria bacterium
ACCTGGCCCTTCACCCCGCCGGCAGCGGTCGACCAGCTCCTGCGCCGCCTCGTAGACCGCGCCGACATCCTGGCCGTCGACTTCCACCGTATGGATGCCGAAGGCTTCAGGCCGGGCCCGGATGGTGCCCGCCAGGACCTGCGGAGAAGGGGTGTACTCTGAATAGAGGTTGTTCTCGCAGACGTAGATGACGGGCAGCTTCCAGAGCGCCGCCATGTTCATCACCTCATAGATCAACCCCTGGCCCAGCGCGCCGTCCCCGAAGAAGCAGACCGACACCTGGTCGGTGCCGCGCATCTTGGCCGATAGCGCCGCGCCGGTCGCGATGCCGGCGCTGCCGCCGACGATGGCGTTGGCGCCGAGGTTGCCGCCCTCCGGGTCGGCGATGTGCATGGAGCCGCCCTTGCCCCGGCAATAGCCCGGCGCCTTGCCCAGCAGCTCGGCAAACATGCGGTCGACCACCGCGCCCTTGGCCAGGCAGTGGCCGTGCCCGCGGTGCGTGCTGGTGATCGTGTCATCCCGGCGCAACGCCTCGCAGACGCCGACCGCCACCGCTTCTTCGCCGCTGTACTGGTGCGCCAGGCCGGGCATGAGCCGGCTCTTGTACAGCTCGTTGACCTCCTCCTCAAAAAGGCGGATGGTGAGCATCTGCTGGTACCGGTGCAGCCACTGCTCCAGATCATCAGCGCGCACGCTCAGGTCTGGAATCCCCTCTGCCAGCGTTGCTGCCTGAGTCATAATGAGTCCTCCCCAAAGAATAATCTATTCGGCGCCGCCGCCAAGAGGCGGGTACAACTCCAATACGTCAACGTCGGAGAGCCATGGATCTGCCTCCTGGACTACGTGACGATTCACGACCACCAGGGCGATTTCTCCTGGCGGCAGGCCCAGGGCCGCCAGGCACTCACTGAGTCGGGTTGGCCCGGGCAAGGGAAAGTCAAGCCAAGAGCGCTTGTCGGGATCGAACCAGCCGAGGTGCCCAGCCAGGTGCACACGCATCGATACGCCCCGCTTTAGATCAGGCTCAGCAGGTCGGCGACCCACTCGATGTCCAAGGCGCGCAGGCGTTCGCGGGTCGGCGCGGCGGTCGCCGGATCCCAACCCTTGAGACGATACAGCTCGGTCATGTCGCGTCGAAATCAGGGCGGGAGATGGCGACGCCGTCAGCGCGCCGTCCTCCAGCGGCTCGAACAGCCGGTCCGGCAGGATGTCGTCTTCGCGAGACAGCCCTCGCGCACGTTGAAGACGCGGGCCAGGTTCGTGGCGCGCTCGCCGAGCTGCAACAGCTCCGTCGACGCCGATGTCCCACCCGGTCGCCGCGTGCACCGCCTCACCACCTCCTCGACCTGGATGAACGAGCGCGGCGCCGGCCCGAAGTAGCAGAAGCCGATCACCTTGCTCGGCGCTGCTCCAGCTTCTCGCCCACGGCATAGAGCGCCGCCTTCTTGGGGCTCAGATCGCGAGGCCGGCAGGCGGTTCGGTGATGCCGAGCGGCGCGGCGCCCTGGAAGGAAACGATTCGAGGTTTCGCTGGCGCCCGAATCGTGGAACGCCACCAGGTGATCGGCGCCCGTCTCCGAGACGGCGATAGCCCAGCCCCACGCCGACCTTGCCGCGCGGGTCGTGCATCGGGAGCTCCTGGCCCTTGACCTGCATGGCGAAAGTGCGGGGCATCGCCGCCGATCACCTCGGCGGCCGCGGCGCGACGCCGTCGGCCAGCAGATCGCCGATGCCCTCCCGCCGCGCGATCAGCTCGACCAGCTTCAGCATCGCGCCGGCGTTGCCGAAGCGCAGGTCGAGCCCGCCGGTCTCCTGCGGACCGATCAGCCCGTGCTCGAAGCACTCCATGGCGAAGGACGACGGTCGAGCTGGTCGAGATCGTGTCGAGGGTGTAGCGGTTGCACAGCTCGTTGGCCTTGGCGATCGCCTGGAGGTCGTCGATGCCGCAGTTGGAGCCGAACCCGCCGACCGTCTCGTACTCCGGCCCGCCGTAGGCCTCGGCTGACCTGGTAGCGGTCGTTCGACCGCGACCTCGCGCTTGCAGCGCACCGCGCAGGCATAGCAACTGCGCCGGGCGGTCAGCAGCTCCTTCTCGTAGGCCTCCCACTTGATGTTGTCCACCCCCTCGAACGCGCCCTGGCTGGAAGTTGCGGGTGGGCAGGATGCCGCCGGCGTTCAGACCGGCCACCAGGCCCGGCGTGCCCTTCTGCTGCAGGTCCCAGCTTTGCGGATGCTCCTTGACCTTCTTCGCCAGTCGCCGGCCGATCTCGGACCCAGCGCCTGCGAGTCGTGGCCATGGTCGAGCGTAACGGCCATGCCCGCGCACCGCGATCGCCTTGAGGTTCTTCGAGCCCATCACCGCGCCCATGCCGGTGCGGCCGTTGAAGTGGCGCAGATCGTTGGTCAGCGCGGCGTAGCGCACCAGGTTCTCGCCGCCCAGGCCGATCTGCAGCACGCGCACGAGCCGGTCCGCCATCTCCTCGCGCAGGTCGCCTGGACCTGCTCCGGGTCGCGGCCCCACAGATGCCGCGGCATCGCGGAGTCTCGCACGTGTCGTCCGTGATCCCGAGGTAGACGGGATGGCGGCGCGGCCCGTGATGATGATGGCCTCGTAGCCGGCCAACTTCAGCTCCGGCCCCCAGAAGCCGCCCGCCTCCGATTCGCCGTACGCCCCCGGTCAGCGGCGAGCGGGCGGCGGCGGTGAAGCGGGTGGCGGTGGAGATCGGCGCGCCGGTGAGCAGGCCGTTGGCGAGCACCAGCACATTGTCCGGGCCCAGCGGATCGACGCCCGGCGGGATCTCCGCAGCAGGAGATAGCCGGCCAGCGCCTTGCCGCCGGGGTAGCGGCGGTAGAGGTCGTCGTCGATCTGCTGCACGGAGCACGTGCCGCGGGTCAGGTCGACGCGGAGGATCCTGCCGGTGTGTCCGAAGAACATTGTCATAGTCTCCTGTGCGCTCTCGCTGGGTGTCCTGTGCGGGTGTGGCGAGGTTTGTCTGATCGACACGACAGGACCTACACCATGTAAGCGCCACCGTTGATTGCCAGCGTGTGGCCCGTGATGTAGGCCGCCTCTTCGGACACCAGGTAGAGCACCCCGGCGGTAATCTCGTCCGGCCGTGCAGTGCGCCGCACCAGGGCAGCTCCCGAGCAGCCGCTCCTGGTCGGCAGGCGAAGTTGTCGCGCATCGGTGTGTCCACCGTGCCGGGCGCGATGGCATTCGCCGTGATCCCGTAGCCCGCGCCGACGAGGGCCAGGGACTTGGTCAAGGCCAGAAGACCGCCTTTGGATGCGGCATAATGCGGCCCGACGATGATGCCACCTACCTGGCCCGCCAGCGAAGAGATGTTGACGATTCGTCCCCACTGGTTCGCCATCATATCCGGGAGGACGGCTTGCGCACACAGGAACGCTCCCGTGAGGTTCACCGCCAGGACCCGATTCCACTCGTCAAGCGTCACTTCAAGCAGAGGTGTCGTGGGACAGATGCCCGCGCAGTTGACCAGGATGCTAACGGGACCGAGAGCCGAATGGGTTCTGTCCATCATGTTGCGAACCGATTCGGGGCCTGCTACGTCGACCTCAACCGCCACCGCCTGGCCGCCACTCTGCCGGATCTGCTCGACACTTGCCTGGGCGGCAGCAACGGAGAGGTCGGCTGCGGCTACTAGAGCGCCCGCAGAGGCCAGCGCCAGCGCAGTGGCCCTGCCGATTCCGGATCCGGCGCCGGTTACGATTGCCACCCTACCTTTTAGATGTTGTCCCATACGTGATGTAATTCCTTCAGAGCTAATAGACGCAGTCACAGTACCTTCGACAGATAGAAATCGCGCGGGTTGTCGAACATGAGCCGGCGAGCGACCAGGCTTGCCTCAGATCGTGACATGGCGCCGTGCGCGATCTTCTCGGCGAGAACCGCGGCGATGTTCTTGACGGGCAAGCTTCAGGTGGCCGTAGACCTTTTCGACGATCCGATCATCCCCGCCGAAGCCGAATATCTTGTTGTTAGGCACCCTGTCCAGCCATTCGGCCAGGGCGGACCGGGCCTGACAGGGCTGATCTTCCTGGAGTGTCGGAACTATGGGGACGCAAAATGGGCGTTCTCTTCTCAGGGTGCGGCAGAGTCCATAGAACCTGCGGGCGTTCTCGCCCAACACGAGCGCCTTCTCAGCTTCGGATAGGCCGGCAAGGCAGGTTTGCAGTGCGCTGAATACTTCCTCGTAGCTGCGCGCCGCCAGCAGACAGACCGGCCAGTCGCTGCCAAACATGACCCGCCCGGCGCCGAAGAGCTCCACCACCTTCTCGACATAGGGTTTCAGATCGCTCGGCTGCCAGTTGGCCGGATCCGCCTCGGTGACCATCCCCGATAGCTTGATATGCATGCGCGGGATGCTGGCGGCCACCTGCATCGCCGCCGCCCAGTCGTCAAACTGCCGGGCTGCGATGTTCGGTTTGGCGATGTGATCGATGACCAATGGCAGATCCGGAACCGCCTCTGCCACCTGAAGGATGTATTTCCATTCCGCGGTTTGACCAGCAGGTCGTAGCGCAACCCGCGCCGGGCCAACTCTTTCAGGCCCCGCAGCACGTCCGGGCGCACGTTCCAAGCCGGGTCGGCCTCGTCGTGCCACTGGTGGCGGAAGCCGACGAGCTTCGGGTGCTGGAGCTGGTCCAGCGTCTCCCCGATGGCTGGGTCCGCCAGGTCCACCCAGCCGACGACGCCGCCGATCCAGTCGTTTCGATCGGCGCGATCGAGGAAATGCCGCGTGTTCTCCAGCGTCGCGTTCACCTGGACGACGACCGTCTGGCTGATGCCGAGCTTGTCCAGCCACGGCTTCAGGTCGGCCGGCTCAAAGTCGCGGGCAATGACCTCGACCGAATCCAGCGGCACGCCCAGTTTATCGAACAGGCCGACGATGACGTCCTTCGTCCAGAAGTGCTGGTGGGCATCTGTGATGACGGCATCTGCGATGCTCATGCTGCCTCCTCAGGCTTCCAGCGAGTAGACCTCTTTCATCTCGACCCAGGTGGTTCCCGCCGGTGCGCCGGGCACAGTCTCCTGGAATGTGGTCATCAACTCGTCCCATTCCCTGGCGCGGGGGTGCTCCATGTACTTCGGCATGTCCACCGCCATGTCGAAGTCATCGCGCGTCTCCATGAACATGAAGAGCGTCCGCAGGTAGCGGTAGATGTACATGCGTTGGACGCCGACGCGCAGCAGCCCTTCGTTCGTCTCCGGGAAAGGGTTCGCGTGGTACGTCTCGTACTTGCGGATAATCTCCGGGTCGTCTTTGAGCATGACGGTCTGGGCGTATCGTTTCATGTCCGGCTCCTCTCACGCAAGGCCCTGCATAATGCGCTGGCTCATTTGATCGTAGTCGCGGCTGTTCGGCAGCTCGTCGATGATGCGGTTCGCCTTCATGACCAGCACACGATCGGCCAGGCGGATCATCTCGGGCATGTCGCTGGAGATGAGCAGCACGGCCTTGCCTTGTGCGGCCAGGTCCCACATCAGGTCGTGGAGGGCATACTTCGTCTTGATATCGATGCCGATGGTCGGCTCGTCGAAGATGAGGATGTCCGCTTTCGCCGCCAGCCACTTGGCAATGCTCACCTTCTGCTGGTTGCCGCCGCTCAGGTTCATCACCCGCTGTTCCAGCGAGGGGGTTCTCACATCCAGCATCTTGACGTGATCCTGCACGACCGATCGCTCTTCGGCGCTGCTCACCCAGCCGAGCAGGCGCGCAATCCTCTTCCAGATGGTGATCGACACATTGAAGATGATGGTGTGAGACAGGATCAGGCCTTCCGTCTTGCGGTTTTCGCTCACGTAGCCGATCTTGTACCTGGTCATGGCCGTCGACACGTCTTTGGGATGGGCGGGCTTGCCGTTCACCAGGAGCTCCGCCGCCGGTGATCTTGCTGGCCCCGATGAGGGCGTGCGCCGAGCTCGGTGCGGCCCGCGCCTACCAGGCCATAGAGACCCAGCACCTCCCCCCGGTGGAGCTTGAAGCTGGCGTCCAGGGTCCCGCTTTCGGCGCTCAGGTTGCGGAGCTCCAGCGCGGGCTCGCCGCCGGACAGCTTGCTTCGCGGGCAGCTCGGTGATCTCCTGCGTGCGCCCGATCATCCAGGTGATGAGCTGATCGCGCGTCAGACCGGCCATCATTTCACCCGAAGCGACGTTGTGCCCATCGCGCAGGACCGTGACACGGTCGCACAGCTCCATGACTTCCTCGAGCTTGTGGGTGACGAACAGGATCGCGAACCGCCGCCGATCGCGCAGGTCGCGCAACACGCTGAAGAGGAAGGTCACCTCGTGCGTCGCCAAGGAATACCTAGACAAACTATAAAGAATCGAGACAGCTCGACCCTAACTGGTCAATGATCAGCGTGGCATCCGTTAATTCTTCTTCATTATGTGTTGTGGTGACAGCTAGGCAGCGCATGCCTGCCGCTTTGGCTGCCTTAACCCCACTGGGTGCGTCCTCGATCACGATACAATCGGCAGGGTTAAAACCTAGGGCTTTCGCGCCTTTTAGGTATCCTTCTGGGCTTGGCTTGCTTTGTGATATGTCTTCGGCTGCAACAATCGCCCCGAAAAGATTAGTAAGACCAAAGGCCTTTAACGTAACCTCGGCCTCTGCTTGTAAGGAGCCAGTTACGAGGGCGAGCGGCACTTCGCGGGCGGCCAGGTCACGAATAAATTCAACCACACCTGGATACGGAACGAGGCGGTCGGCCGCCAGCTCTAAATATGCTCTAGCCTTCTCATCCATTACTATTGGCAGCTCGACATTCTCGCCGATGAAATCAAAGTATTGCCTTAGGCCGGCCTCGTCGGTTCTGCCAGCAAAATGTTGCTCGTATTGCTCTTCTGATAGATCGTGCCCATATCTTTTGAGTGTTGCCTGGAAGGCTGCGACGTGGAGCGGATCGCTATCGACAATGACGCCGTCCATGTCAAACAAAACTGCCTTGTAGCTCATGCAGCCAAGTATATCAAATACAGCGAGATAAGGCTTGAACCCGGCTTACAGATAGACAACCTATACAAAAGAAAAGCTCCATAAAATATGGAACCTTTCTATCCGGAGAAGAATGTATCAAGTCACGGTGCAGCATATTGACCTGTCGTGGAACACCATAGAACCCAGCCTAGCTATATTAATCTATAAAAGCTATTTAATACACCTGATTATGCGAGCCGATGTCAAGAAATTCGTAGTGTTTACCAGTTTCTCGATATACAACCCTCAGATCACCACCAACTGAAAAAGCGCGCAGACCTTTCATCGTTCCGACAAGAGGATGGTCGTCTAACGGATAGTCGCGGATACCTTCCATGAATAACTTGAGCCGGGCTTGAAACTGATTCTTAAGCTTGGGGTTTGGGGAAATACGGCTCTGAAAACTCTTTTCGAACTTGCGGTGACGAATTATAGGCTTCATGCCTACAAGTCTTTCATGAAGCCTTCAACCGAGGAGAACTCTTTGGCCCTACCCGCCTTCTTCTCTTCGTCAAGCTCGACAATCATTTGCTCATAGCGAGCATTGGCCTCAGGACTGAGCACAATCGCTTTACCATCAAAGTCGAGCTTACGTCCGTCAGCCTCTGCCTTAGCCCATACACGAATATACGCCTGGGCCGAGTCAAAGCCAAGACTGCGAGCACGGCGCTCTAGGCCTTCGCGTACATCTTGATCAATGGGAATCTGTAACTTTGTAGTCATAGTACTTAAATGGTATCAAAATGGTATCAAAATGTCAATTATTCTTTGTTATCAGGGATGGTGCAGCTCCACTCTTTGTACTTTTGCCCATTTTGATATAGCTCGAACAGGCATAAGCGCGAACCTACATTAATCTCCAGATAAACTCCCGCTTTATATCCGCAGACATGCTCTGGAAGTGTAATGCCATCGTTCGACCAAACACCATCATATGCTTCTTTGGTTAGGGCTATGAGCCTTTCCCGGTCACTATCCTTTTCGCAAGTAGGCCGGGTTGACTTCTTCATTTCCAGCGCAAGCAGATTGTCCTGCCCTAGATTCGCTCCACGGCTATGGATGATCAAGTCGCATGTTATACTTACGATCCTAGAATCACTTCCGATTATTGTTTTACCTCTGCCGTTTTGCTTTCGGTTGTACTCCGTATCTACATAGAGGCCGCTTAGTCCATACTCTGGCAATTCGTCATTAAGCAATATCGCTAACCGACTGCACAAGTTACGCTCGGACACGCCGCTTAGAATGTTCGCAAACTCTTTCTCCAAAAAGCAGCAGAAAGCCTTGTTGAACATTTCGACCAGCATATCAGCGTTATCTTTCATGAGCCTATCATACCAGCAAAATATTCTTTGAGAGAGGGGCTTGAACTTCGATCAAATAAAAAGTGCTCCATTTGTAGAACACCTTTGTATCTATTATTAATTTTGATGCAGCACATCGACCTGTCGTGGAACACCGTAGAGCCCAGTTTGGTTTTGATGTACCAGAAATTGGTCGAACTGGGCTTCGTATATTATAACGGCGAGATACAGGTCGTTGAGCCTAAAACGGAGGGAAGCAGATCATGAAAATAGCAAAACAGCTCGTCCGCCTTATGGAACTACATCAGCCGATCTTGGATGGTATCCTATGGGGCCACGGTCTTAGCAAATGCCAATTCCTCACAAAGCTTTATATAGATCAAACTGTACTATGGGTCAATGGCATATCATGTGCCACCATATATTCTTTGACCTTGCCAAATGCTCGCAACAAATTCTGGACTTCTTCGTCAGTATTGGCCGAAGTAAACGTAAGCCTGTGGCATTCGTCGCCCTTACGAACCATCGGAAACGGCGCGACAGTCACTAAAATGCCCTCATCAAATAGGATGTTGGCAGTAGCAATCAGAGTATCAGTGTCACCAACCCAGACCGAAGCAATCGGGAACCCTGTTTTATTCATGACCGTAAAGCCCAGCTCCCGCAAACCATCAATTGAAGCTTTCGTAATATCCCATAGCTTTTGCCGGTATTCGTCGCCGCGCTTCTCGTTAATCTCCAGCCCTGTAAGCAAAGTGGCCAGGGATGCCGTAGGACACGGGCCCGAGAGGTCATATGGCGTGGCAAAAGCTTGCAGGAACGTCTTCATGTTTTGCGAACAGCCAATAAAGGCAGCTAGGGATGAGTAGGCTTTGGAACATCCGCCCACGTACAAGATATTTTCGTAGTCCAATCCGAAGTATTTAACAATACCATTGCCCTTATGGCCGAGTGGCGCTTCCTCGCTTGGACGTTCGCCAACCACCCCAAAACCATGGGCGTCATCAATATAGAGAATAGCATTATACTTCTTAGCCAACGCCACGATTTCGGGCAGCACCGGATAATCGCCAGTCATACTATAAACGCCGTCTATCATTATTAACTTACGGGGGTTGTCTTTGTTCTCCTCAAGCAATCCTTCGAGTGTCTCGAGGTCACCCTGACGGTAGCTTGCAAGCGTTGCGCCGCTGTCGCGGGCAATCTTAGCGGCTTCGTACATTGTTTCGTGGGCTGACTTGTCCAGCATCAGTACACCACTTTTGCCCACTAATGCAGGAATAACGCCAACGGATATCAACGTAACTGTGGGCAGAATGAGTGTCGTCTCTGTACCAATAAGGTTAGCAAGCTTGGTTTCCACTTCGTTGTATATGTCAGGACTTGCCACCAGCCGGCACCAGCTGGGATGCACTCCCCACTTTTCGATGTTTGGCAGGACGGCTTTTTCCATTTCGGGATCAAGGTCCAACCCTAAGTAATTGCACGAGGCGAAGTCAGCTACCCAGTGAGCGTCGTCTACCCTGATCTGACGTCCCTTGATTTCTTTGGCTGTAACGTTGTACATCTTGGTTTTGGAGAATATATCCCTGATTTCCGAACGCCTGTTTTCCCCCAGATTGGCTTGCAGCATTACATCTTCGGTGTTCATTGGTTTTTCTCCTTACTTGATCGTATGATTCCTTTGGTATGTGCTAAAACGTATAAGCTATCTTTCCATGACAAGCCCCTACCGAGCCGACTGCGCAACATTCCATCAGAGGCCATAAAGTATACATATATACCGCGAACGGCATAATCCCCCGCACTCAGAGGCAGCTTGGAGCTGCTTATATTGATTCCTTTGAAGGACAGTTTTCTCTGGCCCACAAAACCGTAACAATAATCGAAAACTTCCAGATATGGGTACAGGTTAACTTTGTTATAGATATCCATGGCTGTTTCGGTTTGCCCATCTATCTTCATGTAAGAATAGTATGTTGGCGTCGTGCTGCTCAGTTTCGGGTCTTGCAGCTTGGGCAAATTGGCCCCCTTCAAATACGATTGCAGATCCGTCAACAATGTTTCCCCAGTAATCTCAGTAACTTTCCGCTCTATCGACAAGTAATTGTCTGCTGCCGTAATGGAAAACGTATGCTGAGCTACAAGGTCACCTCCATCAACACTTGCATCAAGTACGATATACGACACGGCCGATTCGATATCTTTATTCTTGAGTGCAATAAGCGTAGGCACAGCACCTCGATACTGAGGAAGTTTTGACGGGTGGATATTGACGGTCTTGTAGGTTGGCGCGTTGATGATAGCCGAGGGTAAAAGTCCCCACACATTGACCACCAGCAAGTCAATCGCTTGGTCGTGCATGAATTGTACGGTCTGGTCGGTATCATCAAAGTCTATAAGCCTAGCTCTCGTCTCTTGGATGGACAGAAAGAACCGGTGGTATGCCCGCCAGGCGGCAGTCAAAAAAGGCCGCAAGCTCCACAAGAGTGCCTGCTGCAGAGGAGTGAGCCGGCCCTGGGTCATATAGCGACCATATAGTTTTTTCCAGACGTAGTTACAGGGGTTGTAGGTAGGCTGATTGGCTAGTTTAGGAATATAGGCCGCTGCGGCAAGATCAAACGAAGGCTCTTGCAAAAGCAGAAACCATGTAGCCTTATCCATCCCGGCATACGCGACTTTATATGTCATCTTTTACTTGCGTCTCTCAATTTTGCTGCTTCATCAGCTAAGAGCACTCTGTCTACTTTTCCAGACGAAGTTTTGGGCAAAGTCTCGCACAGCAGAAATTTATAGGGGATCATATAATCCGGAATAACACGCAGCAAAAATGCTCGTACTTGTTCTTCGCTGATGTCGTTGCCAGCTAATGGCGTCAGATAGCAATACAGGCGGTTTCCGTATTTTTCATCCGGCACGGCTACGACCACAAACTCATCCAATTCCGGCATTTTAGCCAGGGCGGACTCAATCTCGCCGAGCTCAATCCGGAAACCCTTAACTTTGACCATATGGTCCTTGCGGCCTCTATAGTGCAGCAGGCCTGCCTCGTCTCGGAATCCGTAATCACCGGTACGCCAGAAATAGGCCGGGTATGCGTGGAACGGACTACGGACAAGTGAGGCCTTGGTCTTTTCGTCAAGGCCAAGATACCCAAGAGTAACCGTGCCGCCACGACACCAGAGTTCGCCCATTTCATTTGGGGCGCACAATGCGTCGCCGGTTTCGTTGACAACGATAATCTCGGTGTCTTCCACTACATAGCCCAGAGGCACCGGGCTGTCGTCCTCGGGCAATGTATCAACCCAGTAATATGTAATGATATTGGTCTCGGTTGGGCCATAAATATTGGCGATTCTGGCCTTTGGCAATGCTTGCTGCAGCCTGCGCAGTTGCGGCGTCGGAAATGGCTCACCGGCGTACATCAGCTCACGAAGCTGCAAGGAGACATCCGCCAATCCGCCGCGATTCATAAGGGCGATAAATGTCGACGGCGTTGTATAGAGTACGGTGGCGTTATACTGCTCCATCAGGCGTACGTAATCACGGTGTTTGTTGTCGCCGTCACGCTTTTTGCTCCAATCGTAACAGACCAACGATGCGCCAGCGGTAAAGGTATTGAAAATATCAAATACAGATAGGTCAAACTTAAAGGGCGCCCGGGACATAACAACATCGTCGGGCGTTAATTTAAACTCCTTCTGCATCCAGTCTACAAAGGTACGGGCATTACGATGGCTTAGCATAATCCCCTTGGGAACCCCTGTTGATCCTGAGCTATGCAATATGTACGCCAGGTCATCACAGACCTGGTTAAGCTCCGGCAATGCGCTGTCCTCAATAGAGGCAAGCGTGGACAGACTGTCGTATTTGCTTGCAGCTTCGGGTGCTTTTTCGGTCAAAACAATGACATGCTTGATAGCGGAGTGCTGCAACAACTCCTGATGCGCCTCATACAGGTGTCCGTCGATAACTATCGTATCGAGCCCTGTGTTCGTAACGATGAGAGCCAATCGCTCATCTGGCGAGTATTCATCAAGGGGAATGTACGCACCGCCGATCTTAAGAATGCCCAAGCAAGCGGCAATACTCCGTGAGTGGACCGGAGACAGGATACCGACATAGGGGTTTATACGTACATCCCGGCCGTCTTCTGCAAAATAGCGGCCAAATTGGTTGCTGAGTCTGTCAAGTTTGTCGTAGGTGATAGAGACTCCACCCTCTTCGTAGATTGCCACCTTCTCTGGCCATTTTTGAACACTCGTGCTGAATACATCGTGCAGCAAATATCTCACCATCGCCTCCTTATGCGTAGATTATTAGTATGTCGGTTATCTTGCCCTTGACTCGCTCGTAGCTTTTCATGTATTTGAGTTCGTCAAAGGGAAAATGGTCAAAATGCGATAAGCCGATGCTCTGTTCGGGGTCGATTATAGCTTCCTCCTCCATCTCATTGAGATGATCAAAATATGATGACCTTGTACGCCGTGCTTCAGGAGTATCGGCCCAGGTGCTTATAAAAAGCATGTCACCGGGCCGCAAAAGCTTATTAATAGCGTCTACTGGATTATCAATGTACGCCAAGATATTAAACAAAAACATAAAAAATGAGTTTCCTGGTGGGAGGTCACTCTGTTTGACGTCACCAAAGCGTTTCGGAATATAAGAAATAGTATCGAATTGCTCGACAAGATATTTTACCGAATCGTTCATAAAAATGTCAGAGAGAGGCTCTACGCAAATGTATCTTTTTGCGTACTTGCTCGCCCGCCTTAACTCCCACAGCTCACCGCCGCCGACAGCAACAAAGTTCATGTCCCTGACTGCTGGACATGATTGCAGACACCACTCCAGCACTTCGCTCTCTTCGTCGTTATACGGAGCTGATAATTTCAGTGCGTAGGGCGAGAGCATCCTGTAGAAGTACTCATCATCAACACCCCCAGCAGTTGGTGCTTCGGTTAGAAGGTGCGAAGAATTTTTTGTCATCCTGAGATAGTACCATAAGAGTCAAATAAGTATAGCCCTTAATTCGCGGAGTAGTCTTTTGCGCTCTTCACCGACAAAATTGTGTGTAGTATCGACCATGCGCTCCTGAGCGCCTGCGATATGCCAAGCTAGATGCCCATATAGCTCATCATGCTGCGCGGTAATAATATGCATGTCTGTTTCCTTGGCAAGTTTAGCATACAGGTCCCTCGGGTGTATGCCTTGTAAACTGGGCCAATATCTGGGCGGCACTACAGCCATAACGCCATCTTTGCGGACAAACTTTGAATCGTTTTTGGTGTCTATGAACACACCTCTTCTGTCTTCAAAGGCTCGTCTTATGGCACCTTCGTCAATTTCAGTTGGAGGAGCTATAAGCACCATTTTCCTGATGCCTATACCTGAGGCAAGGCTGCAATTACACAGCCTTGCGAGTGACAAATCATGTCGATATAGCCGCCGACGGGCAGTGTTTGACTCGTCTGTGCTATCGTTCGCTTTAGAGTTGCTACCTGTGTGTCAATTGGGGTAACGTGTATGAGCCGTCCCGCTTCACTGATGATATTGTAGTCAATAAGCACGTGATGCATTTCTGGCAAGCCAGCCGTGATATCGGTAAATAGTCCCCGACTCTGTTTGTCTACGGCAAAGTCATGCGAATATAAAATTACCTGAGTATAGGACACCGTTCTATTATACAGCTTATATCTGGAATAAATCAGTTACGGGTTTGATACATACAAAACGCACAATATAGAGTTGGGTTCGTCCTGTATACCTTAAAATAATTGCAAAAACACCCCGTTTGACGGGGGTGTTTTGCTGAATTTGAATTCTTGAACTTTTGGTGCGCGAGAGAGGACTTGAACCTCCACGAGTTGCCTCACTACCACCTCAAAGTAGCGCGTCTACCGATTCCGCCACTCGCGCGAACTCTGTTATTGTACTGTTTTTAAGAAGAAAACTCAATATCCACAGCGTTTATGAGCCAGTTCCGGTGCCGGGCATGATAAGCATAAACGTGATAAATATCACATGTTCTGGCCCCCGGCTGGTGCAACAATACTAATATATAGATGGGGGGTGCTATGAAAAAAGTAAGACATATATTTATAAGCTTACTGCCTATAATTGGGCTACTCTGCATGTCGTTCGCGCCCGGGTTGTCATCTAATGTATCTGCCGCATTCGGCGAAGAACCAACGCCCTATACTAAGCCCGTAAAAGTAGAACCGCCCACGGCCTTTCGCCTCGACACCTACACTTCACGCAAGGCAGGCCTAAACTACAGGTACGATGATGTACCGCTAACTATATCTTCTACTGCAGATTTTAGGGGTGTATGGGTCTACCAAACAATTACCATAACGGCTAAAACAAAGTACAACTTGTACTCAACACCCTATTATCTTAGTATTTTCGATAACACCGCTGGAAAATATGTTGCAATTTGCTCAGGCGGGACAGTATGTAGCGCAACTGTCGGGCAGTCTACACCAACAACTCACACCTATACTGCCTACGTTTCTACCTATCCCACAAGCATGTCAGCTCCGCCGCCAAATATTCAGGCGCAAAGAAGCACACAAGCTATATGGCATAGCAGCAAAATCTACATTGGCGCTTCTACGGCATACGACTTACAGCAATACAACTATTACGACACGAAACGGGTAGGAGAAGGAGTTCCTGTTACAATCACTGCCGGAACTGATTACAGCGTACAGGACGGCCCGTTTTATATCTTGATTTATGATGCAACCAGCAACAAGATCATCAGCTATTGCGCCAAAGGCAACAGGTGCACAGCGATAGTCAGGTATGACAAACCGACTGTTCATAGATATGAGGCATATTTGTCTGAATATAACTCGGTTAATCCTCCGACGGGCACTATCGCCACCAATCACCTGTCCGATGTATTAGTCACATGGGTACGAGAGCGTTAATTAGCGCCTCTCGTGCTCAAGTGTAATAAAGCCAAGCTCTAGCTTCTTGGCATATGGTCGTACAAATGCGCCATAGTGTAGCCAGGCCGCAATAAAGGCTTGATGCTGTCCAGGGTAACGTTGATCTTAACGCCGGGGTTAAGTGTGTTGTATGGGTCGAAAATCTGTTTGACCTTAGCGAATAGGTCGTAAGCGTCTTCGCCGTAGAGCCTTTGCAAATACGGGCCGCGTAAACGGCCGTCACCATGCTCGCCGGTTGTGCTGCCGCCAAGGGAAATGACCAAGCTGTAATATTCCTCCATCAGACGGAATGCTTTTTGGCGGTCGCCGACCTGGCTAAGGTCCAGGAACGGCTGCAGGTGCAAATTCGCATCGCCGGCATGCCCCCAAACAGCTGCCTGCAGGCGGTTACGGCTAAAGATCTGGTAAATACCTTCTATGTATTCGGCCAGGCGGTCGGGAGGCACAACTCCGTCTTCGATAATCGGCAAAGCCTTGGTGCCACCGTCGCCGTGAGCGACTATAGTGGCCGAGGCGTGGCGGATTTTCCAAAGCAATTCTTGCTTGGCAGGGTCTGTTTCTGCCTGTACGCCCGTGGCGTAGTGCTCCAAAATCTTTTTGGCTTTCTTGGCAAGCTTCTTTTGCTGCCGGTCGCTGATGCTGTCAAACTCAACAAACAGCATTACCTTGGGGAAGGGCTTAGATATCTGGTCTTTTAGCAAGTTGGGGTTAAGGCGGTCAACCGCGGTCAGCAGCTGCTCGTCGACCATTTCGATGGCGCTGGGCAATTCCGGCAAAGCACGTAATTGCAGGACTGCTGTTTGCATCTTCTCTAGATCGTCAAAATTAGCGGCAAATAAAGTCGTGTTGGGGCTATAAACTTCAGTATCTAACGCGATTTCCGTTATTATGCCCAGCGTACCTTGGGAACCGACAAATAGCGGTGTCAGGTCCATTGACCCGTCGCGGCGCTTAATGTCAGTCAGGTCATAGCCGGCAGCGTTCTTCGTTATACCTAATTTCGTCTTTTCGATGATTTCTTTGCTCTCGTCTATCAAGGCGTCGAGGGCGCGGTAAATTTCTCCTTCAAAAGTAGCCAGCCCCAGTTTCTTGCTCAGCTCCTTTTTAGACAAACGGCCGGTGTCGATAACTTCCCCATTAGCCAGTACCACCCGCAAACCTCGCACAAAATCACGTGTCGAACCGTATTTAACGCTTTTTTGGCCACCCTTATTGTTGGCGACCGCGCCGCCGATAGTTGAATACTCCACAGATGCTGGGAAGGGCGGCAGGAACCGGCCGTGTGTTTGCAAAGTCTGTTGCAGCTTGCCGTAATTTGCGCCCGGCTCAACGACAACAACGCCGCTCTTTTGTTCAATCTCTAATATGCGATGCATGTGGGCCGGGAAAACCAGCATAATTCCGTTACCGATTGCCGCGCCGCTTTGGTTAGTGCCAGCTCCGCGGGCTGTGATAGGGATTACTCTGCCGCGTTCAGCTAGCTGCCAGGTAAAACGGGCCGCCTTCCGCACGTCATTTTCGTTGCGGGGGTAGGCGATTACTGCCGGCGCCAGGGTAAAAATACTGCCATCGGTCGAGAAATAACGCCGCGCATCAGCAGACGACATCACTTCCCCGATTAAATGCTCTTGCAAATAGTGCGCGACCTTACTCATAACCCCTGCTCAACTTAAAATCGATCATAGATAATAATACCATAGCCAGCCCAGCCGGTTTTACTGCTGTTTGGTGACAACTATATTCTTGGCTAGATTGTCCAAGGCAGTCATTTTTGCCTTGTCGACTTCGCCGGTCTTGTTGCCGCAAGTCCGGTTCACAACAGCCCGGTCTCCGCTCTTCAGGATAACTGCGCTGTAATGCACAGTGGCGTGTTTCTCGTTTTGGGCGAACTCAAAGTTTAAGGTTGGCATGCTGTATTTTGTAGAGCTGCTGGCCGAATTTTTCAGCGCCAAGGCTGTGCCGGCGTTGGGTCCGCTGATAGTCGCTCCAAGCTTGCGAAGCTGTTCCAGCTCAGGCTGGACAATGGCGTTCAGGTCGGCACCGGGTAACTCCGTTGCGGTGGCAGTGCCGACTACCAGGCTGCAATTACCGTCAGTCGACGTATACTGTTTGGCTGTGGCAACACTCGTGGTGGACTCGGTGTAACCCTCCGGGGTCGCGATGGTCAGCGTGACTTTGTTCAGCGTGCTCAGGTCAGTAGCCTTCGTCTCTGATGAGCTGGAAGACTTTTTGGCTGCTTCGTTTGCGGAGTTGCTCTTAAAGAAGATGAAATAGCTGGCTGCGCCGATTGCCGCAACGCCTAATATGACCAACAACACCAATACTATACGCTGTTTCTTTTTGCTGGCAGGAGCGGGCATCATCATAGGCTGCCCCATTGGCTGCCCGGCATTGGGCGTAGGAACGGTAGCCCCCCCAGGAGAAAATTGGTTGGCAGATGGTTGTGCCGCAGGCATGTTTCCTTGTACCGGGCCGATAGGAGGCAGGGGCTGCGGGCCAGGCATACTAGGGGTGACTGTTGAGGAGGGTGTTGGTGCTGCGCCAAGACCCTGCTGCCAATCCGGCTGCGGGCGCGGCGGCAACGGCGGTTGATCATCCTGCATGTTACCGCCCGGCTGCGGCGGTTGATTTGTCTGCGGGTCCATATACTTTCCCTCCTTTAGCGTCGTCTTATTCTATTTATTCTTATTATACACAAGCTTGATACCCGCCGGAAGAGTCCCGCCTTATTTCCCGCAAGCCAAGAGCTTGTCCGCATAATGTTTAGCTGTTACTGTATGTCCATGAATATGGAATCACCAAATTTACAGATAGCCGTAACTACGCCAGAAGCCCGGGATTCAAGCGAGATACTATCTAGACCACAGGCAGTATTGTTAGACATAGACGGTACGGCTTGTGCTAATACCGCCGGGGCACAGCCTACTGAAGCAGTGTGCGCCGCTATTGAAGAAGCCCGAGCCGAAGATTTGCATGTCGGCGTCATGACAGGAAGACCCTTATTCCAAGCCAGGGAAATTTTCGGAACGCTTTCCGGACCTTCCGTACTGCACGGTGGAGCGCTTATAGCTGATTTGAGTACCGGCGAAATTATAAGATCTTTTCCGCTTGATCCAAGCTGCCTGGAAACGGTCAACGAAGCAGCCGGTTTGTTCGGCATTACGACCGACATAGAGGTCATCAGCGCCGAAGGATATGTGCCATTGCAGCAAAAAGATCAGCTGCCAGGCGACCCCTTGGAAATGTATATAACCGCATTAGACGAAAATGTAGCCGATGCTTTAATTAGACACCTTACAGACAGTCTGGAAGTTGCTGCTCACAAATTAATCTCTTATACCGAAGGCAAAATCGATATCTCCGTTACCCATCCTCTGGCAACCAAGGACGGCTCCCTGTTCGAAGTGGCATCTCTGCTTGGCATCTCGGTGTCTGACATTATCGGCGTCGGGGACGGGTACAACGACCTGGCCTGGTTAAAACATTGCGGCCTGAGTGTAGCTATGGGCAATGCCGTGGCAGAACTAAAGCAACAGACAAATTACACCGCCCCGTCAGTAGACGATGACGGAGTCGCACACGTCATAAGACGATTTTGCCTTGTGAGATAATAGATATAATATGCATATATCTATCTTCACTTCGCCCTTTGTCCAAAAAGGCGCTTTTGTTACTGAGGCAATCAAAAGCTCGGACAGGTTTATCGCCGCCGACTGCGGAGCTTCATCCGCGTTATCAATGGGTATTATTCCTGAGGTAGTCATCGGGGACCTGGACTCGCTGGAACAGGATAGCGCCAAGCAGCTGACAGCCAAAGGCGTTAAATTCATAAAACTGCCCACTATGAAGGATGAGACAGATACGCAGCTGGCAGTTTCGTACGCCCTGGAGCAGAATGCAAGCACAATCACTCTGATAGGAGGCATCGCCGGCAACCGTTTTGAGCATGCTCTGGCTAATATATTCCTTACCCGCAACCCCCAAGTACCCATATTCTTAGTAAACGGTGCAGGTATGACTTGGGTCGTTTCAGGCCCGCAGCGCGTTACCGTTAACGGCCAAAAAAACGACCTCTTGTCTTTAATTCCTATATCGCCCGAGGTATCTAAAATGATTACAGACGGACTCTTATATCCGCTAAACGATGAGTTCCTCTACTTTGGGTCATCAAGAGGAATGAGCAACGTATTTTTGGATGATACCGCATCCGTCTCCTTTGATGCGGGTATGTTGATAATAACCCACACAAACCACAGAGAGATTTAGCGCTTAAACTAAACTTTGTTTTCAACCGCAGGCAGAGACCCTATTAAGTCGTCGTAATTGCCGATTATCAACTGTGCCACCCATCTGCGAAGAGAAGCTTCCAGCCCGGCAGTATCCAGCAAGGTTTCGTTAAAGTCCACCACCCACATCACCTGTTCAGCACGCGTCGTATGCCTGACAGACGAAGCAAGCAGTCCCTCCCTAAGGCAACCCAGGCTGGCTATATGGCCTATTATCCTATGCCTGATATTGTCCAACGAAAATTCAGGTGATATATAGTCTTCAGGCGCCCTTGAATCTACTGTGAACAGATTAACTCTCAGGTTTGCACCGGCGGCACTGTGCGCTACAAGAGCCGCCTTATTCATATTCTTCTGACTATTATCTGTAATAGCGACTGCCGAGATACCCCGTCTCTTAGCTTCGCTAAACATCAAAGACAACAACGGGAACTTATCCATGACAGGGCTGCCGTCCGGGTTGCGGGCGATATCAAATCTTAAATGCTCTGTTTCCGGCAAGCGACTGCGTAACGCCTCGGTCAAGCCGGAAGTTTGCACTCTCTCGGGATAATCATCGGTCCATACCCTCACCGAATCCCCTTGTTGCAACAGGAAGTCTAGAGTTTCTTCGGCACCGCGATACAAGTGGTCTCTTGTCGGGTGCCACAGTACTGCTTCGGCAATCGCCCTCTTAACCGGGTTGTCCGATGGTAACCCCGGCAGCACTTGTTCGGCAAACTGACCGGGCACTAAATACCCGACGGACTCGATTTGAGCGGCAAATGCGCCGTCAACAATTTGTAGTGCAGACGACTGTTGATCAGCCAAATACCCTTGCGATAACTCTGATAATCCGTTTGGTGGGTGAAGTTCGTGTGACATAATGCGAACATTATATGCATTATTCAACTTCAATTAATTAAACTTAGTTAATTTTTGCTATATATCACTGATTATGTTTGACTAGATAATGGCTCCTGCCAACCATAATAGGTTCGCCATAAGACCCGACAGCATACCGGAGGCAACAAATTTTGGTCAACTATAATAATCAACCGCCTGCTTCCCCGATACCTGGCGGCAATATTCAACCGGAAACGAACATTGAGCTCCAGACCTTTCACTTGACCGTAAGGGATCTCGGATGGTTTGCCCTCCTGCGCGGTGCGACCATAGGCGGGTCGATGAGCCTATACATGGCAGAGGCACACTACTTCCCTGGCTACGGCCCGGATGAAATCTGCATCATAGGACGACAAGAGCCTTGCGCTGAGTACACGCTATACAATACAGCCTCACAGAGGTTCTACACCAAGGCAATGACGCCCGGCCACAACTCTCAACCAACGCCAAGCACATTCCGGGATATGGCTATATTTAGCGGCGTAACTGCCAAGTTTGCCGCTACAGACGGCTCACAGGTATACGACTTTTCCAGTTTGGTAGCCGGAGAAGTGCCTACTTCTGATTACTCAGCCCACTGTGAGCAATTCGCACGTCTGACTGGCAGTTGTACCTGCCTAGGACAAAGCCTGGCCGGAAACCTGCTTGCGCAGGGTATTACCTAAAAATTCTACTAATTAATCTCGCTTACAAAGTAAAACGCCAGGCTAAATACCTGGTGTTTTACTTTGGTGCAGCATAAAGGACGATTATAGAACTTTGGTCGGGCTGGAAGGTGTAAATGTTGTAAATTCGTCTGACGAGGAGGAGAGCTTAATTGTTGCCGGCGGGAGCATTAACCATGTTTAGTGCAATAAAAGATCAGCCCTATCGGATTATCAGCATATACCGAGAAGCGTGGCGCATGCTGCAAAATACCTTCATTCAGTTCAGGCTCAAGCAATCGGTCAACAGTAAAGCCTGCGTCGACCAGTGCATTAAAGTAATCGGATACAGGACGTTGGTAATGTTCTACTTCAAATTCTTTGCCATACTTCTCTTTCAGCTCAGGATTAGTCTTACTGCCAGCGCCCATCAAGAATTTAGCGAATCCACGCCTGAAGTAGCCTCCAAGCCCTTTAACTTTAGTCGAGGGGTTTCCGGATTTCTCTTGAGCATACTCATACAAATCCCAGGCGGGATGAGTCACCGAAAAGATGAACGTTCCGCCGTTTTTCGTTACCCTAAAAGCTTCTTGAATAGGCGAAATGATATCTTCGATTTCGTTGAGCATCATATTGGAATAGATAGTATCAACGCTTGTCGACTCAAGTTTCCAGGGCTCGGTTGCGTCGTGCTCTACAAAGCTCACACGCTCATCTTTAGTTTTCTCGGCGGCATGCTGCAAGTTGTACGAAGAAATGTCCATCATGATTATTTGCTTTGGATCTTGTTCAAGGAGCTTCGGAGCAAGGTAACCGTTTCCACAGCCAAGCTCTATGATGGTTTTTCCTTTAAGGCTACCGATTTGTTCAAGCATCAGTGGGTCAAGTACATATCGTTTATAGGCTTCACCAGCGTCACCTGCTCGGTCGTTCCAGTAGTTGGCAAATGTTTCATCTTGATACAGGGATTTTGTCATGAAAATATTATAACATCCAAAGAGGACTTGAACTTTATTCGTATAAAATCAAAACCGCGACCGAAGTCGCGGTTTGGTTGAAACAGTTGATTTCATCTTGGTGCCGCAGAGAGGACTTGAACCTCCACAGGGTTTCCCCCACTAGTACCTGAAACTAGCGTGTATACCAATTTCACCACTGCGGCTTAACAGAGGTAATTGTACATTATCTGTCGCTTGCCTGCAATATGCCGCAAAATACAGTCTATTTTATGGTTTTGCGGGCTTGACGGATCTGCCAATTTTGGACGTTACTGAACCGGTCGGCATCGGTGTTAATGGCTTGCTCACCTAAACCATAAACCTGGCCGCGTGTTATGTACAGAAAGCGCGGCTGATATAGGCCGAGTGCCGGTGAATTTGCCTGCCAAGCCTGCAAGAAGGGCTTGTACTTTTCTGCCCTAAGCGTCGGGTCAAGACGCGTGCGGCCGGCTTCCAGAGACGCATCAGCCTGTTTGGAGTTATACTCTGACAGATTAAGACGCACAGGCGCCCGGACATCAGCCTGAGAGCTATGCCAGTAAACATAGACGTCAGGATCAACGCCTATAGATATTCCGTACAAAACCGCATCATAGTTATGGAACGCCAGAATATTTTGGAATGTCGCCTGATCAGGCTCAAGTACCACTTTGGCGTCAACCCCTACGGCACGCCACTGCTTTGAGAGCTGCCTGGCAACGGCAGGATATTCCCCGCTATTTAGCGCATGTAGCTGGAAAGTTAAGGGCGCTCCGTCCTTATATCTAATTCCGTCCTTGCCCATAACCCAGCCCAAAGCATCTAACTGGGCGTTGGCGGCGGACGGGTTGTACGACATCTGCCTATATATGGGGTTGTAGGCTAGCTGGTCATGTAATAACGGCTCCCGGACTGCTACTGTCGCATAGCTCAGGTCGTCCATAATACTGGGTACGTCAGCAGCCGCTACCAGAGAGGCTCTTACTTTTGGGTCAGCCAAAATAGGCTGGCTATTACGGAAGAAGGTCATTATGGCAGCTGTCAGCGGCAGGTTATTAATGCGCATACCCGGACTGCCCTGAAGGTCTTTAGGTACTTCCGTCAGCCCTACCAGAGCATTGACTTCTTGTTTCTTAAAGCTATTAATCAGTTGGTCACTGCTGCTGAAGGCGCGGACAACAAAATTATTAAGCTTTGGCTTGCCTGCATGGTATTTTGCAAAAGGCTTGAGAGCGATCCGTTCTTCCGGGTTATCCGAGGAGCTGCCATTTACTTCCAGTGCTTTCCACTGAAAAGGCCCCGCTCCCACCGGCTGGCTGCTGTTAAAGGCCGAGGACCTGAGGTCTACCATGGACATATTACCGAGCAGATGTTTAGGAATTATGCCGGTTGTAAGTGAATACGGAAAAGAAGCCAGCCTGTTAGGCAAGGTAAAAGTAACAGTTTGCTTGTCCGGAGCCGCAAACGTAACGCCCTGCCAGCTGTTATAAAGCGGTGAGCGGGCATCCGGGTTCTGGATCACCTGATAAGTAAACACCACGTCGTCAGCCGTCAAAGGCGCGCCGTCCTGCCAGGTCAGGCCCGGCCTAAGGTGTACGGTGTAAACGGTCCCTGTATCGTTGGCTGTTAGGCTGTCAGCTAGATCACCCGTAAGCTGGTTCTCCTGATTGTAGGTCATCAAACCGGCAAAAATCAGCTCCGAAACGCTAGTGTCAACGATATTGGTGGCGTATACCGGGTTGGCGTTCGTGAACGAACCGAGTATGCCTTCGGTATAGGTACCGCCAGGCACCGGTACCAGCTCCTGGTAGTAAGCGCTTAAACCGCGGGCCTGCGCCACTACTGTGCCAATCAGCAGCACCAGCAGCAAAATCCAACTAACTACGAACCTGCGGACCGCCCCCAGACGCTCAAGGCGTTTAAAAAAATCATTCTCCAGACGGCGTTCGGCCTGTGCGCTAATCTCCTCAACCTGCCGGCGCTGTACCCGCAGGTGACGGCGGAAACGCAATTTCAGGGCGCGTTTGCGGTCAAGCTTTTTCATTATTTAGGCAATATGATCCCCAGCATCAACGACAAGGAAAAAACGACTGCCGTAAGAATAGTAAGCTGGTGGATTGACTTGTCTGTACCGCGGCGCTCAGTATTAACCTCGCCACTGCTGCCGATGCCGGCGCCAAGCGAAGCGCCGCGCGTCTGTATTAATATCAACAGCGTTAATAGTGCTGTACTGATAATCGTAACGTAATTATATATGCTCAAACTCATTTTTCATTCTTCTCTAAAATTGCTGTCACTAGATAGTTTACCAGTCCGATGACAACTCCGGCAAGTACGGCCCACCAGAAGCTGTCGATATGCAGCGGATCATACAACCGTGCAGCCAGCCACACAGTAAAACCGTTGATGATAATCATGAATAAACCAAGAGTTATCAAAATAGCAGGCAGGCTCAGTAAAATAGCGATAGGACGGATCAGGGCATTAATCAGCGCCAGGATTAAACCGGCTACTATAACCGCCCCCAGCTGGTTACCGTTAGAGGACTCTATCCACATATGCGAATGGAGCAGCCCGGCTGCAATCCATAGTCCCAAACTGCAGACGATCCAACGAATTAGAAAACGGTACAGTACGCTCTGCTTTTTCATCACTTATGCTTATTGTAGCATCATGCCGCAAGGCGCGGCAAACGCGAGCTTAATATCTTACAGCCGTCTTCGGTTATAAGAACGTCATCCTCAATCCGTACGCCTATGCCTTCGTTCCGGACATATATGCCTGGTTCTACGGCCAACACTACGCCCGGCTTCAGCGGCTCGTCATAGTCGCCGGCATCATGAGTGTCGATGCCCAGAAAGTGTGATGTGGCGTGCGGGAAGAAGGCCTCACGCACGGACTCCCGGCTAATTGTTTTTATCAGCCCCAGTTCACGCAGCTTTTCACCTATAAAATTTTCCACGTCTTTCTCAAAATCACGCATAAGAGTTCCTGGCTTGAGCAGCGAGAAGGCATAGTCCTGGGCCGCGCAAACCGCGTCATAAACTTGCTGCTGCCGGCGTGACAGCTTGCCGTTAAGCGTAATTGTCCGGGCCAGATCAGACATATAGTTATTATTGTCCACTCCTATGTCAATTACGATCAGCTCGTCGCTGGCCAATCGGCTTTTGTTCCCAAAAGGATGCATGGTACAGGCGTTTACGCCGCCGGCAACAATCGGCGGAAAGGCATGCCCCTGAGCCCCGCGTTTTCGAAAACCGTGACTGATGTCTGCTTCTATCTCGTACTCGTGGGCATATTTGGACAGTCGCGACGGCCTGGTAACGTCTTTGAGCGTGTCGATTGTAATATCTATGGACTGCTGTATCGCTTCAATCTCGACAGGCTGTTTGATCATACGCATGCGGCTCAAATGCTGGCGCAGGTCAAGCAGCTCCAGGTCAGGACTGATATCCTTTAACTTTCGGACCAGGCTGCGGCGGGCAGGATTGGTATACATGCCCAGGAAATCAATATAGGCCGGGGCAGGAGCCAGGGTAGCGACGTGCCGGACTTTCTTGATACGCGCATTCAACAGCTTCCAGCCCTCTTTTGGGCCGATAACGTCTTTGATGCCGGAGCGGCGGGCCAGTTCGGCCTTATCTATTGCACCGTCGAACACTTCGACAACTGAATTCCGGTCCGGGACTATTAAATACTCACGGCCTTTGTCCATGACGAGTATTACGTCAGCGTCCTCAACGCCGGTCAGATACCAAAAACTGCTGTCCTGCTTAAAAGGGTGTGTCTCATCGCTCGTTCTTTGCAATAAACCGTTAGCCGTCAGAACGATCGGCGCTGTGCCGGTAAATAATTGCCGCAGCCGTTCACGATTAGCTGCAAAAAATTCGCTTCCAATAACTTCACTCATATCGATAGAAGTATACCACCTACTGCAAGAACGTCTTTACTGCCCGGGCTTTGGTCTTGCCTATAACCTCGGCGATTTCCTCTACTGAGGCTTCGCGTACACCCCGTAAGCTGCCTAAGGTCCTAATCAGTTTTTTGCGGGTGGCAGGCCCAACTCCAGGAACGTCGTCAAGCATACTGGATGTTTGCCGTTTACCTTTCAGCACCGAATGGTAACTAACGGCAAAGCGGTGCAATTCGTCGCGAACCCGCTGCAGCAGCTTGACCAAATTAGTACTGTGCGGCAGGTTAAGCAGTGTAAAATCATCTGTTTCGGTGGCAAAACCCCGAGTTTTTGTAAAGCTTCATAGTTTACATTCACGCCTGACCCGGCAGTCTTTCCGGCCTGCTGGACAACAATTTGTTCCTCGCGTTTGGCCAGGCCGATAAACGGAATATTCTGGCAGCCGGCCTCATCGCGCGCCCGGATGGCGGCGTCCAGCTGACCTTTTCCGCCGTCTATCAGTATTAAACCGGGCATGCCCCAGGCCTTGCGGTTCTTTTCGCTCAAGCGCCGCTTGATAGTCTCGTTCATGTTATAAAAGTCGTTGTTTTGGTCTTTTCTGGTCTTGAACTTACGGTATTCACCCTTGTCGCTGGCACCGTTAGTGAACACCACCATGCTGGCAACTACGTCTGTTCCCTGCATGTGGCTGATGTCATAGCCCTCGATGCGGGCCGGGAACTTCGGCAGATTCAAAAGTTCGACCAGTTCGGACAGAGCATGGTCCTTGCTGATGTCCAGGAATTCTTTATCGCTGAAGATGACCTGGCGCGACAAATTATTCAGTGCAAATAGCTGATTGCGCAGTTTTGCAGCTGTTTCAAAATCTTGGGCTTTGGCAGCCTTGTTCATTTCTTTTTCTATGTCGCGCTCAATATTTTTGCGTTTGCCTTCAATGACCGCCATCAGCTTACGCAAATTAGTGCGGTAATCTTCCAGCGCAGTCTTGCCCTCTTCCAAACCAGGGTCAAGCCCCAGATGGTAATGCAAAGTCGCGCGTTTCTGCCCTGGAATACGCCTGGTAGCATACGGGAAAATCCGGCGCAGAGCCTTGAGCGCCTGGCGAACGCTATGCGCGCTCCAATACGGGCCGAAGTACCGCGCTTTGTCGTCTAGCGGCCTACGGGTAATACTGACTGTTGGAAAATCACTGTCATAATCGATGCGGATATAGCTAACGCTCTTGTCGTCTCGCAGCAGAATATTAAAACGCGGCATATAGCGGCGGACCATTTCCGCTTCCAAAAACAGCGCTTCTATCTCGCTGTCTACTACCATCCAGTCCGTGTCTTTTATTTCAGCCACCAAAGCGTCAGTCTTAGGGTCGCGCGTCCGGCTTTTCTGAAAGTACTGCCTGACCCGGTTGCGCAGCGACGCCGCCTTGCCGACATAAATAATCTCGCCGCTAGCGTCTTTATGAAAATATACACCGGGCTGTGCGGGCAGCTGCTTTAATTTGTCAGCCAGTACTTGGTTCATAGGTATATTGTATCAAGGTGACGAATGGTATACACCCAACGCTCAAGGGAGCGTTATATCCACCACCCCGCGTTTTATCTAGCCAAGGCGCATTCGAATGTTCAGACTATCCAGACCTACGCTGCTATAGCTCAGATGCAAACGTCCTGATTTTTCAAATTTAAGGTCTGGCACCCACTTCTCAGATTCCACCTCACCAACCCTTGGCTCCATGCCAAAACATATAGCGCCCGCTCTGCGGCTGGGGCTGCCGGTGGTCAGGCTGTCCCCACGCGCTCGTCTGGCATAGCAGTGCGCAAGAGCGTCCAGCATACTCATCGCGCTAAAGTTAAGATCGGGGTTCTGTTCCCGGCGTTCCTCAAGTAATTGCTTCTGCTCCATAATGCCAGCATAAGCGGGCGTTCTCCAGCCGTACTGGGAACATTTTTGCTCAAAATCAGATGGAACCAAAAACACTCTGACCTTTTCATCGCCGGTCTTGCCTGCCCACTCGGCCGGTGAATAGGTGTCATGAATATACGGCCGGGTTGTAATTTGTGTCGACATAGGCTGGCCGTCACTGAAGGCATTCGCCAAACTAATAATCTGTTGGGCATTCACCTCAACGTTAGGAACAGCCACTAGCGTATAAGAAACCGGGGATGTTTTGGCCTGCTCTGCCATATATTCGTAAAGGCCGGCGGCTTGCCACTCGGCGTGCTTTGCTTCCAGGATTTCTTGCAAGTCAGATTCGGATATGGCCTCTGTGCCAAGATCTCTAGCCACGGCCTCGTACGCCTGATAGGCACTATTCCTCTGTCGATCAACCGTTTCGTGCAAAATACGGGAAATAGCCTCCTGGTCTCTGTCGCCCCTGGCATCGCGTATCTGGCGTATAAGTCTTTCCTGCTCTTCGTTAGCTCCCCTGGGAAGCGGCGCGTCCATTTCATAAAGAAGACTCACTTCTTTGGCCGAAAGTTCCATATCCCGGACTGCTTCCGGGGTAGTATCACACCAGGTAAACCCTGTTTCGCCCAGCGCTCCGTGCGGATTTTCAACTCCATCATTATAGCTCCAGCCGACAGGTCTTCCGTATTTGCTGGCCTCACCGACTAAGGCGTCAGAGCTTGCCTCATGACGGGCCGAAGATTCATCGGCGGCTGCGGGTAAATCAGGGCTGCCCGGATAATCCTCAACGGTTTCTTCTGTGCCGCTGAAGTGAAAAGCGTCCCTTCTTTCGTAGCGTGCCTGCCAGTCGAAATATATTTGGCCGATCAGCCTGCCGCCTCTTAGCCGAGGCAGCAACCTGTCTGGCGAACAATCGAACGGCGCTGGTGGGCTGCAATCAAATTCAGGATCAACACGAACAGGAATATATCCCTTCAAAAAATCATCAGTCGATTCTGTCGCCTGCTGGCCGTCATGAAATACCTGCTCCGATGTGTCGGCAGGACCTGATAATGCCTCGTTATGCATGTATAAATAATAACATATTCTTCACAAAAATACAAATCACAAACCCTTATCTTTCTCTAGTTACGTACAGAGAGTGAGCACTACATTGATTTATCACATCACTTATATTTAAATATGCCGATGAGCCAATCAAACCCCGAGAGTTCCCCGTTACCGACTGACCCAGATTTTGAGCTGTCTGCAAAATGAGTTACGAAGCAGAAATACCGCCTCACCAGCTTGACTTAGTTGACGCGGCTTTCGGCCCTATAGCCCCGGAGGTCGCTCAGGCCTGCCACCAGGCTTTGCCCGCAGAAGTCATTCCCCTGCCGGATCTTGAGGCTTACTATCGCATAACCCCTGGTATGGACACGAGCAAGCCGACAGCTGGATACAAACGCGGCTGGTTCCTTATCGAAAAAGGATTATCCACAAAAGATCTCGGCTGTTTTGCCGAGGCGGACGCTCAGTTTGCTGCGCTGCAAGAGTCCGGAACAAGCATACTTGATCGCTATGAAATTGCCGCCCTTCGCGCTAGCCTGCCCGCCTTTGAAGATCGCGTATGTTACGGAGTAGTATTGCCCAGTACTGCCCAGCGGATTTATTCCAACCTGATCAACGTTTTGCGTACCACATCTGGATCCAGCGATAACGAGGCAAACGGCATGAACGCCCAGATCAGTGTAGGGGCTATGGGTGCATATAGGGCATACACAAGAAGAGAAGGCCGTTATTTCCTGTTCCCTTCTTCCCCGCGCGAAGGCAAGGGACAGCGCTACGATTACAACGAAAACCATGACTTCTACATGCTCGAGGGCGACCCACCGAGGAAACTGCGTATCGAGTCAAAAATTCATAGCCTGGCCAGCAGTGCGCGGCGCCGAAGGCAGAAAGGTAGCCGGCCCAAACGGACGTATAACCCGGAAATATTACGTATAAATTTCTCGCAGCTTATAGTAAACGTTCTGCACCAGGAGCCTGCAATTCATCCTGAACGGCAGGATCTGAGAGTGGGAGCCGGCAGACCCGCTCAAAACGCTACGGCGCGCCTGCAATTCTTTATGGAGCTCTGTATTAATGGCGAAACTGGCTTAATCGATGCGACCACACGCTCCCTCGCCTCTAGAATCGGTGAGCACCGCAGAAAAATAATAATCCCCGGCAGAAAAAACGCCGAACAGAGCACTGCAGAACCAGAGCAAAACGAAGCGCCAAGCGCCATATCTTCTCTGGGCTCCCTTGCCTCCAGCCTCAACACCATTCTCGACTTGCTGGAAACCGGAGGACTTAGCGAAACTGTTATCGCCGAGGTTGAAGACCGCATTCAGACACTCATCGCAAACACCATGGGACACTCCGAGCTAGCCGATCCTTTGTCCCCGGCCAAAATTAAATTAGCCCAAGCGCTTGGGGCCTTGGATCGGGCCCGCAGCCAAATTTCCGGCTACTCCGAACGGACCGGCCTGACCGATAAGCAGTAAACTCAGACTTGACAGACTGTTGTCAACAAAACTACATATATTTATCTGTTCACTTGACAGGGCTGTTATAATTAGTGTTAACGTTTATTTAAAGGAAAGGGCCGGCAAAAAATGGAATCAGTCACTAGCTATGAGTTTGTATCGTCAGCGGCCCGTCCCTCGGTACGCTAACCCTCTGGCCGTACACCCTCGCTTAGTCATTAATAATCAGTAAAATCGTAAATCGTACGTTGGGCAGGAGGCTCACGTCATGTCAAAATCAACCACAGCATTAACATTGTCCTACTACTGGCATTACACCAGCCGTTATAAGCTCATGTTCTGGAGCGGCACAATCGGCGCGGCGCTAGGCGTTATTTTTCAGGATATCATCCCGCCGTTCATCGTCTCGCGGGCCTTTGCTCATATGCAAAGCGCCTATGCCTCTCACAGTGTGCTGACGATGGGTGAAATGACGCCGTTCCTGCTAGGCTTCATCGGCTCAATGCTTTTAGGCCTGGCTGCCTGGAGGGTTCAGGGCTACATTGTTTGGCTGTATGAGATCCGGGCCATTCGTGACATTATCACTGATATCTTTGCTCATCTGGAAAGTATGGGCCAAAAATTCCATGCCGATCGTTTTGGCGGGGCGCTAGTATCACAGACCAACAAATTCACCTCTGCTTACGAAAAATTCATGGATGAGTTTACCTGGAGCATCGTGCCGGGCATCACTGCCCTGACCGCCTCCTCTGCCGTGCTTTTCGCGGTCTCCTACAAATTCGCGTTCATTATGCTGGGAGTTGTTGCTATTTACGTTGCTGTTATGAGCTGGCGGACGCGCCTGCAGTTCCCCTATAACCGGCGGGAAGCAGAGACAGAGAGCGCCCGCACTGCCGCGCTGGCTGACGCCATTACCAATATCGGTACTATACGTTCTTTCGCCCAGGAAGATTACGAGCAAAAGCGGTTCCAAAAGGCGGCTGACACCACCTACAAGGCTTACAGAAAGCTGGCTGTCGAAACCATGAAGAACGACACTATTAGTCACTCCATGACCAACGGACTGCGAATTATCGCCCTACTGTTCGGCGTGGTCGCAGTCACGAACTGGCATGCTGATGCCAGCGTGCTCTACCTGGTCGTGACTTATGCCAGCGGCGTCGTGGACCGCTTATGGATGTTCGGTCGCGTGGTACGCAACATTAACCGCAGCTTTGGTGATTCGGCTGAGATGACCGAGATCCTGCAGCTCAAACCGGAGATTGCCGAAGCGGAGAACCCGGAACCGGTACGCATCAGCCGCGGCGCAATCCGCTTTGACGACGTCGACTTTGGGCACGGCGCAGACAATCAGTTGTTTAAAAAGTTAAACCTCAGCATCAAGCCTGGTGAAAAAATCGGTCTTGTCGGCCCCAGCGGCGGAGGCAAGACCACGCTGAGTAGCCTTTTGCTGCGCTTTATGGACGTACAAAAAGGCGGAATTTTAATTGACGGTCAAGACATAACGCACATCACGCAAAAAGATCTGCGCCGTAATATTGCCTACGTGCCACAGGAACCGCTGCTGTTCCACCGCAGCATCCGCGAGAATATCCGCTACGGTAACAACCAGGCCGACAACAAGACCGTGGAAACAGTAGCCAAAATGGCTCATGCCCACGAATTTATCAAAGGCCTGTCGCACGGCTACGATACGTTAGTCGGTGAACGCGGTATAAAGCTGTCTGGCGGGCAGCGGCAGCGTGTCGCTATCGCCCGGGCTATGCTTAAAAACGCCCCGATCCTGATACTCGACGAGGCGACCTCGGCGCTCGACAGCGAAAGCGAAGTGCTGATCCAAGACGCCCTTTGGAAGCTTATGGAGGGGCGCACCACTATCGTAATCGCCCACCGTTTGAGCACCATTCAGAAGATGGATCGAATTCTTGTCCTCGAAAATGGTACCATTGTAGAACAAGGTACCCACCAGGAGTTGTTACATCAGCAAGGCCTTTATGCTAAGTTATGGTCGCATCAGTCCGGCGGGTTCATCGAGGAGTAACAAGTGCACGACGACGCAAATCTAACCGGCAAAACCATCGCCTACTATCTGGGGCATGCCTGGCGCTACAAGGTGCGTTCTATATTGCTTGCCGTATCGGTTACATCCTCGGTGTTGGTTTTCCAATTTCTGCCACCGCTGTTCTTGGCCCGAATTTTGCAGCGCATCAGCAACCACGACTTCGTACAAGGCGACCTCTGGGGCAGTTTTGGCACCGACCTGATGATATACGCCGGGCTAAGTCTGTTCGGCGGTGTTATTCTATGGCGCTTAACGGTCTGGCTGATCTGGACTTTGGAAATTAAAGTCCTGCAAGACATAAATGCAGAAGTATTCGACCACATAATGAGCATGGATATCGCTTTCCACACCAACCGTTTTGGCGGCTCCCTGGTTTCGCAGGTCAACAAGCTGGCAACGTCCTACATACTGTTCAGCAACACCACCGTATTCCAGCTCATCAACATGCTGCTGAGTTTTGTCTTTGCCGGCATTATTCTGTTCCCGCGGGCCCCGGGCATAGCCTTCTTCTTGTTCGGCGGTTCGTTCATCCTAATAGGCGGAGCCATATTGCTGACACGCTGGGTACGCCGATTGCACGTCATACGAGCGCGCGCCGAAAACAAACAGACCGGTTATTTAGCCGATGCCATCACTAACGTATTCGCGGTAAAAAGTTTTGCCGGCAGCAACCAAGAACGAAAAAGATACCATAAAGCCACCCAGGCTTCTGCCGATGCCGATTATGCAGTGCTGGTCAGGCAGACCGAGCGCGACCTCATATTCGCCACCTTGAGCGGCGGCCTTAGAATCGTAGCCATTATTATTGCTGTGGCCGGCGTTGTTATGCACGACGCCAATATCGCTACGACGTTTTTGGTTATCACCTATACGGGAGTGATTGGGCAGAACCTGTGGGAATTCTGTCAGACAACATTGCGCAGCTACAACCGCATCATGGGCGATGCCCGTGAGATGATCAGTATTCTTGGCATCCAACCAGCGGTCAAGGACCCGGAGCAACCGGAAAAATGCCGCATCGCCCAAGGAGCTATTAAGTTCGATGATGTCGACTTTACCCACCCCGAATCGCTGGACGACCAAACACTATTCCACAAATTGTCCCTAAGTATCAGACCTGGCGAGAAAATCGGTTTGGTCGGTCACTCCGGCTCCGGCAAAACCACCCTGACTAAGCTGCTGCTGCGTTACACGGACATAGACAGCGGCTCAATCAGCATCGACGGCCAGGACATCACCCATATCGCACAGGACGATTTGCGCAGCAATATAGCTTACGTGCCGCAGGAACCGCTGCTGTTCCACCGCAGCATCCGCGAGAATATAGCCTACGGCCATCCGGGAGCTTCTATGGAAGAAATCAGAGACGCTGCACGCAAAGCCTATGCTGATGAATTTATAGAAATGCTGCCCAAGAAATACTATACCCTGGTGGGCGAACGCGGCATAAAGCTATCCGGCGGCCAAAGGCAGCGAATAGCTATCGCCAGAGCAATTATTAAAGATGCCCCTATCCTGGTTCTGGACGAGGCTACATCCGCCCTGGACAGCGAAAGCGAAAAAGTCATACAAGCGGCCCTGTGGGAGCTGATGCAGGGCCGGACAGCAATCGTTGTTGCTCACCGGCTCAGTACTGTCCAGAAATTAGACCGCATTATCGTGCTCGACCATGGCAAGATTATTGAAGAAGGCTCACACCAAGCCCTGCTCGCTGAAAAGGGCACCTATGCCAAGCTGTGGGCTCACCAGTCCGGTGGATTTATTGAGGAGTAATGGTGCTTTGAACGATAGAGACATCAACTTGCAGACTGTTCGCCATTTTTGGCAAGTCAGCCGGGACCAAAAGAAAGAATTCTGGTTCTGCTGGCTGATTCCGCTTAACAACATTCTTCTATATACGGTCATCCCGTTCATTATCGGTAAGATATTTGCCGTACTGACTTCCGGCAACGGAAATATAAACCACCTGCTTGTATATCTGGTCGTTACCGCAATTCTGGCCAGCATCACCAACCGCTACGGTTTTCTCAACCTGCTGACCATGCAGGCCTGGGTTCTTAGCCGGCTGCAAAGTGAAAGCCTGAATACGCTGATGCAAAAAAGCGCCAATTTTCATGCCAACCGGGTTTCCGGCAAGCTAGTGTCTGATTCCACAGACTATGTCCAGGCTTACAGCCAGATATCTGACGCGTTTTTTACCAGGCTGGTATCTTTTGCAGTGATCATTGTCAGCGGCGTTGCCGTAGTCGCCTACAACTCGCTTCTCCTTGGTGGTTTTCTGCTGCTCATGACTGTCCTGACCCTGGGCAGCGGCATCGTTCAGAGCCGCCGCCGCGCACCGCTGCGCAAAGAACGGCTAGTTGCCACCAAAGCGGCTACTGCGCATTTGGCCGATACTATCGTCAATAACCAGACTGTCAAAACCTTCGCCCAGGAAGATATGGAGATGAGCCGGCATCACCTCCTCAACAAAACCTTGCGCGATCTGCGGCTAAGGGACTGGAGAAAACTGGTATTTGAAGGCTCTCAGCGCGTCAGCGCCCTACTGATCTGCGAGGTACTATTCATCGTCCTGCTCGTCCACGAAGTGCAGCACGACCCCGGCCTGCTGGCTGTTGGAATCTTCGCTTTTTCTTACACTATTAACCTGACCAACCGGCTGTTTGACGTCAACATTCTGTTGCGCACTGTCGAAGACTGTCTGCTGCAATCATCACCCATGACCGAGATCATGATGAAACCGCCCAAAGTCATCGACCGCCCCGGCGCCCGGCCCATAAAGGTCGCTGCCGGCGGAATTCAGTTTGAAAAAGTCGTTTTCCGCTACAAGGAAGGGGCCTCCAAACAAGAGGTCTTCAACGGCCTGAACCTCCGGATAAGCCCTGGTGAAAAAATCGGCCTGGTCGGCCCCAGCGGCGGCGGCAAGAGCACCCTGACCCGTTTGCTATTGCGCTTCAACGATATCGAATCCGGGTCAATTACCATTGACGGCCAGAATATTGCCGAAGCCACGCAAGCCAGTTTGCGCCAGAACATCGCCTATGTGCCCCAGGAGCCGCTGTTGTTCCACCGCTCAATACTCCAAAATATCGCCTACGGCAGTCCGGAGGCCTCGCTGGGGCAAATACGCAAGGCTGCCCACCTGGCTTATGCCGATGAATTCATTCAGGAGTTGTCCAGCGGCTATGACACCGTGGTCGGCGAGCGTGGCGTTAAGCTATCCGGCGGCCAAAGGCAGCGAATAGCCGTGGCCCGAGCCATGCTCAAAGACGCGCCCATTTTGGTCTTGGACGAGGCCACCAGCGCATTGGACTCAGAGAGCGAGAAGCTAATCCAGGCCGGGTTACAGGAGCTGATGAAGGGGCATACGACGATTGTGGTTGCCCATCGCCTGAGCACGATCCAAAAAATGGACAGAATTATTGTGTTGGACAAAGGCAAGATTACAGAAGAAGGCACACATCGCCAGCTATTAGCCCGCAAGGGGCTTTACGCCAGACTCTGGACCCACCAGTCCGGCGGGTTCATCGAAGAGTAGGATTAACCTACTCTTTTTCAGCGGGTTTTGCGTCGGGAGCGGCTGCGCCTTCAGCGGATTCCCCGGCCTCAGCTGCGGCTTCCTCTTCGGCAGCACCGCCGGCGGCATCGTTAGCGGCCTGTAGAGCGCTGGGTTCAAACACAGTCGCAACAGGCTGCGACGGGTCTTCTTTGATTTCAACTCCTGCTGGTACTTCAAGGTCGGCAACGGTAGCATGGTCACCGGCTTCAACAAGCTTTTCGCCGTTAAAATAAATGGCGGCCGGTAGATCATTAGCCACAGCATCGACTTCTACGCTCTCGAGCTGATGCAAAACGACTAAACCGGCTCGCTCGGCAGGTGAAGATTCATTCTCGTCGTAATAGCGAACCTTAACCGGGATCTCGGCAGTTACCTTTTCATTAGCCTTGACTGCGTTAAAAACGATGTGGCGCAAAAGGTGTTTTTGCGGATCAAAGTCAGCTGATTTGATCAGCGCGGTATAGGTGTGGCCGTTGGCTTTAACTGTTACCGGGTGGTGCTTGCCTGCCGCTTGGTAGACTTTCATCATCGGGACGTATTCGCCGCTGACGTGTACCGACTCTTTGCCATGGTCGTGAATGACCGCTGGCACTTGGCCCTCGGCGCGCAGCTTCTTAACTGCCTTGCCTGTTATTTCGCGTTTTTCCAGATTGATTACTATCTGATTCATAAGTCTTTCCCTCTATTCGATTTACAATTCCGGTCGCCCATCTGTTACCAGTATACACCAGATGTAGCGCTGGACGAATACCGGCGCTTCCGGTACGCTTAAATAATGCATATAGACGTTACACACCTGATTGAGGCTGGCGGCCTGATAGCCATAGTTGCAATTGTATTTGCCGAATCCGGCCTGATGGTCGGTTTTTTCTTGCCTGGCGACACGCTGCTCTTAACCGCCGGATTATTTGCCGCACAGGGACACTTCTCTGTAGCGGTTGCTATAGCTGCCATTTCTTTGGCCGCTATAGCCGGAGATAACACCGGGTATATGATCGGCCGGATTATGGGCAAGCGCCTGTTCCACAAAAAAGACGGAATACTGTTCAGGCAAGAATATGTTGAGCGCACCGAACGTTTTTACGAAAAATACGGGGCCAAAACTATGCTGATTGCCCACTTCATACCAATCGTACGCAGTTTTGCGCCGCTGGTTGCCGGGGTTGGCAAGATGCCGCGGGGCAAATTCATCTTTTTTGACGCTATTGGCGATACTATCTGGGCCGCAGGAGTTACCTTGCTGGGCTATTGGTTCGGCAGCAAGATTCCGAATATGGACAAATACATCATGTACGCCGTTGTAGCCGTAATGATACTAAGTTTCGGACCCATCCTGTGGCACCTTTTCTCTGACCCGACCGCCCGGCAAAGGCTTTTCGCCGCCATACGCCGCCGCAAGCGCAAGGACGACGACCAGGAAGAATCCAAGACCAGCTAACGCTGTTTGAGGGCAAAGCAGGCAGCCCACAAAGCAGGCCGGCTAATTACATTAGACGCTTTAGGAATTGGCCGGTGTAGCTGGCTTCTATCTTGGCGATCTGCTCCGGTGTGCCCTGAGCAACAACCATGCCGCCGCCGGCGCCGCCCTCCGGACCCATGTCAATTATGTGGTCAGCGCTCTTAATGACATCAAGATTATGTTCGATGATAACCATGCTGTTTCCGGCGTCGACAAGCGCGTGCAGAACGTGCAGCAGCTTATCTACGTCAGCCATGTGCAGGCCAGTAGTCGGCTCGTCTAGGATATACAATGTCCGGCCTGTTGGGCGACGGCTTAGTTCGGTAGCTAATTTGATTCGCTGAGCTTCGCCGCCGGACAGGGTGGTTGCTGGCTGGCCTAATTCGATATACCCCAGACCTACCTCTACCAGAGTTTGCAGCTTGCGGGCGATATTCGGCAGATTCTCAAAAAACTCCAAGGCTTGCTCGCAGGTCATTTCCAGAATGTCGCTGATGGTCTTGCCCTTGTAATGGATCTCCAGAGCCTCGCGGTTGTAGCGTTTGCCGTGGCAGACTTCGCAAGTTACATATACGTCTGGCAAAAAATGCATTTCTATCTTGATAATCCCGTCACCTGAGCAGTTTTCGCAGCGGCCGCCCTTGACGTTAAAGCTGAAACGTCCCGGGCCGTAGCCGCGAAGCTTGGCCTCCGGCGTCGCAGCGAACAGTTCACGGATCGGAGTAAATAATCCGGTGTAAGTCGCCGGGTTGCTACGCGGGGTACGCCCGATTGGCGACTGATCGATGATTATAGCCTTGTCCAACTGCTTGATGCCTTCAATTTCATCGTGCCTGCCAGGTACGGTGTTGGCACGCATCAAGCGGGCTTGCAGCTCTTTGGCCAGAATGTCATTGATGAGCGATGACTTGCCAGAACCGGACACGCCGCTGACCACCACCATCTGACCCAACGGAATTTCCACGTCAATGCCGCGCAGGTTATTTTCGCGCGCGCCTTTAATGACCAGTGATTTGTCATTCCCTTTTCGGCGCTTTTTTGGTACTGGTATTACTTTTTTGCCGGAAAGATACTGCCCGGTAACGCTATTGGGGTTAGCTTCGACTTCTGCCGGGGTACCCTGGGCGACAACGTGGCCGCCGTGGATCCCAGCGCCAGGTCCGATATCCAATAGATAATCTGCCGTGCGGATAGTGTCTTCATCGTGCTCGACGACTATTACAGAGTTGCCCAAGTCACGCAAATGCTTGAGCGTGCGTATCAGGCGCTCGTTGTCGCGCTGGTGCAAGCCGATACTCGGTTCATCCAGTACGTACAAAACGCCTTGCAGGCCGGAACCGATCTGCGTAGCCAAACGTATGCGCTGGGCTTCGCCGCCGGACAACGTGGTCGCTCCGCGAAGTAAGGTTAGGTAGTTCAAGCCGACGTCTTGCAGAAATCCCAAACGGGCACCGATCTCTTTCATGACCTGCTTGGCGATATACATCTCTTTGTCTGTGAATTTAATATCCTTAAAAAAATCTACTGCGTCGTCAATGGATAATTGGCAGATGTCCATAATTGAATGGTCGGCCACGGTAATCGCCAGCACCTCGGGCTTTAAGCGCAGGCCCTTGCATGAATAACATGGCTTTTCCTGCATAAAACGCTCGATGTCAGTACGCATAAAGTCACTCTCGGTTTCTTTGTGGCGGCGTTCCAGGTTAGGAATAACTCCTTCGTAAGTAGTTTCAAAATTGCGTCCGGAACCCAAGCTGACCTGGTATTTCTCGTTGCCGGTGCCGTACAAAATTTTATCCAGCTGCTCTTTTTTAAGCTCACCGGTCGGCACATGCAGGCTAAAACCGTACCTTTCGGCTACGGCCTGCATTTTTTTCATATACCAGGCATCGGCGTTTATGCGGTTAAACGGACGAATAGCACCTTCGGCGATAGTCAGACGTCCGTTGGGGATGACCAGTTCGGGGTCCACCTCCAGGCGCGACCCCAGTCCGGTGCAAACCGGGCAGGCGCCGTGCGGCGAGTTGAAACTGAAGGTCCGCGGTTCAAGCTCCGGAATAACAATTTCCGGGTGATCGATGCAGGCGTACATCAGCGAATACTGGTATTCTTCGTTATCATCAGCATTCACGATGCGGGCTTTGCCCTCGGCAGCTTCCAAAGCCTGCTCTACGGACTGGGCCAAGCGGGAGCGGCTTTCATCATTATTCACCAGACGGTCGATAACCACTTCGATGGTGTGCTTGTAGTTTTTGTCCAACTCCGGGAACTCGTCTAAGGCGTAAACTACGCCGTCAATGCGGGCGCGGGCAAAGCCGGCGCGCATGTATTGCTCCGGGATGTGCTCGAAAGCACCTTTTTTGTCGGTGATTACCGGAGCCAGCACCATCAAACGGGCATTGACCGGCAGTTTTACTATCTGATCAACGATATTCTGTGTAGTTTGGCGGGTCACCGGCTTGCCGCATTTTGGGCAGTGCGGTATACCGATGCGGGCATACAGTAAACGCAAGTAATCATAAATTTCCGTAACTGTCGCCACCGTGGACCGCGGGTTGCGGCTAGTTGATTTTTGGTCAATAGAAATCGCCGGAGACAAGCCGTCGATTTGGTCGACGTCAGGCTTTTCCATCAGGCCCAGGAACTGCCGGGCGTAAGAACTTAAACTCTCAACGTAACGGCGCTGGCCTTCGGCATAAATAGTGTCGAACGCCAAAGAGGACTTGCCTGACCCGGACAGGCCAGTAACCACCACCAGCTTGTTGCGCGGCAAAGTAACATCAATATTCTTGAGGTTGTGCTCACGCGCTCCCTTAACCACAATCTTCTCACTCATAACCGGGTTATTATAGCGGAAAAGTCAACTATTTTCCACTGTCTAAGGCTTAACTTTGTCTTAAATGCCGTACAATATTATATGTAATGAGCTACGAGCATCCTCCTGAGGGGAATCTTGACGCCGTTGGCAATGACCTGCAGACAGCGCTTAACAAATTGCCGGTGGATTTGGCCCAAGACGGAATTCGGGCTCTTAGGAGTTCCTCGGAATTACTGATGTCAGCTGTCGGCAGTGGCGGCAACACAAGCTTGGCGGAGGTTCAGGCACGCCTCGAGACTGCACTGGGCAATCTCGAAAGAGCAAAAGGTGCGCTTCAAGAAGCCAAACAACAGATAGTGTCCTATGCAGGGAGCATCGGAATGACAGGTCTTAAATCAGACCCTGCCGGTGAAGTTTTGACGCACTTGGATAGCCCAAGGAGCCCGTCTAGAGAGGATGCCCACAATAATCCCAGCGACAAACGCCAGGTAAAATTCTTTAAGCGTGTCGGCGGCATCGAAATTCCTGATGAGATAAATCCTGATACAGAGCAAGAAATTCGCGACCATTACGCACAGGCCAGGCAGCAGCTGATCGAGCTATTCCCGTCACAAACAAAAGGCCTGAACATGGACCGGGTTCAGGCCTTCTTGGACGGCATGGGGCTAAAACGCACTACCACGATAATTGTCCCGCAGAGCCAAAGAAACGCCGTACTGCGCAAACTTCGAGAACTAGTAGGCGGCAACCCGCCTCCGACAATTGGCGGCATCTACAATCCCGGTACTGATCTGAGTTTTATTTTCTACGACCACAAAGCGGCAAAAGCAAACGGCCGGGAGTTCATTGAGTCCACAGTTATTCATGAGATGGCGCACGGGTCGTCCGACCGTTCGGATATCTGCGCTGTCCTTACTGGACCTGACGAGACTGGCGTCTATATACCGAGGACAGGGTTTATCGAGCAGCCCGGGCTTGATTCGCCTCTTACCGGGGTCTTCCTGGAAGAGGGTTTTGCCGAACTGATGCGAGCGTCATATATTACTAGTTGTCTAAAACGGCCGAGAGGGTTCATTAGCCACGGTGTGGACGAGGTAATGGTTCCGGCAGGCAACTCTCACGTACCCTTCCCGGCTAAATACTTGTTTCGCGGCGAGAAGGGCCGGTCAATATCCAGAGTGGAGTCTTATGCCGGAGCTGCATTAGATCATCTTATCAAGCAAGACCCGGGGCTATTCCCGGCGTTACTCCGGGCCCGCAACAGCGCGGCTGGCATTGCGGAAGTCGCCCGGCGCATAAATGCCATCTCTCCAGGGCTTTATGAGACAATGCGCAATGATTTTAATGATACCGCGACGTTCGGCCAGGGCTACGCAAGAGTTCTACGGGCGACCGGAGCTGTCTAGGCCGACCTGTTAACCGCCTTTACTCAATGCCGTACAATAATATGATGAATTACGAACATTCATCGGGGATGAATCTCGAAGACACTGGCAACGGTCTTCGGGCAGTCCAGGAGCAGCTGCCTATAGATCTGGCCCAGGAAGGGATCCAGGGCGTCAGACAGTCTATGGAACATCTGGCAGCAGTCGCAGACAACTGTGGCAGCATAAGCCTGGCCGGAACCCACGAGCGTCTTGAGGCTGCACTTAGCAAGTTGGAGACAGCAGCCGCGGCCCTACAGCAAGCCAAGAGCGACATAGCAGGCTACGCAGACCGTATCGGTTTGGACAGCCCTGGGGCAGGCTCCGACAACAAAACCCTTGCGTGTTTCGCCAAGCTGTCACCCCAAAGCAGAGCAGACGATCCAGCCGCGTCCAGGAACTCAACGAAGAGTAGAATTTTCTAGGCTCAAGATTATGAGCGAAGGCATAGTTTCACGCCCGCACGATCCGGTTAAGGAACGGCAGATCATCGAAGGAATGAAGCGCGGCAGGCAAAGAATCCTGGAAGCCTTCCCCTCTGACAATTCGGGCCTGGACACCTCCAGGCTGGATAACTTCCTAGGCCGTCTGGGATTAAGGCCTGCTGACCGTATTTTTGTCCCTGCCGCTAGGCAAAAAGACCTAGCCCGCTTGGTTTATAAAATTTTACGCATTGATGTCGGCACAGTAAACGGCGCCTACAACCCGGACCTGGACTTGTACTTTATTATCAGGGACCCTGAATTTGAGAGGTTAAATGGCGAAGGCGCTACTGAGGCGCTCGGGGCTCACGAAGGGGCTCACGCCTCCTCCGACTACCCTGACATCATTAGCGTATCTATGCTACCGCGCGACCCGGCCGTTTATGCGCCTAGGGTGGGATTTATGACCAAACCGCGGCCTGGCGCACCTATTAGCGGACTGTTTTTCGAGGAAGGCTTTGCTGAAGTACTCCGCGGGAAATACATAACTGACGTTCTGGGGCAGCCAAAAGGTCCGGTCGACCCGGAAAATGACGTGGTAGATTTGCGCTTAGGCAAACGCGCCAAGGTCGCCCTGCCGATACCGGCCAAGTACTTCCACCGCGGCGAAAAAGGCGATGCCGACCTAAGATACGAAGCCTTTGCAGGGTCCGCAATAGAGCATCTAATGAAGCACGATCCGGGGCTGTTTGATGCGATGATCAGGGCCCGCAGAGACCCGCAGGCCCTACAGGAAGTCCGTGACCGGGTCAACGCCATCAAGCCTGGTTTATATGACAATTTAGATACCCACTGCAACAGCCAGTATGATTTCAACCGCGGTTACGAATATGTACTTAGGGCAACCGGGTCGCTGTAGAGCTATACTGCACTCTTATACAACACGGGGTATCGCGCTTGTCAGAAAGGCGAACGGATCGTCAGGATCTGGCTGGAAAAAGGCTGAATATGCTTTTAGGCTGGCTTCCAGGTCGACAAAAGACCTATCTTTCACGCAAGGGGGGCCTTCCATCAGGACGGACCGGCGCTTTAATTGAGCATAATCATGAGCGCGGTCTATGCTCTCACGTATAGAGTCATACCAGGCCCGGACTCTGGAAGATTCCTCTGCGCCAAGAGCAGCGCAGGCGCGCTCGATAATCATATCGGCCTGCTCGGCGGTCAGCGGAATACGGCTGCCGCTGCTCTCTTGGTCTCTTGCCGAGTAGCGTGAAGCATATCTGGCCTGTTCCGCCTGCATTATCATATTGGAAACTGAAGCCCCGCCTTGGCAGATGATAAACTGGCGCTCTTTGTCTTCGTAGCCAACCGTGCACTTAACATGTATTAATCTGCCGTCATCTCCGTATACCGGCTTGGGCGTACGCCGTTCCTCTATTCGCGCCTCGTATGCTTGGCCGACACGCTCTGCCTGATCGCGGGTCAAAACTCCGTGGCGTACGCCGTAATCCAGAGCGCCGCCAACACGCTGGGGCGAGGGAAACCTGATGCGCATTAGCTCATTAATAGCGCCCATGCCCGAGGTCTCGCCATAATACAAGTTAAAACGCCAGCCCCCGAAGTGCACCGAAGAACTGGTATCGGAATTTTTTTCTGCCGCACGCTCCCTAAACGGAGTCGGCTTTATGATTTCTATCAACGGCAGCCCGAGCCGTTCGGCGTGCAGACGCAAACGCTCTGCGAGCGCCGCATCATACGGCCTTAGCCACTCTGTAACCTTAATGAAGAAACCAACTGTCCTGACCTGCTGCTCTTCATGTGTGCCCAATGCCACCACTTCGTTATACGAGTGCTCCTCGCTGCCGGCCAGCAGTTTGTCGCCTGTCATGGGCGCAGTCTTAGATTTAGCTGCCAGTAATTCCGGGCGGTTCCTGTTGTCTACGCCGGCATCTTGCGGCGAAGTAATAACCACATTTCCCGCCGGGACGTCCATGATCAAGCCGCCATCACCCCAGGTGTCTGTGTGGTCTTGGTCAATCAGCGACATGCTGACAGAGACGCGCTCGTGCATCCGCTCCGGTCGGTCAAAAGCCTGGACGCTTTGATCGCCCCATTCCGGGTCGTACTCTACTCCCATCTCCCGGCTTGTATTTTGGATGATAGCTACGCCGGTGAGAGCCGCAGGGTTAATGGCATGTACCATATACCGAAACCTGCCATGACTATGCAAGGCGGGATCTGTAGTGCCGCCATATGAGGAGCTGGTTTTTTGCTCTGCGTCGCCTGGCAGATCAGCTGTTAGGCCCTGAACCTCTGCCATAGATTGCGGATCGTAGCCTATTCTAACTAAATAGCTCGAAAGATTATCCCGGACGGAAGCTAACAGATGCTGCCCAATATCAAGCTTCTTGGCAGATTCGGCCAACGTACCGGCGATAGCGTCTAGGTCGGCTGCCCCGGTAGAAACTTCAGTTAGTCTCTGCTGACAGGTAGAGAGCTGCTCACCGGCAGCAGCCAAACTCTCAACAGGCAAGTTGCTCATAGCATCAATGATAGCCCCGGCGTTAAGACCGATACTCTCTGACACGTTTTGTTCACTCCAGGCTCAAATTAAATTTATCTTAAATATTATTAAATAATTTAAACAAATTTACAACAAAAGTCAAGATCATACCGGCCGGGACCACACCGCTAAGACCTTCCTCCTCGCAGCCATTTAGCACTGGCTAGCACGCTGTACGCAAACGTAATCAAGGTCTACTGAGCCGCGCAGGCAGTAACCCGCCGCGCTCCCAGTCCACGGAAGTCAATATTGGCCCGAACGAATCCTCTTCGGGCGGCGTATGACGGGCGGCTATTTCTTGCGGGGTGGGGTCGCGCTGCAAAAAAACCACGTTTGGTATGTCTTCGATAACAGCCAACGGCGTTTGCTCGGCGCCCTCGCCCATCAAAAACGTGGCCGTCGTAGCCAGACAATCCACAACATTCGTACGGCTGAGCAATAGGGGGCGACCAAACAGGTCCAGATCGTCATAATAACGCCGCAACGGCTCTATGCCGCTATAGGCCAAAGCAAACCCCATAGATCCCCAGCGCAACGGCACAAAGCTGCTGTCTGCGATAATTACCGCTACTTCGCGCAGTCCAAAACGATCTACCAAGTATCTGCGGATCTGGTTGGCACTGCGCTGCGGGCACGCCGGCCAAAGCACATAACGCCCGTCGGCATTGGATTCGTCTATGCCCGAATTGGGCGTTAGAATATTATGCGCTATGGTAGAAATATACCCATGCTGCTCTTTGGCGTCAGGCATATACCACTCGGATTCGTCCTGGACTAGCTTATACGGGTCAGTGCCTTCCTTGGGTACGGTTGCTCCTTCACACAAAGATACAATTTTAGATGCAACCACCAGCACGCCGCGCTCCGGCATTTCGCTCAAGAAATCGTCCAGAAGCTGGCTTATAGTACATGAACCGCTTGTTACTTTTTTGGTGCGAATAGCGCTGGCTTTCATGCCGCTACGCTTTCTGTGGCGCCAGAACCCACAAACTCTTTTTTGTCACGCAGCCACCGAACCCCAAGATATACAAAAGGCGTTGCAAAAGTCGAAAACGCACATTTTAAGAGCCAGTACGGTATCAGCAAGCCGACAATAAAGCTGAAGTTGCTGCCAAACGATAAATTAAAGGCGTAGAAGGCCAGTGTCAAAAAGACAGCCGAATCCACGAACTGGGAGATAAAGTTCGACAAGTTGTTGCGCAGCCATAATGCCCGTCCGTGCAAACGCTGGCGCAGCTTGCTGAACACCAGGATATCCAAAAGCTCTGAGGCTGCAAATGCAGCCAGGCTGGCGGCGGCAATCCGCACCGATGCGCCGAAAATGGCATCATATGCCGGTTCCTTGGAGGCAAAACGTGCCAAGGACGGCAAATGAGTGGCGAGCATACCGAAGAGCATGATCAAACAAACGATTATCAGCCCGGAAAACACCATACTGCGGGCTCGTTTGCGCCCATAAACCTCTACTATTATATCTGTTATCGAGAACAGCAGCGGCATCACGAAAATCGCTACGCTGCAGTTAAGATGCAGCCAGCTGACCTGGATGAGCGGAAAAGTTTTTGCGCCCATCAGTTCAGCCACCGCTACGCCAAAAACATATAATGCAATCAATAAATCTAGTCTCTTAATCATAGTAACCCCTGTTATTTTAGATATCGGCTGAAGAAGGCCGATTACCGGGCGAAACTAGACCAAGTTGTAACACGCTTATTGAGTAACATAGGAGTATTCTCTTTCCTATCCAGCTTACCTGATAGCAGGTAAAAGTCAACAGGGGCAGCCAGCAAGCAACAATCTATTTCAGCTTGTAGTTCGGAGAAGGAAGATATTTTTTGACAGCAAGGATAGTAGCACCGGTGCCAAGCCAGTACGAAACCAGCAGCAGCAGGAAACCGATGAACGGTAGGAAATAAGCCGTGACGGCGATCAGACTTCCAAGCACAACTACGCCAATAGCATTCGTGGCCTTTTTACGCAGAACCAGGCGCCCGAGCATAAATGCCACGACAGGTGCGCTGACAGCAGCCAAAATACCCCACAAAAGAAGCGTTACGAACACAAGTGGCAGACCGATAAATGTCAGCCCGGCCAGAAGCATCGCTATGGGAATTACGATGCCGCTCAGGAAGCCGGCCAAGATTGACATACCCCAGCGCTTGGTGGCTACGCCTGCTGCTGTCTCAACTGCTTTGGGAACAATCAAGACAGTTATAAGCGACAACAGGGTCAAGGCTGCTAATACATACAGGTAGAACATCCAGTTGAAGCCCCAAACACTGCTCTTGGACTCTTTGTGCTCCGGTACGGTTTGGTGCATACCGCCGACAATCTTTGCGTCCGGGGAAACATCCGCCTGTGTGTCGCTGGTGTAGTTAAAGGTTCCGCCGACTATGCTGCCACTTTTGACTATCAGCGTCTCTACTTCGCTCTTTACGTCCCGGCCGATAAAGCCGCTGACTGTCATTTTCTGGCCGGCGGCAGTAACGTCCCGGCCGATTGAACCCTTGAGATTCAGGGTCATACCGAACAATGTCGCGTCCTGGGAGATCTTGGCACCGTTTTCCAGTACCAAATTCTGGGCGGCAGCAGAAATGGCGCGGGCATTAACTGCCGAGATCGTGACATTCATACCGGCAACCCGGATGTCACCGTTGACCTTGCCGCCGATAGTCACGTCCTGACCGGCACAAATAACGTCACCGTTAATCGTACCCTCAATGGTTATGTCAGAGCCTGCGCAATAGACGTCGCCGTTGACAGTACCGTTGATCTCAACGCGGTTGCCTGCGGCATACACCGAGCTGTTGATCACCTCACCCTGTTCAACGACCCGCTTAAAGCTCTGTGCGCTGGCAACACCCAGGCACAAGATAACCGGCGCGGCAAAAAGCACAGTCGCCAGCGCAATTTTTTTGATTTTATTCATGCTCCCTCCAGGGCTTAATGCTTATCTATATAAATTAAATTGTACTCCAATTCGGCAACAATAAAAAAGCCGACTTTTCCCTGTTCTGTTTGCGATACAAACAAAAAAGTGTAAAATAAGTTTTTACTTCTTATAAGGGGATGGGCATGACGACATTAGAGATTCCACAAGCACCGGCTATGCCGGCAGATATGAGCCAGCTTGTAAAGCGCAACGGCGTTGACCAGGAAATAATCGCGGAGCTTATAAGAAGGCAACGGTTATATGAAGATGTCGGCATCGCCCTTGACGGTACGCCGGACATCTTGCGGGGGCCTGATGAGCCTCCTATTGAAGAAATCGACGACCCTTACAGTAGTGGCACGATTAGGATGCAACTTCTAGAAAAACCTATAGTCGACCCAACCAAAGGATTCGTTATTGGGCAAAGCCGTTTTGTTGCCAAGGTGTTCACTGCCAACAACACAAGATCTGGGCGCAACAGGTTCGGCGAGCTGACAACCAGGTCACATCCATATCAGAGGATAATGCCAATGATGGAGAGCGTGACCCTATACAGGCGGGGCCGTAGAGCGGAGTGCAGCATACCGCTTGGGCCGTGTTCTCTGCCGCCTGCCGAGCATATTTTTATCGAACAAATGGTCTGCGAATATCTGGGTGCTATCGGGCTGTGGCCGCTTCAGTTAAACCAGCATCACTGGCCGGGGACTATACTTTCGGCGTAAAGCCGTAACTCCTCGACAAGATATTGCTGATGACTGGTGAGTCCGCCCTTTGCCAGCACGTCCTGTAGCCGGGTAAAATACTTGGCCAGTTTACTTTGCTGGCCGCCGGACATCAAGCGTTCGTAGCAGAATTTATCCCACGTCTCTCTTTCTTCGCCGGTCAGGAGCTTCGGATAGTTGCGGGCTTTATACAAGGGCAGTAAAGCCTCAAGGCGATGATCTTCAAACTTGAGATTAAGGGCGCCTAGCTCTTCAGGAGCTGCGGCACGCACGACGCTCATGGCATGCCTGTCGGCAGTCCCGAAAAACCCGTCATATATTGCCGCATCAACATCCTGCATAGTACTGACCATGCCCACCTGCTCTCTTTTTTCCAGAATATTTAAGGCCTGGCAAAGCTTGTCGGCAAAGTCCGGCGAGACATCAAGGGCGGCTTTATGTTTATTAATTACACTCATGTCAATTTGCAGGCGTTCTTTACTGGCAGAATCAAGCACGCTCAATGGCGCTATGGCCGGGCAACGGTTATACTGCATTTTTTTAACCGGCAGGCGCGGCTCGTCACTGTCTTTTTTCCAGCGCATGGCTTCTGCCAGCTGTTCCGGGGTTTTGCTAGTCCAGTCGCCGGGGTCTTTGCGCAAATCATAGACCATGGCGCAGCCCTGCCTCTCGGGATGAGGGCAGACCATGGAAACCACTGTCGTTTTTTCATACTCCGACGGGTAGCGGCCGCTGGCATAGACAAACGGGTCGCCTTTCTCCACGAAACCGGCTATTTTCTTCTTGTCGCGCATCCCAAGCAGATAGTCAAAAAGCTTCGGCTGCTTTTCACGTATCAGGCGCGCTACGCTGATTGTAGCCATGACGTCGCTCAGGGCGTCATGAGCGTGTTCATGCTCTAATTTATTTAACGCTGCCAATAGCTCCAGACGGTTGGTCGGCTTGCCGTGGATATCAAACGGCCATTGGATGCTATCCGGGCGCAAAGCCCGGGTCATACGCACCACGTCAAGCAAATCCCAACGCGAACGCCCATCCTGCCATTGCCACTCATAAGGATCATAAAAATTGCGGTAGAGCAGAAACCGCATAAATTCATCGTCAAAACGGATTGTATTATAGCCCAAGAATATCGTTCCCGGCACTGCGATACTCTCGGCAAACGTCCTCAAAAACTCGGCCTCGGTCACACCGTCCGCCAGCGTCTGCTGAGGAGTAATGCCGGTGATAAAAACCGCGTCAACGTCCGGCAAGCAATCCGGAGCCAAAGATATCAGGATATTAACCGGCTCGCCCATCGGGTTAAGGTCAAGGTCAGTCCGCTGGCCGGCAAACTGCATGATGCGCTGAGAACGCGGGTTAAAACCGCTTGTCTCGAGGTCGTAAAAGAAAAAACTGGCAGCCATAGCAAACCCTTTCCGGCTAGTAGGTTATCTCGCCCTTTCTGCCGATGCGGATTGAATTACCGGGGCTAACCCCTTGGCGGACCAGCTCGTGCATGATGCCTTGTTTTTGCATAATGTCACGTAGGCGCTCGACTCCGGCCGGGCTGGCAAAATTGGTACGGGCGGCAAAACGTTCGATCTTTGCGCCGCGCACCAGAAAGGCGTCTTCCTCTTTAGTGACTTCCCAGGCAGCGTCTTGGTCCTCCAGGGTCAAAACCGGCACAGCCGGTGCTTCGGCTACAGCTTCGGCGGCGCGCTCGTGCGACCGCTCCGTGGCAACTAATTTACCTACTGCACGCAATAGTTCAATAACGCCCTGCTTGGACTGAGCCGATATGGACGTCAGAACAACATCCTTTGGCACGACTTTCTTGAGCTTGCTCAACTGGTCTTTGACGATATCTGCGTCCAGCCCCTCGATTTTTGTCAGGGCCACTACTTGCGGGCGGGCAGACAAGTCTATTTTATACGCTTTAAGCTCGTCCTGGATTGTCTTGTAAGCTTCGGCTACGTCTTCCTGGTAGGCATCAATAAGGTGCACCAGAACGGCTGTGCGCTCTACGTGGCGCAAAAACTCGTCGCCAAGCCCCTTGCCCTCGGCAGCTCCTTCGATAAGTCCGGGGATATCGGCAAACAATAGGCTGGCCTGGCCGTCAATATCGGCAACACCGAGGTTCGGTACAAGCGTGGTAAACGGATAATCCGCGATCTCCGGCCGGGCGTTGCTGATGACGCTCAATAATGTAGATTTACCAGCATTGGGCAGGCCGACCAGGCCGACATCGGCGATTATTTTCAATTCGAGCTGAACACTACGCTGTTCGCCAGCCTCGCCTTTTTCTGCAACGCGCGGCGCCTGACGGGTCGAGCTGATAAAGTGAGCGTTGCCGAACCCCCCACCGCCGCCTTTGGCAATTACTGCCGTAGCGCCGTCTGTCGGCAAGTCGGCAATTATTACTCCGTGTTCATCGGTAGCGACAGTCCCTACGGGCACCTGCACCACCAAATCACGCCCGTTCCGGCCGTGCTTGTTTGACTTGCCACCAGCCCCGCCTGGGGTAGCGGTCAGCTCTTTCTGGAAACGGAAGCTGGCCAGAGTATTCTGGTTACGGCTGGCTGCCAGGATTACACTGCCGCCGTCACCGCCGTCACCGCCGTCTGGGCCGCCCTTGTCAACGAATTTTTCATGCCGGAAGCTGACGTTGCCATCGCCGCCATCGCCTGCTTTTACTAGGATTGTAGCTTTATCTATGAAGTTCACACTTTAAGTATACCTTTATTAGTAGACAAACGTATACGAACTTGTCAGACTGGCCGGGATTAGCTTCCAGTCAACCACTCCCCAGCCGCCCACGGGCGTGGAATTTGTCATCGAACGCTGGCCGAAAGAGTTCATTTCCGAAATCCAGAAGCTGCCGTCGGCGTTTACTGATTCCACGATGGCAACGTGGCCCGGAGCACCGCTGTGTTTCACAGCTACTGCTCCAACCTGAGGCGATGCGCCGGTTGGTATTCCATAGCCGGCAGCCAGGATTGCCCAGGTGTTGGCGTTCCCCAGATTGGACGGCACAGGGCGGCCAATCTGGGCGCGGCGGTTAGCGGCATACCAGGTACAGAAACCGTAGTCATAGCCGTTATAAGAGCCATAGATGGCCGAGGTTGCGCTGCTGACGGAAACTATAGTCGGCACGACCTGGCGTTGTCCGTTGGGGATCAAAATTATTTCGCCGGGCTTCAATCCGGTAAGTTCGATGTCGTTGACCGCGATTATCTGATCCTTGTTGGCCAGATACTTGCTGGCGATGCTGTCAACAGTGTCGTTAGCCTGCACTGAGTACACAATTCCGTTCATGGGCGGTATCCAAAGCTTTGTGCCTTCAGAAACGGTGTTGCCGCTCAGGTTATTTGACCACATAATGCTGTCGGAAGTCACATTGAACTTAGCGGCTATGCTCGATACCGATTCGCCGGCTTGCACGGTATACGATTTAATATCTTTGGCGCTGGCAAAAGTCGTGGCCACCGCCTGGGGTTTTGCTATGACAGTCGTGTCTGCCGGAGCTACGGTCTGCTCCGCTTTCACGCTCTGCGCCTGGTTAACCACACCGGGTGTTTCCGGCAAATTGACAATTCTGGCAGCGTTCACAGCGATATCAGCCGAAGACGATTGGTCCAGAGGCTGGCTGACGGCGGTATTCTTTGCTGATTGGGCAGAATCCTGATTCAGAACCTTGTCTACGCGGGCACCATTCATGGTCGCCAACCCGATAATTCCAAGCAACACAACATTAAGCAGGGTCAAAAAGATGGAAAAGCTGCGCCTGTTTGCAGCGATCTTAACAACCCGCCTGTTCAAACGCATCCATATTGCAACCGGTTGCCCGGCTTGCAGGCGATCTTTAGCTGCTTGTGTGATTTTACTAATAGCCTATCTCCAAACATATCAGGCATTTACACGGAGTAAACACCCTGATATACAAGCATAAGTATACCATATGCAAAGTCTTGACTATTACAATGATTGCACGAGCGGGCTTACCGGCCGCAAAGTTTGTGGCAGTACTTGAGGGCAGCTGCCTCGTGCTCTTCAAGGGTCCGCGTAAAGTGCGTTGTACCGTCATCGCCGGTGACAAAATACAGGTAGTCGGTGTTTGCCGGATGGGCTACGGCTTGGAGTGAGCTTTCGCTGACATTGCTTATCGGCGTCGGCGGCAACCCCTTATGCAGCAACGTGTTGTACGGGAAATCATAGGTCAACGATCTCCCCTGTCCGGCCAGCAACGATCCGTAAATCGTAGAAGCATCTGAACCAAGAGGCATGTCGATACGCAAACGCTTAATAAACACCTGGGCGGCCTGCGCTCTTTCTGTCTGCTTTGCAACTTCTTGTTCAACGAGCGAAGCCAAAATAATCCCCTGGTAGGTGCTCAGCCCCTGCGCCGAAAATGCGGCGCGCAAATCCGGCGTTAGCCTGTCGCCCATTTCTTTCAGCGAAGAATGGACAATTTGCTGCGGTTTGGTGGAGGATGTTTTTTGGTATGACTCCGGGTAAATGTAACCTTCCAGGCTGGCGCCTGCCGGCTTGTCTACTAATGCCGGATTTCCGGCGTAGGTTGCCGGGTCCAGGGCTTTTTCGACGTCAGAACTGCTAAACCCATAGTTCAGCAAAGACGCTTTTATCTGATCCAGCCGTTGGCCCGGAATTATAGTCACCAGGTCTGTAGCGATTTTTCCGTGCGACAATTGCGACACTATCTCAGGAGTACTTTGTGTAACTTCGAAAGAATAGGTTCCCGCTTCCAGCGAATCGCGTACTTCTTTACTGCTGACATACAGACGGAAAGCCCAGGTGCTGCGTATCAAGCCGGCGTCTTTCAGCGCATTAGCTATCTGGTCCACTGTCATGCCTTGCTCAATCGTCACCAGTTTGACCCCTTGGCTTATACGGCTCACCGGTTCAAGGTTATTGAAATATATACGCCTTACGGCAATTGTAGAACCGACCAAAACCAGCGCTGCGGCAATCGCGATTATTACCAGCCTCTTTACTAGCCGGCGCTTTGGTGGCCGGGATGTATACTTCATAAGCTATCCTCCTTCACAGGGCTGTCCCGTAAAAAGTCTTCCAAAATATAGGTGGCGCTCAAGGCGTCAACGTCACCTTTATTATAGGGCTTGCCGCGGGCTTCCAGCTCTGCTTCGGCCTTGCGTGACGTTAGTGCCTCATCTTGCCAATACAAAGGTACTGTTAGTATTTTACGTAATTCGGCAACAAATTGCTCTACGGCCACTGTCTGCATCGTATGCTGACCGTTTAAGCCGCGGGGGAGGCCGACAACCAAAGCGCCGGCTTTTTGCGCCTCAACTAGCTGCTGGATGTCTTTGATGGTTTGCGGGCCGTGGTCCAGAGTCGTCAGCGGACTTGGCAGACGCGCGATATTATTCGCGGCAGCCACGCCTATACGCCGTTCGCCAACATCCAATGCCAAAATGGTCTCGCTATCAGTTAACGTTTGCATCAGAACTACTGCTTTGAATTGTTTTCTGCGGCTTTTCTATGGTTACGATAATTTTGCTGGTCTTCTTTGGAATTGAGCTGACCCAGAAAGGACTGTAATTAACAGTTACGTCTGTCACGCCGGGGTTTTGTTTGATAAGCTCTTTGGCTGCTCCGGCCTTTTTGCCTGCCACCTGCTTCTTGATATCCTCAACCTTAAGGTCAGGTCCGGCTACGACAGTGGTCTGCATAGTTACGTCAGCGCCTTCGGCCGGTTGGCTTTGCAGGCCGAATACGGCATTGCTTAAACCATAGTCCGAGATATTTTGCTTCTTGGTGTCGATATTACTGCTGATATCATTGTCGATTATTTTCTTCAGATCAGCCTCCTTAGCGCCCAGCATACTGTAAGTTATAGTCTGGGTTACTGTCACGTTGTCGGCCTTATCGCCGGCATTAACGCTACTTTTTGTCTGCGGAGTCGCTGCTGCAAATGTAGCCTCAATAGGCATGTAGTTACTGTTGTTCAGGGAGGTCTTTAGTTCTTTTTTGACTGCGGTGGTGTCTTGTGCGGCGATTTTCTGCGTGGCAGCGTCGATATCCGACTGGGTAACAATCTTGGTTATTTTGTCTGTTCCGCCGGTCATATCAGTTCCCGAAGCGGTCAAACCGCTGAAGCTGACAACCGTGTAATTACTGTTGGAACCGGTGTTGTACTTAGCGCCGGCCTGCTGGGCGACTACGTTGGCCGTTCCAATGTGGGCGCCGTTGTCTTTGCACTTGTTCTGCGAGTCGTAGTTGCCAGAGCTTAATACGATGGCGCTCTTAGTGATATAAGTATTGCCGTTAGAAACTACGCCGGTACCCTGCGGAATAGTAACAGCCGAATCTGTACAGTTCTTAACCGTCACTGTGCCAGTGGCTTTTTCGCCGTCGTTCTGCTGACCCGTGGCGTCCGTTTGCTGGGTTAAGGTCTTTTGGGTTTGCTGGGATTTGGCCGGTACGATGGCGTCTTTGACGTCCAACTGGGTCGAGCTGGCGGTTCTTAGTGAAATAACCGTACTGCTGGTGATAGCCGTGCTGTCTGTTTTGATGCTGATAGTAGCCTTGGGCAGTACTGAAGCACACAAAACAATTACTATTGCCAGAACGGCAATGCCGACAACTCCAAGTATCAGAATCAGCCGGAAACGGCTGAAATTCGGGATCTGGAACTTCTTGCCGCTACCCTTGCCCTTATCTTTATCCTTGCCCTTGCCGCCTGCCGGGTTGCCGCCATAGCCCGGCTGGTCGTTGTCGAAGTTAATAGTTTCATCCGGATCGGACGCACCGGCCAGATCGCCGACCGGTTTTGTTTTGTCCAATGGTTTCTCATCTGCAATATCCTCAAGAGTCGCCGCGTCCTCGTTCAGGTCTTCGGGCTGCGCGCCCCCACCGGCCGCTTCGGGTATTTCGGGCTTCGATTGCAGGCTTTTGGCCACATGCACGCCGGCGCTTCCGGCTAAAGGCATCAAACCCACTTCGGAAGTTATCAAAACCATGTTTTTCTTGGCTTCGTCGGAGCTGCGTTTCAGTAATTTCATGTTGACGATACTCTGTAGGACTGTGGCTCGTTTCGGTAAAACCACGGCAACGATCTTTGAACTGCTGCCTCGCACTTTATCGATGATGGTAGTTATTTCATCGTCAACGTCAATATAAATAACGTCTTTGTTGATATTCGTCCCCGCTTTTTCGCTCATATTCGTAATGCCTTGTCTACTTTTTCACGAAGAGATCCGCCCTTGTCCGGCGTGGTTGAAAACTGGAGAGTATCCAGGCCGACGCGCAGCAAGCCCATGGCCGTAATAAAGGTATGGTCAGTTACACTGCCGGTTTTATCAACAATGCCCACGACTTGGTCCGGGTGGATGTGCTGCACGTTCGGCTTGCGGGTAAACGGCAGTTCAGAATACCAATTGCCGCTCTCCAAACGCTCCATCAACATGTCGAGGCTGGAGCCGCCGCCGCAAAGCAGCAACTTGTTCGGCAAATTATCCAGCTTGTCGAATTCTGCCAGAGCAAACTCAACGCCGTTGATCCAGACGTCGAGGGTTTTCTTTAGCGCACCCTCGACAGCGGCTGTTTTATTCTGTGCTATTTCACCGGTGCTAAGGCCGATTTTCAGGTCTTCGGCTTGACTGAATTCGACATTAAGCTCACGCTCCACGGCGCGGGTGTAAGCCCGCCCGCCAATGCCGAACATCTTAGTGCCCTGAACTCCGCCGTCGGTGATGACCGCTATATCGGTCGTGCCGCCGCCAACGTCCATCAAGATGGCGTTCATACTGGCAGAAGTGTCATCGCCGATCACAGAACGAGCTACAGCAAAAGGCTCGGCAGCGACCGCCAAAAGGTCCAGGTCCAGTTGCTGGGCAGTGCGCTCCAGCGCACCGATATGTATGAGCGGCGCAAAAGCCGTATAAAGTTGTACGACTACTTCTTTCCCCTGGAAACCGATCGGGCTGGTTACTTTGTAGCCGTCAATTTCAATTCCAACCAAAGCGCTGTTCACCAAGCGGACTTCGACTTCCTTGCCGCCCAATTCCCAGCCCAGCTGCTGTTTGGCCTTAATCTCAGCCCGGCCCTGAACCAGCTTGATAATACGCTCCATCTCGTTCAGATCGAGCGTTTTAGCCGCGTCCTTACGCGCTACGCGCACAGTCGTAGTCGTGCCCTTTACCAGTTCGCCGGCAATCCCGATTACGGCCGTACGCACACTGATGCCAGCCTGCTGCTCTGCCTGAGCCAAGGCCTTGTCGCAATTTTGCACAACCGCGGCTATATCGGCGATCGCCCCTGCCTGCATGTCGCTCAGCCCTTGGTGCTGGCGGCCGACACCGATAATATCCAGCCCCTCGCCGTTGACTCTGCCGATCAGAGCCTTAACAAACTCGGTGCCCACATCAAGACCGACTATGTACTGGTCCTCCGGTCCGGCGTTATCCTTTTTGGCCATCTTAGAGTTGACCTCCGAAGCCTTGTCAGAAACTTTACCGGCAAAACCGTGAAACGAACTTTTGAACTTATCAAGCATAATCAGCTTTTATTATAGCATGCAGACCAACGGCGCAAAGGGTTGTGGATACCCCGTTAGACTAACGTATGAATTAATGTTATAATAAATAAATATGCCTCTTACCTCAGAGACCGGACCACTCACTGCCGATCAGGCCTCAGAATTCAACCGTCACTACGATCTCTGTCTAGTAACCGGTGCGCACGGTGTCGTAGGCTCAGGGCCGAATGATACAAACGATCCGGTAATGACCCCTACTCAAGCCGAGTACTCGGCCGCGGCGGATGTTATACGAAGCATGACGCCAGACGACACGTTATTCATAGAGAACTACGGCTACCAGGAGCAGGTTTATGAGCCGGCCATCACGAGACTAGGCAAGCTGGCCTGCCAAGAATCTAACGCGAGAGACAAAACACTTTTCGGTGAAATCATTGCGGCAACTATCGCAGAGCTTGAGGGCTACCGGCGTAATTACAAACTTACTGTTTGGGGTTATGCTGCTACCCTGGCAGTACTAAAAGGAATCAGCGTAATCGCCGCCGACCGCAATGCCGATGAGCGGCGAGCGGACTTAACGGCGAACAATGGGGAAGATGTCGTTCAGGAGCTACTGAATAATCCTCACGTAGACAGAACGCAGTTCAACCGAGTCAATACGTTAAGGGAACGCTCAGCCAGCATGGCCGTAACCCGCTGGGGGCTGCAGCACATGCACGCCGCCAATCAGTCCCGCCATGCCGGGGAGCCCAGACAAAAGCTTGTTTTATTATTCGGGAAGCACCACGAGCAGGGCCTCGGGCAAGAATTTTCCAACATGTCTATAGATTTTAGACTATTGTGCCTGCCTGACAGCAGGCTAGAACAGCGTGTAGCCGAATACACTGCTTATACTAAGCTACAGGAAGCTGGCAGTATCCCCTGCGTAGTTGCTCATCTGAGTGCAGAAACGGAAACGACCGACCTTTCCGACCTTACTGCTCGATATTGCGCAACTTGAACGGGTCTTCAATCTCCAGCGTGCCTATCCGGGTATCAGATAATCCGGCCCACAGGCGGTAGGTGTAATCCTTGACATGTTCCAAATGGCCGGGGAAAATTACGTCGCGAATTTTCTCAGTCTTGCAGGGGCCGGCCTGGAAGCAAGCGCGGGTTGCGATTATTTGCGGTAATATTTTATGTACCTTTTTGTCCAGCAACGCCTCTAAACTAATCTTGTAGGTGCAGGCTGCGTAATGGACATTGCCTTCGTGATCCTCAAGAGCTACATGGCCGAGCAGACCCACCCAGGCATGACCGCGGCTGTCTTTGAGCATACGGGCCTCGTTCACACCGACCCAGTCCAGGGCGTTTTGCCCGCTGTCCAGAACGGCAATTACCGGCAGCTTGAGCTTATCGATATCCGGCAACACATCCAGTGAATCAATGATGTGCAGCACTATGCGCCCGCGTTCGTACTTATCCCCCCGAGGGCGTCGGCAGAGCAGGAAGCGCCCATCCGGCAGTTGCAGTATTCTGACGTCTTTCATTTTATGGATCACACCAAACGAAATATACTCAAGGTCCTCAAGCGTATCACCCTTATAGAATTCGGTCTGCGGGATAAGCTCATCGTGTATGTGGCGCACTCTGACGCCGCCGAATATTACCTTTTGGGTACCCTTTTCTTCGATATAAATAAAGAAGGGGTCTTCCATCATGTCGAAGTGTTCGATATGCGGGTCAAGCTTCCAGCCTCCGGCATGAGGCCGGGCGAAATTGATGGTCGGATGATACTGAGACGGCATATCTGAGCTGCTGTTTCGCTTCTCGGTACGGAATGCCAGTATTTTTGTGGTATTGAACTCATATAAGGCCGGGTTGTAAGTGTCCATCCCTGACAGACCGTCAATATGAACGATCTCGCCCTTCTTGGGAGGACAGATATGCCCGTACCGTTCAGTCCATACTTCGTCGTTCCACTGGCTTGTGCTTTTCACTCTTCTTTGCTCCTTTTTGATTTTGGCTAGCCATTAGCTCATAGGCATTTAGGGCTAACAAATACATGATGGTTGATTCTGCGCCCTTATTTTTGCATACTCCGCGAGGTGATGCATAGAGCCCGTCTGCGCAAGCGTTGCGGGCATCTATAAGACTGGCTTTATAGATATTATATCCATGGAACCATTCAAGCCAGTCTTTTGCGTTGTTTTTGTAATTTTCATCGCCGTAAGCATAGTAAGCCTCAACAAACATCAGCACCATAAAGCCGGGATCAATGGGCTGCTGGCCATACACGTCACGCTCGATAGCACCGACTTTTTGCCAGATGCGATTGCCAATAGGCGCCGGGATGACTCCGATGCGGCAATGGTCTTCCAGCACATCAATGGATTGGCGTAACGCTTCGTCGAATTGCTTGTCCTTAATCTTAAAGGCCTGCCTATAGCGCAGTAGCGCCAATGGTATGGCCGCGTTGGCGTAAGTAAACCGGTCTTCGTACCAACCGATATTCTTATCGAACCGCTTCATGATCGCATCGGCGATCGGCTGAGCACGTTTTTTGTCTTTAAGCGCGCTATAAGCCAAAAGTAAATATGCCAATGTACGTAAATAGCCCTTTTCGATAAGGGCCTTGTCGTTAGTTTTTTCCAGTATTGCAGTGGCCTGCTTACTATGGAACTTATGTTTGACAGCTTCGGCCAGCGCCCAGATTGCCAGGGCGTAAGCATCGTCTGAGCTTGTGTCAGACAATGGCTGGCGTTCACCGTCAAAGAAACCCACAAAGCCCTTTGGAGTTTGCGATTTTTGCAAATAGTCCAGGCAGACTTTGGCCTTTTTATCATCACCGCACTGCATGAACACTATCAGGGCGCGCGAGGAATCATCCAGAGCATAGCCCATTTCCCGGTATATCTCATCCCCGTTTGTATGCTGCCAGATTCCAAAATCATCAGTCAACCAGCGCAAGTACGTCAATTTATGCATCACCCCTCCTTTTGTTGTATAAGCTGACGGAATAAACTCAAGTAACTAAGGCCAACACTTGGCCAGGTCATCTGCCGACCTTTGTCATAGGCTCGCTTTCGTAAGGTTAAGGTTTTTTTCTGATCCCCGGCTGTAGAAACCACAGCTTCCGCAATGGCCCTACTGTTATAAGGTTCAATTAACAAGCCTGACCCGTCACCCAATGCTTCGCGGGCGTAATGATACGGCGTGGATATACAAACCTTGCCCGCACCAAGAGCATACGCCAGTGTGCCAGAAGCGGGCTGCTGCAAGTTGGGGTAGGCTGTTACAAAGAAATCGGCGGCCAAATAATAGCGCCTGAGAGCTTCGTTGCTTAGGTATTTATTAACAAAAACTATCGAGCGCGTAACACGCAGTTTTTTAATTCGCTCCTTGAGACTGTCGCGGTATTTTTCGCCGCTGTCCAGCAAAATGTGCGGATGGGTCTGGCCCACGATATAAAGCTTGGCCTTGGGTACTGCCTCAACAATCTCCGGCATGGCGTCTATGACATATTCCAAACCTTTGCCCGGCCCAAGCAGTCCGGCTGCCAAAATCATCGGTTCGGCCGTAACGCGCAGCCGTTTCTTGTGACGGGCAATGTCGTTGAAGGTAAAGTCCGGAACGCCGTGATATATTAAAACGGCCTTGTCAGCCGGGCAGTCATAGATATCCTGCAGGGTTTTCAGTGAGCTTTCACTCATAGCTACTACGGCATTGGATCGTTCTATTATACGGCGCATGATATATTCTTTGTGTTTGTCCGGCTCAGGCAGAATAGAGTGGAAGGTGGTCACCAAGGGCTTGTCTATGCTATCCAGCAACGGCAGCAGGTAGTCGCCGTCAACGCCACCGAACAAACCGAACTCGTGCTGTAGGTTTACGATATCGGCGCCGGATTGGTTTATATAATGGGCCGCCAGGCTGTAGTCTGACGCTGTGTGCTGTCCCATACGCAGCTTTACTTCCCAGGGGAAAGGATGATTCTGGTCTCTGTCGTTAATAGCGACAATTTCAGCCAAGGCATAAGGGTTGAGGTTATTGATTGCCGTAGTTAGGTCTTTGGTAAACGTAGCTATACCGCACTTTCGCGGGATATACGATGCAATGTAAATTGCTTTTACCGGCTGTTGTTTTTGTTCCAATACAGCCGCTATGTTTTGTCTGTCATTCATATGACCAAACACACCAATTCATACGAGACAACCTCCACTAACCTCTTGCGTGAGGAGTACACCTGTATTATAACATCCTCGAAATTAAATAACCCTGAAATTTATCACTTTTTTGTAACTACAGTAGTACAGCCTTAATTCGGCGCACGCCTGCCGAAGAGGATTCTTCTTTGAGTATCTTGAAGCGCTTGCCGCCCTCCTTGAGCGCACCGGTGTGTTCGACGTGGGGGCCGCCGCAGATTTCGCGGCTGTAGTTTTCGCCGTCCGGGTCGCCGACGGTGTAGACCTTGACCATTTCGCCGTATTTATCGCCAAAGGCGCCGATTACGCCGTTGGACAAGGCTTGCTTGGTGTTTTCTTCGCGCCAGGACATTGGCCAATCTTTGTCGATTTGCTCATTAACAATTCTTTCGACTTCGGCAATTTGTTCCGGGGTCATTTTCTCCGGCTGCGAAAAGTCAAAACGCAGACGGTCAGCAGTGATGTTACTGCCGCGCTGGATAACGTGATCGCCCAAAACCATACGCAAAGCACGGTACATCAGATGGGTTGCAGTGTGATACTTAGTTGTAATTTCGCTGTGGTCAGCCAAGCCCCCTTTAAACGTGCCTTTGGCAGCGGTTTGACTGCGCTGACGCTGGGCTTGCATGTGATGGTCGAACTCATGCTGCCAGTCGTGCGGATACTTCCAGGTCATTCTTGTAGGCTTCTTCGATGCTCAGTTCAACCGGGAAACCGTAGGTATCATACAGCTTGAAGATAATTTCGCCGTTGAGCTTCTTGGTGTCCTGTGTCAGTTTGCCGAATTCATGTAAGCCTTTCCGCAGGGTTTGGCGGAAGATTTTTTCTTCGCGCACCATAACATCTACGACTTGCTGGCGACGTTCTGCCACCTCTGGGAAATCGTTGTGATACATGTCGGCGATGACCGGCACGATCTGCTGACAAAAATCTTGCTCAATGCCCAACTCAAACGCAAACCGAATCGCCCTGCGCATCAGACGACGCATAACGTAACCCTGCTCTTTGTTACTTGGCGTTACGCCATCCACGGCCAAGAATGTCGCGCCACGAAGGTGGTCGGCAATCACGCGCATACTTTCGGTGTGACTGTCATAGTTTTTGCCGCTTAAATCTTGGATTTTTTCGATAATCGGCCACAAGATGCTGATCTTGAACATATCGGCACTATTGATGGCCGCCTGTGCCAGCCTCTCTAATCCGCCTCCAAAGTCAACGTTTTGCTTGGGTAGTCTATCAAAGCCTTCCCCGTTGCGGATGTACTCCATGAAAACGCTGTTGCCAATTTCTACAAAGCGGCCGCAGTCACAGTTGGGGTGGCAATATTCACCATATTCTGGGTTATGCTCAACAAAATCAAACTCATAAAACATTTCACTACTTGGGCCTCCAGGCTCGCCATCCGCCATTTCCGCCACGCCCTTACCTCGCCACCACCAGTTTTTGTATCCGTCATAGAAGAAAATCCGCTCTCCTGGTTTCATACCACGCCTAGCGGCTTCTTCTTCGGAGCCCATGTCGGCAGTCAGGGCGTCTATACCACGATCGGCAAAAATCTTCTTCAAAAGATCAGCACTAATCATGTCTTTTGGTATATCAAAGCGGTCGTCACCGATAAAACATGTAGCGTATATTTTATTAATATCCAAACCAACAACATCCAGCAAAAACTCGTATATCCACGGTAACTGTTCGGCTTTGAAGTAATCACCTAAACTCCAGTTCCCCAGCATCTCAAAAAACGTTGTGTGGCGGTTGTCGCCGACCTCATCGATATCTTGGGCACGGATACAAGTTTGACTGTCTGTTATGCGCGTGCCGTCCGGGTGTTCCTCTCCTAAGAGGTAAGGTATCATCGGCTGCATGCCTGAGCCGGTAAACAATGTAGTAGGGTCATTTTGCGGCACCAACAACGCCCGGGGAATTACTTTGTGGCCTTGTTTTTGGAAATATTCTAGGTAGGCTTTGCGGATTTGCTGTGCATTCATAATCGCCATTATAACAGATGTGGGAACGTCAGAACAGCTGGCCAAGGCAGTAAGCGCCACTCCCTGATTCAGGCACTTGCGGGTCTCCAAACGTGCTTTGATAGCACATTTGGAGCTTCCGAGGTGCCTGAATCAGGGAGTGGCGCTTACTGCCCTAGGTAGCGTAAGTACCGAATCAACAAAAAGACCCGCTTGCGACGAGTCTTCTTGTTGTTTAGGTAAAATAAATTACCAGTTTTTTGGAGCGTCAGAGCCGCCAGAAGCGTCCTGGCCCTCTGGAGGAGTAGCTGCTCCTTCAGTTGGTGGAGTTGTAGCGCCACCTTCTTCAGCTGTTGGGGCTGGCGGAACGACTGGCGTTTCTTCACCAAGGCCGGCTTCGCTGCCTGCGCCCATAGCTGCGCCGCCGGTTTCGGTAGGAGTTGTACCTACCCCGGCTTCTGGAGCTACGCCAACACCTGCGCTCATGTCAGGCCCAGCACCCATACCAGCTTCTGTGCCGGTCGGACCTTCTCCTGCTGCAGGAGGCACTGCGCCGCTGTCTGCCGAAGGAGTCGTTGTCGGCTCCGTCCACGTGCTGCCAGCTGCCGGAACACCCGCGTCCGCAGCACTGTTATCAACAGGCTGCTGGCCGGCGCCTTGGTCGGCCCCCATTGGCTGTTCGTCTTTTTTGTCATCGTGATGACCGAAGAGGCTAATTAAGCCCTCCTTTGTTTTTATTTTATAAAATGCTTTCGCTTTTCCAGTATAACATGCTTTCTACAGTCCGGTGTTACATTCCGATGGCATCAATATAAACGGCACCCTCCAGAGTTAAACGCTCCGTATCCTCCACTATAGACCCTGCATTATCGTTGACAATCGAAGCAAGATCGGTCATTTCGGTGCTATCTTCTCCGTACACCTCTCCGACTAAGACCGACAGGCCGGACAGCGTATTAACGACAGTGCCCACCTGATCAAGCATACCGCTAAGTTTGTTAGCTACTCCGGAGTGCCCTTCCGCGGCCCTATTAACAAGCTCGCTGTATCTAGGCTCTGCTTCGGAAATTACTGAAGCGCGCCGGGAGACCAATGACGCCAAGCCGATTATTCTCCTTGGTGTACTGCCCGCCGGATGGACTTCGCCCAACGCATCCCTGGCCAAGCCCAACAACTCCCGGGCAGATTCTTCGCACTGGCCAATGTTAGCCGTCAAATCAGGCAAACTACCCTTAAGCCCTGTTGCAAGATTACTTGCTTCAATAGCCTTGTCTCCTACGTCTATTACTAATGTGGCCAGCTTATGGACAAGCAAGTCAATCTCGACTAGCCCGCCACTCACTGCCAGGTCTAACTGGTTAAGCTCCCCAAAAAACTCTTCAGGAGTAAGACCTTCAACTACAGCTGCGCTCTCATTTGCGAGCTTGGCACTGCCCATGGCAGCGGACAAACTTTCGGCGCTCTCGGATATGCCCATAGTGCCCTGCCGGCTTCTACTTGATGTCTCGCAACAATAGCTGCATTACTACAATCATCTCGTGCTCGGCGCGGTGGCCGGAAATCACCCAAGTAAGAGTGCTGTCCGGCAGCTTTTTGTTTAATTCGTAAGCTGTGATCGGCGGGCAGTCCATGTCGTAACGGCCGTGGACCATATGTACCGGCATTGTCAATTTGTGAGCGTTCTTGAGGATATAATCTTCAGGCAAAAACCAGTCGTGGCTGGCATAGTGAGCGAAAATCGTAGCCGAAACCGGATCAAAAGTAGCCAAATCCAGCGGCCTGCTGCGATCGTCAATACGCATCAGCCGGCCCTCCATCTCCTCTACCGCCAAGGCTGATTCGATGACTTCTATGGCGCTGCCGTTTCGGATTTTGTCGAAATGGTAGGAGGCCGGGTCGGAATGATATTCCTTAGGGGTGCGCCCTAGAAGCTGGTCCCATACTTCAGGATAGTGTGTCTTAAATTGTCCGTTATTTAGCCATTCGGACTCAAATTTTGAGCCGGTAAATATACTGTGGAGAACCATATTCTGTACGCGTTCCGGGTGCTTTATTGCATAGACCAAGGGTAACATTGACCCCCAAGAGCCTCCGCTCAAGGCAAATGTCTTGAGCTTTAAATGGTCGGCAATTTTATTGACGTCCTCTATGAGATGGTCAGTGGTGTTATCTTCCAGACAGCCATACGGCAGGCTACGCCCGCAGCCGCGCTGGTCGAAAAATACTACCCTGTGCTGGGCCGGATTAAATACTTCTCTATGCCCGTTACTACAGCCGCTGCCCGGACCGCCATGAAAGGATATGATCGCAGTTTTTGCATCCGGGTTGCCCCAATCCTGAACATACAGCTGATGCTTTCCGCCAACTTCCAAAAAAAGTTCCTGGTTGGTATATTCATCCGGCGTCATCAATAACCCCCTTAAATTATCTAGTTTCTACTTTATGCCAAGAGGGCGCGATCTACAAAACTATTCCGCTGCCCACAACACGGTCGTCTTCGTAAATCACAGCGGACTGGCCGGCTGTCAGGGCACGGACTTCGTCTTTCAGTTTGACCCGCCAATTACCGTTTTCCATCTTATCCAGACACAATGCTTCAAGCAGCTCGGCACGATAGCGGGTGCGGAGCTTGTACTTGCCGTCTTTACTGGCCGGTTCATTAATCCAATGCAAGCCGGTCAGCTCCAACATGTCATTCCAGAGCCGCTTGTCCTGCAGGTCGGTAGTGACGTAAACCTCGTTTTTACTCATGTCTTTGCCCACGACATAGTACGGCAGACCGCCGCCGACGCCCAGGCCCTGCCTTTGGCCGATTGTATAAAACAGCGCGCCGTCATGTGCGCCAACGACTAAGTTATGCTGGTCTATAATTTTCCCTGGTTCAGCAGTGACATATTGCTGCAAAAAGTCCTTAATGCCTACTTTGCCCACAAAGCAAATCCCCTGGCTGTCTTTTTTCTCAGCAGTTGCCAGGCCGTACTTGCGCGCCAGCTCCCGCACCTCGGGCTTGTGAAAATCACCGATCGGCATCAAGCTTTTGCTTAAAGCGTCCTCTGTAACGCGGCACAGGAAGTAAGACTGGTCTTTATTCGGGTCAAGACCGGCGTGCAGCTCTGCCCGGCCATCTTGCCCACGGACAATCCGGGCATAATGTCCGGTAGCAATCATGTCTGCGCCATCAGCCAGGGCGGCTTTCAGGAAAAGCTTGAACTTGATCTCTTGGTTGCACATGATGTCCGGGTTAGGTGTGCGTCCTGCTTTGTACTCCTCTATCATGTAGTCCACCACAATGTCACGGTAATCGTTTTCGAAATCGTACAGCTTAAAGGGGATTCCCAGCTGCACGGCTACACGCTTGGCATCCTGGTAGTCTTCTTTCCAGGGGCAAACATGACCGGGCAGGTCTTTACTCCAGTTCTTCATGTATACGCCCGTGACGTCATAGCCTTGCTCTTTTAGCAAAGCTGCTGTTACTGACGAGTCCACACCGCCGCTCATGCCGACAAAAACTTTTTTAACCATATTTATATTATTTTAGCAAAAGCACGAGCTAAATTCCAGGCCTGGGCCCTAGTCGTCTGACATTTCCAAGTGACGCCGAAGCGCAGATAGCTCGTAGCGACGGCCGAGCCAAAAGGATAACAAAATCAGAGGGATACAGGCTGCCGCCGGAGCCCACAATACCCTGGATTCAACCACGGGCGCGCTAGAACCCGCTGCCGAAGCATTGGTATAGGTAGCCACTGAACCGTTTGCCTGGCCGACCAGCTGCAAAAAAGCCGTCATCCCATTTTTGTCCGTGGCCTTAACGAGCACCACATAAACGCCGGCACTCTCAAATATATGGCTTACGTTAAAAGTGCCGGCAAACGGTTGGCTGTGCAGACTCTGACCCTTGCCGTCGCCCCAGTCTACGCTAATGGCATAAGGAGGCGTGCCCCCGCTGATAGCAATCGGCCAATCCAACTGATCGCCCGGATTAGCCCCCTTACGGGCATAGGTAGTAGTCAGTGCCAGAAGCGGCACGCCAGAAGCGGCAAAAGCGCTGTTGTTATATGTCACGGTTACTATGTTCGAATCCGGACCAGGCTGGTCCAAAGCGTCGAATTGGCGGGCCGCGATGTCGTTGCGACCGTCAAATATATCGATTTGCAAAGAATAGCTGCCGTTGGCGCACATCACCGAACCGACAAAAATATTATTAGCAAAGACCTTGACCATGAGCTCTGTTTTGCAAAGGCCATTAACCGTAATTGGCATCTTGCTAAAGGATTGGCCGCTTGAGGGTGTCCCTATAGAAGGCGCGGTAGAAGGGGCAGGAGTTTGCACTTTGCCCTGCAGCCCGGCCGAACCGTTTTGCGGACCGGGAGCGGGTATGGCAGCCTCCGCATGGGGCACAAAAAAGACGCATGCGCACAGCATCCCCAAAGAAAGAACAAGCAGCCGAACCCGTACCGGATGAGAAATGCGCACTCAACCCCCTTGTCGTTTAAAATTAGCGGCGCTTGCTGGCTCTGCGGATAACTTTGCGGTTATAGGCGCGGATTAAACGCGGCAGGAAGAAAATCGCCAGCAGAACCAGGGCTACGCCAATCGCAAGCGCGACAATAAGCGCGACTGGCACTACGTAGAACGTTACCTTTGATGACAGCAGCTGACCGGTCGAACCATAACCAAAGTTCCCCTGAACGGTATATTTTCCAAAACCCCCAACTTTATCCAGAGGCACTTCAAAACGGCGGATACTGTCCGGCAAAACGCTGCCCAGCGGTTTGCTCTCGTTTATCTCTTTACTAAACAGCTCCTTGCTGCCTTTAGACAGGACAATTTTGCCGAACGGCGCGACCTGAACGTTGCCGCTGTTCTTAAAACGTACAACAGTTGTCAGGTCCTTCCTGCTGGTGAAGAGTTTACCTGCTTTACCATCCTTCCGAACATCAAAACTCTCTATGCTAAGCTGCTCTTTTATTGTGCCGTTGACCTTCAAGAGTATCAGCGAACCGACACTGGCGGACACACTAAGGGTTTTGTCCGTGCTCTGGCTGGCCGGTTCAAAACGCACTGCGCCGAAATAACCGCCGCCAGCTGCGTTCTTTGGCACGTCCAGGATGACATCAACCTGCTTGGTGCCGTTTGCCGGAACCGTAAAGTCTTTAATAGGAAGCATGAAACGCTTCAGACTATGCGAAGGGGCGTACTCTTTCTCGTCCAGAATAACATTCGGCTTGCCGCTTTCGTCGCTGGAGGCTGTAAAGTCGTTTTGCACGGCGTGCAGGTTCGCCGGCACGCTGGTGAGGTTAGTGACATAGATGCTTATCGTCTTTTTCGTGCCCGGATCAGCGGCCACGTCCTGACGAACTGGAGAAACCTTGAGGGCATTACCCCCAACCACCGAAGTCTGTTGCGCCGCGTCCGCTCTGTTATAAAAACATGCGCCGATCAGACCGCCTACAGCCATCATGACCACCGCTACAGCAGTCAGGACCCTGCGTTGAATTATATGCACCCTCTCTCCTATTTGTTCGTACTTATGGTAACACAAATTGTGAACTTGATGTATATACCCTTTATAACAAAAGGGCCTAGCCTAGTTCGCGTTCTAACTTGGTGCGTCTCTTGGTCAAACTGTTCTAGAAGTTGGCCAGGCAGATATAGGTCAGTGTGGTTGAGTAAACGCCGCCGGGCTGACCCGGGGGGACGTTGACTACATAGCTTACGGTGTACTTCCGGTAATCATCGGGGCGGGTCGCGGAGGCCAGAGTGTCGCCGGGTTCAAACCGGAAGTGGTCGGGCCGGTTATATTCGTTTTTAACCCCGGCTAGGCCCGGACCTGCCGGGTCCTGGCCGATGGACGGGTTGTTGTTGGCGCGCAGGTTAAGACCGAATTGGCTCGTGCCTTTGCGGGGTTGTTCTCCGGACATTGCCTGCAAAATGTTGTTGCCGGAGGTCATCGAGGTCCCGGTCGCCCACATGCTGTAGCCGTTTTCGGCATTGGTAGCCACTACAATCTGGGACTGCGCGGCGCTGGTAATGTTGGGGTCAAGATCGCCGAGATCAGAGAAAGGTTCTGTGGCGGATTTGCAATCATAATCCTTTATGCTTTCCCCCAGACAAAAAGTGATGTAAGGCGGTACCTCGGTACTGACAGCCAAAGACGGCATTATAGCCAGAGCTAAACCTCCTGCATCGTTATACGGTCCTGTGGCGTTGCTCGAAGCATAGGTTAAGATCCGGCTGTAGAATGTGCCAGCGGAACTAGGGTTGGTGATGTTGCTTAGGACAATTCGTACGTCGCCGGATTGCTGTTGGGCCGGCGGGCGGGTCAAGATCAGTTCGTTTGAGGTTGAATCAATCGATACTGAATAGCCGGTAGAGCCGCTCTGACTGGCGATAACGGCGTCACTGGCGTTAAAGCCGAACGGAGCATCGCAGCTATCGTCAACCAGAGATGTGTTTGTACAAAATTGAAGTCTGATTGACCCGACCGTAGATGCTGCCGGTACCCGGAATTGCGCCTGGTATGTAACGTGATGTGCAGCCGCAATGGAATTATCCATAGTCAGCGACCGCGGCTGAAGCTCAGCGGCACTGCTTTTGGACAACGATAACGGCCCCATTCCAACCAGGAGGGAGGCCGCACTTAACAGTATTATCGATCTTTTGGCGGCAGCTTTAGCAATATGCCGTGCCATCCATCAGCGGTCCTAGAATGTGCCCGTAGCGATTAACTGCTCGGCTGCGGTATAGGTACCGGCCGGGGTTGTGTTGCTGGCTGTTGCCGCGAAGGTCAGTGTCGAAACCGAGTTGCTGACTGGCCCGCTCAAAGTGGCTATCTGCCCACCGAATGTGCTGGTAACATTGGCTGTGCTGTCGCCTGCGGCGCTCGTGATATCCAGGCCGTATTGCGAGCCGCTGCCCCCGTTGTAAGGGGCGACACCGGTTATATTAGTTCCAGCCGTGCTAAGACGCACACCAAAGTTCTCTGTGCCGGCAATAAGCGTCTTGGCTGCAGCGCCAGCAGCAGCTATCGAGTTGGCGCCGTTTTTTAAGGTATCGCCCTTTAGGCGGATAGAGGCGCCGCCGTTGGCATTGGTAGAAATACTGAAGTTAGTCGGAGAAGTGTCAACCGCACTGTTGTCTATGATAGTGGCCGTACCCACGGCGTGACCGATCGTAAAGCTCGGGTCATCACCGCAGGTAGATTTGTAAACACAGAACGTCAGCTGTTCCATAACCTTGGCTGTAATGTTGATTACCGCCGCAGTCGAGAGAGCTATACCACCGTAGTCCACATAGCCGGTCGGCGAATCGGTGCTGTGGCTTTGCGCCGCAGTGTTAGTGGCATAGGTATAAATACGGGCATAGTACGAACCTGCCGTACCGGTTGGGTTAGTTATGCCGTTAGTGGTTCCGTTGCCCAATTCAAAGCTTACGGCAGTACCTGAGCTGACCGAACCGCCGGCTGCGTTGACAAGAATGATTCGGTTATTGGTGGCATCTGAAGTGTAGACCGAAAAGCCGCTGATGTTCGTCTGGTTGTTTAATGACGTTGTGGCACGGTTGACGTTAAAGCCGGTCGGCGCAGTACAGGCGTCGCCGATGATAGGGTCGTTGGAGCAAAAATCAACCACAATACCCCTTACGTTGCTGGTCGTACTGGTAGTAAACGCTACTTTGTAGGCAACATTGGTAGCGCCAGGATTGGAGTTGCCCATTTTGATATACCGAGAAGTAACCTGCGCAGCTGCGACATGCTCTGCGATACCCGAAAAAACCGCGGCGGTTGCCAACGAAAACGCAGCAATGGCGTACGAGATGCGCCTTGCCTTACTCGATATTCTCATCTTTTCTCCTGTGTGTTTTTTATTCGTAAATAGTTCTAAATGCATACTATCACGCTCATGCTAAGCCATGCAATTACTTATCCACAAGCCGACTTTCTTGATAAAATACGAACTTTTGCTTGAGAAAGATTCACCGGTCCTCTAATATGAACCCTGTACATGAGAGCACTGCTGTTTTATACCATTGGCTATCCAGGCGCCGGCAAGACTACTTTAGCCAGCCGTTTAAGCGTTTGGCTTGGGGCTGAACACCTGCGCGGCGACAAGATAGGACTGGAGCTCTTCAAGTGTCCGACTTTCTCGCAGCAGGAACGACAAACTGTCTACAGCGAGATGGCTAGGCGCGCCTCGCGGCAGCTGGCATCAGGGAGGCATGTAATTTACGATGCAGCAACCAACTCACTGGCTCAACGGCAGCAGCTCAGGGAATTAGCCCGGCAGTATGACAGCCCGGCTATAGGGCTTTGGGTAGATGTACCGACTAGTCTTGCCCGAAAACGAGCAGGCACTGTTCGCGATCAGGGCCTGGCAGGTACAGTTGTCCGCGTTATACCACCCAATATCTTCGCGCAGTACGTTGCCATGTTTGAACCGCCCCAGGATGGCGAGCTAGTAATAACTGTCGCCGGGGACAAATCTTTTCCGGAACAATACCGTCAGCTGTGCCGCCACGTAAAAGGCCCTGTTCTGCCTAGGCTGGTCCAATAACGTCAAGCCTCGCTTATTAGCCTTTCCTTTCGCTCGATATCTTGCGCCGTCACCTCAAAACGCCGCACGCAATCAATATCCGCCTTTGTCATGTCGCTGGAGGCTCCGCCAGCCATAGTCACCTCAACCCCCATATCTTGTAATATGCGTCCGATATTCTCATGGGCTGCACCGGTCAGGAAAGCAACCCCACGCGGCAGCTTGCCTGTTGAGATATGCTGCATGTGTAAATTGTGGCCGATCTTACCTAAAAGATACAGGTCACGGTAGCATATGTTACCGACATGAAGAGCCTGGAACCTTTCGATCATCCTAAGGCCTGACGGGTCGTATCGCCAATATCCGTCGCCATAAACATCTTCTATCTGCATGTCCCAGGCAAGCAAGACGATGTCTGACGGCCGGGTGCTATCCGGGCAATAGTCCGGAAAGGCTACATTCACTTTCGTGCCCTTAACCTGGCCTAGTACCGCTGTTAAAAAGGCGTTGCCGGGCCCCTGACCCTGCAGCAAAGGATCATCGTACTCATCGCTTTGGGATTGCCCATCTGTTAGCCTCGAAACGCGGTTGAACTGCCTGTTTAGGCGTATTTTCTCTGCGGTAAACCCAACTCCCTCTATGAATAGCGTTCCGTCAACTTGCTTGATGCGCTGCGCCTCGGCGCGCAGATCGATGCCCGCTTCGGCAAGTCTCTCTCCTGAATCGTGGCTGCACAATAGCATCCTAAAAGGAACCTCCTTGCCAGGTCCTTGCCAAAATTCAAACCCTGCTCTTAATTGCTCATCTGCCAGCAGGCTCTTGGGTATCTCGCCCGGCCACATTATCTCGCCTGTCAATGGGTCACGGGGTCGGATGGTGCCATCTTCGCCGATGGCGATAAAAACCCCTTTTGGGCCCGGGCGTTCCCGGAAGGTAAACTTCGGATGCAATTCGGTTGTTCCTGTTTGCGCCCTGCCACGTTCTTGGCTGGAGCCTTGCCACCCAATTCTGCCCAGGAAGTCTGTCAGGTCTGCCCTGGCAGACGCTTGGGCCTCGGCTGCTTGGGTCAGCCTGATGATTGCCTCCGCTACGACAACACCCGGGCCTGTGGTACCCAACCGCTGTCTTATTGCCTCCAGACTCTCAAATATTTCCTCAAGCGGAGCAGGAGGTATGAGATCAACGGCTATACCGTTCAGAGATTCACCAACTCCACCAATAGACGAGCCGGTCTGGATTTGTGGCATAGCAGCTATTATGTGCTGGCAGCCGAAAATTTCAATATGTAGAGGTCGCTACTAAGGTTCCGTTGAAATTATAGAAGCCGTCCGGCGTTACTGAACTAATATTATAGATGAAAGACGCCATATAATCGGTTTCGCCGGTGCTGCGCGTCGAGCTGGCGATAGTGTCGCCCTTTACGTATTTGAACAATCCGCAAGTGCCGTAATCGCTAGCTACTGTGCCAAAGCTGAAAGTACTGTCCGGCATCTGCACCGGGTCGCTGCCGAAGTTACCTGGGGCCGGGTTGGCGCAGTTAGTGCGGTTCTGGACCAGGTTTATGCCGAATTGCTCTGTCCCAACTGATGAGGCAGTAGGCGTGCTCAATGCGTTCAACGAATGCGTATTCGGGCCGTTGTTGGTTGGAGGGTCGGATACGAGCTGAACGACATACCCGCTGGCATTGTATGTTTTAACCGCGAATGTCGCTGTTGCGTAAGCCGTTCCGACAGTGCTCAGAGTACCCAGATCAGTCGCACCTCCTGCCACGCTAAATGCCAGGTACGGATCGCTGCCGGTGTTAAAACCGGCTTGGGCCTTAAAAGAAGCGCTGGCCGTATTACCGGCCGCAATTTCTCCCGCGGACTGCTTGGAGCAATAAGACGCCGAGCAAGCGTTCAATTCACCGCCGCTGCCGAATGTTACTTCATTGACTTGATAATTAGGAGAAGCTGACTGCTGCGCGCTTACCAAGGGACTGAGAGCCAAGACAAAAATAGATACAATACCCCCAATAACCACGACCGCGCACCGCCAGTTCATGCTCCCATTCTCCAACAATTTTCGAACAAAGACAACGCGTTTGTGTTTTATTCTACCCTCCTGCAACTGTCCGGTCTGAGTGAGAAGGATGTTCCGGAGCGGTGTGGATGTCTAGAAACTGCCTTTTTGTGCAAACCCCCCATATACGATTGTGAGGAGTAAAAGCAAGGTCACCTTTTTGGGACCTGACTAATTCCACACCAAGAGCTCTTCTCAGGCCCGGAGCGTTACTGGCTTGATTCCAATGGGCAATTTCATGCTCATAGTTTTCTTCTACAATGCGCTTTGCTTGATCGGCGGTAGGCTTCGCATCCCACGTAGAGATACAGACCTCTAGAGCCATTTCCAACAATCTTCTGTAGTATCGTGGGCTAGCAACCTCGACGACATTCGGCGCCAGAGAGTTTCCCGACACTATCCAAATCTTTGCATCCAATTCTTCCGGGTCAATAAAAGACTGTACACGTTGCGCTTTTTCATCGCTTTCAACAGTCTGCTTGCCGCCGCGAAGTCATAGCAGCCACCGGAGCGTTTGCAGCAGCATTCGAAACCCGCTCTTTAAGTTCCCTAAGAAATTCTCTATCCTCGACAGGCGTGCCGTCGGAACTCAGTTGGTGCAGAGAACAGCCCGGACGGATCACCGTCAACAGCATTAAAACCAATAGCCAACAAATAGGCTCCCATTTGGCGGCAGGCCTCCACCTGAGCCTCATATGCCTGTTGAAGTTTATAAACCGCTTCGCTGATGATGTATGGTACTTCCGTAAAACCAAGGTTGTTCTGCGAGGCGTTATCCGCCGCGCTAATAGCATTAACCGTCAGGTCGGCAGCTTGTCCGACCAAAGAATACACATCGAACACTCCTTGGCCGACTTCTCCAATACTCGAAAACTCTCCTGATGGTTGCGACGCCATAGTCTATGTGCCCTATTTATTTAGACTTTAAATTATAACAAACAAAATAGAGCCAATAGTTCGTTTTAGGTACCACTAAGCATTAGAAATTTAGTATGATTATATTGAGAACAATATGGATCCATCACAAGCACAAGAAGATAAAGCCAATGACGTGCACTCGCTTGAAAACGGGGACGACAGTGTAGATTCGCAAGATTTCGCAGCCCCAACCTACGGAGGCTCAGACCGGCAAGGACACTCCCGGCGGCCAAAAAGTTGATTTTACCGATGCGACCAGCGGGCGCCCAGGGTCTTTGCCGGACAAGTCAAAGTCTAGCGAATCTTTGTATAAAAGATTGTGGCACAAGTTCAACATCTACCTCGTAGCCTTCGTGCTGGTTGTTGTATTAGCCATCGGAATTGTGGTTGCCATGACCGTAAAGAGCCAGCAAAATGCTCGCAGCAGCATTAACCAGCAAAGCCTTTCCCAGGCCAGCCTGAAGCAGCTAGCCAGCAGCGACGTGACTGTCGGTGACGCCAAACAGGTGCTGACCGTGCAATCTAACGCCGTTTTTGCCGGCTCAGTACTGGTACGCAGCAATCTGGAGATTGCTGGCACCCTCAAGGTCGGGGGCGCGCTCAACTTGTCCGGCTTGCAAGTGTCCGGGCAGACGCAGCTTAGCGACACCCAGGTCACAAACCTGTCAGTTAGCGGCACCTTGAATCTTCAGGGTGCATTGACCATCAAAAACGGTATAAATGTCAGCGGCAACAGTAATTTTACCGGCAATGTGACTACTGCCTCGCTGATTACCGGGGGGCTACAGCTGAACGGTGACCTCAACCTGACACACCACGTAAACGCCGGCGGAACAATCCCCAACGCCGGCCGGGGGGCTGCCGTAGGCGGAGGCGGGTCAGTCAGCCTGAGCGGCTCTGACACCGCAGGCACGATCACTATAAATACCGGATCTTCGCCGCCGGCCGGTTGTTTCGTGAGCGTCACTTTCAGCCAAAAATTCTCCGGCACTCCGCGCATTGCCATAACGCCTATCGGCTCCGGGGCAGCCGGGCTATCCTACTACGTCGACCGTAATACCGGCGGATTCAGCGTCTGCACCACCAGTCCGGCACCTGGCGGCCAAACCTTCGGCTTCGACTATATCATTCTCGGCTAAGTTTAAATATTCAAAAATACTGTGACTTTGTCGGCTTTGACGTGCATGAGGCCGCCGCTAATTCTGATCCGTTTTTCGTCCGGCGGAGCATTAACCGGACGCACCACAAGCTCGCATTCACCTAGCAAAGTCATAAAATTGTGGTGGCGCGGCAGTATGTCGAACGGCCCGGTGGCATTAACCCCGGAAAGTACGTAGGCGTCCTCGTCAAAGAACGTCTTAAACGGCGAGTAAATCTTAACGTGCATAATCGGCTTGCCGCTTTCGGTAGTCCTCTTTTGCTTGGCCGCTTCGATCTCGGCCGCCGCTCTGGTTTGCTCTTCGATCATACGATTATTTCTTCTATGCCCTTGAGCATGTCGTCGCGCTTGACGAACTGGCCCTTTTTGCCGCTCAATGCTTCAACTACAAACAGATCCTGGTTAAAGTATTCAATAAGCCTCTTGGCCTTGGCGTAATCTGCACGGTCGGCCGGAGACAATTCGTTTTCGCCGATAATAGCGATAATCGGCTTGAGCATTTCGTATTTTTGGAGCAGGCTTTGCACCTGGACGCTCAACAAGTAGTGACGGTCGCCGACGACTTCCGGCGTCAGCAACGAAGAAGTCGTGTGAATTAGGTCAACGGCCGGCCGAATGCCCTGTTCGGCTACCGAACGGCTCAGGATAATTATCGAGTCCAGCTCGTGCTGGATCATCTGCACCGCCGGGTCAGAGGTATCATCGGCAGGCACGTAGATGGTCTGCACGGCCGTAATGGAGCCGTTTTCATTGGAGCTTAGCCGGTCCTGCAACACTTTGACGTCTGAGAAAATAGTCGGCTCATAACCGCCTTCGGACGGCACCTGACCGATCATGGTGGCGATTTCGTTGCGGGCCTGAACGTAACGGTACATGTTGTCGGCAAAGAACAAAACGTCTTTGCCCTTTTCGTCGCGGAAGTATTCGGCCAAGGTCACAGAGCTAAGCGCAATCAACGAGCGCTGAACCGGGTTTTCGTTCATCTGACCAAAGAACATGCAGGTACTTTTCAGCAGATCGCCGGTGTTTTTAAGCGTATCGTACAGTTCGTGGCCTTCGCGGATACGCTCACCGATACCGGTGAAGAAGCTCAAGCCGCCGCCGCTCATGGCCACGTTATGGATCATTTCCATAGTCAGTACGGTCTTGCCTACGCCGGCGCCTCCGACAATGCCGATTTTATGACCTTTGACGAACGGGGCAAAAAAGTCCAGAACTTTGATGCCGGTTTCCAGAATTTCTGCCTTACGGTCCCCGGCAGTCGTACCGCGTTGCGGCAAAGCGAAGATGCTGCGGTGCTCCATATCCGAATCGTCAACCGGAGGTATACCGTCAATCGGTGCACCCAAAGCGTCCACCACCCGGCCGATCATTTTGTCGCCGACCGGGATTTCGATAGTCTTGCCCGTTGGCGTGACTGTCATGCCCTTTTGCACACGATAATCAGTCCTAATGGTCAAACAAATTGCCCGGCCGCCTTCTTCCAGGCTGTCGACCAGCAGCTGCGTGCCCAGGCCGTCAACCGTCACCAGCTCATGTACGGCTGGCGCCTGGTCGTCAAACTCGATGACCACAGTCATATCTTTGATTGACCGGATTACACCCTGGTTCATTTTTCACCTCCCATGCGCAAGCCGTTTATCATTTCCTTCAGCCGCTCGTCCTGAATACGCCGTTTAGTGCGGTTATAAAGCATCCTCAGATCGCCGGACAGTTCGTCAGACCTGTCCTTAGCCATACTCATAGCTCGGAAGCGGCTGGCATACTGGGCCAGCTTAGAGTCCAAAATTACCTGGCTAAGGGCAATTTCTGTCATCGACCGCTCCAGGTGGGCAACCACGTCGTAGGTTGACGGCTCAAAAATATAATTCTGCTCGCTGATTACTTCTTCGTCTTTACCGGAAACCCTATTGGCCTCCTCGGCCACAGCGCTCTGCAATTCGATGCGCTTAGTATCCTGGACCATCAGTGAAACGTAAGTCTGGTAAAACACCGTGGTACTCTCATAATTACGTACTTCTTGCACCAAAGGCCGGACATTAATGTTCCGGTCGCGCGAGGGCAGCGTAAAGTACTTCTTGAAACCGACCTGCTGTTGGATGAGCAACAAAGCGCCGTGGTGGCCGATGACCAAAATGTCGTTTTTGTCCGGGTTGTAGTCCTCTAGCATCATCTTGACAAGCTTTTGGTCGATATCGCCGCTAAAACCACCCTCGGCAGTAATGATTATGTAAAGTTTCTTTCTAATAACGTCGTCGTGTTTGGTGCGCCCAAAGCGAAACAAGCTGTCGACGCGTATCTGTTTATAGATCTTCCAGATCTCGCTGAAAAAGGCCTGGGAATCTAACACCTGGTTCTTGACCTGGGCGATCCGCATGCTGGCCAAGCCCTCGAACACACTCGTCAGGCTGACGATAGTATCCATGGCCGCCCTTCTTTCGGTGACTTCTTGAAGGCGGCTCATTTCTTGGCCTCTTTGTTCTGCCCTTCGTTGTTGGCTGATGCTTCAGGAGCAGCGGGTGTTTTTTTGGCCTCTTTTGCTGACGCTACCAGGGATTTCTTTTTGAGGTCTTCGCAAACCTCGTCAAAATTGCTGCCGTCATCCTTTAGCTTCTCGGCTATGGCATTGGCCTCTTTCTTCATAGCCTCGATGTTGACCTGCTTACCCTCCGGTAGGTTCAAGCATATGTCCAGCATCAGGGTCTGGGCTTTAACCGTATATGTCTCGCCCGGAATCTGGTTCAACACTTTATAGAGCAAGTCGCCTTTTGCCAGGTCCGCCTGGGCGCTAACAGCCAGCTCAGAGCCAAAATGCGCGAACTCTTGGGCCTGGGCATAAGTGGTCAAAGCCTTGAACGTCTGACCTGCCTGGGATTGCTGGCGCCGACTCTGGCCGCGTCCGCCAACGCGCGATACGCTCAAACCGACACTTACTGCCGGGCGCATAGTATCCCGGAAAATCTTCATATCCAAAATCCACTGTCCATCGGTAATGGACATAATGTTCGTAGGCAGATATGCAGTTATGTCTCCGCTGGCTGCAAAAACCATCGGAATGCTGGTAAGCGTTTTGTGATTGCGGTTAAGTTTGCCAGCCCGCTCCAGCAAGCTGGAGTGTACATAAAACATATCCCCCGGATAGCTGTCGCGTCCCGGGCTGGAGCCAGTCAAAAGTGCAATTTCGCGATAGGCATGGGCATGGGCGGTCAAATCATCGTAAATGATTAAGGCATCCTCATTAAGCTGCTGCCAGATGTATTCTGCCATGGCACAGCCCACATAAGGAGCTAAGTAGCTGTGAATAAGCGAATCAGCCATAGTCGAAACAACTACTATAGTCTTCTTGAGCGCATCATTCTCCTGCAGACGGCGCAGCAAAAGGTCGATGTCGGTGCGGCGCTTGGCGATCAGAACATAAATAGTGGTAATATCCGTGTCCCGCTGATTTATCGCCAGCTGCGTGGCAAGTGTGCTTTTACCGGATTTGCCGTCACCCAGGATAGCAATACGCTGGCCGCGCATTAGAGCAAACAAAGTGTCAATGACCGTTACCCCGGTTTCCAGCTGTTTGTCCAACAGCTCACGTTCATAAAGCATCGGAGCCGGAGCGAAAACCGGCAGAACGCCGTCAGCCGCAACCGGGCCCTTGCCGTCAAGCGGCTCGCCGGTCACGGATACAACGCGGCCGATGAATTCCTTGCCGACCTTTGTAACCAGCTGGTCGTGCTGAACCACGCAAGTCATACCGATCCGGACTGTCTTTGTGCCAAGATGCAGCACCGTGAGGTCGTTGTCGGATATAGTGTGTACATAGCCTTTGCTGCCGTCTTCGAACATCACCAAAGCATGCAGGTTAGTAGGCTGCATGCCCTTAATCCTAACCATGAAACGGTCAACGGCGATAACCTCACCGACGGGTTTGCCGGCGGCCACTAATTGGTCGAAGTGCCTGTTATCACTCATCAGGCAGACCCCCCTGTGGCTGCCGCCTGGGCTTCAGTTTCCGGTGTAACCTGGGCAGTGACGGCATCCAGAGACTCCAGTAGAGTATCCTGCGACTCAGCGAAACGGTTGCGCAAACTGAGGTCGAAAATCTTGTTTGTAGTACGCAGCACGCAACCGGCTGCTATAGTCGGCTGCATGCCGGTTTCCAGCAAGACGTAAGGATCGATATTGGCCCTCAGCCACGTTACAAGCTTGGCAGTAAAAGCAGATGACGGGTCAACGGCAAAACTCATATGTACCGTGGGAGCGTGCTGCTCTAAAATCTCTAAGAATTTGGCTATCCTTTGGCGGTGCTCAGGCTTTAGCAGGTTGGCCTTGTTCTCTGTAGCCAGAGCCTCCAATAAACGGCTCATGCGCGGCAGCGGCGCTTGTTTACCTGCTTCGCGAATGTTGGCCTGGCGCAGATAATTCTCCAGGGATTCCAGCTCCCGCCTTAGGCGCCTGATCTCAGATATGCCGAAGATAAGCACTGGCAAGCTGGGCTGCTTGGTCGGCTCTGCTTTATGTGCCACTGCGCAGATCCTCCACAATGGCTTTTTTGTTCGCCTCCAGCTCGCCCAGGATGTATTCCAATTGGTCGTTCAAATCAATCTGGTTGCCGACAGCTTCCAGGACATAATGGTTGATAACCTGGGCCATACGCTCTTCAAACTGCTTGATGCGCCTCTCTTTTTCGTCAGCGACTTCTTTGGCGAGCTGGGCGACCAGAGCCTTGCGCTCCTCATCGATGGTAGTTTTAGTTTTCTCGATAAACTCAACAGCCAGCTGTTTGGCATCAGTAATAGCGCTCTGGTAGTTTTCGAAGGCCTCTTTAAGCTCCTTGCTGATCTCAGCCTTCATGTACTCGTTGAGCTGAGAGGTGGTCAGGCGCAAATCCTGCTGCAGGAACATAGCGTTCTCGCCCAAAATCTTTTCAAAGTGCAGACGCCCGCGGTTACGGAGTTCTTCCCGGAACTCTTCGTTAAAGATGTGGGATACGTCCTCTTCGGCTGCGTTTTGAAAAGAATTCAGCTATCGATTTGTTCTGGGTCTTGCCGTTGCCCGCAAAGTGTACCGCCAACCAAATAAAGCCCAGGCCAAGGGCCCAAATAGCTGCCAAGGCAAACACCAGCCACCACACCGTCATACGTCCGACCCCGGCATGAGGCTTACCGGACCAGGCGCGGCGAACAGATCAGAGTACGTCAAATCCTTAAACCCCCTTCCCAAGCATAAGCTATATCTTCAGTAGTAAATATACAGCAATCACACCCACTATGACAATGATTAACGCCAACAGTGCGATGGTAATAATATTCCGGGTAATGGCTTTTTTAGCCAAAGGATTGCGCCCTACAGCAGTCATACCGGTACGAACACCGGAATAAATAATCGCTCCGGCAACAATCAAAGACAAAACCAAAACCCCCAGGCATAAATACAGCCGCAGAGCAGTTAAAGGCTTTTTGGTAACCAGCTGGGCGGCTTTAGACAAAAAATGCGGCACGCCAGGCACTTGGTCACCGCTATAAGTAGGGTTACGGGCTACGCTGATATCCACTGACACGCGCTTGAGACCAACCTCCCGCTTGCCGCCGCTTTTATCGGTTAGCGCGATGCGGCTTTCGGCATCGTTTGTGCCGCTAAAGCTGGCTAAGGCCTTTCCTAAAACCAGGGCCTGCTGGTTGTCCGATTTCATGCCTACGCCGTCAATCGAAGAGATCGTTACAAAGTCTCCGGCTTTGATCGGCCCGTTCTGAGTACTGAGCAATACGTCATATTTACCGAATGTGGCTACAAAGTTCTGCCTTTTTGCCGGGTCAGACAGCGACACAGGAGCTGCGCTGTTAGAAACGACTACGCCTAGCATGTCTACCGCGTCAGACTGTTTGAGGGCTTCTACCCTGGTAGCATCACCCGACTTTAGACGCACCACCATGCCGTTCTGCAAATCCTGGTCGCTCAGATATCCCTGAGTAACAGTTTGCGCGGCAACCGGCGCGGCAACCAGCAACAGCCCGCCAGTCAACAGCATTGCCAATAAACGCTTATACTTAAACATCTGGAATAAGTATAACAAAAATCAAACAGCAAAGGGCCATCACACCGCACACGCCCTTCGCGGAGACTGTGAAATCGGTTTAACTAACCGATTTCAGCCGAACGCTGGTGTAAATCTCCAGTGGAGGTTTACACCAAAAGTGTTCTCCGCGAAGGGCGTGTGCGGTGTGATGGCCCGGTTTCTATTGAGTTTGAGGTAATTGCTCTGGCGGATAGCTAAAGTGGTTTTTTCCGGTTTTGTAGGCTTCAATATACCCGCGCATCGGTGCAAAGGTATTCTCAGGGATATCGTCGATATCACGCCATTCCCAGACCTCAAGCTTGTCCGGCTCGTTGACCTGCGGCTCGCCGGATTCCCAATCAGCGACAAACCCGATATCAACATAGTGCTTTGGGTAATGGGTCATGAAGTCAGAAACGCAAAGTACGCGCAAATTTTTAATCTTCAGGCCGCACTCTTCCGCAGTCTCGCGCAAAATACCCTGCTCAATCGTCTCGCCGTATTCCAAGTGTCCGCCAACGCCACCCCACAGGCCGGAGCCAAACGAACCCTTGCGCTTGCCCCACAAAATTTTGCCGTCTTTAATTATCAGCACTCCTACACCTACTCGTGCCTGGTCTTGTCCCATCAGTTTATTACCTCCGTTAGCGTTTCTATGACCTGCCGCACGTCATCCCCTGTTGTCTGGTGCCCCATCGTAAAACGCAGCGAGCTGCGGGCATCATCGCCTGAAAGACCCATAGCCCTAAGTACGTGCGACGGCTCACCGCTGTCCGCACTGCAGGCTGATCCGGCAGCGCACATAATACCGGCTTCGTCCAACTGGATAATAAGCCGCTCGTTGTCCGTGCCGGGAATCGTAAAATGGACGTTGTTTGGCAGCCGTTTTTTGCGTGAGCCGTTTATTACAGCCTGGGGTATTTTTGCTGTCAGCAAATCAATAAAACGTTTTTGGAGAGCCTGCAGCCGTTCAGTTTCTTCGCGGCGGCGGCCTTGGACTAAATCGAGCGCACGAGCCAAGCCGATTGCTCCGGCAACATTTTCGGTTCCGCTGCGCAGACCACGTTCCTGCCCGCCGCCAAAAACCTGCGGCGTAAGAACCACCTTACTGTTCACGTACAGCGCACCGACCTGTTTCGGGCCGTATATCTTACCGGCGTTCAAGGTAAGCAAATCTACGCCCAAACGGGACACGTGCAGGTCCAAATAAGCTGCTGCCTGTGCTGCGTCTGTATGCAAGTAAAGCGGTAGTTTATTGCCGCTGTGGCGGCGCTGGCGGCGCACTTCTTCCAGAGCCTGGGCTATCTGGCGGACAGGCTGCACAGTACCGACTTCATTATTGGCATACATCACGCTGACTAACACGGTCTGGTCGTCTATCAGGCCGATGAGCTGATCTATATCAACAATGCCCTCAGGCGTCACCCCGGCTTCCCGGCAATCATGTTCGTGGGCCGCTGCTAATACTGACTCGTGTTCGATGGCGGTAGTTACTAAATTACTGCCCGGAAACTGCTCCATGATGCCATGTACGGCCAAATTATTGGCCTCTGTGCCCCCGGCAGTGAACACAACCTCCGCAGCATTAGCTCCCAGCCAGTGAGCCACTGCGGCCCGGGCTGCCTCCAGGTCCTTGCGCACACCGTAAGCCAAAGCATAACTAGCCGACGGGTTATAAAACCGGTCAGTAAAATAGGGCTGCATAGCCTTCAGGACTGCTGGGTCCATTGGCGTGCCTGCGGCGTAATCAAAATAAAGCTGGTTCATTCTAGCCTTCTAACGGCAACTATATATTGTTGTAGAGTTCGTGCCGTATACGTTTATTATAAAGCTTTACGGCTTTATAAAAACTGCGGGCCTCTTCGCGGCTGATGTAATGATAGGGCTGGCCGTCCTGAGCCTTTAGAATGCCCTGGGGGCGGATATCATAACGGGTGGTAATGGCCCGTTGGCTGCCGTCATCGTCGGTCCATTCTTCGTGCCATACCCAGGTGAATTCATCCAAACAGAAGAACTCACGGCGGGCACCAGGCTTAATCGGTCCAAACAGCTCGCCTCCGATTTTAGCTTCCTGCCTGATCAGATCGCGGTAGCGGCGAGCTTGTCGGTCTTCCCGGCCGATTACCGCTGAGAGCAGGCCCATTTAGTTTGCCCCGGGGTGCTGTATGGCAATATTGGCCGCATATTGCTGGGCTGCCATACGCCTAGAATCCAATTCAACTGTTTCAATAGGAGCTGGTACGAAATCCACTGTTTCGGCGCTGACAATATGGCTAAGACCTGCCGGAGTTTCTTCCAAAAGAGTTGCATCGTGCTGATGGGCGACTGCCTCGGCCACATGGCCAATCGACAGCTCAACCAACCGGACGCGCCTGCCTTCAGGAGTAATTTCACCGGCCCCTTCTCTTGGACCAGCTGCTCCTGCGAGATCTTTATTATCCTGCCTTAACATGGGACTTCCTTTATGCACCAAATAGTTTGTGAGAATTTTTGGTTGTTTCCAAGGCGATTTTGCCCACCGTCTCGTCCCGCAGTTCGGCTAAAAATTCGGCCGTTACACGGATGTGCCTTGGTTCGCAGATCTTACCACGGAATGGATGGGGAGTTAAGAATGGGGCGTCTGTTTCCAGTAGTAATCTGCTTAGCGGCACCGACTTGGCAGCGGCCAGCTGGTCGTCATTCTTAGTGAACGTCGTTATGCCGTTCAGCCCAACAAACAATCCCCGGTCCAAAACCCTTTTCAGCTCTTCCTGCCCTGCCGTAAAACTATGAATCACACCCCGCACACCTTTGTAGCTGTCAAAGATCGGCCAGAAATCGTCAAAGGCCTCCCGAACGTGAAAAATCATGGCCAGGTCGTGCTTGAGCGCCAGTTCGATCTGAAACCGTAAAACCGTCTCCTGGTCTTTCTTTGACGAATGGTTATAAAAGTAGTCCAGCCCGCATTCGCCGACAGCGACTACCTTGGGTCGCTCAGCCAGAGCTGCGAACCTGGCCATAGCAGATTTATTGCCGGCGTAATGCTTAGCCTCGTGAGGGTGCAGGCCAATACTGGCCCAGCACTGCGGCCTGGAGACTACGAAGTCCGCAGCCGCCTGGCTGTCTTCCAGGGTGGTGCCCACGCAAATCATCCTCGTGACGCCGGCTGCCTCAGCCCGCTCTATGATAGCGTCCGGGTCAGTATCGTCTGCCTTTGACCATAAACTACCGGCACCGCCAGGCTGGCTGCCTTGCTCTGCCTCATGAATATGACAATGCGTATCGGTTAGATCGATTACGCCCATCGTAAATTACTCCTTGGGTTGTTCTTTGCTCTCGGTTTTCGGAAACAGTGTGCCTTCTATCGGCTTGACTATACCGCTCTCAAAGACAGCTCTGATCTTAGCTGACGTATCAGGCAAAAACGGCTCCAGTAATTCTGCCAGTCCCAGCAAACACCCGGCCTGATAATTCAGAACGCTGGCCAAGTGGTCTTTTTCTTCGTCCTTCTTGGCTAATTCCCAGGGTTTTTCTTCCTCGATGAACTGGTTGAGGCCGCGGACCTGATCCCAGATCATATCCAGAGCTCGGTCAAAACGGCATTTTTCCAATGCTTCGACTATCAAAGCGCTATCGTGCCTGGCAATAGCCACGTTGCCGATAACGCCCTTCTGGTACCGGATAATCATCGCTGCTGTGCGCTGCACGGCATTACCAAGCTCGTTGGCTAATTCATTGTTATAGGCAGCCTCAAAAGCATCCCACGAGAAATCGCCGTCGTTGTAGCTTGGGATATGGCGCAAGAAATAGTAGCGGAACGGGTCAACGCCATACTTTTCAATAATCTCGTTGGGCGCCACCACATTGCCTACAGACTTGCTCATTTTCTTATTGTTAAGAGTAATAAAGCCGTGGACATACAACTGCTTGGGCAGAGGCAGCCCTAAACTCATCAGCATGCCGGGCCAGATTGCGGCGTGGAAGCGAATGATATCCTTGCCGACAACTTGAACCTGGGCAGGCCAGAACTTCTTGAAGTCATCGCTGTCCGGATATCCCAAAACTGTAATGTAGTTCATTAGGGCTTCGAACCAGACATACATAACCTGTGTCTTGTCGCCGGGCACCGGGATACCCCAGTCCAGCTTATCCATAGGACGCGATATGCTTATGTCGTCCAGCCCTTCTTTTAGGAGCGACAGTATCTCGTTGCGGCGAGTATCCGGCACGATTTCGAATTCGTTGCTTTCGATTGCACTGCGGATTTGCTCGCTATACTTGCTTAAACGGAAAAAATAATTCTCTTCCTCAAGTTTTTGGTAAGCCTGGGGGTGGTCCGGCCGGGTGCGCTCCGGGTCGACGTGGCCTTCCGGCACGAATTCTTCTTCTTTAACATCATACCAGCCAACGTACTTGGCCTTATAAATATCGTGTTCCAGGGCCTTCCAGATCAGCTGAGCGCGTTTCTCGTGGTCTTTATTGGTCGTACGGATAAATCTGTCGTTGCTGATGTCCAGTTCCTTAGCCAACGCGATAAAACGGGCGCTCATCTGATCTACCAGCGCCTGGGTAGTAATGCCCATCTTTTTGGCGGTTTGCATGTTCTTGGTGCCGTGCTCATCCGTGCCGGTGCTAAAGATAACCTCGTCACCGCGCTGACGGGCGGAGCGGGCCAATACGTCGGCCATTAAAAATTCAAGAGCGTGGCCGATGTGCGGCTCGCCGTTCACATATGGAATAGAGGTGGTTACAAAATACTTCATGTTATTAGTCTACCTGTTTTATAAGAGTTAATCGAGATGAATAAATATTAAGCCCCTTTGGGCATCATCATAGACACAGACATAATCACAGAAGTCTTTGTGGTCATTATTTATATAATAACATATTTCAGTTACTTACATGAATGGGCTGCTTACTATAATATAATCAGTATCTATGGCGAGTATGGAAGAGGTTGGCGAACAGCTTAACGACGTTGTGATACAGATTGGCGTCGGCAATGTGTTGGCGTTCTCCAGCGCTGAAGCAGCCGCTAAAGTATCGGCCCTTTCGACAGGGTTATTAGAGATGATAGCACCCGCAATAACGGCATTAACAGGAAGAAGCGAAGTTCAAAAATGCGTAACCGAGATTACAGTATGTCTAGGCCTTGCAGCAACGCATCACTATTCGCCTGCGGCCGAACTGCTGGAAACAGCCGCAGAAGGCGCAAAACACAACCCTCACGTCTTTGCCGCCCTTGAACTATTTGATAGTGGTGACCGTAAGATACAGGAGCACAGCATCGACGGCCCAACAGAAATCATAGCCGCCCTTAATACTGCATTAGAGGCGCTAGCAACGGCACATAGCGCGCTGACCACGGTTGTAGGCTCCTCTCAGGTCATCGTTCAGGGCTCCAGCGAAATAGCCGAACACTACGGCCGGGCGACTCTTGAAATCAAACAATATTGTGAAGAGGCAGGCATACCAGAGCCGCCAGCGACGCTAACAGCCTAAAGATTAAACCGGCACTGCTCTTTTTCGGCGCTTACGCCGGACCACTATACATTGACTATATATCATATAAATGTTAAAATAACATCTATTGGTGCAAGCGGCAGTAGACCCTTGCGGGCGCAGCGGTTCGCACGTTTTGGCTATGCCGACCTCCTTTGCCGGCCGCATGATGCAAAGCTCGGGGCGTAAAGGCATGGACCTAATAACTCCGATTGTTCCGTGTGGACTTTCAAACGAGAACGGCAAACCATCGCTGCGCTACCCGCGCGCTTGGTATGTCAGGACGCGGTATGCAAACGTGTTCGGCCGGTCGCCAGCAGAACTCAAAGCCATCAACGATGAAGCATTAACTAAAGCAGCCGAACAGGCATCTGGCGGGCAGGCGGTTACGATTTGCCCTGGCGGCAAGGTTGCGGAAGCAGCGCATGTTCCTTGGCAGGGGGGCTTGGGCCGAATTGTGCGCCGCTTATCACCCGAGGCGCAGGAAACAACGCAAATCGCGGTTTTCCGGCCAGATACTTTTTCGGTGAAGGGCGTCATGAAAGCACTGTTGCTTCAGGACTTTGGCATGCGCCGCTCAAAGAACCGGCAAACAATTGTGCTGAGGGCTGCTTCTCTGGGAACAGCCAATGAATTATTCGGTTCCCTTCTGGACTCCGATGACCCGCATGGCGCACAACAGATATCAGATACTGCGCGCCGACACTATATCGACCAGTTTGCCGACCACATCTAGCTGCCCTTTGGTAATCTTTTGTCTGGCTACGTCTAATGTCATCCAAGCGGCTTTGTCGCACTCCGGGAATTCTTGCTGCTTGCCTGATTTCGGCGGCCATTCCATAGAGAACATATTGCTTTTGAACTTTTCCAAGTCAAAGTCAGCATTACTGCAAAAGGCATGCACTGTTTTCCCGCTAGGCTGCTTAAATTCCCCTAGTTTTTGATATTCTCCCGGCGGCGCTTCAGCGCCCATCTCCTCATTGAATTCCCTCTTGGCCGCTGCCAGCGGTTGCTCGGTGCCGTCAAATTCACCTTTGGGTATTGACCAAGCTCCAAGGTCGCGCTTAGCCCAAAACGGTCCGCCGGGATGAACCAGCAGAACCTCAAAATCGCCCGCGGTTTTGCGGTACAAAAGTATGCCGGCGCTCTGTTTCTTCATGCTCTAATCGTAACACGTGAGACGGCGGGTTATTATGTGCTGTATTTTTCAGGAACATAGATTTCGAAAGAGCTGCTACGTCCGCCTAGAACTTGAGTCTCTGCCCTCCGAGAATGGCAAAACCCTTTTGAACAGCCATAAATTCCGGGTCATCAGACCGTTTCTCTGTGCCAAAGGCCCTGTCTAGCTCATCTCCGGCAAACCAACCATAGTCGGAGTGGTCTTCTGGATGCAATACAATCCCGTCAGCGCCGTTGTCGAACTGGGCAAAATAAACAACTTCTACGGAATGTGAGCCTTTGATCTCGTTCAAATAAGTAAAGACTGCAAACGGGTCGCCTACTAAAATGTCTTTTTCGAATTCTTCTTTGACTTCGCGCTTCAGCCCGGCAACGATATCCTCGCCGTAGTCCAGGTGGCCGCCTGGCAATTCGTAAACGCCAGGCAAAAATTGCTTGGTGGCTGCCCTTTTGGGTAAAAATACTTTTTCTATGCCTTCAAATTCATGGTGGATGAACGCACAGGCGGTAATCACCTGCTGCCCGTGGGCCGGCTTAGCACTGTCGTGAATTTTCTTTTGCAAAGTCATATATAAATGGTGGGCGAGGAGGGACTCGAACCCTCAAGACTTGTGGTCAGCGGATTTTAAGTCCACCGCGTATACCAATTCCGCCACTCGCCCGAAAAAACTGACATTTTAAATTGCAACAAATTGATTATAACAGAGCAGCCAAGGATTTGGGCGTTTTGACTACCTTGTCGATCAGCGCGTCGCGGCACGGGTCGCCGGTTTTGGGCGACAGCGCGAACACCGGCTTGCCAAGGGCGGCCGCATAGGCCATCTCCATGGTGACGCTGGCGCCTGCGTAATCGTCTCTATTATAAATAAAGCAAACCTCTGCCTTGCGGATCCAGTCAAAATGTTCCAACGTCAGACCCTTAAACAATTTGGCTGTAACATAGTGCGAATGTACAAAAAGGTCTTCCGGCAGCGCCTCGTCAAAAGACGGCTCAAACACCAATACGCCAAGCTTCTCCAGATCTTTGCAAAACTTCGCGATTTGGTCTTTGTATCTTTTGGAACCGCACAAAACGACTGACTTCACAACTCGGCTCCCTAAAAAACTTGGAGGCACCGGCCGGAATTGAACCGGCGTACAAGGTTTTGCAGACCTCTGCGTAACCACTCCGCCACGGCGCCATACAGGAGATTATACCCTATTAACACCGTTGGTGGCTAGTTCGCTTCATTTTGCACCGGCACTGGCGCAATAAACACAAGTAGTTTATATTCAAAGCAAAGGGGATAAGTATGCCAGAAACTCAAACTAAGGTGCCGAGCACCAAAAAAATCTTGGTAACATCGTTCGTCGTCGACATTTTAGACATGATAATTAATACCGTTGTCGCGGTGTTCACCGGCAGCGTAATTATGGTCGTGGAGGCCCTCGAGGGCTTTGCCGGCTTGTGCTCGGCAAGTATGCTTCTATTCAGCAACAAACGGTCAGGCAAGAAACCGACCAAATTGCATCCTTTCGGTTTTAGCAAAGAAATGTACTACTGGTCGGCGATTGCCGCATTTATTATTGTGGCCGTAGCCGGAGTAATCGCCATCAACCTTGGCGTCAACCGCTTCAATTCTGCTGCCGAGATACACCGCAGCTGGCTGGCATATATTGCACTGGCGATCGCTCTGGGCACGAACATGTATTCGCTGTGGCTAAGCCTGGCTAAACTATTGGAGGGGCAGCCCTTTAAGAAATTGTCAGATATTTTCATGAATTCGCCGATTATCGCGCCGAAAACAACTGCCGTTCTGGATGCTATGGGCAGCATAGTAGCGCTTTGCGGACTGTTGGCCTTTGCACTTTGCGGCCTAACCGGAAACAGCCAGTTCGACGGAGCCGGCGCCGTGGCTATGGGTTTTGCGCTGCTGATTGCCGCAGCCGGGCTGCTGTTGAGCGTGCGCAGCCTGGTGGTAGGGCAAGGCGCGCCAAGAGAGGTGGAACGCAAATTACGCGATGCGGCCCGCGACATACCAGAGGTCAAGCACATTCTAGGCTTACGAACCATGATGATCGGCTCAGACAGACTGCTGGTAAATGTCGACGTTCATTTGCGTGACGGCATGTCTACCGATCAGGTCGAATACACTGTTGCCAAGATCAAAGAAACTATGGAAAAGACCGACGAGAACAAAGGATTGCGCATTCACGTTGAGCCTGATGCCCTGGACGAACATCATCAAAAAGATTACTAGACTCCGGAGACGTGGAAGATAGTTCCAACTGCATAAGTGACGGCCATTGCCAAAGCGCCGCCGACTAGCACACGAAGCGCAGCCTTAGCCTTGTTGGCTTCACCGGCATGGGCGCTGATAGTTCCGGTAAGGGTCAGGGCAACCAACACCGCAACAAATGTTACAGGCACCCTCAGGGAGCTTGGCGGTATCATGACAGCTACTATCGGTATGATTGAGCCGAGCGTAAACGCCGCCGCAGAAGCGATACTGGCGTGCCAGGGGTTGACCAAATCGTCAGGGTTAAGACCAAGCCGCGCCTCGGCATGCGCCCGGATAGCATTGTGCTCAGTCAACTCAGCAGCAACCCTGGCCGCCGTTTCCTGGCGCAGACCTTTGGCTGTGTAAACAGCTGCCAGCTGCTGAAGTTCTTCACTGGGGTTATCGTTCAGCTTTGTATGCTGGGTAGCAAGCAGCGACCTTTCCGCGTCCCTCTGACTGCTGACCGATACGTATTCACCGGCCGCCATAGACAACGCCCCGGCCAGCACACCGGCCATACCGGCAGTAAAAATAGCGCTGGCCGAATCCGTGGCTCCGGCAACTCCGACTACCAACCCGGCGATAGAAACTATGCCGTCGTTAGCCCCAAGCACGGCCGCGCGCAGCCAGTTAAGCTTTTGCGTTGACTTTGGCCGGGCGTCTTCTTTTTTAATGACAGGTTTTTTCTCTTTAGACATGCACCAAATATACCCGATATAACCGTATAAAACAATTACGCTTCGTCCTGGTCGGAATCAATGCCCGCAACCAACTGGATGCCCAACACAGCCTTAATCATGTCAATTCTAAGCGCCATATTATCCATGATAATCGACCATCTGCGTCGGGCGTAAAGTACCGTAACGACAGCGCAGTTGCCGATCAAGGATGCCGTCGGGCCGCTCAGGGTATTAAACGCCAGATTGTTTTCCAGAACTATCCCAAAACAAACAATCGTGCAAGCCGCAGCATTACCCATAAACACATATGGCGAGTCGGCGTAGGGCCTGCCCCAGGCCTGTCGTATTGTCGGCCATGTCGCTATAAAGTTAGCGGCCGCAGCCAACAACACGCTCAACGGAGAACCACCAGGTGAAACGGCTACCGCGGCTATGCACGCGAAAGCGGCCATAATACTAAACCATTCCGAATATCCCTGTGGCATGCAACGAACATTTTTTGCTCGGGCTAGCACAATCACCAATAAGCTGCGCAATGCGCCGACTGCGGTAAAAATAATAGCGACGCCGCTAGCTTCGCCCAACGCTCCGGCTAGCAGAACAGCCCAGGACAATGTCCATGCAAGCCAGGACGCGATGCTCGGCCTTGCCCCTTCTTTAAGGATGGCCTTGTAATACTTTACTGCTCCTACGCAGGAAATCGCCGCGCCGGTGGCGCCACAGACAATACTCAGAGTCATAGCCCCTCCTATGCTTAAGCCACAAAACCAATTTGTACAAAGCAAATAACAGTCGGTCAATTTCCGCCCAAGACAAAGCACGACGCGACCGATAGATAAACGCTTTGCAAATTTTTAGCTTTCCGATCCGAGAATATCATCATGCATTATATGCCCACCCGGATGAAGCCAGACCTCTAGACTACTAATTTTTACGAACAAAATCAAGGAAAAAGCATAGGCAGCTTGATGGAGCCCTCTTGCTACGGCCTACTCGCCGGGCTGCATGGCAACCACCGAGAACCCGGGGCACCAGGACTCGGTCAGTGATACCTGCGACGGTGTTGTCTCGCCTGGAATGTACAGCCGCAATGTCGACGACGGACCGCTGCAAATACCGGGGTCAAAATTGCCAGGTTGCGGATAGCCGAGCGTAGTATGAGCTGTTTGATCAGGCTTGAGTGTAACGACCACCGGGTCCGGGTTGGGGCGCGCGACTGCACCGTTGCCTACGGCATAGCCGTTGTCGCCATACAAAAACGCTGTGGGGAAACCGGATAGCGTACAAGTTGCCTTGCCTTTATTCTTAAAATCAATATTCTGGTAAACCGTACCGGCCGCACCGCTCTTCTCGCCTGGCGCCATCATAATATCCTTTGCCTTACAGGCGACAACAACGCTTTGTTTGCCCCACAACAACGCTGCGACAAGCAGCAGCACAACAACAATAAAAACTGCCGAATACCCCATATTACGCTTTAACAGAGCCTTGCGGTCAACCTTCGTTTTTGCCATCTCTAGTGCCCCCCTTTTTTTTCTTCTATTCTTTAACGCTATCAAAAACACCCTCTGCGGGCAAGACCAGATCTCATGCCGCCAACTATATCGTTCTTCTGCTGTATAACTCATAGGCAAAATGCAGACACATAACCGCGGCTGCCAGCGTATAATTAACACAGCCCTCACTTCGTTAAATGAATAAAAAATTAACATAAACGACAAAGGTATGGAACAACCACTATCACCTGGCGGCTCCTCACTAGGCGAGCTTACCGTAACACTCGACTATACAGTTACAGGGCAGGTAGCTCCTGAGCCGATTGAAGAGGCGGCGCAGAGCCTGGAAGACGCCCGCCGGCAGTTAGAGTTGGCTGCCGGCACAGATAATGCTGCGGTCCAAAAAATTCTGACAACCCTCGGAGAAGCGGCCGTCAAGCTCAATCAGGCAAGAGAGTCTATGGCCCTTGCCAGGGACCAGCTGACAGCATTCGCAGAATGGCTGAGACAAGGCAACCCTGATGAAACATAGAATAAATTAGCTTCGGACAAAATGTTTTTTGAGCTCAACCAAGCCGGCCGCCACCAAGGCCAGAGCCATAGCAGCCAGTATCTTCCAAGGGTGGATATTTGTTAAACCGAAATTATGCTGCAATACCGGTATATACATCCCCAGCAAAAGCAGCGCAACCGCGCCAACGCCCCACAGGTCAATGATCTTGTTCCTGAAAATACCGATGGACAATAGCGGCTGCCGGTCCGAACGCGAGGCAAAAGCCAAAAATACGTGCGAGAAAATCCAGGTGGCAAAAGCCAGGGTTTGCGCCTCCAAAGCCCCGACGTGTTGGGAAAGAGCAAAAAAGTAAACACCGGTGACAGTGCCGAACAGCACAGCGCTTTTAATAAACAGGTCATTGAGCGCCCGCCTGCCCAGGACGCCCTCGGCTGTTTTGTCTTTAAAGCTGCCGTAAATATCTTTTTCCATCGGTTCTGCCACATAACCGGCCGAAGCTGCCAGGTCCATAAACATCTCCAGCACGATAATCTGGATCGGCGCAAACGGCATCGGCACGCCCAGCACCACTGGTATCAGGAATATCAAAACCAGCGCCAGCTTGACCGAAAGGTAATACTTGATGCCTTTTTTGAGGTTATCAAACAGCTTGCGGCCCTCAAAAACTCCGCGGGCAATAGTAGTGTAATTGTCGTCTGCCAAGATCACGTCGGCGGCCTCTTTGGCAACGTCCGTGCCCTTTATGCCCATAGCCATGCCGATGTCGGCTGTCTTCAGCGCCAAGGCATCATTCACACCGTCACCGGTGACACCAACGATTTCACCGTTTCCCTGCAGGGCTTTGACTATCCGGTACTTATCTTGCGGCGAAGTTCTGGCAAAAATGGAGGTTTCTTTAACGGCCTGCTGCAACTGTCTATCGCTCAACTTGGCAATATCTTCCCCGGTTAAAACCTCTTTGCCAGTAGATTTTATGCCCACTTCTTCGGCAATATAAGCGGCGGTTGCCGGATGGTCGCCGGTGACCATGATGGTTCGTATGCCCGCAGAATAGACTGTGGCAATGGTTTCTTTAACTGTCGGCCGCGGCGAATCCTCAAAGCCTATCAGGCCGTCAAAATTAAGGTCATTTTCTAATTTACCCATGTTTTTAACATCGGCTTTTGCAAGTTTTTTAGAGGCAACCGCAATTACCCGCCGGCCCTTTCGGGTTTGCTCTTCCAGTCGTTTTTTAATGTCTTTACTCACGCTTTTGCATGTTAAAAACACTTCCTCCGGCGCTCCCCGCAAAACAAATTCGTAGCCCTCTTTCTTTTCGATCAAGGTGGCGATGGTCTTTTTGCCGTTACCCATGTCTCTTTGGTGAATGATTTTCCCGCTAACTGGCAATTTGCTTGTTTCGGCTTTTTTAAGCAATGCCTGGTCTAAAGACGACGGTGAATATGAATTTATTGTCGGAGCAACTTGAGAGATAATTTCCTTTTCGGAAACCGGATAGAAAAAAACTGGGGTCATTATGCCCCTGGTTATGGTGCCGGTTTTGTCTGTAGCGATGGTCGTGACCGTACCCAGGGTTTCGGCCGCTTTGATCTTTTTCACCAAAAAGTTTTTTTTAGAAAGCGTATACGACCCTAGTCCCAGCACCATGGTTATGACCATCGGCAGCTCCTCGGGGATCACGGCAAAAGACAGCGCCAGGCCGGTCAAAATCATGGTTTTTAGATCTTCGCCTCTTATTATGCCGATCAAGGGGATCAAAACCGATATCGCCACGGCTGCATACAATAACTTCTTAGCTAAAGACTTCATTTCTAGCTGCAACTTTGTTCTTTGGGGTTTTATGGCCTTCAAATTTTCAGCAATTTGGCCGAGCTTTGTTTTGCGCCCGGTTTCCTGTACTTCGGCCTGGCCTTCGCCGGAAACTACTATCGTGCCGGCAAAAATCTGATCGTCGTTTTCTTTTTCAACCGGCACAGATTCGCCGGTCAGAGTCGAACTCGTCAACCGTAATGTTAATGTTGCTGACCAGCTTGGCGTCAGCCGGAACTTTGGAACCCTGGAATAGAAGCAGTATGTCGCCGGGCACAATTTCTTCGGTGTTAATCTCTGCTGGCTTACCATCCCTTAAAACCCGGGCTTTGGGCGCGGCAATTTCCCCTAAAGAGGTAATAGCCTTTTTGGCCCTGAATTCGTTATTGACCTCAGTCAGAACCAAGACTGATATAACAATAATAATCGTAATGGCATCTTCCAGTTTGCCCCAGATGCTATAGACCAAACCGACGAAGAACAGCAGCAAAATCATCGGCTCGGTGACTTCTTCTTTAAAAATCGCCCAAAACTTTATTTGCGTCGGCTTAAAAAGCTGGTTTGGCCCGAACTTTTCCAGCCTTTTTGAGGCTTCAGCCCGGGAAAGGCCCTGCCCCTGATAATCGCCCGGCTGCGTTGATTTGCTTGCTTCGCCCATCCTAGAAACCTGCCAATCCCAAATTACTTATTGTTGCCGCTAAATAATCCTAGCTCCAAAACGGCCAGCGTTAGGGCTGTAACGCTTTGCTGGTCGGTTATCTTTCCGTTTTTGACCATGAGCAAAGCCTCCTTAAGGGGTACTTTTATAGTTTCGGCTATGCCTTCTTCTTGTTGCTCGTCGTTGTCTGTAGTTTCTATGCCCGTTGCTAAAAAGACGTGATTTTCTTCAGCCACCACGCCGTTAGCCGGGTGCGAAACCCCTAAATGTTTCCAGATCTTGGCCGTCAGCCCGGTCTCTTCCTTTAACTCCCGTTTGGCCGCGGTCAGCGGCTCTTGGCCGTCCAGCCCGCCGCCCGGCACCTCAATCGAATAATTGTCATTGGTGTACCTGTGCATTCCCACAAGATAGACACAGTCATTTTTGTCCAAGGCAACCACAAAAGCCGCGCCGCCTATCTCAACAACATTATAGAAACCCGCGGAGCCGTCCGGCTTAATTACAGAATGCTCTCTGACTAGATAATAAGGGTTCTGGTGAACGACTTTGGCAGACAGGGTTTCCCATTGGCCTCGTTTCTTACTCATATTTACCATGATAACAAAATACTATTATCTGGACAGTACTTCCTGCAAGCTAGGTACAGTTTCGGCGCAGCCGCTTTCAGCGGCCAGTTCGAGAGTATTAAGAGCGATCATTACTCCCATCGCCTGCTCGAGACTTGGCATAGGATAAACAGAATCTCTGCGCCCTCTAATATATTCATGGAACAGGTCCGCCATCGGGCGGATAGTAATACCTACTTCTGCCGTTTCTGTTCGAGTCCAGTCTTCATCACCGTCTTTGTAATGCCTCAGCTCAGGGTACTTGTTGTGAGCACTAAAGACGCCAGCACCGCCGTAAACCGCAATGCTTGCTCCGTGTTTTGGCAAGGGCGCTGAAGCGTTAGACCAGGCCCTACCCACCGTACCGTCTTCGTAAACAAGAGTTAAGTTCAGGTCCTCACTCCAGCCATATTCAGGACGTATCTTCTTGCTGCCAATGGTAGCCTGCACCGTACTAACGGGCTGGTCAGCCATCCACATGTTTAAGTCAACGGCATGCGCCGCCCCTTCGTACATAAAGCCGTTTTGCCCGAGCGTTCTCCTCCAGCCGACCCCGGCTTTAAGACGACCCATATCATGTACATAGGACGTTTCAACACTGGTTATCGGTCCGATGTCCCCGCGGCGAAGGCCGGCGTCTATATCCAGAAAGGGAGGAGCCAGTCTGAGGTGGTTACCAGACAAAACCGGGACAGCGCCCGCCACGGCGGCCCTGTAAATCTCAACTGCTTCACCCAGATCATGGGTTAAAGGTTTTTCGATAATAGTAGGCTTCCCAAGCGCGATACTAGCAAGGGCACTTGCCGCATGGTCCATGGGCGGCGTACATATATGAACAACGTCGGCACCTTCCGCCGCTTCTTCGAAGCCACGGGCTACGGTAACGTCATATTGATTTGCTATGTTTTGTACGCATTGTTCGTTAGGGTCAAAAATCGTTATATTGGAGCCCAGCTCAGCCTGCGCCTTAACATGGTAGCCGCCAACTACACCGGCGCCGATTATGGCGACATTCATAGGCGGCCAATCGATTGTCTCTGCAGAATATGGCATCGTTAAATGATATAAGCTTTGTCCATATCCGTCAAAAATATTTCCTAAAATAACATCCCTCTAAAAATAAAAAAGCGACATGAATTCGTAATGTAGGCAACAAGGAGTTATGATTATGGCCATGGCTATTGAGACACTCCATTGCCCCTACGATTCGGTAACTGACAGTTTGAATATTGAACGCTGCACCATTGGCAATTTCCCCACTCGCCTTGTACAAGAACAGGGGCTCGGTAACGAGATTGGCGTTGACCTTTGGATGAAACACGAGTTCGAGGCAGACTTTATAGGCTCGGGGAATAAAGCGCGTAAGCTTGAGTTCCTGCTGCCTCAGCTTCAGCAAGAGGGCTACACCGGTGTAGTGATTGACGGTACAACGCAATCTAATTGCGCTATGTCCTTGAATTACTACGCACCGCGATTCGGTTTGACAGTTGATCTGATACTCTACGGAACCGACAAACGCGAGGGAAACTATCTTGATATCGTGCGTTCCGGCCCGGCAACTATTACCCACCTTCCGCAATGGTCGCCCCCTGATATCGCCGCATCTGAAAAGCGCATACTAGACGAGGCCGCCACAGAGGGCCGCCGGCTGGCTGTCATACCCACCGGAGCAACGAACGACATTACCGCCTTAGGCTCGGTCCGGCTGGCCGAAGAACTAGCCTGGCAAGAGGACCGGCTACTGGAGACGGGAGAAATGGAAAAGCCCATTGATGCCGTCGTCCTACCGACAGCATCCGGCGGCACGCAGGCAGGGCTTGAGATTGGACGGCTGGTTACTGGCAGAGCCTGGGACGTCATAGCAATCGGCGTAGCCAACGACGAAGCATACTTCAAAAGAACCATAGGTTCCATTGCTGCCAAACCAGTGATCCGACAGGCGCTAGGCGATATCGCTCCAGACAAAGTACAAGCTAAAACATACATGGGAGCAATGGGCGAACGGTATGGCCTGCCGCTGCCTGGAACATATGAGGGCATACAAAATATCCGCAGCCGGTACGGCCCAATCATCCTGGACCCGCTGTACACCTACAAAACCATGGTCGGTTTGCGGCAGCTTGTGCAACAAGGCGAAATAAAACAGGGCGCGACAGTCGTGTTCATCCACACCGGCGGCCTAAACGACCGTTTTGTCGATCCGGTCGACCGCCAGTGGTAATAGCTGTTACTCAGATAGGGCATGCTCTTGCGCCGAGGCTAACTAATTTGTATAGTTTTGCCGTAGATGCACACCCTCTCCGCACACCCCGAACAAAACCCTAGTGCCCAACGGCTTTTTGTGGCGGACGAAGCTGTGTTGGCAGCCGAAATTACACCCTTCGCCAATTCCTGCCGGACTCCTAAACCTGAGGTCAGCCCGGGTCATCCGCCACGCGTAAACGCTGCGGGCAGACTGGTCTTGGCCGACGTGGACGGTACTATCCTGCGGCACAGCGCCGATGACGATCAAGCTTCACCGCGCGTCGTTAAGGCTGTAAAACGCTTTTTGTCAGAGGGCGATGGCAATATGCTTGTGCCCGCTACAAGCCGGACGGCCAAGCTCATGGGCAAGGTTGCGGCCCAGTTAAAGCTAAGGCACCTGGGTATACTCGATGGCGGAGCTACGATATTCGATCTTGGTCAAAGAACCATGGACACCAGGCTCTCCAGATGGCTTGACGCGGCAAAAACCACCGAGGTACTGGGAGCCATTGCCGCACAGTGCACCGAAGTATACTACGGCCCGGAATCACTGCGTTACAAAGGAACGAAAAAAATCGAGCAGGCATCTCCTTCGGTCTTCGCAGTTCACGCCAATACCGAAGCTGACTCTATACTGCGCGCGCTGGCCGGCGTCACAGGCATTAGCATACATTCGAACCCATACGAAGGCAGCACGACTCACAGTTGCGTACAGGTAGTATCCGCCGGCGTCAGCAAGCATAGCGGGGTCAGCCTGTTGCTTGCTGACCCGCGTTATGCCGCTGTCGCCCCGGAAAATATAATGGTTATCGGCGATGGAGACCCGGATGCCGACCTGTTGAGATCCGTTCCCGAGGGGGCATGGCGCGTAGCCATGGGCAATTCCAACGATTATTTGCGGCAATTTGCCGATGATGTCGTACCGCACGTCGATCAAGACGGTTTTGCCGAAGCTTTAGAACAATTTATGTCGAGGTAAACATGCACGAACTGCTCTCTCATCACGAAGATCCGCGGCGCTTTATGTCGCTCGAAGCCGCAATGACAGTCGAAACCGTTCCCTTTGCCATACCCGGGCAAATGGACAACCTTGCTGATCAGATGAGTGATCCGTCCCGGCTTGACGGATGGCAAACAACCCAAACACTAACCAAAGGGTTAGGCCCTGCATACGATTTATATTGGTCAGACTTGGGACTTCTGCGTGTCTGTCTGGGCAATGAGCATGCAACAGCGGTTTTTGACGGCAACGAAATCGACTATATACCGCTGTTTGCCGACAACCCCGACGTACTGAAAATCTCCCGTCTTACAGCGCTGCTGCAAGACTGCGGAAAAGCACTTAGTATCGTAAGAACCGGCTCAAATTTTGCTCAGTCAAAATATAATGTCGAGACTGCCGAAAAGATAATCTCGAGCGTATCGGATGAAAAATTAAGCCCGGCAGTCAAGCAAGCCGTCATAGCCTTGGTGGGTCTGGATGTGGTAGGCGGCATGCTGCAAGGCCACGACGTTGATGAAAAACTGGCGCAATTCCAGGCTGACTGGCCGGATGAATTCCTTGAATTCCGCGATGATCTTATGCTGTCTTCATACCTAAGCGATGCCAGCGCACACAGCAGCTACCGTTTGTATCGCAATGCCCGTAACGGCTTCGTTGAGCCGGCCGTTAAACCGGATGACGCCCAGCTGACCTTTTTGTTCGCGCGTCATCGCAGCGGAGCGGTTACGCTCACACCGGACCGTTGCGGCCTGCTGTTGTCGCGCCTTCCCGGCATCAGCCGCCTGCGCTATCTGTTGACGGACGAATTAGGCCCTTACGCACGGGAGGACGAGGCTTTTGCCGAAGTCGTGACCCGCCAAGCACGCACCGGTGATGAACACGGCCTGCGCATCGAAGACCAGCAGGAGTATCAGCGTGACTTCATCATTATGGAAGGGGCAGGCTCGTTAGGAGTTTCGGCAAGCATAATTACCTATCCCTGCGCCAGGTATGACATCGCAACCGACCGGCGTTATTGGCTGCCGGGAGATGGCCGCTTATGGGAACGCGTGGTAAGTGTTGGCAATACTTCCGCCGAAGAATATGGCCCCGTCCCAGAGAACTATGCCCACCCCGACCCTGATGTAGCTAAAATGCAAAAGAGGGTGCTCTGCGCCGACATATCCCAGAATTCAGCTATCGGCCGGCCGCTTGCCCCGGAAGAAGCCTGGGATGTAATTCACCGCCTGGAAAATCTAGCCGAAATTAAAATGCCAGCCGGGAAAGTATATCGTTGGCAACCACATTAATCGGCCGGTTAGCGTCAATAATAACCGCCCCAAGTCTCAGATAATCTTCTTCGGCTGTTTTTTGCCAGCTGAGTAGGCTGTCAAACTCGTGTCGGTTCTTGCCGAAATCGTTGTTTGTACGGTTGGCTATACGATGTCGCAAAGTCCTTTCGTCGATATTGAGCGCAAACACTTTCGCGAATAAATCCCACAGCTCGTCAGCGTCATTAGAAACAACGCCACATAAAAATACCGGCTTATCTTTGGCGCTTTCCTGCAACTTTTCTACAGCTGAACGCGATAACTTCCAAGTGTGCATATCCCGCCATTCCGGCGTACGGTGTTCGGCTGTAGCGTCATAAGTTATAGGCTTGCCGGTTTCGTTATTTTGGAAAAAGGCCAGACCGTCTTCGTCAGTACCATGGGCTTCATATCCGCGCGACCGCAGTTCCTGCAAAGCCGCTGATTTTCCCGACCCGGAGATACCAGTTATATAATAAAGCGGCATAGGGCCAGTATACACAATCCACGCCTAATATATATAATTGCCCTATGAGCTGCAAGAACGCCACTACTCTGCGCGCCTCCTTCAATACCGATGCGGACCGCTACAATATGTACAGACCGCACTATCCAAAAGAGTTGTTTGATAAACTCGTAAACGATACTCGACTACCAAAAAGTGCCGAGCTTTTGGAGATCGGTCCCGGAACAGGCCAGGCAACCAAGCCGCTAGCTGAACGCGGCTTTCACATAACCGCTGTTGAACTTGGCCGCGAGCTGGCAGCGAAGGCGCGCGAAGTGCTAACCGGCCATCCTAATGCCCAGATTATTTCAGGGGATTTTGAAAATGCCGATCTGCCGCGCAAGCATTATAACCTCGTCTACTCCGCCACCGCCTTTCATTGGATTAAGCCCGAAGTGCGTTTCACTAAAGCCCATGCGCTCCTAAAACCCGGCGGATATTTGGCTATAATTCATACTGAGCATGTCTCAGACGAGAAGGGCGACGCGTTTTTTCACGCCGCCCAGCCGGTGTATAAATGTTACGTGCCGGGTTCAGGCGATAGCTCATTTAGGCTGCCCCGCTCAAACGATCTAAAGCCGCCGCTAATCGATACTGCCCTGTTCACATTGGAAAGCTTCACCGGTTTTCCGCTCGTTATATCATATGACGCAGAAGGATACACCGGTCTGCTGAGCACCTATTCGCCGATTATCGTCCTGCCTGATGAGCAGCGCAAGAAGTTCCTGAAAGGCATTGGCCGCCTCATCAACGAACACTTTGGCGGCACAATCGAAAGGCATTTTACCATGACGCTTACGATAGCCAGAAAGTGCTAAGCCCCTCGAGCAGTGTCATGGCGTTTTGCCCCAGCTCTGTATAACTTCGTCAGCTATTGCACGAATTGTCTTGTTGTCGGTGTCTATGACTAGATCACCGATACCGCTTGCGGCATAGAGATCATTTAGCTCTGCGGCGCGGTTCAAGTGCCACTCCAGCGATCCGCCCATCGGCCTGTTACGCAGCCTTTCACGGAGAACGCCGATACTTGCGGCTAACCGCACGACCCAAACATCTGCTCCCGAAATGCTGGCACCGAAACGGTCAATGTCTCTCTTGGTTTCGACGACATAGGGAATGATAAAGTTGTCGATGCCGGCTTCAATGTAATTCGGCCAGATAGCGCTTAGATTTTTTAGGCCAAGTTTTGTGCCATACGGGTCATCCTTTGACCGCGGGCTGGCGTATGTCAGTTCATCAAAATTGATCAAAGCAACGGAAGCTGACGTGCGGCGCAATATCTCGAACACTTCATCAGCGACGCTGCTTTTGCCAACGCCAACAGGCCCAGTAACGAGCAGTATGGAAGCGTTTTCGTGGTTTATCATATCCTGAGTATAACAAAGGCTGTTGTGGGCTGCTTAGGCAGCTGCTTCACCTGCGCGGTAACGATCCTGGGCGTTACGGGATATCTCCTGAACAAGCTCGCTTAGCCTAGCTGCATCATCCTGGGTCATAGGACTTCCCTCAGGTACAGCAGATGCGTAGTGCTGAACTACCTCATAGTGACGGCTCGGCACCATGGTCGGCAGGCCTAGCCGTTGTTTTTCATCGGCAATTTCCAAAACCAATGCCGTACGGCCGGCCACCAGCGCCACTATAAGCTCATCATAGTGATCAATCTTCTCACGCATGCCCCCCAGCCGCTCACCGGAATCATTAGATATCAATGACATAAACACTCCTTTGTCTCACTTCGCATCCTTAGCGATAAAAACCTGAACTACTTTTTACTGTTCAGTATGTATATCCTAAAAATCATCTGGGGGCAATACTGTTTTAACTGTCAGGCTCGCGCAGAAAGCTATCCAGCGCCTTTTGGTACGGCTTTATAGACGAAACCTCCACGAACTCGTTATCGCCGTGCAGACCTTCGCCGCTCAGGCCGAATACAACTGCCGTACTTCCCTGTGCGGAATAGTAGCGGACGTCTGCCGCCCCCTGCTTGCGGATAAAGCCGATTGGTCTGCCGGTAACTTCGTGCAACGAATCCGCCAGCTTTTTGGCTAAGCGGTTCTTGGGGTCAGCATAGTGACTTGGCTCGAATTCGAGCACTGTAAATTTCGACTTAGCTTGCGTGCTTGAACTAATTTTGCGCATAAATGCGAGCATCGACTTTTCGGAAGCAAAAACAGCGTCACCAGGCACATACCGAATATCCAACAGCAGAGTGGCGTTATCTGGCACACGGTTTATGGTCGAATTGGTTGTGTTAAGCGAAGCTACGTTGACAGTCGTTGCCCAACCCTCGTTCTGCGGAATTGGATAGCAGCCCAACAGTTTGGAGACAAACTTCTGTGCATCAAGCAAGGCGTTGCGGCCGTTCCACAGGTAAGCGCCATGTGCGGCAAGGCCTTCAAAATCGACCCGCAGCCAGCATATTCCACGCGACTCATTACAGATAGCGCTGGGTGGCGTAAACTCGCCGGCAATAACAAAACCGGCCTTTACACCCTGTTTTATTTGGTGCAGCGTGCCATTGGCGCCGCCCACCTCCTCGTCGCTGACGATCTGCAAGCCTAAAGGATATGACACATGCGGCGCGGTACGGCAGAATGTGTCCGCCAGCGCCAAAGCCGTAGTCTTCATATCAAGCGCGCCTCGGCCATAGAGCCTATCGCCGTCTATATATGGGCTGAATTGCTCCGGGCGGGCAGCCACGACATCGACATGTCCGTTGAGCAAAACCTTAAAGCTTTCCGGCCGCTGTTTACTCATGTAGGCCAAAAAACTTGGCTTGCCGTTGTCTTCAAATTCTTCAATAGTAACGCCTGGCACAGCGCTGACTATGCCACGGACCAGCGCAATGGCATTAACCAACTCCTGCGGTTTATCGGCAGTGGATGGGATGGCAATTAGTTGCTTGGCGGCGGTAATAAGTTCTTGCTCGTTCATGTCGACTAGTATGGGCCGCTGGTTGGCGCATTATTATAGCTGAAGGATACATCAATAAAGAGCTAAAATCCATGATGTGGCCTGACGGACGTATTGATCTTTTAAGACAATTATGCTAATGTATACTAAATTCAAGGAAAATTATGAACACAATGACGCGAATCGCCAGCAACTAAACCGCCGCACAAGTATGTGTAACTTTTGCTGTTGATACCTTATATCATTGTAACTTCAATCTAAAAGACCGGGCATTTGTGTGGTGTTATTCGTCTGCACACTGCCTGGTCTTTTAGTATGGAGAAAATGATAAATCGTAATATACTTTCTAAAATTGAGCAGCCAACTCTGCATCTGTTTTGCGGCCTGCCCGGATCCGGGAAGACCACACTGGCCAAAAAGATAGAATCCGAGACCGGCGCAATTCGCCTCTGCCCTGACGAGTGGATGGGCAGCCTGGGAATCGACATGTTTGATGACACCACCCGCGATAAGCTGGAGTGGCGTCTTTGGCGGCTTGCCAAAGATCTTTTGCGCCAAGGCCAGAGCGTGATTGTCGAAAATGGCTTTTGGACGCGGGCCGAACGCGACGAACGCCGCAAGCAAATCAAAGACATCAATACCAAGATAGCAATGCATTACATGGACGTCCCTTTCGAAGAGCTGTTGCGCCGTATAAGTATTCGCAATACGCAGACAGCCTACGATACCGTGCCACTAACAAGAGAACTCATGGAAGAGTACGCCCAGGTTTTTGAACCGCTCTCGGAAGAGGAGAGATGTTTCTTTGGGCTATAGGCCCGGCGACAACTAGCGCCATCGTCCGGCAGCCGAACCGCGCTGATTGGCCGCCGGGCATAATAGCAAATGCGCTTTTTTAGCTGGCTGCCTGAAGTCTAGCTCCTATATCGGCATACAGAGTTTCCATACAGCCATCATCCCATGCCGTGGTGTCGATAGAAACAATTTCGCTAACAATACCGCTGTCGTCAAATTGACCCCTGCCCAACTCGGCCCTAAAATTCGCCCGTGATGCCTCATCAGTATCCATGTGAATGGGGCTTCGATTCGCTGAGCGTTCTATATAACGTTTCATCAGCGTTTCAGGATCAGCCTGGCAGCGGACCTGTAGACAGTGGAAGCTGCGTGTTTCTTCTAGGTGGGCGAAGGGTATAACAGTATATTGCGATTTAAAATTAGATTCGATTATGACCGGCAAACCCGCGGCAAGCAGACGCGAAGCTCTCTCGTAGAGCACCCCATAGCTTGCCCGTGACAGTTCAGAAGACCAGCCGCGATCAGGATAACCGTTCTGCCAGCCCAACCTATCAAAGAGTTCTTCCTTTAACGGGTCTTTGGATACGAACGGCACACCAAATCTTTGCGATATTTGACGGCCTATGGTTGATTTGCCTGCGCCCGAAGGCCCGGTAATGGCTACTAATAACGGTCCGGTTCTACGTTGATCCTTCCTGGTCGTTGCACCGTCAGAGGCTACCAGCCATTTAGTGGCCAGGTCACCCAGTATTCGTGGAACTTCGGGGTGTTCGCGGTCGATATCGATGCCGTGAAAATACTCGCCAAGAAGATATTCTTGCGGCATAGCAGAGTTATGCATATATATCTTTACTCCTGATTAAACAATTTTAGTACGACCTTGCCGCCCAATCAAGAAAAGACTACCTCAGCGCTTCCATCCGGCCGTTCTGCCAATAATTTCTTGCTATACTTAATATATGGCTATCAACAGAGAGTGGCACCTTGCCCACCGTATGCCCAAAAATCCAAGCGAAGAACAGCGCGCCCAGTGGCACATAGAGCACACCAGGCACTGCCAATGCCGGCGGCCTTCCGCCAAAGAGCAGGAACTGATAGAAAAATATCTTGCAGCTCATCCAGACGATAACCTCCCTGCGTCAGAATAAGCCTAAAACCACTCTGCATTAGGTCTTTAGCTTGTCCGCACAGTCGCCAAAAACGACGATTTATGTTAATGTAGCAAAAGATGACCAGGCGCATACGCATTGCAACCTTAAACACGCTAGCAGATTCATATCTCAGGAACGGCGACTACAGCCACGCTCCGGCAGATCTTATGCAGCCTGGCGCTCGGATAAGACCTCTTATTGAGTTAATTACCGGCCTGAATGCCGATGTGGTGGGCCTGCAGGAGGTAGAACGCCCGCTCGTAGACGCATTAGACGCTACAGACGAGTGGCAAACTTTCTGGACCAAAAAAGGAACAACAAAAGCTCCCGACGGTTGCCTCACTCTTGTGCGCAAGGGTCTTGTTGTCGACGGAGGCAGGCCAGAAGTCATTCATTACAGCGATGGCTCAGGCCACGTGGCTCAAATCGTAAGAATAGATGGAATTGCAATAGGAAACACTCATATAAAGTGGGAATTGCCAAATCGTACTGCCCAAACCAAAGAACTTCTTGCACGGATCGCTACAGAGCCCCACGTCGTGTTAATGGGAGATTTTAACGACCGGCCAGGCGAGCCGGCCAGAGGGTTGGTTACCGAAGCGGGCTTCAGAAATATACCTGAGAATGATATGCCCACGGCATTTATCGCCAACCGCGAAGGACCGGCATCAATAGACCTGTTAGCTGTCCGCGGCCTACAAGCAGAGTTAGCTCCGATTCAGTTTGGCCCGGATTTCGACATAAGAGAAATCCCCAGTTACCGATGCCCCTCTGATCATATCCCCGTTTTGGCCCAGGTTGCACTCACCGAGACAAGCCACTAGGCATACTGCGTTCAAAATCTGCCCCGCAAAACAAAAACAGACCAGTTAGCCGAATGCTATTCTGATCTGTTTTATAGGAAATGTCTCGTTTGGCGCGCCTCATGCGACTTTATTCCAACCGTGATCTATTTTGATTTGGGCGGTCGAGAGGAAGATTTAAGGGATGTACTCTGTGCTACAAAATGCTTCATGCGCTCATTTAAAGATGGACGTCTATTAGCATACTGCCCCGACATGGATTCGGAAGCTTTAAAGATTCGCTTATTCGCTCGTATCTGTTCTTGGATGATGTCTTTTTGATTATGATTAGTCATACGTTACCTCGTGCGTCGTAGTCGTATCCCAGGCTACCCCATTATTATAATCGTTATCTAAATGTGAGTATACCCTTATTGCTTTCGTTGTATTCTGAATTATAAATTCAAAAAGTAATGATTGCTTAGCCCCAGGCTCAACACAAATTCCTGGCGGGAAAGCCCTACCCCCAAGCAGGTCCAGCTTATATATTGGCAAGACCTCTTGCGATTCTATAGTCTTAGCAAGATAAGGTTTCAATTCTTCAATAACAACAGCGCTGGTTGTATCTTCAGAAGTTTTTGGCCGGATAACAACGTTACCTGTATTTTGAATGGTGACTGTAACACCCAAATATGTAGTTTTATTCTCAAGATCAATAAACTTTACCGCATGTTCAATGTTTGCCCGCGGAACCTTTTCTCGCCGCTTATAAAACCACCAGAGGCCCGCAATAATTGCAGCAATAGTAAAGCACGATGCAATCTTTTCGATATTATTAAAAATATCCACGAAGAAATGCCCAACAATAACTAATATATCTCTGATCTTTTCCATTTTCGCATTGAGTATATCACGAGTTGCCTACAATATGTGAAAGCTGCCCTTACTCGGTGGGGCAGCTTCGTACTAGAAACGCTTATGCGCGCCTAGTTATTTTTTCTTTGTCCCGTAAGGGGACTGGTTGGTAGGCTTGAGGCTTACGCCCATGCGGCTTTATTCCAAAACTATTAAAATTAAGTCCTATATCTTAGCCAGCACCTCTTTAAGATCAGTGATTAACCTATTATCAGGTAGCTCCGAAATAAATTCTTTCTGGTAATCACTCCTGATGAGCAGCCCCTCTACACCAACGTCCCGCGCTGACTTATAGTCCCAGTTAAATGTATCACCGACCATGAGCGCATCCATTGGCATTAATCTGTATTTTTCCAGCAATGCAGTGATTCGTTCGCCCTTCCCTTCCATATAGTCTGGTGCAACCTGAATGTCATCCAGTAGGTGATGAATATCAATTTGTTTGGCAGCTTTTATACGCGACATGATAGCCTCCTCTTCGGGTAGTGGAGAAGTCGAAAGCAGCACCCGTTTAATCTTCATTTCGCCCAGGCGTTGCAATGTTTCGACAACAGTTGGTACAGGAATAAAAAGTGACCAGGGGTCAGTAATTGCGGGGTCAAGATACACCCAGTGTGGCGCGACCGTTCGCTTAGTTGTTTTCGGATACCATAACGTTCCGTCGCCATCAAAAAAGATAACTTTTTTCATATACTTCTTTCGTTAGTTGAGGCCGCTCAGAGGAGGAGAGAGGTTTGTAATTTGAAGAGATGTTTTTTAGTTAGTTTATATTTTAGCATATACATAATGATAAATCAACTTTTCAAAGTTGGAATAAGGCGCATCAGGCAGCCTTACGGGACTTTAACTTTTTTACAGGGGTCAGACCGTGAGATGAAATCTTGAGACAAAGAAAAAGACGCACCGACCGGTACGTCTTGACCTCAAAAATAAGGTACGTGGATTTCATTCTTGGTGCGGGTGACGAGACTCAAACTCGTGGCCTCTTCCTTGGCAAGGAAGCGCTCTATCAACTGAGCTACACCCGCACAACAGGGTAGATTATAACCAAAACCGCCGGTTTAGGCAAGATGTCAGCTATATTTTGCCGATCAGCTTCAGGAGATCATCGAACAGCTGGACAGAACGCAAAAACAGCGCGGTAGTCTCATCCTGCTTGGCGGCGTGATGTGGCAGCATAGTGACAAAATGCAGGGCTTCGATATAAAGGCTGCTCAGGTACTCGCCGGCATCCAAACTGTCGCGCAGCGCCTGGTGCACCACCGGGTAAGGCGTCTGGCGGTCTAGCACAAAGTCGAATTTAAGAGTATTGCGCCGCTGCAGCCTATAACGCCGCTGCATTATAACCGGGTACTGTCCGTGGACACTGTGCAGCAACTTGGCTATGTCGTATTCCAAGGGCAAATTGAGGCTGCCATTGGGGTCTATGTAGTGCACCTGCCCGTCTTTAATCAAAATATTGCCGGTATGAAGATCACCATGAATCAGGCCTGACTGCCTGGGCACGAGCCTCTGCCTGATACCGGCATTCGACATCAGACTGGCGATAGCATAATCTGGCGTTAGGCACTGTCGCCCGTTGATGACTATCTGACGCTCTGACAATAATTCGTCCAAATATCTGATTGCTGCCGCCTCTCTACGGCGGGCCTGGTATTTACGGTCCAGGGCAGCCCCAATATCCCCCTGGCCGGCAAGGATTGGGTTCTGCTCGAACATCATCCTATCGTAAGCAAGGGCTGCAATTACCATCTTGCCAAGCTCGGCGCCTTTGCCCGAATATTTGCGAATCCATTGGTCAAAGGTGAGCGCCCCTTCTATATATTTCAAAAACAACAGGGCAAAGGAATCGCATTTGACGGAATCCAGATATAGACTGTCTTCAGCCCCACGCGTAGCCCGGAGATGCTCATACCAGCCCGCCTCTTTGTGAGTGGCGGTGTCTTTGCCAAATTCGGCTTTTATAAGGATCCTCTGGCCCTGGTTGTCCACCACAAAAATGGCTGAATTTGTGTTATGGCTGTCTATGACTTTTTTAGTCGAACCGCCCAGACAGTCCTTTATAGCTGATAAAAACTCCTGCCGGCCAGCTGGGGTGCGCAGGTATACAGCATCAGCGATAGCTTTAACTAATGAATCGTGAATCATATATCCCGGTTTAATGATCTTAGAAAATGCGAGAAGGTCTAGAGCAATACTTGCAGCAATTCGTTGAGACTGCCGATAATGTTGCTCGTCCCTTCTTGTTCAAAATCTTCTCTGGTTTTGGGGCCGGTGGTCACGGCTATAAAGTCTAGGCCGGCAGCCTGGGCTGCGCAGTAGTCTGTCAAGGAATCGCCAACATAGACTATGTTGTCTTCTATGCCTTGGGCGGCCAATGTCAACTTAGCCGCCTCGAGCACCTTGGGGTCAGGCTTGTAGGCTTGCGTGTCGTCAAAGGTCTGTATAAACCCGAACAAATCAGGATTTAAACCAAGACGCTCCAAATCAGCCAATGACCTATCTCTTACGGCATTGGTTACTATGCCCATAAACACCCCGCGCAACGAGAGCTGATCCAGGACCCTGGCAGACGCTTCGTGCAGCTGTTTTGGGAATAGCCCTTCCAGCGACCTGTAATTCGCCACCATTTTATCGGTGGCGTCGACATCACCATAATACGAATGTACCACCTCCCGGGTCGGTTTACCCCAGTGCCGCCGGAGGGTGTCTTCGTCCAGGCTCACACCATAAAAACGTCTGGCGGCCTCCTTGTGCTGGGCCCACTTTGCCGGATAGGTCCTTAACAAGGTATCGTCCAGATCAAAGAGAACCGCTCTATATTTCACCGCTGCTCCTAACGCTAAACTATGTTTACGAGATAATCCAATAACTTGCGCGCCTGTTTTTGTTGGCTAAAAAAGGCCAGTCGTTCCGGGATATACTGCTTTTTGGGGTTATCCTTCAGGCCGTCTATGCGTCTGAACTGAGCTGTCATAGACTCAACCGAAAACGGGTCAGCCAGGTAACCTGCCCGGCCAACAACCTCCCTCAGGCTGCCGTTGTCGCTCACCAATACGATCTTACCGGCCTCCAAAGCCTCCAAAGCCGAAAGCCCGAAACCTTCGTACACAGACAGTGCGACCACTGCCTGGCAACGACAAATCAGCGCCTGCTTTTGCAAAGGCCCTACATAGCCAAGACGGACTATATCCCCGGCGCAGGCCAAATCGTCTAGGTGGCGGGAAATTACTTCTCCGCCGTAACCTGGCTTGCCGGCAAGAGCCAACTTAGTAGTTGAGCCTGTTTGCTTTTTGAACCGGTCAAAAGCCTCGGCTATACGGATTATATTCTTCTTTTGTTCATAGCCAAATACCAAAAAATAGTTTGCTTCTTGCAGAATATTAGGCAGCTGCTTAGCAGCGGTCGCAACATCCGCATGCCTGGCTATACCCGGATAAATAACCTCGATCTTGCCTTTGTGCTCCGGGAAGAACCAAAGCAGGTCGCGCTGAGATGTCTTAGAAACAGTTATTATACAGTCGTAACGCCGCAAAGCAAGCTCGTGGCCCTGCAAAATCTCGTCCGTTTGTCTCGGTGCCACGTAATCCCGGCAATAAAAATCCTCCATGCCGTAGTCCACTGCTGCTATCTTAACGTCGTCACGCTGGCGCACATATTTCTGGTCAGCTAGAGGAAAAAATATTAGGCTGGCGCCGAGCTGATAAAGCTGATCTATGTAAGCTTTTTCTGTTTTGGCAAACCGTGAAATCTGCCTGACATTTGGAGTATCAAGCCTTAGGTGTTCTTCGCCTGACGTCTCCCGGTTCACAAGCAAAAACTGCGTTTCCGGGAACTCCTCAAAAGGAGCCGCTTCCAGCCAGGAACGCATCTGGACGCCTATCCCCCGACGTTCCGGGCAAACAGCCTCTGTCATCTCGAAGATAATGATCTGCTTCATTATTAGCAAATTTTATAAGACAACCCGCCGACAGTCCACTGCGGTTATTAGGTCGAACGCGCTTTACATAAGAATGACGCGGTGATATATATGATCTGATAACCCAGGGGCCAAATGACTCAAGAACCAGTTGCCATTTCTGACGTTACAGTTGTCTTGCCCGTAGCCGGAAAGGCTACCAGGGCGCGAAAAGTCACCAAAGACTCCATACCCAAACACCTCATCAAGCTAGATAATGGCCAGGCTGTGCTAGACATAATTACCGGCAACTTACAAAAAGTAGGCTTCCGAAAATTTGTATTTTGCGTTGGTTTTTTAAAGGAGCAGCTGAAAGACCATCTGGGCGAAGAGGCATGGGTCAAGGCACCAGGCGTTTCTTACCAATTTGACGAGGTGGACCCTAACCGCCTGCCGGGAGTTGACGGTACGGTTTTGCATGCCATTGATAGTCTTGGGCTTAAAGGCCAGGCCATGATAATCCCCGGCGACCTGCTACTGCCGTGGGCGGCGTTAGTAGAAATGAATTGGCAACATGCCAAACGAAAAGCTGATATTACTCTTGGGCTGACTAGCTTTGTAACTGCACGTACTACCGATGTCGGCAAAATAGTGCTAGATGAAACAGATAAACTAGCCTATTGCTACTCGCGTGACGAAACTCCCCTGCCGGCACAGACAGGCCTCCGCAACCTTACCAGCGCCGCTGCCACAGCTATAGATATAAGACGGTACGCAGCCCTGTGCGATACCTACCGCCGCAGCCTAAACCGTCCACCGGAACAATTAAGCCTGCGTGACGATATACTGCCGTGGGCGGCGGTTGACGATCACGGTTTTAATGTCCAAGGCTTTGATGTACAAGGTGAAATATTAGACCTGGGCACACCAGCCAACATCCGCTACGGGCAGAGACATTGGCAGGATTATGCCTGAGTCGTCCAAGCGCTTATTGTTCAGCTTCTGGGATGGAGGGCGGGGGCACATTACACGCGTACTGGCCTTAGCAGCCGAAGCGCGCAAAAGAGGCCACGAAGTCGCCTTTGTGTCTTCCCCAAAATACGCCGATGAGCTGGGGTCCCTGGCGATGACTAGCGCCGTGTATACCATCCCCAACCGGCCGCCGCAAGCCAAGCCAAAAAACACCGAATTCCCACTTTATTCGCATGCTTTGCGCCATGCCCAAAGATTGCAGGCACTAGGTTTTGACGATACCCGCTGGATTATCGACACAAACCTAAAAGAGATTGAATCAATGTGCCGTTTTCGTCCCCACGCAGTCATTAATGACTACCGCGATACCATCAGGACAGCTGCCGAAGCTAAAGATGTGCCGCTCATAGGCGTAACCCAAACCACCGGCAATGTGCACGGCCACACCTTGGGCGACTGGGTCAACCCACCGACTGGCTTTGTCTTGCCGGATTGCCGTGCCAGCTTTAACGAGGCTAGGCACAGTTTTGGCCTGCCGCCATTCCGGGATGAACGTTACATGTTCTCTGGTGACGTCAACATAATACCTAGCAGCCCGACCCTTGATCCGCTGTTAAGCAGCCCTGGTGACTCGCATTATGTGGGTATGCTGTCGCGATGGGTACGCAATGACGGTTCATTCTCGCCCGCCAGCCGCCATACATCGCCGCGCATCTTTAGCTACGTCGGCGAGCCAACCAGGCCGTCTTACGGGTATGAGGCCATGTTGGGACAAGTCATATCCTCAGAGCCTAGCATGGGTTTTTATGTAGTCAGCAACCCGGACAAGTACCAAACGTCAGCATTAACTTCCCGGCAAAATGACGGCTCGCTCAGGGTCGCGCCGTTTATTTCTGCGCCGGAAGCAACCGAGGACAGCAGCATCGTGCTATCCCACGGCGGACACAGCACCATGGCCTTGGCTATGGCCATCGGTAGGCCGATTATTGGCATCGGTGCCTTTACGAGCGAAGCAGCGTCAAATATCCGCAATGTAGCCGCTGCAGGGGCTGGTCTTTACCTGCCTCACTCCCAAACCCCGCCAGAGCGCCGGTCCTCCCCTCATATCGGCGAAAACTGGGAAATATTAGGGCATTGGCAAACAAGCATATCCGCCGAACAGATACAAGAAGCTATTCATACAGTTCTAGGAGATAGCAGCTATACCGAAAATGCCGCCAGGCTAAGAGCCGAACTTTTGAGCCTGGGCGGCGTTGAGCGGGCCGTAGATATTATCGAATCCTACGCTGCGTAACGAATTCTACTCAAAAAAATAGATCAACTTACGCTGATCTAACTTGGTGGGTCATACCAAGGGTTTCTCGAACTATATCTTATCTGATTTGCATATTTTATGTGAGCGACTAGACGAATTAGATATTGAGGCGATCATGGCCCCAAACGCCTTCAGTATCTAACCTCTAGTCCAGGGGGTCTTTACACGCCCATTTTTGAGCTTAGACGTTATCGCCGCACAGGTTGGCATTCTAGCCCCTGAGGGCACTTAGATTCTCGAGAAGTTCTTTGTAGCTTTGCTGATTTTCGCCAGTATTTGTAAAGGCGTAATTATTAACCAAATGTCGTTCGGGTGGCGACAGGCTTTGATCCATAACTGTTATTAGCATATGCAGCATTACGCCAGGGATTCGATCGCCCATAAGCCGTGACGACTTCGTCCAAGTGCGTGAGTGCTTGTTAACAAGATCCAAGAAACCATGTCCTATTGCGGCATTAGCGACGTCCATCGATGTTGCATCTATATGCGCTATTCTCTCAGTAATCGATGACAGAACCGAGAGAGCTACTATTCCATAGTGATTATCCGGTGATTGAGCAAGCAATAGCCTGAGCTGCTTTGCTGCTTTGCTAAAATTACGGTCAATCTGCGTAGGTGAGAACGCCCGTTTACATTCAATATTGTAGAACACGTCATTACATGAAACTTGTATATCTGGATTGGGATCGCATAAGCGAGCATCGTAGCCGCTACGTCGTAAACTACTGTATAGAGAAAGTTCAAACTGCGTATTACGCGCAACCGTATCTGTTTCATCGCGTGGATGAAGCACCCCAGAGGATGCAAGGATTAGTTTCTCTTTAGCGAGAGAGTCATTCGGATCAAGATATTGTAGCGCCCTTATCATTTCGGTCGTTTCTTGAAGTGCAAAGTGCAGCGTTTTGTCGGGACTCCTACGCTCTAGAAAATCAGCTAAATCACCTCTTTGGACTACTACCCTATGCCACTCTTCAATAAGATTAAACGCCTGGAAAAAACGATTATTAGCATTAATCCTGTTGCGAATGCCCATTTTCTCAATGGTATCTGTATAGATTTTTCTCATCCCTAGGATCTGATTCTCATCGCATAAGTCGTCTGCTTGCACCATGAACATACAATAGCATTCATCAAACCCAACCAAAACCGACAATGACCATACGCACCTAATTATGGATGCTCGTAAGTACCGCGTCCCCAGTCATACCAGCGCCACCAGGCTCGAACTAAAATAACAGGGGAGTAGCAAAACAAAAAGCTCCAGACTATAAAATCTGGAACTTTTTGTATCTGTAATCTATTTTGGTGGCTCCTCCCAGACTCGAACTGGGGACACAAGGCTCTTCAGGCCTCTGCTCTACCAACTGAGCTAAAGAGCCACACAACTGGTATATTGTAATCTATTTTGCCAAACTCCTCAAGAGGAGCGGGTCCAGCCGGTCAAACGGTAGATTACGGCCTTGCGCTTGCGATAGATCATTACTGCGGCTCCGGCTATCAGAACCGCAACGCCGGTGGTCATTCCGGTTTGTATACCGGTATCGGCAAGTGTGTTTGTGGTGACCGCAGCTGCTGTGGCGCAGTCGCTTGGCCTGGTCAGGGATATGTCTTTGTACCAGGTGTTGCCGGCAAAATTGGTCAGGGTTGCCCGTACCGAACCGCTGGTATAGTCACACGAGGCGGCAAATGAGGCATTGACGTCAGGGGCTGAGCCGCTGGCGGCTATGCTGGTGCCCAGTACGCAGGAGCTGTTGCTGCATGTCCAGTTGGTACCGCTGGCACTGGCTATCTGCACGCCTGAAGGAAGGCTGAAGCTCATTCGGGTGCCGGAATCAACGGCGTACAAAGAGCTAGTATTCGTCACACCCAAAACGCTGGCTGTTGTGGTCTTTTGCGTTTGAGTGGTGGTCGTGTTGGTGTCTTGCAGGGTTAGATCCTGGCAGCCGCTGGGCAATGCCGCCAAGCCGCGGTTGGGTATGGTACTGTGCGGCAAGCTGGCAACATCGGTCTGTTCTGTGGACCAATAGCCTGGCGTGGCCTTATAGGCGTTGGGCATGGTGTCATCGGTTATGTAAACCCAGCCGGCATTGTTAGCCCGGGCCAGAGCCAAGGCATTGGTATAGTTAGCACCTGACGATGTAGTGTGTATGCTATGCCAGAAACGGTTTTGGTAAGCGACATTATCTTCGAACCCGGTGTACAGCGGCGTCCAGGAAGTATAATTGGAGTAATAGTTTTCGGCGTTCATGAATATGTCCCCGTACGGCTCGTAAGACGGTGAGACGTTTGTGCCAAAATTTAGGACAACAAGGTCGTTAGGGTAGAGGCTCTTTATGTGTTCCGTCAAAAGAGAGATATAGCAGAGATCAGCGGCTGTACCGACCTTGACCAGGTCAATCAAAATACCGCTAATGCCAGGATAATAGGTGTGCCAATTATTGATATCATTGTACACGTCCTGGAATGTGCGGGCTTGGTAATTTGAATATACATAGCCAACCGAGCGTATACCGGCAGCGGTATTTGAGGCAATCTGAGCAGTGTAGTTAGGGTCTGCGCTGGAAAAATGACCGTTGGCATCGTTGGCTATAGCAAAAGGCACATTGGTTCCGCCGGCGGCAACCACATCGCTCCAAAAAGTGCCGATTGTCGGATACTGGTAAACTGGCACGGCAATAGACTGCTTGGTTACTGCCGCAAAGGTGTTCTGCCCCAGCAAGATGCAGGACACGGCGAAACTCATTACTAAGACTAGCAGCCTCTTGACATGATTTTTTGTTCTATGTTCGCGCATGTTTTTGTCTCAACTATAGCTATATAATATCCTTCACCCATCATAAGCACAAGCTTCATCAGCCGGCCGAAAAGCTAGAACAAGCTTTGCTGGCTGCGTTTGGCGGCCCGTTTTTTGGCGCGGAGCCGGTCAGACTGAAGGTTGCAGTCAACGGTCCTGTTCGCCACATTATCTGGCAGGCCGGTGACGAAACGCGATAGCAGCGCAGGCTTGCCGCCGCGTTTTTGAGCGTGCAGGATGTCAAAGCTCTGTTTGGCGCGGGTGGCGGCCACATAGAATAACCGCCTTTCCTCATCGGCGTCGCACCTGGGATGAGGCAGCACGCCTTCCTCGGCCCCGACTAAAAAGACATGTTTAAATTCAAGCCCTTTGCTGGCATGTATGGTCAGTAAAGTGACGGCATCGGCCTGGGCGTCGTAATAATTTTGTTTGGATATCTTTTCAAAATGCCCGATAGCAGATACCAGGTCCGGGAAGCGAACCAGCGAACCGACAAATTGCTGCAAAGCAGTGTCGTAATCGTAGCCTAGGGTAGCGATTATTTTTTCGGCCAACAGGTGCGGCGTTGATTGTGTAGGCTGGATGACGTCCAGCACAGAGCGCCACTCGTTATCTGTAAAACCGCTGTACGGTGTTGCTTCGCCATTGGTGCAAGCCCGCAGCAGCGCCACTATGGTCTGGACCTGCGGCCGGTCGTAAGGTGACCCTTCGCCTACCACCTGGTAAGGCAAACCCGAATCAGCTACTGCTTTCTGCACGGCAACAGCTGCCGAACGGTTGCGGTAGAGCACGGCAAAGTCACGCAGCGAGCTTTCTGTTCCGCAGTCGCTGTCGCTGACTGTATGCAAAAAATCTCCGCCGCCCAGGGCGCGCTGAATCTCGCCTAGCACCCAGTTGGCCTCAGAATATTCATTAAGAACTTCGATGGTACTCACCCGGCCCGGTGTTGCCGAAAAGGCAGTGAGTTTCGGACCGGAAGTAAAAACGGCATTGCCCAGTGCGACTACCTCCGGTGCTGAACGGTAATTGGCGGTTAAGTTTACTTCTGTACAGCCTGGAAAATCCTGGCGGAACTGTTCAAAAATACTACTGCTGGCGCCGCGAAAACCGTAGATTGACTGGTTGGGATCACCGATGACAAACAGGTTGTCGTGGCCCAGCAGCAGCTTGAGGAATTGGTATTGCAGCAAATTTGTATCCTGGAACTCGTCTACCAAAACGTATTTGTAACTTTGCTGCAAAAGCTGGCGCTTGGCCTGGTCCTGCCCAAGTTCTTCGCGGGCCTTCACCAACAGATCGTCAAAATCTACCACCCCTTGCTCTGCCAGAGCGTTATCATAGGCCGCGGTTAGCTTTTTAAGCTCGGGGTTGTCTTCGGCCATGTTTTTGCAGCGCGAGATCAGCAGCCCCAGCTCGCGCGTTGAGAAACCCTTATATGGCAGCGGCTTTGATAAGCTTTTAATTAACTGTAGCCTGGCCGCATCTTCAACAAAGCGTAATTCCCGGCCCAAAATTTCATGGCTCAGAGCGTGAAAGGTCAAAACCCGGGGCGCTTCTTTGCAGCCCGCTCGTTGCAGCGTCTTGCCGATCCGGCCCTGCATTTCCTCGGCCGCCTTTTTGGTAAAAGTCAGGGCTAGGATTTCCGCCGGCTTTGCTTTGCCGGAAGATATTTGGCGGACGACGCGCGCCGTTAGTGTCTTGGTCTTCCCCGTACCCGGGCCAGCCACGATCAGAACCGGACCGTCTTGGGCTTCAACCGCCCCTAATTGTTCCTGGTTTAAATCCTCGTTTGCCACTACAACAATGATAACTGGCTAATCGCTTCTTGTCTCTCTGCCGCGTCCTTAAAGACCCTGATAGTGCCGAAAACACCGTCATAACCTGGCTCGCGCAGCACTTCTCCCTTGCGCAGCCTGGTGATAGCCATCGCCAGCAGCGGGAACCCGGCAGCCTCGATGTCGTTGACCGGAACGTTGCGCAGTATGTTGAATTCATCTCCCAGCCGCTCAATGGCCTCATGGTACTCGGCCTGCACCGCCTTGCCGACGGTACTTTTCACACCCCTCAGCTCAGCCAAAATTTCGGCCAAAGGTATGATGTATTCGACCTGTTTGGCGCCTGCCGGATGAGCCTCGTACGGGCTGGTAGCCAGTTCCGCGACCCGGTAGTCAACACCCACTACCAGCGGCTTATGGCATACCGGACAGATGCCTTTGTGGGCCTTGGTTTGCTCCGGCGTAAAACGTATATTGCACAGCCGGTGACCGTCGGCGTGGTATTTGCCTTCTTCCGGGAAAAATTCAATCGTACCCTTCAGGCGTTTATCATTTGTTTTAATCGCACCGATGATGTCATCGTAACTTAACTCGGCGTTTATGACGGTAGCTTCGCGGCCCAGCTTTTGCGGAGAATGGGCGTCCGAGTTGCTGATTATCGCTACGTTGTCCAAGTTGGAAACTTGCCAGTTCATACCCGGGTCGCTGCTCAAACCGGTTTCAATAGCCTTAATTTCCGGCGTTAAGTCTTCGTAGCATTCTTCGATGGAGTCAAAGCCCGATTTTGACCCGAAAAGCCCGAACCAGGGCGTCCAAATATGCGCCGGGATATACAGGCCGCGGGCATCGCTTTCCAGCGCGTGGCGCAGCAGCTCTTTGCTGTCCAGGCCCAATATCGGGCGTCCGTCCGCCTTCAAATTGCCGATGCGGTCCAAGCGTGAGTTCAGCTCGCTGACTGCTTCAAAATCCGGCATGACAACGACCTGGTGCAGCTTACGGACCTTACCGCCTTTGCTATAAATGGTGGCAATTTCGACTGTCGGCACAAAGCGTATCGAGGCGTCACGGACACTGGGCGGCAAACTCTCGTCAATCGGCTGTGCCAGAACGTCTTTGAGCTTGAACAAACCGCCCTCGGCCGGCTCAAGTTTGTCGCGCATCTCCTCGAACCAGCCCGGATGAGTAAAATCCCCTGTTCCAATAACATGTATACCCTTGAGCTTGCCCCAGCGGTACAAACCCTCAAAGTTGCAGGCCGAAGACGTTGCCCGGCTGTAGTGCGAATGTATATGCAAATCTACGACATGTTCACGCATGTTCTTTACTATACCGCGCCGGGCGATCTGTTACCAATCTTTCGCCAAAGCTGCTATAGCGGCAAGGAACCGGCCATTTGCTCAAAGTCACTGATGGCAGTGTCCGTAGCCTCCAGGCTGTAATCAAGAGGCCCCAGGGTCTGGCTGCTGGCGCCGGCAGGCGACAGAACCATATACAGCTTGCTGTTGTCAAAGTCAGGTGAGCATCCAAAGCCGTTAGAAGGCATGCAGGTGCTGACAACCAAATTAGTCGAGGCCTCGGTTTTGCCGAACTTTAGAATCTGCAAGCTGGTTCCCTGAGCAGTCTTAACAGTTGAATATTTGGAAGCAAAGCCTCCCAGCGTATCCAGCTTTAGATAATCGACGCTTTGGGGCTGGACCGAGATCTGGAATAGCGTGCCGTTAATGTCCTTAGTCAAAGACGTCTCATAGGCTTTCGTCCAGCCGTCAACGGCTTTTAGGCTCAATTTGCCATTAAGCATCTTTATGGTTTTGGTTGTGCTCGTTTGGCTGCTGGTCTTGTTGGTATCCGTGCTCTTGTTGTCTTTGTCACGGCTCATCCATACGTAAACCCCAACGCCGATCAGCGCTACGATTACGATCACGACTACTATAATATAGTGTGCGAAACCGGCTTGGTCATCTTGACGCTTTACGAGTTTCTGTTGTTTCATCTTGCCCCCCCATTTGTTTATCTTATTTTTATTCTATAGAGCCAACCGGCAGCATACAATGGCAAATCGGATTTACTACTTAGTGGTGGGGCTGGAGGGACTCGAACCCCCGACCTCGTGAATGTGAATCACGCGCTCTAGCCAGCTGAGCTACAACCCCGCGGTGCTTTGGCCGAACAGCCAAAGTAACAGCGTCATTATAGCTCAAATAACAGATATGCTCAAACTAGCCGCCCGGAAAGGATCAGGGGTTCTCGTGATGCAAATCGTCAACGAACTCTTCGCAAAAACTTTCGAAAATAGCGTTTGTCCAGCCGAAACCGGTCTGCGAGGGGTAAACTCCCTTAACCGGCGGCTTATCTGGAGCTGCCACGTTATATTTTTCCAAAAATACACCGTGTTCGTTAAACCAGTCCAGGTTTGTGCGCAGCCATTTGTGAGCAATGCGCCGGGCGTCTTCGTGATAACCGTAACGCTGCAACCCCTTAACCACCAGGAACTGCAAAGGCGCCCAGCCGTTAGGGTAGGCCCACTGCACGGGCATTGCGCCGAATACGACTTGGCCGAGCGGCACGTTGTCCGTGGTACTCAAGCCGCCTTTTTGCTCAAAGCGCTTCAAAGCCTTGACCATTGCCGCAGCCTCGCGGCCGTCAGCCATGCCGGCCCACATCGGATAGTAACCTGCCAGGGAGCTTATTGTGCCCCGGCGCTCTTTCACGTAGTTGTAGTCGTAGTAAAATCCTCTGCCCTGGTCCCACATCAGTTCGTTCATAGTTCTCTTGCGCTTGGCAAGAGCCTGTTCCCAGCGTACGGCTGCCTTCTTATTGTCAAAGATCCGGGCGGCACGCGCGAAGTCTGACTCGTATTTATAGAGCAAGGCGTTAAGGTCAACTGCCAGGTAATCCAGACAGCGGCGGTTAAACCTGGGGTTATAATCCCAGCCGCTTTCAGCCTCGGCCAAGTCGTGAGTCATGTTGATGTCGTAATAACGGCTCAGGCCGCGGTAGACCTGACGGGCGTTAGGTTTGCTAGTGCCCATCCAAACCGTCTCGTACTCGGCTTCAGCGATTTTCATAGCGTCTTTCAGCCAGGCGTCGCTCAGCTTGTATGCATCGTATAGGTCAAAGATGAAACTGGTCAAAAGCGGCGGCTGCGACCGGCCTGTCAGATATGTACGCGAGGCGTTAGGGATAGAGTGAAGCCTCTTAAACAGACTAAGCAGATTTTCCAATATACCCACAACCAGCTCTTTATGTTCTTCATCCAAAAGACCCTGAACCATAAAGTAGCTGTCCCAGTAGTACATTTCGTTAAAGTCAAAATCATGCCCTTCTTCGTATGAAGATACGAGGTAGGGCTTGGGCAAGCCCAGTACACTGCCGTCGTCCTTGGTGTGGCAGCGCTCAAGCTTGCTCCAATAGGCTGCGATATATTCCCGGGCGGCTTTCACGTCCTCGGGCTTCAGCTCCTTATAACGCTTAAATAAGGAGAAACGTATGCGGGGAGCCTGCGCTACCGGGCGGCCGAATTGTTTGGTTTTGTCTAACATTACTACTAGCCTAGACTTGTATTACTGTGGCGTCAACACGCTTTTTGGCTTATCGCCAGCTTAATATTTTTCAGTTACAAAGGTTAAAGCGTAACCGGTGTTTCCGGCGCGGCCGGCGCGGCCGATACGGTGAATGTAGGTCTCGTAATTCTGCGGGGTGGTGTAGTTAATAACGTGCGAAACGTCTTTAACGTCAATACCGCGGGCCGCAACGTCAGTGGCCACCAGAATAGTGACTTCATTTTTCTTAAAGCGGCTAAGAGATCGCTGGCGCTGGCCCTGGCTCTTGCCGCCGTGAAGATCGTCGGCCTTAAAGCCGCGCGACTGCAGTTCCTTGCTCAGGCGCTCAACAGAGCGTTGCGTTTCATCAAAGACAATCGCCTTGGTAACATGTTCCTGGTTCAGGATGGTGTGCAGCTGTTCAATCTTGTCCGAGGAAGTTTCGTAGCAAACGATGTCCTGGCTGACATTGGCAGTTGTCTCACCGGTCTTGACCGAAATAGTGATAGGATCTGTCGAAAAGAAGTCGATCAGGTCGCGCACCTTGCGGTCCATAGTAGCCGAGAAGAAGAATGACTGACGATCTTTGGACAATTGGCCCAAGATGTCGCTGACGTCTTCCACAAAGCCCATGTCCAGCATGCGGTCAACCTCGTCCAAAACAACCATATCAAAGCCGGAGAGGTTCAAGGAACCGCGCTCCAGGTGGTCTTTAATACGGCCGGGGGTCCCGATAACAATCTGGGGCCTGGCGCGCAGGTCGCGAAGCTGGGGGTTCATGTTTGAACCGCCGATTAGCAGCGCACCGTTCAAACCGCTGCCCTTGCCAACGACCTTGCATTCTTCCTCGATCTGTTGAGCTAATTCGCGGGTTGGCGCGATAATCAACGCTCTAGATTCAGGGCTGTTCAGCAAACGGTGCAAGACAGGTATAGCAAAAGCGACTGTCTTGCCTGTGCCGGTGTGGGCGATGCCGATCAGGTCCTTGCCCTCAAGGCCTAAAGGGATAGACTGGTCCTGAATTGGCGAAGGAGCCGTAAAGCCCATGCCTGCAATGTTATTCAGCAGCAAGGGATCGGCAGCAAAATCAGCGAACTGATTCTGGGCCTCATAAACGGTCTCTTCCACCGGCTGGGCCGCTTTTATAAAGCGGGAAGGATGAATATAGTCCTTCTTGGGACCGCGTGACTTAGAAAAACGATTACGTGAACCGTTATTTGAATTTTGGCGTCCGCGGTTATTACGCGCCCCGGACTTACGCGAAGAATACATAGTATAAGACATAAAAAAGAATCCTTTGGTTTTAAAAGTTTACTCAGATTGTCGGTAATGAAATCGAGTAACTACTTAAAACGGACCCGGATTCATCAAAACAATACCCATATAATAACATATCAGCTGTTTCAAATCAAGAGTATTTAGCAGCAAAACCGCTGCACCCGCCCCGACCTCCAAGACCGAGAATAGGGTTAGGTCGGAACAATCAAACCGTCCTCTGTTACGGTCCAGGACCGGTCAGCATGCTGTATAGAGCTGAACACGCCCGGTCTGTTTACCGCCAGAATCCCATTGGTCGCTGAATAATCACCGGCAATGTCGTAAGTCAGGTCAGAGGGCTGCTCAAGCAAGTGCAGAGCGACCGGTACCGACAGGCGAAAACCTGGCGAATGTATCTGAAAAGACCGGAATCTGTTGGCGACTGCATGGCTGCGCACTTGCTGCGCGTGCTGGTTGTACGCGCCCTGGATATCCTCGTGATCTGCCCGCATCGCTGCCTCAAGATGCCGGTAAGCTGCCGGGATTTGACGGCCGGGCTGCATATAGTAGTGGAGCATGGCAAGAGGAGCGCCTTGTTTTAACAGTGCTTCGTGCTCATCCCATACGCGGTCCCGTTGTTCGGGCGAAAGCCCGCGGTCCCAGGCAACGACGTCTATCACTTCTCCCAGTGCCGAAATACGGACATGGCTGTCCTTGTAGGCGAATGATGCGGCCTGACTGCCTAAATTAACAAACGTGACGCCTTTGGGGGGAACACCGTATTCTGTCAACACACCTTGGATAGCGGCGCGCGTCAGGTTGTTTTGCTCAGCCCGGGCATCAGCCCCCCGGCCGGTCATGTCAGGCATTCTGCTGAGCCTGTCATCGATCTGTATTAATCTGGGGTCTTCTGCGACACTGCGCAATAATGCGGCTGAAGTGCGTTCGGCCGCCGGGGTGTCAGCCCGCTTGCCGTGCTCGGCGGGGAACCGGGTGGGGGTTGCCGGGGAAATCACATACCCTTCAGCAACAGCGCGGTCCATACTCTCGCCTGATATTTGTGTTGCCAATTTTTTTACAACCTCACCAATATCTTCTATGCTGCCCACCTCTATTGGGTTGAGGAGGGTGGGATACGGAGTACGGTCATGCCCGGTCGGCTGTACCGGGTCCCTGCCCCACTCACGGTCATCCGGATCTTCGGCAGCCGCTGCCCCACCAGGACCGGATGGCGGTTCGACCGGCGGCACATCGATACCGTAAAAACTCACCCGGTCGCCATCGCCGTCAGCCGCGGCGGGCACAGAGGTCGCCGGCTGTCCGCCGTCAGACCGGCCATTCTCATTCGAAGATGAGCTTGATACGCCGATGCTACCTGCGTAAGCCAGCAGCGCATCCCTGGCCGCTTGCAGCTTATCGCTGCCTGCTTCAAGATTTTGTAAGGCAGCAACTAAACTAGCCTGAATGCTTGCCAAATAAACAATGTCGTCCCCGACAGCCTCTTCCAATGTCTCTAAAGAACGGTCAACATCCTGAGCCGCACTTTGGGCGAGCACCACAGGTAGCTGGTCTGCGGTTTCTTGCAGCTGCTCGCCCAAACTGTACAAGCCTAAATCCGCAGCCGGTTCATTGTTCATGACCATATATTATGTAAAAAATACCGCCCTATAAAGCAGCTCGGACTAGAAGCCGTAAATTGCAATATATGCGGCCAAAAACGGCACGGGCGCGACCGTCAGCCAGGTCAGACGGTAAGGAGTTATCAGGTTCGGATAAAGCAGGGCCACGACTGTCGCCAAGATGCAAAAACCGAAATAAATCATTACCGGCAGGCTGGAAACCAGAATTAAGCAGGCGATGAACAAGCCGGCGCACAGGCCCAGCGTCTTGTTCTTGCCCAAAATGACGCAGCCGGTTTTATCACCCACCTTCCTGTCTACGTCGTAATCGCGCAGCGCCGTTATGGAGTGAATTGCTATCGAGCAGAGCAGTAAGGTTAAAGTTACGTGCCAGGCTGGCAAAACAAAGTTATTGTCCATGGCGTTCACGCCGTAACCGCAGGCGAATATCGGTATGACCCACAGCAGGCCGTTAGAAATAGAGTCCAAAAAAGGCCGCGACTTAAGGCGCACCGGCTTTACGGAGTAAAGATAGGCGAAAGCTACAATTACCAGCACGCACAAAGCCGCCTGGTAATGCATTGTCAAAGTGAAAGCCAGCAGAAATGACAAAGCCATAATTATCACCACAGCTGACAAAACCCTGGTTTCGGACTTCTCTACCACAGCGCCCATAGCGCCGCCTTTTAGGGGGTTTTGCGCGTCGGATTCGCGGTCGGCAATGTCGTTTACGCCGTAAACTATGATGCCCATCGGGAACGTCACGAATGCCAGGCCTAGCCAGGCCGCCCAGGTCCAACTGCTGTCACCCATCAGCACTCCGCCGAGATAAACCGCTATCGCCGGAAACCAAACAAGCGGACGACTGATTAGCGTCAGCCTTTTTAGCTTTTTAAGAACTTTCATTACCTGGAATTATAACCGTAACCCCTTAAAAAGTGAAGATATAGCAAGCGCTAATCGAGCGTTACGCGTAAGGACTCGATAAATTTGCGGACATAGTCCTGGTTGACATCTTTTTTGTCCGAATAAGTAATCTCAAACAAATGCCGGGCTGTGCCATGATAAAAGGTCACGAAAAAAGTAGTGCTGCCGTCAGTGCAAACCGGGCGCTCAGCACCCTCCACCCGGGCGGTGAAAGCGTTCTGCCACTTGCCGGCTACAGAAGCGCAGTCATTAACAACCTCGTCTGTAGTCGGCTTGGCAATCACCCAGGCATGAGTGCCGTATTGCAGGCCGACGCCTTGGTCCAAATTCACTGTCTCGGCGGATTTATAAAAACTGAAGCTATAGGTGTAAGCGCCATTAGTCAAATGTTTTGTCCTAAAAAGCGACACGCTCTGCACCACCAGCCAGCTTCCAAAAGTCACTGACAGCAAAATCAGTAGCGGAATGCCAACCATCAGCAACAGCCGGGTGTTCGTCGGACGGCCGTCCAAGCCAATGGAGTTGGCAGACACCCCCAGGGGCATGGGAGTATTCCGCCTTAAAGGCATAGCTGGCGCCAGAGTGACTTGAGGACGGGTTTTAGCCATTGTAATTATGATTGTACAGCCTTACGGCCGTTTAGGCATACCGTTTTCAGGCCGTAAACTTAAACGTACTGTTCACTAGCAGCTCAAAGTTGGTTAGTACGTCCGGATAACTGGGCTGCTGGGCATAAGATATTACATACGTCCGGTTATTGGTAAAGAAAACATAATGCACCACTTTCGTGCCATCCGGCAGACCGCCAACCATCATCGTTTCGGCCTGGTTTTGAGCCGTGCCGCTGGAGCGGGTACCGCTGACGCCCCGGACAGTAACTGCCGTGCTGGCTATGCCGGTGTATGAATCCGCACCCAGGCTAAACTCGCTGCGGTGATCGCCTTCGGTTGATGAGGCCGAGAACTGACCGAACGACTCCGTGGCACAGAGCCCTACGCTGTCAGGCGTAGCCCCCAGCAAAACCAGGTTCGGTGAACATTGTTCGGGGTGCGAAGCCTCAACCCAGGATGACGGGTATTTGAAAGAAAACTGCCCGACTGAGTTCGAATATGACTTCCAGCCCTCTGTCGGGTCGCTCTTCGTGGTTGATGTTGATGATTTCGATTTTGTCGTGTCTGTCGTAGTGGACGTACTGGATGACTTGGATTTATCATCCTTCTTACTGGCCTTAAAGACATACCAGCCTACTCCTGCGAGTATCGCGATAATAACCAGTATTATCAGTAATTCGATTGTGCTAAATCCCTTATTTTTGATCTTATTCATGGCCCAACCTTTCTATAAGCATAAGTATTACGGAAAATACAGACCTTTGCAAATGCCTTAAAATTGCAATTTTGTTGCAAAAATTGGTATAATCCTAGCTATATGGACGAAGATGCGCGAGCGTTATTACAGAAAGTGCTAAAAACCAACGACTACAGCATGACCGCTGCCCGTCAGACAGTTTGCGGACTGTTGTGGGGGCAGGAGCCTCTTTCGATGGGTGAACTTTCGGCAAAAACCAAAGGCAAAATTGACCGCACCAGCCTGTACCGCACTATCAGCCTATTCGAGCGCTTAGGCCTTGTGCGCCGGGTATATATCGGCTGGAAATACAAAGTTGAGCTTAGCGACGTATTCGTTCACCACCATCATCACGTCAGCTGCCTGTCCTGCGGTAAAATCGTGGCCATGACCGAGGAAGACGAAATCGAGCGACTAATCGACGCCCTGGCACAAAGATACGGCTTTAAAGCCCAGTCCCACCAGCTGGAGATCAGCGGCTGGTGCGCCGAGTGCCAGAAGAAACCACAATAAAAAAACCTTTCGTTTAGCGAAAGGTTTTTTTATGCATTTGGTGGAGCTGGCGGGTACTGCCCCCGCGTCCATCGGTTCATCTGATTAGTCTATCCTACAGGCATAGGTCGTTTAAAATGTGTCGAGACATAATGGCTAAACGGCCAAAACATTATCTCTCCAAGTCCGAAGGCTTAGCAAATGCTGTGGACAGTAGCATTTGAGCATCCAGAAAATATAAAACGCGTTACCGTTATCTGGCGTCGCGATAGGCGTTGCTCAGGATTAAGCCCGAGCTGTTGCGAAGCTTGGTACGCTGATGGAAGCAACAAAGTTGTTCCAAACGGCGGCTACGCGATCAGATAGTTTTGCATCTGAAAATTTTTGCCTATAACGCTGACAAGCGGCCTGCTGATCTAATCGATAAAGTCCAACGTCGAGCTTAAAATTCAGCCCCGTACGAAGATTATACCATAATCGTTATAGAATGTCACTTTTCAAAAATATTTATTGTCCGGCAGTAAGGTCAGGCCCGCCTATCTCTTGGCAATAAGTGTTTATGGCACCCGCAAACGCTTGGTGCCCATTGTCGGCACCGCTTACGGCAGTATCGAATTCAGCCATTTCCGCTACGAGGGCTTGGGCTGCCAGAGAAGCAGCGGCAAGATACACCACTAGATTACTGCGGCGGGTTTTTAAAGCCTCGGCTGTCAGATTTAGATGAGTTAACTGGGTGGCATAGGTATCGCCTGCTTCGCCTATGGAGGCTACAGAATTTGCAATTCCCAGGTCGGCCATAGTATCGCTTGACCTGCGGTAGGCATCGCAGCAGACATTAACAGCGGCATCACGCTCAGTTTCGGCAGACCCGAGCAGGTCACCGACCAATCCCTGCAGCGTGCCGAGTTGGCGTTCGATTTCTTGGGCAGTGCCTCCGGCGCCGGTCTGCTCCGGGCCCATTCTGTCAGAAGGCAAAGGACCGAGTTGTCTGTGGGCTGTAGCGAGTGTTTCTATAGTTCTGTTAAGCATTTAGGGATTGTATGACATTAGCGAACAAAAGTGAAGCATCAGCTTTTAATGAGTCCGGCTGGCTACTTATATAAGAATTCGCGGGTTAGCGGCAGGTCGTTTTGTACGCCTTTGGTAAAGACGTATTGCGACAGGTCAAGATTGCCGTAACGGAAAGCTACAGCCGAACAGGCCAGCCAGAAATCCCACATCCGGTAAAAGCGCTCATCAAACATCTTGATGACTTCATCGCGATGACGGTTGTAACGCCGCTGCCATTCTTCCAGGGTCATTGCATAGTGCAGGCGCAAATTCTCGTAATCTGTCAAACGGAAGTTGTATTCCGGGAAGGCGCCAACAATTTCGCGGTTAGACGGCAGATAACCACCAGGAAAAATATATTTGTCAATCCAGGGGTCGGTAGGCGCCTCGGTCTGCTGAGTGATAGTGTGCAGCACAGACAAACCGTCGGGTTTCAGCATAGCGTTCACAGCCCGGTAATAGTGGTGATGGTTGTCTTTGCCGACATGCTCGAACATGCCGACGCTAACAATTCTGTCAAACATCAAGCCCCGCTCCGGCAGCTGCTGGTAGTTTGCCAGTTCAAACTTAACTTTGTCGGCAACGCCGGCCTTCTGGGCAGCTTCTTTGGAATGAACAAGTTGCTCTTTGCTTAAAGTAACTCCGTGCCCGCTTACGCCGTATTCCTTGGCGGCAGTAATCAGCAGTGTCCCCCAGCCCGAACCGATATCCAGTAGTTCGTGGCCAGGCTGCAACTGCAATTTCTTAAGGATATGGTCGACCTTATGACGCTGCGCAGCTTCCAGTTTTTCCCTGGGAGAACCGAAGTAAGCACAACTGTAGGTCATGCTTTTATCCAGCCACAGTTTGTAAAAATCGTTACCCAGATCGTAGTGATGGGCTATATACCCCTGCTGTTTGCTGCGAACATTTCTGTGCAGCTTTGGCAGACGCATCCTAGACAGCCTGGCAAAACTTGCCCTGTTGTCGGATACGAACCGTACCGGCCCGCCCAGCTGGCCTTCGATTTCGATCAATCCGTCCGAATAAGATTCGCCGAAGCCCAGCGATACGTTTTTGATGATTGCCCTCAAGACCTTAGGGCTTTTAAGAGTAACGTGCGCGTACGGATCATCCGGCCCATACTTTTGCGTGTCGCCGTCCCAGAAAGTGACTGTCAACCCGCCGTATTTTAATTGGCTTAATATGCTTTGAATAAGTTGTTTTTCGCCCACCATATTAAAAACTATACTACAGGTCGCGCAGTCAATCCACGCTGGACAGCCCTACTCCGCCACTTCTTTGATTCGCGCAGCAACTTCTTTCCTGCAAATCAATAATGCGTCTTTTGTCTGCACTACAATGATGTCGTCCATATTAATAAGAGCTATTTTCTGGCTGGTTGTTGTAACCACCAGGCTATTCTTGGTATCAAGAAGTTTAACCGGGGCGCCCCCGTCATGAACCTTGATGGCATTTCCGGCAGTGTCTTTGCCAGCCAGTTTATAAACGGTTTGCCAATTACCGATATCCTCCCAATAATAGTCTGCCTCAAGCACACGCAGTCTGGGTAGCTTCGCAGCAATGGTAGACTCAAATGAAGCAGACTCGATACTGCCGTACCAGTCTTCGAGCTTGCGCCAGTAACCCGGGCCGCCAATTTCGGTGCGAAGATCAAGCAGCATACGGTACATGTCAGGACTTGCGGCTTTTATAGCCCCAAGCAGTGCCGATATGCGCCACACCTTAATGCCGGTGTTCCATAGCCATTGCCTGTTGGCTACCAAGCGCTTTGCCTCTGAGGACTCTGGTTTCTCTTTAAAGCCGGCAACTTCAAAAATATGCGGCGCGTATTCCTGTCCCATCTTGATGTAACCGAATTCGGTATTGGCAAAGGCCGGTTTTGTCCCGATAATCACCATACTGTTGTTGCTGGCAGCACCGACAGCGCCGTGTACAGCTTGCCCAAAGCCCTGATCGTCATTTATGAACTGGTCTGAGTACAGGTAAACTGCCACGCTTTCCGGAAAAATAGTTTCTAAATACATAGCCGCAACGCACATTGCCGCGGCAGTGTCGGCATTCTTCGGCTGCACTATAATATTCTTATCTTCGAGCGGCAGAAGTTCTTTTGTGGCCTGCAGCAGCTGTTGTGTTGTAACGACTACTATATTATTTTTAGGGGAAAACTTAAGCGCCCGACGATAAGTATCCACTAACATCGAGTCTTTGGAAAAGGTGTGATTAATCTGTTTGGGGGTCTCTTGGGTAGAAAGCGGCCACAGGCGTTTACCGCTTCCGCCTGCAAATATGACAGCTACCACCCTTTGCTGATGCATATGGTTATCATAGCTTACTAAGCTATTGCGAGACAAATCATAAGCATTTTAGCTATACTGAGTCTATCGTGAACGATAAATGGCAGGCAAGCTACGCGACGATCGCAGACAGCCCCTTGGTACGTCCGCTTAGTCATAGCCAGCGCAAAAGTTTCCTGTCAGCCGGCGAGCCCTTATTTTGGCTAATCGCCCATGAGCTGATTATCGATACGGAAAATTTCTATGCCGATGCCGCCAAATTGTTAAAACTACCTTATGCCGACGACCTGCCAACACGCATCAACAGCTCAAACTCGCTCGCTTACTCTATCGGCCCGGCCGTACTCAGCAAGCTCTGTGCTTTTCCCTACCGAAAAGATGATAAAACAGTCATAGCCTGCGCCGAACCGATCCATGCCCAAAAGGTTATTGATATCTGCAAACAAAAAGGACCGTCTCGGCAAAAATTCGCAATAGTGCTTGCAGCGCCCAACACAATACGCACTGCCATTGCCGAAACTAATTACCAGCAGTCGGCAGCCGCAGCCGAACTTTACCTGGACATTGCCAATCCCCCTTATTCCAGCAAGAATGTTTTGACGCCGGGCATGCGGTTTTTTGTTGCCTTTTTAGCAGTAGCTCTGGTGGTTTTCTTCTTTTGGCATCCGCCCCTCGGATTTTTTGTATTCTTCGTTATAATCAATATTTTTTACCTTATTTTCAATTTTGTTCGTATTGTCGTTACGCTCAGGCCGCGCAAAAAAGAAGTCTCGCCTGATCTGCCGGACGTGCTGAACGCACCGGCAGTCAATTTGCCGGTCTATACAATTCTTGTACCGCTTAAAGACGAGGCCTCCATGGTTCCCCAGCTCCTAAAACGGCTTAGGGCGCTTGAATACCCTGCCGAAAAGCTGGATATAAAGCTGGTAGCCGAGGTCACTGATACGTCAACCATCAGTGCGCTGGCGAAGGAGGGTGTCAACGACATGAGCACCGGGGCGAACTCCGGAAACGCTGAAATTCCATCTAGTTAAAACCCCTGTTTCATCGCTGTCTACTAAGCCTAGGTCATGCAACTACGCTCTGCAGTTTGCCCGCGGCGACCTGACGGTTATCTACGACGCCGAGGACTGGCCGGACCCCTTGCAGCTCAAAAAAGCCTATGCCTTGTTCATACACGAAAAGCTGAACACACTCTGCGTGCAGGCAAAACTTAACTTTTATAATGACCGGCAGAATTTGTTGACGCGCTTTTTTTCTCTTGAATATAGCTTTTGGTACGACTCGTTCCTGCCAGGTTTGTATACCTGGAATATCCCTCTGCCGCTTGGCGGAACAAGCAATCACTTCCTAACCAACACTCTGCGCAAAGTCGGTACTTGGGATCCGTATAATGTCACCGAGGACGCCGATCTTGGCTGGCGCCTCAGTAGGCTGGGATACCACACGGCGATGCTTAATTCATACACCCTGGAAGAAGCCAACAGCCAAATCCCCAACTGGATACGTCAGCGTACCCGCTGGCAGAAGGGCTTTCTGCTGACTTCGCTAGTACATCTGCGCTCGCCGATAAAAATGTGGCGGCAGCTTGGCATATGGGGATTTATCAGCTCGGCAACCCTTTTTATGACTACTTTTATGCTGCCTATATTAAATCCGGCGCTTTGGGTGTTCTTTATATTGTGGTATGTGCTTCCTCTGTTCGGGCTGCAGCCGGTTGGTTTCGAGATCCCGAACTGGTTGCACATCGCCGGCCTTGCCAATCTGATCATAGGCAACGGTTTTTATATAGTCATTCATTTGGTAAATGCCGCCCGCCAACACCGCTACCACTTGGTGGCGGTCGCTCCGCTAATGCCCCTGTATTGGCTGCTAATCAGCTTTGCCAGCTACAGGGCAATTTTTCAGACCGTCTTTAAACCCCGGGCCTGGGAAAAAACCAAACACGGCCTGGATTCGCCTAAAGATACTGCTCGCACTTCTTGAATAAGTCTTTGATACTAATGTTGCTCTTAATAAAATAATCAACCGCGCCTGATTTTTTCGCTGCCTTAATTGATTCGTCTTGGTCGATATTTGAGGCGATAATTACAGGGATGCCCTTAGTTACTTTGTCCTGCTTCAATTTCTTGAGCACCTCCAGGCCGGTCATACCCGGCATCAAAAGGTCCAAAATGATCAGATCCGGCTTTTCGGACTTGGCCTTTTCGATCCCCTCGTCGCCGTTTGTAACAGTCAGTATTCTCCAGGGGGAGTGTGTCATTTTGACCCTGTAGGCATCAATCAGAAACGAATCGTCTTCTATGATAAGCACTGTTTTCATATACTCAATATAGCATATGCTTAAAGACGTCAAACTCAACTGCCGGATTTTGCGCAGCCTTATTTTTTGTCGTCAAAGGGATGGTCGCAGGCAAAAGGCTTGCCCGGGGCACAGACATAATCGTGGAATTTGTGCAGAGCCTCTTCTATCACCTGGCGCTGCTTGTCTGTTAGTAGATCCATTAAAGGGTTGCTGTACTGGTTAATCACTTCTGCCGCGGCATCGGTCATCTTCATGCCCTTGGCTGTCAGCATAGTTACGTGTTCGCGGCGACTTTTGGGGTTGACCCGGGTTGTCAGCAACCCCTTGTCGCATAGCAGCTTGATCTGACGGCTGACACTGGCTTCCGTCTGGCCCAGGCATTCGGCAACCTTGCGTTGCTGAACGTTCGGGCAATGCTGAAGGATCATAAGCAGCTTGAACTGCGACATGCCAATGCCTAAGCGCTCTTGAAGCGTCTGGTCTGTTTGGCGCATTGCAATTACGGCAATGTGCTGCATCAAATAACTAACAGCGGTCACCGGCCCCATCTGTTCTTCCTCACAAGAAAAAGTTTATATATAAATCCTTAACACGTCAAGCTTTAACACTCGACCGTATTGTCGAACATTGCTTACACTTTAGCAGTCTTGTAGGCCAGATACAAGCTATACCATTTTTCCAGGCTTAAGCTCTGGGCGCGGGTGCTGGCGGGGATGTCTGCCTCCTCGAGGATCCGGCCTGTCGTCAGCCGGTCCAGGTGCAGGCCAGCGCCTAACGAATTAAGCAGTGTCTTGCGTCTTTGGGCGAACCCGGCCTTAACGATCCTGAAGAATAACCTGCTGTCGATATCCGGGAATAACGGTTCCTGGCGGTACTCCAACTGCAAAATCTGCGAATCAACCTTGGGCGGAGGCAGGAAAAGTTCGGCTGGCACCAGACGGCCCAACGAAGCCTGGCAGTAAAACTGAACGCTGACGCTCAGTAAGCTCATGTCTCCTGGCTTGGCGCAAACCCGCTCGGCTACTTCTTTTTGTATCAGCAGCGCGGCTTTGTTGAAGTGATTCGGAGCCTCACACAAAATGCGCAGCAGATTGCTGGTCAGATAATACGGGATGTTGGCTACAACTTTATAATTCCGCGGCAGGCCGTTCAGGTCAAACTTCAGAATGTCCTGGTTTCTAATTTCTAGGTTCGAGGCGGGTACCCGCTTGGGCAAGTCGCGGGCCAGTTCGTGGTCAAATTCAACGGCCATCACCTTCTGCGCCTGTTGCACCAACAGTTTTGTGAGCGTGCCCGGGCCTGGGCCAATTTCCAGCACGGTATCCTGGCGGCCGACGTCCACTGCGGCACACATCGCTTCCAGACTTTCGGTATCCTGGAGCCAATGCTGCCCTAAAGACTTATTTGTTGGGGGCATGTATATGATTTCTCTTACCAGTTATGATGTACTGTCCAATAATTATACGCTGCCGCCCAACCACCGAAGCGGGCATTAGCGTAACTAGTCGCCCACCTCAGCTGGGTTATAGCACTGGTTTTCCAATCTGCGCCAAATGATGCCATCTTGGTACCCGGAGTAGCCTGGCCAAGACCGTAGCCTATGCCTGATGGTATAGATTCCGGGGCGTATGGCGGACAATAGCCTGCCTGACCCTGAAGCTTAGTCGGGCACCAGCCTGATTCGTGGCTGATGATAAAGTCCACATAAGCGTAGTCGCCTGCCGATATACCGGCTGCTGCCATTACAGCTTGTTTGTCGCTAGGTATCTGCACAGCCTTACCTCTAGCGACAATTTCCGTCACAGGTTCTTGGACGGTTATATCCTGAAGTACTTTGCGCACCTCCTGTCCATTAATTACTTCTATAAGATAGGTTATTATCTTCTTGCCAGCCTGTCCTTGCTGCCTTACGGCCGTAGTACCAAAGCTTAGGCTACTGTCTTCTACTATTTCAGTAGGCATCGGCACTACAGCTTCTTCTGTCGATACTTTCTGACCTTTGCGCAATAAGTATATCTGCATATTAGCCGCTATACGCGTGCTGCGGGATGGCTGAACGTAATCGTTAGGTTCAACCTTAAGCCCGCGTTCGTCCATGAGTTCACCGACCGTAGCGCTGCGGGTGCGCATCTGAACTGGCGTGCCATAAATATTGACATTCACTGGGGTGGAACGCTCGATAACCACCCTTTGGGCAATAGAACCCTCGGTTAAAAAATTAACTGTCGGCAGCAGCTCTAGCTTGTCCTCAGGGTACACTTGGATTCCAGCTTTCTTGACTATACTGCGAGGCGTTGTCGCGGCCGAGTAGGCGAATATTTTATGGTCCCCGTCGACTATCGTTACCGGTACCGCTCGGTAGACGTTTATCCTGAAGTTGTCTGTAGCGATATCAGTATCCATAGACGGCTCCACGACGTCACCATCACGTATGGTTACGTTGTTCTTTTGCAGTACTGCCCTAACAGTTTTTAGACGTGTTGGCACAACCTGTTCTTTTTTGTCGTGGCTGATAATTACTATATGAGTATCTGTTGAGCGCAGCTTGGAACCGCCGCCGCTGAATACTACTACGCCTACTATCGTCAAACTGGTCAGAAAAAAACAGGTCAGCAAAGGAATAGTTACAGCCGGATGGCTGCTTATCCGCAGGTGCCGGGCCTGCTTGGGTTCTGTGTCTGGGTGTGGCTTGGACCGCTTACCGAATAGGTGCATAACCGATTATTTAACTCCTGCTGCACCTATTGTAGCAAAAGGCCGCGCTCGCGGGCGAGCTGCAAACAGTAAAGCGCGTCCGGAGAGGCATTATGCGGCGTCAGATCGGACATCGGCAGCCAGCGTAATTCTGCGACTTCGTGGCGCTGGCGTTTTAACTCTGCCGGCTTCTGTACCCTGGCTATAAAAATATGATAGGTAAAATGCAGGCCGGCCTTGCGGTACTCGCCTTTGCCCGAATAACGCAAGTCTTGGGGCCGAAGCTCCAGCCCGGTTTCTTCTTTGGCCTCGCGCAATACTCCGTCCAAAGGCTTTTCGTGCTTGTGCAGACCACCGCCCGGCAAACTCCAGGTGCCGTCACTGATCCACTGCCTGGCAACCAAAACCTCGTCCTGGCAGACCAGCAAAAGCCGGGTTCTTTCGTTCAGACGATAATAAACCTGGTAGGCAGGCCAGGCCAGCCAATAAGTTATTCTTCCCAAAGATTGCAGAATACTCATAATTTCTTGATCGGCGCAAAGGCGATATTGAGCTTTTTGGTGCCCTTGCCCTTAAAGTAAATCGTGGCGTTGTCGCCATCCATTTCCACTACTGTTCCCTCGCCGAAGAGCTGATGCTGCACTTTGTCGCCCTCGTTGATCTCCGGAACATAACGCGGCTCATCCGGCACAACCCCAATGCTCTCCCCTGAAACAGAGGGAGTCGGGGACCATCCGCTGTCAAAGCTGTCTGCCGGCTGGAATTCGCCGTCAATTTCGCTCAAAAAGCGCGACGGAATGTTATGCTGGGCGCCGCCGTAAAGCATGCGCGAGGTGGCGTAAATCATATACAGCTCTTCGCGGGCGCGGGTCATGCCAACGTAGCATAGGCGGCGTTCTTCTTCCATCTCGAACTGATCGTACAAAGCCCGGGAGTGCGGGAAGATACTTTCTTCCATACCGATCATAAATACCACCGGGAACTCCAAACCTTTGGCAGCGTGCAAAGTCATCAGCGTCACGGCGTTGCCGTCAAAGTCGGCCTGGTCGATGTCGCTGACCAGCGCAACTTCTTCCAGAAAGGTTGCCAACCCCGCTTCCTGATACTCCTGGGAAACGCCGATAAGTTCTTTGACGTTTTCCTGCCGCGATTCACCTTGCGGCGTGCCGTCGTCCAGGTATTTTAGATATTCGATGCGGCGTATCAGGCTGTCGATGATGCCAGCCGGCGGGGTGGTGTCGATCAGCTCGCGCAAACGGGCGATTATGTCAGCGACTTCGGTCAGCCCTTTTTTGGCCTTGCCGGTTACTGTACCGCAGGTAGCAGCACCGGTTATGGCCTGTTCCAAGGTGTAGCCGTTGGCAAACATCCAGTCGTAAAAATTCTCCAGGCTCTTGGCACCGATACCCCGGGCCGGAACGTTCACGATACGGCCGAAGCTCACCCGGTCTTCCGGCTGGTAAATGACCCGCAGGTAGGCCATCAGGTCCTTGATTTCTTTACGGTCATAAAACCGCTGGCCGCCCACAATCCGGTAAGGTATTCCGTAACGAATGAAAGTCTCTTCCACGGCCCGCGACTGGGCGTTGGTGCGATACAAAACAGCAAAATGGCTGTAGCGGCGGGCGCCGGTGTCCACGGCATTGCGGATACGGCGCACTATCAGCTCGCCTTCGGCCCGCTCACTGGCTGCCTGCAGCATCTGGACAGGCAAGCCGTTGCCGGCAGCAGTCCACAACTCTTTTTCTGAGCGCTGGCTGTTTTTAGTAATAATAGCGTGTGCCGCGTCCAAAATAGATTTGGTGCTGCGGTAATTCTGCTCCAGCTTGATAACCGTACACTTGGGGTAATCCCGTTCAAAGTTAAGAATATTGCGAAAATCAGCACCTCTCCACGAATAAATCGATTGCCAGTCGTCGCCGACCACCGCGATATTTTTTCCTTCGCCGGTCAACAACCGCACTAATCTGTATTGGGCGGCGTTGGTGTCCTGGTACTCATCGATCATGATGTATTTGAAGCGTTCCTGCCACTTCTTGCGGATTTCGGGCTTGGTTTCCAGCATATGTACAGTGCGGCTTATAAGGTCGTCGAAGTCCAGGGCGGCAGCATCTTTTAACGATTTCTGGTAGAGCGGGTAAACTTTGGCCGCTGTGCGCTGGGCTGGCGAAGAGCCGGGCATATCGGCGTATTCCGCTGGGCTGGTCATGTCATTTTTGGCCGAGCTTATAATCCCGGACAACAACCTGGCCGGGAAGGTTTTCTCATCAATCATCAGCTGTTTGCTAGCCTGTTTAACTGCTGCCTGGCGGTCGGATTCGTCGAAGATCACAAAAGAGTGCGGAATGCCGATGTGCTCGCCGTCGATACGCAAAATCCGCACGCAAATGGAGTGAAAGGTGCCCATGTAAGGCATAAACCCGCGGTCATTGGCGTTTTGCCCAAGTAAAACAGCCACGCGCTCGCGCATCTCCTTGGCTGCTTTGTTGGTAAAAGTTACGGCCAGAATATTAAACGGCGTGGCCTTTTTGCTCCCGATAATATAAGCGATGCGGTGGGTCAGGGTTTTAGTTTTGCCCGAACCGGCTCCGGCCTGAATCAACAACGGCCCTTCGGTCGTTTCAACAGCCCGGCGCTGCTCCGGGTTTAAGCCGACTAGAAAATCTTCCTGCACTGGGAGTTATTGTATCAAACAACTCTTATGTTCGGGTGTAATTAGTCGTCGTCAGAGTTACCGCCGGCCAGGTACTGGTCGTAGGCCGCTGCCGCAGCAGCGTTCTGCCTTCGTATTTCTGCCAAAACCTTGTTGTAGAAGAACTCGTTTCTAGACCGCAGCGCTAACAGGCCGCTGCATTTTCCCTGTCCGATCTGCTGCGCATAAGCCGATGCGGCAAGCCGTATCGCGCCTTCGGATATAACAGGTCCTTGTTGACGGCCTTCAGGTCTTCCGCGGCCGTCTTGGTCGTCGCCGTCTTCCTGGCTTTGATCTGAATGGCGGCCAGTATGCTCTGGGGCCGGTACCGGCATTGGCGCCGGGGGCACCACTGGCAAGGTTACAGTGTCGGCGTTATTGCGCCTGCCACGTCTGCTGAGCAACGCGTATGTGCCGATGCCGCTGGCCAACAAAACGCCACCCAAACCGGCGGCAATCGCCGGGTCAAAGGGTATTTTGTGCGAGAACTCCCTGAACGGTATTCCGGCTATGTCGTTTTCTGCGCCTTTAGCGCCGGTAACTGCGGCAGCATCTTCAGCGCCTGGTACTGCGCAAGTTTGCGGCCCGTAATAAACATGCTGTCCTGCAAGGTCAGCCTTATCTGCCGTTATTGAGGCATTCGGATCACATGTTGTGCTGTAGTTGTAGAATGTAGATTCTTCCAGGCCGTGTCTTTGCCCTGTTTTTTGGACGCCGAGTTCTTGAAGCCGGTGCTCCATCTCTGACGCTCCGGGCAAATCAGGAACAAAATCGTCGCTAAGATTCCGGGCATCCTGCCAAGACTTACCCATATCTTCCAGAGACATTCCGGTGAGTTTATGTACCTGGCCGGGAGTTAAGTTATCGTAACCGAGCCTGTCGGCGTAATCCCGGATCTGACCTTCTATGGTGCCTTTATCAGAGCCGTTGCCTTCCCATTCGCCTAATCCGTGGTCCGGATAATAGTAACTGTGCTCTTCACCCGGTTGGCGGACATAAACGTTGTCCTGGGTATGCGTAGTTGGCTGCGGGGCATCATGCCAAACGGGCTGTCCGCCGGATGCAGAATGGAACGCGTCAATAGCGTCGCCAAGCAAAGGCCTACCGAACCGGTACAGCATGAAGGCACCGGCAGCAGAACACGCCACCAGGCCTACCTTCTTGAAGAAAGAGGCGTTATTCCATCGGCGTACGCGCTCTGGAGCTGCCGCCTGATTGCGCTGCATCTGGTCTGACAGAGCAACAGCCGTCGCACCGGTAACGCCGCCATCTCTTAGTGCCCGGGCTACACTTCTGGCGCTGTCTATTCGTCTAGGGGTTATTGGTACGGGTACGGGTACGGGCTCTGCTTCTTCGGCATCATTGGCGCCATCGTCACGCCGATCTCCACCTTCGCCGCCGTCCCACCAACCATCTCCTTCATCTTCATCTCCATCGAAGGAGGATGGATCGTCCTCGGCATCAGGCTGGTGCGAATCGTCTTCATCACCTGGAGTATAATCAATCGCGTTTGGGTCAATACCTGAGTCAAAAACCTGGTCTGGGGCGTTGGTATTACCTTCTGGACCAGCGCCTAATGGCCGCGGCACACCAGGACCATGCTGAAGCTCATCGCTGCTAAGCACTACGGGGTCAACGCCTGACGGCAATTCCATTGGGTCTCTTCTCATAATCTGATCTAGTATGACAGATTATGGTAATTTGTCAATACCCTACAACAGAGGTTATTACACCATTTTGTGCTGTTCTGGGTACCAGGCCGGGCTGCATGGCATAAAAATAGTCAAATTATCTCCTTCGAAGTAATAAGGCTCGTTAGCTTCTAGAAAAACTACGTCCCCGGGCTTCAGCCTGGCAGTCTGCGAGTTAGTGCTCACCGAGCCGGTTCCGGATACCACGCAAACCAATTCTTTACAAACTTCATTAACTACGAACCCCTGTTCAGGGTAACGTCCGTTAATAACTCCGACCGCGGCGTCGATGTCTTTGTCGCCAGTTCCGTACTCATAGGCAACGCAGGTCGGCCCGTTGACATGCTTTTTGGCCTGGTCTTTAGGCACGAATTTCATAGAAGCCGCTCCTGTTTGTCTTTTTCCAGCGCTTTTTCCAGCAGGCTGCGAATTTGCGGCATAGACACTATTTGCCCTAGAAAATAGTCCAGGTTGGTCTGTTGCTCGCTGTTGCGGGCCTGCAGGATTTCCTGGTAGTCGATTTCAAAGAGTTCGCAAAGGTCGCGCCCGGTCAATAACTCGGTTTTATCAAACTTACGCTTCAGGCCATTGTAGACGCTCTCTAAGTTTGGGGCGTTAAACGAACAGAGGTAAATGCGGGTAGTAAACGGCAGATCATGTGCGATGTCATTGGCAAAATTGTGCAGGCTGGCGCGCTCGCCAGCGGCTTTTTTGGTGTCAAATTGGTCGCCGTCTTTGACCTCAACCACATAGCACATGCGTTCATCCAGCCGGAAAGCCAAGAAGTCCGGCTCGTATTTGGAATGGATAATTTTGGAATTCTTAACCTGTTTTTTGGTCGCCACCCAAACGCCTGGCTCGGAGCTGTGCTTGTCGGCTATAAAGGCGTCCAGGTCGCCAATCGGCTTAACCCGGGCCATAATCTGGTGCTCCAGCTCGGTGCCGGAAGCGATTACCGTGCCTTGGACGCGACTCATCAGGTTACCCAGCCCTTCGTCACCGAATAGGCGGGTGTAACCGCTGGGCGCTTGCCCGGGTCGCCGTCCCTTTGCTCTCTCTATAAGTGCCATTTACCCGAGTATATCACAGCCGACAAAGTGTCTGTCCACATCCATGGCCGACTTCATAACAGAGAAGCCGCCGGACGCCGGGTCCACCACAACGTCCCCGGGATTGGTTACTGCCTGGATAAGCTGCTTTTGCAGTTCCACCGGCTTGGCGTGCGTATGGTTACGGTCGCCATTTTGGATGCGTTCGGTCCAGACGTCAGGAATGTTGTGCAGCATCCAGACCCCCTTGGCGCGCACCGGCAGCTTTTGCAGAATAACCAGATATTCGCTAAAACGCCGCGTACGGTAGCCCATACCCATGCGGTCTTTGTTCCAGGTGATCATATCCACCAATTGCAGCCCGGAGCCTTCCAGCAGGGCCTGAACGCCGCTGACAACGATAAATTTATCCACCCAAAGCATCAAATGGCCGCTGGGCATCAAACTGCGCTCAATTTCGGCAATGAACTGGTGTATCAGCTCGTTGGTCATCTGCGGCAATTCAGCCCGCTTTTTGTGCCGCTTGCCTTCGTTGCCGTAAGCCTGGCGGTCCAGGACACTGCGGTACTGGGGGTCAAAGAACACCAAAGGCACCGAGTTATCCGGAAGCTTTTTGAGCAGCTTCAGCCCGTCCATCTTCTGGCGCTGGTCCACAGCCAGCCCTTTTACCTTAAAAACCGGCTGCTGCGCCTCGCGGGCATGGGAGAAAACAGTAGTATTCGCTTTGTTGATTGTTTCTTCCAGCACCGGGCTGTCAGCGGTCTTCGGCTTCTTGGCCAAAGCCTTCTTGGGAGTTTTGGTTGTTTTCTGGGACATAAGTCCTAATATCGTAGCATGTTACCGGTGTAATAGTTAGATTTGGGTGAAACAGGCTAGGAGGTCGTTACTGGTATAAAAGCGTGGTGAGGTCTTCGAATGTTATGTAGTCTGTCGGTTCGGTTATACTGTCTGCCTTGTTGCTTTTTTGCAGATAATTCTTAACCTTCATTGTCTCGGGTAACTCCGTGGCTGCTGTTTCGTCCACGGTTGAGACAATGTCCCGGCACAAGTTCGGCATACTGTATGTCTGGTAAACTACGGTCTTGTCTTTTTTATCCACGACAACTACAACCTCTTCGTTGGAGTCGTCAAAAATAGCATCCATGGTTTCGCTCTTATACTTAAATCCTGGCTCCACGCTGTCAATAAAGTCCTCGTATGCCGCACGGCTGACAGATAGGGTAAATTCTGTTACCTTCTTGCCTTCGTAGGTTGTATCCGCAGCCTTAATTATAGTGACAGCCTTGCTTTCTTTAAGCTTATCAGAGATAAATTGTGCGCTCTTTCTTTTAGAACTCGTCCCTACCGGGCTGAATGTAATACCGTATTCCTTAAAGCCAAGGGCGGCCGGGTCTTTCTCCTCGGCGAGTATCCACTTATTGGCTACCTTGTCGCTAAAAAAGCTGTTTAGGGCGCTTTCTACGCTGCTATCAGAGCCCTCTGTAAAGGCTACTTTTTTAAACTTGAGAAAAGCACGTTGCTGGACCTGCTTAATGTCCAAAGACATTTTAACCGTGCCTAGTGTGCTGCTTTTTGCCGAGCACTCCATCGTACCGCTGGCTTTATAGGTTCCGTCCGGCTTAATCAACCCTTCCAAGTGCGATTCCTGCCCCTTGGTTTCAATAATATCTTCGGTCGTGTACTCGTCCTTCGGCGCGTCTTTCGCCAACGCCTTATACAAAACGTCCTCTGGCGTAGAGCGCATGAACCACCAGGCTGCGCCTCCGCCTATACCCAATACAGCAACAGCAATACCGGCAATTATCACAAGTTTCTTAATCTTCACTGCAAAACCCCTTATTCTCTGATATTTCGGCAATATTACAACAGGTTGCCTCTGTTTGCAACTGTTTTGTGTGTAAAATGTACAGTCTCAGTCCGTCGTCATGCCATAGTTTGAAGGTGTAGGTACTGTTCTGGGAGAACCTCAGTTTGGCTGTGGCGGTATCTCAAGATAGTTACTTTCTATTTTTCAAAAATGGCACCAGGGATACCAAAGCACCAGCTACTACTGGTACGGCAACGGTCGACCACTTATTGCTGCCTTGCGCATGCAGAAACACAAAAAGAAGAGCCGCTGACCATATTGCCAATGCTGCACCTAGCACTAAACGATTAGTCATACCTTTTGATGTAGAGGCAGGGCCTAATTGAAACTTAATATCTAGGCCTTCCCCTCCGCGCGACCTTAACAATAAGTAGCCAATGATCAGGGACGAAAATAGAACGATTACTTCCATGCTTAACCTTTCTTAGTAATTGTAGCCTAAGGTGTCAGGCTCCCACATTAACAGAACCATCCTTGAACTGATAGGCCCGGTAAACTCGCTAGATTACCCTCATCTGGTTAATTAGTATTGCTACGCACGTTAGATGTTTTGGACTTGAATATTGCTTTAGCAATTCGGACTCGCGTGACCCAAGTTTGTGGTGCTTATTAAGCAATGATATTTGTTTATCTCGAAAGAGTAGTAAATTCGCCACAAACGCCGGTACCACGATTAAGGTTACCCCACAGATAACAGCATAGACTACGATGCTTACGAACACATTTTAGCCTTTCTTGTAGAACATGTTATATGCATAGAAAAGCAGGGCGATGAAGGATAAGATAGTTACGACTGGCGCAAATATTAAAATGAAATGTGCATACTCGGGCTTGCCTAGATTAAGGATTCTGTGTATGTCGTATACCAGATTAGTCGCAAAGAGCAGCTCAAGCAAACAGGCAAACGTCAGATAGGGGGTACTCGAATACTTTTTTAGACGTAAATATTCGACTGAACCAATTTTATACTTTTGTCCAAAAATTGTTTTGTTCTTAGCTCTAAAAAACAGCATATTCGACACATGAGTCAACACCGCAATTACTGCTATAAGACTAAAAAAATAATAATACGTCTCGGGTGCCATAGTTGGGTCTTTGCTTGCGCTGTTGTTTCTGCCTGTTTAGAAGGTGCTGTTATTGTTCGCTAGAAAATCCTAAAAACACTAACTTTCGGGATATTCTTTTCTATGAGATGCTTCTCTTTCTCAGTGAAATAGGACATTTTATACACTAGATGCTGGCCATTGCATAATCTCAATAGATAGCAACCTTTCATCTCAGTTCTATTCGTAAACATCTTCCAGTTACAAATCGACTTCTGACTCGCTTGTCTTGGTGGTTATCCCATCTTCTGACACCCTTATATCTAGCTGATGATCTGGTGCTAGTAGCTCCCAATCTTTTAAAGTTCTATTCCGCTGGATAGCCTGTAGAGGGAACCATAGCAAAAGTGGTGCCGCCAAAAATGCGATTACCCACAAAAGAACGTCTATCCCATGTAGAAAATTCAGCGCCACGATGCTGAATAGAAGTATCATAGGAACTACTATGCGATAGATAACAATACTATATATTCGTACCATCAAGGATACATCTTCGTTTGTCCACTTTACTTTACTCATCGATATCTCCTATCGGCGCTCACTATACAGATCATTGATATCAAGCACGACTTGATCAAGCAGCTCATCAGTTATTTCTAGGTCCTCCGGCTTTTCGTAGCCGCGTTCTTGATGAAGTTTCAACTTATCTTCATATCTCTTTTGTAGAATGTGTTTTTTTGCCTCGTTTATAGAACCGTATTCGGTTATAGCGTAGTTGTTTGTGTATTGTGCATATTTTGTCGCTACTATTTGTCGTGCCCATTTAGTCTTTTCAGGCTTCCAGTCATCTTCGAGTAAGTAGTTATAAAAATATCTATCATTAGCAAACTCGGGGAAAGATGTTATAACGTCTTGCTCTGTCTGTTTAGTAATCCAGTTGTCCTCAACTTTATGGTCAACCACGGTAAAGATGTCTTGGGGATAAAAGCTTGGGGTACTCATAACCCTTTCGTTGTACACTAGATACCATTTACCCCTGTGCTCTCCGTCATTTACGACTTTTATCGCGTAAATAAAATACGGCTTATCTTTATCGAGTCCTATCTCGTGAGGAGCATCATTATTGGATATTGTCACTAACATGCGTTACTCTCCTTCGCTTCTTTTTTCTTTTATATCCGCGTACCAACAATTACCCTCATTGATACTATAGTGAAAGTCGTATCCTCTACTAGCGCCATTGAGCGCTGATGGGCGGAATGCGTACTTTTGCCACCCTGCAAACCGTGGGTCGCCTAAGTAAGATAGTTCCAGCACGCCTGGCTTAATACCCATAGCAAGACTAGACCGAATTGACCCTACGCCAGCAGAGACAGTTGGGCTAGTAAAAGCTGCGGCGGCAGTTTTTGGCTGGACAATAGTGTATCCTGGTGCTGGCCTATAGCTACTACAGGGTTTAGCCGGATTACTAGTCATCGTCTTAACCTGCGACTCAGACTTGGCTTGTGTCTTGCTTCTTGTATTGCTAAAAATAGCTTTTGCTCCGTAGTAGACTCCTGTGCCTATGCCAATAACTGCAGCTCCAATAGCGAGAACAGCCAATGCAATCTCACCAGCTACCGGTATAGCGAACACTCCAGTAAGCAATGGCGCAGCCAACCCAAGCGCACTCATCCCGCTATAATCACTCCCATTCACCGGATCCCCCGCATAAACATAAGCATTAGCACAACCACCTTCAACCGGGTCAGCCTGAATGAACCGTCCCAGTGCAGGAAGGTATACCCTAGCCCCCATTTGGATTATTGGGATAGAGAACAGGCTGTTGCTTTCTGCTTTTCTTGTTGGGTTGGCTGCCCAGCCCATTGGTTCATTGGTGCTGTTCTGCGGGTTGCTGTTGGTTCCAAAGGCAGTGCTTGGGCTGTTTTGTCCGAATGGTTCATAAAGATAGACACTGCTCGTTGGGTTACCGTTCTGGTTCACCGTCAGTGCCGTATCCCCATGGAAGTTCTTCAGGCTGTAGATCTTCTGTTTTGTTTGGTCTTGGTTGTTTGGGGATAGGGTTAGTGTTACTCCTCCGGGGAGGGATAGGTATTTGTCTGTGGTAGTACAGTTGTTTTCATCGGTCAGAGAACAGGTTTGGAGTACGGAGCCGTTTGCTGCATTTCTGTAGATCTTGTCCAGTGTGTTGTTTCTGTATTCTTTCTTTGTTAGGACTGAGCCATTGGAGTTCTTGGTGTATTCTACTTTGTTGGTGCCTTGCTGTATGGCTGTATTCTGGTCGCCTGCATCGTAAGTGAAGGTCAGTGGTGTTCCGGACCCGGCAAGGCCTATGGTATTGCCGTGGTCATCGTATGTTGGAGTACCAACCTGCACATCACTGCTGTAGGTCAGTTGGTCTGCATTGTTGTAGCAGTAGGTTGTGTTTGTTGTTTGGTTTGTTTGGGTGTTGGTTGTGGTGTAGGTGGTGCGGTTGCTGTTTTCGGCTGAGTTTAGGTTAGCACTGGTTTGGCTGCATTGCTGTGTTGTCGGGTTGGTATAGACGTAATCATAGCGCATGTTGTCTATGGTAGCTTGGGTCAGGCGGTTGGCTTTGTCATAGGTATATGTACTTACGGCTTGGGTACCGTTCAGATTGTCTGTGCTGGAGAGGACTTTCCCTGTTGTAGAAAGGGTCAGGCTCTCCTGGTAGGTGGTATTGTTGCTGAAACGGTAGACTGCACCAGTGCTGCGTTGGCGGCTGTCACGGGTCACTTGTTCTAGCTTCAGATTATTGCCGTTGCCGTCTGTGGCTTGAGGGTATTGTATGGAAGATACTCTGCTGTATTGGTCATAGGCTATGGTGGCATAGGTCGTACCGTCCAGGACGTAGCTGGTGGTGCGGTTGAGGTTGTCGTAGGTTGGGGTTTCGGTACCGAGGAGTGATGTGCTGGTGGATACCCTGCCAAAACTGTCATACGTTACTGTGGAGACATTACCGAATGTGTCGACCGTACGTACGGTTCTACCAAGGAGGTCTATCTCAGCTGTGGTAGCGCCTGAAACTGTGTCAGTCTGGGTGGTTATTAGAGGGTTGCCGCCGGTGGCGTAGTTGGCAGTAGTCGTACGGCCTGCACGGCCGTTTATGGTCGGTACTACCGTTTGGGCAGCCCTCCCCCTCGTGTCAAACATTGTGCAAGTCCACAGGTCTTGGTTGTACCTGCTGGCCACAACTCTTCCTGCATCATCGTAAATTTGTTCTGTGGTACGCGATGCATTAACCCCAGGCTGGTCATTGGTGGCAGGGTTATTGTCCGGGTCCGCTTCAGCCTTACCCTTCATCATCCCCGCCTGTCTGTAAGCCTCAGTCGTTCCTGTTGTGCAAGGATTATCCCTAGTTTCTGTAGGTCCGTAGTAGGCATAGGTTGTGGTATTGCCTCCTGGAAGTGTTTTGGATGTTTGGCGTAGGTAGCTGTTTGTGGCTCCCTGGGTTTCGTAGGTAGCGCTGGAGGTTAGGTTTAGGCCTGTGGGGTCCAGGGTTGTGCTTTGAGCTAACCCCAGCTCAGGATTGCTTCCGTAGTTCGTAGTCGTGGCCGTAGCCGTAGTTTGGGTTGGGTTGGACTGGTCTGTGTCATAGACTGTGGTGCTTGTTGTAAGACCGTAATCCGCAGAAGAAAACTCCATGTGGTTAGCTCCAAGGCCTATTCCTGACTGGTCTGGGATACCGGGACCATTGGTCCAGGTTTCGAAGAAGCCGGGTGTTCCGGTGTGGATGTAGTCTATACGGAAACGGTAGACTTTGTTGGCTGTCGCATTGAGGGTGAAGGTACGGTAGTTGGAGTTTGTTCCTTCTGTACGTAGGGTCCAGTCATCGATTTGGAGCTGGTCGTCAATGTACAGTCTCAGTCCGTCGTCATGCCATAGTTTGAAGGTGTAGGTACCGCTTGCGGGGAACCTTAGTTTGGATGTGGCGGTAAGGCCGTAGCCGTCCATACCACTGTCCGGGGTGATGGGAGCCGGTGTTTCGGAGAAGACATGACCCATTCTTGTCGGATCGTTACTATACAACCCGGTGGTATGGAGTTTGGGGGAACCGGTCAGGCTGTTGCCCTTGGCGTTGTACCAGGCCACTTGTGTTCCTGACATACCTTGGTCGTAGGACGTGGTGGTCTTGGGTACCTGGGATTGGTAGGTGGAGATTGGGGTGACGTCTGTCTGGTTGGTTGTTGGGTTTAGGGACGAGGCGAACCAACTGCTGGGGGCTGGGCCGTAGGAGGCTGTGGGGCGGTCTTGGTCGTCGTAGATGGTGGTGGATGTTAGATTTGTTGGGTCTGTGGTGGTGTATTGGAGGTCTTTTTGCGGGTGGTAGGTTGCTGTAGTGCTTAACCCTGCTATGTCGGTGTCTTTGGTTGTGCGGTAGAGATTGTCGTATTCTATTCTTCTGGAGTAGCCGTTGGGTTCGGAGGACGGGGTTATTGTATTGTTGGCTTCCTGGACTGAGAGGTGTTGTTTGGTGGAGGAAGGCAGTATGTCCGCAGTGTTGCGTACGTATCCCAGGAGGTATTCTGTTGTTTGCCATTCGCAGCCCGGGTCTACAGAATTGAAGTGGTCGCTGTTGCTTGTGACTGTGCAGCGGTAGATGGGGGTTACGGCCACTCCTGTCGGAGGAGTGATGTAGACATATCCCAGGGTTTGCAGTTTCTGCTGGCCTTCACAGTTCGGGTCAAGGGAGGTGAATTCGTCCCAGGCTATTTTGCAGCTGTAGATTTGGCGGGTGTTGGCATCGCCTGCGGGCATGACGTAGCCGAAGGTTATTTCCAGGTTGCCAGGCATGAAGGAAGTGCTGGCAGAATGGTCGCCGTTGTTGTAGCGGCTGAGGGCACGGCCGTTCTGGCCGGGGATGTATTCGACGGTGTGCAGGGAGCGGGAGGTGTTGGGCTGGGGGAGGGGGCGGTGACGGTGGTGGCGCGGCCGGTGGCGTCGTAGGAAATTTGGGTTAGGACGGTGTCGTCATTGGTTCGTACTCCGGCGGCAATAGCGTCATTTGCCAGGCTGTCGCGGATGGCGGACATGCGGTAGGCGACTGTTGCGCCGCTGGCGTCTGTTACCGGCTGGTACTGGTAGTCCAGATATTCGTTGCCTGGCTTGGCTATCCGGGCTAATTGCTTGTCTTTGTAGTAAAAGTTCGTGGTGCGGCCGTCATTGGTCTGCACGGCGCAGAGCATACCGGCCGGGGCTTGGGTATCGAAACCGGCTGGCGGGGTGCTGCACTGGCTGTCGCCGCTGTAGTAGATTTTGGCATAACGGCCGGCGTCTACACCGTCTGTGATTTGGGTTATTCTGGCCGGGGTGCCGGAATAGGTATATTTAAGAGCTGCCGGCTTCAGGTCGTCCGTAGGGGTGGTTACAGACACCAGCATGCCGTCACTGCCGAATATGTAGGTCTTGCCGTCTGTGTCCTGCATGGTGAAGGTCCCGTCGGCGTTGCGGCTCAGTTGACCGTCTTCGTTGACCGGAGGTTTGTAAGCGCTGCCGGTCCAGGTGTATTCATGAGTACTGCCAGTGGAATCCGTTAGGACAACACTGTTTTGGTTAACCTTGATATGGTCGTAGTTCAGGCTGCCGTCCGGGTCTATGCCCAGGTTCCAGCCGTCAGGCAATACGTTAGCACTGGGGCTTAGCCAGCCGGAAGGTACGACCTGCTCCGGTACTGCGCCTTTGACGTACAGCCCGGCATAGGCGTTGCCGATGTTCTCAAAGTAATCTACGGTGATGGGCACGGTTTGGCCGGCAGACAGGCTTATGGAAGAGCCGTATTTCGTATCGTAGCCGCCGAGTGCCCAATTTTCTTCAACCTGGACGTTATTGACTGTCACGCGGGAGCCGTCATCGGCCTTCATGCCAAAGTAGTAGGTTCCGGATACCGGAGCTGTGACATAGCCGGTCCAGCGCGCCATGTAGCTGTCAGCCGGAGCACCGGCTACCGGGGCACCTGTTCCCCAGTTGAAGCTCAGGATAGAATCCATCCGGGCCAGGAACTGCGTTTTGGTGGTCGAGTCCAGGTTATGCGAGCCGTCGTCAGTGTAATAGTGACCGGTCAGGCCGTGGTTCTGAGCCTTGGGGCGGACGCCGGTTCTGAACCAGTCCTGGGGGATTATCTGCTCGCTGACTGCTCCTTTGACGTAAACGTGAGTAAAGGCGGCGCCGGTTTCTTCTTTGTACTCAGCTTTGAACGGCACTATCTGGCCGGCGGTCAGGTTGACGCCATTTGAACCGTAACAGACATCGCCGTAGCAGCCGCCGTTGGCATAGACTTCCTGGCCGTCAACATAGACGAACAGCCTGTCATCGTTCCTGCCTCCAAAGTAGTAAGTACCGGTTGAGGGGGCTACAAAATAACCTGTCCAGCGGCCGAAGAACCAGTCGTTGGTGACAGTTCCGGGCTGGGGAGAATCATAGGCCCAGTTAAAGTCAACGCTCTGGTCGACCCGCTCCACAGACGGCGAGGTGGAAGGAATGGTGTTGCCGGAGTATCCGGCTGCTACCGGCCAGTACTGCCCCACTAACCCTATGCGGGATTTAAGCGGCGAGTTGTAATCCAGGCTAATGCCCAGACTGCCGCCCAGAGCGCTGGAAGTATGGCTGCTGGCGCTGGTTGTCAGGTTGCCGGTAGCCAGGTCGATGCTGACCGGACCCAGGGTGTCATAAGTCTGGGTTTTGTCCTTGCCTTCCCGGCTGTCAATCCTGAAGGACACCGAACCGCCCCAGGAGCCGTAAAGCGCGTTTTCCGGGTCGTAACTGCGGGCCTGAACGTAATAGGTCGAGCCGTCCTGCAAAATACCGTCAGGGATAGTCCATTGCTGGCCGTTGATCATGCCTGAGCTAATAACCGTACCGGCACCGCCCGGGCTGCTGCTGACCATAAGCTCGTACTGCAAAGCCGTGCCGTTGTTGGGGTTGGTTGCCGGGTTTATTTTGAACGAAGCCTGAGGGTCAACATAGACCTGGCCGCTGACCGGTGCAGCAAAGGACGGAGCTGGGGGCAAATCTACATAAGTAAAGTCCACATAGCTGTTATTCGGGTCAAAGTCTTTGAACGATGAGTCCGTGCCGTCTTCGCCGCCCAGCATAATCCAGGCGCCATAGTCCCCGCGCGAGATCATGGCCTGGTAGATGTTAGTGACGTCAATATTCCCGGAGGTCGAAACCGTACCGGCCGCGTTCCAGGAGTCCCCCTCCAGACAGTTAAAGCTCAGGCAGGTGGCATGCCCGGCATAGAAAGTATGGGAGTTGTAAGTACCAGTCCAATAGCCTGTGTTAGTGAGCTGGGTCAGGTGCAAGTTGGCATTCTTTAGCCTGATATGAGGATTTTGCTGGAAAATTTCGTAAGGCGCAAAGTAGGCACCGCGCCAGTACTGAAGATACCAGTTGCTGTCGTACAGTCCGCCGGAGTACAGGTCGCATTCGTTGGAATAGCAAACATAACCGTCCGACTTGAACGATACGTAATTATTTCCGTAGCCGTCACCGATGTTGCTGCGGTAAACGCCGGGGTCAATGACGGCCGGGAAAGCTTTGTCCGGCAGATTCTTTAGATAGGACTTGTCTACCGATACAGACAAAACGCCGTTTTTGTATTCCTGCTTCAGCCCTGAGCCTTGGCTGACAAACCCGAAGTTATTAAGGATAAGGTTGGAAGGAGAAATCCTGAATTCGTCATTCAGGGCGCCTTTGACTTCGTAAGCGGCGTTCTTGGTTTTGGAGGCCTTACCGGCCTTCAGCGAAGCGCCGGTTACTTTGAAAGATACTTTGTTGGCTGCGTTCTTGTTCTTGATGACAATGTTTTCTTTGACTTGGTCAGACAAAACAACGTACTCGACGTTCACCCCCGGCCACAGGTCGTAGTAGTGAACCGTCTGCTTGCCGGATTTGTCCGTAGTAATGACCGGTGCGACCTTTTTGGCGTTCTGCGGCACAAAACCTATCTGGCTGTTGCCTTTTTTGACGCGCACCATGCCCTTCGGAGAGTTGCTCGGGCTGAACCTGGCCTGCCAGTCGTTATTCTTGACCGTAAAGTCAGTCGGCGAAGAAACCAGAGACTGCACAAAGCCGTAAGCCTTGCCCAGCACATTGCCGGAGTCTCCGGCGTTTTTATCTTCCATCAGCTTGGTGTCAATACTCTGCCACTTGCCGTCCTTTTGGTAGTACTTGGAGGAGAAATAGTTCTTTTTAGTCAGCGAGCCGTCTTTGTTACGGGTCACGTCACTGGTGGCAGTCCGTTTCTCTGGAAGCTCCTCTGCCTTATATGTAGCCGGAACAGGAATGCTTTGCACCGGGCTGCCCGAAGAGGTGTTGGATTTGTTGAATTGGTTGACCACGCCCGAGGGTTTGGCATCAGCAGCAGCTCCGGCAGTGGAACCGGCAGACTGCAAGGGGCCGGCATAGTCCTGGCTCATGGTTTTGTTAGGGTCAGCGGCACTTACGGACTGCTCGGCAGCGTAGGCGGAGACGGGAGGGATGACAACCCCGGCAACAATCAGCAGACAAAAAAAGGCCGGCACTAAACGGCGCGGCACAGCAGTAGCCCTGGTGCTGAAAAACTTTTTAGATAAATGAAATACTGTAGCCGCACCCCTTTTTGATAACCGCATTACGTTGTCTCCGTGGCCAATGAATTTGTTTTGTTCACAATAACATGTCGTACTGGAACAATTATTAAATTTAGTTAATGGTTTTTCAGCCAAATCAGTCTGCGGCCCGGGCCATGTCAAACACAGCGCTGGCAAAAGCCTCCGGGCTGCCGTTTGATGAATTCTGGCTATTTATAAAATAAACGCGCTCGTCCAGCGCGTTTTCCTTTATTATAGACACAATTTTATTGCGGAACTGCTCGTCGGCCGAACAGACAGCCGGAAGAAGCAGCTTAAAATTTACCGGCAAGTAGTACAGGGAATAAACAGCCTCAATAACTCCGTTGTTATCCTGCATCGCAGGGCCCATGATAAAAAAGTTCTTAACTTGAGTTTGCGGCTTTATCGCAGCCATAACAGTCCTGCCCACTTTCCGAGATAATTCTCATTATGTTATGATCGTCCAATAGTATTCCGGTATTGCTTAAGGAGCTTGCCAGGCGTTTGCCGCCGTATGGATTAACCTATCGGGGTACTAAAATGGTACGATTATAAATCGGAACATGTCAACAAACATGCCGTTGTAATTTTAATCGCTTTTTGTTTATAGTATATTCACCATAGGGGTACCAGACCGAGATGAAATTTTTTAGGAATACAGAGCTTGCAGAGTTACACCATATTTCTGAAAAATCAGTCCGTAATTGGGTCGAGGCAGCGCGGGCCGGAAAACTCAACTTACAACTCTGTGAGAAAAACGGCAAGTGCTTCATTGCAGATTCTTCAAAAAATATGGCCCTGATCGAGCAGCTAGTCGAAAAAGGCAAAAAGTATAAAAACAACCGGGCGCTTAGGAAGATAAAGCCGCGCCCCAAATTCTATGATGTTTACGACCAAAAGCAAATCGTTAGTCTCCTCGCCAGCATTACTACTTATAATGAAATTCCTCTGCAGTACAGCTATCTCGACGGCGGAGCCGACTACTGGGACGCTTACGCCAACCGATTAGTTGGCGAAGAATCTCCCAATCTCCTCAACAGCACTATAAGCTTGTTGAATCTTAGTATGGACACCTTAGACCAACTGCTCAATACCAAACGTAAAATTAATATTGTTGACCTCGGACCCGGAAACGGGCTGCCTGTAAAGCATCTATTAAATCATTTTTTGCAGCGAGAGCAACTCAAAGGTTACATCGCTGTAGATATAAGTCAAGGCATGCTAAACATTGCCGAAAAGCACATCAAACAGTGGTTTGGAGATAAGGTAAAATTCGAGGGCCACGCCAAAGACTTCAGCAACGAACGTTTTGATGATATTTTTGCCGACGACTACATAGGCGATGATGCTGACATACCAATAAATATAGTCCTGCTGCTTGGGGGCACTCTATGCAATTTTCGCTCCCCCTCCCAAGCGTTGCAAACTATAAACAGTAGTTTGGGGCCAAACGATCTGTTAGTTTACAGCACAAAACTCGATACCCCGAACACGCGGCGACACTTCGACCTAGGCATTGAAACCAGGCCAAAACCTTTGGATTTTCTGTTCAAAGTGGTTATAGATATGCTTGGCATAGAAGACTCCTTATATGAAGTCGACCAATTCTTTGATGAAATTAAACGCGCCCGGTTCGTAAGCATAAGACCAAAGGTAGATATCGCTATTGAATTTACGCTTCCCCGCGGAACGCGTATCGTAACTCTCCGTAAAAATGAACCGTTACTACTCTGGAGATACTGGCACCAAACCGCAAATGATGTGATAGATCAATTCGACCAAAACGGCTTCGACTTAATGCAGGCAACCAAAACGAGTGACAAAGAATATTTGTCATTAGTATCCAAAATTAAGAGTTCTAAATAGTCAGAGCCTACAAAAAGTGCGTGTGCGGGATATTCCATTCCAGGAATCCGGCGTCTAACAGCACGTCAAAAGCCGCCACAACCAACAGTACCAGAACCAAAATAGCAACTACAATCTTCCAAGCCGAACCCTGCCGTGGAATATGCGGCGAGACCATAACCTGCTCTTCTTTTATGGCCGGGGCCGGAAGGCCTGCCAGCAAAGCGTCTTCGCCGGAGACGGGCGCGACTTCCATGTTGGCCGGTTTTTGCGGCAGCGATGACGGCGCAGGCATAGGTGTTATCTCTGCAGGTTCAAATCCGTAAGGTGTTGCTTGGGGAGCTTTCTGGTCGGCGACAGATGCCGCCACTCCGGCGGCAGCCAGCTTGCCTGCAGCCTGAACCGGCTGTTGCGGGTCATTGCCCGGGCTGCTAACAGCTATTTTCTGCCTGGGATCCAGCAAAGGGCGCCTCAGCCCCACGCCGTTGACCGTTACGGACGGGTCGTTAATCTGCGGTTTGTGCCCGACAATAAGCGGGCGGCTAGTAGAAGAGGCCGGGGCGCGCCCAGGCCTTCTAACGTCAAAAACTTTTCGTGGTAAATCATTCATCAGTGTTCAAACTCGACTGCAAACGGTATGCTGCGTCTATTATACCTGCAAACTTATACGGATTGATACTGGCATTGCCCACTAAAGCACCGTCGCAGCCGTCTACCTCCAGATAACCGCGTACCGTGTTGTCGTCAACACTGCCGCCGTAAAGAACGCGAACCTCTGCCGCCACTTTTTCGCCGTACAAATGCGCCACCTGGTAACGGATATATTTGATGGCTTCTTCGGCCTCATACGGCTTAGCCATCCGGCCCTCGAAAGTGCTGATAGCCCAAACCGGTTCATAGGCTATAACCGCCTCACTGACTTCGCGAGCCGTCAGGTTGCTTAGCGCGGTTACGACCTGGTCGTGGATAACGCGCTTGGTCATGCCTTCTTTGCGTTCGTGCTGAGTTTCGCCCACGCACAAGATGGGACTGATGCCGTTGCGGATAGCGGCTTGTACTTTGTCGCGGACCATGGGAAGAGTTTCGTCAAAGTGTATCCGGCGCTCGGAGTGCCCGATAATCACGTAATGCACTAATTCGCGCAGCATACTGAAGCTGACTTCTCCGGTATAGGCGCCGTCGTCTATGGAAAAGGCGTTTTGGGCTGCTAAACGGAATTTGCGGCGGTCAATTTGCAGACTCATCGGCTGCAAGGCTAACATACTCGGAGCCAAGACAACTTCGATGTCTCGGTGGATGCGGGTGCGCTCCTGCAAACGGTGCACAAACAAGCTTGCCTGCGAAACGTTCAGGTTCATCTTCCAGTTCCCGACCAATAACATTTTACGTGTCATAACCTGCCAACTTTCTTATAGCTTAGCATAAGAATTATTATATGCCCAAACGGCATAAAGCCCGCCAGAGACACGGACCTTATTTACAATTTCACCGTAGTACGCTGTGGAATGACTCTACCTACCTACCTACGACCGGCTAGGCGCAGCCCGCATCATCAAGGAATCGCTGGCTGGCCGCGCTGGCAGTTTCTATACTGGCAGCTACATCATCCAGACCTACAGCAATCGCGCCCAAATGGTCGCGCATCAGACGAACGTTCGCGTGGTCACTCCCGCTGACAGTAGTCTCGAATTGCTCGCTCATAGACCTCACGGCAGCTGCAGCAGCTGCGATTACATCCGAGAGTTCACGGCCCTGCCTTTCGAACACATCACCCACAGTTTCACCAAGTTCAGCTAAATCACGCATAAATTTACTCTAACATAATTTATCGCACAGTGCCCAGGCCAAATAATTACTGCTGCACTACTTGAATATATTACTAATTTATGTTATAATTATAACCAACCAAAAATTGGGTTGTGGTAATTATGCGTAGAGTAGGAACACATCGTCGGCAAGGTGAAAGAGCGCCTTTTAGCGTCCGTTTAGCGCGTGTCGCTGGCGGCGTAAGCGCGGTTGTGGCTGGCTTGATTCTAGGCAATCCCCTGGAAGGCGAATCGCTCAACAACGAGGCTAACCTCAGTTCGGCAAAAAACTACGTTTATGAAATTGACGAAACAGCCTGCGCGCCTGTAGACCCCGGTTTAGTGGCTAGATACAAGAGCGACAAGCCCTTGCCGGAAAGAGCCGATGCCTACAAAAATGATGCCGCAATCGACAGTCTGAACGGCACTGACAGCAACGCGGAAATACTTAGGCGTGCTAACGCCGCACTGGCGGGCAAAATCGTTTTGCGCACTGCAACCGAAGCCGACCATGAGACCCCTTTAAGCAACAGGTATAGCAAGGATCAGCCGCGAGTCACGAAAGCCGAGGACGTTCCGCCCTACGCTATGCGCTATGCAGCAGCCGGCATCTTAGCCGCTTACAACGGCATGCCTAAATCTATCGGAACAATGGGGTCCGGTAAACCGCTTGAGGTAATCCTGACCACCGGTTTTGATACCCGGGACAATAACCGCAGCATCGCCGGTGAATACTATTACGAGCAAGGGGCAATAGCCATCAGAATAGGCGGCGATGCCGGATTCGAAGCAGAAGTCACCAAACACGAAACAGCACACCATGTAAGCGTTGTCGCCAATGGCGGCCAGGAAAAATGCTACATGAGCGACTATAACCTTCAACGCCCCGAACGGCTCACTACCTACTCAACCCGGGACCCGCAGCGCACCAAGGAAGTTGTCGCGGAAACATTCACTCTCGAACTGAGCACCCATTACGAAGAGGCCTGGCCCGGTGCCTACCAGGACCCGCAAAACGCGGCAAACTTTGACGTCATGCTGGCCGAGCTGGCCGCCGCCGGACAACAAGACGTTGCCGACGGCTTGCACAATCTGTCGCTGGCTTACGCCGCAACCAGATAAAAGACCGGCGCTTTAGAGCGTGCGAATTTTAATTGTGTCACTCAGGCCTGAAACTCCGGGAGTGCTGCCGCTAGAAACGGTAACTACCGCGTCACCCTTGCCAAGATCGTTATTCTCGTACAGCCAATCTGTCAGCTTCTGAGCTGCCTGCATCTCGGCCGGGCGCATATAGCTTTGAACGCCGTATACCAGAGCCAGCTGTTGAGCTGTGCGCGCTTCCCCGGTTACAGCAATCAGTGCCGCTTCCGGACGCCGGGCAGCGATCTGCAAAGCAGTAGCGCCAGACTTAGTTTCGGCGATGATGACTGGCGCATCGATACTCTTAGCCAGGCTTAAAATACTGCCGGCAAGGGCATTTTTAATGTCACGCTCGTGGCTCAGCTGGTAATCAGCCTTAAACTGCGGATGACGCTCGGCATGAACCAAAATGCGCTTCATGGTGCGAACAGCAGTTATGGCGTGTTTGCCCATAGCTGTTTCATCGCTAAGCATAACGCAGTCGGCGCCGACAAACACTGCCGTAGCCACGTCAGATACTTCTGCGCGGGTCGGTTCAGGGTTTTCCATCATGCTTAATAGCATTTGAGTGGCCACAATAGTCGGCTTGGCATATTTCTGGCCTAGGCTGATGATTGTGCGCTGAGTTATAGGGACGGATTCAGCCGAGGTTTCGACTGCCAGGTCGCCGCGGGCTACCATAATTGCGTCAGACGCCTTAACGATCTCCTCGATGTTGTCTACTGCCGCTTTGGTCTCAACCTTGGCAATGATTTTGCCGGCAGGATGTTTTAGGTCTTGCATGATTTTGCGCAGGTTCTCGATATCCCGGGCTGACTGCACAAAGCTGGTCGCTACATAGTCGAAGTCCTGTTTAGCGCCGTAGTGGAGGTCTTTGATATCTTTTTCGGTCAGAACGTCACCGCCAAAGTCAGTATCAGGCAAATTCATGCCTTTACGCTTGAGCATTACTCCGGCATTTTTGGCTGTAGCGTAAACAATACCGTCGCGGACGTCAGTGATTTCGGTTTTGATGCGCCCGTCGCACAAGAACAAACGCTCGCCGGGTCTGACCTTCTTGCTAAGGTCGTACTGCATTGGCACATGGCTGCTTTCCGGGCCTGGCTGGTACTCAAAGCTAAGGTGATCGCCGGTCTTAACAGGGATTTCACCCTCGAAATCACCGAGGCGTATTTTCGGCCCCTGAAGGTCCTGAATAATGGCCACTGAAGTACCGAGTTCGGCTGACGCCTTGCGGATCCAAGGAATCTGGCGGTCCCGTTCTTCGTAAGTACCGTGGCTAAAGTTTAAACGCAGACAGTTGGCGCCGGCATCTATAAGCTCATAGATTTTTTCGTAGCTGTCAGTTGCCGGACCGACAGTAGCGATAATCTTTGTTCGCTTAAAATTTTTAATAGGCACTTTTGGCGCCTGATCTTTGGTAGACATCTCTTCTCCTAAAATTTAATTATAACATATTTTTAATAAACTATCTAGGAATCTCCGTTCTGGATACGGGCGTTAAACGCCGTAAGCTGGCCGCTGGCTTCCGTTAGCATGCCGTCTCCAAGGCCCAGATTGACGGTCGCCTGGCTAAGGTTGTCCTGGCAAGTCGCAATGCCGCTATCGGGAGTGATTTCTCCGGTCAAATTTTCTATACGTTGGCGTACCTGGGCGACCTGACGGCCTGATTCTTCGGCAAGAGTTCCGGGCTACGGCTAAACTACTCAGGACACGGCCGACGCCGGCGACCAGATCACCGACACTGTTTACATGTTCAACAGAACCTCCGGGGGCGGTATAGTTCCCTGCTCTGCCCGATTCCGGTATGCTTTCTCCTGCCTTGCCCTGTTCGGGGAAAGCAAAGTCTGCGATGAAAGCATCCTGGTCGCTAGACGGGGTATTGGCAAATTGCCCGATACGCGATAGGTCATGTTCGCTGCCGGACGATACCTGCACCAGGCCGTGATCGCGCATTAAGGCGCGAACCTGCTCAAGGCCTATAAAACGAGGGGGGATCGTCTCTACTACCGTTACTATGCCGGTAGGCTTTAGGACGCGGGCTATCTCGCCGGCAATGCGCCTGTGCTTATTCCAGGTACTTGGCTCACCAAAAAAGTTCACTGCAATGACATGGTCTACTGTCCGGTTGCGGAAGGTCAGTTCTGAGGCATCGCGCCTTAATGCCGCCCAGTTGCCTTTGGCGTCCATTAAACGCCGGTGCACCGCCAGCCATTTCTGGGCCTCACGGCGCTCTACATCACTGCCGTTAAAAGTGTCTATGCATACATAGTTGTCTTCAGGACCTATTGCGTTTTGCCCCCGCCGTGTTCCGACCGGGCTGCCGTCAGGACCTAACTCTACGACCAGGCGACGCCTTTTCAAATTCTCAGACATAATAACCGCTGATTACTAGACCCTTAATTCTTGAGTAGTAAAAACTTACTGAAAAAGACATAGTAGCAACAAGCAGGCGGATGCGTCCAGTCCAAAATCGGAACATTCTTCAAAAATAGACTTCGTTTTGGGACGGTTCCTTGGCAAGACGCGTTATAATAGCCCTTATGGCAAAATCAAAGGGTTTTTGGCATAGTTTAGTTTGTTTCGTATCCGGTTTGACGCTGCTGTTTTTTTTAGTGCAAACCGTAAATGCCGCTCCCTACGGTACGGGGTCGTTCAGCGCTTGCAAATACCAGGAGGGCTGTCCGCCGGCATCATCAACTCAGACCACCCTGCCTAGCGGGCTTAAAATATCTGTCAACCTGGTCAACGGCCAAACTATCCCCAAAAAGGGCTACACCATAATCGTGACGCCGCTGAACGGCCAGGGGGCTTCGTTCAAGCAAGTGGATTTTTATATTAACGGCAAGCTGGCGCAGACCGTATTGCCCGACACGACCGGTACTGCCAGCTGGTTCTGGGACCCGTCAGTATACGAAGGCACCAATATAAAGATTGTCGTAACCGGCACTGACGGCAGCACGGCTACAGAAGAATTCCAGGTAAAGATAGCAGCTGGTGACGCCGGTGCGGCAATGACGTCCCAGACAGCTGGCACGTCAGCCAAACAGACAACCGGCATCAGCGCGCTTTTTAGCAATGTAGCCAAGGGCGTGGAACGGATATCCGACTCTGCCGAGAGCATTATCCGCAAAATACCGAAACCGATCGCCTACAGCTTTCCTTATATATTATTCGTGTTACTGGGCCTTAACATACTGCTATTGCTCGTACAGACGCGCCGCGAGCTTAAAGAATACCGCAAATTCCGGGCATTATTAGGGCGCGGGCAGGCTGTGGCAAACTCCAAAAAGACACTGGTAGAATTAGTCTCGCACTACTTTCGCACGCCTTTGACAATCCTTAACGGCGGCATCGACATGCTCCATAGAGAAGCCGGCACGTCTCAATATGTTGCCGGCATACAAACTACTGTGCAGCGCATGCAGACCAAAATCGAGCGGCTGCTCTGGCAGGCACAAACGCTGGGAAAAATGCAGACAGCGACAAGCCAAGGCTACACCCTGAATGCTGCGGCGCCTTGGCGTAACCCCGGGCTTTTTCTGCCTCTGGCTCTTATTGCGGTAGTTGTCGTATTGTTTAACTACTTGGCAGCCAATGCCGGCACACTTAATATTTCCCAGATCAATCTAACTATTCAAACTATCGTATTCACAGCATTGGCAGTCATAACCTACCAGGTATTCCGCAACCGGCAGCTAGGCCGCCGCGATCAACAGGTTCTGGATCAGCTGACACATGAAGAAGCGTCAGAGAACGAGACAAGAGACCGGTTGATTGCCGGCGCCGTTGACGAGCTAAGCGCCGATATCAAAAGCATTGACGGACTGGCCGCGCAAGTCGCCTCAACCCAGGCAGGCAGATACATAAGTGACGGCCAAGCCCGCTTTCACGATCTGCTGACCAAATTCACTGTCGCACAGAGCCTGCGCGGCGGTCACAGTACTGCCGAGCCGCAAACTGTCCGCATCAACAACATGCTGGGCATTGCCATGCAAAATCTGCAAGCCGCGGCGGCAAAACGCTCCGTAACAATCAAACTGTCCAGCGAGGTGACCTTCCCGGTGCAAAATCCCGAATTGGTCGCCTTTGTTTTGCGCAGCGTACTGGACAATGCCGTAGCTTACAGCCCGGACGGCGGCTCGGTTGAGGTCAGCGCCAATACCGCGGCTAACGGCACCGAGATCACGATCACCGATCACGGTGCCGGCCTGCCGCCTGAAAAGTTACAACTCTTGTTCCAGCCGTTTTCCAGAGCGGAAGACACCGAGCACTTCACCCACCAAGGTATGGGGTTTAATCTTTACCTGGATAAATTAATCATGGCCTATCTGGGTGGCAGCATTGAGCTTAGTTCGCGAGCCGGCAACGGCACAACAGTCACCTTGCGTTTGCCAAACCCCTAGCTGGCACCACCCCTCCCCGGAGCACACTCCTGTATTAAACCTCCCCCGGAGATTTGATACAGCGTTCGGCTGAAATCGGTTAGTTAAACCGATTTCACAGTCTCCGGGGAGGGGTGGTGCCAGCTAGGGGTTTGGCAAAGATCAATGCGCAAGATGATATGATGTACTAAAGGAGTAATAATTATGAGCGACCAGCAAAAGCATCATGACACACCAGCTATGAAAAGGCTTTACCTGTCTGCTACCGACAAAAAACTTGCCGGTGTCTGCGGCGGTTTGGGCGAGTACTTTGAGATCGATTCAACAATCATCCGCCTGGCCTGGGTCATAATGACCATTCTAACCGGCATCGCGCCCGGCGTCTTAGGATACATTATCGCCGCTATGGTTATACCCAAAGCGCCGACTAGCAAATAACAAAGCCGCTGATACTGGGCTATTTACCGAGCAACAAGCTTAGGGCGTAGAGCGGTTGATCGGACAGGCTGATCTCAACCTTTGTACCTGCCGGCACGCGCACTGTTTCACCGTCAAACTGGGCCCAAGCTGTTTCCAGAACGGTAAATTTGGCGTGTTTTTTGACAAATTTCGGGCTGCGGCTGCGGCGTACCATTTCGGATATGCGGTACATCAGCGAAAAAAAGCGTTTGTGTTTGACCGTAACAGCATGAAAAGACTCATCGGTCAGCCGCTGCGGAACGCCCCCGACTTTGGCGAAACGCGAGCCTTTTAGAAAGGCCCGTTCATAAATAGCGCGCACCTTGTCATCGTCACGAACTGCAAAGGTCGGAGCCTGCATCAAGGCTTTGGTAACAATAGCTAATTCCTGCAAAAAACGTCCGCCCGGCAGTTTATGAAACAGGCTGTTGCGGCGCACAAACCGGGCCAGCACTTTTGCCACAAAAGCAGAGGCCCCAAAGCTGGCATAACAGGACGCGTAGTGTGTAGCCGATGAACCGTCACACTTTATCATGTGACATTTTAGGGGACGCACTTTAATCACCCGGCCCTGTTCCAAAATTTGCTGCAGCCGCGCCCGGTAGGCCGGCCCGTTGAGCATATTGGCAAGATCGTTGGCATTACCGCCCCAGAGAGGCAGTACGGGTGTCTGTCGCGCCTCTTTGGACAAACTGATATCTGTCATCAGCTCTTCGACTACGGTGTTTATAGTGCCGTCACCGGCTGCCACGCACAACAGCGTGCCTTTACCCAGCTTGTCCGAGCACTTGCTTAATATACGCCTGTCTGCTGCCCGGCCAGCCGGCGAAGTCCGCACTAAAATAATTTCCGCTTTTGGGCAAGCGGCTTGTAATTCTGCTATCCGGCGTTCGACCGTCCTGGCGTTGGTACTGGCCGGATTGCTGATAATAATAAACCTCTCACAAACCATCTTTTGTTCCTTGGCGCCAGATAGTCATAGCTGCCCTTGTGTAGCCGAAAGTCGCCAGCAGGCTAAATGCAATGGCGATTACTGCAAAAACGTAGCAAAAGGTCAGCATATAATCCGCCCCTCGCCAGTCATTGTCACTCAACGGCTTGGCCAAGGCAAAAATCAGGATACAAAGCCACACGCCAACGGCCGACAATTTGCCTATCTTGGACGGGTGCAAAGTCGAGCCCTTGCCGTGAGCATAAAGGGCTAGAACTATGTTAGCTGTACTTTGGACCCCGATTATGACTGCAATCGCCCAAGGCAAAAGTCCTTCGACAGCCAGGACTAACAGAGTAGCCAGGGCTCCGACTTTATCGAAACTGGCATCGACTGTCTCGCCTAGCGGGCTTTTGGTAGCAGTACGCTCTGCCAAAATTCCATCCAGGATATCTGCCAGTCTGCCGATTGCCACCAGGCTTATGCCCAGCCAATAGGCATGGAAAATAACCGCTGCCAGACCAGCCAAAACCAATGCCAAACCGATAGAACTCGTCACGTTGCCTGGTGTTAGTACGCCGTCGGTCCTAGCTGCCAGTCTTTGCCACGAGTTCTGCTTGTCAGGAGACACAGTTTTCCACTGTGCGATCTTGCCTGTTCTATGCAGTTCCACAACTCCACGATACCATGACTGTAGCCCTGCTTATATAAAATAATTCTTAAATCTAAAACAATACTATTGCGGCTTGCGTTGATCTGTTTCGTTCTTGAGCAGCAGTTGCACCTCCTGAAGGGACCGAACTGTCTGCCAAGCGGCCGCCAGCAATTCTTCAGCGACCTGCTCGTCTTCGTTAATCAATATGCCGTTCCCTGTTATACGAAACAGCTCGATGTCATTGTCGCTGTCACCTATCGGCACGCATTGCCCAGGGCGGAGATTATTCTGCTGACAGAACTCTTTAAATTGTCTTAGCTTAACCTCTGCCTGATCTGTTGTGTAATGGAAATTTTCCAGTTCGCCGTTGGCGTCAAAATATAGCTCGGCATTAGCATAGTAGGCGTCGGCACCTAGCTTTTCGGCCATATACTTGGCATATACTCCTACGGAGCCGGTAATCAGACAAACACGATATCCGTTTTCCTTGAGCCACTTAATGAGCGGGAAAGCATCTGGCCGGACCGGCCAGGCGCCGAACGCGTTAACGATATGGGCCTTATTTGCTTTGCCGGTGGATTGCCACATTTTGAGCAGTCTGGCTTTTGACTCATCAAGACCGATCTTGCCGTCAAGGTGATCGTGATAAATAGCCAGGTGCTCGGCCACAGAACCGCCGATGTCACGCGTGAACGCCGTCCACGATACCTGGGGCGTAAGCGTCCCGTCAATATCAAAGATAGCAGCTTTATATTTGTTCATTGCCCTATCATAGCAGACAATGCCTAAGGGCTATGGCAGCTTACATATATCGCCAAGTTGCCACGCCCAAAAACACTACCGATAAAATCACTATCACAACTAACAGCCAAAGCACTGTATCATTTGCCTTTTGTGCTGCTTTTTTGGACAACTTTTTTGATTTTGCCATACCATAAGCTCCTTAGCGGGTTACGGTAATAACTCGGCCCTGCTCGGCATGCGGCGCGCTAATAGTTACCCGCCCGTTTGCGGTTTTGACAACTGTATAACCGTTACCATTCGTAGCGCACACGCTGCTACATTGCGGGTCCTTGGGCAAAGCGGTTAAATATTTTTCGCTCGCCGTTATGCTACTCAGGTCAACTAAGCCGGTGCAGCTTGCCGCGCCTGTAGCGCATATTTCCGTAGCCGTAGTGGTTATGCCGGCAGGCAAGGCGCCGTTATTGTCTAGCGAGTACTGGTAGATGCCATTGAGTATGGTCGTGACATCCGCCTGGCGCTGGGAGTTACGTGTATCGCCAAGCTGTTTTCCAGGGTTAATCGCGATTATAACTATGCCGGCCAAAATGGCTATGATCGCCACCACAAGCAATACTTCCAACAGTGTAAACCCCTGTTGGTTTTTAACCTTCTGAAAAAGTTTCATCTCCCACCCCCTTAGATTGTTAATATCAGCTGACTTCTTGCCACGAAGTAATACTAATGCTTGATGTATTAATTGTAGCATGAGCCTGAATTTTTCTTACAACATTACCGACTGTTCCGCTGGCGTCAATCGTCCGGTTGTTGCCGCCGGTATTGGTAACTGTATAAGTACAGTTACCCTGACCAAAAGCCAGAGTGTTTGTGTCTGTAAACGCGGCGTTATCGCGAATCTGCTGCAAGGCTTCCTCAACGCACGACTTGGCCAGGCTGCGGGCGCCAGCCGACTGCTGAGTTATAAGTGCCGAACGCTGGCTGTCTGTGCCGCCGACCAGTAAAGCCAGCGCTATGGCTAAAGTGGCAGCGCCAACGACCAGCACGGCTATCAAGGCAATGTAGCCGTCTTGAAGCTTATTGTTCATCTGTCTGCTCATTGCCGTAGAACCACTGATGTTACAAATGTCTTCTGGTAGTCATATTCATTTTTGCCGCTCTGGTTCACGCGGCTGACAGTAAGGCTGATCCGCACGATGCCATTGGTGCCGCTGCGTGACAAATTGGTAAATGCCAGGTTGGTTACCTGCACCCTGCTATTAGTCAGCGGTATAGCTGCGGTTGCACCCTCATTAACGCGGAGTACACCTGCTGGTGCGTCAAAAACGGTCGAACTCAGCCCGGCAGCTGGTACAGTGAGCGTCAGGGAGCTGCCAATGGTTGCAGGCGCGGGCGAGGTTATAGTATCGGCATTGCGGATAGTCTGAGCGATGTATTCCATGGCCGCCGTGCCTTGCTGATTCACTTCGGAAACGCTTTGATTTTTCACCCGCGCGTCCACTGCAAGCATCAAAAAGCCGACTATCGCCACCAGGAGGCTGCCGACGATGCTTATGTATAACAACAGTTCAATTAGTGTAAAACCAGTGGTGTTTTTATCCTGATTACTCCTGCGATATATCATGGCTAATTCTTCACGACAGTTACGACTTCTTGAGTGTCAGAGGCAGTAACACCAACCACAATATCCAACGACGAGCTATAAGCCACGCCATTCATGCTGTTGGTGCCTGGCGAAACATCAATAGTACGGACAATCGACATACTAGCTGGGCTGGAAATATCAGCGATCTGGAACTCAGCGTTCGCGCTGTTGGTACCAAGAAACGCGTAAGTTCCTGTAGCGTCTAACGACAGATCGTTGACCGTTGCCGTACCAGTAGTGGTGACCGACCCCAGAACCGAAGGCGTCAACAGATTCGTCACATTTATAGCCGACAGCGCCGTGGTCCTACCGACAAATAACGTATTATTGAACTTGCTTGCCGCCAATACCGCGCCGTTGCCGGGCAAATTCATTGACATCGCCAGTGCCGGCGCAGCCGGATTGGAGGTATTCAAGAACAACAGCTCCTGCGAATTCGAGTTTGTACCTACATATGCGTAATTGCCGTCTACGACCACATCATTCATCGAAATATTATTGCTATAGCCGCCAACACGCACTGGCGCTGTTGGTGTTGCGATATTCAGGATGACAAACTCATCTATACTACCGTTGGCAGCGCGGGTTAAATACGCATAGTTGCCGCTAACTGCCACAGACAGCCCATTGGCATTCCCCGAGGCGTTATACGTGGCGTTAACGCTCGGCGAGGCCGGGTTGGAAATGTCCAATATCAGCAGCTCAGCACTATTTGAGGATGTTGTTATGTATGCATGCGTGCCGCTAACTGCAATGTTTGTCGGGGTGTTCGCGACATCAATTGCACTTGCTAAAGTCGGCGCCGCCGGGTTGCTAATGTCAACGATAATGAAATTCGGGGAACTGCTACGTACTATGTACGCATAATTACCCGAGGTGGCAACCTTAACTCCGTTGCCAGTATTTGGTGCGTCGTAGCCGCCTGCTTGGATAGCGTTGAGCCAGGATTTAACAATCGCACCCCAGCCAGTGAGCCGCGACTCCAGGCTAACCGTGCCCGTACCGACAGTTTGCGGCCAGGCCACATTTGCCGTAACTGTTTTGCGCTTGGAATCAACGCTGGCAATGGTCACCTGACGGATATAAATGCCGCTGGTATCTGAACTGCCGGCCAATGTCCAGACACCGCCGCTTTGTGCCAAACCATATGTGCCGTCGGTTATATTGGCCAGATTTTCATCACGAAGGTTTCGCACCGCTTCCAACCCTTCCTCGGCAAGCTGGACCGCCCGGACCCGATCGCCGGAACTGGCGGTCGAGGCCCGGCCAAAAATAATTACCCCTACCAGCGCTGTCACCAACATCCCGAAAATGGTGGCCGCCAACAGTACCTCTATTGGCGAAAAACCCGCCTCAGGCTTGCCAGTACGGCGTAAAATCCGGCGTTTAGTAATCGACCATACCCTTGGCATTGATAGTCACCGTCCTTGTTTCGTTTAGATTAGACGAGGTTAGCGAGATGTTCCCGGTGGCGCTAGGCGCGGCGCTGAGTTTTGCAAAAACTACCTCATTCAAACCGCTAACGGCAAACGATCCTGGCAGGATCGTAACTTCGTCATAGCTGGTGTCACGGCTGCTAAAAACAGCGCCTTTGAACAATGTTATGGCGCCAGTTTGGATTTCTACGCCCCACTGGCTGTCGTTACTGACCCCCCGGCTATAAGTTTCGGCGCGGCGTAAAGAATCAGCCAAAGACTGCGCGGCCAGGTCTAAATCATTGCGGTTGTTGAACGACATGTACACTGGTATCGAGATTCCGGCCAGAACGGTTATTATCCCGACCGACAGCAAAACTTCCAAAAGTGTAAAGCCGCGCTGGTTATTTTTGCCGCCTGCCATACGCCTACTTCAACCCGCCGACTAAACTGTAGATTGGCAGAATAACTGCCACGGCCACTATCAAGACGCCCAGCCAGACTATAACTAGCAAAATCGGCTCCAGAATAGCTTCCAAATTTTGAGTGGTGATATCGGCCTTCTCCTCATAGATCTTGCCGACATTAACGAGGGATTCCGGCAAACTGCCGGATCGCTCGCCAGCAATAATTATCTGCTGAACGGCTGGCGGCAATAGTTTATTAGAGGATTTGTATTTTTTAAGGCTGGCATGCAAACTGAAGCCGTTATCGAATTGGTCGTACAAATAGGCATAAAATTTCTTGTAATGCGGGGAGACCGTAGCCTCTTTGAGCATCCTTAGCGATTGCGTTATAGACAGCCCGGCACCCAGTAATGTACCCATCAGATATCCAAAACGAGCCACTTCGACTTCTTGCAATAACCGCGAGATGCCTGGAGTATGGGACAATAGGCGCTGTCCAAGGCTGCGGGTTCTGCGGCCTACGAACAAAACGTAAAACAATATAACAATAGCCACAATTATCGTCGGTATCAGCCAATAGCCGTTTTTGCCTAAATAATTTCCAATATTTATGACTATTTTAGATATCAGCGGCAACTTTATGTGCAGCTGCGCAAAAGTTTCTGCCAATCGCGGCAGCAAAAACCAGGCCACGCCCAACCCGACAACAATAGTTATGCCAAACACAAAAGCCGGATAAAGTAAGGCCGAGCCGATCTTAGAGCGCAGTATGCGCTGTTTTTCTTCTTGCTTGGCGGCAATTTGCAGATTTCTTACCAGGTTGCCGGATTCCTCGCCTAGTTTTACTAACGCCAATGTCTGCTCGGACGCTACCCGTGTACGATCCAGCGCCTTCCACAACGGCATGCCGTCTTCGATATCACGTTTCATTTGTTCCAGGGCGCGGGTAAAGCGGCGGGAATGGCTGGTTTCCTGCAAGGAATCAAATATCTCAGTGACCGGTACCGCTGCTTCAAGCAAGAGTGCCAGGTTGGCCGTAAAATATATCCGGTCTTTGACGCGCAGATGCACTGATTTTGGCTTATTATTGTTCACGGCTAGCCACCCGGCGTGGCGGCGCAACAACGCGCACAACTTCGGCTATGGTTGTCTGCCCGCTTTTTACTTTTTGAATGCCGTCATCGAACATCGAAGTATTGTGCTGCTTTCGGCTAAGCTCCTCTATGGCGCGGGTCGAGGGGCTGGTTAAAATCAGGTCCTGCATTTCTGGGGTTATATCCAGGAATTCAAATAAGGCCGTGCGCCCGTTATAGCCAGTGCCGCTGCAAACGTTACAGCCTTTTCCGGCATAAACTGTTTCGTTTGCCGAAAAATAATGGCTAATATCTACGGACTTGTTAGGAATGGCCTTTAGCGCTTCACTGGCCGGCAGACCGTAACGGCAGTTGGTACAGATCTTACGTACTAGGCGCTGAGCAATAATAACTTCCATGGTTGAAGCTATCAAAAACGGCTCAACTCCCATGTCTATCAAGCGAGGGACAGCCGTAGCAGCATCGTTGGCATGAAAAGTGGAGAGCAACAAGTGGCCGGTCAGAGCAGCATTAACAGATATCTCGGCCGTTTCCCGGTCACGGATTTCGCCCACCAGAATCACGTCCGGGTCTTGGCGCACAATGGAGCGCAAACCTTTAGCAAATGTCACGTTAGAGGCTTCGCGGACCTGGATCTGGTTCACGCCGGTGATCTTGTACTCCACCGGATCTTCGATGCTGGTAATATTAACGCTGGCTTTATTAAGCAACTTAACAAGTGCATACAATGTAGTGGTTTTACCTGAACCTGTCGGTCCGACTGTCAAAATCATACCAAACGGTTTGGAAACGTGGGCTTGCAGGATGGCACGATGAGCTTCATCCAGACCGATGTCGGCAAAGGTAAAGTTCTGGACATATGAACCCAACACACGCATAACGACCTTTTCACCTTCAACGGTCGGGATCAAAGAAACGCGCAAATCTACAATATGTTTATCGAGTTCTTTCTGGATAGCGCCGTCTTGGGCGGAATAGTGTTCGTCTATGCGCATACCGCTCTCGACTTTGATGCGGTTGAGAATATTCTCATAAAATTCCTTGGGTATTACGCCGGCATCGCGCAAATTGCCGTCTACCCTGAAACGTACAATTATGCCATCGGGGTGCGGCTCAAAATGTATATCAGATGCGTGGAAAGAGATGGCGTCTTTCAAAATTTCGTCAACAATCTCTGGGGCTACGCGTTTGCCTTCGCTTATAATCTGCGAGAAACGCGTTTCCAGCGGCCGCTCATACAACGAAAAACTGGCGCTAAGATATTCAGGCAGTGTGTAGGCCAAACGGATATTCTGCTGTGGAAAGAGCCGCTTTATCTCTGCCGCATTAATGGACTGCGGCGTGTCTGTGGCAATTGTAATTCCATTTTGGTCTTCCTTAACGAATACGACACGAGAAGACCGGGCTATGGCTTCCGGAATTTTTGTAACGCTCTGTTTGCTAATCGGATGTATGTCCAGGTCCAGGAAGGGCAGCTTGTACGCTTCGCCTAGGGCTTGCCCTAGCAATGTTTTGGTCAACAAGCCTTCGCGGATCAGATAGTCAATATAACCAGCAGTGTCATGAGCGCCATCTTCGGCCGCCTTACTGTCAGCCTCAGAGATATAACTCTCCCTGATCAAAATCGTTTTAAGCGCACCAACGCTTGGATACATGCCCACCCCTTAATAGCTATAAAAGACTACTCACCTCATCAACGATTACCGACAGTGACGTATCAGATTTAACGAAGAATTTCTTGGCACCCAATTCCAGCGACCGCCGTTCGTCTTCCAACTGGCCTAAGTTCGACAGCACAAATATTATAGGTCTGTTAGGTTTATTCCTGAGTTGCGCCAGAACCTGGAATCCGTCCATCACCGGCAGCATCAAATCCAGCAAAACAACGTCGAATCCACCCTTTCCCAGCAGGCTAAGGCATTCCTGTCCGTCACGGGCGACCGTGACAGTAAAACCGGCATTTTTTAATTTAAGCTCCAGCGCATGTGCCAGCGGCTTTTCATCTTCTACTATCAATACGCTCTTCTGCTTTGCATTCATTAGATTGCCCACTCTCTATTTTGTCATTGTATCACGTTCGATGGTCGCTCTTTTGGTCCGCAGCGGTAAAATAACCGTAAATGTCGTGCCCACACTTTCAGTGGATTTAAACGATATGCCGCCCCCTAACTTATCTATAATCTGTTTAATATAGTAAAGGCCAAGGCCGGTACCCTCCAGCTCCAAAGACCGGACATTGTCAGCGCGGAAAAGCTTTTCGAACACCCTGTTTTGCTGGGCCGCCGGTATTCCGTACCCGGTATCTGACACTTCAATAAGTATGTACTTACCTGGTGTGCAAATTCTGGTACTCGTACAATCAGCTTGCCTGGCGACCCAGGCAGAAACTTTGACAAGTCCCTTTGCCGGCGTGTACTTGACCGCGTTGGAAAGCATGTTCTGGATGATTGCCCTGAGCAACTTCGGATCAATAAAAACTGCCGGCAGATTCTTTGGTATGTCTTTTTCAATCTTCATCCTCTTGACTGCGATTATTTCTGACATTTCTTTTTCAAGACTGTCGGTGAGTTTAGCCACTGACGTATCAACCGGCTCATTAATAAATTTGCCAAGGTCTATTCGCGACACGTCGAGCAACGAATTAACCAGTGTGATCATCCGCTGGTTTCCTTCGTGGATTTCCTGGACATGTTCTTTCTGCTTCTTGCTAAGCGGGCCGACGTCCCCGTCTAAAAGCATTTCGGCATACCAGTTGACCGCAGACAGCGGCGTGCGCAACTGGTGTGAAGCCAACGATACGAATTCGTCTTTGGCCCGGCTCAGTTCTGCCTCTCGGGTCACATCTCTGAACACCACGATGGCTCCGATTGTCTTATGGCGGTAATCGACAAGCGGCGCAGCCGAATTGGCCACCGCAATCTGACGGCCGTCCTTACGCGTCAGTATGGCGTGGTTGCGCAATCGTGCCACTTTGCCATCTAACGCTTGCTTGATAAAATCGTCCTTAACCTTACCGGTTCGGGCATCCTCAAAACGCAATATGTCCTTATACCTGTTTCCTATTGCCTCGTCTGCATTGTAGCCGCTTATGGATTCCGTTGCAGGATTAAACAGAATAATCCTTTCGTCACTGTCGATCACGAATACTCCGTCCGCAATACTGCTCAGGATAGCATCGTCTCTCTCTTTGGAGGCAACGGCCGCATTACGCTCGTTATTGAAGTCTTCGGTCATTGAAGCCGCCAGGGCTACGGCTGCCTCACGCCTCCGGACTTGCGATAATACCAACATTGCAGCCAAGATAGTAAGCGCGACGCCGCCGCCCAGGACGGCAAAGGGCAGCACGCGCCCCTGGGCAGTTATGCCAAAACTGGCGCTTGTGTACATTGATAGGCGCCATGCCCTGCCGCCTACGTTTATGTGGTTTTCGTGCTTGACCTGCTTTTCTATATTTTTGGCATTCGGGTTGTATGTATAAATTGTGGTGCCGGTAGCAATGTCGCTTACGACAAACTGCAGGTCTGTACGTTTTTCATCCTTAAAGATATCCTCGAATAATTCCTGATAGACAAACGATGCATTAATAAAACCGGACAATCTGTTACGTCTATCCTCTACAGTTTTTGGCTCGCCGAACTTTATCTCGTCTGAATAAATCGGGGACGTGATAAAGAATCCCGGCTTTTCTTTGGTAGCCCCGGATACCGCGGCATCGATATTGATAGTGCCGGTTGTCGCCAAAGACCCGGAATCGCGCGCCGCTGACATCGTCTGCAGGCGCTCCGCGTCCGTGCTCAGATCAAACCCTGATGCTTGCTTGACCACATTCTTGTCCGGCTCGATATACGTAATGACATAAGACAAGGGCTGCGGGCTGTCGGGCGGATGAATTGTAAAATTCTTTAACTGCGGATTTAGCGCGCTGCTCTGTTGCCGTATCAAGGCCTGAAAGGTCTGTTTCTGGGCATCGGGAACCTGCTGCACATAAGCTATGCCGTTTAGGCCCGGGTAACGCTGCTGAATATGCGAAGAGGTAAAGTAGACCGTAAACTCATCGGCCGATACTGACATACTCCCTTCGAACAACGACCTAAATCCATACAGTACCGTAATATAGCTGTCTATTCTATCTGATAAAATATTCTCCTGCTTGTCAAAGGCTTGGATAGCTCTATTGCTCTCATCAGTACGTGCACCAATCTTGCTCTGCTGCCACATATATCCGGTAAAAACCAACCCTCCGGCAAGAACAAAAAAAACAAATTGGTACTTGCTGAAAAATATCCGTAGGCGCGTAAACGCGGACAGCGGCCTGCTAAAAGGCCAGAGCGCGCTCACGAGCACCAGGAAAACTAAAGCCGTGCTCAGCGGCATAGGGACAAAACCCGTAAACTCAATCAGCCCGATATGGTACGCGTAGCCTGTGATAATAAGGACAGCATTAGCCAAGACAAAAGATGCCGCCAAGAAAAACGTATAGCGCTCCCATGCCCTGCGCTGGCCAGTCAATATAGACAAGATCATAACCCCGACCAGCAGTAAGTTGAGCGCCGTACGAGGCGCAGCGCGCGTAGCCGCCGTGATCTGATCATGGAATAGCCAGGCATCTATCCTAGTGTCAGAACCAAACGCAGTCCGGATCCACACCAAAAATCCAAACGTCATGGTCCAGATAACGATTATCCCAATAATCCATCGCCTGAGAGTTTTGTACCTGGCCGTATTGATCGCCAGCAGCAACGGTATGAATGCAAGTAGCAGAAACGTTACTGCGACAACAGGATTCATGACTACAGTATCCGGCAAGAGTTCCGTCAATGTCTTGTTCCTAAAAATCCAGCCCCCGATTGCCACGGAAACAAGTCCAAGCACAATCACGGAGCCGATAACACCCTCCCGTCTTAGGGGGCTGTATTCGTTATATTCACCCCTCTTCTGAAGCAACCACCTTTCCGCCTTGCGGCGATTGCGGAATGCTCTTGCCTCGCCTTTTATCCCGCTTACCCGCATCAAATACTGGGCGACCAGGCTGATGGTTATCCCTTTGCCGATCACTGCCAGTTTGGCAATGTGCATACCGGCCATCATCTTAGTGCTTGTCCGCGCAGCGCTGTTCTGGCCCGTAACCCCGGTGCCGTCAATAACAACATATACCGGCTTGCTACGCGAGTAGAGATCATTGGCGATCTGCCTGGTTTTGTCCATTGAATCCAGAGAGACTTTTTCGTCTATGAATCCATGAAGTTCACAAACAATAATGCGCTCTTTATTGAGCCATACTTTTGCATACCCACTCTTTGCTTTTGTCTGGTTCATAAAGCTTATGCCTTAATACAGCATATCATGATGGCTGGCTAGTGATAGGCCATTTTACTCGGGGTCAGGGACCGCTCCGATGTCCCGCCTATACTCCTCATTATGGCCGCGCACACTATTATCACCCTCGCTCAGAGTTGAGGCCGCCCCGGCTAGGCTGTCTATGGCTCTCCGCAATAACTCTATCCGGGCTTCAGCCTGCTGCCTATTCTGGTCGTTGATGTTTGCCTGGATTTCCGCTATACAGCTCTCCAGCAAAGACATTTGTTGCTCCAGCCCGCCCACGACAGCCGGTACATGCTGGTTATCTATTGACTCCAATATACCGGCTAAGCCCAGTAACGACCCTTGAAGATCGATAGCCGGCCCGGAAGCCGCGGCCATTTCTACTAGCGCGAAGGCATTTCTGGTTCCTGAATTCAAATTAGGCTCGCCGGGTTGGGCCTGGTTAGGTACGCCGGAAGCGCTCCGCCGGGCCCGGGCGGACATTTTCTCAGCTATTGCGTCAATATGTCTATGAATAACTCCCAGTAAGTCCGAGGCAGTCAGGTCCCCGTCTTTGACCCTTTGGGCTATGCCATGCAAACACAAGGCGTGCTCTTGGCGCACTTCGGGGTCGTCCATCTCGTAAGTTCCCGGATATTTATGCCCTGAGTGCAGGAGGCCGCAATTATTAGTTTTTGAGGCAAATGCCGCTATGGTAGCCGGGCTGCTGTCAACGACCGCCAGGGCGGTTTCCAAATCAGTTATTGTTACACCTAACTCCTCTGCCCGGATTGCAAGTATCCGGTCGTGCCCGGCTTTAGCCCGGCATAAATCTTCGACGCACATCCAAAATGATTCCAGCGGAGAAAAAGCTTCCGGCAGATTACCCAAATCCAGGCCCTTAGCTGTTTCCTGTATATGAGCATACTCGCCGCCTATATGTGCGCTTTGCACCCTGGCAATGTCATCGTATATTGTGCCTTTTACACCTACGGCTGCTCTCTCGGGGATGTCATCCATGTCACTGCCGCCTAAAATGAGGTGTTGCCTGACCAGTTCAGCTGACTTGGTTTCGTCATTCACCCGGCCGTCGCCGATAATAGCGTCGTGGTAAGGGAACAGAGCATAGAGCGCAGCAAGGTCAGCCTCACTATACAACGGAGGCAGGCCTTGCTGCCGCCTGCGTTCGTTAGAAAGCCTGACCTGTTGGGCCAAGTGCTTGATTCCGCCGGCAGAATGAAAGCAAGTATGGCCGAACACGGGTATGTCTTTTTCTACCAAGCCGCTATACCGCCTGGCCGGACCCTGCGAATCCCGCCCGTAAAGGGTATCGACAATTACCAAGCCATTAGCGCCCACTTTCAATGCCGGGTGGTCGTGTAAGCTCTGTGGTGCGTGTTGGCGCATAAACTCAAGCTGCCTGGCTACCATCTCGTCGGGCAACGGTCTGGCGTATAAACGTTCTTTAATCAGCGCCAAATCAACGGTATCCTTTGGACGCCCTTTGTCTTGCTTCCAAGCATAAACCGCATCCAGACCGGCAAAACAAATGTCATCCTTTCTAAAGCTGCCTCTGCGCAGATCTTCGTAGCTATACCCTTCACCCCAATTGCTTACGACCTCTACGGGCATATGCTCCCCGTCTCCTGAGCGCTGCAGCTTAGGCTGGCCGTCATCACAGCGCCCCTCAACCCAGCCGCCGGCTTCGCGCAATGCCCTAAACGCCTCTGGCGAAACGCACAAATCAACATCAGAAGCCGGTCGTATGCCGGCCGCCTCTAGCGTGCCGCCCGCATAAACAACCGCCTCTTCGGCGAGACCGTAATGGTTAACGGTTGCAGCGATTCTTTCCGACATGTTTCCTCCGGCTATTAACTACCTGGAGGATAATTGACAAACCGACACTTTATATACTGGTTGCGCGAAACTGCGCAACTGGTAGACTACATCAATATGTACGCTTACACTCCTGATATGTCCGAAGAGGCTGACGCTATTCGTAATTACTTTGTAGACCTGGGCCTAGAGATAGATATAGCCGAGATTTACCTTACCCTGCGCAGCTGCGGCCCGCAAAGTCTGCTCCAGCTGTCCAGAAATGCCCGCATTGAACGACGGCGTATCTATCGGCTTCTGGACGATCTGACTAGCTCCGGTCTGATAGAGATAGAAGAAGCCAACAAACGTAAAATCTACCGGGCTGCGCCTATCGCCAACCTGCAGCTGATACTTAGCGACAAGGAGCAAGAGCTTCGTAATCTTCAGGAAAAATTCAAGCTGCTTGACAGGCTACTGACCGAAGACCCAAGCTATTCTTCCGCTGGCACGCGGGTTCAATTCTATAAAGGCAGCGATGGCGTTAAGCAAATGCTGTGGAACGAAACCAAAGGCTCAACGGAAAACCTGGCAATTCTATACGAAAATATGCAGGGCCGTACCAACAGCGCATTTTTTGAGCGCTGGGTCGAAAGATGCAACGACCGGAATATCAAGTTCCGCGGTATTATTGGCGACCACTTTATATCAACCCAACAGGAATGGTACAAAAACCACTCCAACGAACGCCTGGCCAGCTGGCAGTCTCGTTATTTGCCCCAGTCCGTTCTGCCAATCAACCACTCAACTGTTATCTATGATGATGTAATCGCTTACTACAACTGGGTCAATGGCAAGGTTTTCGGCATAGAACTGTACAACCAAGAGATCGCCGACCACCAACGCCAGCTATTTGAGCTGCTTTGGGAAAAAGCCCGGCCGGTTGACGATCTTAAAGGCGTCTAGCTGGCAGCGCTGACAGATTTACTAAAAACTACTATGTCCGCTAATTTTGGCAGCAGCCACGGCACAGCCGTGGCTTATCGAGTCAGCCAAACTCCGCCCCTGGGATAGAGCTGCGACCAAACCGGCGTTAAAGCTGTCGCCCGCGCCTGTAGCGCTCACTACTTTCCGTACTTTGACCGTTTTGACCAACGTCGGCACTCCGTCGGGGCAATAATAGGCTCCGTTTTCGCCGTCCTTAACAACTACCGACAAATGCGGCGCAAGCCCGTAGAGCTTTCGCAAACCTTCTTCAATACTCGCCACGCTCCACAACTGACAAAACTCGTCCCTGCTTGGCAGGTAGTAGTCAGCGCTAAGCGCAAAATCCTGAACTGCTTTTATTATCTCCTGCGTCACTCCCGCCACGTACCGGCCGTGGTCAACAACCAAATCGCAGGAGTTGGCGCGGGCCAGCCTGGACAGCTGCGGGAAACCGGCGATAAAAGACCTCAATTTAAGACAGCCCCCTACGTAAAGAACCTTAGAATTAGGGACCAATTTTTCGAGTATCGGCATGATATCTTCCGGGTTCAGTGCCGGGTTGGCTGTTCCGGCGATACACATGATCTGCTCTCCGGCAGGATTGGTCATATTAAAGCCTATGTTGGTCTGCAATCCTGGGCGATATGCCAAATTAGGCTCAACGCCGTCTTTTTTTAGCATGGCTGCTAAAATCTCGCCTACCTCATCCTGGCCTGCCATGCCCACAAAGGCGGTCTTAAGGCCCATACTGCTTAGCGACCGGCAAAAATTAACTGCCGACCCGCCGGCACTGGCCTGGTAAGCCCCGCCTACCAGTTCGGTTTCGATAGCAACACCCTCTGAGCCGAAAGGGTAATCTTCCGGATTGATATCGACATAGCAGGATCCAAGCGCTACGGCATCAAATGATTTCATAGAATCATCTTAGCATGTCCTGCAATTAGAGTATTAAATGAATACAATATTTTGATGCCCTCCCTAAACATGAGATAATATATTTAATTCCAACATAACTTTTGAGGATACGAAAGCTATGTCCAGACAAATGGGCAGCGAATGTGAGTATGGCGTCACCGTCCTTCCCGCCGAACAACCGGATTCCGAAAACCCGGAGGGGTGGCAGTGCCCTGATTCAGATCTACTGAACGCCATCCAAGAAAAGGGCCTGGACGCCCTCGATCAAGAATACGGCCTGAAAAAGGCCGGAACACATACCAGTAACGGCGCCAGGGTTTATGTCGACTGCGCCGCACACCCCGAATACTGCACTCCAGAGACTACCTTGGATGAAATTGCTGCCGTAGAAATAGCCGGCGAACGTATTACATATTTCGCCTATGAAGCGGCGCGCAAAGCAGGCATTATCCGCGGATTCAGGCTCAATAAATGCTCGACCGACGGCCGTGGCGAAGGTTGGGGATACCACGAAAATTACATGCTCAGGCGGCAAGAATGCGGCCTAGATCTTATCCAACGAATACGCCTCAAGAACGGGGCCGGCGAAATCATCCGTGATAATTTTGCACTACTGGCCCTGCATCTTGCTACACGACAAATCTATGCCGGTGCCGGTGCGGTCACCCGAAACAAATACGGAAAAGCGGCGTTTGTCATCAGCCAAAAAGCCAGTCTGTTGACCGACACATTCTACGACGGAACAGTCAGGCAGAAACCTTTGGTTAATCTTCGCGACGAACCACTGGATGCGGACAGGGAAAAATATATGCGCTTACACGTAGTCAGCGGTGATCCCCATATGTCGCCAAGGGCTACAGAAATGACTTTCGGCACAACTTCGCTGGTCCTGGCAATGATCGAGCACGGCCTGCTAAAAGGCCTGCCGTTCTCCTATCGGCCAGAGGAGACACACATTCTAGCCAAAGAGATAGCCCGGGACCCGACATGCCAAAAATTATACACCGGGCTTAACGGTCAAAAGTTCAGAGCAACCGATGTCCAGCGTGAGCTTATGGAACGCTCGCATTTGCTGGACGACCGCTGCCGCTTAACCCCTGCCGAAAAAAGCGTGCGGTCAACATGGGAACAGGCCTGCGACACCATAGACGACGACCCGTTGAAACTGACCTGGGCGGATTGGACTGCCGTATACAGAATATTAAGAAACAAATATGGAGACCCCGGCACCTGGACAGGTACTGACGATGATTTTTGGGAGGATGTATCGTCATTGTGGGGAAGGTTTAACACTGTCGGCACGCCCGGGTCCTTGGGCGAAAGAGTACGCGAAAAGGCTTGGGCAGATGACATGCCCAGCGAGGATCAGATCAGGACATATATGCGTTTCCCGCCGCTTGGCGGACGGGCTGCAGTACGCGGAGCCCTTATAAGGGCAGGTAATTGTACGTCAGCTGATTGGCAATGCGTCAAGCCGCACAATAGACCCCTAATTACACTGCCGGCCGAACCCCTTACAACCTTCTCTCATTAAGCTGCTTGGAGGTCTTTGAGCGTAATCCTGTCGGCAACAGACCAGTGCCGATTCCTGCTGCGGCGCATAATTATGCCGTGGCAATTACCCAGCCTATACTCCCTGTTAATAAACCGAATGTCCGGCCAGCCGAGCGCAGCACCAATCCCATAGCGAATAGACTGCCCGTGCGAGTAGACCAGACCAACCGGCCGTCGGCCCGGCAGAGTGCCTGGCGGCAGCCTGAACAAACCATCTGCAATATCGTTGATGGCATTAAGCATGCAGGCGCCTACCTCTTGGGCGGTTTGGCCGCCGCTAGCCAGTGAGCCGTGGCGAAATGTCCAACCCCCGGCTGAAAATTGCCGCCAATACTCTTCTGTTTCAACCTCTTCTCTCGGCCGACCCTCCATGCCGCCTTCCAGTCCTGCCAAGCCCTTGCACATCTCACTCAGACGCACATCTACTTCGGCAGCCAAATTGCCGCCCATAAGATCTGTGCTTATCTGGCAAGTTTGACGGGCACGCGGCAAAGGCGAAGACCATATGCCAGTTGCCAGGATGCCCAAACCAAGCAAGGCCCCGGCCTGCTGCGCGGCTTGGAATTCTCCTGTCGCATCAAGCGTATTCGCCGGGTCAGGGCCGCTGCCCTGCACGATGCCGTGATTGGCATTGCCCTTAGATTGACCGTGCCGGAGCAAGGCAAGTTCAACATATTCCGGGCTTATAGGCTGCGCAGACAAGTCAGGCAGCTCGGCATAGGCAGTAACCATGAGCGATCGTTATAAAAAGGAGCCATATGGCTCCTTTTTATTCACCTTCCCAGCATCTAATAGTCATGAAAATCCGTTCCGGTTAAAACTATATCGGGCACATTGTAACCCGGCGGCCGCCCGACTGTCTACTCAATCTTGGACCACTTAATATAGTAGGCACAGCCTTTCTTGGGATTCTCGATCGGCCATTTAACATGGTTAAAATGAGCGTCATAATAGGGCTTATCTTTCGTAGGATATGTCTCTGCGTTGTGTTTATAGTCATAAAACTGATGTGGGCGATACCAGGCATTCGCTTCGCACACAAGCTCGATATCTGTTGGCTTAATGCCTTTGGGGAATTTAACCTTGAGTGTCAATTCCTTGGTCCTATGCTTGAGATTGCACTTTAGCATATTGTCTGCCTTGCCTATGTCATAGGTGTATTCCTGAGAATAGCCTATTTTGAATGACGGATCATGCCGGTTTTTTGGCGGAGATACGGCAATAAAATAGTAACCCCATTTGTCATCACAGGCATTGTAAGCGTAAGATACGACCTCTCCTTCTGAGTCTATAATCGCCAGCGATGACAGCCCGTTCTCATGGTCAAGAACGATGGGCTTTTCCCGCCCGGGGCCGTTCCAGGTAAACCGTATTGGAAAAATCATGAGATCTTTGGCGTGCGGGTCCACGATGAACTCGGCAATGTGTTTATTCTTTTTGTGATCGTGGTCATCTATTTCGTGGGCTTCTGTGCGCGATACGACCTTAAAGCCGTGGTATAAAAGGTTATACCTGGCCCTAAAAATATAGCCTGTCAAACCGGCAAGAAGCAGTGCAGCTACGGCTAAAACCCAGACCAAAACGGTTCGCACCAGCTCGCTGTGGACAATGCCGCTCTTTTGAACCAGGCCGCTTACGACTATTACGACTGCTAAAAATGACCAAATTGTATCCGTGGCTTTCATAAAACGCCACCCGCCGCTAAAACAATCTCTCACCCTAAGTTTCATGCTCCACCTATCCGAAAACGTCTGTTCTTAACGTGTAAAACGAGTATATCCCGACTATTACTAGTATGTCTACCGGTGTGCCGCTCAACTAGCGCAATTTTAGAGCTTCGTAGCCCGGCTCTTTTCCGTATTTAAGCGCCTTGTTGCGGATTGCCTGGCAATCTTCCGGGGTCAGCGGCTCCTGAATGACCTTCTCGGCTTTTGTTCGTGCTGCTTTTATCGGCTGGCCGTAAATTTGGTACTTGGCGTCATATGCCCTGCCATATATATGAATATGTAATTCCGGCCGCCAGTTACCGTTATCCTGGTAATTAACCCGCCCGATTTTGATACCGCGCTCAGCCAGACCGTCTTTGAGGGCGCGGCCAGCGACAACAGTGAACAGGGCCATTTCTTTGACCAATTCCGGGCTAAGTTCCGAACGGTCTGCTACGGTTACTTTGGGGTTGATTACCAAGTGGCCGCCATCAGTGCGGCCTACCTCAGGCGCTTCATGATTGCCTAGAGTAAAATTATCAGTTTCAACAATCAGCATATGCTCTCCTCATGTCCAATCATATCAGGCAACAAAAGGCAGATCTACGAGATGACGCGTATCTTCTTGAAGTTTTTGCCCTGAAGGCCCTCGATATTCACGTCTTCCCATTCAAAGTCGGCAGCGGCTAACTGCTTTGGCGTTAGAACTATCTCGCTATAACTGTCATCGTGCTTCTCTAGCGCCCCCACTGCGGCCCAGAACTTGGCGAACGAACGCTTCGTGCTCCCGGTGGCGATAAGCCCCGGGTACGGCGTGGGGCAAGAAGGGATAATTGTCATATCCGTCAGATAAGGCACGAGGGATTTAGTTTTAAAGATGGCCTGGTGCTCAAGCTCGACTTTTTCGCGCCACAGCGGGTCATCGTCCTGCCCTTGACGAAGCTTTACATTAAGCCCGGTCGCCAGCTTCTGTGCCTCGTCAAGCTTAGGCAGCTCGCCATGGTTTTGAGCCAGTACCACCTCTTTGCCTGCTTCAAGTTCTTTGTAATATTCGCTCCGGTCCGAGTACTCGTCCGCATGCCGCCGGTAAGTTACTTTTACTCGCTCCGGCATATAGGGCTTGGTCCATTCCAACATAGCCTTAAATGTTGCCTGGTACCGGTCGGTCTCATCGCGCGGAACATTATTGAGCGTCTCAACCGAAATATCTTGAGAGTAGTAGTCAAAATGGACGCCAGGCTCATAAACACTCGCTATGGTCTTCATCCAGCGCAAGAAATAAATGAAACTGAATAGTTCCGCCCAATCTATCTCCGGTGCTTCTCCGAATCGCCACAGCTTATTGCCGCCAAACAAAAGCCCCACCTTTACCGGCTCCTTGTGCTCAATAGCGTGCTTAATAGCAGCTTTGGCTATACCGACCGCTTCGTCATCTGCCTTGAGCTTGCGAAACTTCTTGGACATAACCTTGGCAAGAATAGCATCTTCCAAAGGTGTTTTGCCTATGTCTTCCATGGGCGTTGGTTTTGCCAGCGCCTCAAGAGCAGAAATAATGTAATCTTGTGCAGTCATAATGTATGGAGATGCGAGACAGACATTAACCTGCCGTATGCAGCTTTGCAAGCTGCAACCTATTCTCGGTCATCGCATCAAAACCATTATAGCATCGCTGTTTAAGTTTCAAACCTCCCCTTAAAGCCTCAACCGGGCTCCGGAGATATAGGCAGGGCGTGGCTGCCCTGGCTTAATCTAGGAGCGCTGCCGCAGAAATACGTCTTGCAATCTGTTGGTGTCATTAGTGACGAGGTCATCGCCGCCGTCAAATACAATGTAGCGGCCGTCATCATTGAGTGAAGGGTTGGCGCCGTAACCATTGCTAAGACCGCCTTGGGGGGTAACGTTTTCCCGGGTAACCTTACCTGTTCGCAGGTTTTTAACAAAGATGTCAAAATTACCGTTGGTGTCATTAACGCCCAGAACTCTCCAAATTCGTGGCCACCGATTGGAAGGCAACAAAGCGGCCATTACCACTAATAGAAGCGTAGCGGCTCTGATCGTTAGCCTGCATGCCGTCTTCGGCAACGCTGACGCGCGTTGTCGTATTGTGGCGGAGGTCACGGACGAAAATATCCGGCGCGTTGTTTGTGTCATTTGAGACTAGGTGGATACCCCAACCCTCAAAGGCTACAAACCTGCCATCATCACTAATAGTAGGGCGTATGCTATCGCTGTCACTCTGTGTGCCGTCACTGGCAACGCTGACCCGCGTTGTCGTATTGCGATGGAGGTCACGGACGAAGATGTCAGTAGTATTGTTGGTGTCGCCAGCGACTAAGTTTGTCGAATTAGCCGCAAAAGCTACGAACCGGCCGTTGTCGCTGATAGCAGGCGCCATGCCGTCGCCGTTACCTTCTATTCCGCCGCTGGCTACGCTCACCCGAGTTGTTGTACCCCTGTACAGATCGCGTACGAACACGTCTCGCCTGCCATTCGTGTCATTAGGTACCAAATTGGACGCATATGAGTCAAAAGTAACAAACCGGCCGTTCTCACTAATTTGAGCAGGGTCATCGTAGCCACTCGCACTGTTCGCTTGTGTGCCGTCACTGGCAACGCTGACCCGCGTTGTCGTATTGTGGCGGAGATCGCGGACGAAAATATCACCCACACCGTTAGTGTCATTCGACACCAATGTGTCCGGGTAGGCATAGAATGCGACAAAACGGCCGTTGGCGCTAATGGAAGCCGAGTTGCTACCGCCGACGGCCTGCGTACCGTCAGCCGTTACACTGACCAATACTGTCTTTCGCGTTCGAAGGTCACGAACATAAATGTCGGGCTGACCATTAGTGTCGTTTGAGGCTAAATTGGACAGCGTTCGGAAAACTACAAACCGGCCGTCAGCGCTTACGGCTCGCGGAGTGCTCGAACTCAGCGCCATTTGCTGCCTGTGAACCGTCAGTCGCAACGCTCACCCGTGTCGTAGCAATATTGCGATCGTGGTGCGAGCCTAAATCCGCAGCAGCTACAACCCCTGGTGAGAAGCCACAAAGTGGCGCCAAGGCCATCACCGCAACAAATACACGTCCTGTTTGCCGAAACTTAATAAGACTTTGTTTTTGCATCCCACCCCCTAAATTATTTATAAAAACTATTCTAATGTCTAAAACCATGAATAGCAACAAGACGCCGTTCTATCCACATAACAACTTTATCGTTACAGATAATGCTTTATCTTCTTCAGCAGCGCGGGCAGCTCTTTACGGAATCAGGGAGCTATCAGTATCACAAGCCCCGCTTTTGTTATAATTGCCAACAGGAGGCTTCATGCAGCCATGAAGAGATTATTTTTAGCATCATATTTCGCCGAAGTCGCGGCGCTTTTTCCCGAATACATGGACGAAAGCTGTAACGGGAAAACAGTTGCCTTTATCCCAACTGCCAGCAACGTAGAAAAGGTAACGTTCTATGTTGGAGTCGACAGAAAGGCGCTGCAAAAAATCGGGCTGTCTGTGCACGAGCTGGATATCGCAAAAGCATCACAGACAGAAATCAAGAATACCCTAGAAAGGTGTGACTATATCTTCGTGGGCGGCGGCAACACCTTTTACCTGCTGCAAGAGATGAAACGTACCGGCTGCGACAAGCTCATTACCGAACAGATCAAAGCCGGTAAACCCTATATCGGTTCATCGGCCGGATCGATTGTTCTTGCGCCCGATATCGAATACGTTAAGCCGATGGACAACCCAAAGCTTGCCCCTGACCTTACCTCCTATAAAGCACTTGGCGCAGTGGATTTTTTCGTGCTGCCGCACAGAACCAACTTCCCCTTTAAAAAGACTGCCGAAAAGATAGAGAATACCCTGAAAGATAAACTAAAACTGATGCCGATAAGCAACAACCAGGCAATTGTCGTCAGAGGCGGTGAAACACTCGAAATAAGCGTTTAGTGCACAAATACTGAACTCCAAACACTCTTCTGCTACACTTAGCTATGATGAGCATTGAAGAAGTTGGTGCGACTGTTGATGATATCTTCGGCGGCCAGGCAGCAGACCTTGGCGTGGCCATTAGTGCAGCACAAACCAGAGCAGAAGTCATGTCTGCCCAGTTTGCCGAAGCTACAGATGGAAGCCGCCACGAACTGGTGACCCAATTAAACGAACAGTTAGCAGCCGTACAGCTACATCTGGGCGCTGCGGCAACCGGTTTAGCCGAGGCGGCAGAAACCGCGCCAAGGCTGCTTGAAGCCTGGGGAGTGGATTACACGCCAAATTCACCGCCAGCTGCTTCAGGCTCTGCAGGCACCGCGCCGGCCGAAGCGACTCCAGACAAACTGGCAGCTCCTCTTAACGAAAACCTGCTGAACGCTGCCAGCATTGTCGCATCTTCCCCCGAGGCGCCTATTTCTCGGACAACTATTGCCAAGACTTTGGCCGTTTCGACCAATACTTCCGGCAGGGCTGTGCAAGCCTTACTTGACATGGGCTTACTCCAGGAAGGCGAGAATATAGGGACAGAAGGCCGGCCGCAGATCAGTCTCCGCCCAACCCCTGCCTTGTTGGAGCTGATCAGACAAGACCCCGACCTCAAGTCCAGGACCGAATTCTACTGGATAGGGCGCCGGCTGGGCCTTACCACCGAAAGGCAAATACTTGCCCATTTAATAGACCTGGGGTCTGCAGCTCTGCGGCGACACCAGGCGCAGCCTCCTCAAACCTAGACCCAAAGGTTTTTGTTTAATTTAGCAGGAGCGTCTCAGTTCTCCAAAAATAGAAGCAACGCCACAATTATGGTATTGTTTCTTGATGGAGATCCCTCAAGCTATTTTGTCCGATGCGGACGGCACCCTTGCAGATACCCTACACCTTATACGCCATGGACAATATGAAACATCAAAAACCTATCTCACACGGCATGGCATTCCAGCAGCCGAACTACCTAGCTATCCAGCCTATGAAGCACTCCTGAACCAAGCAGTGGGCGGCAGCGCACGCGATACACTAGAAAAAACAGTTCGTTTACTATACCAGCAGCAACCCCACCACCTGGATGGTATAGACTTTGATGCTCTCCATGACATGCTTAACCCAATCCAGGATGAGATTGCACCGGAGTTCGTGCGTGCTTACGAAGGGCTGCCTGAGTTTCTGAGCGCCTTAGGCAAAGCAAGAGTTAAGCTAGCTATATTCACAAGCGGAACTCCGCACCACGTTGTACGCAATTTTGGCGTGGCGCTGCCGGAACTTGGCTTAACAAGATTATTTCGCGACGCTAGCCGCAACGATACAGATAAACTGCATGAATTTGAAGCGGCTGTCGAAAAACATTTCGGCTTACCAGACTTCACGGTAGTCACATGCGATGATACGAAAGCACATAAACCTAATCCTGAAGGACTACAGATTGCTATGAAGCGGCTAGACGTGACGCCGGCCCAATCGTTAGTCCTGGGCGACCACTCGGTAGATATGCAGGCTGGTGTTAATGCTGGCGTAAAGCAAAGGGTTGGCATAACTCATGGTTTTGAGAGCGCTGAAACGCTTAGAGCAGCCGGGGCATCGACCGTAGTAAGTTCGTTGCCTGAGCTAACAGCGCGCTTGACGCGATAGCCCAGCCGTAAAATATTCCAGCCATACGGTAAAATTAGTCTTCTTGGCGATATCGTAATAATTGCCGACCTGCAAAGTTAGGGTTTAGACGGTTTGAGAAAAAGTCTGGAAACGCGATGTGCAACACTATAAAAGATTGGTGCACAGCGCTATGTTTTCACTACGTTTATAGTTACAATTTATGAATGAATGCTACAGAGAGACCCCCAGATACCTGTGCTAGCTTGGATCAGCTGACAGATCAGTTGTTAGAAATTACGTCTAGTCTGCCAGAAAAAGACGTCACCGGTGCAATAGCAATGCTAGATGATACCCAGCAATTATTGCCAGATGGTTCAATGCTAGCAGAAACAAAAGGGCTAATTACAGAATCCCAGATACGATTGGCAAGAGCTAGCGAACTTATAGCCCAAGTTAGATCACTCCTGATAGGATATGTAGAATCCTATGGCGGCGGAATAACCAACAGCCCTGACGCACCCGTATTTCGGCAAGGCCAAAACCCTGAACCAGCTCCGCCGTACGTTCCAAGTGCATACATAGCCACCGGATACGAGATTCCGGTAACGTGTCCGCCACAAGGGGAAAGCCCAAAACACACATCAACCGTAAGGTTAATCGATATAAATTGTAAGCATACAGAGGATACCGCCCCGGCAATAGCAAAAGCCATAACAGGCAGTGGCTGCGGAACAGTGGCTATAGAGATATCAGGGCTTGGTGCCGATATGGCCAGCTTGGTCGAGAAACAATTAAGTCGTCTCACAAACCCAAGCACAACAGACAGAGAAAGGGCGGAAATAACAAAATCCCTGGGAGTTAACTTTACTACAGCCTTGCTCGATAACTTACGCCACACAGCAATACAAGTCAGGATAATAGATTCTCCAGGCACAGCCCCCAAGCACCACAAGGATTGCGATAAGGCCGCAGAAGTAGAAAGCGAGGCGCTAACCTGTATGCGCGATCTAGACGTTAGGGGCGCAATAATGAAATTCGCCGAGCATGCTGAACTACTAGGTCCATCGTCACACGAACGGGAAAAAGTAATGGCCGGACAAATAGCAGCCCTGGCTCGTGAGAATGCCGTGAATAATGACCAGCGCCCAATTGCGGTGGTCAAAGGTATAAACCATTTCAGGACAATGTCTATGATACCTGGCGTAATCGGTTTGCCGGATGAATCAGCTACTCGGCAGTTGCATATAGACGTATGCGGCAACTCCTGGGCTATAAACGCCGCCCGCGAAGGGCAACCAAAACTTGCAATCCAGCTGCAGGCTGCCCGCAACTTATTTGTTATTTATCTATCCCATCTAGGGCCAGATATTGACACCGCCAGACAAATAGCGCTAAGCATGGACGAACGCCAAGCGGAACACTTTATGCGCAGCACTATAGATGCCACCACGCAGCCGGGCCAAGGTCCTGAGCAAAAAACTCAACAAATAATCAACGTCCTATACTCCTGGGTGCGGCTACTGCGACCCAACGACTACGAAACTATATGGCCTGGTGCAATGTAATGTTCAATATCGAGCACGAAACAACAGGGATCAAAACATGAAATGACCCCAGGGCAGCAACCCGCTATACACAGGCTTGCCTACGAGACAAATGCATTCTGTAACGAACAATGCGGTTTTTGCTTCGCGACCTTTGCCACACCTCCCGAAATTGCCACAGATACACGCGTCACCTCTTCTGAAGTTGATACTCGTTCTACGCTTACTACAGAAGAGCTAAAAACGAATGTTATCAAGCCCTTTCGAGAGATGGGTGGGGTGATATTACACTTTACTGGCGGCGACCCTTTTTTACGAAAAGATCTACCTGAACTGATTGAATATGCAGGCAGGACGGGCTTATTGGTTTCTATAGATACTAACTGTCTGATTGTGACGAGTCCTGCGAGTACAGGCTTATATGAACGTCTAATACCCCGGCTGTACAGAGTGGGCATTCCACTCGATGCCCGTCGCGAGAGCCTCCAAATAGCTCTACGGGGGCATAAGCTGGCTCAAAGAGCACCGCTGCGATTTCTGGAGATGGCCGAGGAAATGGCATCAACAACTGATAAATTTCCTGAAATAAAAATTAATACGCTCGTAACCAGCCTCAACCACAATGACGTTCCTAATTTATTAGACGTCTTGGAGCGCTACATTAGGCCAACACAGAATAGGCCCACACGCCTAGTTGGTCGATGGAGCATTGATAAATTTCTGCCAATGGAGCGAGGCGAGGCGAGCAGAGAACAGTATCAAATCGAAGAAGTTATATACAGACAAGTTATGTTAGCAGTACGCGATAAGTTAGCGCAACGGGGCTTACCAGATATCGTTACCGGCGATCAAGACAAGACCAATACAACATTGCTTCTGTCTCCTCAGGGTATGGCATATGTTCCATCTGCTGATAAAAAGTATTTCGTTGGCTGCAGCGTGAGGAACACTGATTTGGCGAGTATCGTGACTAAATCAACCCTAGCGAACCGTGACACTCAATATATTGCTACGCTGGGCGGTACACATGGGAACTATACATATAGACACCCCTACTGGGAAGAAGAATTAGTAGGCCGACCCGCATAACAAGACGCCTGGTCGAGCCCCTCTTAGGTGAATTGGAATATCTTGAGCCGCGACTGAAAATACGGAGACACCCCTGTAAAAAGGAGTGTTTTGGTGTTTCAATTATTAAAAACCGAAAAATCTCTTATGGTGAACTTAAGGGAGACGCCGGTCGAAACCCCAATAGACGCCTTAGAGGATATTGACCTTAAACTAAAAGACCTAAGAATTATTGCAGATTAAATTTATTCCCATACAGAAATGCAGCGTAAAAATACATAGTTTGATTGATGCTAACGTCTATTTTATAATATGTCGGTGACTCCTCCCGGCTCTCCAGAAAAACAGTCTAAATCTTCAGCCCTCTCTCGCATGGTATGGCGTTTTTTAGATGCCCGTGCGACTGAAGCTCACACTACCAACCTCGCCACCCACTCGCCAGAAAAGCCTACTTTAACAGAGGTTCACACCCGCCGAACAGCAGAAATTATTGAAGATTACTTAGATGCCATTGATACGGTGATTGCCTGTGATATTGGCGCCGAAGGACCTATTGCTCCGCGTATTGCACCCATTATTAGAGAATTTGGTCCAAACTTTAGTAGTCGCACCGAAGTACCTGCTGATATTCGAGACTACTGCGGCGGAGGCGGCTGGTCTATACGATATGAAATACCCGACGGAGATGGATTAGTATTTTATCGGTTCAGCGCTCAAGGAGGCCGCGAGGCAGTCATCTACCAAGGAGAAGGTAAAACATCGCGCATTATTAATATCTGCGAGCACAGCGCCAAAAAACATGCTTATTTTATCGAGCAAAGACACGGTTTGGATGGCGCCGGTATTACCCTGTATACAGCCCGCAACAGTGGCCTTGGAGAAGGGACCGCACTCATACGGTGGCGCGACACAAGAGATCGGCGGCGCCCCGACCTTGCTTTAGTTTACGGAAACCCCGACGAATATGGCACGTGCAAACTCCTTGATAATCAGCCTATACATGTACACCTGGCTACAGGCCCGAGCGCATTTGGACGCTACAATGCAGAAACAGCAACGGTAAGCTGGGATCGCCAAGAAGGGAGGAGTTACGAGCCTACCATAAGCGCAGTGGTAGATGACGATGCCATGCAAATCTCAACGCTCAGTTCCGGCGCACGTGGCGTCCAGCCCACGGAATGGGCCTTCCCTACGCACCGCAATATCTACGACGACTTGCATACTGCCTCGGCGGGCATTTTATTACCTCGACACGCAGCGCACCTTACCCTGCCACAAATCTAACTGAATTAAATGGGATAGATACGATCTTTAGTTTGCAAAACTTTAAAATAATGCCGTGGTGAGCTTGCGGGACCAGAACTGGAACACTTTGTTCGATAGCCTCGTTCGCTTGAATAAACAAATTCAAAAGCTTAAATCTTAAGCCTGTTTCAAGATATTTATGTACCGGGGCGTAATGTAGATGTACCTATTCTTGCCAGTTTGCTTCTGTTTTACGATCACTTTTTGAGCTTCAAGCTCTTGCAGGTAGCGGCGTGCTGTCATTGGGCTAACTCCGATCTCTTCCTCAAAGCCTTTTTGGGTAAAATAAGCATTCGAGAACAAGAAATCAATTAATTCGGAGCTGTAGACGGAGGGTATCTTTTCTTTGACTGTGTTTTTGACTATCTTGATTGCTCGTCTGATCTTCTCTAGGATCTGGCATGTATACCTTGCCTGTTCAGCTGTTGCATGAGTTATATATAGTATCCATTCTGTCCAAGCGCCGTTATTTGTAACATCCCGAAGTTTTTTGTAATACTCATCTCGATGCTCAAGGATATAGTGGCTAATGAAAAGTACGGGTAATGGTAATCGCCCTTGCTTCATTAGATAAAGCGGCATTAGCATCCGGCCTGTGCGCCCGTTGCCATCAAGAAATGGGTGAATGGATTCAAACTGATAATGAAGTACCGCCATTCGAGAAAAGACTTCATGCACGGGTGCATCTTCGTTAAAATAGTCTTCAAAATTCTTAAGCAAGTCTCTAATCCGCGCTTCGCCTTCGGGTGGCGTATAGTAAACAACTCCCGTAACGGGGTTGGCGAGCTGTGTGCCCGGAACTTTGCGGACGCCCTTCTTATTTGGCTCAAGAATGCCCTGTATCTTGATATAGTCATTAGTAGCCAAAAAGTCTTTCGTTAAAAGCGTATGAATACCGCTTGCAAGTGCATCGGTATAGTTAAGAGCTTCTTTTTCAGCAGGGCTTAACTCTCGTTCTTCAAGAATTTGCGCCACATAAACACTATTATTTGTTGTAATAATATTCTCCACACCAGAACTTGAAACGGCCTCTGGTACAAAAAGAGGCGATAGTAGATCGACGGTATTGCTAATACTACGGCTGCTCATAGTTAGCATCGTTTTTAGCTCTGCTATGGCCTCGCCAGCCTCTAGTGCTGCGAGCAAAAGACGCTGATCTTTCATGTCGACATGCGGCGGTAACTTGGGCAAATTATTATTTGGAGTGGTCGGATTTATTTTCATAGTACTTTATAATCCTTTACGCTAATTATAAAGTACTGAGTACTATGTGTCTAGTTGCTATAAAGTACTTTTTTCATTCACCTTATTCGATAAAGTATCTTTTACAAGTTTAGCGACATCAATCTTCCAGCCTAAAGCGAAAATAAATTCTGGAACACCTCCAACAGAGGGGGCGTAAACCGACAAAAAACCTGCACGATTTGTGCAGGTTTTTTGCTCATCTGTTGGCGTTCCAGCAAAAGTCATAAAAATTTCATGGTGACCCTGCGGGGACCTTCGGCGAAACAGTTTTGGGATGGATTGGAGCAATTTAGCGATCAGTTAGAAGAGCTATATTAGCTCAAGCATTAAGACGCTGTCCAGGGTATAAGTAATTGGTACTCTCCAGACATGGGTACTTCAACCAGTTAATAAGCGGTGCCTCTGAATTCCTCCAATATGCGTTGTGTCTGCACATGCAAGCCCTCAAATTTGATTTCATCAAGTAGCTTCTGTTGAAGATCCACATAAGCTACTGACGTTCTATTTGTGACGTTGAGCCTCTTATTGAATTCGCGTACAATGTCCGCTCCCTTAAACAGCCGTCTCCATTCGTCGGTCTCTATAGCAGTTTCCAGATCGGCTTTATATTGCGCTACCTTAGCCTCAACCTGATTGTTACATTCTTCAAGTTCAGTCCTTTTCCTGTCCACAGCTTCAGTGGCAGGCCCTTCAAGCTGATTAAGAAGTTTTAACTGTTCTCTCCTTAACAAAACCGAACGAATACTACTTGCTGTTGGCTCGACAAGGTCATGCAGTATTGCTTTAACCACGCTCTTGGTATCATTCTGGGTCATGCTTTGCCCATATAATGAAGTCGCAATAGTAAATGCGTCGTAGTTTAGAAGTAGGTTTTCAACGTGGTAGAGATTGAGCGGTCGCACTTTAGCGCCGACAGAAGGCTCATTATAATCAAAAACCGCATCATCTCCATCAGTGAGCATGAACACTTTATTATTCGCGCTACTCTCGCGTATAGCTTCTACGAACTCGGTCGATACATGGCCTGCTAGGCGCGCTTGGATCCTATCGCCCACGGATACAAATAACGTCTTTACTATTTCAGGATCGAGTAGACGTTGGTATATTTCTTCGTCGTGCAGTTTTTTTGAGGTGACCGTATTTCCTTCGACAAATACTACTTGTTCAACTAGAGCCGAAGGAGTGATCTTCCTACCGATGTCCGCAAATAACCCCTTTCTCTCGTTAAGACCAACAATCGTTTTAACTTGTTCGTCTTCAATTTTCCTTAGGCTTTCATTAAACACATCGATAAAGTCAGGCGAATGAGAGGATATGAGACAGTTAGTCTTACTAAAGTCGATTTTTTTAATGAATTTTGCTAGTCGCTCAGCATACACGGCATGTAAGTGAAGTTCTGGCTCGTCGATCAAGACAATAGGGCTGATGCCGTTGAAGTGTCTATAATCTATTGCCTTCATTAAGTAAGTGGCCAGTATAATCAACTCATTTTCACCCGCACTTAGCGTTCCAATGGGATGCTCTGATGTGGAGGTTTTTACACAGTACTCTATAAGGTTTTGGTCTACCTTAAACCTTGGCGCCAACACCTGCTTTGGTTTAAGTAACTCATTCATTAAGTCCAGCTGTGGCTTTAGCTTGTCTGCCAACTTATTCTGATAGGTAGGCCTATTGAACTCACTAAGAGCCTCAAACAAGACTATCTCATTAAGAGCACGGAGCAAAGGGAATGCCATTGTTTGCCGGTGTTCGTTCTGGTTTCCACTGCCCATGGTATTGCCCTGTATAGCGAAGCTTTGTTGATTCGGTTGTGGCTGTTGAGGCATCTGAGAGAAAATTTGGTTTGCAGATATGTCTATCTGGCGATAGGCATTAAAGAAGACGACCGTTTGGCATGCTTGTCTTTCCACTAATGCGGATAAGGGGTGCTTGAGGGCATCCCCACTCTCTACGACGGCAGTATAGTTACCATTTACAGCTATTGTATTACTCGGTAATGCGCCGGGGCTTTCGCTATGATGAAAGATTACTGTTGATTCAAATTCTGGGGTAACGGTATCCTGATATACCGACGGCGTGTTTGGCACAACGTAGATTTGGCGAGAATCTTGAAGCTCTTTGAATTTTTCAGCAATAAATACTATCTCATCATCATCTAGTCTTACCTTTATGTATAAAGTAGCAATGTTTGAGTTTGGCCCAACAGAATAGGTGGTTGATGGTGTCGCACCAACTTGCTGGCCACTATTAGGAGGCCTTAGACAGTAAGCAATTGCCTCTAATATGGCTGTTTTGCCAGTGCCATTTCTTCCAGTAAATACCAGCAGGTCCTTGAGGTCTTTCTCGTTCATATGTAACGAACTGAATGACTTATAATTTTCGAGCTTTAATTCTACAATTTTCACCCTTTAATTATAGACTACGCGATAGATTAATTTAGTTTTAACCTCATAACAGATGCTGAGCCATGTCGAAACACAAAAACACCCCTTTTTACAGGGGTGAATCCATTGTTTCAAGCCATTGCTGGCAATAATTTTCCATTGGTGACCCCACGGGGACCTCTACCGAAACAGTTTTGGGATGGATTGGAGCGGTTCGGAGCAGTGCTTGAAGAACTTAGCGTTGGCGACGAGGAGGTCGAAAATGTTTAGCTTTTTCAAACGACAAAGTAGCCAGGCAGACTTGGTTAACTCCAAATTATTCAGTGATAACGATTTTTATACCGCCTTTCAAAAAGACCTTAGCAAGTGCCAATGTGAAGTGATAATCGAATCGCCTTTCATAACCCAGCGTCGTCTAGCCACGCTCTTGCCAACTCTCCGAAAGCTAAAAACCAAACGCGTAAAAGTTATAGTGAACACGCGTGATCCGCTGGAATGCAACGAAGAATACATTCGCGAAGATACTGCGCGCGCTATTTCCGACCTTCAACATATGGGCGTTCAAGTGTTATTTACCGGCAAGCACCACCGCAAGCTCGCAATTCTCGACCGCAAATTGCTCTACGAAGGGTCGCTAAACATTCTATCGCAAAATAGCAGCTGCGAGATTATGAGGCGGGTAAATCCACCGCCCTGTCTTGGCAAATGATAAAGTTTATAGGTATAGACAAGTTGACGAACTAGGAGTATGGTAGGCGCAACGCTATGGCAGACTTCTATGATATCAACGAAAAAGACATCGAAAGCGTGGTTAATTATCTGCGGATTTTTCAGCCGGAAGATGCAAACCACGATTTTGCAATTGAGTTTCTCAAATATATGAAGCTCACGACACGTCGCACGGGCCGAATAGACCCAGAAGAGCTAGAGCGGCAGCTTGACGGGTTCAAAAAAACTAGAGGAAAGGGATAGATATGACAGTAAAAATCGATGAGGTAGACTCCCGCCAATTCGTAAAGCTTTTTGCGGACGGGAAAAAGCCGACACAAGAACAGTTTAAAGCGTATGTTGAGTACCTTATCCGAAGCGACGATCAAACCGACAAGGATATGTTAGACATAATAGGCCGGATGATGAAGAGCGAGCTAGCAAATCGCGCTAAATAACTCCCTCTATTAAAAAACCGAGGGCTGCGGATGCGGGCCTCGGTTTTCTTGTATATACGAATCTACTTATTTATCTGCCACGAGTTCGGACAGCGAATGGATAAACGGCGCAATTGCCTCTTCATAGCTCACCTCCGGGTGAAACGACCACAAATTACGCCCATAATATAGCTCAACAACGTCTCTGATTAACTCTTTGCGGGGAACAGTAGCCTTAAAAAAGCGCCTGGAAAATATTTTATGTTCCGCTCTTGTAGGTTCGAGTGTCTCATATGCGGCAATATATCTGTCCACCGATGCGCAAATCCGCCCGTTCTCCAGATCGGTCAAAAAGTCTGGATGCGCTTTCATTTTTTCGGCAAGCTGCTGGATACTTATGCCTTTTTTGGTGCGCAGCTCTTTAATAACCCCTCCAACTCGCCGGTCGGAATAGCCTGCTTTGCAATACTTTGCAGGTTCGCTAGGCAGGTTATTCGCATATATAATCTCACCCCTGATTGCCTTTGCAACGTCGGCCACAAAAGCTTCCGTTGACTTTCTGTAGTTAACGTCGTCTCTGTAGACGCCTAAATCATCTCGATAATAATGCTGTATGACTTTTCGTATTTTCTGTTCGAGCGTTTGCGCCATTTGTTGATTCCTTTCGATCTTGCTTTGTTATCGGTACTAGCGATAGGTGCGTGTACAACACAACCACTCCGCCTTCCGGCATCCAACTTGTAACCATGTGTAGCTTTTCCTTGTCGATGTCGCAGGTTATGTAAGCCGTGCGGCAAACCGGAGCGACCTTTATCAGGTCGTCGGCCGTGGCAAAAGTTACGTCGGCCTCTATGTAGTCCTTGGGTTTCCGAGCGGAGAATTTCAGCCGCTGCATATACGCAATTTGCTTAGTTAGTTCTATGGAGCGGACAGTGTTAAGTGTGCTTGCTCTTTGCCGCATTGCCTGGCGCATGAGTTTGAGCCATTGTTTGCGCGTAGCGGACAATAACTCTACGGGCTTGTCGGTTACAACAATCACCTTATCGCGTACAGAGCGCGAGTACATGTGGTGCGCCAAGTCCCACGAAAGCAAATTCTTGCCATTAATCGGACGTTGCTCAGTATAGAGTGCGTGCATCTAATGGCCCTCCGAACTGCATTAAATTATGGTCGTTGGCGCGAAAAAACTTCCAGCGCTCGTTTGCAACGTAATCGGCGTGCTGGTCAATGAACTGCAACCCGTCCCACAAATGGCCGTTGCACATCAGGCTTACTCCGCCCCTTGAGCTAATTGGCCCTAACGTGGCTTGTTCCGGAGATACTTTGCGCTTACATAAAACGCATTGAACCTCTGTCGGTAATGATTTGTTATATGGAAAATTTAGGCAATTATATACTTGACGTTACCACTCCACCCCTGTAGAATAAGAGTATGAACGCAACAAATCTCATCGACTTCTACAACGAGTTTGCAACCGAAGAAAAATGCGCAGACTTTTTAGCAAAACAACGTTGGGGTAATGAGATTATTTGCCAGAAGTGCGGCGTAGTCGGTATTAAGGCTTACAGGCTCGCAAGCGGCCGCCTCAAGTGCGCCGAATGCCGTTCCACTTTTACTGTACGCATGGGCAGCGTTTTTGAAGACAGTAAAATTCCTTTGCAAAAATGGTTCTTTGCTATTTACCTATGCACTAGCCTTAAAAAAGGCGTCTCATCCATTCAACTTGCTAAGTATCTAGGCGTAACTCAAAAGACAAGCTGGTTCATGCTGCAACGAATCCGCTATGTATTTGAAAACGGCACTTTTGAAAAGCTCAAAAATCAAGTTGAAGTAGACGAAACATACATAGGCGGCCGAGAATCCAACAAGCACACCAGTAAGCGAACCAAAGGCACTCAAGGTTTTGGTAGTGCCAAAACAAAAGCACCTGTTGTTGGCATGGTTGAGCGCGGCGGCAATATCCACGCCGTAGCGACAACTGATACAGGTAAGGCTACACTCATGAGCTTAATTCGCAAACACGTAGATATTGACGCAACTGTATACACCGACGAGCACAGGCCATACAGAAACCTCCCTAAAATCGGCTACAAACATGAAAGCGTTAATCACGGCGTTAAGGAGTTCGTAAACGGCATGGCTAGTACCAATACGGCGGAATCATTTTGGTCACATCTCAAGCGTGGAGTCAACGGTATCTACCACCACGTCAGCGCAAAACACTTGCAGCGGTACTGCGATGAATATAGCTATCGCTGGAACACCAAGGATATGACCGACGGTGAGCGGTTTGAGGACTGGTTTACCAATCTGAACGGTAAACGCTTGACCTACAAGACCCTTATCGATAAAGCGTAGAAGTAGTACGAAAAGTTATCCCCCGACACCCAACCTTATCGACTTCTCTTTCCCTGTTTTTTCTCTCTTTCTTTTCTCTTCTTTTACCTATATAAATATAGGAGTAGGAGGGATAGGCAAAATAGCTATAGTCATATAACCAATCTTCTAAACAAATACCTACACCAAGATCAAAGCTAATAACCAGTAACAATAAATCCATGTCAGAAAATCAATCAATAACTACCAATAATCCAAAATATCGTAAACAACTAAATACAGAACAAGTAGAAGTATTACATATACTGTATACATTCAGATTTGCTAGCAGTGAACAAATAGCCAGATACCAACAAAAGCCCAATACTAAAGCAATACAAAAACGCTTGAAGATACTCGAAGACCAAGACCTCATAGCCAAACGCTACGACAAGTCATACAAGCTCCAAGGCAAACCGGCAGCATATTACCTAACCGCACAAGGTGCGCGAACGCTAACTAAGCTTGGGAATCGCCCAGCAGACGAGCCAATTAACGCCAAGATAACCTACAAAAGCAAAGATGCCTCCGAAGGCTTTATTGAGCATTGTAAGCATATCCTGGATACGTACCTGGCTCTATATGCTATCCACGGCAGTAAGCTAGATTTCTTCACCAAAAGCGACCTTAACTACGAACAATACGAGTATTACCCGCAACCCTTGCCAGATGCCCATATCCGCGTAAAAACAAGCAAAGGCGACAGAAACTTCTTCCTAGACATCTTTGAAGATAAAGACCCGTTTTTCATAATGGTACGGCGTATTAAACGCTACCTAAAATATACAGAAAGCGGCGACTGGGAAGAGGCAGCCCCAACAATCCTCATGGTCGTGCCAAACAAAGCAACACATAAACGCCTGCGCAAGCGTATTGCCTATGAACTGAAAGAAAGCTACGAAGACGACATGCGGTTTGCTACAACACGACTTGAATATGCCATAGACAAAGACGATAACGGCAAGATTTGGTTTGCGATTGATGAGGATGGGGACGATCCGGATGAACCGATTAAACCTACGAGGTTAAATAGGTTGCCGTGGGGCGAGGCGTAATAGCAGAACTTCCATTTGGCTTTGGCCAAGTGGAAGTCGCCTGTTTCCGGAGGAAATGGGCTTTTTGGTTGACACAAAGCGCTTGTGCTGGTACGGGTTATTGGGTACAATTGTAGTTAAATGAATACTCAAGGTTTGAGGGTAGAATAAAGTATGGCGCGACTTCCAACACCCGGACAGGACAACGGAACTTGGGGAGCAATACTTAATGATTTTTTGAGTCAGGCGCATAGTAGTGATGGAACGCTAAAAGCTGGCGTTGTTGGCGATGGTCAAGTTTCTTCTATATCTCAGAGTAAGATAGTAGGCTTAAGTTCTGCACTTACGGCCAAAGCCGACGATAGCGTAGCGGTCCACAAAGGCGACTTAGTCATAAATGTCAAAGACTATGGCGCCAAGGGGGACGGTGTTGCGGATGATACGGCTGCCATACAGGGGGCAATTAGCGCTGCAACTTCAGCCCATAAGGATGTCCTTTTGCCCGGCGGCACATACGTAATTACCGGAAGTGGACTTACTATATCTGGGGCAGTCAGAATATATGGCACGGGCAGAGGTGGAACAGTAATATCCTACACCGGCACGAGCACCGCCATAAGTAATGCAAACCCCGGTGTGCGTATCTATGGCACGAGCATCAACGAGTTGACAATCCAAACGTCCACGGGGGCAATTGGGCTCGACCTAGGCTCGGTTTCTACCAGCTCGTACTCAAACCTCATAATAGCCGGGTTCTCGGATTGTGCAGTTTATCTGCATAGCACTGTCAGCGGGGGCTGTGTATACAACCGTTTCTACAACGTTACAGCCATGAGCAACGCCACGGGCTACAAAGTACGCGGTTTATCTTCTAACGCAAACACCTGGCACTGTTGCCGTGCCGCGAACTGCAGCGCAGTGGGGTGGGATATACTAGATTGTAATGACAACACTATTAGTGCGTCGCAGGCAGAGGTGTGTGGCACGGGCTTTTATCTCGACGCTACCGTTTCGGGGGCAAACAGCGCCACGAGGATATGCAATGTGCGCTTTGAGCACTGCACCACGGGCATCAATATTGCTTCGTCCAACGTTGCTTATACTCATGTAAGCGGATTGTGGTCCGATGGATCAACAACAACCCTAATAACCGATGCGAGCACTACATCCCGTAGAGCCGATATGATATTGCAAACAACGAGCGTACCCAATAATCAGCTCAAGCTTGATTCTACTTATTCATTTTTCTCTGGTGCGAGTGTGTATACAGGAGGTACGTCCAGTAGCTTCGTAGCCGCCAGCACTGCTTCGGTGCGTCTTGCCGGTCAAGTAGCGAACGGTGCTACGGCAGTTGGCGCCTGGATAGGCAACACAAATACGCTGACGACCGCCGGTGCCAGAATAGCCGGATTCTGCAAGGATACGCCTGTTACCCACTCGTCTCCTGTGGCGTATGTTAACATCGATGGTAGTTATGAATTCGCCTCCGGCATTAAAGTAATGTCCGGCTCAGGAAGCCCCGAAGGAGCAGTCACGGCCATAGCCGGTAGCATGTACTTACGTTCCGACGGTGGAGCAGGCACCACCTTCTATATAAAAGAGTCAGGTACTGGAAATACAGGGTGGGTGCCTAAATAATCTGGTTACATATGCGCTAGGATTTACTAATACGATTTTATGCCCTGTCGACAATTACAGTAGTAGCGTCTCGCAGTTAAAGCCACGACTATACGGTATAGCTAAGGTTTTTTGGTATACTCAAGACATTATGGTCAATAGACCAACCAATTCTCAGCTAAGAAGACTTGTGAATCAGATAAAACAGAATCAGGCTAATATTACCCTGGCCGAGAAACGTGTTAAGATTGACACTACGTTTAATAAAGCTATCAAAAAGAATGGGGCAAACCCCACCGCCTAAAAAAAGAGGAGAAGTAATCCTCATTTTAGAATTGGTAATTTTAAGTATAATTGCCTAAAATATTATAAACATTATTTGCTAACTAAAGTATTGCTCGCGTATTCAGTCAGGCTTACGGCTAGTTCTTCAACCCTCGAAACAAATCCTCAACATTCACCTTCAAACACTTCGCTATTCTGTGAAGTGTTAATAATCTTGGCCAACGCCGACCAGTTTCGAGATATGTTATCGAAACTGCGCTAATGTCTAGCATCTTGGCTAGGCCTTCTTGCGTTAGCCCACGGCTTTTGCGGACTTCTGCCAATCTTTTACCAAATGCTTGTAGATATTTCTTTTCTTGCGAATTCATCATATCTCTAGCGTAGGTAATATTGACAGATTGTTACACAAACAACTTGTCAAACTTTTGGACTTTAGGTATTATTCTTACAGAGTAAGGTTTTACAAGTTGTTAAGATTATAATTATGGCGATTACAAAACTCCTCGATTTTACTACTCCGTCGCAAACCTGCGCAATATGTGGCGTCCCCTTGTCGCTTGGCAAAGCCACGGCCGGATTATTCGACTGTCACGACCACCAAGCCTTCGCCTGCGTTTCGCATTTATCCGAAGTAGAAAAGCTTATCGTTGGTTGGGCGGATTTTACGGCTATTCAACGTCGCAAGTTTATGAATTTAGGCCAAGAGCCAAACAATCTAATTTACGGTGGACGCAATGCGAGATTTAATCCTTGAAGAAAACACTTTTGGTGCAAACCCAGGTACAAAAGACCTAGTACGGCACATGTATACCAGAACGGCCTGCGGCAAGGTTGTTATTGTTGCAGACAATCCAATAGCCTTATTATCACCGCTGCGCAAGCAATGGCTAAAACTAGCACGCAAGGTACAAAAGGAATCCGCCAAAACTCTAAACGCCACACGGATTTACGAATTAGGCCAAGTTGTCGTACGAATGCAAACACTACAATTTTCTTGCAAGTGGTCGGCAGACATATACCCGGCAGATGTTTGCATAGCCACACCAGCGCAATTACTGCAATGGGCGCCGGAATGCCAGACATTGTACGTAACTTGTGAACTTAAGCGAGAGGATTTGTATGTTATTACTGCTTTGATGCCGAAGGGGGCGTTGGTGGTGATGTGTAGATTAGCATAATAAGCCATGTATAGGTTTGTAGGTCAAGCGGCCAAGTGTTAAAGTTGTAAATAGTGTTATGTGCGGTGGTGGCACTGAAAAATAAGAACCGCTCTAGAGGCAACCTTTCAATGATCGATAAACCAACAAATGAAGAATTAGCTAAAACAGCAAAGCAGATAGAACAAGATCAAAGTAAGACAGCATCGGCAGAAAAACGGGTTAAAGTTGATACAACTTTCGATAAAGCTGTTAAAAAAATGGGGCAAACACCGCCTCCTAAAAAAGAGGGGGAGTAATACACATTTTAGGATTGGTAACGTTAAGTATATAATTGCCAAAATTTATTATGCCCATTTCTATTACTATCTCTAATAGTTTTACCTGTTATTAAACATAACACAAACGTCAAACTATTAGTAGTACTAAGTGTTACTAACACCCATAGTTATATACGCTGGTCATATGAGTAGAGATGCAAAAGAATCTAAATATTTAGCAGCATTCGGCAGGCGATTGGCCGAAGTTCGCCGCGCCAAAGGTTTAACACAAGAATCGCTCGCCGAAAAAGCGGACGTAACAGCTTTGACTGTAAGTTATATCGAACAAGGCCGCCAATGGCCGCGCATTTCTACAATGCAAAGCCTAGCAAAATCTTTGGGTATAAAAATAGAAGAGTTGTTCAAAGGCCTATAGAAAAAATAGCGATAAATTCGCTATTTTTTACTGTCGGCTTTTCTGTCTCGCTCCTGTTGCTCGATTTTTCGAAGCAGCGGAGCGCCGTTCTTCTGATCTTCGATGATTCTGTCTACAATAAGGTTTGCTATTAAATTCAGCCTCTGCCTCGTTGGATAGGCAAATACCTCTGACGCCCCACGGGGTAGTTGGCTGAGCCGCCTGTTGAATTCTTCCGCTTCTTCTTGTGTCATTCCGTCCATGGCCGCAATAATACCATATGTTGCCTGGCATTCGTATTGGTTTCATCAATTTGCCTCCATGACTGCTTTTAGATCTGTTAGCATCTTTATCCAGGAAGGTTTTGCCAGGACTTCACGCTTCTTTGGTGATTATAGAAATATTTTTTGCTTCACAATTCCACCTCAACTACTTCTCGATTATTCGCTACCCCTGATCGCCAATAGTACGTTGCCCCAAGATAAACTACAAACACTGCTATCCATAGTGTCGAGTACGAGGCGGTTAGCATATTGTAATTCTCCAGTGCAACCAAGATTAGAGACAGCTTAAGCATCAATAAATAATAACTCGGCAGAGATTCCGAATATGGATCGTTCCTAGTTTTTCTAAAGGTTGGTATGAACGAGGCAATCTCTGCTATAGTCACAATCGCCAGTGAAATCATTGGTTCCTTGCTTAGCAGTGCAAAAGATGCCACACCGATGATGGATATGGCCAGACAGACCTTATCCATAAATACTACGTCTTTAGTGCCAAACCTAAAACAATAAAAAAGTATAACCCCGTTAATGACCGATCCAATGATAGTCGGCACGGCCCCCAAACCGGCTCCGCCGATAAGTTGGATGTACGCAATAGTAATAGTGACCAGAAAAATGCTGATCCAGGTGTACAAATGCGGCTGGCATTTGCCTCGGAGCATATCCCGCAGGTACGGCAGGTATGCGATGATGGCAATGGCCGTGGCGCCAACTGATGCGCTAACTTTTATTATTTGGAGAGTGTCAGTCATGTGCTTGCGGGCTTTCGTACCAGGGCATAAAGTAAATGATTTTACCCTCGTTGTTTAGATGGATAACAAAGATGGCATCTACCTCACGATTGCCACGCTTGTCTCGCCAAATTGCACGGCAACGGTGGTAGCTTCTGTTGTCTACGAAGTCCAATAGCTCAATTCGGATATCAAGATCAGTTTGATCAGGAACTTCTGCATCCCAGCAATCTAAAACTGCCTGTTTAGTGGTGAGAGGCTTTTCAAATACGCCCTCGTGCCATTCCAAATCATCGGCAAGGTATGACGCCAGAAGGCTGGTGTCTTTTTGCTGCCAGGCACGTTGTATTGCTTGCCCGGCATTTTTGTGGGCATCTTTATGCATTCGTCTTCTCCTTGGCGATAGTGTAATGATTCTGCACTGTGCCCTCGCCAATACGCCGCGATTTTGCAAGCTCTAGGTTAAGTCGTATATCATGATCTCCAAACAGCCGTATACCCGAGCCTAGCGTGATCGGTTCAATATCTAGGATTACTTCATCAATAGCACCGAGTTTAGCCAGTCTGCCGTTAAGATCGCCACCACCGATTATGCCCAGGCGTTTAACTTTCGGTAGATCATCTTTGGTTTTGACGCTGGTTTTGCAGAAAGCGCCGGTATCAATATTAGGGTTATTCGTGACAACAATATATTCTGGGCCTTCAATAAAGTCGCCGTCCTTATGCATGATCTCGTTAGGTCTTCCGACCGAGGCAAAACTACGTCGCAGGTTTTTACAAACGCCTGGAAGGCCTCCCATTCTGCATCGCTCCAGGGTGTCTCGCCGTCGGGGCCAGCTATATAACCATCGGCGGATATGGCCATGTAGAGGATTATTTTAGAAGAAGCGCTACTGCTCATAAGTTCTCCAAACACCACGGAATGCCACGCAGGTAATCATCTGGGTTTTCTCGCAGCTCGCGTTCTAGCTCCTTGCGCGTGAACCATTTGACTTGTTCGACTTCATCTTCTTGGGTTACGAAATCATCGGCCGGTTTGTCTATGGTTAATTTGTAATATTGCGTGAAGTGATTGCGTTCGCCAGTCACGCGGATTTTTTGCTTCTTTTCTGGCTGAATTTTCTTTAGACCGATTTCTTCCTCAGCTTCCTTGACGATGTTTTCGTCGTATGTTTCACCTTTATCTATTGTTCCGGCAACGGCAGGTCCCCATTTGCTCGGGTGGTTTTTCTTGGTGTGATGACGCTGCGCAAGCAAAATATCTCCGCTAGAATTAGTAATCCACAGTGCCGATACGCGGTAAATATCTTCCCGCTTTAACGTACCGCGTTCTATGTGACCAATAATTTCATCTTGGTCGTTCACGACAACAATTCGCTGGCTAGTCATTGCGTAGCTCCTCCTGGATTGTGGATATTAGTTTTTCGCGGCCTCCGTTTTCAAAATTATGCCCAGTTTCTATTTCAACAATCTTGATCTCTGGCGAGATGCCGCTGAAGTCCAGGCTGTCAATGATCTCGTCTTTGGTGGCGTTAATAAGTGTTGTGGGCGCAATCCTGACAACGACATTGTACAGATCTATGGGATTGATATTTTCTAAACTCTTCCAGTATTCGGGCAATACGTTTGTGGTGCTGAAATCGGCTCGTTTGAGGCAAGAAATGCCGTCCAGATTAACTTTGGAACCTGGTCGGTTAGCAAATAGATCTAACATGCGGTCAACGTTAAGTGTGGCTGGCGGGCCGGTGAAGATAAATTTGCGGATGCCTTCTGGCTTTATCAAAGATGCGACTATGCAACCTTGCGAGTGGCAAATTAGGTCGATGGTCGCGTTTGGGTTTTGCGAGCGAACTTCGGCAATTTTCTGCTTTAATTTATCGGCTTGGTCATAAAGTGACGGGATTGTGAGAGTGTTATCAGCTTCATTAAACGTACCGTAATCAAACATGATGTGTTCGTAGCCTGGTAGCGCGGCAGCAATATCCGTAAATAATCCGCGGTCGTCTTTGCGAACACCAAAGCCGTGAGAGTAGATGATTATATGCTTAGTCATTATGAGTTTGCCTCAAACTTCTTCCATTGCCCCTCAGAAATGACTTTGACGACATCGCCATCAATAGCGATGGCCGTGTCGTTATCTATCGCATACAGTGATCGCCCTCCAAGATTTGCGGCTTTTTGCAGGACTCCATCTGTAATGTAGGGGTAGTTTGGCGACGTATAATGCGGGCGAATCAGGAAGTCGACAATTCCTAAGGCTGACGCCGAGCGCTGGCCCTCTGGGCCCATAGATTTCATATCTATTTCATCATCGTTGGCAAGTTGCTCCATGGGTTTTGATGCTGTTACTAGGCTCGGGGTTAATATCATACTGCCAGCGCTGCTACCTATGTAAACTTTGGTTTCTAGCCAGCGTGGCAACGCGGCTGCGATGCCTGACTTTTCCAACCAATAGCCCAGGTAAAAGTTCGCGCCGCCGCCCATAAATATGACATCAGCCGACTCCAATCGACCCCACCACATGTTCTTAGGTAGGTCTATCATGGCGGCAACATCGATGATCTCAAACGACTTCCAGCCAATATTAAACGCGTCGTTTAGGTTCTCTACAAACCAAGTTTTGTTGCCCTTTGCCGCGTTCTGAGAAGTAGAAATATAGACAAGCGAGCATTCTTTGGATGGCTTGCCTAGCAGGCTTCGCAGAGCATTGGCAATAGTTTTGTTATGGATTGATTCGGCTGTTAGTAGTAGCTTCATGATTTAGTTCCAAATGCTGGCGAGTTTACGACGACAGATTTGAATGTGCCGCGCATTTCGTAAGGTGTATTTTTGCCGATGAAGCAAGTGTCGCCCTTTTGTAATTTGCTAAATTCGTCGCCTACGGTTATCTCCAGTTCACCCTCCAGGACGTAGTAGATACGGTTGTATGGCGAGGTTTCCGCTTCGTAATAATCTTTACCCTCGGTGGTAGCTAGGGATACTTCTGAGTAAATGTCTTTAGTGATTAAATTGGTGGCTGTTTTGTTGTCGGCTATCTGGCGTACAGTGCCTTCTGATGCGCGGACGACTTTAAACATAGTGCTTCTCCTGCATGATCTCTAGCAATTTTGGGAACTGCTTGTAGTGGTCTCCTTGCTCTAGGTTGAAATGGCCTTGGCCGGAGATGACGAGCATCTCTGCTCCGCAATTATCGGCGACATATTGAGCTTGTTCTAGCGGAACGTACGGGTCGGTGTCAGAATGGATAAAGAGAAGCTTGCCAGCTTTTGCGCGGATCTTTTGCCAGTCAAAGTCAGTATCGAACAACTTGTTGAGTGCCTCCCACTTGAGCGAGTTGTCATGGAAGACGGATACGGCGACAACTCCGCAGACTGGTGAAGGATTTTCTTGCGCCAAGATTAACGCTAAGATTGCGCCGCTAGAATGACCGACAACGAGTGTTTCTTCGTTGATCTTAAACGGACAGTTGGCATGGATAAAATCTAGGTTATCTCGTAAGCTCGGTTGTTGTGTGTTTGGCAGAGCTGGCAAAAATACTTGCATGCCTCGATTTTGTAGCTCGGCTTCCAGCCAACGGAACCAGTTGCTTTCTGGCGTGCCGCCTGTACCGTGGAGGATTATGGCGTTTGTCATTTGTTACCTCCTAGCTCAAACTCCGCAATCTTGCGGACACACGTGCCGTTGTCACCCATCTCAAATAAACCAAGCTTCACAAACTGACCACTGAATTCACTGGCGTTCGGTAGCGTAGATGTATCAATCTCTTTGTTGTCCGCAAAACGGGTAAGGGTCATATGCGGACGAAATAGTTCGCCGACACCGCGGTAGCCGTACTTTTCTAGGTTTTCGCGCACAACGCCGGTTGTTTCTGGCAGACGGGCTTTGTCTTTTGCGCGCATGCCATCGCGGATTGAATTTACACCGTTAACTACGGCCATTTGCAGGTTGGCCAGATCAGCAGTTCGTTCATATTCAGGGTCTATATAGCGCTCTTCTTGGAAATAGCGAGTTGATTTGAGCTCAGATGCTGGTGTTTTGGCGGCAATGTCCGCAAGTATCTCTTTTGCTTTGTCCAAGTCTTCGGCTTTGAGCTGGGTCATATAGAGCGAGGCATGCGGGAATGGGCCGGTTGCTAGGTTTAGCTCAACAAGCGCACCTTGCTGTTGCAAAACTTTACTGGCCGCAACAGCCTTTTGGGCTAATTCGTCAGATGGGAGCAATACGATATCTACAGGGAGTGAACTCATCTTAAAACTCCAACCTATCGCCGTCTATCGGTACGAATATCTCACCAGTGAATCCGCTGGCTTTTGCATCTGCCACGTAGGCTTGCTTGCGATTATCCAAGGTTTCATCTTCCATATGGAAAAGAGCTAACATTTTTGCATTGGCTGAGATGGCACTCTGCCCGGCATCTTTAGCGGTGCTGTGGTGCTTTTCGTATGGCTTAAAACGTTCTGTGTCGGCGTTTGTGCAAAATGCTTCATGGAGTAAAACATCGCAACCATCTACAAATGGCAAGCAATGCTTTTGGAGCGGCTCGTCGCCAGTAAATGCAAGCTTCTTGTTGTCGGCAAACTGTACCGTGCACCCTAGCTGCGGTGTCTTGCCGCTGGCTAGATCAAAAAACGCAACTTGCCAATTGTTAATTTGGCGCTCATCACCATCTTGAACAATATTAAAGTGCACAAACTCGCTGGTTCTTTCCAGGTGTTTTTTTGAGGTGAAAGAAAAAATGGCTTCTATCGCCGCTTTCACGTCTTTAGAGCAGTAAATAGTGCGCGATAGCTTAGAATGGTCGGCCATAAAAATGCGAAATCATTGGCACAATGCCAAGAATATGATCGCTATCCCAGTGACTGATGAAGATATTTTTAATGTCGGCGGGGTTCTTACCTGCTTTGCGGAATGCTTTTAGAATTTCATGACCGCCGCTGGTATCGAGCAGCAGATTGCTTGTACCATCTTCCAGCAAAAGTGAGGTGCAGGCAGACATCGTTGGCATTCCGTGGCCAGTACCTAGGAAAACGATTTGTCTCATGTATTATTTCTCCTCAGCAATCAACTTAATCTGTGTAACTTCATGGAACCCGGCAGTACCACAAGTGCGGCTATTGCCAGACTTTTTATAGCCGCCAAACGGGCTTTTGGTGCTGTAATATAGCGCGTTATTGTGGGCGATGTCGCCAGCTTGGAGCTGCTTGGCAACACGAAAATAACGTTCTTTGTCTGTCGTGAATACGAATGCACCAAGGCCGTAGATGGTGTTGTTGGCAAACCCAATGGACTCTTCTTCGGTCTTGAACGTCACGATTGGCAGCACGGGACCGAATACTTCTTCTTGCCACACGCGCATGTCGAAAGTTATGCCGGTGAGTGCTGTCGGCTCGTAATAGGCGCCCTCTAGCCCGTCGGGTCGTTTGCCGCCGAAGACAATGCTTGCGTCTTTGTTTATGGCGTCTTGCATTTGGCTCTCAAGGAGGTCAAGCTGGCGTTTGGTTACAAGCGGGCCAAAATCTACGGTTTCGTCAACAGCGTCACCGACTTTTTTGGTTGCGTTTACTCGTTTTAGTTCCGCCAGCACTTCATCCAGCTTGCTTTCGTGGACGATCAGGCGCTTGAGGTTATCGCAGAATTGGCCAGTGTTGTCGAAGCGCATGCCGTAGATGGTATCTATAATCGCAGGAACGTCGGCATCTTCAAAAACGATACCGGGAGCAGAGCCACCCATTTCCGTCAGGACACGCGTAGAGGTCTTTGCCGCTAGTTCAGTAATGCGTTGTCCGGTACGTGTACTGCCAGTGAACAAAATGGCGTCCACTGGTTGTTGGACTAATTGCTCGCCCACAGTTCCGTCACCCAGAAGTACCGTGAATACGCCTTCCGGCAGGTCAGACTCGGCTACGATTTCGGCAAGCAGTTTTGCGAACAGAATGGTTTCTTCGGACGGTTTGTAGATTACGGCATTGCCAGCAGTAAGGGGCTGGCCAGCTTGCCACGGCACGTTAAGCGCCGGAAAGTTCCAGGGTGCTATGCAAGCCACCATACCGAGTGGCTCGCGAACTTGATGGTGACGTTCGGTTTCGTTTTCAAAAACAATTTCTGGGGCTAGGGCCTTTTCGGCCATCTCAATGTAGGCGTTAAAGTAATTCACAGCCTCAGCAACTTGGGCGCGGGAGCTGATGATGGGTTTGCCCATTTCTTTAGACATGGTTTGGGCTAGCTCTTCGGCACGGTTTTTGAACGCCTGAGCGAAAGAGGCGACCGCTTTATTGCGTTCAACTTGCGTTATGGCCGCCCAAGCTGGTTGAACTGCGCGAGCTTTAGCCACAGCATATTTTACTTCTTGTTCGGTGGCAGCTTCAACTTCACCAAGGATTTCGTAATTACGCGATGGGTTTGTAGAGACAATCTTCATGTATCTTATGATACCGTAAATCGTCTCTGTAAAGCTATATCCCTGCTGCGCACCGGCGCAATTTGCTCCTCTGTTATCTTTCCGCTACTATTAGTTTGTATATTTACAGAATTATTACAAGATTATGCTTTTGCCGGATGCTATTCTGAATTTCTTAGGTCATAGCCTTTTTGAAAGGTTGCTTAGTGTTGTGCTTTTGGTGTCTGTTGCGTATTTGGTTTATCGCTGGGTTGTGGAGCCAGCTTGGACCGCGCTTAGGGGTATGTGGAGTTTTTGGAAGATGCGCGACCAGGCGCATGCGATTTTGGAGATTACGCCGCCGCAGCAATCCGAAAAGTCGCCACTTGCCACGCAGCAGTTATTTGCCATCTTGCGACGGCTTATTGGCAAAAACGAAGTTATGTCGCTGGAGATGGACGCGACACATCAAGACGGCATTCGCTATCTTATCCGCGCCTACTCCCAGGATATCGCCACGTTGCAACGCCAGCTTGCATCGTATTTGCCAGAGGCACAGTTTCGCGTTTTTGAACCATCAGATTTGCCGGATGATATAAGCGCCGCTGAAATCTCCCGCGTATTCGAGATAAAACAAACTAGCCACTATGCTTACCCATTGCAGGCTCAGGAGGAACTTAGCCAAAGCGACCCAGTTACATTTATTGCAGGGGCGATGACAAAGCTCAAGCCAGGCGAAAAGATGATTATGCAGCTCGTGCTCGCGCCCCATCATTCGTACTGGACGAGCAGGCTTCGCGGCAAAATCGAAAGCACCGGCTATGCGGTCCTTGACGGTAAATTGAGCCACTTTATATTCAGCCGCCCAATATGGGTATGGCTAATCGCCGTTTTGTACGGCCTAATTACCAACGATTTAAAAGCTACCACATCCCTGTTGGTGGTGCTGCTCGTCGTTTCTTTATTTGTAAACCGTGAGGAGCCAGAGCTAACCCAAGCCCAGCAAGAAGTGTTTGCGAGCGTACTAGCCAAGCTAAACCAGCCGCTTTTTAAGACAGATATCCGCATATTGGTTTCGGCAGAAAGCAGCTCCCGGCTTTACGAGTTGGCTTCGGGCGTCACGAGTTCACTCGCTCCGCTCAACTCGGTGAGCACCCAAAGCCTGTATGTACCAAAGCTGTACCCCGATTGGCTCGGGCAAAAGATCGGTATGTTCAAGCTCCGGCGGCGTATGCCATCATTCTTTGTTTTTGACTCCAATGTTTTTGCGGCTTCCGAGCTAGCCAGCATTTATCACTTCCCGTTTGGCAAGATCAAGACCGAGGGCATAGCTAAGTCTAGTAGCCGCACGTTGCCTGCACCGCTAACTATCAAGAACGGTGAATTCGACGTTATCCTTGGCTACAACCAACACCACGGCGAGGAAAACTATATTGGGTTGTCGGCAGAGGAACGGGCGCGGCACATGTTTGTTATTGGTGCTACCGGTTGCGGCAAAACCACGTTGTTGCAATATGCTATTTTGCAGGACATTAAGGCTGGGCGTGGCGTGGCTGTCATTGACCCACACGGCGACATGGCCGAAATGTTGTTGGAACACATTCCAGAAGAGCGGCTGGACGATGTTATTTACTTCAACCCCGATGATCTGGATTATCCGATTGGGCTAAACTTGCTAGAGTTGCCACCTGGTCTGAACGAAAATGACACGTTGCGGGCTAGGGATCGTGTGGCAGAATCTATCGTTTCGCTATTCCGCAAAACCTTCTCCACGGAAGGCGAAGGCGGCCACCGCATAGAAGACGTTTTGCGAAACGCCGTCCACACAGCGTTTACCATAGAGGGCGCAACGTTATTTACGGCGCTCAAGCTATTGCGCAATGTGGAGTTTCGCAAACAAGTTATCGCACAGTTGAAAGATGATGACCTAAAAGACTTTTGGCAAGAAGAATTAGGCAAAGCGGGTGAAATGCAGCGCGTTAAAATGTCCGCGGGCGTGACGACCAAGATCAGTCGCTTCCAGCGCTCCGCCGCTGCAAAACGCGTGTTGGAACAGTCGAAGTCCACCATCGACTTTGAGGATATTATGAACTCCGGCAAAATCCTGATCTGCAACTTTTCCAAAGGTGATCTTGGCGAGGACACTTCGGAGCTGTTTGGTATCGCAACGCTAACCATGATACAACTTGCCACCTACAGGCGCAGCCGCATCCGGCAATCCGAACGCAAGCCGTTTTACCTGTATGTCGACGAATTCCAAAACTTCGCCACCCCGTCATTCGCCCAAATGCTGGCCGAAGCCCGCAAATACAAACTGGCGCTAACAATGGCCGAGCAAACCACCTCGCAGCAAGACGACAAAGACGTGCTAGGAACAATCTTGAGCAACGCCGGCAACATGATCTGCTTCCGCACAGGTAACCCCGACGACGAGAAAGTATTGTTGCCGCAATTCCAGTCCCACATAGAAAGCGGCGAAATAGCCAGTCTGCCGGCTTACAACTTTTATATGCGCATCTCGGCACAAAAAGTTCATGAGCCGTTCTCGGGCATAACGCTCCTCCCTGAGGGCGAAGGCAATACGGAAACCGCCGAACGCGCCAAAGCCGCCTCCCGCAAAAACTACGCAAAGAAGTACGTCCCACCCGAGCCAAAACCAGAAACCAAGCAAGCTCAACCCGAACAACCAAAAACTACTTACCGCAGAAGAGCAAATCAATCGCGGAAACCAAGAAACACCGGAAGAGTAAAATAAACGCCGAGCTCAAGCTTTAGGATATCACGAGGCAACAAAACTTGTTTTTCCGGGTAAAAACAAGTCAACTTCCATTTGGGTACAAATGAAAGTTACGACATGAGATAGATGATGGCTGTTCCTACAGTAGATTTCTATACTCTACGGGAATACCGCGGACGGTAGCCTTATCAATACCAAGTTGCATGCCGCCACTAATACCAAGATCTTGGTAAACAACAACTTTTTCGGCCTGTTCACCCCACACAAAGCCAGCTTCTATCCCTAATGCTCGCTCTTCTGGAATGTCATCATCCAGGATCCCATCTTGGGTATACAAAAGATGGCTAGCGAGCGGAGCTTCACCGCGCTTCAAACAATCCGCCATGCACTTACGTGCATATTCGATGTTCTTTGCTATATCGCCCGCGAAAGGAGATTCGAGAGCCACGCGAATCATATAGATAGGTCATGCCCTAAGTTTGCATCTGAAATACTTATTAATGCCTCATCGATGACACCAACTTTAGAATCAATAAGGTGCTGGTAGTTAACTTGAAGTCGTGCCTTTACCTCATAAACCTTTTCGTACCTTTCGGCGATTTCTTGTTGTTGGAGTAAGTTGGGCTTGCCATAAAGATCAACTGGCAAGTCAACAGACAGCTCCTTCATGCGTTCAACGCCTACGCGTCTATTTGCACCTTCGCCCAAGGTACTACTCTGCAACAGTTCGTTCAACTTAAATCTCAAATATCGAAAATCTATTAAACCCTCGTATTTTGGCCTAACAAGTAAAACGCCACAATGAGTAGTAACCGAAAACCTACCATTTCGATAAAACACTGTTCCTGCGTAAACGCCATCCGTTGTCCACGTAAAGCATTCTTCTTCAAAATCGTAGGTGTCTATTTTCCCGAACTCGCCCTGCCTCAATGTTTGAGATGAGTAAACAGGGTAGGGACCCCGGTTATTATGTAGGTACTTCTGTGTATATTTAGAGCTGCCTTTTTTTATGTAAAATAATTCATCTAGACTAAAAGGAGCTACAGGCCCACGGTAGGACATACTAATATTGACTTCGTCAATCTTATTGAAAACTGTTGCTAACTCGTCTTTGATTTGTTCAACTCTTATATATTGGTTCGCCAACCTAGCCTGCTCGGCTTCGTCAAAAATGCCACTAGGGTCTATCGGTATAAAGATATCCACTTCTTTAATCTTTCCGACACCACACTTATCTAAGTACGAGAACCCGTTCAATAACAATTGCCGCTCCACCTCAAACTTTAGGTAAAGCCTATTCAAAAAAGCTTTGTACTGAGGCTTTACTATCATTGCTCGATGATCTTCATTTGTTGCAAACTTGTGGTCCCTAAAAAATACATAGCCTACTGAACCATTTCTATTCCAGCTCAGACAGTCTTCGTAGTATTTAACACCGTGAATACTCTCCTGGATAGAGCCAAGGGTCGATGTCTCGCTCTTAGAGGAGGCATAGACGGGTATAGGCCCCTTGTGAGCATTGCAAAACTTTTTGGTAATTTTAGAGTTTGTCTCCGGGAAGTCAAAGACTTCTCCAATGGGGACCCTACAGAAAGTCTTATTTGGCACCACTACAACACCTCAAGGGCTTTTTTATAACTGTCTAACTTATCAGAAAAGTCGTTAAGCATTGTCTTGAACTCATCGACCGTTACAATCTCTTCCGCTTCAATAACGTCTAAATCCACTCTTTCTTGTTTGGTCCACCATTTATCGATAATCCAGTACTTCTCTTCGTGAAATTTATCAATAGGCTGTAGCTTGCAGCGAGGATCATCAGTAATGAAATTATTTGGACTGCCCTTGAACTGGTTGAAGAGATTCTTCGCTTTGTCGAGATCGTTATCTTCAATTCCGAATCTGTTAATGTCAAGCGTTTCGCCGATATTTGAGACTAAGTAAGTAAATACTGGGGTTAACTGTCTTTGTGTCGGATCTTGTTTTTTTGTTATAGAGAGAATGTATGTCTTCTTAGGAGTATTGAAGAAAGTCTTTACCGGCAAGGATATAATACTATTTATAACGCATTCTTTAAGAAGTTCTTCTCGTAATGTTTGATTTGCGAATACATTAAATATACTATCAGGCAGAATTACAAACGCAGAACCTCCTCTGCGCAGGTTAGACACGATCCACTTTAAACTAAGCCCTTCTACGCCTTTACCGCTATTGACATAATAGTCACTCAGTCCCTCTTCTTCAATTTGTTTGCGTATGGTAGTAACACCGCTTGTAATATACGGGGGATTGGTTAGGATTAGGTCGGGCTTCTCCTCCTCTGTTTTGAACTTTTCTGCAAGAGTTCCAAGATTTGAGTTAGACAAGAATGAGAACGACGCATTGATGAGCTTCGAAAACTCACTGCTCAGTCCGGGGTTCTCTTCTATCAGATCCGAGAGATAGATCAACATGTTTGCTTTAGCTAATATGATTGTTCGCTTCTGCTCATCACTATCTTCGCGTCCAGTATCATAACCGAGTAGCCTAACCGGTGAATTAATCCGGTTATTGTACGGCGTGAATTTTCTAGTCAGATCAGTGGAAACCTGTAACGGTTCGAGAACAAATCCTCCTACTCCGCAAAACGGATCACAAATGAACCGAGCCTTGTCGGTGTCGGCCATCTCGACGATTGCTTTAACAACCTTCCGTGGAGTGAAAAATTGACCCAACTTACTCTTGTCTTTACTCTGCTTTAAGAAAGTTTCAAATAACTTAGTCTTGAACTCTTTCTCGATATGCCTAAGGTCACCAAACTTTGCATACTTCTCGACCGTGTCCTTAAAGAGTGTCGACTGCGAATAAACAGGAGAGCCGTCTTTATTTACGAAAATAGTGCCATTAATAATGGTCGTTGAGTTGCTGCCCGCAGGGTATAGTTCTCTAATACGTGGTCTACAAATTCTTGCGTAATGATTTAAGACAGCATCGTTGTTATTGGCCTTGTACATCTCAAGAAGGTTACTAAAACTGTAGGTATCGTTTAGCACACCTAAGTCACTCAAGAATTTGAATATAAATATCTCCACAACGTTATACAGACAGGCGGTCGGGTTGTCCTTAGTGCTTATGTAAATACTCTGCCATACGCTTCTGGCGAGTGGAGTTGGGTCAGTTCTCTGCGTTGCCTGGAGAGAGGAACAATTATTGTTTATCTCTCCAAATATCCGCTTAAGGATAGAATAAGTATTCTTCGACTCTTGGTCTAACTTTTCTGGGTCTGACTGACTTACCTCACTTATATGGAATCTTTGTTGCAGCCTCTGTTTATCGTCATTTAATATGTACGAGAAACTTCTTTTAATACCGGTCGTGCGATCGACATAATTATTCTTCTCGTCTGCAGCGTTGGGATTAATCCAAAAAGTTACAATACCATCAGTTATAACCCCAACTCTTGCGCCAAGAACCTGACAAAGATCGTTACACTGTTCAACCGCCTCGGTCTTTTGCTTATCTGTTTGGAATTCACTCGGCTTCTTGAATTCTAACACGGCATAAACTCTAGGCTCCTGTCTTGCAGCTCTCTGCACAATGAGACCGTCAGGCTTACGCGTGGAGTACTTGCCGTAATCAATATTTGGTATTATTTTCGCTTTTTGATATTGACCAAGAGTCGTCGCAATTAAAGGAAAGTACTCATACTCACCAAGTGCAAGTCCTTTTTCATGCAAGCCTCTTTGCGTTAATTCTTCACTCATCATATTCCATTTTAGAGATATCTACCAAAAACACAAGAGATTCCCGGTACATTATGGATTTCAGTCATTAAGACTCAGGCTCATACAAAAGACTAGCAAAGGGACTAAACGGGTATACACTCTGGTCATAACGCGGCAGGCTTCTCCGGAGCTAGAGTATTGGTGGATATCAGAAGCCATTCTCAGCTTTATCCAGTAATTCTCTGTGACTTTGTAGGTTTAACCTTCCCACTGCCTCTTCATTGTAAGGGGTAAATCGGCCAACCCAAGGTCGTTCAGACGTTGGGTGCTCCACCTTGGCTTGTCCAATTTACCCCTTGCCCCGGCTGTGAGCGGGAAGGTCGATTCGCTCAGAAAGCAAATCAAAAAATATTTCAGGAGGTTTGAAATGAACGAAGAAGCGAGAGAGATTGCAAAGAAGATTGCCGGGTTGAACGATGAGTTCCGCAAAAGTGGTTGGGGTATTACGCTGACTGTAGGTGTGCAGGCGTTTGATGACGTGGTGGATTTGTTGGAAACGGTTCGTGAATTTGACAGGTTTAATGAGTCGAATGATCCCCACGGCGAACATGATTTTGGCTGCGTGTTATGGCACGGGGAGAAAGTATTCTGGAAAATAGATTATTACGACCAGGCGTTAAAGTATTGGTGCAATCCGTTGACGAAGGAATGCAGACGGGTTTTGACCATTATGCTTGCGAGCGAGTATTAGAACTTGCTCGTTTTTGTTTGCCCGGGAGTCGATAGCGGCTTCCGGGTTTTGCTTTAAGTAAGTTTTTTAAGGAGATTAAATTATGAGTGAATTGACAGGATATAACGGGTGGAGTAATTACGAGACGTGGTTGGTTAGCTTGTGGTTGAATAACGACCAGGTGAGCTACGAATTACTGCTCGAAGCAAAAAAGCAGTCAGGTGATATTCGTGACCAGGCGGAATGGCTTAAAGATGAGCTTGCATCATCAGGGCTTTTAGCCGATTTGATCAATGCGGCGTTTGCTCGTGTTGATTGGGCAGAGGTGTTGCAAGACTAGGTGTGCGTCCTGGGTATGACGGTAAACTGCCCAGTAGGTGTCGTTTGTGATCACGCGTCCAGAAAAGAATACAGCCCTTCCGGGTCGTGGTAAGACCTTAAAAGTTCCTGATCGGGTTCGGTTATTGCCCTTAGATCGTCCAACGTTACGGTGTATAGCAGTATGTCTTCTGGCGCTTCGCGCATAATCCTAGATATCTTTTTATGGAAGCGTTTTTGATCTGCTTGGGATTCAAAAACCATGACAAGTGCCGGGAAATCTGTTTTGCCCTCGTCCCAGTCACCGCTTCTCTGGTATTTAATGTAGTATTGTAGCCTTCGGATGGCGGCAAAGAATTGTTGGTGGCTGTAATGAATTAGCAAGAAGAACTCTAGGTCGCTATCTTCTGCTTCGAGTCGCAAATAGGTGTCCGGTGATTGTTCTGGAAAGTAATCGTATGGAGCGAGGTCGCTCTTGGTGGAGAATACGAGCTTATCCCCATATACTGCTTTTAGCTGGTTGTAGAGCGCAAATATATCCTGACACCTAGCAACAAACTGCTCGGAGACGGTTTTGTCTTTGTAGATACCCTTGATGTTTATTTCATCCGCGTCATCTTCGGAGCGATATTCCGGCAATCGCCTTGCCCCGTCTGGCAGCAAATAATAGGCTGCTGGCTTGCCCTGAATCCGATAGCTACTGTCAAAGCGTTTGCCGATCAGTCCTTGTTCTAGCAAGATTGTAAGTCGCTTAAATACAAATGATCTGTCCTTCTTGCCAAAATATTTAGCAAACAGATCATTACTGCCAAATCTAAATTTATATAGAAGTTCCAAGACATGTACTTGGTCTTCGTTTAATTTTCTTCTATGTTTCGTCTCAATTTTATCCATACGTTCACTTACATAGACACTTCTTTTATGCTGTTATCCGACAATTAAACTGTTCCATATGTACCTAGTCTTTTTCTTCTATATATTTATATATAGTAAAGGGATAGAGAGTAATAGTAAATAATAGAGGTAAGGAAAGGCGTAAAGGTTCAACAGCGAAGTTGAATAAAAAAGTGCATAATACAACACCAAAAGCATTGTTTACTATTAGTGATAGTAATAGAATATAGGTATTACTATCACTAATAGTTTTCAGTATATCAGAGGGTAATCTATGAACGCTAATGAATCCAAAAATGTTTTAGGCGAGTACGGCACTTCAGCCATATCAGATGAAGAGCGTATAGCGATTTTGGCGGACATTATTCTTGAAGTTATTAGTTTAGAAGCAGCGCAGGCGTAGGAACGAAGGAGATAAGATGCCGCCAAAACTCACCAACAAAAATGCAGTCGGCGCAATCCGCGTATCAACCGACAAGCAAGGCAGAGATGGCGATTCACCCGAAGACCAGCATAACAAAATAGAGCGCTTTGCCAGTATGCGGGGTATGGAGGTCAAAGAATATTTTTCCTTCATGGAATCCGGCTCCAAAGATATCCAGCCGATGCAGCCTGCAATCGATTACTGCAAAAACCCGAAAAACAACATCCAGTTTTTCATAATCAAGTCTATTGACCGCTTTACGCGCGGCGGCTCGCGCATCTACGAAGACCTTAAGGCGCAACTCGACGAGTACGGCGTTACCCTGATTGATACCTACGGAGTAATCAGTAGCGAAAAGGTCAATACGCTCGACCATCTCGGGTTTAAGTACAAATGGAGCGAGTATTCGCCTAGCAAGAAATCTGAGATTTTGGAGGCTGAGCGAGCCAAGGACGAGCTGCGTGACATTATGAGCCGCGTAATTGGCGCGGAAATTCGCTACACACAAATGGGCTATTGGATGCGCCGACCGCCGTATGGCTTTGTGAGTGAAAAGATCGAAACGAAGCACGGTAAGCGCTGCGTCCTAAAACCGCACCCCACCGAATCCAAGTATATGACTATGATGTTTGATATGCGGACAAAGCACTTCACGGATAAACAAATCGTTGAAAAGGTTAATAGCCTTGGCTTTACGACAAGGGTGCAATACAAGCGCGACCCAAAAGACCGCACCAAGATCATAAAAAAACTAGGCGGAGAGCCTTTGACCGTCAAGGCAATGCAAAAGTTAATGCTTAATCCGATTTATGCGGGCGTAAACGTCGAAAAATGGACAGGCGACAGGCCGGTTCATTGCGCCTTCAAAGGGCTTGTTTCTATCGAAACTTTCAACCGAGCACATAAAGGCAAGAAGATGATCATAGAAAACGACGAGGGCGATCTAAAGATTCACACCAAACGCCCAGCCGAGCACTTGGTGGACAAAGGCCGCCGCAACCCCGACTTTCCGTTCCGCAAGCATATCTTATGTCCTGAATGCAGCAATCCGTTATCTGCCAGTTCCTCGCGCGGTCGTAACGGTAAATATTATCCTGCATATCATTGCGCTAACCACGGACATTATTACCGCATTTCCAAAGAAAAACTGGAAGCCAGCGTCGCAAACTTTGTACGCAACCTGCAGGTGCCGCAGGAGCGCTTAGACTTCGTTTTGGACGTCATACGCAGCGAATGGAACCTACGCAATCAAGGCCAGCTAGAAGATATCCAGGATCTTGCTGAGCGTATTGCGGAGCTTCAGAAGGATGTTGCCAATACGCTGGACAAAATCCGCGTGCTGTCGTCGCCAACAACAATTAAATTTATGGAGGATGATCTTGTGAGATTAGAGAAACAAATCGAAGCTTTGACGCAGGAAAAAGAGCGTAAAGAGGCCGCCCGACCCGCCGATTTGGAGCGCATTCTAGCGAGGGCTAGACATTTCGTAGAAAACCTTGACCAATTAGTCATTCAACAGATTGACCCAATCAAAAAAGCACGCCTTTTTAAGGCAATTTTTGACCGAACGCCAACTTACGATGATTTGCAGTTTCGAAACACAAAAACACCCCTTTTTACAGGGGTGAATCCGTTTTTTCAGCTGCTGAAAGATGAAAAATCTCTTATGGTGATCCCACGGGGATTCGAACCCCGGTTGCCGGGATGAAAACCCGGTGTCCTAACCATTAGACGATGGGACCGTTTTGGTCTGCGCGCCACGACGCTGAACTGTACTATTTTACCATAACAGGGGTAAAAAGAAAATCCCCCGTAAAGCTTCGGGGGATTTTCGAGTTAGAGCGGTCAGTCAATGCTCATTCGGATTTACTGTAGCATATTCTTGAGAATATGACTAATGCTTATCCACAGATTAGCGTATTCCACCCTGTGCGCCGTTTACAAATCGCGGCTGGCAGCCTTACGGTTGCGGCGTTTGGCGTAGAACTTGTGTCCTAACGCTCCCAGGATGCTGGTGCCGGCGAACAGTCCGAAGACATCACCAGGACCGGTGTTGGCTAGCACGGCTGTGCTGGCGCCTAATACCTGGGGCTGTTCTTTACAGCGGTCGTCACCCATTGGGATACCAGGCTTGCAGTAACCGCAGGTCGGAGAATCAGGGGGTTCGTTTTCGTGACCGGGCACTGTACACATCGGTGTCTTCTCTGAGGTAACTTTAGCCTGGCAGTTTACGTCAGTCTTTTCGCCCTCAAGGGTAGTGAACCTGACGGTAACTGTCACCAGGTGTTCTTTACTGTCCGTAAAGGTGTAGTCCTTGTAGATATTGCCGTTAGCGTCCTTAGTGGTCACGTTTGTGGTGGTCGCAGTCTTGTCTACGGTGTAGTCGGCGTTCTTAACGCTGGTGTACTTGTCGGTAGCCACTTTGATAGTAAAGCGGAACTGCTGCTTCTTGGCGTCCAGGGCGCTGGCCACCAAAGCAGTACAAACAGCCTTGGGGGGTACATAGGTAATGTGCTTAACACAGTTGGTCGTGATCACGCTGCCGCCGGGAACGGTGGCATAAACTGTAACCGTAACGTCTGCGGACTTAGTGAAAATGTGGTCAACGGTAGCATCCAAGCTGCTCTTTTCGATGTTCTCGCCAGTGTCGCTAAAGTGGTAAACGACTTTCTGGAACTTGGCGTTACCAGCGAACGTAGCATTGGTGTTAAAGCCGTACTTATTCGGGTTACTGCTGCTTTGTTCAGCATTCAGGGCATGACATGTAGCACTGGAAGTGATCTTTGTACCGCCCATAAGGTTACCGCAGGGCTTCATGACAATCATCTGGGCTGCGCCCTGCTTGTCAAAGTAAATCATTACCGGAATTTCGTTAATACCGAACACGTCCTGGCTGCGGCTCTTCCAATAGGAAGTGTTGTCGCCGGGGATGTAGTATTTAGAGGCATAGCTCTTGGAGTTGCGTCCAATGCTCCAGCCGTTAGTAGCAACCAGCGTGCCGTCCATCAAACGAATTTCACCGTTCTTGTAGGCGATGCCGTCTACTGCGCGTGCAGCAAAGTCATCATACTCGCTGGTGTCCAAATGGAAATCGGGGCTGAAGTTCTTGGCAATAATCTGCAAGTCGGCCGGGTCGTTGTTGCGCTGGTCAGCGATCCATTCGCCCGGGCTGTAAGCGCCACAACCGCCGTTGTAGTTCTTATAGTCAATTGAGTTGTGCTCACATTCGCGGATTGTGGTCAACGCCGAACCGTGCTGGCGAGCGTTCAAACCAAGGACGATTGAACCGGCTAAAGCCAGTGCAAAAACGCCCCCAACCACAAAATGCTTTGCAGTCAAACGAGACTTATACTGAGATATTTTCTTAAAAACAGTCATACAACCACCTCCTCGTGTATTCGTCTGTTATACTAACATAACTAATTAAAATTGTCAAGGCTCAGATCTTGTGTTTCTTTTTTGTCATACTAGCAAGGATAGTACGTGAAAAGCAAGCCGTTACTTCTCTTTCGGTTTTGAGGGAGGTGTCTTGCTGGCGTCAGGGGGCATCAGCCGCGATTTGACCAGGCTGAAGCCGAACGTACTACCCCGGCCTTCCTGGCTCTTGAATATTACCGCACCACCTTGGGCCACTATTACTTTCTTTGCCATAAACAAGCCCAGGCCAGTGCCATCCGGGCGTGAGCGCTTGGCGTTATGCGCCCTGAAAAATTTCGTGAACAGATGGTGTTGGTCCTGGCGCGGCACACCGATGCCGTCATCCGCGACCGTCAATTCGATGGTCTTGGGTTTGTCTACCAGGCTAACGGTAATGTGCCCGCCGCTGGGCGTGTAATATACGGCGTTGTCTATGAAGTTCATAACTACCTGGCGCAGCTTAGTCTCGTCCAGCATCAATACCGGGAACTGCTCCGGCTTGTGATAGGTCAGTTCCAAGTTGCGGCCTTTAGCGGTCTCTTGCAACTGGGATACTTCCTCCTGCACGACCTTCGCCAGGTTGCTGGGAACCGGCTCAAGGATGAAATTGCCGGTTTTAAGCCGTGAAACGTTCAAAAGGTCGGATATTAAGTAAACCATGCGCTGCGAGCTAATGAAGGATTGGGTCAGCAGCTTGCGCTGAACCTTGCTAATAGACCCGGCATCGCCGTCCAAAACCATACTGACATACCCCTTGACGCTGGTAAGCGGCGTGCGCAGCTGGTGGCTGGCCATGCTTATGAAGTCGTCTTTAGTCTCATCCAGCTTACGGAGTTTATCATTGGTGCGCCGCAGCTGCCGGGTGGCATCCTCGACCTTTTCTTGCAGAGTCTGGTTAAAGTGCTCTATTTCTTCGAAGCGCATGGCGTTCTGTAGCCCAACAGCTAACTGGTCGGCGACCATTCCGATAAACCGTTTATCTGCCGTTGAGTACTCTGCGCCGGACCTACGAAACCCGAATAACAAATAGCCCAGGTCCTCGTGCGTAGTACGTAACCTAGCGGCTAATGCCACCCCCTCGCTCCTCATCGCTCGACATAATGCAGAGTCACAGGTCGATCCCCTCTCCATGTCCTCGAGGCTGATCACATTAGCTTCACGTTGCGAAAGCTGTCGCAGCAGTACATCTCTTGCACCGCCGCTTCTAAACAGAACGAAGCGAAGTTCCGTGGGCTGAAGAGCCTTAGTCAATAGATTTTGGGTCCGGGCCTGGATTTCGCGAATATCAACCGTATAGACCAGCAAACTGCCTAATTCATCCAAGATACTCTGCGGCTCGTAATAGTCACGAAAGAAAATTCTATTAGTGAATTTGTTAAAATTGGTCAATAAAGAGCGAAAAGAAGTGGCGAGCAAAACCACCGTCATAATAAGCACCACGAGCGCCAACGGGCCAATATCCAAATCTAAAAAGTTTACCAGCGGCAATATCGCCAGTACCATATACATAAGAGCTACTACAAGGATTGACAATATATAGCCAACAGACCTTAGCACATAGCTTCTTATATCTAAGAATCTGTACCAAATAATACTAAAAGCGAGACCAACCACGAAGATGCCAACAGGCAAGAAACCAAGCCAGATCAATTTCTGGTTGCCGGTGGCCAAAGGTATTACTACATTAGTCAAAAGTGCTAGGCCAATAGTAACGATAACTGTAACAAGAACTATCTTGAATGCACGTCTTTCCTGGGGGTATTTTTTACTTCTGATATAGTCGGTTGTCATCCGTGTCAAAATTACCGCCAGAAGTAAGGCCATGCCAAATATATAAAAAGGATAGGCCCAACCTCGGACAAAAGTATAAACGCCCGATTCTGCATCGAGGGTAATACTCTCAAAAATATGGTTGCTAAATATTGCAACCAGTTGGAGCACCACAGCTCCGGCTACTGAAGCCAACAAAAATATATTTGTCTTATTTACCGCTGCCATACTCTTTAACCGGCCTGAACGCATTGAGGACACAAAAATCAAACAACTCACCGCTGCTACGGTCGGCCAAAAGAACGCCAGGTTATTCCATAACTTTAGATGGTTATCAACCCGGTCTGCAGCCAAAATAGTATATTGCCAGGCCACGAGCGACAAGCATAAGGCTGCAAAATCTATCCTGATAAACTTGCTGACGTTGTTGGCAAAACCAACCAATAGGATAACCACAATAGCTATCACCGTCGTAATAATCAACAGCACAACACCTGCCAGCATGAGCGTATTGTAGCATTATGACGGCATCTTGTCTTAGGCTGTATGGTGGACAATCTCTCGCCCGGGCCTCGAAGCAAGCCCGCGACAAATTCGTTCCTCTTTATTTTGGCGTAGATGGCGGCTGACTAGCTCCTTGGTCGCGGCGGCACCTACAAAACCTGCAACAGCTGCGTTGACAAATTTCGGATAGCCTTCACCTTCTGCATAAAAATACGCGTATGGGGCAAGAAAGGTCGGTATGGCGATAGTTGCGCCAAGCAACTTGCGACCAAGACTCTTGCCAAAAAACATTTCGGTCATGCCGTATGCGTAGGGGATAGATGTGGCGACATCCACGCCCCACAACGCGGCAACACTTCCATGAAATTCATTTACCGAGTTGGCAGGGAGCGCCCGCAATGCGGAGTAGCCCATAATTGCCGCTTGCGCAACTACCTTTGGATTCGTAGCCAAGCGCAAGGACTCAGGATATTGCTTTCTAGGTATGCCGTTCTGTGACAATAAAAGACGTATGCCTTTAGGTATCCTGCGATCATTGATGCCTGCAAAAACTGCACAAAGATGTGCCTTATGGGCGTCATCGCTGGGGTCTGTTGAGCCTAATATTTTACGCACAACTTCTTGCGGGTTAATGGCGACTGGCACTGTTGCCGGGCCCATATACTGGCGCTTCTCGCCCAGCACCCGCACTTGTTCAGGCCCCACAAGATGACCCATTACCCGCATAAACTTTGGATCGACATTCATCAGCCAGAGCTTATGCCCCTTCTCCAAAGAGTTGCGCAGCAATTGAGAATAAAGAGATCTGACCGCATCCAGGTAGCCGCTTTTGCCGTCTTCCGTACGTCGTGATGCCAGACCGGAAATCTCGACAACGTCTCTTGGCTTAATATCCGCAACACTTCTTACTTGTGCCGCGTCACTAACGACGTCCGGATCAATGCCAAAATGCCGGGCCGTCGGCAGCGACATTATTCCTTCCTTCCTCGTAGCGTGTATTTGCCTGGCAGCAGCCACTTTGTGACCATTAGCAACATAAAAATAAGTTGATCTGTCTACATATTCATCTATATAAAGGCCAAAGGGGTTGATGTCTTCCTCAGTTATAAAACCCTCGTCGAGATAAACATCGGTGTGGAGACGTTGAGCTGCCCACTTCACCTGCTCTCCATCGGTGCGCTCGGCCGAAGAGTAGATGCGGATATGTGGCCCGTCCTTTGGAACAACTGGTGTTGCCTCTGGTTGTGGTAATGTTTCGGCCGGTACCTGTTGTGGTACGTATGGCAATAAATGCTCAATAGTCATAGCTATTTACTACTCTTCTCTTTGACTTAAAAAGCGACACCGCGTGGGTGTCGCTTTTGTCTTCTAATTGTTCAATCTCCGGGGAGATATGTTGTAATAATACAACTCAAACCATAAAAAATCAATCCTTGCAAGCGTGATCTTCCTCACATCAGTCTGCTGGTTCGATTGTGTACTTTCTAAAGAAATTAACCGGCCCCAGAGTCAGCATAAGCATGCGCAAACGCAGCAACCCGTAGTCGCTGCCCATATTGATAAATTCGACTTTTTGGAGAGTCAGCCACTCGGCACAGTAATACATAAGCCGTTCATACCCCAGCGCGCTTTCATTTGTAGCTTTAAAGTAGTAAGAGATAACATATTTTTTGTCGCCGGAGAAACGAAAAATACCGAACCCAAGCATATGGTTGTCGACAAAAAGGCCTATACATTCCAGCCCGAGCGCATATGCCTGTGTAAGGCACGCTTTCAATACATCTTCTTCGTGGTTGCAGCCATTAACGTTTTTGCTCTGCCACAGCTTTGAGGCGCCCAAAAGCAAAGCCTCGTTGCCGGGCAGGTTCAGGTCTAACCGCCTTATTTCTACTTTCCTCCCCTCCAAAGCGCTAAGCTTACGTCTAACCTTGTGGCGCCATACTGGCGTCCAATTCTCAAGTGGGTATAAGTTCCGCACAGCCAGTAGATATTCGTCAAAACGCTTGTGACTTTTAAATTTAAACAGTTCCGGAAAGCGAATGTTACCGATCACGAATTCGGGGACATTAACAAGCCGGGGCTTGTCGCCCTGATCCTTTTGGTGGTCAAATATGGTACAGATTGATTTATCGATCTTGTTCGTGCCGATGAGTGACAGTCCTGAATTCTTGTCATCTCCTGGCAGCCAGTAGGGAACGACAAGATTATCGTTCAAGGTCGCAACTGACATGCTGCCTAGATTATTCCACCAGACCATAACGCCTGCGAATGTAATATCTCCAAGCGGCGGATAATCAGAAATATAGCGCTCATATTCGCCCTTGTCCGAAAGGTTAAGTTTGGAAAATTCGGGAAAAGTTTTGAACATTCTGGATTCCTCTTGTGATTATTATCCTATTGGGTAACTTCGGTCCTATGGTACTACTGATACTATTGGATTTGTATTTTTGTCAAATTGTTCTTGGAAAATTCATGAAAAGTTAATAAAATTTTAAGTATTCATGCTTACACCCCTCAAAGCAGCCGTAATTGAAGATAACAGCGACCTGCAATATTTGTATAAAGCAAAGCTGGAAAAAGAGGGGTTCGAAGTACGGATTGCCAACAACGGGCTTGAGGGCTTGGAGTTGGTCAAGCAGTGGCAACCGGATATTATCCTGCTAGACATACTCATGCCGGTAATGAACGGCTCGGAAATGTTAGCCAGGCTCAGGTCTGAAGAGTGGGGGTGCGAAACACGGGTTATTATCCTTACGAATATCAGCAAGGATGAGGCGCCGCCCCTGCTTCGCTTTTTGCATGTCGACCGTTATGTAGTTAAAGCCCACCACACTCCGGCCCAAGTTGTTAATATTGCGCTGGAAATCATGAATGACCGCCGCGAGTAAGTAACGTTCGCAAAAGGGTGATACACTAAAAATACAGAGAAAAGAGGGTATGAATGGCAAAGATAGCAATCATAGAAGACGACGCAGCAATCTCTCAGATGTATCGCATAAAGTTCGAGGCTGAGGGTTATGAAGTTGAAACAGCTGAAAACGGTAAGCTCGGACTCGAGCTCGCCAAGGAGATGCGTCCTGATGTGATCTTGCTTGATTTAATGATGCCTGTCATGAGCGGTGACGAAATGCTTGCCAAGCTGCGGCGCACCGATTGGGGTAAGAGTATTAAGGTTATTATTTTGACGAACCGTGGCGAGCAAGAAATTCCGCCGGAGGTAAGAGAGCTAAACGTCACTGCCCTTATCCTTAAAGCGGCTATGACTCCCCGCCAGGTAGCTGAACTGGTCAAAAACCACCTGGGCGCAACGCCTGGCAACAACTAAATCTCTCATTTACTAGCACGCGTCTAAAACAGTACAATAATGTTATGAAGGTTGCGCTGATCGGTTTCGGCATAGAAGGACAGTCCGCGTTGAGGTACTGGCAAAGTGTCGGGGCCGAAGTGACAGTCTGTGACCGGAACGAATCTACTAATATTCCGGAGGGCGTCAGCGTGCAGATCGGGCCCGATCACCTTAAGGACCTGAAACGCTTCGACATAATAATGCGTTCCGCCGGCATACACCCCAGGATCATTCTGGATGCCAACCCGGGTGTCGAAAATAAAATCACTACCACGATTAACGAATTCCTGCGGGTCTGCCCCACAAAGAATGTCATCGGAGTTACCGGCACAAAGGGCAAAGGCACAACTTCGATGATGATTACCCAAATGCTGGAAACCGCTGGCAAGCAGGTTTTTTTGGGCGGGAATTACGGCATCTCCCCGTTCGATTTCCTACCGCAGCTGAACGCCGACAGTTGGGTCGTTTTGGAACTGTCCAGCTACCAGCTGTTCGACATTAAGTACGGAACGCATATCGCCATCTGCCTGATGGTCCAGCCCGAGCATCTGGACTGGCATAGCGGCGAACAGGATTATATCAAGGCCAAAACCAACTTGTTCGCCAATCAGCGCGCTAATGACGTGGCAATTTATTATGCCGGAAACCTTGTTTCGCATCAGATAGCCAGCGCCAGCCCGGGGGACAAGATTGCTTACTACGACGAGCCTGGCGCCTACGTTCACGAAGACAAAATCATGATCGACCAAACCGTACTATGCAAAACTGACGAGCTGAAGCTTGTCGGCAAGCATAACTGGCAAAACGTTTGCGCTGCCGTTACCGCCGTCTGGCAGATTGACCGTAACGTGCAGGCGATACGATCAGTGCTTACTTCTTTCAGCGGCTTGGAACACCGGCTGGAATTTGTTCGGGAAGTAGACCACGCCAGCTATTATGACGACTCATTCGGAACCACACCGGAGACCGCCATAGCCGCAATCCAATCGTTTGACGAGCCGAAAATTATCATCTTGGGCGGCTCGGATAAGGGAGTCTCGTTTGAAGAATTGGCTAAGGCGATAGCCGAGAGCAACGTCCGCCAGGCCGTCCTAATCGGCGCTACGGCTGAAAAAATCCGCCAAGCTCTGAACGATGCCGGATTTTCTGCGGTCACATCCGGGCCGGACACCATGCCGGAAATCGTTGAAACCGCCAAACAGGCGGCCAAAAAAGGCGATGTCGTTTTGCTATCTACCGGCTGCGCCAGTTTTGGGCTGTTCAAAAACTACAAAGACCGCGGCAATCAGTTCAAGGAAGCGGTTAAAGAGCTTTAGTCGCAGCCAGAACGCGTTTTAGCTGCCGGATGACCGGCTCTTCAGGCTGGACCACAATAGCCCTGTTGCCGGCCATTTTCTGAATCGTAGATTGTATCCAGTGATAATGAGTGCATCCCAGCACGATAACGTCAGCTCCCTGGTTGCAAATATCATCTACCTGACGGCGGATTTGTTGTTCGTTAAGCTGATGGTGCTCGATCATGTACGCCCAGTCACTGCAATCCGGCTCAATAACAATCAAGCCCTGAGCATAAGTTTCCTTGAGCCAGGCATATCGTTTACTGGCTATTGTGGAAGGCGTCGCACAAACTGCGACCACTCCGGTTTTGCTGTGTTTGGCAGCCGGTTTGACCATCGGTTCAATACCCACCAAAGGCACTGGCAAACGGTTGCGCAACTCCTCGATAAGAGTGGTGGTTACAGTGTTGCAGGCTATGACAATAGTTTGACAGCCTTCATTCACCATCCCCTGCAGGATGGGCATCACGAACCCGAGTACTTGCTCGGGAGATTTATTGCCGTATGGCATATTCTCTTTATCGCAAGCAAAGATCACCGTTTCGTCCGGCAGCGCCCTCTCTATAGACCTCGCGACTGAAAGGCCTCCAACACCTGAATCAAAAACACCGATCTTCGCCATCTCTTATCTCTATAGCTCGGCGTTGCGGCGTGCTGCCCTAATAACATTTTCAAATAACGCACAGACCGTCAAAGGACCGACGCCGCCTTTTTGAGGCGTAATTATAACGTCTTCGCGCTCGTAAACTGCGGGGTCTACATCACCCACTGTCTTACCTTCTTCACTGGCAACTCCGGCATCTACGACAACTGCGCCCTCTTTTATCATATCAGGGCGCAAGATAGCCGGGCTGCCGGTGGCAGTAATAATAACGTCGGCCTTCAAAGCTTCAGCCTTGAGGTCTGTGGTCGATCTGTCCACGCTCCAAACGTCAATATCTGACGCTTTCAGCATGCGCTCCAAAGGAGCGCCCACCAAACGCCCGCGGCCGATTAATAATACCTTTTTGCCGGCCAGGTCAATATTGTACCCTGCCAGCAGCCACATAATGGCCAGTGGCGTCGCAGGATCGAACCGGGCGTCCTTACCAAGGGCGTCAACGTCTTTTCCGGCAGCCACCAGATTAACGATCCTGTCTGTCTCTGACGTATCCTCCAAAGGCAGCTGCACTATTATGCCATGCACTGCGGGGTCTTCGTTAAGCTTCCCGATTAAGGCCGGTACCTCTTTCTGCCCGACCCGGTGCACGTCAACGTCAACCAGCAGATCAGAACCGTACTCCTGCTTCTTGTGCACATAGACATTAATTGTCGGATTATCCACCGCCACGATGATAGCTAGTTTCGGCTGGATTTGGGCACTCTGCCTCAAGGCACGCACTTCATGAGCTTGGCGTTCTTTAATGTATTCAGCCAGTTCTTTGCCGTTCAGAAATTTCACTTCATGTATTGTAACAGATCATCCCCGAATTCGGCTAAGCGCGGACAGGTTTTTGTATTTAGACCCGCCAAAAGCCATAACGAAGGCTAAACATGAAAGCCGCGAAACGCCGGACCTTACGTATTTACAACAGGGCCTCCATCTGTTATTATTGCTTATCGTAGTAGCTAGCGTGAAACGTCTTTACCGGCTAGGACAAGACGCTTCGCTTGTGACTATAATTTGGGCCAGTAGCTCAGCTGGTTAGAGCGTCTGCCTCTTAAGCAGAATGTCGAGGGTTCGAGTCCCTCCTGGCCCTCCAATACGCCTATACTCAAAACACTTCCCTGGAAGTGTTTTTGTTTATCATAATGAAAGAGTGCATACACCTATGCTTGAATAGGAGGAATACCTGCCCGGCAGCCTAAACAGTTACGGCCCGGTGGCTATAGCATCGACTCTCCAGCTGCCCTGCTCTTTTACTAGAATGACGAAGCGCGTGTTGCTACCGTTCTCATAGCCGTAGTAGGGGATGGGTTCGTTGGCCGCTGACGGGCTGATAGACATATCCAGGTTTACCTTGTATTCATGCCTGGTATCCGTCCAGGACGATTGCATATACGGCTCGACACTCGTAGCCTTTACTGACCCGATGTCGTTGAACTGCACCGCCCATGCCTGTTTGGTGCTATCATCGTTCACATTTTTGGCCGACATCGCTAAGGCGGCTTTGCTCGGTTCGCCGTCATTTATCAGCTTAAAGAATGCTCGTATAGTATCTTCGTCGCTGGCCGCGGGCGTTTGGGAGCCTTGGCTGTTCTGCCCGCTTTGGCTGCCCTTGTTTTGGTCCCGGTTCCTGGCTACCAGCCAAGTGACAGCGCCCGCGCCAGCCAACACGACAACTGCTGCGGTAAGAATATATAAGTATGCTGCCTTCATAGCGTACCCTCTTACATGCTTTCATTATAACGCTTGCGGCGTGTTATGTTTCGGCTATGATTAATATATGAGAATACTATTTGTACGACACGGCAAGAGCCTTGCCAACGCCAACGGCACTATCGGCCTGACAGAAACGTCGCTGGCCGAAGAAGGAATAGAGCAGGCCCGGGCCACGGCCCAAGACCTAAAAGGCCAAGGCGTTACGGCCATTGTCTGTTCGCCGTTTATAAGAGCCCAGCAAACCGCAGAAATAATCGCCGGAGAGCTAGGCATTGCGGTCGGTAATATACATATAATCAATGACCTTCGAGAACGAGGGCTTGGAGAGCTCGAAGGCGAGCCCAAACGCCATGAATCAGATTACTTTTACAGCAATGATACAGAGAACGGGTTTGAGCCTAGGCAGGTTTTAATCACTCGCATGCTGCGGGCTTTAAATGAGATAAAAACTATCGCCCGGCAAACTGAAGGCACGACCGTAGCCGTAGGGCACGCCACATCCGGCTTTTATTTGCTACAGGTCGCACAAGGCAAGAAGCATTTTGAAGATTTTGATCCTGTCAGCCAGATGGGTAACGCCGAATTTATCGAGGTTGAAAACAAAGAATAACCGGCATAAACTGGAATTATGGGTGACAATAAAGTCTTAAAACTGGTTTACACGTTTTTTCTAGGAGTCCTGTTGGCTATATTTGTCGGGGTAGGAATTGGCACTTTCTATAAGTCGCCTGCGGCACCGCATTTCCCTGTTGAGCTGAACGGCTACGGCAAGGAACAGTGCATGACAGAAGAACAAGTCGCCAAGCAACGGGAATACGACCGGAAGCTGGAAAAATACCAGGAGCAAATGAAGCCTTATAACCGTAATGTGTCGATAATATCGCTCGCGGCCGGCGTTGTCTTCCTGACCCTAAGCCTAATCTTCGAAAAAAGAATTAAAATTATCGCTGACGGGATAATGCTTGGCGGCCTGTTCTTGCTGATTTACAGCACGGGTCGCGGGTTTGCCGCCGAGGACAGCAAGTACGTATTCGTTACTGTATCTGTCGGCTTAGTGGCAGTGCTTTTCCTTGGATACCATCGCTTTGTGCGCGAACACACCGCCACCAAAAAGAAGTCGAAAGCAAGGCGCAGACGCTAATCGACCTGTACTGTCTTAATCCGCGAATTGTGTCCGCGGATTATTTTTATACGGGTTTTCGCCGTGTCAAAGTGCTTTGCCAATAATGCGATTATCGCCTGGTTAGCTAGGCCTTCTACCGCGCGCTCCCTGACGTAAATTGTCAGGGCCCCATCCGCGCCGGTTTCCACCAGCGGCCCCTTTTTACTGCCTGGTTTTACGGTTATCCTGTGCTCTGTCACGGCTGTTCGCCCAACCCTGCCGTCAGCAACGGGCGGATGTGATTCAGCAAAAAGAAAGAACCTGCTGCCAGCAGGACCGGCTCCGGGCGCTGGAGCAAGGCTTGGTAGGCTTGTTCGGTGTTGTCGATAATCTCAAAATTGGAATAATTTTCGCTTAGACAGGCCTCGGCTAATTGCTTTGGGGCCAGCGAGCCGTGCGCAACGGCGCGCCTGACCGTAAAGCTAGTTAAAATTATATGGTCAGCTAATTGCATCAGCTCATGCATGCGGGCCTCAATGCTATTTTCCGGGCTTTTGCTTTTAGACAGACCGGCCATGACTGCCACCTTGCGGCCGGGGAAACGCTCTTTTATCGCCAATGCCAACGTGTGAATTTTCTGCGGATTATGCGACCCGTCCAAGATGATCGCCTTATTCCCCTGCCAGAATATTTCCATCCGCGCCGGAATGTGAGTGTGCGCGGCAGACAATACGGCAGTCTGGTTTAGGGCGGCTTTGTCGCGCTTGAGCACATACTGCACGGCATTGAGGGCCAACTCAAAGTTGCGCCGCTGGAACGAAGGTAGGAAAGCAAAATCAGGGCCCAGACCGGGACGCACCAGAATATTAAAATCAGCCTGCTTCTGATGGCATACTGCACGAAAAGCGTTGATAACCTCATCTGTCTGCTGCCAACAGAACACCGCGTTGCGCGGATAAATTATGCCTGCTTTCTGTGTAGCGACCTTTGATAAGGTGTCACCCAAAATATAAGTATGGTCCAGCCCAATATCGGTTAGGACACAGACTTTATCCTGGCGGCCGGCAACATTCGTAGCATCCAGCAAGCCGCCAATTCCCACCTCAACGACCGCGTACTCGACTCTCTGGCGGGCAAGCTCCCAGAAGGCGAAGGCATAAATCAAATCCATATAATTCGGGTCTAGCCCGGACCTTTTGACCAAGACCATAAACTCGTTCAGCTCAGAGCAAAAAACAGCCTCGTCCAAGGGCTGCATATTTATCTGCACGCGCTCGTTCAGTAAAACGACATGCGGCGAAACCGTTAGACCCACCCTTTTGCCGGCACGGTGCAGTAACGCAGCGGCATAAAACGAGGTTGAGGTTTTGCCGGATGTGCCAGCGACATGAATAATCTTGAGTTTATCCTGAGGGTTGCCTACGGCGTCCATCAGCTCACGCATGAAGCTCAGATCCTGACGCCTGATAGTTGAGGTATTGGGCCACTCTCTTTCCAGGATGGCAGGGGCGTCATCGAGCGAGGAAAGCTTTAACATACCTCCCATTGTACCCCAGACATATTTTTATGCTTTGAAAAACCTGTTCGGCCTTGTCACCAGATAAGCAGCGCTTAAAAAACACATGGTTGCCATGACCAAAAACAAGGTATTAAAGCCGGCATATTTAGCTATTGCGCCGCCCATCACGCCGCCAAGAGCGATTGAAAGGTAATTTTCGGCCTCCCACATGCCCCACCGGGAACTAACCCTGCGTTTCGAACTGATCTGGCTAGTATAGAGTGCATCGAAGGCCGGTGCCAGAAATGCCTGGGACATTCCAACCCAAATCTGCACGAAGAATAGGGCTATGACCGAATCAACAGCCAAATACATCAGAAACCCGATGCCGGTCAGCCCGTAGCCGAGCGCCACAATTCGGTGCCTGTGTTTTCTTCCGTCCCCCCATTTGCCGGAAAGGAAAACGACTATCGCAGCAGCCAAGGCAAAGACTGTGCTAGCCAGGCCGGCATCCAGTATGTCTCCGCCGATTTTTTGCACAAAGACCGCCTGTATCGGGGCTATCATGGCAACTGCTGTCAGGGACATAAGATCAACCGCTAAAAGAATGCGCAAAGAACGGTTTAGGTAACGCTTCATGCTTATAGTTATAATACATGCATATCACGTATTGCACGAAGCTCGGCATAATCTGAAGAATTGTGGTATGCTATGCCAAAATAAATTAGGAGTTTCTATGACTGTCCGATCAGGCATTGCCAGAGACCCATCCACGCCGGATTGTTTCCGCCCCCAGACAGCCGAAAGTATGTTTCCGGCCGTGAAAGGCACTGACCTTTCACGTCTTAAACAGGCCGGATGGGCCAGACTGGGAATTGTCGCAGCAGTGGTTGACCCTGCCAGCAATATCCTGATGCTCAAACACAGACCGTCTGACAAAATCAGCGATACTGCCTGCTGGGGGCCCTTGGCCGAGACCACACACGTCATACAGGCAAACGGCCGGGTGATAGCCGAAGACACAGCGCAGACACTTGCCAGAAGCCTTGCTGAAGAGCTTGAGGTCGCCAAGCCAGAGCTTCTGGGCCTAACCGCCCGAAGGATCGGCGCCTGGGCGCTCAATGCCTGGCCAGTAGGAGTGAGCTACCAAGGGCAAGAAGCATTCGCTGTCTGTCCGGTCGTACATGTCAGTCGAGACGGCAAAGGATTCCTGATGGATACCTTCGATGGTTCTGAAGAAATCGCCGACATTGAGTTCTGGGCGCCAGACGACATAATCGATGCAAATAACACCCGCAACGGCACTCGTCAATGGCTTGTTGACATAAACCGCAGCGGACTAATCACTCCAGCGCGGGCTGGAGAGGGGCTTGTGCCAGTCACGCTGCCAAGCCCGATCATGGCGCCAGGCGCTGTTGACGTCAAATTCGCGGAAATCGGCTACCTATGATGAGACACTTGGTTGTCATCAAGCTGGGCGGTGGTCTGATAACAGACAAGAGCAAACCGTTCACTGCCCGGCCAGAACTCATAAAACTCTTTGCCAATGAGTTACAAAGAGTAGTCGCAGACAACCAAGATACCTTTTTCCTTGTCGGCAATGGAGCCGGTTCTTTCGGACATCCCAATGCCCACAGATACGGCCTGAAACAAGGGGCGCATAACCAAGAACAGTATTACGGTATGTGCCTGACTCACAACGGCGTCCAAAGGCTCAACAGCCTGGTCGTTGACACCCTAACGACGCAGGGGATACCCGCCTATGCACTGTCCCCTTCGGCGATATTCACCAACCGCAACGGCCAAACGGTCCAAACCCATATCGACAATGTCGCTTTCCTTATAGGCAAGCACTGCGTGCCGGTACTACATGGAGATACTATTTGCGATGAGAACCAAGGCACTAGCATCATGTCTACAGAAGATGTACTGCTCGCCTGCATCAAGTCTCTGCGTCAGGAGTTCGATAAAATCACCGTTATATACCTAATGGCAGCTGACGGAGTTCTGGACGAAAACGGCGCGACCATCGCCAAGCTTGGGGGTTCAGACCAAATAGCTGTCCGCCAAAACCAGGGGCACGATGTTACGGGCGGAATAGTGGGCAAAGTTGCCAGCGCCCGCAAATCAGCCCTGATCGCTGATGAAGTCTACCTTATAGACGGCACGAAAACCGGGCGGCTGCGCAAGGTCTTAGCCGGAGAGTCTGTTGGTACTGCCATAGAAGCGCCCCGCAGCTAATTCCCGAACCGCAGCCATAGTTGTGTACAATACACGGTAGGGGGTAATGACAATGCAAGACACAACAGATCACGGCCCGGAGCCGTTCGTAACAAACATAGAAAAAGCCACAACAGACAATACTAATTATCGCACGACGCTGTGGACCGGCAAAAATATACAACTTACGTTAATGGCCATCGAGCCGGGTCATGACATCGGGCTCGAAGTTCATATCGACCATGACCAGTTTTTGCGTATCGAAGAAGGCCAGGCAACAGTTTACATGGGTCAAGACAAACAAAGCCTTAATACCTGGCAAGCTGTCAAAGATGATGCGGTGTTCGTTCCTGCCGGAACCTGGCACAACCTGGTCAACGACGGACAGACAACCCTTAAAGTATATTCAATTTACGGTCCGCCGGAGCACGCCCACGGGACTATTCACAAAACTAAAGCGGATGCCGAAACCGAAGAGACTGGCAAAAGCTAGACTTACACTATCGGGGCGTCCATACCGCCGTCAATGACTACCGTGGTGGCGTTGATGCTTTTATTTTTGACAATCGCCTCCATCAGGTCTGCGATTTCTTCGGGCAAGACCCATTCGTGAGTAAGCTGCGGCTTAATTACCTTGGCCTTGTCTTGTTTTGTCATATCTTTATTCCAGGCGCTTTTGATCATCCCCGGCGCAATGCCCGCCACGCGAATATCCGGCGCCCAACGCTTGGCGTAAGTCACTGTCAACGAGTTGAGCGCCGCTTTGCAGGCACTGTAGATTGTATACTGCATATCTCCCATATATGGCTGCCCGACTGTTGAAGAAATGTTTACGATGACTCCGCCTTTGTTCATATTGGGGCCGGCATTAGCCATCAGTACCCCGGCCGCAGTCGTGTTTACTGCAAAACTTTTCTGCCAGGCGTCCCAGTTGCGTTGCTCTTCCCAGGTTTTAGACTCGGCATAGTAGACAACCGCGTTTACGATGACGTCGAATTTTCCCTTGCCAGACGCCTGTTGCTGAAACTGTAAAAAGCTCTCTTTGTCTGAAAAATCGGCCTGAATAAACGTCACTTCACTGAACTCTTTCTTGAGTTCTTCGGTGATGTCGTTGTCGGCATGGTAATGGGCGGTAACTTCGTAACCCATTGCCACCAGTTTTGCCAGCAAAGCTTTATTGACCAAGCTATTTGCGCCTGTGATTAATGCTTTCATAAGATTGTCCCCCTGGTATTAATTGACGGCCGCTGAAGGCTGCTCCCTATTATTGTAGCCTAACCATTATTATTATAAGATCAGTAAATAATAGAAAAGGAATAAGCATGAGCGTAGAGACAGTTGTTGAAGGTCTTGATGGTACGAAGGGCAAGTTAGCGCAGGCTCCTCACGAAGAGGTAGCCGCGGGCTTGGCCGGATTAAAAATACTCGGCATCGGTTCAGTCCAGGAAAGCATAGAAGCAGCCCTTGCAAGATTACGCAGCGTCACAGAAGGTGCGGCTGCGATAAAACAAACGGGCACAACTTGCGCCGAGGAAGCCACCACTATAGCAGACACAGGCACTGGAACAACGCCCAGGCTTATAAGAGAAGCTGCGGGCAACATAGAGAACATGGGCGACAAGGCTGAACAGGTTGGCACGGGCTCCGGAGAAATGACAGCTAACCTACAGGCGGCGCTCGGGCACTTGGCCGCCTTCGAGGCCTGCATGGACCGGCACGGTGCCATGACCGAAGAGGCACAAAAAGATATAGTTGAAAGCGCAACCGCCAGAGTAGTCGCGATAGAGCAGATTACGGCATACCAGCAAGAGATTTCCGGCCTGGCTTAAGCTCATTGCTTATCCAAATATGTCCATGACAGCAGCGTCCTGATCATCAAGGGCAGCTAGACGGCCGGCTCTTCGCCGTTGCACTCGTTTTGGCCGTAATCCGAAAGGCCTTGTTTGTGCACAATACTGTCATCGGTGCAGTTTTGCAGTTTTAGGGTTTGTTGCTGCTTGGCCTTAATTTCATCGCGAACCTTATCTACACCGTATATATCAGCCAGGTTAGCCAACCGGTCGGCCTGGCCGGAACAGCCGTTAAAGGCACGGTAGAGCGACTCAATAACCAACTGGGTATTCAAAGAACGGGCATAAGCGACTGAGGCGACTTCCAGAATAGGAGCAACCTGGCAAGGCTGGGCGTTTCTGAGGGCGTTCTCATAGCCAGCGACTTCCCTGTGCATTTGGGCTAAAGCATCGCGGGAAAATTTATCCAGGCCGGCAATGCCTGGGTTGTTGGCCGGGCTCTCGGCACTGGCCTTCATGGACGCCAATTTGAAGGTTGTCTGGCTCGCCGCAGACTGGCCGCCGTTCAGCTCGTGGTCAAGCTGCACACGTAATGCTTCGTAATCTACTGTCGGCAGAAAAGAAGTAGAGTAGTTCTCGATATTGCGGTTCATAATGTAGACAAATTGGTCCACTCTATTCTGGGCAATATTGCCCTTGCCAGCCTGGTTAGCCACAATCGCTTCTTTCAGCAGGTCCCGCGGATAATCACGCTTGGCCTTCGTGAACCAGTCAATTTCATCGCTGAACTGGCTCAGGTCTTTGTTAAAGGCTGCCACGTGCGCCAATGCCTCAGCCTTATGTTCGTCATCAGCCCCTGATCTTTTGCCAAAGGTCGCCTGGGCCAACTGCACGGCTTTTGTACCGTTGATCTTAGCTGATGCAAAGCTACCGCCGTGCGTGGTACTGGCCACATACATATCTTTCCCGGTTGGTATTGTCGGTGCTGCTGTTACCGATTTCAGATCGTAGCGGGAGACTGTAACCACCTTGTTAGCTTCGACCCCGTACCCAAAAGCCGTCTTATTATTCGCCGCGCACCACTGTGGGTCAAAAAAGCGCGAAGAAGTGTTGCACGGACCATACTGCCCAAAACTGCCGGTGGTCGGTTTTTTGGTATTATGCTGGATTATCAGATAGGCGGACCGATTAAATAAGCCCCCCGTACCATCCGGGCCGATCCATACCCCAGGGTCACTGTCGGAGTCATAATTGGTAATGGAACTGCTGGATAAAGGCGCCAGAGTGATAGTTTTGGGCACAAGCATAGCGTCAGCCGGTATCACCAGGGTATAGAGCGTACCGCTACGTGACTGAGCCATGATAATTCCGCCGTTGGTCCCGATTGAACGCGTTACTTTGTAGTCTTCATCAATCTTGGGGGCGGTAGCCTTCAACTCTCCGGCAAAGCCGGTTTCGGTACTATTTTTGGAAGACTGCTGTTTGTTGTCGCGGTGCAACCAATAGTAAACACCTCCGCCAGCCAGCAATAATAACAGCAGCAAAAGCACCAGTAGCAACCATTTCTTTTTATGCTTTTTTGGTTCGGTATTTTGTTGCTGCGTTTCTGCCCGGTCTTTTTCTTGTCCTTCGGATTTCTGTTCAGAGGTTCTTTCAGTGTCCACGTTCCCCCCTTATGAGAACACTAAATGCTATTGTCCTCATAGTAACATAAGCGCTACGAGCGGCTTAAAACACGTCCGGTGAATTTCCGCTTCTGTTGCAATCCTTCAGCAAATTACGGTAGAATCTTGGCGTGCATATCTCAAAAAAGGATATTTTTACGAAGACCTGGCTGTCATCTGTTATTTGCGGCGTAGCCGTGGCCAGCATCTTCTGGTTTATTACCAGCCTGGGCAATATCTTCAGCTGGATGTACAAAGGCGCCAGTTTTGTGGATCTCCTAATACTGTTCAGCATCGCCGGCAGTTATTTTGGCGCCGGCTATGTCGGGTGGCGAATTGCGGTTAAGTATTACTATTGCTACGATAACCGCTATATAAAGTATTACATGCGTTACAGCCTGCTGTCTTTTGTGCTGCTGATTGTCATCATTTATACGCCGTTGTCTTTTCTGGGATTGTTATGGAGCGTAATTGCGCCTTTGTGTGTGCTCCAGTCCCTATCTAAAATCAAAAAATCGCATACTCATTCTCACTGATATGCGGCGGGCTAATAATTGATCGCTCTAAGCGTATAATTCCAGCCAGGCTGCCACTGCCAGGGGGTGCTGACGATTTCTTGGAGCGGCCTGCCTGACGTCCAGCGCTCCAGACCATACTGCGTAGCCCTATGGCCGATGATCAATACTCGCTTTCCGTCATAGTTTTCCAGAATCTCCTCAAGAAAGGATTTCATATATTCAGCCCTCTGCTGGTAACTCTCCCCGTGCGGGAATGGCTGCCTGATACGATTAGGCCGCTCTGCCTCAATCTGCGGGCTGGGCCGGTGCTCAAAATCGCCGTAGTCACACTCCCGGAGCCGGCTGTCCTGAAAGACTGGGAATTTGTCACCAAAGGCTATTTTGGCTGTTTTGTAGGCCCGCTGCAGGTCTGAGGTAAAAACAGCCGCGAACTCTTCTTTTTCCCGGCGTTTTCCGAGTTGTCTGGCCTGTTCCAGGCCGGCCTCTGACAAGCCGACATCATAATGGCCTGAGGCGCGCTTCTTTTCGTTGTCCGGAGTAGTGGCATGGGATTCAAAAACGATTTCAATCATCTGTTAAGTATAGCAAAGCCGGCTATTACGGTGGAGCCTGTTGCTGCAACATGGTTTGAACATTTTTGCGCCGCAACACTATAAATGTTATAATAATAACAATGAGCAACTCTACTCCCGGCCGGGAGATTTTTTATTCCGGCTACGAAAAAAATACCTCGCCATATAGTACACTTGGCGAAGTTGCCTTGACCATACCCGAGGACTGTATTGTAGAGCTGACAAGTCACAGCGTGCCTTTTAGGGGGCTTGAAGAACCCGAGATAAAAGCGCCTTGTATAAAAACACCGCATTTCGAGACAGCTACGACCAGCCCAAACAACCAAGGCCCTTACTGTCCAGTGGCTTACCCGGTTCCCAGGGAAAAGACCGCGGCACTTCACGAATCTATTTGGAGGCATGCAAGCGAGCTGGCAGTACCGGAATACATGTCTCTCGCCGCCGGCAAAGCAAGGCCGCCAAAATCGCTCGCCGACTACCGGTTCGTCCCGGTCCCACCGGAAGACCCGGACTATTTGGAGCATAATCTTAGCTCTGTAGGCTCACGCTTAATAACCGCTCCGGACGTACACTTCGAATACGATTACGGCGGGATAGATAACGCACCGTTTTTGGATGGCCGAATCTGCCTTGGTCTGGCCTTCCGCGGGCGGCTTGTGGCGATTTGCAGCGGGGGCCTGGCAGAGGAAGGCCCGATTATAGTCCAGCTGCAAGACGTCTCAACTAAAAAACCGCCGGTCACCGATGACCCCAAGATACTGCGCAGCTTCCCTTATTCTAACGGCCTGCACAGCGGGCTTGACTGGAAAACTACGCTGGCGCGCGGCTGGTGCAGCCTTGCGAGCCGCGTGCTGCCGGAAGTGTTACCCGGGCTGGAAGGCGCGCCAGTATGGGTACAAAGCGCCATTAATAGTCACTGGGCAAACCGCAGGCAATACGCTGCTGACGGCTCCATAACAGGGCGTTATGCTATCAACCAGGAACGCCTAAAGCGATTTTCCGTGACATACAACGGAACAGCCCGAAAGCTCGGAGCCGTACCCGACCCGCAAACCAAAAATTTCATACTGGCCGGGACCTTTTCTGTTGGCGCTTACGCAACAGCCTAGACCGGCGTTTTTCGCTTCACCGCCTATTGGTTGCCGCGTTGCTCAAGGGCTACTTCGCCTTTTTTGGCATGCATACCCTTTAGGGGCAGCGTGAAGTAGAAGCTGGTACCTTTGTTCTGCGCGCTGTCGAACCATATCTTGCCGCCGGAAGCCCCGACGATTTGTTTCACCAAGTACAGGCCCAAGCCATTGCCTTCAGGTTCTTTTTCGGATGTGTTCTTTGCCCTAAAAAACTTACTAAACATGTCTTTTTGCTGGTCGGGCGGGATGCCGTAGCCCTCGTCCTTTACTTCGCACTGAACGTAGCTGCCATTTTGTTCAGCCTTAATTGCGATCTTGGTTTTCTCGGGCGAATACTTGATCGCATTAGTCAGCAGGTTGAGCACGACCTGGCGTATCATATTCTCGTCCAGTGAAATTTTTGGCAATGGTTGTACCTCGATAGTAATCGTTTGCTTCTTGCTCTTAAGTTTCGGCTGGACGCTGTCAACGACACTACTGATAAGCTTATGGAAATCCGTCAGCTTGGGGTTGATGCTCAGCCTGCCGGATTCAATTCTGGTTACATTCAGCAGCGATACTACCAATTCAATAAGATGTTCGTTTGACGTATTAATCTTTTGGACAAACTCAGACTGTGAAGGGCGCAGCTTGCCGGCGTCACCCGACAGCAGCATTTCAAGATACCATTTGTTGGTTGTCAATGGCGTACGCAGCTGATGGGATGCCAGCGAGATAAAATCGGTCTTGGCTTGGTCTAAGGCTTCTTCCTGAGTAATGTCCCTAAATACCTCGATAGCCCCGATTGTCCGGCCATGCGCCATTATAGGCGCCACCGTGATTTCGACTGGGAAAATACTGCCGTCTTTCCGCTCGTACACTAGCTTGGTGTTTAGAGCGATATTTTTTTGTACGGCCAGGACTGACGGACGCCTGTTCTGCGATATGGATTTTTTATTGCTGTCAGCGGCTTTCAGCACGTCAATGAATCTCTTGCCGACCACCTCGTCTTCGTCATGACCGAGCATTCTTAGTGCAGCAGCATTTACGCGTTCGATGATTCCGTGGGGACTGTACAGTATTAGCCCCTCCCCGATGCTTGAAAGTATAGCCTCGTCTTTTTGTTGCAAATGTACGGCCTTGTTTTTTTCTTTTTCAAGATCACCGGTCATCTTGTGTGCCAACCGCTGAGCGCGCTGGCGAGAACTGGCCAGGCCGAAAAACGCGATACCCAGCAGCAGGCTGATACTCAAGCCGCTGACCAAAACATATGTCGGCGTGTTTCTGGATGATTTAGAGATATATCCCGGCAGGTTAGCATATTGCACTGTCCAGATACGTCCGCCTGTTGTTATCTGGATTGTCTTGTTAAGGTCAGCCTTACCAAAATCTAAACCGGGGTTAGAGCTAAATAGCAGGTTGCTGCCGTCTGCCAGGCTGGCTTCGGCCGTGTCGTAGATTAAGATGCCCACGCCGCTGCTTTGGTCGCCGACCGCAGCCCGCATAAAACTTTCGACACTTATAGGACTGAGCACATAGCCCTGGATGTCGCTTTGCCGCTGTTTGGCGTTATTATTGACTGTATCCTTGCGGTACACGGCCTTGTACAATACGAACCCGACTTGTTGGTCGGCAGTCGTTTCCGTCAACAGTGTCACCTTGCCGCTCATGGCCGTCTCGCCGGTGTCCCGGGCCAACTGCATGGCAGCTTGCCTGGTCGGGTCAGCCGATATGTCAAAGCCAAAGGCAGGTTTATTGCGTGCGTCAAACGGCTCAATATAGATTATGGGCGTATAGCTGTCCCTCTCTGGCTCAGCCGGCGTTATAGAAAAATTCGGATAACCCTCCGCGCGTATTTGCCGCTCGAGAGCTTGTTTTTGCGACGAAGGAACAATAACCGCATAACCTATTCCTTGGTCACCGGGATAATTTTCGGAAAGCTGTAGACCGTCTACATAAGCCCTCCAATCGCTGCGGCTTATATTGTCTGCTGTGCCGAACAGGCTGCTCGTCCCTTGCAAAGCATTTACGTAACTGTTTAACCGCTGCGTTATCAGGTCCTCTATTCTGTTTGTGTCGTTTTCGAAACGAAGGGTCGCATTGCGGGTTACTGATTCTTTGGATGAGTTCCAGGCAGGGCCAGTGCCCGCGGTGCCCACGAGAATAATTAGTAAGGCTATGGCTAACGGTTTGGCCGATTTCATCTTAGTAAACGGCGTCTGCTCTCGCGGCAAGAAGCGGGAATCCCAGCCGGAAGCAGCCAGCAACATCAATAAAACGGCCGTGGACACACTGACTGACCTGTACCAGCTTGACGAGTCGGCATAGCCGAATTCATAGGCGCTGCCAATAATCGACACTACACCTAGAATAAATAGCAGCACAATTAGCAGTTCGTGCAAGCGAACATGTCTATGACTTATTCTGTTGTCGTATGAAACCATAGCTAGCAAAGCCAGCAAAATAATCCCGAATGATACCGCCGCCGACACCGGCGCAGCACCAGACGTTAAAACGAAATTTACGCCAGCAAGATTACAGACAATATTCACCGCAGACACGATAACTATGGCGGCCAGCACGGCGTGCGCTGCCATAGACTGTTCGCGCAACGGAGTTTTTTTGAGTGCAAAGAACAAATTACACAGGCAGATCAGCAAAATAAATATCGCTGTAGAGGGATGTGTTTCGGACGACGTACCAAACAGTGTTATTAAGTCTGTACTGTCTCTTATGAGCCATGCGAAAATTACTATCACGCACGCCATAATAACAGCGGAATTGACAGCCATTACTCTGCTGTTTGCCCTCAGCTGCCAGATCTTTTTGGCGTCAACTGCACACCAGGCCGTCAGCGAGGCGATCAAAACAAGCAGGATAGCCGGGATAATCTCGGAAACTATAAAAACCCGCGTCCTTTTTTTCTCCGCCAAAGCAACGTGCTCAGATACAGAGTTAAAGCTGTACTGATTGCTAAATTGGTTCCAAGGACTAAGCCGCTCGCCTGTTACAAGATCATAGTAATACGCTATGGCCTCGTCCTCGTATTTGATCAACGACCCGGTGTAAGGCTCTATCCATAAGTCAATTTCGCCGTCCAGGTTTATGCCTTTGGCTTTGCCTACATCCGGTAATTGTGTCAGATTTTTTGTCTGGTCGGCCTTAAAGTCCGATTTGTAGTGATATGTGTTGAGGCCTAAAATATTCTCTTCGTCTTGGAACACCATCTTCAACGGCTGGTCGTAGTTAATGTGCCAATACATAAAGTTGCTTTTGTCGTATCCCGCAGGTCCGAACAGATAGCCGTCTCTGTTTTTGTCCCCGTATCCTTTAGCGTGTGTATAGTCTTCGTGGCTAATGCCGTACTCACGCTTGACTGAAAAAATAGGCTCCCCGTCTTGGGTGCGTACGTCAAACAGGGCCTGAATAATGTTTATCGCGCCTTCGGTGCGGACGGTTTTGTAGCTAAAAGTGGTTTTCGATTGGGTCCTGCCTGAATATTGCTGGCTCTGAGTGTCATACAGGTTGTCGTAAGATATTACATCTGCGCTGTAAGAATAATCCGCAGGCATCTCCAGAATTTCTTTATCAAAATACGGTGCCCACGCCCCCAGTACGGCAAGCAGCGCCAACACTGCGCAGATTTTAAGGACTAACAACCATTTTTTGACACGACCAGCCATTTGCGCCCACCTGCAAACAATAACTAATTTTGTAAACCATTAACACTATCACCATGTTAGTATCATTGGGCACTAAGAGCAACGGCCGGCTTCGCCAAAGTGGACCTGGGCTTATGCTCCGGCTTGTTAATTACACCTTTCAAACGCGGGCAAGTGTTTGTCTCTTGATGCATCCATCAGGTTGGTAAATACCGCTGTGATGTCAGGATAGGCAGTTACCTTTGGCAATAGTTGATCGCGGTACAAGGCTATATTAGCAACCTCAGCATCAACGCCAAGCTGGCAGTTTTCTTTATCCGTAGTCTTTATACTCAGCTTACCGAGATAAGGGTTAGCTGGGATTTGTTCGCCGTATTTGTCCAGAATGGCCTTGAGCGAGGCTATATGTGTTTCCTCGGCACGGATAATCATGGAAAACGGACGAACAGAGCCGAACTCTGTAATTACTGCGTTGTATAAGCTGTAGGCTTTGTATTCATCGTCCAGCGCAGCCTTGACTGCTGCCGACACACCAGCTGGCAGTTGTCCGGCCGGATAAGTTAGGTCGTTAACTGCCAGGCAATCATCGCTTACGCAGTTTTTTAGTGTAGTCTCACTTTGCCCCGTCGTGTTAGTGCTGGTTGTAGCTGACGTGTTAGACGTATCTTTTTTATCCGAATTATTCTTAACGATTAGTATCGTAGCAATAATCGCTGCAACGGCGACAATAGCAGCCGCTCCGCCTATTATCACCCACTTGTTCCTAAACCACTTTTTTTGATCTTTCACCGCGCCCACCCCCTTATTTTTATTGATTATATTCTTAGTATAGACCACACAAAAAGACTCATCAAAATTCTTAATGTAAACTATTTACAATAGTACCTATTCTTGTTATTCTCTGTATTATGGAACAAGAGCCAATAAAACCCCGCCGGTCCAAATATTGCCAAGAGATAATACGCGCCATGAAGCGGCTTGGGCACGCCACGAATGCCGAATTGCATCTTTGCCTTAGACAAAAATATCCGGAGCTAAGCGTAACCACAGTACACAGGGCGACTGCACGATTGGCGGAACGCGGCAATCTATGCATTGCGCCTACTGCCAGTGACGGTTCGGTGCGATACGATGCAAACATCAAGCCGCATGATCACTTTATATGCGCCAAGTGCGGTCTGGTGCAGGATATAGACATAAAAGACAGCGTCATACCCATACTGGAAGACTCAATGAAAGAATGCTGCTTAACTGGCCGCCTGGTCATTAGTGGCATATGCAAAGGCTGCAGTACCAAAGCTAATAATTAAGGAGAAAAATATGAAAATCACTGTATACAGCACTAGGACTTGTCCGTACTGTGTCATGCTCAAGAGATGGCTTGATGGCGAATTTGTTGAGTACACCAACTATAATGTTGACGAAAACCCCATCGCCGCCCAGAATATGGTTAGCCTAAGCGGCCAGATGGGCGTACCATTCAGCACAGTGGAGTACGACGACGGGCGTATCGAGAAAATTCTTGGCTTCGACCGGGCACGGTTCGAGGCTGCATTTAAGACAGCCTAGGTCATCTGCTTAGGCAACCTACGCTATCGTATAAACCCCGGAGGACAAATGGCACACGAAGAAGACGACTTTGGGCACAAGCATACAAATAATTCCCGGGGTCGGGTCCGAGTAGCAGTCACCGGGTAAGCTATATGGAGTGCCGCGTAAAATTGTACTGGTCTTATTTGCCTGAAAGTTTACTGTAAATGACTAACCTAGAGAGTACCGGATCTGATATTAAGGCAGTAGTAGAGCTTTTGCCGATACAAATTGCCGAGGAGGCTGCTGCAATACTTGGCGCGCAACAAGAAAGGCTAGCCCGTGATCTTCCAGAATCTTCACCTGTATGCGAACAGCTGGGCCAAGCCGCCGCGAGGCTCGCCGAAGCTGGCAGCTTACTGGCTGGAGCGGACAGCTGCATAAAAGGATATTTTGAGAATATCGGCCTGGGGACCGGCTGTATAGCCACTGTTTATAATATTCCCGAAGCCGAAGCCAGACCCGTTAGGCCGGCCGCCCGAGGCGGTATAGAATTGCCGGCAACCGATGGCTTGCCAGAAGACATAGCGCAGGCTATGCATGCGGTCTATGGTTTATTCTGTCTGCCGTACGAAGCAAACAGAGACGAACTCTATAGCTATGTCTCAACGGCTCACAAGCATGCAAAAGCCATCAACGCCTGCATGTCTAGGGAAGATACCGTTGACTGGATGCTGGATGCTTTAAATACGATAGGCACAAAAAAGATATTCGAACAGACTGATGAATTTGGCGACGTGTGTTCCTACAGAGAACTACTTTATGACAGCGATGTAGACGACTGCATAGGCCGGCTAGAAGTTATGGCTCAAAACGCTGATATGCAGCGAACTCGAGAGAATAATGCGGTTCGCAACCAACATGGGTTCAAGCCTGCGCTGCTCGTGGCGCACAGAAGGCTTAGTAAACAGATTTGTATCCAGATTGGCCTCATCCGGACGCGACCTTACCTATCTGTCTGATTTTCTAAGAACAAAGAAGTATTCTCATCTGGTGCCAAGGGTACTTATACCGCCCTCTGACCTATCTGATCTGGATCATGCTAGAAAAGTATGGTCGCAAAAGGCAGCCTTAGCCCTAAGAATGAGGTCAGCGTTTACATATACAGATATCAGATACCAAACTGACACCCTTTTTAAAGACGCCCTAGAAAGGCTGCGGGTATCTGCAGCGGATATGTTTGACACAGAGATGCTGGCCGAAATAATGACAACCTCTCATGGATATCATACGATGCGAGAATATATCAGCGATGACAGTGCCATAAGCAATATTTTAGCAATGGGTGAAGTTGAACGCCGTTCACCAGGCGCCAGCGAGCAGCTCTACAAAAGATTTGGCATAAGGCAATTTGCCAAAAACAGTGCACAACAGTTAGTAGCCCAAAATGATTTTTATAACGAATTGCTCCGAAGACAAGAAGCAGGCGAAACAGCCCAAGAAACGCCGTGGGTTGCAGCCGCAGTCAGTCTCCAGGACGACCCGGGCGACAAAGGCGCCTTCAACAAAAGAGCTAAATGGTTCAAAAAAACCAGGGCTCAAATAGAAGAAGCTACCGGTCAAAAGATCACTGTTTGCATCTTTGAATTCAGCTCGCCAAGAGAGATAGTGCATTCCGTGGGGCGTATGAGATGGATAGCCAGCCAAGCAGGCCCGGCTATATTCGGGGAACTCCATTCTCATGGTAAGGCTGACGGCTTCCAGACAGGGCTAGGCGAGCCCCGAGTAACCCTTCCAAATATCTTGGAGGTTTTTGGCAGGCAGTTATCTAGGGTCTTAGCCCCTGGCGCAACCTTGCTGATGAATTCCTGCTCCACGGGCAAACCCGGCGGCGTCGCCGAGCATATCCGCAACATTGCCGGCAGACGGGTCGTCGCTCCCACAATACCAGACAACGTTTCGAAAATGACCTTCAGCAATTCCGCTAAAGGCCTTAATGTCGATGTTGAATACTGCCTGGGTGATACGGTCCGGGCCGTCTATGAGCGGTCCTGAGTTTCTAAAACTGAATTGTTACACAACACGATGGTATGGCTTAATCCGCCGATAGCAGTCACCGGGCAAGCTAGTTATTTGCAGTGTTATCATGGACGTCAAGCTTGATTCTTTTGCGTTGGGCTTGGAACGAATACGCCGGTAATGAATGCTAATGTCGAGGTAAAGATTGTTAATACAATCTGCAGCTCATTAGCTGCCATCCCCTTAATGACTACCGCATAAATTATGCTGGCCGCCGCAATGCCAAAGACGGTTGCAATGGTCCAAAGAGCCACTTTCCAGAGGTGATCGGTCACCTTCTGGGTCGGCGATTCCAGCTTATTTTCTTTTATAATCTTTTCTTGTTTTTTAGCATCCAATTTATTAAAGGCGACTTTTGCTACTTCTTCCTTTTGGTCGGGAAGAGATAAATTTTCTATACCCTCAACAATTTGATTTTTGTTCAGAAGATCATCCTCACTCATAGCCACCCCCCCTACTTTAGTGCTAATTAATCAAGCATAGCATAAGCATCTTTTATGATCAAAAGACGGCCAACCGCCCCTTCTTCAATGAATCGCCTTACTGTGACAGTGGCAAATCATGCCTTATAATGAAGTTACTAGATCAATAAAAGCAGGGGGGTGGGTTATGGCTGCAGAAAAAAACGCAATCACCAAAGAAATTGAGTCGTTGCAAAAGAACGACCCAAACATGCAAGTTCGTATTAATGATGATCTTAACGTAGTGGCGCAGATTAGGGGCAATGTCTTCGGAGGATTAACTGCGGCGGAATCGGAATCCGCGGAATTATCCGAGGATCGAGCGAAGGCATTTGTTAAAAATAACCCTAGTCTTTTTGGAACAATTGATGCCGATAAATTTTCTACGTTGCAGGATATTGCAGAATCAGACGGCAGCAAGAATATTGTGTTTCAGCAATACCATGGCAAGGCGCGGGTTTATGGTGGCAGTGTGCGGTTTCGGATTAAAAAAGATACTACAGATGACACCGTAAACAACAGCTTATTTCCTGATTTAAATGACGTGCCAAAAGAGCCAAAGATAAAAACCGACCAAGCTGTAACCGCCGCGCAAAAAACCGTTGGGTCAAAAGGCAAGGCAGAAAATGCGCCAGAGCTTATGGTATACCGCTATAATGGCAAACCGCAATTGGTTTGGGAGGTTAGAACCATCGACTCTTCAGATGTTAGGGCGCTAAAATCAAGCAGTAAAGATCCGATGATCGCCGGCAATAGCGACCTGCCAAATAATTGGATAATCCACGTTGACGCTACGACTGGAAATGTATTAGATTATTACAACAACACGCAGACTGCTAACGCGACAACTGGGAGTGGCACGGGATATTATTCCGGACAGGGCTCATTAAACGTTTGGTACAACGACACAACTTATCAAATGCGCAATACGACGCAAGCAGCCAGTGGCGGCCCCGAAATCATAACGCATGATTGCCAAGGAGCCTACCCTTCCGAAGACCCGCACAATAATTGGCACAGCACCACAGTCATTCCCCGAGGAGCATGCCAAGGGCCGGAGGTGGATGCACATAAATACGCTCTCAAGACCTACGCATACTTCAGAACGACCCATAACCGTAATGGGTATGACGGTAATGGACTCAAGGCCTTTAGCACATTTGTGCATTACGGAACGAATTATGATAATGCCGGTTGGGATGGCAACAGCGCAGTAATATTAGGTGATGGTTCAGGTGTAGCTCCGGGGTTTAAGTATTTCTCTGAAAGCACCGTAGTCGGGCATGAATACACGCACGCCTACACACAGTACACGTGCGGTTTAGCATACCAGAATGAATCAGGTGCCCTAAATGAAGCTTTTTCTGATATATTTGGCGCGGCATTTATTAATGGCACTTGGCTGGTAGGCGAGGGGCCATGGCTTAAATCTACGGCTCCGGCGTTGCGTAATATGGTCGACCCGACTTGCGGCGGCAAATGGGATAAATCAACTGACACCAAAGCGATAGAGAGTGTTAACAACGGCTGGCAACCGAGTCATTACAGCGCCCGCTACACCGGCGCCTCCGACAACGGCGGCGTTCACATAAATAGCGGCATCATTAACAACCTGTTTTATTTGTTAACCGTCGGCGGCACGCATACTGTTAGCAATCAAAGCGTGTCCGGCCTTGGCCAATCAGCCTGTGAGCAAATGTTATTCCGATGCATGAAGTTAAATCTCGTTGGTAAGCCAAACGCGACTTTCCTGGACTTTCGTGCAGCAATGCTTGACGCCTGCCTAGATTTGTTCCCGGAAGAAACAAGCAAACTCACACAGGTCAAAAATGCCTTCAATGCCGTAGGTATTGGCCCAGAGATATATATGCGTGACAACTTCACCGACACTACTGGCGTTGAACCATATGCTGGAGCTGATATATATTCCAGCCCCGACATAATCAGCCGCAATGCTGCATCTTCTAACCCGAAAGCCGATTTTTCCAATTACAATAACGGCTACGCGCAAAATTTGTATTATGGCCAGAACAACTATTTGTACGTGCGCCTGCAAAACAAGGGTACATCGAATGGCAACTCCTACATCAAACTGTATATAGCACCTAGAAATTCGGTTGCGGCGTGGTCCTCATGGGTTTATATTGGAGCCTTGAATGAAGTTAATATTCCTGCTAATGCCAAACGCGTTAGCGGTACGCTTACTTTCTCCAGCTCAAAAGTGCCCGTTATTGGACAATACTGCCTGATGGCGGTTGCCACCGACCCGCTCGACCCCGCCCCGAACCCGTCTTTAATAAGCACAGCCACCGAGTTCAATACATTCGTACGAGGGACCAACAACATTGTCTTAAAATATATAGATGTTATCGCAAAACCGGCGTAGCTAGATTAGTACGCCCAGCCGATAAAAACGGAGTTCGTTGTGGTCGAGCATTGCTCGGTCACAACGAAGATATTGATCGGCAAAACCGCGAAGTTATCGTAAGTAATTCTGAAAATAAGGGTGCAGAATTAATTTCTTGTTCTATTGCTAGTTTGGTACGCCCGGCAAGATTCGAACTTGCGACCACTTGGTTCGAAGCCAAGTACTCTAATCCGCTGAGCTACGGGCGCGTAACAGGCTTATTATAGCAGGTTTACCTCTGTAACGACAGGTTCCGCACCAAATCCACGAGCTTACCGTAATTCACCTCGTCCCAGTTATCGGCGTATGCGTTGACGTTTTCCAGCGATTTTTTGGGCGACATGTACTTGGTAAAGCCGATCACCAGGCCTCCGGAACGGTGGCCGGCAGCAGCACCTGCGTTAGAATCCTCAAAGATTACGCATTCCCCGGGCTTGACGCCGAGCCTTTCCATTGCCAGCAAATACGGAGCCGGGTTAGGTTTGGATTCCTGAACGTCATCTGTGGCAACGACTGCTTCAAAATATTTTTCTATACCCAGCAGACGCAATTTATTGTAGGCGCCTTCGCGGGCGCTAGCCGTGACCACTGCGCATGGTACGCCCTCGCCTTGCAAATCGTCCAAAAAACGGACAAGTTCCGGGTCTGCGGTGATGCCGTCGTCTTTGAGCTGCCGGTAGATTCCGTCGATCGAATCCCGGCTGAATTGCTGCTCATCAATAATAATTCCCCGGCTTTGGCTGACCGCCTGCAGCAGACTGTGCGCCGGGCTTCCCCTATGACGTTCGCCGTGAGGGTCAGGTACTTTATTTATATCTACGCCGTGCTTGGCCAACAGTTTTGTCCGGACCTTGTAAACCGACTCGAATGAGTTGATTAGAACTCCGTCCATGTCGAATATCACGGCCTTAACTGGCCTATCGCTCACCGTTCCACTCTTTATAAAATTCATCCAGGAATTGTTTCATAACATCGTGGCGGTGTCCAGCCAGCTGCCGGGCAGTTTTGGTATGCATCCCGTCTTTCAATAAAAGCAGCTTGTCGTAAAAGTGATTGATGGTAGTGTCGTTTTGTATAACCTGCCGATACTCCTCGAATGAAGTGTGGCGGCGGGGCTGGATCGCCGGATCGTACATAGTCCGCGATCTTGAGCCGCCAAAGGTAAAAGTGCGGGCAATACCAATGGCGCCCATAGCATCCAGCCGGTCGGCGTCCTGAACAATCTTACCTTCCAGGGTTTGCATGGCATGCTTGTTGGTGCCGCCCCGGTAAGAGATATGCCTGACAATGTAAACTACTTTGTCGATGATTTCTTGGTCTGTGCTCTGACTCTCCAGCCACTTGGTGGCGGCGTTCGGCCCGGCCTCCAGATCGCCATTGTGGAACTTCCAATCAGCGATGTCATGCAGTAACGCGCCCAGTTCTACTATCTGCCGGTCGGCGGCAGGTTCATTCTCGGCAATGCGTTTTGACAAAACAAATACGCGCTGGATGTGCGCCCAATCGTGGCCGGTTGTGTCGTCACCAAGCATTTCTTTAACAAAAGTCTCGGTTTTGGCAATGATATTATCTACAGACATACGTTTGCTTATTTATCTATGTGGCGGGCCATCTCGCCGGCTTCATCAGTGGGCACAACATACACCGGCTTAGAGTGCGCCAAGCGGCTGATACAAGTAATTTGCTCCGGCGATTCACAGGCCTTGTTGGCGTCTTCATCAAGGAGTACGTCAAGATAATGCAGATTCTGGCAAACGCGCTCACGGATCGGGATCGAGCGCTCGCCTACCGTGCCGGTAAAAACCAGCATGTCCAGGCCGCCTAATGCAGCTGTCATCTGGCCAACTGCCTTGTGAATGGCATGCACATAGGTCCGCAAGGCTAGGCTTGAACGGGCATCGCCGTCGGATTCGCGCCTTAACAGCTCACGGATGTCGGACGATCCGCCCAAGCCCAGTAGGCCGCTATGATTATTCAGATACTGTTCGATGGCATTATCGTCAAAATGGAAGGTTTCCTTTATAACTCTGGTGGCGGTAGGGTCGATTGTGCCACAGCGCGTACCCATTATTACCCCTTCCAAAGGTGAGTAGCCCATTGAGGTGTCAAGGCTCTTGCCATTTAGGACTGCTGTAATACTGGCGCCGCTGCCAAGGTGGCAAATAACCAGCTTGCGCGGCAGTTTCCCAGCCTGATGTAAGGCGTTTACCGTTGCTGCGGCAGATAGCCCATGGTAACCGTAGCGCTTGATCTCCAGCCGGTCGGCGTCCTCGAGCGGCAAGCCGTAGTTCCAGGCGTAATCCGGTTTGGTGATGTGGAATGCACTGTCGGATATGCCGTAAATCCGGGCATCCTGGAAGCGCTCGCGCAAAGCACGCAGTTCTTCAAGCGTGGCCGTAATGTGCAAAGGTGCGCGGGACATAATTGATTCAAGATGGGATATAACTCCGTCATCAATGAGGTGGTCTTCCAGAAAATAACTGCTGGGCGCAACTACGCGCAGTCCGATACGCTCGACGTGCTCATCTGCGGCCAGCAAACCCTTGGAGCGTAAGATAGGTACGATTTCTCCTGCCGTAGCTCCCAGGTCGTACATGTCTATTGGAATATCCTGGGAGTGATTATCGGTGTGCAGTGTGCATACTACTCTGCTATCGACAAATTCGAAATGCAGCTGTCCGCGCAGTTGAGAATCCTCGTACAGTGCATACTTGCGGCTGGCGCTGCCGGGGTTAGAGACTAGTATTAGCGGCGCCACTGCCATTCTTCGATCTCCGGCATATCTATGCCCTTGTCTTTAATGTAAGCTGTGTTGTCGTCTATCTTTTGCTTATATTTTGCCACCAGGTTTTGGGCTTCGTCCTGCGGCTTGCGACCGTCAGCACCGAGCTTGTCAAAGACCGCCATTGCCAGGTGATAGCGGCTGGTACGGTTGCGAACATGCATGTCAAACGGTGTAGTTGTTGAGCCGCTCTCCACGTAACCACGGACATCGAAGCGATCAGGATCATTGGCATAGTTGAACAAAATCGACTTTAGGGTTTCCGGATAGCCATGGAAGCAGCAGACTACTGGCTTGTCTGTAGTGAAATGCTGGTTAAAGTCGTCTTCGCTTACAGGGTTAGTACCCTGACCCAAGGCATGGCTGGTCAAAGAGCTGATGTTTACGCAGCGCACGTTAACGTCCGGCCACTCCTGTTTGATGATGCTGATGGCCGCCATGACTTCCTTGGTTGGATAGTCGCCTACGCCTGTCATAACTACATCCGGGTTCGGATCGCTGGCAAAGTCCCAGGTCATCACACCTTGGTCCAAAGACTGTTTGGCTAGCTCCGGAGTCAGCCAGCGCGGCTCCAAGGTCTTTCCGGCAATGATGATGTTGATCTGCTTGGTGCTGGATAACACGCGCTCCAGTACGGCCAAGGTAGTGTTGCCGTCGGCCGGGAAATAAACATCGACGTAGTTGCCCTGGCGTCGCAAGGCGTCATCTATGAAGCCCGGATTTTGATGACTAAAGCCGTTGTGGTCCTGACGCCAACCTGAACTGGTTAGGATATAGTTGAGCGACGGGATCGTACCGCGCCAAGACACTTCGGAGGACTGTATCAGGAACTTGGCATATTGGTCCATCATGCTGGAAACAATCTGAATGAAGGCCTCGTAGCTGGCGAATATCGAGTGGCGGCCGGTCAGGGTATAGCCCTGAGCCAAACCTTGCAGGCTGTGCTCGCTGAGCATTTCCATCACCCGCCCGTCCGGGGTTAAGTCTTTGTCCCAAGATGCGATAGGCCACTGCCAGGCGCGGCTGGTCTGGGTGAATATTTCGTCCAGTTTGTTGGAATAAGTCTCGTCCGGGGACATGAACCGGAAGTTCTTTTGCTCCTGGTTGAGTTTAAATACCTCGGCAAGATAAGCACCGGCGCGGCGCATACTGCTTGACCCGATTGTTCCGGGCACAGTGGCGTCCTCGGCAAATTGGGCGGTGTCCGGAAGATTAAGCGGCTTGTAGACGACATCACCGCCGTGAGCGTGGCGACTCATACCCATGTGTTTTGCGGGGTTTTCCGGAACAATATCTTTCAGGAATTCACCAAAACCGGTTTCGGGGCTGTAGAGTTCGCTAAAGTTATATGAATGCAGCCAGTCGTTAAGCAGTCGCAGCTGATTTTCGTCAGATTTGGCTTCGGTCAGCACCACCTGGTGGGCCAAACAGTTGCCCTCAATCTTCTCGCCGTTTAGCTCTTTAACGCCGCTCCAGCCCTTGAGCGTACGCATGATGATCATCGGCATGTGCGGCGCGACAGCTTCCTGGCTGGAACGAACCTCCTGAATGAGCTGGTAGGCCCATTCCAGTGCCTCGCTCATCTCTTTGTGCGGGTCTTCGGCAGTCGTGGCGTCTACGATGCGCGGATGGTAACCGTAGCCGCTGAACAGAGCCATTAGCTCATAGTTGCTCATGCGGCCGAACACTGTCGGCGCCGAGATCTTGTAGCCGTTGAGGTGCAAAATCGGCAAAACGACACCGTTGGTCTTTGGGTTCACGAGTTTGTTCAGATGCCAGGAGCCGGCTGTCGGGCCGGTTTCGGCCTCGCCGTCGCCAATCAAACAAGCCACCATTAAATCAGGATTGTCCATTACCGCGCCGTAGGAAGTCGAAAGCGCGTATCCAAGCTCGCCACCCTCCAAAATCACGCCCGGGGTGCCCGGGTTGCTGTGGCTCGGGAAGCCGTACGGCCAGCTGAACTGACGGCACATCGTAGAAATGCCCTCAAGGTTCTGCGGTACTTCCGGATAAAAGTTAGAGAGGCTTCCCTCCAGGAACAAGTTAGCCTGCAAGGCCGGGAAAGCATGGCCCGGACCTAGAACGAACATCATGTCCTGATCATGTTTTTTGATCAAGCGGTTCAGGTGGGCATAGGCAAAATTGACGCCAGGGCCTGAACCCCAGTGGCCTAACAGTCGCGGCTTAACATCATCGAACGTCAGGTCGCGATGCATCATAAAGTTATCTTGCAGAAAAATCTGCGCTGCGGTCAGATAGTTTGCGGCGCGTATGTATTGTTTGACGCTTGAAAAATCTTCATCCATAGTGCTCATGTTTATTTTACCTCTTTTTGTTTACCTAGTGTACTATTTCGCAGATCATGCCGCTTATGTAACATATTGTAACCTATATGATCTAATATTTGCCCTAGTCTTTATTTTTTAATAATCTGTTTATACTATGGAGCGCAAAGTAAAACCAAAGATCGGTGTTTTCTCAGGCACCTTCGACCCAGTACACGAAGGGCACTTATCCTTTTGCCTAGAGGCTATCCGGCAATGCGGCCTGGACAAAGTAGTGATAATACCGGAGCGATCACCCAGGAGCAAGCCAGGTGCCTCGGACGTCACAAAACGCCTGTCCGCCCTAGAGCATGCCATATCCTTGCTGCCCGTCAAGCCCGGGGTTATTACTGCAGCGCTGCTTTCCTCGGATAAAGCCACCGTCCGGGAAACTATGCCGGAACTGCGGCAGTTGTGCGGCAATTCGGATATAACTCTTCTGATCGGTTCTGATGTAGCCGCCAATCTAGCCCACTGGGACAATCTTGGCAAAGTATTGGATGATGTACATTTCGCTATCGGACTCAGGGGCGATACTAAAGCTGCGAACATCCGTGACGAAATGGAGAGTATCAAGCGGCAATACGGCAAAGACGTACACTATACCATCGTTCAAAGCCCTTATGCCCACCTATCTTCTTCGGCCATCAGGGCTAAGTCTAACTTCTCCTCTCGGCAGCCTCTTTAGCATCATAGAATTTGCTGCTGTACTGCCGGGCTTCTTCGCGCAAGTCTCTAAATTTCTGGCGGTGCCAATCCCGGAGCGGCATTTCCGGGCTAAGCGTAGAGGCACAAAAGTGTGCCTCTATAGGGGGATATTCCAGTATATCTCCGACCGTCACGCCTTTTACGCCTGGCCTGAGCTGCAAGTAATCGCTGTTATAGAGAACTGTTAGCGGCACGTCGTCTAGCGTACTACACAACCGCGCTGCAATTGCCGGGTCGGGACGCACAGAAAATGGAACATCCGGGCAATAGCGACGCATCCGCTCTTCGAGTGACTCTATGCCCTTTCCTCCTAAGTTCGGCACAGCTGCTCTAAGCCTGGCCTTACCTATTACCAACATATCCCTTACCGTAGCCACGCCAGCTTCTTCTGCTGCCACGACCGCATTCTCCAGGCACCGATCGCTTCCTTTGCGCCACAGAACTCTTGCCTTGAGATTAACACGCAGGGGCAGGGGCGCACCAGGCTTCCAGGCCTCGGCCGCCAGATTACGTGGCTTGATCTGCCCGGACGGTCCTACTTCGTGTTCCGCAGTGCCAAAATCCGCCTCCAGCCCCAGCAGTTCCATCAAGCCACGCCCGGAATGCCTGACTGTAGAAATATTTTCTACAATACCTCTTAATGCTAGGTCCATCTCTTCGAAGTTTCCCATAGCATCCCTCAGATACCCGTTGTCGGCCCCTTCGGTCGCTATCTGGAGTCCTTCCTGTAATGTATGCAGCCTGTTCGCCGCCTCCAGAACCGCGTCAAAAAATTCCTCGGTCTGAGGGCCAAAAATTTGGTTTAAAGATTCGCCTGTTTGACTCAAATCACTCATTGGTTTATCCCCATAATTCCAGTATAGCCCAGGTGTCTAGGGCTGTTGCGCTTTGGCGGCTTCGAATTTTACAGCGTAGTCCCGGGCGCGCTGGTGCAAGACATTAAACCAGCTTATTTGCCACGAAGACAACTCTTTATCGTCGTTCCACTCTTCATCAATCCCCGGTGCACCTCTAAAAAGTTCGTCAGCAGGGCGTGTCAGGACGTCCTGCACGGTAACCCTATCAAGCTTACGGCGGAAATCCTGATGCCCCTTAAGTACGTCTATTGGCACCTCATCAAGAGAGTTGCAAATCTGTGCCGCAACTGCCGGGTCCGGCCCGTCCGCAAGCGGTGTTTCGGGGCAAAAAGAATCAATCATGGTCTTTAGATTCCTGACGCCTTTTGGCCCTAAGTCATGTAAAGCCTCAAGACCTGAGGCGCCCAAAAGCAAGGCATCGTGCACCGAAAGAACACCGCCGCGCCCAGCGCTATTAACGCACCTTTGCATAGCTGGGTCTGCGTCGTCTCCCATCAGGGATACAAGGCCAGTACTAAGCTTTGCGGTGAGCAGCGGATCTATCGGCCTTCGTTCGGGTGTCGCTCGGCTGACCGGTTGGTGGGCCGCGACGGGCGGTGCAAAATCGGCATCTGCTTCAAAGCCGATGCGAGTCAAGTAACTTCGTCCGGCCACTTGAATTTCGCCTACATCTGCAGCCAAACTGCCCAGAGTCAAAGCAATAACCTCGAAACGGGCGCGCAGCTGCTCCAGGGCAGGCCCTCCGTCAGTACCGACCGTATCCTCAAACTGTGCCTGCATCGCTCCTAGCTGGTCAGTGGCATCCTGTACAGTAGCGGCCAGGGTCTCGGCCTGGGGACCGAATACCTCTCCTAACGATTCACCGATTTCGCCTAAGTCAGACATAACCCCCCTAGTCTGCTCGTCTAAGATGCCTGAAACGGCTTAGCCAGAACCGGGTTGTCCAGCTGCTCGGCGATACGCAGCAGCTCGTTATACTTGGCAATGCGGTCGCTGCGTGAAAATGATCCGGTCTTAATTTGCCCGGTGCTCAGTCCGACAGCCAAGTGCGCGATAGTCGCGTCTTCGGTTTCGCCGGAGCGGTGGGACATCACCGTATTCCAGCCTGCTTCCTGGGCCATATGTACGGCATCGATTGTTTCGCTCAAGGTGCCTATTTGGTTAGGTTTAATCAGAATCGCGTTGGCTGACTTTTCTTCGATGGCCCGCTTCAACAGCTTGGTGTTGGTCACCAAAAGGTCGTCGCCTACAAGTTGCAGCTTGTTGCCAAGACGCTCGGTCAGCTTTTTCCAGCCTTCCCAGTCGTCTTCGGCCAAACCGTCTTCGATGGAAGCCAAGGGGTACTTGGCCGCCAGCTCTTCGTAGCGGCTGATCAGCTCGTCTGTAGTGTACATTTTTCCTTCGCGGGAAAAATCATAGTCGCCTTTGTTTGTCAGTTCGCTGGCTGCTACGTCAAGTGCCAGAACAACGTCTTCACCGAGCTTATAACCGGCCTTGGTTACTGCTTCTTCGATAACTTGCAGGGCTTCATCTGACCCGCCCTTAACACTTGGCGCGTAGCCGCCCTCGTCCCCGACAGTTGTGGCATAGCCCTTCTCTTTCAGAACTTTGCCAAGCGCGTGGTAGATTTCGCAAGCCATACGCAAGGCTGCCTGAAGATCGGCGGCGCCGACTGGCATAATCATGAATTCCTGAATATCCGTTGAGCCTTCGGCATGCTTGCCGCCGTTCAGGATATTTAGCATGGGCATTGGCAGCGTGCAGTTCGAGTTCCCAGTCATTTCGGCGACATAAGCGAACAACGGCATCTTTTTGCTGACCGCAGCAGCTTTGGCCACAGCCAGGGAAACGGCCAGGGTAGCGTTGGCGCCCAGCCTGGTCTTGTTTTCGGTGCCGTCCAGCTCGATCATCTTTTGGTCGATAGCCTTTTGGTCGCTGGCATCCATGCCTTTCAAAGCAGCGGCAATAATTTCGTTAACGTTCTTGGCTGCCTTGAGCACGCCTTTGCCATTATAGGCTTTTTCTGCGTCACGCATTTCCAAGGCTTCACCGCTTCCAGTGGAAGCGCCCGAGGGCACAGCCGCCCGTCCAAGGCTGCCGTCCGACAGTACAACGTCGCATTCTACAGTCGGGAACCCCCTGGAATCAAAAATTTGACGGGCAATAATGGAAACTATATTCATGTTCTCTCCTTTTTGTGCTTATATAACATATTATGAATACAACTAATGATGCAACCAAAGACACAAAAGAGCAACCCGGTAAAGGCAAACTGATATTAATCAGGCACGCCGAATCGGAATGGAACGTGCTGGGAAAATGGACCGGGCATACTGACGTGCATATAACAGAGGAGGGGCGCAAGCAGGCAGCCAAACTTGGCGAGGCCGTCAAGGACATCGAATTGCACCAGGCTTATACTTCTGAGCAAATACGGACTGTCGAGACTCTCGCCGGGCTTTTGGAGTCCGCTGCCAAAACCGGCCTGCCGCAGCAACGCAGCGCGCAGTTAAATGAGCGCGACTACGGCGATTACACCGGGCTTAACAAGTGGGAGGTGCTTGAGCAGCTGGGCGAAGACGTCTTCACCAAAATCCGGCGCAGCTGGGACCAGCCGATCCCCAATGGCGAAACTTTGCAGAAAGTACACGAACGCGCCGTGCCGTTTTACATTGACCACATTCTACCGCAGCTTTTGGACGGCAAAAACGTAATTGTAGTTTCTCATGGCAATACTATCCGTTCGCTTATCAAATACCTGGAAGATATCAGCGACGAGGGCATCTGCGAAGTAGAAATGTCTTTTGGCGAGATCCTGATTTACAGTGTCACCCAAGAAGGCAAACTGCACTCAAAAGAGACGCGCAAGATAGAGATTACGCCTCCTCGGGCGTAGGCCGCACTTCGATGCCCACGTTATGGCCGTAATTGACTATGCCGTCGCGGGCATTGCCCAGACCTTGCGTGGCTTCGTTGAGTTTTGTGAGCGCAGTATCCAGAGCGTCCGTCCCCGGGCTGTTATCCGGTCCGGTAAGGCTTGCTATTTGGTCCCTTGCCGCTTCGATCTGCCCGGTATCTACCGCCGGAGAATTCTATCGCTTCTACCACAGCTGTCAGGCCTTCCGACAGAGTCGCAAGGGAACCGACCGCAGCCGCAGTTTCGTGAGACAGCAGCCGACTCCTGTAATCCTCGTCGCTAATACCGTCATTGTGGCGCAGGATTCTCATCAGCACCAATCTCGTCCGCATCTCTGCGCTAAAAGCAGGATATGAATGATGTATTTCGCTATACAACTGATCAAGAGCCCTGAATCTAGCCTCAGAGGCAACCGCCAGATCCTCCGGTCTATTAGCAAATAGGGTTACCGGATCTGCGAATCCCTCCTTAAACCTATTGAAGTCCCCAGTTTCCATACAATGCTGTATATACGCCGTCACGTTCGTTCCGTCAGTCGCGCAGGCATCTTCCCATCTCTGCAGAGCTGCCACGGGCAGAACCTTGTGCAAGCCGTGCGCCAGCTCATGGCCGATTGTCCCCTCCATATCGGACTTTGCAATCCGGCCGGCCATACCCTCAGGATCAGTTTCGTCTGTGCCTCTCAGATAATCTAAAAAGTCCTCATAATTTTTGCGCACCAGTTCGTCTGAAATCACGATTATCGGAACGTCGTCTTCTGTTTGTGTATGTATGCCTAGTGTGTCGTACTGTTCGTCTTTCTCTCCCTCGGTCAAGGGTCTGAATTCGATACGTTTAGTGCCGGATAAAGCCAGTGCCGGTATCTTGTCGCGTATTAACCGCTTTAAATCTGCCTCAGAGTAGTCAAAGGGTAAGTCACTTAGGTTGCCAGTTACTTCCAGACCGTCCAGGGCCGCATCAATATCTATCGCCCTGGCAGCTTCGGCAAATTCCCGGTAAGATTGCGAGTTCGGGTCTAATTCATAGGCGGCGGCCGGAAGCTGGCCGATTCTGCTGGCCGCATGGCGCTCTATGGCATCGGCAAGTCCTTGATTTACATTGACCGAGAGGTGGCGCCGAATCCAAAGTTCCTCCACGGTCCGGACATTATTCTGCTCGTCGAAGGTACCTTGGTAAGCAAAAAGCTCGCTCCGTACATCGCCACCCGAAAAGGCACCCGGCAGCCGGCTGCCATAGCGCAACTGTAGATTTTCGGCTGTAGCGATTTTCTTCGACGCCTCGTGCAGCCTGTCGCTAAGGCCGACAGAAGGAGATTGCAAGATATCCCATCCAGCCGGCTGGTTGGTTATCAACCCTTGGCTGTGTAGTTGACCAATGCATTCCTCAGCCTGTCGCTCAATATCTTTCAGACCACGATAGCCAATTTTGGTGCCTGCACCCAAGATCCTGCGGGCACCTACAATAAAACTGAGACTTGATCTTAGGGCAAAGTTATTGTCAGCCGGTATGGCTTGTACCACCCCGTCGTAATCCACTGAGCGCTCGACACCCGTCAATAATTTGTGTATCCGGGTCGCTCTTCCCCATCTGGGAGAATCTAACTCCGCCTCGACTTGTGCAGCCTCGGCGACAACACTGTCTTGTCTGCCAAGTGCCACAGTTATAGCACTAGGGATACCCTCTCGCTGCGCCAAAAAAGAAGCCAAAGGCGGCGGCTGCCTGCCCTCATCCGAAGCTTCCCTACAGGCGAGATCGTGGTCATGCATGGCCTGGGCAATACGGTCCTGCGTATTTTGATCTGCTTCTTCGAATATGGAGCCTGCCGCAGCGTTCGCCTGCTCAGCTTCGGCCTCAAGCTGGGCTAACCGGGCCTCTAAAGCCTCGCAGCCTAGATCTTCTGGGTTGCCGGTAAATTCTCCGCCGGCCACGGGGCCGCTTCCGCTCGTTTCAGACATAATTAACTTCTTATGCGCTATTGCTTTATTTCAAATAATAGTATCAAATATATTACTAAAAGTCCAGCCCTGCCCGCTTCGCGTACCCCATAATGCCAGAGCGTGACGCGTCCAAAGCCTGCATGGCTTGAGCTAATTTGGCTGCGGCAGATCCTAGGATAACAACCAGATTACTATCGTGGTCAACGAGTTCGGAAATCCGGCCGATTACAGTATCGATGTGCCCGCTGTCCGGCTCTGCACAAGCGTCTAATGTTTGTACCACCGAAGCCAGGCTTTGCGCCAATGCGGAAAGCGAGCCGGCTTGCGAAGAGGAATTATTTTTGACCGCCTCCTGAAGTCTGACACTGAATGGACCAAACGAGTGGTGCACCTCGCTAAATAGCCGCCAAAGTGAAGCAAACCCTGTTGACGACACGGCTAGCAGGTCGCCTGGGAGGCAGCTGAACAAGGCTACCGACTCGGCAAATGCCTCCATGTACCTGTCGGGGTGCATTTGGTTCATGTACTCTTTGGCGTAGGGCGTCAGATGGGCCGTATCATTCCCGCAATCCTCTTCCCATCTATGCAAAGCTGCCACGGGTAGAGTGTCGTGCAGGGGGTGGGCGTATTCATGGGCTATGGTTAGAAGCATTTTGATCTTTGCCTCAACTGCCGCTGCCTGCCGGGCGTTCGCATCACCGCCGTTACCGGACGCCTCCAATATTTTTGCGTAATGCTCGCTTACTTTTAAGTCTGAGATAATTATCGTTGACTCGCCTTTTACTGAGCTGTTGACAATGCCAAGCCTGACGCCGTTAGGATCTTCATCTTTGGTCAGGGGCCTGAACTCAAGCCGACAAACATCGGCTATGGCCAAGGCGGGAACGTTTGCCGATATAAACTCTTTGAGTTCTGCCTCAGAAAAGGCAAACGGCAGGCCACTAAGATCACCGACCACTTGCAGGGAATCCAGCGCCGCTTCAACGTCTATTGCCCTGGCCATTTCCATAAAGGCCCGGTAAGATTCCGAATTCGTACTTAGTTCATAGGCAGCCGCAGGCAGAGTAGCAAGTTTGTGGTTTATAAGGGTTTTGGCGGCATCTGATACTCCTTTGTTGAGTTCCTCCTTTGCCCGGGGAGGTCCGCAGCTCTTCGATGGTTTGAGCGCTGTGTCGGCAGAGAGTATGCTTGAGGCCCGACGCTACAGCCCGCACGTCGAACCCCGTACCAACTCCCGGCAGCCGGCTGCCGTAACGCTGCTGCAGCTCTTCTGCTCTGTCGATCCGGCCAATAACAGCGCCGATCTCGCCAGAGGCGCCTTCGGGCACTTCCTGCATCGCCGAAACATTCGCCTCTTTTTCACAGACCAAGCTCTGGGTGCGCCACTCCTTGGCGAACAATTTCGCAATCAACTCGATATCCCTAAGCTGACGATAGCCGACCCTTACACCTTGCCCGATCATCCTGCGAGCACCGACTACAAAGCCCAGCTCCTGCCTTAGTCTGATTCCTTCGGGCATTACCAGAGTCCTGACTATCTGTTCGTAGTCCAATGAAAGCTCGACCTGCGCTAGCATGCTAAACACCTTTTCAGCTTTACCTATCTGAGGCGAGTCAAGCCGAGACTCCACAACTGCCATCCGGTGTTCTGCAACTTCCAGCCTGGCATAGCTGTCGACCAGGCTCCTGGGGATTTGCTTGCCAGCCAGGTAAGAAGACCGCGGAGACGGTTCTTGTTTTTGTTCTTGTTCACGGGCGTCATGTCGGGCAAGACGGTAAGAGCTTAGCGCTTCGTCAACCTGGCGCCGCCCGAAACCGTCCAGATACTGATATTCCGCAACTATCGCCGCGTTCAGTTCTCCACTCTCCTGCTCAATAGATCGCATCGCTCGCAAGAGCGCATCTTCTGTTGCTTCCTGACCCTGGGATAGAAACTCCCAACTAGAGGCTCTGACGTCCCCGCTGTTTTCTGACATTACTGGCATCCCGAAATATTATTGCTTGATTAAATACAATATTATATAACAAATATCCCTGCTTGGGGTACCTCCTGCGAGACGGTTGCCGGGTATGGGGTTATGCTTTGCATGCAACAAAAAAATCTGAGAATATATGAGGAAGAAAAATAATTTGGAGCGTGCATGATAAACGCCAGCGGCCAACAACCCTCATATGCGATCGAAACGACAAATTTAGTAAAAAAGTTCGGTAGCCTCAGAGCTCTAGACGGGCTAAATCTATCCGTTGCCGATGGCGAGATACACGGTTTTCTGGGGCCGAACGGCGCCGGCAAATCCACTACTATCCGGGTGCTGCTCGGCCTTTTGCACAAAAGCGGCGGAACTGTGAAGCTCTTGGGCGGCAACCCCTGGAAAAACGCAGTGCGCCTGCATCGTAACCTGGCATACGTTCCAGGAGAAGTTAATCTGTGGCCGAACTTGTCCGGCGGCGAAGCCGTAGACTTATTCGCCCGGTTGCGTGGCAAACTGGACACTAAACGCCGCAACATGCTATACGACCGCTTCGAATTAGACCCGACCAAAAAATGCCGTACTTACTCCAAAGGAAACCGGCAAAAAGTAGCCTTGATCGCCGCCTTTGCCTCAGATGTCGATCTGTATTTACTGGACGAACCGACAACAGGCCTTGACCCGCTGATGGAAGCAAAATTCCAACAGACCGTGCGAGAGATTAAGGACGCCGGCAAAACCATTCTTCTTTCCAGCCACATACTGGCCGAGGTTGAGGCATTGTGCGACCGCGTAACAATTATCAACGAGGGTAAGGCCGTAGAATCCGGTACCCTATCTGAATTGCGCCACCTGACAAGGACTTCAGTTAAGGTAAACACTGTTAAACCCATCCATGGCCTGCGGGAGATGACCGGCTTATTCGACCTCAAGCTCAAAGGAACCTACGCGCAGTTCGAGGTAGAAACTGACAAAATCGACGCGCCGCTGCAGCAGCTGCTCAAATTTGACATTGTCGACCTCCAGACCTCGCCGCCGACGCTCGAAGATTTGTTCATGCGCCATTACGGCGACAAAAAAACACATAGCCGCAAGACAAAAGACGAGGCAGAAGACTGATGCAGACGTTTACCGGCACAGTAGCCCTACTCAGGCTGGCCTTACGCCGTGATCGAATTAAGCTTCCCTTGTGGATTGCCGGTATTGTCATACTCCTGGCAACGGTTGTTGCCGCCAATGCCAGTCTTTATCACACAGAGCCGGAAAGAATGGTATACGCCACGACATCGGCCGTCAGTATGGTGTCAAGAATTTTGGGCGGGCCGATATCCGGCAGCAGTCTGGCTTCGATTTTAATGGTTGAATCTTTCCAGTTTACCGCCGTAGCAGTTGCCTTTATGAGCACCCTGACGGTCATCAGACACACCCGGCAAAATGAGGAAACCGGCCGCTCGGAAATGATCAGGGCGGCCATTGTCAGCCACAATGCGCCCTTGGCTGCCGCCCTTATAGTGGCCATAGGAAGCAGTGTTGTGGTAGGAATATTGTCTACTATTACTCTCAAATTGGTAGTCAGTGAGTTACCAATAACTGGTGCGATTGCCTATGGCGCTGTTATGGCCTGTATCGGTATAGCGTTTGCCGCCGTTGCTGCGGTGACGGCACAATTAACACAGGGCGCCCGGACGGCCAACGGCCTGGCTGCTACGGCCATAGGGGTCGCCTTTTTGCTGCGTAGTTTCGGCGATGTTTTAGGCAAGGTAAGCAGCAACGGACAAGAAGTCATCAGCAGCTGGCTGACCTGGACATCGCCTCTGGGGTGGGGATTCCTGGTGCAGCCGTTTGTACATGATCGTTGGTGGGTATTGGGGCTATTTTTAGCATTCTCTGCCCTCCTTATAACCGCGGCCTTTTTTATGGTTGATTACCGCGATGACGGATCCGGTATGATCGAACCCCGCAAGGGTCCGGCTCATGCAAAACAGTGGCTGCTTAGCCCGTTTGGTCTTGCCTGGCGTCTGCAGCGCGGCACGTTTATCGGCTGGGCAGTTGCAACCTCTATCGTGGGCGTCGGTTTTGGCGCGGCAGGAAAAGAATTCTCCAATATGTTTAAGGACAACCCGGAACTTTCCAGAGTCATGGGCGTTACCGGCACAGGCGATGTCATCAAATATATGTTTGCGTTCCTGCTGATTTATTCAGGATTTATAGTGTCGTGTTATGCAATTCAGACATTGCTCAGGCTACGCGCCGAAGAAAACGGTACACTGGAACTGTTGCTGGCTACCGGAGTTAGCAGACAAAAATGGATGGCAAGCCACATTGTCATTGCAGTTATCGGGTCAGTTATTATGGTCGTTTCGTCCGGACTTCTCATGGCCGTCACCTATGGCCTGGCAACCGGCGATATGAACAGCTCTTTCTCCGGGATCATGAAAGGGGCGCTTGTGCAGATACCGGCAATTCTGGTCATCATCGGTTTTGTCATTGCATTATTCGCTCTGCTCCCGCGGCTGGTTATTGCCCTGGGCTGGCTGACCGTTGTGGCCGTGTTTGTCATTAAACAATTCGGAATCGTGCTCGAATTCCCCCAATGGGTAATGAATATCTCACCGTTCACTCATTTGCCGAATGTTCCGGTCACCGGCGTAGAGTTCACTCCGCTGCTGATACTGCTATGTGTGGCGGCCGCCATGGCAGCAGCCGGTTTTGTCGTGTTCAGGATACGGGACATCAGCGTTTCCTAGTTGTCACGTCAGGAGAGCAGCAATTTGAGAGCTTCATACATAGGAGTAATTTCGGTTTTTACGTCCTCAAAAAATATTTTCCTGGTGTAATCTTTATTGATCTTTTGCAAAGCGAACTTCTTAAAAGTTTCGTATCCGCCGGGGCCGTAATTTTGCCAGCAAAAGTAAAGATAAAAGTCAGTAGTAAAATGCGCTGCTCCATCGGCGGTAGCTAAAATTTTAGCTTCCAAGGTCTGGGGCATAAGAGCGTTGCAGCTGTGCGGCGTAATGATGTCATCGACAATCTCAGCGACCTCTTGTTCATCATAGCCGGTTTCCTGCAAGATGCCGGCAGCCAGCTTCAGGCTTTCCTGCTCGTGCTCAGGATTTTTGCGCTCCATGACCGCATCGGCAACATCGTGCAGTAAAGCACCGGCCACTGCGAATTCGACATTGGCACCGTGCTCTTTGGCCAGTCTCTCGGCCTTGCCAGCTACTACCAATACGTAATTTTTATACCCCCAATCAATCCATTTGTCGGCATTAGGATTTTTTGCCTCATATAAGGAACGAACTTTTTCTCGCAGGTTTTCAAGTCTTTGCATAAGCTACAGTATAGCAAAGCAAAAAGCTTACGCTTTTATCAAGGCTAAGCTATACTGGCAATAGACCTTTGTGAGCGGAGTGGATGAAAAAACAGAAGGACAAAAACAGCGGCCAAAGCCGGGCTAAGACCAATGACGGCGATATGGCCAAGCCGCAGTCAGCCCCGGAAGAACCGGCCGCTGTTGCAAAGATACCCATACCCTGGAAACAAATAGCTTTATATAGCGCCTTAGCTCTTGGGTTGTTTGCAATAATCTGGGTTGTTTGCGGCTTGCTGTTCAGTAGAGTCGATGTTGGCGGTACCAGCGTTGCAGGCATAAAATCCGGTGCCGCTCTGGAGAAACTTGTCTCTTCGAAGGCAGAAGATTTTCGCCTTACCTTGGTCAGTCCCGAAGGTCAGAAATCCACATACAAAATGTCTGCGATGGGTATACAGGCAAACCCTGCCGCCACAGTTAAAGACATCCGCAAGGCACAGAATAAGTTCTCCCAACGTATCTTTTGGTGGCGGCCGGTTGTCGCCAAGCTTAATACGACCGTAAGCACTTCAGCACTGGATACCTTTATATCCCAGCATGCCCGCATCGTCACCCAGCCCGCCCAGAACGCCGGCCTTAGTATTACCGATGGGGCTGTTAAGACTACGCCGGCAGCCAACGGCCGTCAAATCGGCTTGAATGATGCTAATGACGCTTTACTTAATGCGGCCCGCGGCCTGCAAAGCAAGACGCTTCAACTACAGCCCACCGCGCTCAAACCTACTGTGACCGAAACTTCTCTCACCAGTACCAAAAGCCGCCTGGAAGGTATCTTGGGGCAGACCATAACTATCAATATCGGCAGCGAGGCTGTCAAACCGTCCGCCCAGGACATCGGACAGTGGATCACACTAACACCTACTGCCACCGGCGTGGATATCGGCACGGACGAAAACAAAATCAATGAGTATCTGACAAATCTGGCTGACAGCAACAGCAGGTCGCCGCAGAGCCAAGTTGTTTCAGATTCTACCGGCAAAATCCTGACCGCCGGCTCCAAAGGCGTAACGGTCGGCGGCGTAGAATCTGCTGCCAGCGCCATAAAGAACGATGTGCTTTCGGGCAAAGGGATGCAAACGTCTCTTTCGGTATCCTATACTGACTTCAAAACCATATCCGCCCCCATATCCACCCCTATATCCGGCAGATGGATAGAAGTCGACCTGACCGCAAAGCGCCTTTACGCCTACGATAACGGCTCAATAGCCAATACTTTCCTAATATCCGCCGGTGCGCCGGGTACACCGACACCGACCGGACGCTTTTCTATTTACGCCAAATACCGCAGCCAGGATATGACTGGGCCAAACCTAGACGGTACGACCTATTACCAGCCAGCTGTACCTTACGTAAATTACTTCACCGGCGCTTATGCAATCCACGGAAACTACTGGCGTCCAGCCAGCTACTTTGGCAACATTCACAGCTCACATGGCTGCGTCGGTCTGCCGGTCGATGACAGCGCCTGGCTTTATTCATGGGCGCCTATTGGTACTCCGGTAGTCGTGCACTGGTAGCTTCGCTAAGCCGCATCCGCCAGTCTATCTAGCCAATTAGTGTAAATAATCTTGGCCGTGCTCTTAGAGTTTATGCCCTTGTTCATAGCTTAACTTCTTACTAGCTAAAATAATTATGCTCGGGGACAAGATCGATCAGGTCAAATGCCTGTTTCATCTTTGCAGGGTCATTGATACTAAGAATTTTAAACTTGCCCGAGGTCTCTTGTTTAACGTAGTCGTGATGAATTTCCAGAATCAGGCACTTACCCCAATAGACCCATTTTCCACCGACGTCTTCTACTAAAAAATTACGCACTGGGGGCTGTTGGTAGACCCGGATTTTCGGCTTGGATTGGAAACAATAAATCTTGTCCTTGAAATCTTCTATCTTATATGGGTCTTGCAGATGCGTTTGCAGGTCCAGCCCGGCAGGGAACCCTTGGGCCTTGGATATGCGGAGTGTGTCGTTTAGCTCGATCATCGATCCCATCAAGAGTAATTATAACAGACGACCCCCTGTGCTTGTTTTGCCGAGATTTGTGTTACTCTTATGTTTTATGAACAGCGTCGAGACAGCAGCGGAGCCGGCCAGCAACATCGAGGGTCTAGCCCGCAGCATCGGCCAAGTAGTATCAGAACTGCCAACTGTATCTGTTTACGATGCCCTTAACAGTCTACTCCTCAGCCAACAGGCCATGGAAGACACAATTGGCGAGCATCTGCCGGAAGCCCTACATAGCCTTCAAGATAGCACTGCAGCTGCGGCGGAAAAACTTCAGCAAGCAGGCGAAAAACTATCCTTAGCAGGCCGGGCGTTGCGGCACTACCTGTCACTCATTGGTTCCGCCGACACAAGTCCGGCACCAGACGGATCAGCCGTCTTGTCTGGTTGCAGGCTCCCGTCGGCTGGCTCTAAGCACCACAGCGACCCCAGTCTATACACTGCCCAAGCCCGTATGGGTGCTCTGGCCAATAATCTGAACTGGTCAAGGATGGTGCGGCAATTACAGGGGCATGGTGCAGAGATACTCACAGGCAGGGTGCCTCTACCAGCCTCAGTGAACATGGGGCAGACTCTGGACCAGACTGAGATCGATTTACGCACGCAAATACTGCGAGCCTACGACCCGCTAGCCCCAGTGGTCGATATTATCCTTTCCACGCCAGACGAAGACCTGCCTGGCAATATAAGATATTTAGACGCCGGCAACAACCGGAAAGTCTACGTCTACACCGACAGCACAGGTAATCAGACAGCCATAAAGATACCAATAAACTCCGGCCTTAAACTCGAAGACCGCATGCTTGGCGTCGAAGGCCAAGTATGCTCGCTAATACGACTCAAAGGTCACCCCCGCTTCGAGCGTTTGCAGGCGCTGTCCTACACCGATGATGCAATCGCGACCAATTACCTGCCATATCCGCCGATCTCGCGTTTGGACGAGCAGCAGATACGGGCCATTCCGGAAGAGCATGTTGAGCAATTCGCGCGGGATTTACTTTGGGCAAGAGACAACAAAGTCGTACCAGATATGATTGGCGAAAACATTTTATACGATGCCATGAGCGGCTTTTATATTATTGACCCGTGCGGAATTGACATTTTCGATATAGGCGATTTAAAGACATATGGCGTGCTCAACCGGGCCGCATACCAACTATCGGGTCTGTTTGGCTCAGGACAAAGCAGGCGGCAGGCGGCAGCAAGAGTCAGATTGGTACAGGCCTTCGCCAAAAGTCTAGACAGGAAGCAGCGTTCAAAGAGCAATATCAAAGATGTCATCAGCCGCCTTCAAGACGTAGCCCGTGACCAAAGAATCCGAAGCCGGTATAACCTGCCAAGCCCGTGAGTATTCTAGCTTAACAACCTGTTCGTTCAACGTTCATTATTATGCTATCATTTTGACTTATGCATAGTGGCGAACAGCACACAAACGGCAGTGAACACTCCCTAGATCTCATGGCCACGAGCTTGGCGAATGTCATCCACAACCTACCAATAACCCAGTCTCTCGATGCTGTTTATTCCCTACAGGAAGCCCAGCAGATAATCGATCACCAAGGGATATCCACAACCTTAGAAGCTGCCAAAGAAAGACTAACGCGCGCCAACGAAGAATTGTGCCTAGCCAGTCTGGCTTTAAGAGGCTACTTGAGCAGAACCGGTCTGCACGATGCCCTGGTCAGCCCTGCAAACCAGACTTCTGTGGGTGGATTCCGGCAACGGCAAGGCTTAACCCCGGGCTCGCACCACATATGGGACGAAGCTCTCTACCGCCAACAAGCCCAAATAGGTACACATGCTAATACTATGGGCCCGGCAGAATTCAGCAGCCTCCTAAACGGTGGGGGCGGAACTATTATGGCAGGAGAATTAAAAACCGGATACCAAAAACCTCCGGAGCTTGACCGCGAAGAAGTGGAATATAGGACGGGTCTGCTAAGAGCCTATGAGCCACTAGCCCCGGTGCTTAATGTCATTCTAGGCGGTACGGCACCTCTGCCGCGCAGCGTCCGGCAGATCGCCACCACAGCAGCTTCCAAAGTGTATTCATATTGCGATAGCAGCGGCCGGCAGCTCGCCTTAAAAGTGCCCAGGGAACCGAGGAATATTAGGCCTGCCGATATCGAAAGCGGGGTAAGCGCTATTCTGCGCCTCCGGGGCAACCCGCGGTTCGTCAAACTGGCTGCCATGTCTTATACAGATTTGGTTATAGCCACGCACTTTCTGCCCTATACGCCTGTAGTGGACATGTCGCCACAGCAAGTAAAAAATATTAAAGACGAACATTTAACCCAGCTAATCGAAGATCTAATGTGGGCCAGGCGCCAAAGGGCGCTGCCCGACACCATCGGCGACAATCTGTTATATGACCCATCTGACGGCTTTTATATTATCGACCCTTTCGGCATAAATTTTAAGGACAAAGGTGATGAAGACACTCAAATGATGCTGGCACTGACAGCCAAACAGCTTGGCGATTTAAACCGCAAGCAGCCCAGCGCACTCAGCAGGGAGCAAGCTTCAGCCCGGCTGATATTAGTAGAGAGGTTCGCAGCCCTGGCCAAGCCATATCTCCGGCCCGGAAGGAATTTTGGCTATACTATACAAAACTTAAGACATGCCGCACTGCACAACAAAGACACAGGCTGTTAATTGTCACTATGAGTAATCTAAGCAACATCGGGTCTGAACTTGCCGCAGTAGTACAACACCTGCCTATAGAAACTTGCGACGAGGCAGTTAAGGACCTTGAGGAACGACAAGCACAGGTACTTGCGATAGCCGCTGAAGCACCTAATTTACACCTTCTGCTAGGCGAGGCGGCCGCAAAGCTTGCATTGGCAGGCAGCCTTTTAGCCGAAGCTAGCGGCGCGATTACAAACTACATGAATGCTGCGGGTCTTCCGGCAGATGAGGTATACAGCCAGAGCCATGGCACGCAACCAGCAATAACCGTAGTGCCCCCGGACGCCCAGCCAGACCGTGAGTACTTTTTCGGTATCGACATAAGGCAATCCGACCCTTACGAATTGGCCGAACGCCTCGCTGCCGAAAGAGGCTTCAAAGAGACAGCTTCCATCCCCGCCGGTAGCCTGGCGTTGACCACAGAGCTAAACGGCAAACCTTATGAAGACTTACCATTAACTACCAGGGATGAATTATTAGAGATTGCCAGAGCCAGAGAAGCTGACTTTCGCCGCAACAACGTCAATTCTGCCCGCAGTCCAAAATCATCGTCGCTTGAAGCGCTGATCAACCAAACCAAAGGGCCTTTGCTGGAAATAGGAGGGCCGTCCCAAACCGTCGGAGGTTCTCTGAGGGTAGATTTCACCTCAGTCAATAAGCCGCTAATTGTTGCCAACTTATACCCCCAGCACGTCCGCAGTGCCCGGTGGCACAGCCCTTTCTTTGGCGAAGTCGAAAGCACAGAATGTCCGGGGTCCACATATCAATTTCGCGGCGAAGAACAGTTGCAAGATCCAGAAACCTGGTGCAATGTCTTTAGAATACCTGATGCAAAAATCGACGCTACAGACATGCCGGACGGCGAAGGCTACCTGGGCGCTATCTACACCCGGGCTATGCCGACTGATGCCGAAGCCTCGCTATTAGAAACAGAGGCGCCAAGAACACTGGAGCCTAACGGTTTACTAATAATAGTCCAGGCCAAACCTAAAACCATGCAACTGCTTGCCGCTTCTCCATACTTCGAAGTAGTGAAATCGCAGAGCCTAAAGTCGGCCTTACAGCCCTCCACGGCGAGAGTAGTTCTACGCCGCAACAATACGCCGTACCAGTTTACAGATAAACCATCAATTCCTTAGCCGCTTTACAGTGTATTCAAAGGGCGAATGTCAAACAAATTTGAGTCAAAACGTACTGTCTAAATCCTCCGTCCGGCATAGGATATAGTGGCCATGGAAGCGCTTCCAAATGTACTAACTAGACAAGGAAACGTATGGCTAAAGACACAACTATCGATGGCATGCAGCGTGCTATCGAGCGGATTACCGACTGCCAAAATCTCTACATTAAACTGCTCGACACCATACCCAAGGGGTACCGCAAAACTATCTATCACATAACCGACCCGGAACTCTTTAGACAGACGATTAGCGTATTCGTGACAGCGCTAGATCACCGCAAGGCCCAAGGCAACCTGATGGACATCTATGATGTCGCCATCCACGTCAAAACCCAGGCGCTAATTATTGCCAATAAAGGCGCCACGCTCTTTACCCTTACCGATCGCCATGAGGCACCATGCATTATCCGACACATCGGCCTCTGCGTGTACATGCCCGGAATTGGCATGGAATATGCCAATGCCGGCATCGTAGGCGATATATACGATAAACAGTTTGTGTTACGTAGCGAATCGGCATGCGCGCCGTCATTCCTTTTTGGGTCTCAGCGCTGTAATTGCAATCACCAGTGGGAGAATGCCCGCGAGCTGGCAGCTTCATTCAATCCTGTGGACGTACCCGACATTTCCCTAGGTGCGGCGTTCGAAAAATGGGTACAAACACAGTTTACTTATGAAGACGGCAAGCACATCTGCCAAGAACCCGGTGAGCTGGGCTTTTTGATGCTGCACATTGATTCGCAAAATGGCATGGGCAGCGGCTATACCCAAGGTGAATTCGTTTTCGACCTGACGGGGCGCGCCTCTATACGGCACCGCGGCGAATATACGTCCGAGCAGATCTACGCCACCAGCATGTACGGCGGCTTTACCACCATAGGCCTTCCTGGCGACCCACGCGGCGAAAACGGGGGCGTGGGCTACAAAATCACGCCAGTTATCCTCGACTACTTGGGCGCTAACAAAGACGTTATTATGCTCACCAATAACCGCCAGAAACTCCAAACAATGAAAGACTTTGGCTACAAACCCGCCCGCATTAAGTCGATCGGCGCAGTCAATGTTGCCGGTGCCGTAGAAGCACACCAGCGCGGTACGGAGTTCAACCACCTGGATATCAGCAGCGAACTGACCACCTTTATGGAAGATTACGGCCGTATGCGTGCCGAAATAGCCGCCCTTGCGCTGCCGGAGGAGCAGTCATGAAAGTAAAGATTTGCGGCATTAGCAACGAGATTGACGCGCTCAAAGCCGTTGAGCTGGGTGCCGATGCTATTGGCTTCGTCATGGGCGGCGCGGTGCTGCCAGCCGAAGTTGAGCCATACGCCCAACACGTCCGACGTATCATCCAAAAATTTCCGCGTGGGGTAGACAGTTTTTTGGTCACCCACCTGTTTAATGCCCGCGAAATCCTGGATCTGGCGGAGTACATTGGGTCTACCGGCATACAGGTTTCCGAAGATATTGCCCTAACCGAGATGGCGAAAGTCCGCAAGGGTACCTCATGCCGCGTCATCAAAACCATCGTTACAGGCGATCCCCAGGCCAAGGAAAAACTCCGCCGCTACGAACCTTACTGCGACTACTTTTTGCTTGATTCACGAAGTGGCGGTTACACAGGCGGCACAGGCAGCGAAAACGACTGGCGGGCCTGCGCAGCGCTTATCAAGCTCACCGACAAGCCAGTATTCATTGCCGGCGGCCTGACCTGCGACAACGTAATCAACGCCATACAGACCGCTAACCCATATGGCACTGACGTATCCACAGGGGTGAGCTGTTACAGCGACGGTTACCTGCGAAAAGACCGCAAAGATCCCGACAAAATACGGCGTTTTATTGAGCAGTCGAAGCAAGGCCATGCATAACCCTTATGCCCAGCCAATGGACAACCTCAGTGCCTTTACACACCCGGAGTTTGGCCAAAAGTTTCGTTACATGGACGACGAAGAGGGTGTCGCATTGGCGCAGCTCGTTCTGGGCGAATTTGCCAACAGCGGCTATGAGCCGGTGGTCGCCGTAGAGAGCGGCACTGCTCCGCTGATGCAAATAATGAGAAAGCTTAGGGCTTACGGCGAGTCCGGCATTTCGCTTACCCAGCTCAAAATCCCTCGTGACGATACCTTTAATCTGCCGGCGTGGTTTGACACCTACTTGTCGGAGGACGAGCTTGCCGAGCCAGTGTCCATAGGAAGCGAAAGCACGTCCCGCCGCCACGCGTTAGCCGCTGAATGCGGCAGGCCCATCCTCGGTGCACTGGCGGACAAAGGCGAATTCACTATCCATGACAGTATCAACGACCAGCGTGTCTACGACAATAGCGCGCCAGAAAGGTTGCATCGGGTGCTGGCTGGCACTTCTTTGGCAGACACCCTAAATCAGCCATTTCTGTTATTCGATGAATACATCAACTCCGGTACGGTACTGCGGAATTTTAACGCTATGGCGCACTTGTTCGCAGAACGACCGGAATTCAAGGTCTCGGCAGTCTGCATATTTGTGGACGACGTCACCAAGTACGACAGGATCGCTTTCGCTCTTTACGACAAACGAACCGAGCTGGCCTGCTACCAGAATGGGGCCTACCCCTACGAAAACCGCATCGACCTCATCGGCTACTACTACTTCGCGACCGATCGTACCTTCCAGAAAATAACCCTGGACAGCCTGTACCGCCGAATGAATGGCGGGCCTCATAGTGATCCAGAAGCCTTTTATAGCCGTGCCATACGGACGATACGCAAAACCGGCACAACCGAGGCCCTCAAAGACGCCTTGAGCGAGGAGCAAGTACGAGAATACGTGTCACCACACGACGTAGCTCGTTTTCTCCTAAAACAGCTTGAGTATCGCACATACGGCGAAACGCAGTACGGCGAGTTGCTGGACCAAGCATTCGAAATGTACGCCCCGGCTTGGTCGCCGATGCCAGTAAGAAACCACTTGGATTATTGGAACGGTTTTGCGGCCATAGGCGGCAGGGTCGCAGCGTTAGCCGAAGAGTTAGAAACCGATTACACAGCACACCGGGGTGATATTTTATACGACCTGGTCAGACGGCTTACGGCAAACAAAAAAGCGTGGGATGCAAAAATAGATCATTTAATACAGGAGGCAAACCTATGAGAGTAATAGATATATCCATGGAATTAAACGAGAGGACCGTGGTATGGCCGGAGGACGAACCACCAAAATTGATCCCCGTTGCCCGGCAGCCCGAAGCACCCGTCAACTTTACCTGGCTGAACTTCGGCGCGCACGCCGGAACACACGTCGATGCCCCCTACTACTTGTTCCCCGACAAATGGAAGTCCGATGAAATACCGCTGGGCATGCTGATGGGCGAGTGTCAGGTTGTCGATTTGACCGATGTTGACGACTATATCGAAGTGGCGGACCTTGAAAGGCACAACATAACCTCAAAGCGAGTGCTACTGAAAACAAAAAACTCCTTCGACCCGATGGAAACCTACAACCCCAACCACGTTGCACTCAGACAGGATGCTGCCCGTCGTCTGGGGAGCTTGGGAGTCTCCCTTGTCGGGTTTGATTACCAAAGCTTTGAGCGCGACGGTGCCAATGATATCCACCAGATCTTTATGGGGCAGGACATTCTTTCGCTCGATAACCTGCGGCTGGCCGATGCCCCGGAAGGTGACTATACCCTGCTCTGCCTGCCGATTAAGGTGACCGGCATCGACGCTGCGCCGGCACGGGCGATACTCCTTGACGAGGCAGTCTTATGAACTACCGCGATTTTATAAGGAGCTACCCCGACTTTCCCAAAGAGGGCGTGCTATTCTGGGATTTCAGCTACCTGCTAAAAGACGTCGGTGCCCGAAACGCTGCCATACAAGACATGAAAACGTTCCTGGCAGAGAAACAGGTCGACAAAATCGCCGCCATCGAATCCAAGGGCTTTACATTGGGAGCAATACTAGCTCACGAGCTGCGTCTCCCATTGGTGCTTATCCGCAAATCCGGCCTAACGCCCGGCCGCTTTCACAGCGAGCAGTTTATTAAGGAGTACGGCACGAGCGAATACCAGCTAAAAAGCGATGCTGTTGCCAAAGGCGAGCGGGTAGCGATTGTCTACGACATCATGGCAGGCAGCGGCGCCAGCAATGCGGCGATCAAGTTGGTAGGCCAAAGCGGCGGACAGGTCGCAGCGCTGCTGTATGCGACCGAGCTTGCCTATTTGGGGGGACGCGAAGATTTGGAGGGGCAAAACATCTTCTCGTTAGTAAAAATCGAGTCCAAAGACGATCCGCTGTCTTAGCTTCGACTTGCAGGGCGTACTTTCCAGCGCAGACTTTTCGGATTACTTTTGGCTGGAGCAGCTGCCGCGGTTGTATGCCAAAAAGCACAATGTAACTTTGCAGGACGCCAAAGCCGCACTTCGTTCCCAGTTCGCTGCCATCGGCAAATACGACATATGCTACTACGATGATATGTTTTGGGGCCAGCAGCTTGGTTTTTCTACAGCAGACATACTTCCGACAATGCCGCTTCAGCCCACGCTCAACACTGCGTTGCTGCGGTTTATAGAAGCACAATCCATCCCGGTGGTCATCCTCTCCACTACCACCAATGCTTTCATCAGTTACGAACTGGGCGGCAAGACGCAGTTGTTCCAAGAAGTTTTCTCTTGCGTGGATACTTTCCATACCGGCGGCAAGACGCCAGCTATATTCCGAGAGGTTGCCAGGTTATTGGGCGTGCGCCCTGATGAGATATTGCATATTGGTGACAACCCAGAAATGGATATACGTAACGCGCGTGATGCGGGCCTTAGGGCTATCGCCTACGATGGTGACAGCGCTCAGGCCATAAATGACATAAAGGCTGCGCTGCAAGCAGGCGCACCTCGCCCATGAAAACGCTAGTAGTCGGCTGTGACGCTTCTGGAAAATCAACGCTGGTGCGGCGGCTCTGCTCGCAAGGCAGTACACCCATAGAATCGAGCCGGTCGCCTGCCGCATTAGCATTCAAGGCCGCGCATGCACGCCAGCCCATTGACGCCCCTTTTATCGACCAGCGAGAGGCGTTCTATTTGCAGTTAGAGGCAGAAGAGCAACCAAAAACCCTGTCTTTCACCGGTGACATCGTAACCACCAACGCCACCTTAGTCACTCGCCTGTCTCACGCTGTAATGCGCACCTGCATTGCTTTGCCCAGCCTGAACAATGTCGATATTATCTCCCGATGGCAAAATGACGAGCGCAGCTTTGGGACGCCGCTCCCTGATCGCATCATGCTAACGCGCGCCGAGCCGGACCTTATCCGGGAACGGATGCTGGCGCGGCAGGATACGGGTGCCGTCGGTGAAGATTTTTGGGGTTTTAACTCGCCCTTCTTTTTGGAACGCTATCAGGAGCGTTGGGAGGACATACTTCCCAACCTGGTCGCCTTGGGCATCGATTGCTCAGAAATAGACACTTCGCAATCTAGATAACAGCAAATAGCGGGATTGTGTACCGTAACCCGCTAGAGTACCTATTCCACATCCGTTCATAAGTCATAATAGCCAAGCGGCCGCCCAACCGATCTACCTGCAAACAATATGGGACCTCCTTGCCCAACCCCACGGTACTGTGGATCGGCCTACGTAAGTCTGGCCTGCCAGACAACTGATCGAAAACCACACCGTGCGCACCCATTGGCAACGGTTGCATCGGGTCCACGATCCTATACCAAAACCGGCTTTCAATACGCGATCTGGCACGGGCAGCAAAGTCTTCCCTGGTTATGTCCTTGCCATTCATGGCCCATGCAAACACGTGGCAGCTATACTGGCCAGTCGGGCTGTCACGAGGCAGCATCGGGTCATGCGGTACTATTTTATCGCGGAAAAATCTGGATAGACGTAAGGCGAACTTTCGAGATGCATATACCGTAAACGGCTCTGCTGTTTCTTCCAGTTCCTGTATCTTAACACCTTGGCAAGCGATCTCTCCCAGAGGGCTGTCAACAGCAACAACCTCAAAATACCCGCCGTCATCACCAGCCTGAGGCTGCTCAACCGCTGTCATGATATCCGCAAAGCCAGGCTCCGTATATAAGGTGACCGAAGTCGAACGAAAAGTCTGTTCCGCATTAATCTTCATAACAGCCGATAAATCTAACTATAAAAATAGGTAGCAAAATTTTGTCAAAATGTATGGTACGCCCGAGAGGATTCGAACCTCTGACCTTTGGTACCGGAAACCAACGCTCTATCCAGCTGAGCTACGGGCGCGTACCAGGCCATTATACTTTAAACTGTGCAATTTTGAGAAGTTTACTTCCCTGGTTGGTCTGTTTTCTTGTGCTGCTCTTTTTGTTCGGGCTTGTCGCCGGCTGGCAGCTGACGCGGCTTGGATTTTTCGAGTGCGCGTTGAAGGGTAGTTATCAGGCCCATAGCCTGGCTGCGGCTCATGCCAATTCGTGAGGTGGTCATAGCATGTGAGGTTCCCACACCCTGGGCAAAGTTCAGCACAACTCCGCTGTTGTTGGCCGTAACCTGCACGCCGTCGCTATAAATAATGCGCGGATCGACTGCCATTATCATGACCATGGTGCGGCTGTTCTGGCTTTCGGCCTGCGGTTCTTCGCGATCGTCGTGCGGAGGCTCGTAACCGGCAAGCTGCCAAAGCTTGTCGGCGTCATCGTCCTGCATTCCGAAATGGTTTATCAACAACAATAATATGTCCTCACTGGGGCGGGCGTTGCCTTGCTCGATGCGCTGCAGTTCCTGCTCGTCAATTTCAACCGCGCCTGACACTTCGGCTACACTCTCGTGCATCTTTTGCCGTATTGTCTTCAGCCGGTCGCCAAGTTGCTTGAATGGTTGAGTCTCGCTCATACCACAATATGGTACCTCTGATCTGTTATTCATGCAAGTGGAACACTGCTGCCGAGGGTAGTATAATGCGGATGATGAACATCCAGCAAAACGTTTCGCTCAAAACATTTTCTACCATGCGTTTGGGCGGCACCGCCTCGTATGTCACCGAGATCAGCAACAAGCAAATGGTAGCCGAGGCCCTAGCCTGGGCCGATGAGCGCCGGTTACCAGTCCTAATGATCGGCGGCGGCAGCAACATCGTCTGGCGTGACGAGGGATTCCCCGGGTTACTTATGCTAAACAAGATTACCGGCTTCGAAGTACAGCAAGAGGACGAAGAAAACGTCTATGTTACAGCCGGGGCCGGAGAATTATGGGATGATGTTGTGGCCCGCACGGTAGCACAAGGACTCTCGGGCATTGAATCCCTGAGCCTTATACCAGGTACGGCCGGAGCCACGCCGGTTCAAAACGTCGGGGCTTATGGCCAGGATATTTCGCAGTCTCTGGCAACAGTCGAGGCCTACGACAGGCAGGCCAAACAGCTGGTTGCCATCCCTACCCAAGATTGCGCATTCGGCTACCGCACCAGCCGATTCAAGACCACGGACCGGGGCAGGTTCTTCATAACAGCCATAACTCTTCATCTGTTAAAGCAAAACCCCAAACCGCCTTTCTACAATACGCTGCAGCAGTACTTTGACGAGCACAACGTCCATGAATTCACACCGCAGATTGTCCGTGACGCCGTGGTAAGCATTCGCAAAGCCAAGCTGCCCAACCCCGCAGAACTAGCCAATAATGGCTCCTTCTTTGCCAACCCGGTAATCAGTGAGGGGGCGCTCGCCCAACTGACAGCCGCACATGGCGCTGTCCCGAATTGGCCGGCCGGCCAAGGGCTGGTCAAGATACCTGCCGCCTGGCTCATGGAAAAAGCCGGGTTTAAGGATTACCACGATGCGGAAACAGGTATGGGTACCTGGCCCTCGCAGCCGCTGGTCATAGTTAATGAACACGCTCAAACCACGGCACAGCTATTGCAGTTCAAACAAAAAATCGTTGACGCCGTTCAGGATAAGTTCGGCATTATTCTCGAACAAGAACCTGAGCTTTTACCCCAGTAAGGGTATAAACCACAACAAAAATCATTTGAACCATAAGCCTGTTGTTTGGTAAAAATATAAGTCTACGCGTTGAAACTGACGCGCTTTTTTGTGAGCTGCTACGCGGCAGCTTCTTATTTTTAAGATTTTTAAGCATCTGGGGGGCATGAATGCAAGTAAGAGAAACTGTTACTAACGAGGCCTTGGTATGGACTACGGCCGACCAGGAAGCCATGGACCAGCTAGCAGAAAAGCTGCGGCTTTGCACAGATCACGGAGCAGACGGCGGCGCATACCAGGAGCCGCCTCCGTCTTATTATTACGCCGAACCGCATGCTGACCCGAGGGTCAGCACTCCTCCGGCTCGGCATGGCGCCACTGCGCCGGTCCAGACTCGCCCAAGATACGAAGAGCCGGAGCTTTATCCTACCCACTACCACGCCATTGATGATCCCAATGAACGGTTGGAGTCTTCAACTTTTTGGGAGAAGGATCATGAGATCAGATCTCACCGTTTCCCGGCAAGACCGCACGTCACAGCCGGCCACGGAAGACATGAGAAAACAGGCCGGTTGACTGAACTGCGGCGTTCTGTACGACATGCGGCGGGCCGCATAGCTTTGGTGGCGTCATTTACTACCGGGGTCGTTATGATCTCCGAAGTCTTATCCAAACACCTTGCTTCCTAGAACCCGGCTTCGGAGTACGGCGTGCCCGAAGCTATGCACTGCAAAGCCTGCTTAACTTCCGGGGTTATATTTTCCTCCGGCAGGTCAGTTATATCGAACCAGCTGATGCTGTCGCATTTGTCCGGCTCCATGATTTTTGGAGTACCGCGCCATTGCGGGGTTTCAAAAAACAGATCGATGCGCTCATGATCGCCCTCCTGGGCTAAACGGTGCAGGGTATGCACCAGTTGCAAATCATGCGCGATGACATCAAGATCAACCTCTTCTTTTGCCTCCCGCGCGAGGGCGGCAGCTGCCGGCTCACCGCCGTCCAAGTGGCCGGCTGGCAGGCTGTACATTCCATCACAATAACCGGTGTTATGGCGCCGCGTCATAAGCACTTTGCCGTCTTTGCGTATCAAAAGATAAACCGCCGGAACCACTTTGTGCCTTTGCTGCCAATGCATGATTCTACTCCGGCAAAGGGTAGTCTTCAGTGAAGGCGGCAATTTCCTTCTTGATCTTTGCCAGTTTCGCGTCATTGTTGCGGGCTATTACAGCAGCGTCAATCCATTCGGCAACCTGGTCCATTTCAGCTTCCTTGAGTTCGCGGGTCGTTAATGCCGGAGTGCCCAGGCGAAGACCGCTAGGGTCAAACGGCGGACGCGGATCATACGGCACTGTATTTTTATTGACTGTAATACCGGCGTGGCCCAGGGCATCCTCAGCCTCCGCGCCCTTCAGCCCTTTATTAGTCAGGTCTATCAGAAGCAGGTGGTTGTCGGTACCGCCAGTCACCAAATGGTAGCCCTTATCGTTCAGCCGATGAGCCAGTCTCTTGGCATTCTTAACGACCTGCTGGGCATATTGCTTAAAGGCCGGCTGTGCAGCCTCATTTAACGCCACAGCGATGGCTGCGGTCTGATGATTGTGCGGACCGCCCTGCAGGCCGGGTATGATCGCTCTGTCAATCATCGACGGTAAATTCTGACGTGTCTTGGCCACTTTCTTGAGCGGCGTTGACGGCTGGCCGTTGCACATAATCATAGCGCCGCGCGGGCCGCGCAGAGTTTTGTGCGTTGTCGTGGTTATAACGTCAGCAATACCTGCCGGGGACGGGTGCTCTCCGCCCACGACCAAGCCGGCAATATGCGAGATGTCAGCCAGCACGTAAGCGTCGCAAATATCGGCGATGTGGCGGATACGCTCCCAATCGTAGATGCGCGGATAAGCCGTTGCGCCAACGACTATCATCTTTGGCTTGTGCTCGCGCACCAGCTTCTCCATGGCATCGTAGTCCATGTATCCGTCCTTGCCGGTACGGTATTGAACGGAGTTGTAAAGCGTACCGGAAAAGTTCACCTTCAAACCATGGGTCATATGCCCGCCGTAATACAGCTCCAGGCCCATCACCGTGTCACCTGGCTCGAGCAAAGCAAAATAGACGGCCATGTTCGCCGGTGACCCGGAATACGGCTGAACGTTGACGTGCGATACGCCAAACAGCTTCTTGGCCCGGTCGCGAGCCAGATTCTCTACCTTGTCCACTATCTCGCAGCCGCCGTAATAGCGCATGCCCGGATAGCCTTCGGAATATTTATCGGTTAAACGCGAACCAAGGGCTGCCAGCACTGCGGTGGATGTATGGTTCTCTGAAGGAATCATTTCCAGCCCTTCGCTCTGGCGCTTTATCTCGGCGGCAATCAAACGCTCAATTTCTATATCAATCATTACAAAACCCCTCTCTTAGACAAAAATACAGCCAGTTATTGCCACCGCAGCTAGATCATGATCCTATTGTAGCAAGCTGTTGCCACTGTGGTAAACTACTGCTAGATAAAAGCAAATCAAGCATTACCATTTTGGTATTGTTTTTTATATATCATTTATGCTATATAATTGAACTATGGATATAAATTCTAATGAAAAAATTGGTAATTTAATAGCACAAATCAGACAAGAGCGCGGCCTTACCCAGGCCGAGTTCGCCAAGCGCCTGGGGACCAGCCAATCCGCGGTCAACCGCATGGAGCACGGCAAGCAGAACTTAACCCTGGAAACACTGGGGCACATCAGCGACGTGCTTAACAAGCAGCTAATCTCTTTAGGCGGACAGGCCTTGAATTTGCGAATTGAGGGCGGGCACGAGCTGCACGGCGAGATAACCCTCAAGACCAGTAAAAACGCCGCCGTTGCCCTTCTCTGCGCCTCTCTGCTGAACTATGGCGTTACCCGCTTTACTTCCTTCCCTCGAATCGAGGAAGTTTACAGGATAATCGAGGTCCTGGAGAGCATCGGCGTCCGGGTCAAATGGAGTGATGGCAACAGCCTCGAAATCCACCGCCCTGAAAAACTCAAGCTCGACCAAATGGACGCCGAAGCCGCACGCAAAACGCGCTCAGTACTGATGATGCTCGGGCCGTTGATGCACGACTACAAAAAATTCGAGATCCCCTATGCCGGCGGGTGCAAGCTCGGCAGCCGAACAGTCACGCCGCATCTTTACGCTCTTGAGGAATTCGGGCTTAACGTTGTTGCCGCCCAGGGCCGATACGAAGTCACGGCCAACAAAAAACCGGCCGGAAGAGTCGTGCTTTACGAAGCCGGCGACACCGTAACCGAAAACGCTCTGTTTGCCGCGGCCCGCACGCCGGGTGAAACAATTATTGAATTCGGCACCACCAACTACATGGTCCAGGACGTCGCATTTTTCTTGCAAAAACTGGGAGTCAAGGTCGAATTCGGCCGCGGCACATCCATAAAAGTCACCGGCGTGCCCAAGATCAAAAAGAACATCACCTACTCGCCGGCTGAAGACCCCATCGAGGCTATGTTCTTTACCTCAGCGGCAGTTACTACCAACTCCAAAATCACCATTCGCCGCGTTCCGATCTCTTTCATGAGCCTGGAACTCCTCAAGCTAAAAAAGATGGGCTTGCAATTTGATGTAAGCGAACGCTACAAAGCTCATAATGGCAAAACCGACTTGGTAGACCTGACCATCCACAAACACAACGGCAAATTAAAAGCTTTGGCTGATAAAATTCATTCCGCCGCCTACCCCGGCATCAATGCCGATAACTTGCCTTACTTCGTGCCCATCGCCGGCGTTGCCCACGGCCGGACTCTAATCCATGACTGGATGTACGAGAACCGGGCCATCTATTACACCGAGATGACCAAAGTCGGCATGCATGTTGAGCTTGCCGACCCGCACCGTTTGTACATTCAGGGGCCGACTACTTTCAGCCGGGCTGACGTGGTTTGTCCGCCCGCCCTAAGACCGGCTAGTCTGCTGCTGATCGGTATGCTTGCTGCTGACGGGATCTCCACCCTGCGCAACGTCTACACCATCAACCGCGGCTACGAGGACCTGGCCGAACGCCTTAACTCGCTCGGTGCTCACATCCAAGTGTTCCGCGATTTATAACCGGCTTAAACATTCGCTGTTTGGCCGCGGCGTGCCGGCGGCGTCCAGGCCGCTTGCTGCTTTTTGCCTTTGCGGGCAACCGTTTTGGGGTTAAGCAAACACCTCAATATAGCTATGACTTGTACTGACTCCATGATGTAAAAAGCAAAGTACAACAACGGAGCATAGAAACTGCTGCGCAACTTTTTGGCCCGGCTCGTATGCTCGTCCGGCCAGATGGTAAACAGCACATAAACGGTGATCGTCAGATAAGCCCCCAGGAAAAGTCCGGCTGTATGGTAATGAAGGCTTAGCCAGATCACATAACCGAGCACTAGCGGCTGAAGCAAGAGCATAATCTCGCTCAAAAAAGCCATCGGCAAGCGGTACATAGTCAAAGAAAGGCTATATCGGGAGCCGACCACCAGCGTTAGCCAGGTATACATAAACAAGTTCTGCAAACAGCCCATCTTCCAGCGGTAACGCTGTTTTAACAACGCGCGGTAACTGTGGACCACTTCTGTCATAGCCACTACGTCCGAGGCGTACACCAACCGATTGGCTTTATTGCCTAGCGCCGCAATTCTCATACTCAGCCCGATGTCTTCGGTTTGCGTGTCTGTTTTGTAATATCCGGCACGCTCCAGTGCCTCGCGGCGGTAAGTAGAGGCAACGCCGCCGATAATAATCTCGCAGTTAGTAACCGAATAAAACTTCTTGGACCGGTAGCCGATCAGATGCTCAAACTGCTGCAATATTCCCAAAACCGAGCGCTCGCTGATTAGCCGTACATTAGCAGCTACGCCCACAACTTTTGGGTTGTCAAAATAACGCACCGCCCGGCGGATGGCGTCTGGCTGCAAAATACAATCCGCATCAAGGGTCATCACTAATTCGGTCTTAGTGTATTTGTGCAGACAATAATTCAGGCCTCCGGCCTTGCCTGCCCGCTTCCGGCGGCTAACCAGGCGCAGCTTAAAGGCCGGGTATTTCTTTTCGTAGGCGCGAACAATAGCAGCAGTGCGGTCTGTGCTTTGGTCGTCATGCACAATGACCTCTAGTTTGGGATACTTTGTGGCGCGAACAGAATCCAGGCAGCGCTCGATTGCCAGCTCTTCATTATAGGCAGGCACCAAGACAGTTATCGGCGGCCATTTCAGCTTCTTGGCCCTGGCGTTCCTGGATTGGCGGCGGTATTGCCAGATATCATAAAAATTAGCGCCGACAACATACAGGCCCAAATGAACAGTATTGATCATGCCGAACACCAGAAACATATAAAACATGGCTTCCGTAAGATGGTGCATTATTGCGCTCCCGCCAAATCAAACAAAAAATGCTGCCGGTTTTGGTAGTTCGCTCCTGAACAGGTTTGCAGTACCAATACCGGAGCCCCCTGATAGCCAAAAATCGAGTCGTCGTTAGGGTCGGTTTCATATGCTGAAGTGAACCTGTAGGTAAAGGTGTGCCCGTTGCCGGTCTGGATCTTAGCCTCTTCGCCGGCCCGGATGTTATGCATAGCATCAAAAACACCAGGACGGTTGTGGGCATACATAAATGTCAGCCCCTCCCGGTTATTTGGCTGTTTTGTCATAACTGCGAACTGGACCTTGTCCTTAGTTAGCGTCCAGGTTTGATTCGCCGAATCGTAGTAACCGTTTATGATCGGCAAATCAATATTGAGCGATGGGATCTGAAGGCGCACAGGCGCACCGCCAAAATAAGCTTGCTGCTCAGTTGCAGACCAGGCAGGCGCGCTGGCAGACAGCGTCTGCGCCCTAACTACAGCTTCCGTATGCTGCGATGATGAAACCGGGTAAAAAGCCAAGGCCAAACCAATGCCCATCAACGCGATCCCGCACAACAAGCTGATGTAAAGCCTTTTCATGATCTCTTCCGGGCAGCGCCAGACGACGGTCAGCTACGCCTTGTGCGCCTTTTTGGCAGCCAGCCGCACTATGCTTGTAATAGTCACCAGGGCACCCATCACCAGGCTCACCACGGCCACAGTAGACAGAGCAGTATTGCCATGTGTGTTCGGCAATACTATCGCTGCCGTAGTCGTAGTTGTCGCGCCCAAAACACCGCTGTACATACCAATCTCTCCAGTTAAACAGGCTGCCGGATAAAACAACGCCTTATTACAATAAATTGTATATATTTTTTGTATTTTGTAAAGTATGTTGCATGCTATTATAAAATCTACAGCAGTTTATTGTAATTTAAGTTTTACCTGAGAAAATGTAGGTCTGCATGCTTTTACCGCTTTTTTCACGTTTCTTACGCACCAAGGGGCAAAAACGCTTGAGTGCGTTGTTTTTTCTAGCCGTTGCGATCTGTATAGTTTCCCTGGCAGTGCTATTCGGGGGGCATAGTTCGTCTATGCAGACATCCCCCAGTAACCTCCTTGGCGGCCAGTGGTCATATCTGCCTGGTACGTCCGTGGAAGGTGGCATCCCGCACATTAACGCTATACAATTCGGCATAGTTCAGCAGGACGGTTCCGGCAGCCAGGCCAACCACCCCATCAACGTCTTTGGAACCCATCTGGAAAACGCTACTGACTTTAGCATCTCGGCCCGCCTAGAAGGCGTAAACGGGCGGGCTGGTTTGCAGTTGTACGGTCAGCTGCCGATTATCGCTGACGAATTCCGCGTTGAGCGTAAAAGCCTCCGCCTGAATTTCGACAAAGGAACCCTAGAAATCTCCATATGGGACGGCACCCGGCAAACACCGGCAACCAGCAAAAGCATTTCGCTTAAAGCGCAAGACACATTTTATCTGGAAATCCGGCATTCGGCAGATACGATTACAATCCTGGTAGACGGTCAGACCATAACAAAAACAGATGCTCAGGATGTCTTTCAGGACGGCAACGTCTGGCTCGGCCTTGACGCCGACAGGAGCTTGTGGAGGCTCACCAGCCTGTCTGCCAACGGCCTCAACGACAAAACTTTCGCTGTTATAGACGGTTCAAAGCTCAGAGCCGCCAATTCCGGTTCGAATAGCCTGCAGGAACTCGCCGACCAAAAAAGGCCCGGGTTTACCATCGGTGCTGCCGTAGCTCTCAACCCGGCCGTTTCCGACCAGGAATATGCGCAGATTGCTTTTGGCGATAATTTTGGGGCCATAACCCCGGAGAACGCTATGAAGTGGCAATTCCTGGAACCGCGGCGCGGTTTATACAGCTTCAAAGAGACAGACGCCTTGGTCACGCTTGCCGAAAGACACGGCATGAAAGTACAGGGGCACGCCCTTGTCTTCGGCGAAGCAAACCCAGCGTGGCTAAAAGACGTTCCCGCAGAGGAACTAGAACAAACCATGCTCAAGCACATAGCGGATATCGTTGGGCGCTACAAAGTCCGGGTTGCGACCTGGGATGTAGTCAACGAACCTTTTGATGATGAAGAATGGTCATCATTACGGAAACATATCTGGTATCAGGCCATGGGCGAAAGCTACATCAGCAAAGCCTTTTACGAGGCGCGCCGGGCCGACCCAAACGCCCTGCTTTTCGTCAACGATTACGGATTGGAAGAAGACGGCGAGCGCTGGGACGCCTTTCTGTCGCTGATTACCAAGCTCAAACACTCCGGCGTACCTATAGACGGCGTTGGCTTTCAGGCCCACGTTTACGAAGCCGGAGACAAGATCGATCCGGCAGTCCTGCGCCGCCACATCCGGCAGCTGGCGCAGATCGGCGTCAAATCCCGCATCTCCGAAATGGATGTTTATGATGATGACGGTACAGCAGAGCAGGCCAAACAATACAGCAACGTGTTCAACGCCTGCCTATCCGAGCCGAACTGTATATCCTGGACGACCTGGGGCGTATCCGACCGCTACGACTTTTTCACGGACGATGACGGCAGTATCCAGCAGGGACACGACTTTCTGTGGGATGAGAACATGAAGCCAACCCCTGCCCTTTCTGCGATAATAAATTTACTTAGCACCAGATAACACCGCCCGGAACAAAGTCAAAGGATAAATTTCTCGCCAAAGGTCTTTATATCTGTTAAGATAATCCGCACTCATGGGAAGCGTAGAAAAAATTGGCACAGAAATCCAGCATGCAGTCTCATGCCTGCCGCTAGACACGTCTCAGGAAGCGCAGCAGAGCATCACGCAAGCTGCGGACGCTCTAGGAGAAACAGCCCTCGGAGCCTCTCCGATTAACATGGTGCGCAGTACATTGGCTGAAGCTTCCGCCAGGCTGGCAGACGCCAGCTCACATCTTACAACGGCCCGGAGCAGCCTTAATTCATATCTTGAGAGCATTGGGGCGGCAGAAAATCCGCCGGAAGCCCGAAACTGTCGCTTAGCGAAAGTGGATTGCGGCACAACCTCGTCATCTTTGGCCAGTAAAAACCAGGCGGCTTTATCCCGTTCCGAGCTAGGGCCTGTTTTGCTCGATGCCTATAATATGGCAGTTGCAGCTGACCCCAGACTGGCAGAGGTCGAGATCATAGCCATACCGGACGACAATCAACGTATCGCGTTTGCCAGGCCGGCATGGAAGTCCGCATCAGGCAGGCACCAGATTAATATACGTCTTGGCAATACTGATAGCGCCCTAAAGTTACATAAAGATGCTGTTGACCGCATCCCGGGCGCACGCCAGTTTTTTGCTAACGCCATGGGCATCGATGAGGCCAATCTCACGCCTGTGCTTTTATACCTGCACTCAACCCTGCATGAGCTAGGACATACCCTTGAATATATGGATTATGAGGAGCAGCCCGAACAGCTTCTCGTACGCCGACTGGCAGAAAAACATGCTATGCCCGCAGGCAATGTCGGCGCCTTAAAGCTGCTAAACGACCCTCAGCGTTTGTCTGCGCTTGCTCATGAATTGGGCGTTTCGCCTGATCAGCTCGTGAGCATGCAGTTCAGAGCATACCGTAATCTTACAAGCGAAAAAAGGGCCGATGACTTTGCCGGGCGTGTCATAAAAGCAAACCCGGCGTTCCGGGATTCGCTGGCATCGGTCTGACGCAGCCATCTCAATAACTACGCGCCCAGAGCACCCCAAAACTCACAGGACGAGCCGCAGGGCTAACACTGCCTGGTCATTTCTGGTATAATACCGGTGTTACGCGGGTGTAGTACAACGGTTAGTATGCAAGTTTTCCAAACTTGAGACGGGAGTTCGATTCTCCCCACCCGCACCACAAATCAGAGCGCCCCGGTAGCTCAGCTGGACAGAGCAAGAGACTTCTAAGCTCAAGGTCACAGGTTCGAATCCTGTCCGGGGTACCAGCATCCAGAACAGCCTTTTAGAGCAGACCGGTTATAGTTTCGTATTTATTCCCCGCGCCTTTGGGAAGCTAAAGACCGTGCGGGGAATTTTTTGTTTTTGCAAGAAAAACGTACGCCTGCCGCATCACTAGCCCTTGGCAGTAGGCTCCTGTTTCAGGGATACCTGACTCATCTATCCAGTGAAAGCTCGCCGCCTCAGCCTTCGGCTGCGCAGTTCCTTTTATTTCGATAATATATGTCAGGCCGATTGAGTGTTTGGACGGATCGTAACCCTTAAGCTCGCCTTTAGGAGCGTTACCGTGAAAGTATTGTTGTACATAAAAAGGCCGGGCGGCAGTATTGCCTGTGTAAAATGAAAAATCTTTTATTTGCAGGTCGTTTAAAAGGTGTCGTTTGATAGCCTTTTCAACCGATTCGTCTTTTTGGATACGACCGCCTATCATAGCCAAACCGCCCGCTTCCTGGCCCGTAGCGCGGGTGATGACACCTATTCTGTTTGTAGCTGCATCAAAAGGGATAACATCAACGCATATGACCGGGAATGTCGCCGTAACTTGGGAGTATAATTCATCGCTAACATAACCGGCTGGGTATTCACTCATTGCGTAATTATACCAGAGCTGGGCTATGGTTGCCGGGGAAGTTTGCGGCTTCTAAGTGCCACAAAAAGCATGCCGGAAGCGCTTGCCAGAACTGCCCATATCCAAACATTGCCGGTCTTCTTTGTGTCGGTATCAGCAGCCAGCGTGGCCGGTTTGTTGACCGTGTCTTTGGTTCTACCAGTAGCGTCTGCTATGGTTTGGGCTGACTTTACAACGCCGTTAGCAGCAAGGGTTGTGGAATCACCTGCTACAGCCGCTGTGGCAACCGCTGTTGGCACGCTATTCACGGCCGTCTGGCTAACGGCCGATTCTTGCTGTCCGGCTGTGGTCGAAGTGCTCAGCATGCCGGTTCCGCCCTGCCCAGGAGGAGTATCGTCTGTTGCCGGCTCCGGTTCTGTAACAGCACCGGTAAGCTCACTGACCGGGAACATTTGGGAGTTGTCGAAGTAGGCCTCGGTGCCGCTGCCGTGGGCAATAACCTGCAAGCGAACCTTGGCTACATTGGTACTGCCCGGCACATAAACGAAGTTGACATTATTTACTAAAATATCCTCGGCGTCATCACCGCCGACAACACCGTCATAGTATTGGCTGCCTATCCAAATGTCGTTTGCGTCGTACTCGTCAACCAGGAAAGCGATTTCGCCGGTTGTCGAAACAAAGTTCACGTAGTTTTTAAATACATAAGATTCTTCGGGATTAACGTTGACCAACGGAGAGAAGAGGTGTGTATTTTTGGCTGCGCCAGTCAGGTGCATACTGTAAACCGGGCCTTGAGCGGTGCCGTCATAACTTCCGTTGTCGTTACTGTCGGCTTTAATTGATTCTGGCGTGTCGGTCGTCCAGCCGTCAGCGATGCCATTGTTAAAGTTGCCGTTGGCAAACAGGTTAGTTTTGCCCTTTGCCAGGCCGTCGGAAATATTGGTTGCTGCTATGCCCTTGCTTTTGGCGTAAGCGGCGATCTGGTCCAGCTCACCGGCCTTATACTCGTAGGCGCTTTCAGCGGCGTTGTAACCCGGGTCGGTATCGGCTTTAATGTCATGGAATACCAGTATCAGCCATTCGTTATCTTCGGCTGCCCGGTCTATATAACTCTTTACTTCTTCGACACTGACATTGCCCTGTACCTGCTGGACTTCAAGCAAATAATCGTTGTACGGGAAGGCGTTATAGCCGGTATCGGCGAACGCCCGGTGCGAAGCATAGGTTTTTGCTATCTGCGCCAAGGTGTTGTTGTCGTAATCGCCGTACGGGGTGGCAAAATCATCAGCCGTATAGCCGTTGCTCTGCAGCGCCTGCTGGCTGTCGCCAAGCTCACCGGCTAATTGCTGCGCGCTTAAAAGACCGTCTGTTGCCAGGGGGTGGCTTTTTGAATGAGAAGCTATTTCCCAGCCAAAAGTATTCTTTAGTTGAGCAAGTTGGCCCCACGTCATGTGCGGGGCTTCAGTATTCGCGGCGCACTCATTAGGCACCGTTACCATGCCGATACAATCGGTTACAACATAACTTGTGCCGCTGTAGCCGTACTTAGCCAAAACCGGGGCGGCCTGCTCAACAGCGCTGGCAAGGCCGTCATCAAATGTGAACGATACTTTTGCACCGGTAGTGAATGATGGAACATTTCCGGATTGGACGGCAGCTGCCGCGGCTTTTGGCGTCGAGATAAATAAAGCGTTGCATACCAGACTAGATATAACCGCAAGACTTAGAAAGGCCCTAAAAGACAACTTCAGCCACTTCATAATTGAACAAATATTAACATAAATACGCGCAATTATCAATTACATAGTCTATTAGAAAAATTACGAACAAACCGCAATGTTACCAGGGGGTGGTCAAAACAGGTCAAAAATGCTACAGTAATATCTGTTAAATTTGGCGGGAGTAGCTCAGTTGGTTAGAGCGCTGGATTGTGGCTCCGGAGGCCGTGGGTTCAAGTCCCATCTCTCGCCCCAAGAATATTATGCTTAAAGAACCTCCTAGGAGGTTCTTTTTATTCTCGTAAATATAAGATTTATATGTCATAATAGAATAATGAAACTTGGACGACAGCGGTCATCCCCTGAAGGGCAAACGCGCCCTACCGAAGCCGTACAGGCCTTAAAAGGCATGGGCTATGCTGAGCTGGCTACAACCATTAGCAGCACAGAAGGCCGACAACGCATCCGAAGTGTTTGGGCGCGTATCGATGAGGCCAATATTGCAACTAATGGCATTGGACGTATATTTGCTGGCATCAGCCAGAGCGGGGAGCAGTACCTGGAAGTATACGGGCGAGACGGGTTATACACCGCAGGCGCTGAGCGTTCAGTTGTAGTAGCCAGCGCCAGCCTAACCGCAAGAGGCGGCATAGATATCGTAACTGGTGAGCGCCGTGCAGGTACACGCAATGGGGAGGTGCCCGTAGCCTTCGACGATTCGAATCAGGATTCAAGGCGCGCTGCCGAGTTAATAATACGCCCAGCCCTGTATGGCGGTACTAGTAGTTATTATAGGCAAGAAGGCATTCCGCGAGAGTATAGCGGAGAGGTGTTTCCAATAGCATCCTTACAAGTAATGGCTGATTTTGACGGCGGGGAGCTACGGACATCGATGGCAGATAATGGCGAAACGGCCAGCCGCGGCATAAAAATTAATGCCGCACCCTACAGTAGTGAGCCACGTTTCGACCCTGACGACATTGCGATATAGGCCTTGCGGCCACAATGACCACGCCTAAAGTACTTCTGACGAGGTCCTTTTTATTTGCTACAGTTAAGTGATGAATACATGGCACACTCAAGGATGACTGGGTGCTGATTTTAGGCCAGGGGGCCGGCATGATTACAATGGGTATTATCGCCTGGCAAATATACCTATATCGCAACAAGAAAGATGCATAGTTGTATGAAAATTCTACGCCCGGACACCCCCAAGGAGCTATCGGCTGTTACAGATCTGGCCAGTTTGCTGCGTTCGGACGAAACTCTATTCGGCCTGAATATAGATAGCGCCGACGTGTCAGGGATAAAGCTAAAAAGCGCGGCCATCAGCGAATCCCGGCTTGCAAAATGTAATTTCTCCCAAGCAAAGATCGAGAAGCTGCACATTCGGGACTGCGTTTTTAGCAACTGCGATTTAACAGCATGCCTATTCGCAGATTCCAGCTGGCATGTGGCCGAGATTGTTGGCGCGCGCTGCAGCGGCGTACAGCTCCACTCCAGCTTAATGAAAAATATTCTGTTCAAAAACAGTAAGCTGGATTTTGCTAATTTTAGATTCACCCAGCTCGAGAGTGTCATCTTTGAAAACTGCGTAATCAACGAGCTGGATCTTTATAACGCCACGCTGAAAAACGTCGCTTTTATTGACTGCGACATCGAAAACGTCCAATTCTCAGAAGCCAAACTAAAAGGTGTTGACCTGTCTGGGTCGCGAATTGTGAGTATCAAGGGGCTGGCCGGGTTAAAGGGCGCGTCCATAAGCTCCGAACAGCTCATCTTGCTTGCGCCCTGCCTGGCGCGCAACATAGGCATAATCATCAACGACTGATCCGAGGCCTGATCTTAAACTCCGAAATATCAGGTTCGATGCCAGCCTCCTGCAATGCAGCCGACAGGCCTTTTATATGCCCACGCCCAAAAAATACTTTTAGCACTGGCCGGCGCCCGCCGGGAAAATAATCTGCCCGGGACATGCGCTCCGCCAGTCCGGCGATCTTGGCTGCTGCGCAACGCTCTCGAAAGCCGCTGTCGTGCAGGTTCGCCCCGGATATCACTCGAACCGCTACGCCCGCTGCCGCAGACGCAAGGCTTTGTTGAGCGCGCCAGCTGTTGAGCTCACTCACGCTGGCATCTGCCCAAAATGCAGGGGTTATTCTTGCTGCCGCCAGCCCTTCTACGTAATCAAATGCGTCTATCGCCCTAGATCGGCGCAGCTTAGCCAACTCGGCTTCGCCTTCTGTATATCCTTCTATTCTGGAGACCTTGCCCCGGCTGTTGTATTCAGGGTGTTCGTGCCCTTCTACCGCCAATACGTCGCCTTGGTTTGGGTCGATCGCCGCCAGAGCCTCATCGCAAACATTATAGGCCTCATCAGTAACAGCCCCGAGCGTAAATCGCTTCCCCTCAATCTTGGGTCGCCCATGAGCGGTAAATACCACTTCTACCCGTACCCTGGACCGCACATTGGCTCTCTGTTCATCGGACAATTTTACGATTGGATCTATTTCTTCAGTAACAATCGGATATTTTTCTGCTAAGCGGCGGAGCATGCCCCTGCGTCCTAATCCCGGGTGAGATCTGCCGGCGGCTAACGTTGCGTCAAAGGCGACGGTATTGTCTACCCCAATGTTTACGCCATACTCAGCGATTGCCCGCTTTGCCACAAGAATATGGCCTACTGCTTGCGCAAGATGCGCTGCGGCCTCAAAGCAAGTATCAACGAATTCGGCATTGGCATCATTGCCTAAGACACTGGCAACAACCTCGCTAAAGCCCTCTAGCCATTGGCTGATGGCCGCGGCTTCTTCGTACGGCAAATTGTCGAGTATGGCGTTCAGGGATTCCCCCACTTCTTCAATAGAAGCGCCGGGCGCGCACATTTCTCCCTGTTGAACGTTATTCATTAGACTATTTTACCTAAAAGTCACCATGTTTAATAAATACTTAAGGCCTTGCCCGGCATTTTTTTGCTATCATGAGAATCATGAAGTTCTCGGTGTTATTTTGGAACATATGGCTGGACAACCAACTGGAAGGCCGCAGAAACGCCCAAAGGCTGGTCGCTGAGCTTAATAAGATCGTTGGAGAATATCAGCCGGACTACATCGGGTTGAACGAAGTTCTACAGAGCGTTAATGAGGATTCGCCGTTTATTTTGGACAGTTTGTCAGCTTCCGGCTATGATCATAGTCATTTTGCACCCTCAAGCCCGGTCAATGACGATTGGATGGTCGGCACTGCCGTATGTTCCAGACATCCTTTTCTATCTAAGCAGAATGTTCTGTTAGGCAAAGACCGATTCGCCGAAAGCGAAGGATTCCCCGGGCACACGCTCAAAGCTGTTGCTACTAAAATAGCCCTTCCGCAGGGCAAGGTTATCGGATTCGTCGCCGCGCACCCTGTACATCTGCGCCCCACCTTTTTAAGGCACCATTATAAGCACACCCGTACCTTGGCGGACTTTTTAAAACAGCCCGAATACTCTGAGGACACCATACTGGGCGGAGATTTTAACGAGCCGCGCTTTATGCCTTTTTCTTTCAGGCAAGCCAATCAGAAGCACCTAAACCACAGATCAGGACCGTTTTGGAGCCCAACCTGGAGACACCGCGCTTCGCACCTAACGCCGGTACGAGCCAACCTGGATAAGCTTTTCTGGACAAAGAAAGGGTCTCTCAGGCTACTGGAGTTTAAGGTGATCAGAACCGACGTTTCTGATCACCGCCCTCTGTTTGCCGTCTTCGGGTACTAGTTAGTCCGCTTCAGCCAGTTGTCGATTTCGCGGAAAGACCGGGCTGCGCTTGGGTGCAAAGCAATATCGTGGCCGGTGTTAGGAATTGTTACAACCTTCAAAGATTTTGCCTTTGTATAGTATGGCGCTTCAAAAGCACGCACGGCAGCGGTATCGGCGCAGGCAACCTGTACGTTGCAGTATAGGCGGTCGTTTGCACCGTCAATGATCATCACCGGCACTGTGATTTGATTCGTCAGATTTGAACCGGCAGGCGTGCCCTGCTGAGCCTTGCCCTGGACGAATTGAGTAGTAGAGTGAACGTCTTTATGCGCTTCATCATAAGCGATTACAACCGGGTCGGCAGCTGCAGTGTCGTAGAAGACACCTCTGGCGCCTGGAACAGTTGTCTGATAGCCGTCATCATATCCCTTACCGGCGAACAGCGGGTCTTGCTCTGCCGCATACTTCTTTAGCTCGCCGTTAATCAAAGCTGGGCCGACTGAGTGCAAAAAGCCAGTAAGAACCAGTCTGTCGGCATCGTTGTAAAGAGCGCTTTCCTGAACGGCGATCATAGAGCCGAATGAATGGCCTATGACATTGACCTGTCTAAAGTGCTTCGCCGAGCGGGTCCACTGTATAATCTGGTGCAGAACTTGAGAATCGGCGTCCATGCCGACTTCAGTACTCACCGGGCGGCTACTATTACCTGTACCGAGCCGGTCATAGACGAATACTGCACGGTTGGTATCGTGCGAGTTCAGGCTGCGCTGTACATAGGAATAATATCCTGGAAAGTCCCAGTAATTACCGCTGTATGTGGCTCCGTGCACTAGTACGTCAACTGTCTTGATATTGCCTTTGCGCGGTGTGCACAGCTTGCCGCTGATGGTGTTATTTACCGGGCCATCCTTCACGATTGCTACCGGGAGTTCTACAGGCTTGCAGTTCTGGTGAGGGTTGCCCTGGGCTGCGGCCGTGCCCCCAAGGGCCGATGCCAACAACAAAGTTGCCAAGCCAACGCTCGCAAATTTTGTCTTTAGATTTTTTCGCATGCCGGTCGTTTGTAACACATACCCTCCTATGCTTATGCTTAAATACCATATCAGTTTAGCAGATTCGGTTTTTGCACACGAGGGCCAATGTCAGGATTATTTGCGCTGCAGCATGCGCTGTACGTCTTCGGCGGTTACAAGTATCTGGCTGCCGGCTGCGGCCTGCCCGCCCAGCATTTGATTGGCTACAATATTCTCCACCACACGCTGGACCACGCGACGCATCGGACGGGCGCCAAGGCGCGGGTCATAGCCGGCCTGCACCAACAAACGCTTGGCATCGTCATTGACACTTACAGAAACTTTTTGGGCCGCCAGATTCTTGTTGACGCCCTTCAGAATGATATCTATAACCTGCACCAGTTCATCCGGAGTTAGCGGCCGGAACAGCACGATCTCGTCAAAACGGTTCAAAAACTCCGGGCGGAAGACGTTGGCACTGATCAGTTCGTTGGTGAACTGCTCTTCAAAATTCTCCAGTTGCTCGCCTTTGTCTATATGTTCGCGGATACGCTCGGCTCCGGCGTTACTGGTAGCGATCACTACCGCGTCGCGGAAAGATACTTCGCGGTTGTTGATATCGCGCAAGATGCCCTCGTCCAGCAGCTGCAGCAGAGTATTCAGGACGTTGGGGTGGGCCTTTTCGATTTCATCAAGCAGCACAACACTGAACGGGTTGCGGGCGATTTGCGCTGTCAGGCTGTGTTGATCTTGAGAAGCTTCGGCTATCAGGCGCGAAACATCGTTCGGCCCGGCATATTCATTAAGGTCAATTCTTACCAAATGATCTTCGCCACCAAAGAAAACTGCCGCTACGCTTTTAGCAAGTTCTGTTTTGCCCACGCCTGTCGGCCCAAGAAACAAGAACGTACCGATCGGCCGCTCAGAATTGCGCACGCCGGCACGCGCCCGGCGCAAAGCATCGCTGACCACCTGCACGGCCCGGGTCTGGTTGATCATACGCTCATGGATAAGTTGTTCCAGATTAAGCAATGTTTCACGCTCGGCACTGGAGTTTGCCGTTCCCACCTTAATCCCCTGCGTACGTTCAATGGCTTGTTCGACAGAACGATGCGTAATCAAGCCGTCCTCGGCATAGTCGGCAGCCGATTCCAGCATCTTCAGCGCCCGGCCGGGCATGACCTGCTCGGCCAAAAAACGACTGCTAAGCCGGTAGGCCGTTTCCAGCGCTTGGTAGCTATAAGTCACGCGGGAACGGTATTCCAGCAAGACGATCTGATCTTCCATCAGTCTCTTGGTTTCTTGCTCGTCAGTTGGCGGCACAGCGATACGGTTGATATATTGCGCGACAGCCGGCGTAGCCTGGGCGATCCGCAGCCATCGCTGCTCGTCCATGGCCATTATCAGCTTGATGGCGCCGCCCTCTAAAACCGGTAGCAAGACGTTACTCAAGTTCACTGAACCGTTGCCATCTTCGAAGAATAACTGCGCATCATCCAGGAACAGGATCGTGTTTTTGGCAGTTACCGCTTCGTAGCATAGTTGCTGCACCAGATTTTCCAAGTCGCCGCGCCCGCGGGCATTAGCGATCAGGGCCGAAGGGTCGAGTATAAAAATCTGGTGGTAATGCAGATTGCGGGGCACGTCCGGGCTGGCTTCCATTAAACGCTGGGCCAATATTTGCACTAACGAGGTTTTGCCAGCACCCAGGCCGCCGACCAAGGCCACATTACTTCTGCCGCCTTGGGACAACAAGTGTGCTGCCTGTTTCAGAATCTCTTCACGGCTCGGCAAACCGCCCGGCAATAACCTCTGGTTTGGCACGTGCTCGCTGATGTTATAGCCAAAACGCTGCAAAAGCGGCGTGTAACCAAACGACCAGTCCCGCCCAATACCGCCATCACGGTGAGGCCTTTTGCGCATAGCTATCCCTTGTTCCATATGGTCATACCAAACCGCGCCTTTGACGATATCGTCTCTGTCCACATGCACTTGGGCGAGATATTTGTTAACGTCCGGGATGCAGCGCACTAACGCGGCAGCGACAACTGCCGCTGACATATTGAGAGACCCCAGCTGTTGACGGATACGTTCGGCTTCTTCCCAAACCAATTTGCTGTCTGCCACGTTTTTGCTGGAAAGCGGGGCTAAAAAGTCACCCCCAAGGCCAAAACGAGCCGCCACAAACCGCCCACCATGGCAGTGCAGCACAAAGCCGGACAGCTGTTCTGGCGTATGCTCCTTTGGCAGCATACCTAACAAATCCGCGTCCAACACATCGTCCAAGGAGTTACCTTGCGCCAGCGGCGGGATATCTTGCAGCTCGTGGCTCCAGGCTCCGGCCACCAGAAACAGTCCGGACAAACCGGCCACCAGCCAGCCGTATGATTCTCTAGCCACAAACACCAAGGCTATGCCGGCAGCCAATACTGTCCAGCCGCAGATCAAAAACATCAGATAAAGATCTTTGTGGGCCAGGTGCCGCGCCATTCGCGCTTTTTTGGAGCGCAGGCTATTATAGTTAAAAAGCGAGTTCTGGTTCATACGCCTACTCCGGCAAAAGTCAGCGCTATACCGGCAACCGGCAGCAATGGCAAAACCGGCCACAGGATAATCTCAGCAGCAGCGAACAGCATTGCCAGCACCGCGGATATCAGACCTATGATAATAAAAATCGTTCGCAGCACAGCGCCAAAAATGCGTGAGAACAAGCGGTCGCCAAATGCCCTAAGTTTCATATCAAACGAGCCGCCGCTTCTTTTGGTGGCGTCAATTTGCCGAAAAGGCTCGAACAGCGACCCCAGCAGCAGCCCGACAGAAAACGCATTCAGCGTCGAGGCGACGTGACCGCTTGCGCGTTTCGCAAGTTTGGCCCAGCCTGCGGTATACCACCACGAAGCAAGTGCAAGCAGCATCATATGATTAGTATACCCAAAGTGTCTGGCTTTGGGAAAACTTGAGCGATTTTAGCCAGCTTCCTGCGGTCAAAGAGAGCTGGTCAATACCAATCCGACAAGCAAAGGTATAACCATATTGTCCGTACCATCAACGGCAACATTCTCGGCAACCGTTGCCGCAATCGGCAGCCATACAACTGTGGGGGCGCTAGCTCCGGCGCTGCTGAACGCCACATAACCCAACATGATTACCAGAGAGCTAAAGAAAAACGCCAAGCTGCCCGCAATACTTTTAGTATGGCCAAAAACTTTATAACTGTTGTGTTCGCCCCACCCCAAACCGACCACGGCTGCCAAGCCGTCAGCCACGCTTAGGTGCAGCATGGCAGCTGCGAAAACCCATTTGTCAGTCACTATAAATGCTAAAACGCCTATCACCAAAGCAAACAAAATTTCACCAACCGCATTGCGTTTTACGGCATGTATCGACTTAAAGACGTTAAACTTGATCGATATGCCAATGACCACCAGAAAAGCCAGGCTTAACAGCTGAATCTGGTGCCAACTTAAAAAGAAAGGCCAAAAGGCCACGAACGCACCGACCAAAATATGCACCAACTTGCGGGTCAGCTCCGAATGGACGCCTTTATAACGCGACAAATACTCAGTAGAAACCAGTACGCCAAAAACCGCTATTACAGCCAGCACTGCTAACATGTAATCATTGTACTCCTGCGGTCTAGAGTTGTCCGCCGAACTGAGTATCAAAAGCTGCGCGCTCAGCGGCCAGGTCGCGTTTAAACAAAGTTATCGCACCTGAGCCAATCGTGGCGACAACAGTCGCCCGCCTAGCCTCAATTAAAGTCAGGACGTCAGACGGGTCAGTAGCACCTCCAAGCTCTTCCTGTACAGCCCGCAGCTCTGCAAAGTTGGCGCTAAAACGCCCGTCCCAGTCAGCAGCGTTCACTGCTTCTGTAAAAGTGTGCAAACCTACCTCGTCACTAATCGGTGCGCTTGGTGCGCTATCCGGATTTACCATAAAACATACCTCAAAAAATTATTGACAATAAAAATGGTCGGGGTGAGAGGACTTGAACCTCCGACCTCAGCGTCCCGAACGCTGCGCGCTAGCCAACTGCGCCACACCCCGATGTGTATCGAACCGACATTATTTTAACAGATCAGAGTAATAATGTTAAATATGGGCGGCTTGAAAGCTGGGATAATGCTTACGCATGCTAAAATTTAACTATGGGTAAGTCGCGCAAACAAAAGCCACGAACTGCGTTACGGTGGATCGGCTTATGGGCGACAATCTGGTGGGGAGTATCCTGTTTTTATGTTTTAGCCTTGATATGGCATGGTCGGGGCTTCTATGCGGAGCTATCCGTAACTGACAAATCAGACGGGTTTTTTGCCGATTGGTGGTCGGCTTTGTGCAGTTCCTATCACGACTACGGCTTATTCTCGCTGTCATTATTCCTCATAACCGCCATTTGGATTATCGGCGGAATAATTTGGCTGCGGGCTCTGAAGCGGGTCGATATCAGCTACGGCTCTGCACTAAAAGACCTGTTCCTGACCATTCGCAAATAAAATAGTCGTGCAAAACGTCCTACAACCAACTAGCTATAAAACACAATATATAGCGCTTATGTATTGACATGAAACGCTATACATAGATAATAGTTGTTGGAGGAAAAACATGAGAGACAAACATTCATCAAAAAAAATTCTAGTTAGCATTGTCGGATTAGTGATAGGTATTGCCGGCGCGACAGGACTGGTTATGTCCACTAGCCGACCGGATGTCAAGGTCGCCACAGCCCAGCCAGATCAGCATAGCGTGCAAGCGGCACAAACCCAGGTTGACCATCTTACCTATAAAGGCCAGAACGGCAAAACCGCACTTGAGCTGCTCAAACAAAAGGCCACTGTCATCACCAAGCAGTCTTCATACGGTGAGTACGTAGATAGCATCAACGGCCTAGTGGGTGGTACCGGCGGTAAGTACTGGACATTTTACGTTAACGGCACCATGGCTAGCGTTGGAGCAGGCAGCTACACCACTACAGCCAACGACAGCATCGAGTGGAAACTCCAATGAAAACCCGGGTTGTTTTATGGCTGGCAATCAGCCTGATTATCTTTGGAGTAGTAATGCGCCTGCTGCCCCACCCAGCTAATCTGGCGCCGGTTGGGGCCATAGCTTTATTCGGCGGAGCTGTACTGCCGCGTAAATTAGCCTGGTGGCTGCCGGTCGGTATCATGGCGATCTCCGATATTATTATCGGCCTGTATAGCGGCTTTATCTTTACCTGGCTGGGTTTTTTGCTGGTCAGCTTCTATGGCGTGGCCCTGCAAAACAGAAACAACTGGCTGCGGGTACCCTTAGGGGCCTTGGGCAGCTCGGTAATATTCTTTGTCGTTTCCAACTTTGGAGTTTGGGCGCAAGGCCAGCTCTACCCGCACACCTTTTCCGGGCTGACACATTGTTTCGAGATGGCCCTGCCTTTTTTCCGCAACACACTCCTGGGAGATTTGGCGTATGGAACCTTGTTGTTCGGAATGTACGCCCTTGCTCTGACTCTGCTTGCCAACAGAACCAGACAACAAATGCCGGTTTAACCTGACGTGAGGTTAATTACCGGTTTTTGTTGTTTTTGTAATTATTAGTACGTTGTATTGTTAATATAATGAGCGAATCATATCATCATGAAACAGGGCGTACGCCCGAAACTATAGCCAAGGCCTTAGCAGAGCGCATCGAGCGCGGACTCGCAGAATTACATATTCCCCCAAGGAGTGAGCGTGGGTTTGGTTGGTGCAATTTTGTGCCAGACGCGGTAAATTATTGTGCTTTGCAGGATGGCGAGCAAAATGATTATGCCGTTGGGGTCGCCAAGTATCAGGCCAGGTCTTTCCACGAGCAGGCGGCGGGGATAACCAGAGAAGATGCAGGTTACAGGGAGTTCTTTGCAAGAACTATTAGCCATGGATTTAGCATAGTACAAATAGGTGGTCAGCCGTTCCTGATGGATTTTACCTTTGCCCAATTTATGGGAGAAAACGGGTTTATCGGGAGGGCGGCAACCAACGAATGGACAAACGAGCCTGTAACTAATCCGCTCGCCCAGACGTTGCTGCATACCGGCTTTGTGCCACTCACTGATCAGACCCTTAGGGAGTACGTGAGACTGACCACCCTGGAAGAAAACCCGCCTTATCTTGATGGCGTCAACCTGGGAATGCTTGAGCATATCAGGCCGTTACCTTTCGATGTAGGTGACAACGAGCTGATGGGTGATATACCTCCCGCATACCAAAATCTTGACAAATAGCGGGCATGTCATCAAGTATTGGAGAGATCGAGGCTCGCCTAAATGACATACTCAACACACGAATCGAAGACATATGCGGCATGGTTGATCAGGCCCGGGTATGTCTGGATGCTATGCACGATCAGTTTTCGTCAGCAGCGCAAGGTAGTAATGGCGAGGCCGTTACCTCTGTACATGAGCAACTCTTGCGGATGCAGGAACGTTTAGGGTATGTTGCTGCTGAGCTGCTGGCAGCTAAAGAACGCGGCCGCGTATTATTGAGCGACTGGCAACTAAATGGTTCGGGAGCAGGTGTTGCCGATCATTCTGTGAAGCTAAATCAGCCGGAGGTCACGACCAGGAAAAGACTGCCCTATGACAGGGTCAAACCGGAAGGTTTTTTCCGTAGGGTTTTGGACCGTAATATCGGTGAGGCCAACGGCTTCTTCGTAAGGGCGTTCGGGGTGGGCAACGGCCCTCTGCAGGCTGCCGTTGATACTGCAGAAGAAAAAGGCAGAGTTGACCTTTTGGATGTAGGCGGCGGCACCGGGCATACTGCACGTACTTGGGGCGAGGCTGTGCGCCGGTACGTCGCGTCTCCGGAGGACGTTAAAGTGACATGCCTGAACCCCCATGACTACTCGGACGAGAGCCGATCGGCACGCACTCGTCAGGGAGTTAGAAATGGCGAGATAACTTATCTTGAAGGAAGAGTCGAAAGTATGAGGCAGGTGCCCGGGGAATCGGCTGACGTAGTGATGGCCAGCTGGGTGGTTTACCATTCCAAACGCCCGACCCAAGCCATACGGGAAATGCTGAGGGTGTTAAAGCCTGGCGGCAAAGCTTTCTTGAGCGTAAAAGGCGATCATGAAATTTCCGATTCGCCTATTTTTAACCTGTTATGTCAGCTTGAGGACAGAGGGCATGAAGTAAAGACAAGGGTCAAGGTGATCGGCGCTCCGAACGGCCAGCCTGGCGACCCTTGGCTGACGACCTTTATATGCATAGGAAAACCCCTCAAGGACTAGGGCTTAAAGGGATAATTTTCGTTCTTGGTCGGCAGACATATTTAAGAAGTCTTTTTGTTCTTCGTGCATATTATCGGGCAGCGCTTCAAACCAATCGCTTTCGCTAGCTTCTTCATTAGGTTTAAAATCGCCTTCGTAGCTTTCTACGCTAAAGGCAATGCCAACAGGACAATCCAATCCTTTGGTGTAATGACTCGGGTATTCAATATAGCCTAAAAGTTTCGCGTCAGTTACCTTGACGCCCAGCTCTCTTTCGGCAATCCTGCCCACCGCTTCAGTTAGCTTTTCGCCAAATCTCACAGTACCGCCGGGCAAATGCCACATTCCCTTACAGGGTTCAATGTCACGTTTTGTTAAATAAACTTTCACACCGTCCTTAACAATAATCTCAACCGTTAATCTTGGGACTTTACTATAAATAGCCTGAAATTCTTCTTGGCTAAGTGGGTGGTCGTTGTTCGTCATAGAGTAATAATAGCATTGTAAATATTAACAATCTGCCTTGAACGACGTGCCCTAATAACGGACGAAAAAGTAGCGCCTCATAAGATGCCAAAAGCCTTCTCCAAACCAGAGAAGGCTCAAAATGTCTTGACTGGTCGGGGTGAAAGGAATTCGAACCTTCGACCTCCTGGTCCCAAACCAGGCGCGCTAGCCAACTGCGCCACACCCCGACGATATGACAGATTATACCAGCTAACAGAGGTAATTCCAAATCAGCCGAATATGCGCTGTACGGATTTGGCCTGTTTCGCCAAACCCTGGTCATTAACCTGTACATGCAAAGCGTTGAATTGCATTCGACCGGAAGTCTCCAGCTCGTTCCTAGTGACATGGCCGTCGCGCCAGCGCGGGATCAGCGTATCAAAACGCACGCCCAGCGAAGAGTCCAAAGAGCCGCACATGCCGACGTCAGTCTGATGGGCAGTGCCCTTTGGCAGAACGTCAGCGTCAGCAGTCGGAATGTGCCAATGGTCTCCGATAACCGCGGTTACACGGCCGTCGAGATAGTAGCCGATAATCCGTTTCTCGCTGGAAAAATCACCGTGAAAATTGACCACAGTGGCCGCCCGCGGCGTGTCTTTTTCTTTTTCCAGAATAGCGTCAATAACCTTCAAAGGGTTGTCCATAGGCTTATCCGCGTCTTTGCCGACAATCTGGCCCAACAGGCTCACCACCAGCACCTTGCCCTTAACGGTATCAGCGTATTTATAGCCGAGTCCGGGCGTTCCTTCGGGATAATTCGCCGGGCGGACGATCGGCACGTTGGGGTCGTTAAGCTGCGGGTAAATTTCGTGCCTGAAGATTATATGATTGCCGCCGGTACAGAAGTTCACACCAGCTCTTTGCAATTTACGAAAATCTTCCAGGCGCACACCTTTGCCGTCTGATAAATTCTCGGCCTGGGCAATTACCAGATCAAAATGATGTTCACTTTTGAGTGCGGGCAAAACTTTTTCAACGACCTTTATGCCAGAGTCACCCATTACGTCACCGATGTATAGAATGTGCATCATAATTTTTGCCCGTTTATCTCCAAAATTATACTTTTGACGTCATCGACAATTTGGTCAGGATTACGCGCCAGCACAAAATGCATACCTAACTCTACTGCCGGCGGTCGGCACTTTTCCTGATCGTCAATGAAGATAATTTCCTCAGGCTTAACCCCCAGTCGCCGTACGGCTCTCTTGTAGAATACTTTATCAGGCTTGGCCAGATGCTCTTCGCAAGACAGCACTACCGGGTCAAAACCGTCGTACAAGCCATTCTGCCGCAGCGCGTCAGCTGTCATTTCATAGATATTCGATAATATTCCGGTCTTAAAGCCGTGCTTGCGAAGTTTTTCTGCAAGATGATAAACCTTTGCTGATTTTGCAAACAGTTCTTTGCCGTGAGCCGTAAAGGCCCGCTTGGTCGCTTTGGCAGCGCCCGGATGGCGGCGGTTGATCTCTGTGAAAAACTGCCGGCTGGATATTTTCCCGCTGCGTAATCTGACGTGTATTTCGTCCAGCTTGATGCTAGTTTCGTCCAGACCGTAAATCTCGGCCAGGATACGCTCGATTGTGCCCACGCGTCCGGATTCGCTCAATACTCCGCCGTAGTCAAAAAGTACAGCCTTGATCATGCGCCTATTATAGCAAGTCCTGTGTCCGGGCAATCACCACGGACTCCCTACTTGGCGAACTCAATAGCCCGCGTTTCGCGGATAACATTGACTTTGACTGTGCCGGGATACTGCATCGTTGATTCAATCTTGGTAGCGATATCACGGGCCAAACGTATAGCTGCCAGGTCATCAATGGCCTGGGGCCTGACGAATACGCGAACTTCGCGTCCGGCGCTAATAGCATATGATTTCTCAATACCGTTAAAGCTGTTCGCAACATTCTCAAGTTCCTTCATGCGCTCGGCAAAGTTCTCGGCGCTGACGTTGCGTGCACCCGGGCGTGAGGCGCTGATGGCGTCAACGACGCGGATAATCAGAGCTTCAACAGTAGTAGCTTCAACATCGTCATGGTGTTGCTCGGCAGCCAAAGCCACTGCCTCCGGGGCGCCGTACTTGCGCAGCATTTCACCGCTGATGTGATGGTGTTTGCCTTCAATTTTGTGGGTCAGGGCCTTACCCATGTCATGCATTAGGGCCGCATACTTGGCTACTTTGACGTTTGCGCCCAGCTCTTCGGCGATAATTCCAGCCATATGAGCCATTTCGGTGCTGTGTTTAAGCACGTTCTGACCGTAGCTGGTGCGGAATTTAAGCTCGCCCAGCAAGTGCAGAAGTTCTTTGGGGATTCCGATAACTCCGACTTCACGAGCGGCGTCTTCACCGGCGCGCGTAACGTCTTTTTCAACGTTCTTTTGGGCTTTTTCAACGATTTCTTCGATGCGTCCCGGGTGGATACGTCCGTCTTTCATCAGCATCTCGAGTGTCTGGCGGGCTACTTCACGGCGTACCGGGTCAAAGCTGCTTAGTACTACGTATCCAGGTGTGTCATCAACCATGATGTCTACGCCGGTAGCGCGCTGCAGGGCCTGAATGTTCCGGCCTTCTTTGCCGATAATCCGGCCCTTCATTTCCTCGTCTTCCAGCTTAACGCTGGTTACAGTGCGTTCGGCAGTCACTTCAGAAGCCATGCGCTCCATAGCCGTGGTAATGATCACTGCGCCCAGCTCTTCGGCGTTTTCCTTGGCTTCGTTCTGCAACTTAGAGATCAGACCAGCGAGATCATTTTTGATGTCGCGCTCAGTCATCTTCATCAGCTTGTCAGCTGCGTCTTCTTTGGTAAGCTTGGCGATTTTTTCCAGCTTTTCCTGCTGGCGCTTGCGGATGTCGCGTATTTCGTCCTTCAGGCCCTCTACTTCGCCCTCGGCGTTTCGCAGTCTTTCGGTACGCCTGTCCAGATCGTCAAGTTTTTTGTCCAGGGTTTCTTCGCGCGAAACAAGGCGTTGCTCAAGATCTTTGAGTTCCCGGCGGCGGGACTGTTCTTCTTTGCGGCCTTCTTCCACTAGACGGGCCGATTCTTGGCGGGCATCGTCAGCCAGTTTTGCAGCTTCCCGCTTGGCTTTACTTAACTCCTTGGAGGCTTGGTCCTGAGCAGAACCAACGCGCTTTTTAGTGATTACGGTATTAGCACCAAAACCAACAGCAAGGCCCGCCACAGCGAGCACTATGGTAACTGGATCCATATTTTTCCTTTCTATTACACAGATCGGCGGCGGCAATCGCTATCACTTCCCTAGCCTGAGCACTAATCTGAAAATCAAATAAAATTAAAACATTTTAGTAAAGGACTGCTAGACAGATCAGGCAAATCCTTATTTAGAACTATACGCCGCGTGTTGTATATAGGTCAATAACCTACTTTTTTGGCTGGGTCACAAATGGCGGTGCGCCGTATTGGGGAAGAGCGATTTTATCGTCTTCTCCATTCTTCAGCCGATCGATGCCACGATGCAACCAGTCAGGGTCAGCAGCGCCAATTATCGGAAGCTGCAGGCCGTAAGCTAAAGCATCCCCTACAGTGAGGCCGATGCGCAAACCAGTGAAGCTTCCGGGCCCGATGAAGCAGACTATGCCATCCAGGTCTTTGAGCGTTTTTGACTGACCCGCCAGAACCTCTTCAATTTTTTTATGAATTGTGGCTGACAAAGCGCGGTGGGCAAGCCAAACTATGTAATTTAACTGCTTGTGATCATCAAATAAACCGACCTCGGCTTCTGGTTTATCAGTACGAATGGTTAATATTAGCATTGGATTGCCTCGATCAAATATTTTAACTCTTTTGGCGCCTGAAAGATCAGCTGGCGTGAACCTTCGGGTGTATTTTTGATATTAATTGTGAGCCGTTTGGCAGGCAGCACGTGCTGCACGACGTCAGCCCATTCCACCACCACAACTACTTTGCTGTCTCCCAGCACTTCCGCTAATTCATCAGCAATGATGCCCGGTTGGTGAAGCCTGTAAAAATCAAAGTGGTGAATTTGAAAATTGCCTGTGTCATAGACCCGGTTTATGGTAAATGTCGGACTGGCGACTTTATCCTTGCTGCTTGCGCCGCGGGCAAGGCCGCGGACGAAAGTCGTTTTTCCGCCGCCCAAATCACTTATTAGCTCTATTACTTCGCCGCCCCGCAATACCTTGCCCAGACTCTCCGCGAGGTGCTCGGTTTCTTCGGAGCTGGCGGAATTTGTTTGCCATGTCATGACGGTACTCATACGTTCCGTATAGTATCGCGAAAGCAGCAACGGCCGCAAGCACCCATAGGCGCAAGGGTCGACGGGCAGCCGCGGCAGTATTGGTAAGATCGACTGTCTTCGACTTTTTGCTTGAATCTGTTTTGGATGATTTCTTGGTAGTTTTAGGGGTAGCAGCGGTTTTCGTTGCAGTATTCTTGGCTGTCGTTGCTGCCTTTTTGCTCGCCGTCGTACTGCTATTTTTGATCTGGCTAGCTGCCGTCGTGAGCCTATTGGCAGTACCGGGCGTTGCCGTTGTAGTCCATTGCCATCGCCCTTCGGCCCAAACCCATGCCTGGCCGTCAGGTGCAGAGCTATACGCATCGGTCCGGGCGAGAATCGTACTATCGGGGCTAAGCAAACGCACTATGCTGCCGGCATTCGACAGGCTCAGCCCGGTAGTAACAGAATAGAATACTGCGTAGGTGCCGGGTGGGACTACTGTGCCAGTCGGAAGAACATAACGGTGCAATGTTGCTTCGCCAGCTTCCAGGATATAGCCGCTAAGGTCGTATGATTTATCTCCAGGGTTATATAATTCCACGAATTCGTCAGTTGCGTCACTGCCCGGAGAAGCCGGGTTGGGCAGCAACTCAGTTATTAATAGTTCCGGCTGCCCGGCATTAGCCGAAGGGGTGTCATCAATAACACCCGAATCCTCTTCCGAGGGGGTCAGCGGGGATTCGGGTGTCGTTGTCGTACCGTCAGCACCAGGGGCCGGAGCGGCGGGATCGCAGTTGTCAGCCGGGGATAAAGCCTGCGCAGCACTGGCTTCGTTGGTTTCTTCTGCGACTATAGCCGTAGCCAGACCGGGCGTTGGCACCCCGGATACAAAATCTTTTGCGTCGTTGTTTGTGTCTTCATATATCCCGCCCGGGCCAATATAACGCTGAATGCTATATGAAGGCGACAGGCTTTGTCCGCTGACCAAAAAAACTGTCTTCTCATCAATGGACCCGACAATCGGCTGGCCGTTTGTACTGCCGCTCCATTCGGCTTCATCGGCAACGGTCACTGCCGGGCTGCATAGATTATCCTGCGCCAGCCGGTTAGTAGAATATGTTAAACGCAAATGCCCGCCTCCGGCCGAAATACCGGCATTGAACCAAACCGCTGCCTGGCCGTCCAGATATTTAACTGCCTGGCCGGCGGCTGCATATTGGCTGGCCACAATATATGATTGCTTGGGCTGGATAACGCCCTTGAGAGCAATGCTGCGGTAGGCTGTATCCCAGTTCTTGGCATTTGCGCTGGCTAAAATCAGCTTCCATTGATGAGCTTGCAAGTCAATCGGCATATCGCTCCTGTTATAAAGTTCAATAAATTCCTGTGACGCGCCCTCAGCCGTACCTGGCTGAATCTCGGTAATCAGAATCGGCGAGACAGACACTTGCCCTGCCTCCGCCATTACCTTGCAGGGGGCGGCCGCTGCCGTGAGTAAAGATACTATGCTCAGGATATAAAAAGCTTTTTTCTTCATGGGCGTCATGGTATGCAAAACTCATTACAAAACGCAAGCATTTTTGAGACTTTGCAGTCCGGGCGCTGTATAATTGCTACATATGATGCAGCTAAGCGGAACGATACTGAACCGGCCTGTTTTGAGCCTGCATGTCGGCAGGCCGATTGCGACCGCCGTATCGCCGGTTATCAACCCTAACAATTTAAAAATTGAGGGGTTTTATTGCGAGCAGCAAAAAAGCCGGACGATGAAGATATTACTCAGCCAAGATATTCGCGATATGTTACCCCAGGGATTTGTCGTTAATGACGAGGATGTGCTTACCAGCCCTGATGAATTAATACGCCTTAAAGGCATCATCAACCTCGGATTCGACGTTATTGGCAAGCAGGTTGTAACCACTGGCAAGCAAAAATTAGGAAAGGTTAATGATTATTCGGTAGACACCGAAGGACTTTTCATCCAGAAGCTTTATGTAACTCAATCGATTTTCAAAAGCTTTACCGGCGGGAGCTTAATCATCGACCGTTCTCAAATCGTTGAAATCACTAATAAAAATATTATCGTCAATGACCTGAGCCAAAAAGTACCGGCCGGCGCGCGGGCAGTAGCCTAATCTTCGCTTAAAACCGACTTGATATCATCGTAACCAAAACCCTGGCGCACCAAGTATTGCATTAATTTTTGCCGGTCCGGGTAACGGACGCGCTTTTTTGCAATTAGTTTGCGCAGTTCTTCACGCTCGTCCGGGGCGGTTTCACACAATACATCGTCAATAACAGCCTGCGGCACATGCTTTTGTTTCAGCTCCAGCTGCAAGCGGCGCGCACTAACCGGTCTCAGCCGCCGGTTAGATATCCAGGCAAGGGCAAAGGCTTTGTCATCAACCAACCCGACCCTGCGCAGCCGGTCTGATATTCGTTCCGCTGCTTCTTCGTCTATCTCCTTGCGCCTGTAGTAATCCTGCATTTCCCATTCGCTTCGCGGGCGCAGCGCCGCGTAACGCAGAGCATTACCATAGGCCTTGTCCATTCCGGCGGCCTTTTTTAGCTCCTTATAGCGTTCGGCGTCAATCTCTTGTCCGCTGGCCAGTCCGCTGGATAGCAAACCGTCCTCGCTCAAACTAAAGGCATAACTATCGTCAACGAATACCGAATACCTGTTGCGCCGTTTAACCTGCTGCTTAATTGATGTGATCTTCATCTGAAGAAAGGGCGCTCCTTTAGTAATACCTTCTGAGCACGATCTCCAGGCCGTCAGTTATCTCGTCCGGATGATCTTTAATAAATTTTTTGGCCTCGTCCACGGTAAACCAACGCACCTCGTCAACCTCGTCTGCTGCCAGCTTGCTGGGGACTTCATCGATTTTAGTCTTATAGACCCGGACGAAGCGATTTATCTTTAGCCCATGCCAAACATGATTCTCGCTATGGCTGCCGATAAGCTCTAATTTATGGTCCTTGATTCCAACTTCTTCTTCCAGCTCACGGAGAGCGGCGGTTTGGTAGTCTTCACCGATATCGACGTGGCCGGCAGCTGAATTGTCCCAGCAATTCGGATACAGTTTTTTACTGGCAACACGATGCTGTAGCAACACGCGACCCTTATCGTCTTCCAGCATTATCCGGGCAACCCGGTGCCATAGACCCTTTTCCCAGATTTCTTCTTTTTCTGCTGCCCTAATAGGACGGTCCTGCTCATCAACAACCTGTATTAAAGGTTTGGACATGGCTGCTACTCCTTAACGGCCGCAACCGCTGCTTCACGCACTTTCTTAGCCAGCTCTTCCATAACCTTAGGATTAGCTTGCAAGTAAGACTTGGCTGCTTCGCGGCCTTGCCCTATCTTGGCATCCTTATAAGCGAACCAGGCGCCGGCCTTTTCGACAATGCCGTGCTGAACAGCCAGGTCCAATATGTCACCGCTTTTGCTGATGCCCTCGTTATACATTATGTCGAATTCTGCCTCACGGAACGGCGGGGCGATCTTGTTCTTGACCACTTTTACGCGGGTGCGGTTGCCGATGACACTATCTGCTTGCTTTATCTGCCCGATGCGGCGAATGTCCATACGAACCGAAGCATAAAACTTCAAAGCGTTGCCGCCTGTCGTGGTTTCCGGGTTGCCAAACATTACGCCAATTTTCATGCGTATCTGGTTGATGAATACTACCGTGGCCTTGCTGCGGTTGATTACAGCTGTCAGTTTACGCAAGGCCTGACTCATCAAGCGGGCCTGCAAACCAGGCAGCGCATCACCCATGTCGCCTTCGATTTCGGCGCGCGGCACCAATGCCGCCACTGAGTCTATGACAATAATATCTACGGCGTTGGAACGAACCAAAGTCTTGGTGATTTCCAATGCCTGCTCACCGTTGTCGGGCTGCGACAACAGCAAGTTGTTGATGTCGACCCCGATTCGTTTGGCGTAAGCCGGGTCAAGGGCGTGCTCGGCATCGATGAAGGCAGCCGTGCCGCCAGCCTTTTGGACTTCAGCGATGGCGTGCAGCATCAAAGTAGTCTTGCCACTTGATTCCGGGCCGTAAATCTCTACTACGCGGCCTCTTGGCACACCGCCGCCCAGAGCGATATCCAACGATAAACTGCCGGTCGGGATAGTCTCGACTTCGGCCGAATGCGCTTCGCCGAGTTTCATGATCGATCCCTTGCCGAATTGCTTCTCGATCTGCTCCAGAGCCATGCCCAGCGCCTTTACCTTGCCTTCGCTAGCTGCAGCAGACGCTTTGGTGTCTTTTGTTTTGTCCTCGGCCATATCTTTTCCTCCGTTGATTATTTCTCCCCCTCGACTGAAGCCTAATTATACCAGGGGATGAATATCTTGAAAGGGTTTAAGTGGCAACTACTGGATTTCTACGCCTATATCTGTGGCAAATGCCTGGGCGCTCGTAACCGTGGCATCCCTGTGCTCGGCAGCTCCTTGGGATGACAATGCGGCCTGCTCTGCCATGCCGTCAAATTCGGCTTGCCGACGGGCCAAATCGGCCAAGGCATCGAGCATATCAAGCGCTTTCAACCTCATATTGTGCAGGGTGGCAGACGCCTGCGTGCCGCTGCTCTCCGTCTGCCTGGCGTTTTCCAGGGCTTTTCGCGCGTTGTCATTATCGCTTCCAATAGATTCCATCAGGTTTGCGCAGTTAGCACCAGCCCTGCCTATGTCCTCCCCTAAACAACTCAGTGCGCCGGTTTTCCGAATTAGACTCCCCAGATGCGCATGCATTGCCCTGAACGGATCCGGCGCGCCTCGGTCCGTACACTCCTGTATGCCGGTGGCTAGTTCTTCAACAGGCGCTTGCCCGGCCTCCCCCTGCACCCCGTTTAATAATTCGGCTATAAAAGTTAATTCTGCAGACATGCGCACCATGCTACAGCATTTTCTGTTTTTGTTCAAAATTAAAACAATTTAATCTTCGATAATTATTAACAACATGCTTGTGCTTCGTATATAATGTCAATAAATGGGCGAAAAGAATATTTTGATGGGACGTTTATTAGGTGGTTCCGACAAATACAATAGCAAGCAAATTGCCGAGACTTTAAGCCTGCTCGTAAAGCACGGCCTGGAGCGAGGGGCCAGCGACATCCACATCGAGCCCCACGACCGTTTCGTGCTGGTACGTTATCGCATCGGCGGCACTCTGCGCGGTATGCACAAACTACCCAGGCCGGCACTTGCAGCCATCATGGTGCAGATCAAGAAACTCGCGAATTTAGACCCGCAAGAAGCAGCGCTGCCGCAAGACGGTGTTTATGAGACCACTATTAACGATAAAGAGGTATCGATACACGTTTCCACAATGCCTGTGTACGGCGGCGAAAAAGCCGTGCTCCACCTGGCAGTACACCCCGGCAAGCCGCAAGCCCTTAAATCGCTGGGTTTTTGGGGCGACGGCCTGAAGATACTTCAATCTGTATTGACCAGCCCCCACGGATTAATTCTGGTATCCGGACCCCGGCACAGCGGGGTGGCTTCTACATTATTCGGGCTGCTCAACCAGCTCAACAGCCCGCTTGTAAGTATTGCCACGGTCGAGCTTGGAGTAAAGCATCGCCTGCCCGGAGTCAGTCAAACCTACACAGCCGCCAACAGTATGACCATAAAAGACGGGCTTCAGGCTGCACTAAAGCAAGACCCAAATATCATTATGGTCAGCGACATGCCGGATATCGTCACAGCCGAATTAGCCGTTAGCGCCGCGACAACCGGCCACTTGATGCTTGTGGGGATGCATGCCGAGAATGCATCGGCAGCAACCTTACGAATGCGCGTCGCCGGAATCGAACCGTTCATGCTAGCAACCGCTTTACGGGCCAGCATCGGACAACGGCTGGCAAGAAAACTTTGTCCGGTATGCTGCGAACGGTATGCTGTAACCGAAGACGAAAACAACATGCTGCGCCAAACCTTCGGAATCACAACCCAGGCGATGCAAAAACGCGTTCACGATCTTGAACGCACTGCCGCCAACAGCGGTCTTGGCGAGCTAGGCGTGCTCAATAGCACTCCGTCCCAAATCACCCACCTGTGGCGGCCGAGCGTCGAAGGATGCACCAAGTGCAACCACACCGGCTTCCAGGACCGCACGGCCATCGTAGAAGTAATGGCTGGCACCGAAGATGTACAAAAGGGTCTGATGAATCGGGAAGTCGCTTCCGTTGCCGCTCTGCAAAAACTGGCTCTTAAAAACGACTTCGTACCCATGGCTCTGGATGGATTAATTAAAGCTCTGCGCGGCTATACGACTGTAAATGAAGTTTTGCATACCATCAATGTAGCCCCGCTTGCTTGACCGGGAAACTGTGACGGTTATAATCAAAGTAATCATGAAACGACTCAACAATACGAACAAACAACACGGCTTTACAATTATCGAGCTAACAGTGGTGGTCGTAATCCTGATTATTCTAAGTACTCTCGTCGCCCTGACCTACAGCGGTGTCCGGTCAAAAAACCGCAACTCTCAACGCCAGCAGGACATCAACGCCTTACAAGGTCAGCTCGAAGCCTACTACGCTCAAACTGATAAATATCCTACCTTCGCTAATCTGAATGATGCCGCATGGCGTACGGCCAACCTCAAAAATTTGTCTGCAACCGCCCTCAAGGACCCGGGCTGGAAGAAATCCTCCAAAGACTGCACCTCCGGCGACACAGCCGTAGCGGTAAACCAGCCTAAAACAAACTGCTACAGCTACCAGGTAACCGCCTCGGACGGCTCTGCCTGCGACAATGCAAAAATTCCTTGCGCACACTACACACTTACCGCCATCTTGGAAGGTGGAGATAAATACGTCAAAAGCAGCTTGAACTAACGCGCTTCGATTGGTCCTGAAGATGTAGGCGTTGCTTGCATGAGGTTGCTGGCTGAAATCTGCCGTACGTTGCGCCGCTCTTCCAGGAATAACTCATGAGTTTCCAAAATCTGGCGGGCGTATTGATTCGGCTTAGGGCAATACGGGAACTGGAACTTCGATTTTTCACCGGCAGATTCGACCTTAAGCGTACCAAAACCAAACATATGCGGCAAAATTCCGGACTGATCGACAGTCACGTCTTCCAAATGCTCCATAGACAGTTGACTTACTTGACGGCTGAACAGGCTGGTTTGGGATATCTGCGTAATACTGTCGGTCGTAACCACCCATAAATTCTGCCAGTAAACAAAGGTGGCGATGGCTAGCACAATCAACATGAAGATCGTCAGGGCAGCGATGCCGCCATACATATACGTAGACACATTCTCGATATTATTCTGTTCCAGGATATTCGGCAGGAGCAACAAGGCTAGCACAGCGGCAAAAGCAAGACCGGCCAATCCGCCGATATACATTATCAGTATTCCAAAAGGGTGCGGCTTTATCGAGCATATAACTTTCTCTCCTGGCTGCAGAACCACCATCGGATGTAATTTTGCCGGCTGCTGCTGTGGGGAGGACGCCGCGGGTGCGGGTTCTGGCGCTAGTTGCTGAGGCACTGTTTGCGGATAGTTTGACAACGGTGCGTCCTGTGATCTGTCTTGTTGTGGTTCCATAACAGTTATTATACCAGCTAGACCAGAGAAGTCTGGTCAGATTGCTCCTGCGGCTGTCTGCCTAGATGCCTATAAGTCTTAGCCGTGACCTTTCTCCCGCGAGGAGTGCGCTGCAACAAGCCGATTTGCATCAGGTAAGGCTCGTAAAAATCTTCTATGGTGCTTCTTTCCTCGGCTGTCAGGGCTGCCAGGGTTTCTACGCCGACAGGGCCGCCCTGGTAATTGTCAATTATGGCATTAAGCAGCATGCGGTCAGCCGGGTCCAGCCCCAGCTCGTCAACCTCCAACAGCTCCATCGCCTGCCGGCTTATGGTCGTATCAATAATTCCGTCGCCGTTGACATCGGCAAAGTCGCGCACCCTTTTCAGCAAACGGTTGGATATGCGCGGAGTCAATCTGGAACGCTCAGCAAGCGCAGAAGCTGCGGCTGCATCAATTTTTACGTTTAAAATCTGGGCGGCACGCTGAATAATCCTTTGTATTTCCTCTTGTTTGTAAAATTCCAGGCGATGAACCATGCCGAACCTGTCGCGCAGCGGGGCTGCCAGACTGCCGGTCCGCGTAGTAGCACCAATCAGCGTGAATTTGGGAAGGTCCAGACGCAGCGACCTGGCGCTCGGCCCCTTGCCCAGCATAATGTCCAGCTTGAAGTCTTCCATAGCCGAATACAGCACTTCTTCGACCGACCGGTTGAGCCGGTGAATCTCGTCAATGAACAAAACGTCGCCGTCCTGCAGGTTGGTCAGCAGGCTGGCCAAGTCACCGGCACGTTCTACTGCCGGCCCGCTGGTCACGCGAATTTGCGCGCCCATCTCATTGGCAATAACACTGGCCATAGTAGTTTTACCCAGCCCGGGCGGCCCGTATAGCAACACGTGGTCTAGCGGCTCGCCGCGCTTTTTAGCAGCGTCAATCGCCAGCTTAATGTTCTGTTTCAAGTGTTCCTGACCAATATAATTGGCAAAATCACGGGGACGCAGCGTGTTCTCCAGCTGCTGCTCCTGTTGGTCGTCCTCGTCAATAGTGGTATTTACTATCCTGTCGATTGCCATAATAAATTATTGCTATTTCATCCCCTCTTACGGATTAACCATTATAGCAGTAGTCTACCGGATTAAGCCGGCCGCATCTAGCGGTTGCCCTGAAGGGCTTTTTTGAGGCGCTCCTCCACAGATAGCTCTACAGATATCTTAGCCAGAGCGTTCACTGCGTCCTGCGGGCTGTAACCAAGGGCGATCAGTGCCTCAACAGCCTCATCCTGGTACATCAGCGTTTCGGATTGCAAAATGCCAGTCGAGCTTAGCTCTACGCCTTCAAGGCCGACTTTGTCTTTCAGCTCAACTACAATTCGCTCAGCCACGCGCTTGCCAACGCCATTCGCCTCCTGGATTAACTTGGTGTCGCCTGACGCGATTGCCTTGCGAACCGCATTGCCGGATCCGATACTCAGAACGCATAACGCCATTTTTGGGCCGACGCCGTTTACGCCCAGCAGCTGCTCGAACAGTTGTTTGGTATCCAAGCTGATAAAACCGAACAAATCGTGAGAATTCTCTCTGATATGTTCATAGACATAAACTTTGGCCGTTTCGCCGGTAGCCAACCGTCCGAAGTCTTCGGCCGTAACAAGCAGGCCGTAACCCACGCCATTGGCTTCCAGCACGACTGTCTGGCTGATTTTTTCAGTTACCATCCCTTTGAGTGTTGCAATCATTTTCTAATACTACTCTTTGTCCGGGCGTTAACGCCAGTAGCGGCATGGGTTAGAGCGGCAGCCAGGGCATCGGCGCAGTCGTCAGGTTTAGGGATTTGGTTCAGCCCAAGCAGGACTTTGACCATTTCCTGGATTTGGCTTTTCTCGGCCCGGCCGTAGCCAGTTACCGCTTGTTTGATCTGGAGCGGTGTGTACTCGAATAACTCTAATCCGGCCTGCTTGCCGCACAGCAGAATTACTCCGCGGGCCTGGGAAACAGTCATCGCCGTAGTAATATTGCGAATAAAAAACAGTTTCTCAACCGACATCACGTCAGGTTTGGTTTGGGCGATAATCTCCGACAGCTCGTCATAAATTGTCACTAAACGCACGGCATCGTCTTCGTGAACAGGCGTGCGGATAACGCCGGCGTCCACCATCTGCGGGTTGCCGATTTTTTTAACGTCAATAACTCCAAAACCCAGAATTCCGGTTCCGGGGTCAATACCGAGTATCCTCATGCCAGTTCTCTCCGTTTTGTTTAAAATGACCGGCCCTTTTAGGAAAGCAGTTCTTCCGGGATATCGAAGTTGACATGGGTGTTGGTAACGTCGTCGCAGTCATCAAGCGCGTCCATCAAACGCATTATTTTGCCTGCCGTGTTTTTGTCCGTAACTTCAACTGTCGTGTTGGGAACGTAAGTCAATTCAGCTTCAAGAACCTCAACGCCCTGTTCGCGCAATGCGTCGCGCACTTTGGCTAGGTCGGTCGGCTCAGTGTAAACCACAAACTCGCCGCCTTCTTCCTGCATATCTTCAGCGCCGGCCTCCAAAACCTGCATCATAAGATCGTCGCCTGTGCCTTTGACGCGGATCATGCCTTTGCGGTCAAATTGAAAAGCCACAGCACCCTTTTCGGCGATATTTCCGCCGTGCTTGGAGAATGCCAAACGGACTTCCGGATAAGTGCGGTTGATATTATCCGTGGCAACTTCAACCAAAATGGCAACCCCTCCCGGGCCGTAGCCTTCGTAGGTCATCTCCTGAAGCTGAGCCGCGTTTTTGTCGGCCACCCGCTGGATAGCCCGGTCAATGTTATTGGCCGGCATATTTGCCGCTTTTGCCTTGTCGATTGCCAGACGCAGACTAAAATTAGTCGTAGGATCAATGCCGCTCCGGGCAGCAATGGCAATAGCATTGCCGAGTTTAGTAAACACAGCCCCGCGAGCCGCGTCTTTGGCGCCCTTTTCGCGCTTGATGCTTGACCACTTTGAATGTCCTGACATACGACTCCTTTGAACTAATATTAGCATATTCTATCTGTTAGGGCGAGGCAAGACATCTGAGCGGCCAAGCCGGCAGATAAGCCATAAGGGTATATAATGATAACCTAAGGAGAAAATAAAGAATGCCGTCTATCGATTTACCGCCAAATACCAACAGCATTGCACAGCTGTGCCCTGAGCTGACTTACAACCACCTTCGCAATGAACTTGTCGTTGTCCTGGGCGACCCCGACAGACTGCCGGAAGACTGGTTTGTACCCGGCGAACATGGCGCTGACGACAATATGCCCTCTATCACAAGAGACGGCGAAAGGATGCCGCCCAGATACCTGGCATATGATCCTGTGGTTTGTTCTGCCGCCGGGCTTGTAGGACTGCGGGGCACAAGTGTAAGAACCCTAACCGAAGGCGCTCCCGCCCTTGAGAGAACAAGCTATGGGGCATGGACCAGCTGGCACAAAGATACGTCCAGCGGCCTGATGCGCCCGAATGTCGATGCTGTTATGGGATGTAGAAACATATTGGGAGGAGGCTTTAACCCCGACGATTACCAGGTAGTCGCTACCGAGCAATCTGCACCTGTGGTGGTGCATATACTTGAGCGGGAAGGAAGCGGTATCGCGCCGATAGCAGCGGAACCGGGCGCAGAAATTGGCCCTCACCCTTTGAAATATCGCGTCCCGGAGACAGGGGCCCGTGTCCTCAAGACGCTTAAGTTCAGCGCCGCCTCCCTTGCGGCCCGGGTACGTGTCGCCCGCAAAGACGACAAGTTCTCGTTCGAACACCCAACAGCGCCTCCGGCAGAAGTTGTCCGCAGCTAATTCGCGACCAGCGCCTGTTGTAACGCGGCTGGGATTGGAGCACCCCTGTAGTGTAGAATTAAGCTTATGATAACTGGCCTAACCACATCTAAAGTTCTGCAACTGCGTCAACAATACGGCTTAAACGCTTTCGAAACCCAGCGCCGCAGCCGGGCATTTTTGGCTTTCCTGGCCCGCTTCAAAAATCCCTTGGTGCTTATTCTTTTGCTGGCTGCCACTTTATCCTTGTTCTTTGGCGATAAAGCCAGCTTCTTTATTATCTCGACTATAATTCTGCTGAGCGTCAGCCTGGATTTTATCAACACCTACCGTTCCGAAAAAGCGGCCGAGGCCCTCAAGGACAAAGTCCGGGTCAAAGTCACTGTCATACGCGACCGGCATGAAATAGAAATCGCCACCAGCGAACTAGTTCCCGGCGACGTGGTTCGCCTGGGAGCTGGGAAAGTTATTCCGGCAGACGGTGAAATCGTCGAAGGCAAAGACCTGTACGCCAATGAGTCAGCCCTGACCGGAGAATCCTTCCCGCAATCCAAAGCCCAAGGCGCTGAAGTGTTCATGGGCAGCGGCATAATCAGCGGCGCCGGTTATATGCGCGTCACCCAGACCGGATCTCGCACCAAATTCGCGCATATCGCTGCTGCGCTGCAATCCAGCAAGAGAACCACCGAATTTGAGCGGGAGATCAAAGACTTCAGTGTGCTGATTATCAAGATCACCTTCTTCTTGGTAATTTTCGTCTTTTTGGTTAATGTCATGTTCCACCGCGACATATTACAGTCTGTGCTGTTCAGCCTGGCCCTGGCCGTTGGGCTTACGCCGGAACTGCTACCGCTAATCATCACCCTGAACCTGACAAAGGGCTCCCTAAAAATGGCCAAAGAGGGGGTTATCGTTAAACAGCTGTCAGCCATCCAGGATTTTGGCAGCATGGACATCTTATGCACGGACAAAACCGGCACCCTGACCGAAGACAAGATCGCGCTGGTCAAATACGTTGACGCCAAAAACGAGCAATCCGACCGCGTACTACTGCTCGGTTACATAGCAAGCATGTTTTCTACTGATTCGACCACTCCATTGGATACGGCGGTCAGAGCCTTCAAGCACATAGACATCAAGGACTACAAAAAAATCGATGAAATACCCTTCGACTTTGAGCGCAAACGCGAGGCTGTGGTCGTACACCACCGGGCCGACAAACGCCGTTTCCTGATTGTTTTGGGCGCCCCTGAGGAAGTACTCAAAATCTGCACCGGTTATGACGACACTACTGTGCATCTCACCGAAAACTTCAGAACTGTCATAAGAAACACCTACGACACACTGAGCCGCGATGGTTTCCGCGTCCTGGCCATTGCCAGCAAAGATATCGATACCGAAAAACGTTACGAGCCGGAAGACGAAGCCAACCTGAAATTCCAGGGCTTCCTGGCCTTCCTGGACCCGCCGCGGGAATCAGCTATCGGCACCCTGAAACGGATGCGCGACCTGGGCATCAGCACCAAAGTCATCACCGGAGACAACGCCTATGTCACCGAAAAAATCGCCCGCGAGATTGAACTGCCGGTCGAAGGCATACTAAGCGGCGATGATTTGGCGAAAATGTCCAAACGGGAGCTGGCAACAGCGGCCGAAAAAACTACCATCTTCGCCCGCGTCAATCCCGAGCAAAAAATGCAGATCATCCAGGCCCTGCAGGCCAACGGCCACGTTATCGGCTACATGGGCGACGGCATCAACGACGCGCCCAGTCTGCGGGCGGCAGACGTCGGCATATCAGTCAATAATGCCGTTGATGTAGCCAAAGACGCGGCTGACTTTATTCTGCTGCGCAAGAGCCTGCTTGAGCTGGCCAACGGCATAACCGAGGGGCGCAAAACCTTTGCCAATACCATGAAATATTTGCGCATGAGCCTCAGTTCCAACTTCGGCAATATGTTCTCAATGGCTGGAGCGTCGCTCTTTTTGCCGTTTCTGCCAATGTTCGCTACCCAGATTTTACTTAACAATTTACTCTACGATACTTCACAGTTCGCCATACCGCTCGACAACGTGGATGAGGCCGAGGTCCGCCAGCCGCGCACTTTCAGTCTGCGCGATATCAAGCGTTTCATGTGGTCTTATGGTTTGCTCAGCTCGATATTCGACTTCACGACCTTCGGCCTGTTAATACTAGTATTCCACGCTAACGAATTGGTTTTCCAGGCCGGCTGGTTCCTGGAATCAATCTTCACCCAAGTGCTTGTGGTCTATGTAATCCGCACCCGCTTTGTGCCGTTTAAGGACAGTCGTCCGGCATTGGCGCTGGTGATGAGCACCTTGCTAGTCGTTGCCGGAGCGGTCGTAGCCGTCACCACTCCGATACGCGAGATATTCAGTTTCGGGCATCTAAGCAGCATACAAATCGCTTCGCTGTTCTGCGTGGTTGCCGTTTACCTGATCTGCGCCCAGCTGATCAAAGCTAAATTCTACGGACAGCTGGCTGAAAAAACTACTCAGAACGCGGCCTGACTGAAAAGTGCAGCACTATTACGATTGCGCCGATTATGCCGTAAACAACCAGCATCTTATTCGCTGGAAAACCGATATTCTCGACAAAGGCATGCGGAATACGGCTTAGCATATCCGCGGCTTCAAGCATATAAGCCAGCAATAGGCGGGCGGGCCAGGCGGGCCATCCAGCCAAACACGGAAGCAACATGCCAGCCACGCCGGCTATAGCGCACAGCAGCATGGCCAGGGGCACAAAGGCAGCCACCAACACATTAGCCAATAGCGACACTAGCGACATCTGCCCAAAGATAAACAAAACGTAAGGCAAAGTCATTATTTCCGCGCATAAACTCTCAATCAGAATTTTAGATACAAGGCGAGGCTCTTTTGTGCCGTAAAGACGCTTAATTACCAAAGGCGCCAGCACAATCACTCCAAAAAATGCCAGAAAAGACAAGTACCAGCTGACACTCCCCCACAAATACAGCGGATTGGCCAGCACCGTAATCGCTCCGGCAGTCATTAGCAACACCAGGGGCTTAATTGTCCGCCCGTAATGCCAGGCTAAAATACTTAACATGCTAATTATGCTAGCCCTGACAATGGACGGGCTGTTACCGGTAATCAGCAAGAAAGACCAGATAAGCGCCAGGCAGCCGGCAGTAGTCTGAAACTTTGACCGGCCGGCAAATAAACGCCGGGCAACCTCAACCAAAATTGTCAGGTTATATCCGGAAACCGCAATGATATGCGTCAGGCCGACAACCAGCAGTGTCTGCGAAACGTCTTCGGGCAAAGTATTACGCTGCCCGACCAACAGGCCCAACCCGAACGAAGCCAGAGGCTCAGGCAACGCGCTTTGCAGCCCGGCGGCGAACTTGCGCCTAAAACTGTCGATTGGCGAATTATTACGTTCAAGGACCTTTAACGAAGCAAAGCTGATGCTCGCCTGATTATTGCCGCGCGTAGGGTAAAGTTTACCCGCAATCTGCACGGCATCGCCGCGATAAACCGCATTTGCCCCAAAACCTGCAACTTTGATCTGCCCCGGCAACGTTATCGAGTACGGCGCGACCACTCTCAGGCTGCCAGCAGCAAAAGTCATCTGGGAGCGGTCACCATAAACCCCGTCTTCCGCAGCCAGGCCGACAACCGTCACTTGCTGCCGCGACAACGAACTGTAGGCCGTCATCCGGCACATCATTCCGCTGCCCCGCCACCAGCCAATCGCAAAAAACAAAGCAGCTAAGGCCAGGAGCGCCCCAAAACCGTGGCGCCGCACGTTGTAAACAGCCAACAGAACAGCCAGCCAGATCCAGCGGCCGTCAGCCAGCTGATACCGCCTGGCCAAAGCCACACCCGCAAACAGAGCCAAACACGATGTAATGACCAGCAGCGCGCGTCTCAATCGCCTTTTTGGCTGTCCTGTGCGCAACACGCGCGCATTCTAACAGAAGTTCAGCAAATCAGGTTAAAACTGCGGGCCTGGCACGATCAAACGCGGAACTGCTTCTACAATTTCAAGCAACCTGTCGCTTGAGTACGTTTGCCGCCCGAACTCATGCCATTCGCCCGGATCGTCCGGAGTCTTCCATGGGCAGACAGAACGCATCCATCTCATATGAGGATCTACTTCGCCTGTTTCTGGATTAATACGAGTGTAATGCATGGCCCGACAATTATCCATTTTATAGGCCGGGTCGTCTTCCCATTGTTCCCATTGTTCGGTAGTAGGCTGCTCTAAGGCTAAACGGTTGGATTTTAAAAACTCTCCATGCGCAACAATGATCACGCTGCCGCCTGGAATTTCACGATGAAAAGTGTCGTACATCTCCCGTACTCGGGTCTCGGCTACCTCAGCATACGATTCGCCGCCCGGCGGTTTCCAAAACAAAGGGTCCACAGAGCGTTTTTTTGCGCTATGCGGGTAATGCTCGATAAATTCACTGGGCGTTAAACCCTCCATATCGCCGTAATCTCTTTCCCGCACCAAATAGCTCAGCCGCCATCCTTCGTCATTCATCGGCAAACCAAGATTACCAGCCGTCTCCATTGGACGGATATATGGCGAGCAGTAATAGCGGTCAAAATGCTCCAGGTCAAAAGTACCGAGGACAAACTGCGTCACCCAACGGCCTGCAATCCGCGCCTGCTCAACACCCCTTGGCGTCAGCCGGTGCTGGTGGTCAGCCCTATTTCTATACTCGTCCGTAAACAGGCTGTCATCCCCCCGCTTCGCTCTGCCACGGGCATAATTACCCTCAGATTCACCATGGCGCACCAATACAAGATGATTCGGCATTGACATACAAAGATAATACAGGCTGCCGTATAAAAAACGAAACTCGCGATCGACCAATAGCCAAACAAAAAGACCTACGCAAAGGTAGGTCGTTTTGTTTGGAGGGCCCACTGGGATTCGAACCCAGGACACGAGGCTTAAAAGGCCTCTGCTCTAACCGACTGAGCTATGGGCCCAAAAGCGGAAAGCTTTTGTGGTCACGAGCGGGGTGTCTGGCGTGCGAACAGAAAGACTATTGCACTAACCACGCCCAATAACAGAGTGTATTATCTAAAATTTTAAGCAAAAAGTCAATCCGGGGCCTAGTGACGGCGGCCGTGGCGCTTGAAGGTTTTTCTCTGCGACCACAAAAAAACCAGGCTCAAAAAGGCGCCGGTGCTCACCACCAGGGCTTCGGCATTAGACAAGTAGTGCCAAACTTGCTGGGTTTCCAGGCCGGCGCTAACGTGCGGCGCCAGCAAAGGCACAGCCAGCAGCACGGCCAGCATACTAGCGGCTGTGGCTGGCAGAATGTTTATCAGCACCTTAGTGCGGCCCTGCACAGTAAAAATAGTTACTATTGAAGTTACTACTGCCGGCATAAATAACAAGGACAGCTGCACTGTGCTGGTGCTAGCACTGCCCAAGCGGGGCGATATCAGCTGCAACAGGTCGTTGGCCTGCCCAGCCACATATTGGACCAGCACCGCGCCCAGGCAAAGACTCAAGAAAGTCATTGCCGCATTGACCCTTAGAACCACCAGTAAAACTAGAGGTATAGCCAAGGCTGCGAGCAACAAAATGTTTTGAGGCATCTTATTCTCATGATAGCATGAGCGGTTTAAATGGCGAGCTTTTGCCCTGTGTGTAAACCGGCAGCATCAGCCTGGCCGGACCTTAGCTCCAGTACATACTGAGCCGGCTCACTGCAGAACCGGCGCGGATAAGTATCCGGCGATACGCCGCGTTCAATGTGCGTTATGGTCTTATAGCCGCTCAGCCAAATAATATCTATGTCAAAACGCATATCTTTCATCCAATAACATTGCTTGCCTGGCAGGCTATGGATAAACAACATGCCGTTGCGGGCAGGCAGATCATTGCGGCCGGACAGTCCGTTCTGTCTGGCCGGTGTGCTGCTGGCTATCTCCAGATCATAGTGGTTGTGGCCTGCTATCAGCAGACCGCGCGGCAAACCCTGGTTTGCGCAACAAATTCCAGCCATAAACAATACATATAACGGCAAAAGTGTTGCAAGGCTACAGAATATATCTTGTTTTTTAGGCGCCCACACGGTCTTTGCGGTGGCGTTGTTTGGCGTTCTGTTCGATGTACTCGATGATCTTTTCGGCAATATTGTATTTAGTCAAAAGCTCAGGGGTTTTAATACTGCCCGAGGAGTTGACTTCCAGCACCAGTGGTCCGCGCTCTGAGCGCATCATGTCCACTGCACAAACCGGCAGGCCCATAGCCCGCGCAGCCTTCAGGGCTGTTCGCTCTTCTTCTGTTGTCAGCTTTAACGGTTTTCCAACGCCGCCCTGGTGGGTGTTGGAACGGAAATCGTCATTAAGACTCTGGCGCATAAATCCGCATACCACGCGGCTGCCAACAACGATCGCACGGACGTCTATCCCTGCTGATTCTTTGACAAATTCCTGCACCAGGAAGTTCACGCCTTCAACGTAGAAGGCTTGCATAACGGCCTGGGCGGCTTTGTTTGTCTCTGCCAGCACTACGCCGTTGCCGTGCGTACCGCGGGCCACTTTTACGATCAGGGGTGCGCCGCCGGCAAGCTGAACAACTGATTCCAGGTCAGCCGTATCCCTGGCAAACACGGTCTTTGGAACTCCCACGCCGGCTTTTGCTAGTAGCTGGCAAGCGCGCAATTTGTCGCGCGAGCGGTTGATCGCTATCGACTTGGCGGTGGTATAAACGTCACGCATTTCGAACTGACGCACCACAGCTGTACCGTATTTGGTGTAAGACTGGGCGATACGCGGGATAATGGCGTCCACATCATCCAGCTGCTCTCCCTGGTAATAAACTACCGGGTTGCCTTTTTCGATTGTCATGTAACATTCGGCGTAGTTGACTACACGCACATCATGGCCCCGGCGTTCAGCCTCTTCCTTTAAACGGCGTGTCGTATAGTTACCCGGACCCTTAGACAAAATAGCAATATTCATGAGCTTACGCCCTCCCTTCGACAGCACGCTTACGGGCATGCTTTTGAGCGATTAGTGTTTGATCAACATCGTCTGGTATGTGTTGGCTTACATCCACGTAAAAACGGCCTTCCAAAAATGTCCGGCCAAGTAAAACAGGATAGGCTAAGGTGGTACGATCTGCAAGTGTAAAACGCTCCTTTATGTTGCGCCCCTCGGCTTCTACGGGCAAAATTACAGCCCAGCGGTTCTGGCGGGTGCCGGAAGAACTGGCGATGCGGACTTTTTCGTATTCGCCGTCTTCAACAATTATTTCCTGCCCGCTGTAATACGGGCTGCCTGCTCCAAAAAGCTTAAAGCTTAACGAGCCGTTTTTCTCCCGGATGTTGGAGGCCCAGATACAGCTGGAATCAGCTCCGGTATCCACCTTGGCCGGTACATCAGAAGTGCCCCCTACTTTGATGAGCGCATTCCGTCCGATAACAGTCAGTTTTGTTTGTTGTGCCATAGCTTAGTTAGAATATACATTATACAATATTCTTACCTAAAAATCAATACCAAAACAATATTTTCGGTTATATTGGCTACTATACACTATTCTGCGATTGCCACTAACAGAGTCCCTACAGGCACCCGTCCCTCCCCGGAGACTGTGAAATCGGTTTAACTAACCGATTTCAGCCGAACGCTGTATTAAATCTCCAGTGGAGATTTAATACAAGAGTGTGCTCCGGGGAGGGACGGGTGCCTGTAGGGACTCTGTTTACTCAGCGCTGATAAGCGCAGGCAAATAACGCTGCCTGAATATACGCAGTACGTCTGCTGCCGGATCACGATCAACCGATTCGGGCAGACTGAACAAGCCCACACGGTGTAGTCGCGCAGCATCGTTCCAGGACAAACTGCCGCCGGCGATGATAACCGCCTGCCGTCTCTCCGGGTCCATCGGCTCAATAGTCTGGGACATTAAATCCTGCTCGATATAATCAAGCGGGCGTGAATCGTGGCCGCCATCGCGATATAAACGCATAACCCGGTCGGCAGCCATGCTTCTAGCCTTGGCGTCATCAGCGCCGGGTTCTGCTCTTCTGGTAGCGGACAGGTAAAAAGCTCTGGCTGCCTGAATGCGACTTCCGCCAGCCGTTTTTGCCTGAAGCGCTCGCAGGTAGTGAACGTTTGTCGGCCGTTCGCGGCCGAAGGCCGCCTGGATGGCTCGTTCCTGGGAAATACCGCCCATCTCGCGGACAGTTATGAAGCGGCGGCCTCTGAGTTTCGCCAAGGATACCTGCTGGGCAACTACAGCGTCATACTCATTCTGGGCAACGTGAGTCAATTCATGGCCCATACCCGGCAATGCGCCGGCGGGTACGACACCAGTAAGATTGTGGCTGTATTTTTCAGGTATCCATACGACCTTTTTCAGGCCGTCAACAGCCAAAGCCCTTCTTTTGGGCGTGACAACCACCTGCCATTTTCCGTCTGGCGCACAGCCGTCACGGGCCTGCACCTCAGACCAGTCAGCTTCGTGTTCGCTTAGAATACCCCATTCGCGTAAGACGTCTTTGCCGAACCCGGCTGCCTCTGCGCTTCCCCAAACTGTTTTGTCCATAACCGCCAATTGGTCCGGGCTGAATTGTATGGCAAACTCGTCTACTGGCCGTATCTCGCGGCTGTCAATCTCGTCCGCCAGCTCCGCCAATCCTTGGCTGATAGGCGTATAATCCGGGCCTTCGCCCTCTGCCGCACCGTTGCGGATCAGATCCAGCCGGCGGCACAATCCGTCGAAATAAGACTGTAGCCGTGCGCTGTCTGTCTGTACTTCCGAGGAAAAAACCCGTGTGACTACCGGCGCCACTTGCATCAATTCCGTTGACCAACGCTCGGCGTTGCCGCTCTCTCCCATAACATCCAGCTGCCGGGCAAGATGGCAAGCGTTAGGATATAGGCTTGCCACCATACTGTTGGTTTTACCGACATAAACTTCAAGCAAAGCTTGTTCGGCCCGCTTTAACGGGCTGTCCGGCATTGCCTTAACTTCTTGCCATACTTGCCGGTAAAATCCCCTGCAGGCTTGCAAATCTGCAAGCTTGAGCAAAAGTTTATCCGGATTATAGTTGACTGTTACCGGTTGCAAGTCAGGCATCTCGGCATCGGTATCGGCAGAACGCGCCAGCTGTGCCGACAGCTCGTCCTTGTGCCAATCTACGCTTCTGTTGCTAATCTCTTTGCGGCCTTTCGAGTCCAAAACCTCTTTCACAACCTCGATGTCATGCAAACGGCTAATAATCGCATCGTCGTTGGCACTATCCGCCTCTATACCCAACGCTAACAAATCCGCCTGCCCGGTAGCTGTCCTAAAATAACCAAGGTAAAAAGGCAGCTCGTCCTCCAGGCTGGTGCCTTTTTGCACTTCGCTCAAACTACGCCCGGCGGCACATTGCGTTTCTCCGACCTGTCCGGCTTCTAGGCCCTGGTCAAAAATCCGGGCCTCAGCCATTTCCGCGCCATCAAGTACCTGTTCTGGCGGGGCAAGCAGAACATCAATATCATCAATGGCCGTGGCCCCATTGCGCTCAGAATAAGGCCACAAAGGCATAGTTACTTCAGAATAAGCTGCTTCTGTCATAAAAAGATTTATCTGAAGAAACCGCGTCTTTTCGGAGTTTCGGTCTTAAATTCCTGTAATAATTCCTGTTGGCGCTTGCTAAGCTTGGTTGGTGTTTCCACTACTACGGTCACGATATGTGCGCCGCGGGTTTCCGAGCGCAAATGCGGCACGCCATGCCCGCTAAGTTTAAAATCTGAGCCGCTTTGAGTACCGGCCGGGATCTTCATGCGTATCGGGCCGTCAACGGTCTCGACGTCAATCTCAGTACCTAAGGCCGCGTCAACCATCGTTACGTTCTCTTGACTCAAAATAATATCGCCTTCGCGGGTGAACTTCTTGTGAGCCTTGACGCGCACATTGACGTACAAGTCTCCCTTTGGCCCGTTGGCTACTGCTTCGCCGTGGTCGCGTAAACGGATCACTGCTCCGTCGTCAATACCGGCTGGAATTTTAAGGGTAATAGCCTGGGTGCGCTTCTGCGTTCCCGTGCCGCGGCAGACCGAACAGGCTTTTTCCGGCACTTTGCCGCTGCCTTTGCATTCCGGACAGACAGCAGCCTGCTGGATATTACCAAAAATGGTTCGCGTTACGCTTACTACCTGGCCCGCCCCTTTGCAGGTGCCGCAGGTTTTTAGCTCGTGGCCCGGCTCTACTGTCTTGCCTTTGCAGTGTTCGCAGGTGTCATCAATATTGATGTGTATTTCGCGTTCAGCTCCAAAAACCGCGTCCTCAAAGCTGATTTCGACACGGGTTTCAACGTCGCGGCCGCGGGCCTCCCGCTTTCCGCCGCGCTGACCGCCGCCAAAGAAGTTGCCAAAGATATCCCCAAGCCCTAGATCTCCGAAGTCAAAGTTAGCGCTCTGGCCGTTGAATCCGCCAAAGCCGCCGCCGGCGAACGGATTGCCTTCATTTGCCGCGCCGCCAACTCCGGCATGGCCAAACTGGTCATAACGTTGCCTCTTGCTGGAATCCTTTAAGACTTCGTAGGCTTCGTTAATCTCCTTGAACTTAGACTCATCGCCGCCCTCTTTGTCGGGGTGGTGTTGCACGGCCAAGCGCCGGAACGCCTTTTTGATTTCATCAGCGCTGGCACTTTTGCTCACGCCTAATACTTCGTAATAGTCTCTTTTAGCCATATAGTTCCTGATCTAAGGTTTTCCGCCTGCTAACGGCACGGTGGATGCTGTGGTTAGCAGTCCGCTCAAAACCTGCCGGACATATTTATCGCTGCCCGCCTGATCCGGTCCGGGCAAGATGACATAGACGTCCGACAGTACCTGGCGGTCCTGCTGCCAGCTGATAATAAGCTCGAATTCATCCTGGCGGCCGCTATCGCGCTGCAGCCACATTACCGTCCTGGGGCTTACTAAAGAGAAGTGGAGTAGCTCTTTGCCGCTGCTCTGGTCGGCATACATGGTTCGGGCGTTTTCGTGCCACAGCTTCTGGGCCAAAGCGAACGCTTCTGCGCTGCGAACCGCGTGCACAGTTACCGGTAAAGTGTCTGCTTGTTGCTTACTGCCAAACATCGGCAAATTGTCCTTCTGTGTTACGCCAAATTTAAATTCTTGGCATTCCAGCTATTAGAGTAACGGAAGTACTACTTATCTACAACCTCGCCCTCGACTGGTCCGTCTTCCTTGGGCTTGTCTCCGGTTTTTTCCTGGCCTGCCTCATCTGCCGGTTTAGCGTCTTTGGCAAACTCGTACATCTTTGAGCCGATGGGCATCAATACGTCGTTCAGGGCCTTGGCGGCAGCTTCCAGAGCGTCCTTGTCGGCCTTATCGTCGCTGGCGACCTTCTTGGCCAATTCGACTGCTTGGTCGATGCTGGTGACATCTTCTTCGCTCATCTTGTCTTTGTAGTCGCTCTTCATCTTCTCTGCCTGATAGACCGCGTTTTCCAAAGTGTTGCGTACTTCAACGGCTTCACGCTTCTTTTTGTCTTCTTCGGCGTGGGCTTCGGCCTCTTTAGCCATCTTTTCCACGTCAGCTTTGTCCAGGTTTCCAGAACCGGAGATAGTAATGCTCTGCTCTTTGCCTGTGCCTTTGTCCTTAGCGGTAACATTCAGGATACCGTTAGCGTCAATGTTAAAGGTCACTTCAATCTGAGGAACGCCGCGCGGGGCAGAAGGGATGCCGTCCAGGATGAAACGGCCTAGGGACTTGTTGTCGCCGGACATACCTCGTTCGCCTTGCAGAACATGAATTTCCACCTGCGGCTGGTTGTCGGCAGCCGTACTGAATACTTCGCTCTTGCTGGTAGGAATGGTTGTGTTGCGGTCGATCAGCTTGGTCATCACGCCGCCCATGGTTTCGATACCCAGGCTTAGCGGAGTCACATCCAATAGCAGAACGTCTTTTACGTCACCCTGCAAAACACCGCCCTGGATAGCAGCGCCGATAGCGACTACTTCGTCCGGGTTGACGCCCTTCATCGGCTCCTTGCCAAAGATCTGCTTTACTTTTTCCTGCACGGCCGGCATACGAGTCATGCCTCCGACTAATACAATGGCGTCGATGTCACTCGTGCTCAGGCCGGCATCCTTCAAAGCCTTTTCGCAAGGAATGGCAGTGTTGTTCACCAGGTCGCTAACCAGGCTTTCCAATTTAGCGCGGGAAAGCTTGTGCTCAAAGTGCTTCGGTCCATCCGCGTCTGCGGTTAGGAACGGCAGGTTAATGGTAACTTCCTGGGCGGTGGACAGCTCGATTTTCGCTTTTTCAGCTTCATCGCGCAAGCGCTGCATCGCAGCTCTGTCGCTCGAAATATCCATGCCGTGTTCTTTCTTAAACTCGTCAACGAAGTAATTGACCAATACCCTGTCAAAGTCAGCACCTCCAAGGTGAGTATCGCCGTTAGTGCTCTTAACTTCGAAGACTCCGTCGCCAAGCTCCAAGATTGAAACGTCAAAGGTACCGCCACCCAGGTCGTAAACAGCAATCTTTTCGTCTTGTTTTTCTTTGTCTAAACCGTACGCCAAGGCTGCGGCAGTCGGTTCATTGATAATTCGCTTGACTTCCAAGCCGGCAATTTTACCGGCGTCTTTAGTTGCCTGGCGCTGGCTGTCGTCAAAGTAGGCAGGCACAGTAATAACTGCTTCGGTCACCGGTTCACCGAGGAAGCTTTCGGCATCAGCCTTGAGCTTGCCCAGGACCATGGCGCTGATTTCTTCCGGGCTGTATTCTTTGTCGCCCATCTTGACCTTAACGCCGCGGCCGCTGTTGACAATGTCGTAGCCCATCAGCTTGAGGTCGCGCTGGACTTCTTTGTCGTCCCAGCGGCGTCCTATCAGGCGCTTAACCTCGTAAATGGTGTTCTTGGAATTAGTAACCTGCTGGCGGCGGGCCACCTGGCCGGCCAAACGTTCGCCGTTCTTATTAACAGCCACTACGCTTGGCGTGGTACGGCTACCTTCGCTGTTAGCAATAATCGTCGGCTGTCCGGACTGCATAACAGCCATAGCCGAGTTAGTAGTTCCTAAGTCAATTCCAATAATTTTTCCCATTTTATCTTCCTTTCGGTTAGCAAATAGCCTGTTCGAGTGCTAATATAATTCTAGCATAAAAAATTGGCACTCACATGTCAAGAGTGCCAAAATCCTTATACGCAACTATTCTTCTCCTCCCACTTCCTCCACATACCCCCCGATAGAATCAGTAACACTGTTATTGCCTTGTGATAGGACATTGGCAGCTCCTTCGAGGTTGGATACGGCTTGCTGCAGTGTAGATATTCTTGCTTCGGATTCTCTGCGGTTTGATTCAGTGATGTTTGATTGTATTGAAGCTATACGTTCCCGTATAGCTTCAATACGTTCATCAATACCGCCTACAGTGGATGGTATGTGCTCTAATGCTATTCCTCCCAATGTGGAGGTTAGGTGTTCTAGGTTGGAGGTGGGGTCTATGGTGGGGGTTTCGGAGGTTAGGTCGAGACCGGAGTTCTGCTCAAATGTGGCTTGAATCCTCGCGATTACAGTGCGCGGCGATGAGATCATCCTCTCAAATAATACCGGCGGTTGGCCGCGAACTCGTCTAAAAGCTACCCCATATTGGTTCGTTTCGCCAGTAGACACGAACCCCAGGGATTCATATAAACGCCTGGCAGGATTGCCTGCTACTACTTCTAGGCTAAGGCTATCTCCGCGCAAGATATCCGGATCGTTTGCGGCCCGGGCCAACAGCAAACGCCCGATACCCTGGCCGCGGTAACCCCTGCCTGCACGGTCGTACCGCCCTGGCCCCATAACATCAAATTCATCGATATTAACGCAGCTGTCGCCTATTCGCCGCAGCTTACAAATCCCGACTACCTTGTCGTTTTCATGCGTATCCCGGGCCAGCCAATATACAACCCCCCCTTCTGGCTCCAGGCTGCCAGAATTGCTAAGACTGACTCTTTGCCAAATAACCTTTTCCGGCTTATTGGGGTTGTGCATGTCCGTGTTTACCGGCAAGCCTAGGCTTTCCTGGTAGTGTTCGACTAATACACCGTGCAGGAGATTTTGCACGTCAAAAGCTGTGTCGTGCAGGCTGTCGACATCGTGCTGCGCAGGTTCGAATCTAACAATCTCTATACCCTGCGGTGAACTAGGCATTGCTACTTGGTCTTAGGCGGTGTTGAGATTACCTTGTCAATAAGACCGTACTTCTTAGCTTCCTCAGCTGTCATCCAGAAGTCACGCTCCATGTCGACATGGATTTTATCTAGTTTTTGGCCAGTATTTTTGGCCATAATTTGCTCCATCAATTTCTTGATGCGCAAGGATTCCCGCAGATCAATTTCTTGGTCAGTCACTTTACCGCTGGTGCCGCTGGACGGCTGGTGGATCATCACTGTCGCGTTAGGCAACAAGAAACGCTTGCCTTTTGCACCTGAGCCGAGCAAAAATGCCGCAGCCGAAGCCTGGATGCCAATACCGACAGTCTGGATGTCGTTGGTAACATATTGCATCGTGTCGTAAATTGCCATGGCGTCATAGGCGCTGCCGCCCGGACTGTTTATGTAAAAGAATATATCCTTTTTGGAATCTTCGGACTGGAGGAACAATAATTGGGCGACAATCAGGTTAGCGGTGTGCTCGTTTACCTGCGTGCCCAAGAAAATAATCCGGTCTTTTAATAAACGGCTATAGATGTCATAGGCCCGCTCAGTGCGTCCATCGTTCTCGATGACAGTCGGTATTAATACGCTTTTCGGTGAATTGCTCATATGGCGAGTATATGGCCTTGGCACTCAATCGTCAAGAGTGCCAAACTAGCTTCCCCCCAAATCCTTTATGTAGCCTTCGGTAGACACTAAAACACTTCTGTTATCCTCGCACAGCACAGAAGCAGCTTGGAGGAGATTATTGATGGCCTGGTTAAGCATATCTACTCTGTGTCTGGATTCCTCAAGGCTAGAATCGGTAGCCGTTGCCTGAAACCGAATAACTCGTGCCTGCAAAGCGCTCGCTTTATCAATTAAGTTGCCGGCAGCTTGTGGCAGATGTCCATTGGCTATTTCGTCCAGTATTCCAATTACATAGCCAATGGAGTTAGTATCCAGACACCTTCTCTCGGTGCGTTCTTTCTCTAGGCTGCATACAACCGTAGATCCTTGCCATGGCTGTAAGTTACCACGCACTGTTGATACCGGAGCAGCCATCACATGATGCAATATAGGCGGCTCACCCGGTGGCTGATTGTATAGGAAAGTGTAGCTCCTGGTTTCGCCTGTGGCCTCAAAACCCAGCCTCTCATAGAGTTCACGGGCACGGTTGCCTTGTGCGAATTCAAGGGTTACAGTTTCGTCATCTCGGATATCAGGGTCGGCTAAAGCCGCGGCCAGCATAGCTCTCCCGATACCTTTGCTACGGTATCTACGGCGACTACCGTCTGCACTAGAGTCCCTGACGTCGATTTCCTCGACCTCGACCGTACACTCATCAACGCGCCCCACTTTACACAGACCAATTATTCTTCCGCTATCACAATAATCACGGGCCAGCCAATACACATATCCGTCTTCCGGCTCTATACTTCCCGATTCAATCAATCTGCGTTTTTGGCCTAAAACGTTCGTAAGTATACGCGGATTAACCAGCTCCGTGTCTATTGGCAGCCCAAGATCGCCTTGATAATGATCTACGGAAACCTCGTGCAATATACCCTGGATGGCAGCCGCCGTCCGATACATGCCAGTATCATCGACCTGGCCGGGATCAAACCGGGTGATTTCTATTCCTTCTGGAAGGCTGTTCATCCCCTAACCCACCTTTGGAGCTGTCGCTTGGAGCTACCTGGTTGCGACGCGGACTTTGGCGTGGCGCAAAACCTGATCGCCCATTTGGTAGCCGGCTTGCAATTCATCACTGACGATTTCCTGGTCGCCTTCGCCTTCTTCCATGCTGATTGCTTCGTGCAAATTGGGGTCGAACGGCTCATTAACGGTTTTAATACGCGAAACGCCCATGTCCGCCAGAACCTTCTGGAATTGGCTTAGTATCTTCCTGACGCCATCCACCCATTCAGCGAATTTACTGTCGGCAGCATCCGAATCCTGCGGCATGTGTTTTATTGCCAGTTCAAAATTATCTATTACCGGCAATAACTCACGGACAACGCTGACTTTAGCGGCAGTGCGCAGGCCGGACATCTGCAAGTCATGCTGGCGGCGCATATTCATAGCGTCGGCGCGTTCGCGCTGAAGGGCTGTGGTTAGCTCCTCGAGCTGGGCATTAAGCTGCTGTAATTCCGCATTGTCTTCTTTAGCTTGTGCTTTTTTACTCATACAATACCTCTTCCAGAGTTTTACCGGTCTTGCCGACCAAATTCATAACATCGCGATAGTGCTGGCGAGTTGGGCCTAATACTCCGATGTAGCTGCGGTCGGAGTAGGGGCTATGAAAACGGCTGATGATCAAACTACAGCCGGCAGCGCGGCCCACCGGGTTTTCGCCGCCGATGTAAACATTTAACGGTTCATTGGGGGCGGTTTCACGCAGCCAAGGCTCCAGGTTATCCAACAGCTGGGCCACTTGTTGCACTTGCCTGGCTTGCATAAATTCCGGCTGCCCGAACAGGTTGGATAAACCGCTCATATAAAGCTGGTTACCGATAGTGGCCAGACCAAGATTATGAGTTAATTCCACCAGGGTGTCGACAGCGTTGCGGATAGTCCGCTCCGGCATGCCCGCGTCGCTGACACGCGCTGCTAAAGCCCGGGCCGCTCCCTTTTCCGGCGTCTTGTCCTTTTCGTCAGCCAGGCTGTTCACATAAAAGCGATATCCCTTGTCTGTCGGAACCCGGCCGGCTGAAGTGTGCGGCTGCATTATATAGCCTAAATTTTCCAATTCGGCCATCTCGGCCCGGATAGTGGCGCTGCTGACGCCGAACGCTTTAGCCAGCAGGCTGGAACCTACGGGACTGGCTACTTCGGCATATTGTTCGACGATGGAACATAAAATCTGCTTTTGGCGAGACGTCATTATGCCTCAATGATAAGAGTTTGGCACTCAATCGTCAAGAGTGCCAGCTAAAACGAGAGTGATAGCTCGCAGCCTGCGTCTAATTTGGCGAATAAGCCGATTTCAGCAGCCTCTAGCGGAGACATGCCGGTGGCTTCAATAAACCATGAGCTTCGTGCCTCGTCAAAACGTGCCTCAACCAATCCGTCCAGAACGCTCAGAGGGCTAGGACCGCTATTCTCGGCCTGGGTGCGCTCTTTTACATATGCACGGTTAGCCGTTAGCGCATCACTGGAGTCTTGTATCTGGAGTACGGTGGTTGCCAGTTTGCGCCAAGTCTCACCATCATCGTTACTGCGAGGCAGAGCCATATCATGCGTGTGATGTAAGCCAGCTGCATACGCAGCGAATACGAAACAGTCAGCAGCCAGCCAATGCCCCTGTTCCTGGCTCTTGACTGCCATGCGTACCAGGTGCGCTTGGCTATGTGCTGCATGAGATTTCATCCGTGCTCTTTGTTGGTCCGTAAACACCCCCGTAAAGTTGGTCAGCGGCAGAATATCAGGCTCATATTTTCCAGAGTCATGCAGATAAGCCGCAACAACCAGCTCTTGCTTTTGCACCCCTGTTGGCCGCCAGTTAAACTCTTCAGCAGTTGCCAAGCACATCAATGCAACGCGCGTGCCATGCTCGTAGGTTTTGCGGTGGATTGAGGCAAAATTTGATGCAAGCACCTGGCCTGACTCCCCAAGGGTCTCGTCTAGAGCCTCGAACATTCTTAAGGCCAAAGGGCCGGCAACGCAGGCTGTTGACCAGCGCAACTGCGCTGCCAGTTCCTGGTCTGGGGTGATTGTGCCTATATTAGATTCTAATGTAGCAACAGATGCCACTATTCAAACCCGTTCTCCACCGTTTTGCATTAATTATTATTCTATGCCAGTGAAGCTTTTGTCCTGGAGTACAGCTCTTCAGCTAATAGCCGTCCGGCCTGCTGTGTAACTGGATCGATAACGCCGGTTCGGACTATGAAGTCTACTTCGTGCACAGCTTCTTCCAGGTCGTCATTGATTACTATCTTGAAAAAATCATATTCCAGAGGTGCTGAAAAAATCTTAAGTGCGGTTTGGGCGCGGCGGCGATATTCGTCCGCAGTCATAGCCCCCCGGCCCCTCAGCCGCCTGTGCCATTCTTCGAAACTTGGAGGCAATACTAAAATAGCTGCCGTATCTGGTTTGGCAGCTATAATATTTTGGGCACCGCCTATATCAACGTCAGCGAGAGCGATTTTATGGTTGTTGTGTGTCTTTTCTAATTCGTAAACACTGGTACCGGATACCTGCTGTCCGTGAATGATTTCCGCCTCAAGAAACTCACCGCGCTTTAGTTCCGCCAGCATATCTTCTTCACTCTTGAACCAGTACTCTACTCCGTTTTGTTCCAGCTTGCCGTTGTTAATACGCGGCGGGCGGGTGGTATCGGAAATAAGAAACTGATAGCCTCCAGTGGCTAGTAGCTCATTTATAATCGTGTTTCGTCCGGAGGATGACGGGCCGACAAGTATCGCAAGTTTGGTTGCGTCCAGAATACGCCGCGCCTCTGCGCCAACGTGATAATTCTGCAATGCTTTTTCGAATTCAGACAGGTGATTCAGGTGGGGGACAGGTGTTGCAGATTTGCCTTCGTCTGTGATCTCCATGTGTTTACTATAGCGTATTTTTCAAAAATTTAAAGTGTTAATCTAAAAAAACCTCTTGGCAGACCGATTTGACCCCGCCGGTGCTTAGTAGGGCACAAACCGTTCTGCCTTGAGGTGAGAGAATACTAACGGACAATACCTTGGATTTCAACAAATAACGAACAGAGGTAGGTGTTGTAATTTTTTAATATTAAATCGTGTTTGGGTCATTTATGGCCGCCTTTAGCTCTTTGAGCAAATTACGAACAATCTTATGTGCTCGTTCTTGGATTTCTTGCTGCTGCTTGGTCGCGTGTCTATGATTGGCAATAGCAATAAAGTCCTTTGTCGCCGTTTCCAAATCGTCATTAATGACAAAGTGTAGCTGGTCGTCCTCCTGGGCAAATTCCAGCGACCGCACTGCCTCGTCAAAGCGTAAGAAAAGCTTATCGGCATGAAAACCGTGCCGCCTGAGGCGTTCCTGCCAGGTCTGCCAATCCGGGGGCAAAATGTAAACGGCCCTGATGCTCTTAAACGGTAGCTTCCGGAAGACGGGCATGGCGTCAGCCAGAACTGGCATCAAGGCCACACCTTCAGCCGAATAATCTCCTGCCACCGTGGCATACAAATCGCCGAAAAGACTTGGCGCCACTTGAGCATATTCGCCTTTGGCGATACGTTCTTCCATGTGTGCCCGGGTTTCGAATTTATAATCCACGCCCTCTTTTTCGTCTGGGCGCGGATCGCGGCTGGTGTTATTGAGTACCAGATGCAACGACTGCTGTTGCTTCTTTGCTTCTCTGATTAGTGTTGTCTTGCCCACTCCTGTCGGCCCAATAACAGCTAAAAAATTCACTTTCTTCAAATGCTCTAGCGCTGCTGTCGAAGGTCGGTATCGTTCGTTTTCCATCCCTTAAGTTTACACGAGTTTTATATTTTTAATCGCGCTTTAGCATAACCGTAAACGCCTCGGCCGGAATGTCGATTTTGCCGAAGCGCTTCATGCGTTTTTTACCCTTGGCCTGTTTGGCGAGCAATTTCTTTTTGCGGGAGACATCGCCGCCGTACAGATAGCCGGTAACGTCTTTACGGTAAGCGCTGATATCTTCACGCGCAATAAATCTGCCGCCGATGGCAGCCTGCAGACTGACTGCGAATTGTTGGCGCGGTATAACCGACTTCAGCTTCTCGACAACTTCGCGGCCGACACGGTCGGCTTCGGAGCGGTGTACCATGATGCCCAGGGAATCAACCTTCTCGCCTGAAACGTAAAAATCCACGCGGACCAAATCCTGGGCGCGGTAATCGTCTAATTCGTAGTTGAACGATCCATAGCCGCTAGTTAAACTCTTGAGCTGGTCGTAGAAGTCGGTCAGCAGGTTTGCCAACGGCGCCTCAAAACTGATCAGGGCACGATCCTCTATATAGCTAAGGTTCTTGTGCAGGCCGCGTTTACTGGCAATCAGCTGTATGATGGGACCGACATAGTCCTGCGGGGCGACTATTTCCCCTTTAATCCAGGGTTCACGTATCTCTTCAATTTGCGCAGCGTCAGGCAAATCAGCTGCGCTTTTGATGTCCAGTTCTTCACCGTTTGTCATAGTCACCTGGTAATCGGTCGAGGGATTGGTAACCACCAGTTCAAGGTTATACTCGCGCTCCAGGCGTTCGCGCACAATGTCCATGTGGAGCAAGCCCAAGAAACCGATGCGCACGCCAAAGCCAAGCACCGGAGAATTTTCGGGCGCAAACTGCAGAGCCGAATCACTCAAGCTCAACTTCTCTATAGCGTCTTTTAGCTCCTGATAATGCTCGTTGCTGTCCGGGAAAAATCCGGCGTAGACGAACGGCTTGACATCTAGATAGCCGGGCAGGGGAGAAACGGCCGGGTTTTTAGTAATAGTAACTGTGTCACCTACTCTTGCCTGGCGGGTAGTTTTGAGGTTAGTGACAATGTAACCGATTTCCCCGGTATTAATGCCTTCTAGGGCCGACATATCCGGCTTTAACGCCCCTACCTCCAGAGCCAATCCATTGGCATCTGCCGCCATCATATGGATGCTGTCATTTTTGCCAATGCAGCCGTCCACGACCCTGACGTACAAAATTACGCCGCGATAGTCGTCATAGTAGCTGTCAAAAATCAAAGCCCTTGTGGCTGCTTCGCTCTTGCCTGATGGCGGCGGCACGTCCTGAACGATGCGATCCAAAACCGCCTCTACGCCCTGCCCGGTTTTGGCTGATATCTGCAGGATGTCTTCAAACTTACAGCCCAGCAGACTGACGATTTCTGCGCCTACACGTTCGGTGTCCGCTGCCGGCAGGTCAATTTTATTCAAAACCGGAATTATTTTAAGATCAGCGGCAATAGCCAAATAAACATTGGCTAAGGTTTGAGCCTGCATGCCCTGGGTGGCGTCAACGACCAAAACCGCGCCTTCGCAGGCCTCCAGGCTCCGCGAAACTTCATAACTGAAATCTACGTGGCCGGGGGTGTCGATTAGATTCAACTCAAAGCCTTTATGCTCCATTCGCACCGGCTGCAGCTTAATAGTTATACCGCGCTCGCGCTCCAAATCCATCCGGTCCAGCAACTGCTCTTTCATCAAGCGTTTTTCTATCGTGCCGGTAATCTCCAGCAAACGGTCGGCCAAAGTGGACTTACCGTGATCGATATGCGCGATGATACAAAAGTTACGAATTTTATTCTGGTGCATTAACCACGATTATAACAGAGGTAACGGCAGACCGGTAATTAAGCCCGTCGTACCCACCTCCTCCCGGAGACTGTGAAATCGGTTTAACTAACCGATTTCAGCCGAACGCTGGCTTAAATCTCCAGTGGAGGTTTAAGCCAAAAGTGTGCTCCGGGAGGAGGTGGGTACGACGGGCTTAATAGTAGGTTTTGGATAAGCTCAGTTCAGCCAGCCGAATTCACGGGCTGTCGGGTCAGTAACAATCGCCTTATAATTTGATGTCGACTGAAGACTCCTGCTGTGGCACATAATGTCCAGGCTGCTGTATTTTTGGCCGGTAGTATCGTCGATGGCACAGTCGTTCGTATCGGTATATTTATCCTTTGCACCTAACAAGTGGCCAAGCTCGTGGGCAAAAATGGCAGGCAAATACCGACTGAAAACGCTCGGGTAATAAGTATTTTCATCCTGGGTTTCCGGCTGCTTTTGCAAAAATACGAATGTCGTATTTGCCTTTACCCGAGCAAAATCGCAGTAATCCTTTAGGGAGTTCGTTTGGTTGGCTAACAAGCTTATATTTAAGAAATCGTATTTTTGGAGTTCCGGGTTAGCGTTTTTAATATAGCTGATCAGCTCATCGGTATTTAGAATAGGCTCGCTGCGCCCATTGCTGCAGGTAAGAGGACTGCCCTTGCTTTCGTCCCACAAAAACTTGTCGGGGAGCTGTATCTGCTGCTTGTAGCACTGGTGGTGCAGATTAAAATCGACTTTGTACTTTGCCGCCTGCTCCCTATACCACGTTGGCACATAATTAAACGACTTGCTGTCCTGGGGGTTAGGGGCGCACAAAACATCTACTACATATTCCGGCAAAGGGTCCTTGCCATAGGCGAAGACAGTTGCTGCCGAGTAGTCTTTTTTGCTGGTATATTCAATCGGCCCGCTATTATTTTGGGGGTCTTGAAGCACACCCTGAAATCCAACCTCTTTGATTGAGGCTTCAATAGCTTCCTCCTGCCTGCTATTGTCACCTCCTATCCAACCAAAAAAGAACGACGGACCCATAAATAGCAGTTGGGGGATAGCTAATAGTGCAAAAATAGTTATTACAGCTAAAATCCACCGGCGGTGCTTTATTCGGGGCTGACGGTTGTCTGCCGGGCCGCTTGGCTGTTGTGGCGGTGCAGGCTGGTCGGTGGAGGTATTTTGTTTTTCTCTCATGCCTGATGCCTTGTTTCTATTTCTGTGCGGGTGTTAATACGCGCCGCGAATTGGACGCAGAATAATCTTCTTGAGCCATGCAAAGACAGGCTTGGACTCTTCCAAACCAAATAGCCCGGAGACCGCAACATGCACCCCAAAAGTTGCCACCGAGATGGTCGCCAGCTTAAGAACAAGCGTAATTCCGCGCTCACCAACGCTTAAAGGCAAAAATGACACCGCTGTGTAACTGGACAACATACTAAATCCGCCAACCGACACTATCCGCCCCAAGCCGCCCCAAAACTTTATACTCAGTAATCCCGGGTCGCGAACAACCATAATAATACTCAGTATTATGACCTCAATCATTGAAGACAAAGACGCCGACATCGCCAACCCGGCGATGCCATAGGATGACTTCCTGGCCAAAAGTGCCGCCAGTATAATATTCAGGCCGATAGTAAACACCGAGACTATCAGCGGGGTCTTGGTATCTTTGCGGGCGTAAAACCAGCGCGAAATAATCGAATACAGAGTGCGGAATAAAATTGCCACTGTTAGGTAGCCGAATATCAGGGCGATCTCTGATGAATCACGCGAGAATATCAAACGCGCCAAATAGCCGCGCCCGAAAAACGCCACGATCACGACCGGTATTATCAGCCAAATCATAAAGCGCAGCACGCGCAAAAAGTCAGCCCGGAACAAATCAGGTCGTCCTTGGCTGAGACGAGCTGCCAGCCGCGGAAAGGCTGCGGTTGAAATTGCCGTGCCGATTAGCAGTGTCGGCGCGGATTGCAGCGTAAGAGCGTTGTTGTAATAGCTAATGTCTGCCGTACTCAAACGCGAGGCAAAGTTGGTTTCCACAATACCCTGCACTTGGTCCATACCCTGGTCCAAAGAACGCGGCGGAAGCTGCCGCAGCACAGTGCGCAAGTCCTTGCTGCGCCACAAAATTTTGGGATGCCACTTAAAATGCACTCCGAACAGCCCAAGACATACCACCAGCAGTTGCAAGACGCCGCCCACAAAGGCCCCCAGTCCAAGCCCCTTTAATCCAAAGGACGTATCACGGAAGATATATATACTGGCGATAATAGACAAGTTGTAGAAAATCGGCGCAATAGCATAAAAGAAAAAACGCCCCATGGTCTGCTGTACACTGGTTAATATTCCGGCAAGAGTAAACAGCAACGGGTTTAGTGCCAGGAAACGCATGATCACAACGGCATTGTCCAGCTGGGCCGAATCAAGATCCGGGGCCACAATGCCATGTATCAGCGGCCTGGCAAATACAAAAATAACCACCGCAACTATGCACATAATAATACTTAACAAGTTAAGTAAACTAGAGCATAGCTCCCACATTCCCTTGCGATCATTTTTGTGCAGTCTGTCGGTAAGCACAGGTATAAATGCAACCCCAAGTACTCCGGCCGACAAAGTGAAAAAGAAAAAGTCCGGTATGTTAAAAGCTGCAAAATACGCGCCTGTGCTTTGCGCTCCTTGTGCCGAGAAGTTAGCGTTTACTAATTTCGTGCGCAAAAAGCCCAGTATCTGGCTGACCAGTGCAGCTGAGATCAACAGCATAGCAGCGTTAGATAACGATATAAGCTTTTTTGACTTGGGCGGTTGGCTATCCTGCATTGGCGACAGTAAGTATTTTTATAACTCTGTCTAGTATATATAAAAACAGGGATGCAGGATAGCCCAATAAGGCCGGTTAGTACAGTTCGGCTGCCTTTGGCATCGTACTGCCCTCGAACAGCTTTTTGACCTCTTCGGCTTCAACTGTTTCTTTTTCGAGAAGCCTGTCTTTGAGTGCCTTCAAATGATGCATGTTAGCTTTAATTACCATGCGTGCGCGGTTCGCGGCCTCGGTTATCAGAGCTTCGACTTCATCGTCAATAACCTTGGCTGTTTCGTCTGAGTATTCCCGCTCGTGCACTAAGCGGTCAAGCATCATACCGTCATCGACATGAAAGACCTGGTCGCGCAGTTTCTTGCCCATACCTTGATTGACAATCATCTCACGAGCCAGCTCAGCTGCCTTTTGCAAGTCGCTGCCGGCGCCGGTCGTTACCTTGTCGTGACCGAATACCACCTCCTCGGCAATACGTCCGCCAAGCATACGAGCCAACACATCCTTGTATTCTACGATTGAGTGATAGTGTTTGTCCTCTGGTGGGATAAACCAGGTCACGCCGCCGGTTCCGCCGCGCGGGATAATGGTGACCTTATGAACAACGTCACTATCAGGCAAAACATGGCCGACAATGGCGTGTCCGGATTCGTGGAAGGCGGTGATTTCTTTTTCCTTGTCGCTCATCACCCGACTCTTGCGCTCTGGGCCGATGGCTACTTTTTCGAAAGCCGCTGTCAAATCTTCGTTGGTAATTACTTTACGGTTCCCGCGGGCCGCAATAATGGCTGCTTCGTTGGCGATGTTAGCCAAATCGGCACCGCTGCTGCCGGCTGACTTAGCGGCCAGGGCGTCAAGGTCAACATGCGGGCTGACCGGTTTTTTGGCAAAGTGGACTTTAAGGATTGCTTCGCGATCTTTACGGTCCGGCAAATCGATATTCACACGGCGGTCAAAACGGCCGGGGCGGAGCAGGGCAGGGTCCAAAACGTCGGAACGGTTAGTCGCAGCCAAGACAATTACATTTTGGCCTTGTTCAAAACCGTCCATTTCAACCAAAATCTGGTTAAGGGTCTGCTCGCGCTCGTCATGGCCGCCGCCCATGCCGCTGCCGCGCCGACGCCCGACAGCATCAATTTCGTCGACGAAAATAATACATGGTGAGTTCTTTTTGGCTTTCGCAAACAAATCACGAACACGACTTGCGCCGACACCTACGAACATTTCCACGAATTCTGACCCGGAGATGCTAAAGAACGGCACATTGGCCTCACCGGCCACAGCGCGAGCCAACATGGTCTTGCCTGTACCAGGAGGGCCTACCAGCAACACCCCTTTTGGAATACGCGCGCCAACAGCGGCGAACTTCTTTGGATATTTCAAAAATTCTACAACTTCCTGCAAGTCTTGTTTGGCCTCGTCAGTGCCGGCAATATCTACAAATGTGACTTTGTCTTTCTCGTTACCGTACAGCCGGGCTTTGCTCTTGCCAAAGCTCATGGCTTGGCTTCCCTGCCCTTGCGCGCTGCGCAGCATAATGAACAATACGATACTAATTAGAATAACTGGCAGCAGAGAAATACCGATACTGGCTAGGGTAGAGCTGGTGCTGCTTTGCGGCTTATACGAAACCTCAACTTTTGAAGTGTCCACGCCCTCTTCCTTCAGGCTGGCGTTCGGGTCTTTGTAGGATTTCAGAGTCGCACGGTTATCGCCCTTCTTTGTAATTTGAAGTTCGTTGCCGTTGACCTCAATTTTTGAATACGCACCGTTATGACTGTCGCGCACGACATCCGGGCTAAGCGGTACGGTTTTTAAGCCCCCCGACTGGCTGTAAGCGGCGAAAATGATTAAGCCGAATAAAACTAACAGTGCTATAAAACCGAAGTTGCGTATACCCCGACGGTTGTTTTTACCCCGGCTGCTTGGCCGGTACGATTTCTTTCCTTTATCCATATGTCAGCAATTATACACTACTAACTGGGTAAAACCTCTAGACCCAGCCAGCATTTTCCCTTCGCGGAGACTGTGAAATCGGTTTAACTAACCGATTACAGCCGAACGCTGTATTAAATCTCCGGGGGAGGTTTAATACAAGAGTGTGCTCCGCGAAGGGAAAATGCTGGCTGGGTCTAGAGGTGCTCCTCCTGGAAGAATATGCGCCCCGGGCCTATGCCTAGGCTGTTGCCTCTGCCCGCGTCAGCCAGCTTACCTGCTTTGGCGGTTTTGCAGAAAATAACCAGGCGCTCAATAGTGCGTCTGTCAAATTCCAGGCCCTTGCCGCGAAGCCAGTAGGCCATAAATTCGCAGGCTGTTTTGTGGGGCAGCTGTACGAAAAAATAGCGGTTGAGCTCGTTAGGTCCGGGCTGTATGGACATCAGCTCATCAAGCAGCTCATCGATTTCAGCGTTTAGAATTGCCGACTGTTTTATGTAACTAAATAATTCTGCACGCTTGTTCCGGTCGAGTTTGGGCGTTAATATCCGCCTCACCTGGTTGCGCAAATAGTCTTTGGTTTGGTTGGTACTGTCTTCGTGCCAGACAATGCCGTTTTGCCGGGCATAAATCAGCAAATCGTCTTTGGCATAATCCAAAAGCGGGCGCAAAACGCCTGGCCGCGACTGCAACGAACTCAAACCTTTCCGGCCTGTGCCGCGCAACATGTTTATCAGCGCCGTTTCCAGCACGTCGTCTTGATGATGAGCCGTTATGATAGCCGCGGCGCCTGTTTGCCGTTGCACGTCTTGCAAAAAATCATATCGGGCCTTACGGGCAGCCGCTTCGCTGACGTCAGGACCTAAGTTACCCTCTTTGTGCATGAACGGAAGACCGTATCGCCGGGCAGCCTCCTGCACCAATCGGCGGTCTTCGGCACTGTCTTGACGCACACCATGATCAAAATGAGCGACCGTCAACTCCAGCCCGGGCTGCTGTTTTAGTAAATCCAGCATGACCATCGAATCCACGCCGCCGGACACAGCCACCACATACTTACCTGGTTCAACATCAATCTTCATCTGTTATAATTTTAACAGATATGAAAAAACCGAGCATCGGCAGGCTTATTGACCTGCAAAAGCTATTGCTTGCCTTCCGGGCTATCGACCGCCGACTGCATATCCCACCAGGTTTAGAGGTTTTTGAAAACGATGCCGAGCACAGCTACTCACTGGCCATGACCGCCTGGTTTTTGTCCGGATATTTTCCAGATCTCGACCGCGACAAAATCATAAGATACGCCCTAGCTCACGATCTGGTAGAGATATATGCCGGCGATACGTACTCTTACAGTGACCAAAATATTCTAAACCAGAAAAAAGCTCGCGAAGAAGCGGCGCTAAAGCACCTGCAAGCCGAATGGCCTGACTTTCCGGATATGCTGGAAATGCTCAATTCTTACGAGGAACGATCTACCGAGGAAGCCAAATTTGTTTATGCGCTCGACAAATTATTGCCTTCGCTGCTCGACTATATGAACGAAGGCCGGGGTTGGCACTTCCACAACATTACGTTCGCCGATTATTGCGCCGAGAAAAACAAAAAGATACCCATCTGTCCGGAGATAAACGAATACTCCGTAACCCTGATAAAAATTCTGGAAACAAAGCAGCACCTCTTCCCCAAAGGCTAGGCTGGTCAACAGAGACAAAATCTGCTATATTTATGTTCTGTATAAGGCGGCGTAGCTCAGCTGGTTAGAGCACAGGACTCATAAGCCTGGGGTCAGTGGTTCAAGTCCACTCGCCGCTACCACGATTCGGAAAAGAGAATAAGAGGACGACCGTACCGTCCTCTTATTTATATTATTCATTTAACGCTATTGCCTAATTTGATACTAGGTCTCTATTTCGGGACATTTAGGCTGGCGCGTAATAATAAAGGGCTTAGGCATTGTGCGGTCGGTACGCACAGCCTTTATAGCTGCAAGCGCCCGGGATTCATTGACAAAAAAATTGCCTACCGCACCAAATAGCGAGGGCCTAGGGGGTAAGTCTAACGGCCGTTGACCAAGCAAGAGACCGGTAGCAAAATCTCCTGCGTGAGTTGCGTCATCCCGCCAACTAGGGACAGAGATTTCCGTAAGCGCCGGAGCGCCTATCCTTCTTGCGACCTCAACAAACATCTCTCTGTTAGCCGATGCGGGCATTTGTCTGTCGAGGTGATTTGCAGGGAAAAAACGGCCGGTGTTAGGGTTGCCCTGATTCACTGGAAGCCGGTCATCCCAGCGCCCTATCAGGCTACGCGTATCGCTACTGTCTCTTGTAATCGCTACTAATGGAGAAAGAGCCTCAGAGTAACCTGTGTAGCCTACTTGCTTGGCGATATACTCCATCGCATCAGTGTCGGCCTCGATATGTGTTACGCCAACTCTTTGTGCGCCGTCAAAAGATGCGCCAGTCATGCCTAGAGCAATTAATTGATCACCTTCACGAGATACGATAAGTTCACCTGTAGACATATGTACGCGTAATTTTAGCACTGCTTGCGTTTTTCGACTATTGGTTTGCGCAAAAGAAGTATCGCTGACATTGCCACATTAATTCCTAAGATATACAGCGGATAAGTCAGCGCCGTGAGCGATACTTCCCTGACGGCTAATAATGTCAGCGCTGCTGCGAAGCTGCAAATAACGAATGCGATCGCTGTCTCTTCCTGGGGTTTTTGCCAAGCGTGTTTGAGGGTCGGGATACCGGCAGTAAAGTCTATGCCGACGCTGGCGATAACAGCAATGGCCGGAGAATTAAAGACTATCCAGAGCACAAGCCCGGCAATAGCTCCTATTTGGCACAGCACGTCTGTGATATCGAATTTCCTGTCGCCATATTTTAAACCCAGGATAACGACTGACGCCGTCTCCAGGGCGGCTGCAAAACTCAACGCCGCAGCCGGATATTGCTTGTCTGCCAATGCAGCCGCGCCTGCGATGCCTGTTAAAAGGGTCCAGTTAAACCAAGACACTATGCGCGGTTTAGTCTTGTGCCTTGTTATATCGATTAGGTAAGGAATGATGCTGGCAATCGTTAAGACGGCGCTGGCTGTGACCAGTACGGTTGTGAGATTCATGCGTCTATCATAGCATTACTCGTACTGCTTGCAGGCCGGTTGGTTCTGGCCGGTGATCATCTGGCTGACGTCGGCATTTTGGTAGAGCTTCAAACGGCCGCTGGGCAGTCCCATCTGACACTTAGGCAGATACTCGAAACCATAACCAAAGTAGCGGTTGAGGATTATGCGAAAGGCGTTGACTGGCGCCATATTGGCTAGATCTTCTTCGGTCGCGCCTGGTATATATGCGGCTTGCAGAATTCCGAACTTCATTGCCAGGTCCTCGGGCTTCCACTGGCGCATATCACTATTCCAAACAACTTCAGCCTCTTGCTGGGCAGATGACGGCTCCATAAAGGTCTGGTTCATCACCACCGGGTACGGGCCTTCATCGGCGACAAAGCTGATAATCGCCTTACCGTTGCTATGCTCTTTAATACTACTGACCAATTCCAGCATCTGGCCGTTGATAAATTGGATTTGGTTGGTGTATTTCCGCTTTATCGGCTCCCCGACGTTATCTATAAGAGGGGTGGTATTGATCGACCCATCGCTATTAAAGGTAAACGGGTTGTGCGGCACTAGAATATGAGCAAAGACAAACCGGCTTCCCTGCTGTTCGTTGGCAGCCAGCTGTTGCAGCACTGACAGCTGCTTGCGCGTGTATGATACATTGTCGACTTCATCGATCTTAAACGGCCACCATCTTGCCGACAGTCTGAAAAACCGCTGATACGGACTCTGGCTAAACTCCGCTTTTTCTAAATCGCGCAGGCGTTTTTTGGTATTAAAAATTGTTAGTGTCATATCTCCGGCGTAATTTGCCGTTGCCAGCGGGGTTGTGTTGCTGGCGTCATAAGCCGACCCGACATTATGATAGCTGTATCCCTGTTGAAGCAGCAGCTTTGCCACCTCAGAGTTACGGGTCATATTATTGAGCAGCGACGATGACTGCACTGTGTCGTTCTTATACTGCTTAGTGTCATCATTGTGGTAACTCATATTTAGTATCGACGCCAGTGAGGGGGCGGTATAGGGATAAGCTGCGTAGGCGTTATCGTCAACAGCAAAGCCCTGCTCTCTCAGCCAATCCAAAAACGGGGAGTTATCAAAGCCGAACTGATTTTTCAAAACGGTATTGTTGGTATAACGATCAAGAATTATGAAATAGATATCCGGACTGTCTGTTGCTTTGCCGGGATTTATTGCCGGTGTCTGGTTAAGCTCTGTGGTTGCGATGTGAGATTCTTGCCCGCGCAGCTGGCGGACTATCCCGGGCAAAGAAAATACCTGGTTCAAAAACAAAAAACCGACCACAATTATAATTGCGCCAGCGATGTTGGTATTCGTCAGATAAGCAGGGCGCTTCACCTGCAGCCTGCCGACCAGCACGCCAATGCCAACGGCAATCATGCTCATAATTACCAGTAGCATCAGACTCATGAATGCCGTCCCGTCGCCGTCTTTTGGCATAATAGGTACCAGCGACTGGAACAACGGTATCACACCGGCCAAACGGTTATCGTAGTCAACCATTAGCAGAGACAGCGTTAGGGCGCTGACCGTTTTTGCTCCTACTGAGCGCGGATGAGGCAAAAACTTAACGACCACGGCAATGATCAAGGCCGTAAGGGCGTGCATGCCTAAAGGAAATATCAGCCGGTTGGTGAACATTTCCGAGTAGTTGTAGTACTTGGTCGCTTTATTAATGAAAAAAGACGCCAGAGGCAGAAAAGCCACCAACCAGTACAGGCCCAACTGTGCCCACGGGCTTTGACGAACCCGGGCCGCTATTTTCTTCCAGTCGACAGCTGCGGCGGCCGGTTTGGGAATAGATTTAGCCATTTCGCTTTCTCCTAAGCAAGTACAGCGTGCGCTTGGAACCGGCAATCTTCTCTTTACGCTCTATCTTGAATATTTTGCCGAACTGCTTCTCGAATTGGTCCTGGGTGTAATCGTCAAATATGTCGCGCCTGGTGGCGAGCAGTTTCTGCACCTGAGAGTCTTCTTTTGGAACAAACTCAATGATCAGCAGCGGAGCGAAGCCGCCGAAGTATTCGGCAATCATGCCAAACGGCAGGTTATTTGAGATCGCCAGATGATGTATTAACGCCAGAGCCATGGCCAGATCGGCCTGAAGGCGCTGATTCACCGGCTGTCGTTCTGTATTAGCCCAACCAAGGGCGCCGCCGGGGTTGGTCAGGTCCACCAGTAATGGCAGCATGTGTTTTTCTTGGGTGCGCTTGGTCTGGAGATAATTTATTTCTACGGCGTTGGGGTCAATATCGGCACAGACCGTATCTATTCCCTGGCTGGAAAAGATACGGCCATAACGCCCGTCGTTGCCGCCCAGGTCCAATACTTTGCCCGGCTTTTCGTCTTTGGTGAATTTCTTAATCAGTTTCTCTTTGCTCTTGGCGGCGTCATCGGAATAATTTGTATTGTCGTAATAATCCATCCATTCAGTACGAATGCCGCGCGACTTCAGGGCCTTAACCGCCCGTTCCAGGCTGGACAAAATAGCTAGTAATTGAAGTTTGCTCAATGCCGACTTGGTCTGCCGGTGGTCCCGCGATTTGGAATCGCAGGCCTTGGCATGCATCACCATATGTATAAACAATGCCGGCTTGTAGCGGGCCCTTTGCGGCAATAACTTCACTGCCAGATCCAACGGTATGCCGTCTACATATGCCCGCTGAAGTTGCGACAAACGTACGTCTTCGTAGGCCATCAGAGCCAGCGGAGCCAAAAAATGCCGACAAAATTGACCGTAGGCCACCCAAGGACGGCCCTCATGGTAAGGTTCAAAAGACAAAGTATCAATAAACTGGGGTTTGCCGGCAACGAATTGTATGTTGTAAGCGCTGGCATCTTTGAGCGACATGCCGTGCTCCAGGGCCGCCTCCTGAATTCGTAATGTAGCTACTGCCGCGTCCTTGAGCATAGAAAACGACCATTCAAAAGGATAGGTTATAGGACTTATTTCCAACGGTTCAATAACTATCTTGTCGCTTGAGCCTTGACCTTTCAGCTCTGTATGCGGCACAAGCAAGCCCTGGGCTGTCAGCTTGTCGTACAAACCGCAATCACGGGCCGCTGTATAATCATCTGTCCCCACTCGATTTATCTGGCGCAGCAATCTACCGCCGCGGTCCCGGTATACAAACCCGGCCGGATCCCGGAATGATCCCTCCAGGCCGTGACGGCTATTCTCCGTCTGTTGCTTTGCTTTTGCTAACCGTACCATGGCGCCTAAAAACCTTTTTAATCATGCTAAACATTCTGGCCACCATTCTCCGAAAAATAAACAGCCCGCCTAGCAGCCCGCCAATGACGACCTGCAAGAACAAGCTGCCCGTACCAGGATCAATATACGCAAAATCGAAAAACATTATACTCTGTTACCCTCGCCACTTTTTGCTACGGGTTAATTGTAGCATACCGTACCTGCCGTCCTAGCTAACGGCTGTTTTCCTGCTGAACAGATATAGCACCCGGCCCGACTCCGGAACCTCTTCTTTTTCTTCCAGCACATAATACTCACCGAATTCGGCCTCGAATCGCTCTTGGGTATAGCTATCTGATCGATCTCCGCAAACGGCAAACAGCCTTTGGACCTCAAGGTCCTCCAAGGGGACGAACTCGATGACTAAATACGGGGCAAAACGGCTAAGGTATTCAGCAATCGCAATAAACTTAATATTGCCGGCGATCGCCCAATGATGGACTATGGCCAGGGCGATCACCATATCGGCCCGCAAACGACCGCTTACTGCCGGGTACTGCTCATTTGCCCACCCCAAAGCACCGCCGGGAGCAGTAAAATCGATCAACAATGGCAGCAGATTTGTTTCGTCAGCTTGCCGGACCTGTTTATAATTGGCTTCGACAGCGGCTGGATCGGCAGCAGCGCAAATGATTTCAGTGTTTTTATTAGAGACCATGCGGCTATAGCATCCGTCGCGCCCGGCTGCGTCCAATATCCGGCCGGGCTTGACGTTGCTTACGAACCGTTTGAGCAGTTTATTCCTGTTTTGGGCAACTTCGTCAGAGAAGTCGCTATGGAATTGCGTTCGCCTGACACGTTCGCCGTAAGGCTTCATCGATACCATCAGGCGTTCCAGGCTGGCAAGACTTGTCAGCAGCCGTTGCTTGCCGACCTTTGGCAAGGGTTTGTTGTGCCGTTTTGATCTTGTCTCTTCTGTTTTGGCATGCATCATAATATGCATAAACATCGCCGGCTTGTAGCGGGCGCGGCCCGGCAATATTTTACCGGCCAGGTCCAGCGGTATTCCGTCGGCGTAGTCGCGCAGCATCTGAGACATACGCAAATCAACATGCGCCATCAGAGCCAGCGGGGCCAAAAAATGCCGGCAGAACTGACCATAGGCCGGCCAAGTCTGGCCTTCATGGTACAGTCCGAAGCAACGGCTGTTTGTCAGCAACGGCAGCCCGCCGATAAACTGAATATCATAGGCGCTGGCATTCTTCAGAATTAAATTTTGCTCCAAAGCCTGTTCTTGAATACGAATTAAGGTCAACGCCGCGTCCTTGAGCATAGAAAACGACCATTCAAAAGGATAAGTTATCGTTTGAACCTCAAATGTCTCAATAACTATCTGCCCTTGAGACGATTGATCTGTAAGCTCGGCGTGCGGAACCAGCAAGCCGCTGCGAAAAAGCTTGTCATACAGCCCGCAATCACGGGCTGCAACATAGGCTGCCGTATCGGCTTCGCTGATTTGACATATACCGGAACCCCGAGCCAGCCCTGTGTCATCCTGTGAACTATCCGACCGCTTGGACTTTTTTGACTTTGCCATAGCACCCCACGCCTTTTGTTACCATTGAGTTCCCTCGAGCAATAAGCCCATTGTAGCACGCCTATCGGACAAAGATCAGGTCAGTCAAAAAAGCCCAGCGCACTGCTGAGCCTTTCTGACTGACCCTCTTAAAAATTTTAAGATTTAGCCAATATCTCGTCTATGGCGAGTATCTTTTTGTTGCCCGTTTTAACGAGCTCAAATGTCAGCCCGCTCTTGGTTTTGACTGCCATGCTGCACCCTTTATTTTTGTATTTTTAATGTTTTTGTTTTGTGATCACACTGTGTATTATTATACATAATTCTTATGCTTTGTCAATACTACAGTGCTGCCACTCAATTTGCATTGTAGCAGCCCAGTCAATACTTACAAGCAAAAATTTTACGAACAGACCCAAGATATCCACAGCCTACCGGCTAAAGCATAAGTGCCGGATCTGTTTGAACCTCACCAATTACATCTAATACAATATTTCTCTCTTTGGGTCCGTCAAATTCGATCAGCACGATTCTCTGCCATGTCCCCAGCTGCAATCTGCCGCCCTTAACTGGCACTACCAAACTTGGCCCGACCAATGACGCCAACAAATGGTCCGGCGCATGTTCCGGGTTATGCGGATGCCGCCATGCTTGGCCGGGCGGTAACAGGCTTTCCAGTGCCTGGATTAAATCAAGATCTGTGCCCGGGTCCATATTGGCCGTAGTTATCGCAGCGGTACTGTGTTGTGCAAAAAGGCAGACATTGCCGGTCTGGTCACCGACTTCGCCAGCGACTTTATCTGTTATGTCGATAACTTGGCGTTTGTCTGTGGAGGGTATTGTGATAATCATAAGGATATCATAACTCAAGGTATACGCGGCAAGCCAGGGCGAAACGTCAGCTCCTCACCTTCGGCCAGCCTGGAATCAAAAAGAATTCCGTCATGATGGTCAAGCTCATGCTGCAGCAGTGACGATAAATCCAAATCACCGTTACTACTAAGCTCAAAAGGCTTGCCAGACCGGTCAACGGCCTGAACCGTAACGTCTGCCCAGCGTAGAGCGCGCCCCCGGTAATCGAAGAAGCTAAGACAGCCCTCGGAAACCGAAACTTTGTCTGGGGAATGAGCGACTATCTCCGGGTTGACCAGCGTATATAATTCATCGTCAAACACTATTGTGCTGACCCGCCATAACTCCCCGATCTGCGATGCGGACAAACCGCTGCCGCGGGTAAATCTGTACAGTCCCCTGATAGCCGTCAGCGTATCCCACATGTCGCCTATCAGGCGTCCTGCCTCTGGTATATCGGTCACCGGTCGGCTAACCTCATGCAACAGCGGGTTGCCTTTTTTGAGAACAGATCGAATCATAAATTTAATACTAACACTACAGGCTGTTATATCCGAGTGCACAAAGAGCCGTATCTGAGTGATAGCGCCCGTTTATGTATTACCGTCACTTATTTTATAGCAAAAAAGGCCGAAACCGGCCTTTTGGACTATTCTTCTGGTTGCGGGGAGAGGACTCGAACCTCTGACCTCGTGGTTATGAGCCACGCGAGCTGCCGCTGCTCCACCCCGCGATAACTTAGTTATTTTACCAAACAGGGGTAGAATTGTCAATTCGTACGGTGTTGGAAGAAGTCCATCCAGGCCTGGAAATTACGCCTATAAGCCGGCTGCTTGGCCTTGGCGGCTTCGGCTGCCTGTTGCTTTGTCTGGGGTAGGTCTACTGTGTTGGCCAAAGCGACATCCCGGGGAACGATCAACACTGTTTCGTCTTTGGCGGCCAAGCCGAAATCTTTGCGGGCCGCGAGCTCAAGATACTGGGGAGTATTGTAATAATCGGTTTGAAGTTTTAGGTTATCGTTGGACAGCTTCTGCACGTCGTTTTGCTGCTCCAGCTTGGAAATCTCTTTCTGCAAGCCGTAGTTGGTTTCGATGGCTTTAACGCCGCTCCAGCCTATCAGCAACACTACAAGCAAAAACAGCATCAGTCCGATCATGCGGGGATCGCGCAGATGACCGGCGTAACCGGCAACAATCGTTTTAAAATTTGCTATTTTTGTTTGCATACGCAGTAATATTATATCTAATCGCACAAAATCTGCTATACTCATCTCTGTTAGCCACATTAGGGGATGTAGCTCAGTGGTCAGAGCAGGCGGCTCATAACCGCTTGGTCGCTGGTTCGAACCCAGCCATCCCCACCAGATTGCGATATACAAATAACCGGCCAGCATTTGCTGACCGGTTATTCATTTGGCCTGAAACGGTTAGCTGACGGCTACCTCACCGATTGCCTGGCCCTTGGCCCTTGAGGCTTCTGCGGCTTCGACCATCTCGCTGATCCGCCAAACTCTATCTGCCGGTGTACCCGGGTTTCTTAGCTGCTGGCGGATTATGCGGCAGGTGCGTATAGCATTAGAGACTGTCGAGAACTCCCGCCGGCCAATTCTCTGATACTGGTCCTGTGCGTCTTGCTGCGCCTGCTGGAGCAAGTCGGGGTTCGTAAACAGCTCGGCCAAAAATTCTGCGCCGCCGTCAAGATCAAAGTCGGGCCGGCTGTAATCCAGCACGTAGGCTGAAATGCCCGCTTCGACCTGAAGATGAACGCCGTTGCCGCTGGGCACCACCACGACCTTCCCCCGTCTTCGGGCGTCGGTGCATCTGGTTTCACAGCCTTCGGCTGTCGAAGCGATTACCAAAGCGTCCGTGGCATGCATCAAACCGTTCACTGCCCGCTGGTTGTGCGGCAAACGTATTACCCTTGTTGCCTTTCTGTCTTCTTCCGGCAGCTCACGCCTGTCACGCAAAATCTTATCGTACATAAAGTCGCCGCTGGTGTCGTCTATTGAACCGTTACCGGTGGTTATAACATCCGGCAACAGATCTTCGATGTCGGCTTCGTCTACGCCGCGCGCCAGTAATTTCTCACGCATCTTCTGGCGGGTTTTGGCCCCAAGCGCAATAACACGGTCCTTGGCTTTGGATTCGTCGAAACGAGTTATATCGCTTATCAGGAGCTTGTTCGGGTTTGTGCTCAAAGGCTCCTGGACGTCCTCGGGCCTGCCTGCGGCAATCATCACTTCATTGTGCCTGGCAATCTGTTCGTTGATAAATTCTATGCCCTGCAAAACCTGTTCAGGCGACAGGTCTTCGTTAAGCGCATCGTGCTGATCGATAGTCGCAGGAGCAAAATAATACTTGTTGCCATATTTACGATGGACAAACTTTTCTACAGGGTGGGACATAATGAAAGCTGCCCGCGGGCCAACCCCGCATTCATCAAAGATGTAATCGGCAACCTCTCCTTGCGGGGTAGTCGGGTCAGCCATCAGATTTCCGTCCATGTCGATGTGACAGCGCCAACCGACGATTGTTTCCGGGTTGACAAGTGGAGCGAGCGGCGCGGTTTGGGGATCGTCAAGTATCAGTACGTCAGCATTTTGGATGCCTGGCTGCTGAGACAAAGTCGGCCAGTTTTCTCCTACCGCCCAGCGGTTGTGCACTCGTTTGCCCTGCTCGGTAATGCGTTTGTCGCCAGCCACGCGCTGTGAAATGTTGTGCATTAGTTTCGTGAAATCAAAGGCGTAGCCTTCGGTTGTGTCTTGCGGGCCATTCATAACGAACCAGTGGGCATCGATATTCCTAAGCTTTAACAGATGGACCAAGGCCGGCCTGAGCATTGCCACGCCGCCCCCGATTTTCGTAGAATTCACCCATGAGAGCACCAGACCCTCAAGGCCCTCTGTGGCTTCCATAAATAACGCCCAGTCCCTTGGGTCGGTACCTCTTTCAAAATCCTCCAGAGTAAGGTCGCTTTCGATGGCGATTTCCAAAGTCTCCGGATCGTGAGTTATCCTGAAGGCCTCGTCAGGATTGACCTCCATAGCTTCAACGTCAATTTTGAAGATCGTTTCGAGAGCATTGCCCAAATCCGGGCCTACACCTTGTTCTACAGCAACCATTTTCTAACTCCTTTATTAATTAAATAGAGTCCGGCCTGGCTATCCGGTCCACCAATTTTGTTTAGATAATTTTTGCTTTTAAAAAATAGGGGGCGCGCCCCATGACAGAATTAAGCTCTAGGCTTCAGAAGTATTATCAGCGCCGTGCAAATACGAACATTGTCATTACTCCTTTTAGGTGGCTCCATTATCTTACCGGCCTTCCGGTTCGTCAAGGCAAAAAGAATCACATACAATTAGCCGCCTGGGGTGATCAGATGATGTTTGCTATTATGTAACTATGCCTGTTGCACAGAATAATACCTTGGCCTTTAGTGACCAGCTGGAGCACTGGCTAAAAAGCAACCAGCCCAAGACGGTCGCCAGCCTCAACGGAGTATTTGCCGAGAAAAGCATAGCCATTATTGTTCTGGTGTTAATGTTTCTGCCGGCCTTGCCGCTACCGACAGGCGGCGTATCCCATGTCTTTGAAGCTATAACTATGGTTGTCGCCTTACAGTTGATTATCGGACGCAGAACTATCTGGATTCCAAAACGCTGGGAAAACAAGAAAATCCGCGGCATCAGCGAAAAAAAAGCCATAACTTTTATGATTGGACGTATCCGCTGGCTAGAAAAGTTTGCCCGGCCAAGGTTCACCCATCTAATGCAAAGCCGCGTCGGACTCTCGCTAACTGGAATTTTCTTGTTTGCTTACGCTCTGGTGGCATTCTTATCACCGCCCTTTTCCGGACTCGATACATTCCCTTCAATGGGCGCTGTAATCATCGCCCTGTCAGTCATTCTTGACGATATAGCCATATGGATTTTCGGCGTCATTGCCGGTGCGGCAGGCGTCGCGCTGGTTATCGGGGCCGGCGCAGTTGTTACGAACTTAATCAATCACATATTTTAGTTAGCATCGCGGCGAAGGAATAGCGCCCATGCTATTACCCATCCAACCACTAAATAGATGCCAAATACTATTGCTGCATGAGCGTAGGAAATTGATGCTTTTGTGCCGACTGCAAAAAGGGAGCTGAAGGGCAAATAAACCGAGTTGTGTTTCAGTAACATGCTAAGCAGCGGCTCTACGGTGGACGGGATTATAAACAGCGCAGCAAGAACAGCTATCTGGTTACGGAGAAGGGCTGCCAGCAATAAGCCAAGCATACTGAACCCCCAGCCGTAGAACAAGCAACGCCAGATAATACTCGACCAGGCAAACTCCTGGTGAACAAAGTCTACCCCTTTAATAAAATGCGCGCCAGCATAGGCCAAAAACGGTGCTATGGCTCCGAAGAATAAGGTAAACAATATACCGAACACGCTGATAACCAAAATTTTGGCTAGCAGGCTTTTTGTACGGCTGTTCGAGGACGTCAGCGTGTACATGATGGTGTTATAGCGGTATTCGTGCGTCATCAGCAGCACGCCGGCGATCGCGCCGATTAGGGCAACGGTTTCTACGGCGTTGGTAATCTCACTGGCTAAATAAAAAGGGTTGTGGCTGGCTGCAGCATCAATTTTGATTCCCTGGATGTAAAACGCAAACAGCACGATCAAGGCGAAGGATATGCCAATAATGCCATATGTAGACCGGACCGAGTAAAGCTTGCGGAATTCTGATTTTATTGATGCGATCATTTTTTCTTTGCCTCCTGGTGTGAGTGGTATTCCTCGCTTGAAGCAGTCAGCTCCAAGAATGCTTCCTCGAGCGATGCGTTCTGCCTGGCCAGCTCAAGCACCGGCAAGCCGGCTTCGAAGGCCAGATTACCGATATCATCTGTCTTGAGGCCGGTCACCTTTAGGCCGCCGTCTTCCTTGCGGAAAGATACCTCTTTGGCGTTGAGCAGCTTCTCCAGTTCGCCCAATTTACTAGTTCTTACAAAAACGCTTGACTGTGAGCTGCCGGCAATCAGTTCATTGACTGTAGTATTGGCTATCAGCTTGCCTTTGCCGATTACTACGACATTGTCTGCAAACTGCGACATTTCACTCAGTAAATGCGAAGACACAAACACGGCATTACCCATGTCGGCATACTCTTTGATGAATTGGCGCAGCCAGGCAATTCCTTCCGGGTCCAGCCCGTTGGCAGGCTCATCAAGTATCAGGTACTTTGGCTCTCCAAGAATTGCCGCGGCAATCCCCAGGCGCTGGCTCATGCCGAGCGAAAACTTGCCCGGTCTTTTCTTGCCGACGTCCTTTAGACCGACTATGTCGAGAACTTCATCGATACGCTTATCAGATATAGCGCCGGCTGCCGCCAATATCTTCAAATGGTTGCGGGCCGATCGCGTCGGATGGAATGCCTTGGCCTCGAGCAAAATACCTACCGTCTTGGCGGGATTATTGTGTTCGTGCAGCTTTTTACCGTCAAAAGTCGTTGAACCGGCACCGTTGTCTAAACCCAGCATCAAACGCATGGTCGTAGATTTACCTGCTCCGTTCGGGCCGACAAAACCGGTAACCTTGCCGATTTCTACTTCAAAAGATAAATCGTCTACCGCTACTTTTTTGCGGTATCTCTTCCCAAGATGGCTTGCTTTAATCATGCGCCATACTATACCTTATGCCGGACGGAAGATATAGGTATAAAAAACAACGTTTATCTTATCCCGCGCTGTTGAGCAATTCTAGAAGTTCATCTGTCGTTTGAGATTGCATTAACTGTTCGCGCAGTTCCTTGGCATTGTCGAAACCGTTAATATAAACTTTGCAAAACTTGTTGAGCGTAGCCACTCGCCGCTCGCTGCCAGTCCAGGTTTGGGCGAATAGTTCAACCTGCCTTTTGTAGAGGTCAATTCGTTGCTGCTTGGTGCATTCAGACCAAGGGCTGACCTGTGAAAATACGAACGGATCGCGAAAAACACCGCGCCCGACCATTATTCCGTCAAGCTTGTAACGCTCCGCCAGCTCCACACCCTGGCTGCGGCTGATAACATCACCGTTGCCCACAATAATTGTATTCGGCGCAATAAGGTCGCGCAGCTCGCGGACTTTGCCGATCGCGTCCCAATCTGCGGGTACGTCGCTCATTTCTTTGCGCGTGCGGCCGTGCACGGTCAGCATAGACAGATTTTGGTTAAGCAGTAATTCGTGCCAGCTAAAATCAGGCTCATTAAAGCCCAGCCGCGTTTTTACGCTGACCGGAACTCTGCCGTCTGCGCCCTCTTGAGTGGCTTTGATGATTTCAATTGCCAGTTCGCGGTTGTTGATCAACGCGCTGCCACAGCCGTTCCGAACCACGGCCTTTTCCGGGCAACCCATGTTAATGTCGATGCCGGCAAAGCCCATATCCACCAGTTCGCGGGCTGTCTTGCGGAAATTATCAGGTATCTTTCCCCATATCTGGGCGATTAACGGTTGTTCTTCAGGTAAAAATTTGATCCGCTTGGTGAGCTTGTCACGGCCGACGCTTTGCAGACCGTCGACATTCACAAACTCAGTAAAAAACAAATCAGGCTTGGCGCACAGGGCTACAATACGGCGGAAAACCGTGTCAGTCACGTCATCCATGGGCGCAAGAGCAAAAAATGGCCTGGGCAGCTCTTGCAGCAAGCTCACTACTGGCTCCGTGACGTGTTGTCCGCTAATGACGTTCTGATCTGGTCGGCCCAAGCCCGATTGCGTAATTCTTGAGACGACAAGGCTCGTGCCGGACGTCCGGCGGGCAAGTCGGCCGGATGTTCCGCTGCTTTGGCGGCCAGCATAGCCGTGGCCACCGCGATCGCACCGCTATTTCTGGCTGCCTGAACAGGCGAAACCGAGGGAAAGACCACATCTCCTCTTTCGTTGCGTTCATAACCCACACCTGTTTCTTCGCTATACTGCGGTCCGTTGCTGGAACGGCGGTGTGCTGGACGCCGCGCACTGACAGCGTGGACGGTCTGACCGGTGTGTTCGCCAGGCCCTATTTGCTCAACTCCTACCCTCAGTCGTGCTTCATAATAGTTGCAGACACCCTGGTCTACGAGCCGGTCAACTTCTGTCCACGGATCTCCGTAGGCTTCTTTGGCGGCAATCGCCAGAGATGCATCCATCTCGGCCGGTGTCATGGGATATTCTGCTCTTTGCATAATTATTATTATAACATTATTTTTTAAAATTGTACACCTAGCATAACCCTAGTAATTATGTTATAATTTTAACCAAATTAACTAGGCCTTATGAATAATACCCAATTTGAAGCAGGTGGTCATGCGCCAGACCCAACGGCGCTGACTGAATTATTTACAGCCCTTGACGACTTCAACCGCGCCGAGGACGCTCAGCAGCGCTTGGGAGAGAGCCTCGTGGACGGCATGATTAAGGGCATCCACGCAGAACGGCTGGAAGCTGAGGGTATGTCCGCCGGCGAAGCTACAGAGTTCGTCAAAATAACCGAGGGGACCCGCAGCGCGGCCGAGGACGCGGTAGCACTGGATCATTCAGCGGCCGGCCTAGTGCACAGCCAGACACTCAAGGCTTTCGGTTTAGCAATCTGTAGCGATCTGACAGAACCAGCGCACGTTATTGTGGATAATGGCGAGCGTCTGGTTGCGGCCCTTGCCAGTATCGACCCATCAGAGTCTACAGAAGCCATTCGCGACGGACTGGGCCTGATGATTGACCGGTTTGCGGACCCGCTGCCTTGGACTGTCATCAATAACCACGAAGAAGAAGTGGTAGCGCTGGATTTGTGGCCCTACTGGATGCACGGAGGGGCAAGGCCGGAGCCGGAACAGCATGCCACGATGCTCCAAACGCTAAAGCGCGGCCAAGATCTGGCTATGCTGTGTGAAGACTTAGGGGTAGACCCGACAAAGGCAAACAAGTTACGTACTATCACCCGCTACCATGATGAAAACATGTTGGTTGAATGGGCGCTAGCCAGCGAAATGGGATTCTATGACCCGTCCTATGGCGAAAACGCCGGAGGCTCCCTGTACCGCCAATGGCATGACGCTGATGGCTGGCAAGGCTTTTGGCGCATGCTTGAATTCGCTCAAGCCAAATCAATGCCCGGTGACACTTTTGTCGCCGAATTAAAAAGCCGGGTCAGCGCCAACCTCACTATATTTATGCGGGCCCTGATGGCTGGCCGGCTAGCCCTGGACAGTCAGGAGCAAGAAGGCTCCTGGCAAGACCCGTCTGACTTTATCAAAGAAATTCCAGAGTTCCCCTTTATGAAAGACCTGCTGGCCATTCGGGACAGATTACAGCCTTCCGGCAATGAGACGGCATCAGCCGGTGAATCATCACGACAAAGCACACGCGCTCATTCCTTGGGAGAACTAGGCTGCACGATCAGTGAAGCTATCGGGCTGCTGCCTCAGGATAGCGTCCTTGAAGCCGCAGCAATGATAAGCGACAGAATAGCGCAACTCCAGGAATTGTCTGCCCGCAGCCCAGACCAAGCAGAAACGCAACCCAGGATAGCCGCCCTGGAGCAAGCGCGGCTTAGCCTATTACAGGCGCGTGACGCGATTGACCACACCAAGCTTTCAGCAGCCCAACTGTTGGACAACTGGGGAATTGACCTCTCCTAGCCAAAGGATGAGGGACGACTTATTCCCAGCGGAACACCCGGAAAGCAATAATGTAAATAATAATCAGCCAGCCGCCGACCAGGGCTAGCTGAGGCCCAAGCTCAAAGATAGTTTTACCCTCAGTAGTAATAAAACGAATGCCATCTATCACCGGTGTTAGTGGCAGATAATTGGTTGCGCTTTGCAACCACTCCGGCATCAGAAAGCGCGGGAAGAAGGTGCCGGAAAGAAACATCATCGGGAACACCACAATGTTGCCCAGCGGTGCTGCCTGGCGCTCGTTATGTGCCCAGCCGCCTACGGCTAAGCCGATGCCAAGAATCATGATAATACTCAGAGTAACCCAAGCTATGATCGACCCCCAGTCACCAACAACTTTAAGATGAAAGGCTACCATTGCCACAGCGAACATTACGCCTATCGACACCAAACCTACCGCGGCCTGAGAAATCATGGTAGACGTAAAGTACTGCCATACCCTAAGAGGTGTTGTGTGCAACCGGCGTAAGATTCCTTGCTTCTTGAGTTCCGGAAAAACATTGATTGGCCCGAAAATGCCAATTCCTATGATCGAAAAGCCCAACAGACCGGCAAAAGTATAATCAAAACTGGACAAACTGGTATTAGCCAGCTTCTCGCTACCGACCGTAAAGGGCACGATCGTGGTTTGGTATTTACTGTTGACACCCTTAAACTGAGCGTCGAGCAATGAGGTCAGGGTCTGGCCCGCTTGCTCGTTGTTCTGCGTGTAGACCACTTTGACCTGGCCGCTTGGTATGCCGTTTTTCAAGGCACCAAAATCTGCCGGAAGCACTATGGCGGCATCAAGCTGGCTGCGGGTCATCTTTTCTTTGGCCTGCTCAAAGCCGGACACCTGGGGGTCAACTTTAAAAACTTTATCGTTCTTGACTTGTTTGACAAATTCCCGCGAAGCTTGCGTTTCAGACTGGTTAATCAAGGCTACCCGAAAGGATACGCTGCTATTACCCCCCATTATGCCGCCGAAAACAAACAAAAAGATGATCGGAAAGGCTATGCCAAAGAACAGGGCCAACCGGTCGCGGAAAAACCTGCGAGTACTGAGCACGGCAAAAACCCAGACTGTATATAACGAGCGTTTCATTGAATTTTTAATTATCATAGCTAATCCCTCAATGCCTTCCCGGTAAGATCGATAAACACGTCTTCCAGGCTGGCCTGTTCGACATGCTGCTTCTTCTTAAAGCCTTTTGCCAAAAGTTGCTTAACAAGGTGTTGCGGTGAGTTTATGGCCACTATTTTACCTTCGTCCATGATCGCCACCCGGTCGCAGAGCAGTTCCGCCTCTTCCATGTAGTGAGTGGTCAAGATGACTGTTACGCCTTTGTCCCGAATTTTTTGCACCAGTTCCCACAGATGACGGCGGGCCTGCGGGTCAAGCCCGGTCGTGGGTTCATCCATAAAAAATACCTTTGGCCTATGGACTAACGCGGCCGCAATGCTCAAACGCTGTTTTTGGCCGCCTGACAAATTTTCGGCGTACGAGCTGGCCTTTTCGCCTAGGTCGACGTCGTTCAGGAATTCCATAGGACGAACTTTTTCGCCGTACGCGGCCGCGAACAGCTCAATGATTTCCGTAAGCTTGGTTTTATCCTGAAATGCCGGTGACTGGGGCTGTACGCCAATGATACGGCGGATATCGTAAGGGTGAGTTGCCACATCCAGGCCGTCAACTACTGCTGTGCCACCGTCAATTGGACGCATGGCCTCAATCATCTCCAGAGTTGTTGTCTTGCCGGCGCCGTTCGGGCCTAAAATCCCGAATATTTCACCTTTCTCAACATCAAAGCTGATGCTTTTGACAACCTCTCGGTTGCCATATTTTTTACGCAGCTTACTAACTTGCAAAATTTTAGTCATGATTACTATTATAGCTAATCGTTCTGTTCTGTAACGAGGATTAAATGCTAATGCCGGGGACGGCCTGATACTTTTTAAAAATGCCCGGCATTATACCGGGCATTCACAAAATCTAAAGATTAACTATTGAGCGCGCTTAACCGTTAGAAAACCGTTCTTGTCGTTTTCGACAACGGTCATACCGTCAGGCAGCTTGTCGATTGTCTCTGCACGCTCGTCTTTGCTGAAGTAGTAAATTGTCTGGACTTTACCACCGCGCAGAGTAACTTGTTTTGAATTCAAGTAGTAGGTGACGCCCTTAGAGTTTGTGTGAGTGTATGCCATTGCTAGAATTCCCCTCTTTTAGCATTAGTAATGGTACCCCTACCATACTCTGGTAGTTTTTTGTTTGTCAACATCTTTCCTGTATAAGCTGAACGTTTTACACAGCGAAAGCACCTTCCGCTCTTGCACCTCATGACGCTTATGTATTACACTATGGTTTATATAAAGGGACTATAAAACAGGGGGATTACATGGAATTCAATGTGCATCGTGGTTCGCAACCTGCAGCCGCCCGGCCGGCTCCGGGTTCTGCTCCGACTTCGGGCAATGAGAGCAAAGGGGATAAGTCAGGCGTAAAAAGCAGTCCGCGTTGGCTCCGTGTCCTCTGGATCATCATACTATTTGGCGCTACTCTGCTGGTTGTAGGCGTTGCGATAATGCTCTACACGGGCGGCACCAAAGAAGACAACTATGTGAACAAGAAGCAAGGACAAGCAGTATTTCTTACCAACGGCCAGGTATACTTCGGTAAAATCACAGCCATCAACAAGCAATACATTGAACTTGTGAACATTTACTACTTGAACGTCAGTCAACAAGTTCAGCCCAAAGACGCCGACAAGTCCAACAGCAGTGTTTCATTGGTCAAACTCGGTTGTGAACTTCACGGCCCGCAGGATCAAATGATCATCAACCGCGACCAAGTTACTTTCTGGGAAAACCTGAAGACTGATGGCCAGGTCAGCAAGGCTATCGCACAATGGGTCAAGCAGAACCCGAACGGTCAGCAGTGTAGCACTACTACCGAAACAACAAACACCACAAGCAACAAGCAATAAAAGCTAAGCCGGTGAGATCAACAACCCCTTGAAAAAGGGGTTGTTTTTTATCTGTATCAAGGCAGGCCTGCGATGTCTCTGGTTAGGCTGATAGACCACCCGGCACGGCGTCGTTCCCCGCCTAGCAATTAGGATACCTACCTAACCAACGACTCCAATAAACGCCCGCCCAGGAAGCGAACCACTGCCAGTACCAAGAACAGGACAGCGGCTACCAGACTCCAACCGGCCAAATCCGGGGACCACCGTGGGGTAGCAAAGCTGAATTTATATAACCCGTCAGGAATTGTCTGGACAGTGGTGGCGTGCTCCTTAACATATTGCTCAATGCACGGAACGCGCGGGCCGCCGGAAAAGCTGCCCGGATAAAGCTGCTCGCAATAATGTTGCGCATCGGTATAGACCTGCGAGGTAGCCGAGTTGGCTCGTTCCTGCTCAGCCTTCTGCAGCCTTTCATAGGTATAAGAAAGCTGAATCGGCGGATAAACGCCATTATCTGTCTCTAGGTTCGTATTCATGTGGTTATTCACATAACTGCGCAGATTATTTAAAGCTGCTACAACGCCGGAATTGTTCTTATCCGCAGCCATAACCTTATCTCGAAGTTGGGTCATTGTAACGTAGTTTGACCTAAGGGCGACAACACAGATTACGGCACTGACCGCAAACGCAGCCAGAAAATACCAGGTTCTTATCGGCCTGATGTGCGTCCAGAAGTGGTGTAGTTTGCGTTTATTCACAAAGCGGCCTGTTGTTGCGGTGTTTATTTGCTTGTAGTGCTTTTAACAGTGTAGCATAGTGACATGCACATATATTTTTCAGGCATCGGCGGAGCCGGCATCGGGCCGCTGGCATTAATAGCCCACCAGGCCGGGTTTACGGTTTCCGGGTCAGACCGAACGCAGAACCGCACCATAGAATATTTACGCGAACACGGCCTGCGCAGTATTCATACCGGTCAGGAATACGACCAGATCGCAGAGGTACACGCTAAACAGCCAATTGACTGGCTGGTACATACTTCTGCGCTGAACGTTGATCAACCGGACGCTCCGGAACTTCGTTTTTGTGCCGAGCATAATATTCGAACCAGTCTGCGCGATGAATTCCTGACTTATTTTCTGGATCAAAAACACCTCAAAATGATAGCCGTCGCTGGCACCCACGGCAAAACTACGACCACAGCTATGGTTATCTGGCTGCTGAAGCAGCTGGATATCCCGGTTAGTTATTCCGTTGGCGCCAAGCTGAGTTTTGGCGACATGGGCGCTTATGATCCGGCCAGCGAATATTTTGTATATGAGGCCGACGAATACAATCGCAACTTCCTGGCTTTTCAGCCGTGTATCAGTCTAATTACCGGCATTGATTGGGATCATCCGGATATCTACCCTACCCGCGAGGACTACAATGCGGCCTTTGGGCAATTCCTGAGACAAAGCGAGCAGGCCGTAGTCTGGCAAGATGACGCCAGGCGCCTAAATATAACCGCTGCAGAAACGATAAAAATAATCGAAAAAGAAAATCCGGCTATCAGCAACTCGCTGCATCTGGCTGGTGTAGTTAATCGCCAGGATGCCTGGCTGGTAGCCGCCGGAATATCTGCTCTGTTTAATAAACCGCTAGACGAGCTCACCAGCCATCTCAACCGCTTTCCTGGCATATCACGGCGCTTTGAACAAATCGCCGCAAACGTATACAGCGACTATGCGCATACTCCCCCAAAAATACGCGGCGCCTTACAGCTTGCTCACGAAGTTGCAGACGGGAATGTGGTCGTGGTATACGAGGGATTACACAATATGCGGCAGCATTTTATAAGGGATGAGCTCGTTCATCTGTTCGATGATATCAAACAGCTCTACATTGTTCCCAGCTATCTGGCGCGTGAGGATCCGAATTTGCCGGTACTTTCGCCGTCGGATATCAAAGACTTGCTTAGCCCAAAGGCGCAGGAGCATACCCAGCTGGCTGGACTTAACAACGATCTAAAGGAGGCGATCAAACAACACGCTGCCAATAACGATTTGGTATTGTGCCTGACCGCCGGCGGCGGCAACAGCCTAGACGAGTGGCTGCGAGCCGAGTTTCAGCATAAGTAAGATCGTTAAAGCAAGGCGGCAGCAAAGAACGCCGCTATCAATATGGCCACGCCGGCCCACAACAGCGGACTGGTAACGGCTGCTGTAACAGGATTCTTGTGAACTGGTAGCATATGCTGGCTATCAGCTGTGCCAGTTGGCAGCTCATGGGCGGTATCTACCTGCCCGCTTGGTAGGGCTGAGGTATATTGACCCTGGCCCGCGCCTGTCTGACCTGAGTAGCCAGCCGCAGGGATTGCCATAGCGCTGCCGTAATAGGCTGCATTAGAATCTTGATGCATAGTGTCATTTTGCCCTGCCGCAGCTTGTGCTTTGGGCGTCTTCTCGGCAAGCTGTTCGCCTATTAATCCCTGGCCGAACTGGTTGACGCCCTCACGGTCAACCAGTTTGCCTGTTTTGCTGTTCACGACCATCGTGTGCCACTCACTGCTGACCTCATGCTCGTTCTTCTGGTTCCGCTGCTCCTCTTCTTGCATCGCTGCTTCTGCAGCCGCTGCAGCGGCTGCTATGGCCGCCTCACGGGATTCCTGGCCTTGCCACTGCTGAGCTTCGGCTGTTTTTTGGTTGGCACTCTTTAGATCTTCAACTTCCCTGGCGGTCTGCTGCTGCTCGGTTGCCATAGTCGAAATCTGCTCGGATTGTCTTACATTCTCCTGCTTTAGCTGGTTCATTTGATGCCTGTTGCGATTGGCCATCATTCCTCCAGCCACCGCCCCGGTAGCCGCACCGGCTGCGGCGCCAGCCACCACTGCTTCGGCAGCATGCGGCGCCATCCCGGCGGCAGCGCCTGTCAGTACAGCAGCCTCGGCAGCTCTGTTAAGCATCGGTGTGCCAGTTGAACGGCCACCCGGATACCATGGTTGACCGGACGGCCCGTTCGGGGGCCTGGATGCAGCCGGAGGCACATAGGGCTCGGTTTCAGCCGGCGGTGTATAGCGCATTGGATCATATCCGGCGGATTGCTGCGCCTGGCCCAAATTTTGTCCGGAGGTGGCTTCGACAAAGTCATTGTCCACGTTCGATTCTGCCATAATATTCGCGAATTCGTTGTCAACGTTTATTCGTCTTGGCTGGTCGGCGGAGTCTGGGTGCCATTCAGGAACTTCAGCTGGTGGAGCATTGTTTAGCTCCTCCCACATAGCCTGGCTTTCTTGGTCGACCTGGCTGGCAGGGGAAGTTTCGGAAACAGGTCGCGGCTCAGCTGCTGCCGGCTCTTGGTGTGTCCTTGGCCTTTCATTAAGATGCAGAGTATCAAGCTCGTCCCAAAGCTCAAGCGTACGTGAGTCTGGAGTATCTGGCCGCTCTGGCACCGGAGTTGCCTGCTCGACGACTTCTTCGTTGCCAGCTTCAACCGGCCGCTCGACAGAAGCGGGTCGTTCGGAAGCGGGAAGCTCCACAGCTGCCGCAGGAGTATTGTCAAACTCCTGCCAAAGAGACTCGTCAACGCTGGCCAGCTCAGGATGAGGTTCGATATGTACCGGCTCGGCTTCGGTCTGCCCGGCATCCGCCGGGGTTGATTTTTCTAACTCGTGCGCCGGTCCTGCCGATACCTTGCCGATGAACGACTTAGTCTCCTCGGTTCTCTCTGTTTTTGGACCACCACCATGCAGCTCGGACGCAGGAAAAGGCATACGCCACGGAAGCTTAGACGATTTTTTGCTGTCTTTCTTGCTCCCTGAATCATCCTCGTCATCATGCGAGCCTTCATACGAGCTTGGCGGAAACGGATTATTTTCCATATCAAGAAGACTGGGAGGTCATGTAGATAATAATAGCCAGACAGGAGAGCATCAAGAGTATGAATATAGTTACGGTAATAAGGGCGACCGGCTTTGCACCTGCCTTAGGGGATTTTGTTTTCTGTGCCTTTTCCAGCGATGGCACGTCTAATAGCTCTTTAGAATCAGACGATGTACCGGTCGGGGCGTTTGGTGACGCCGGCGGAGTCGCTAAAGCCATGTGCTGGGGTTGACCTGTTTGCGGCTGAGGCGTTTGCTGGGGACGTGGAGCAGCCGTCGGCTTTGGCGGTGCGGCAATATCCATAACTGGTTTGTTAGACTGCGGTTGCATAAGTGGTGATTTCTTAACTGTATTATACCACGCTCTTAAAAAGCCGAGCGGGTGGCAAGGCGCCTGTATCCTGACTCTGGTACCTCGGAAGCTCAAAATGTGCTATTAAAGCACATTTTGAGACCCACAAGTGCCGGAATCAGGACACACATGCCTCACCTACACATTGCGAAATTATTATTGCCCTGTGATAAATCCCGTTGTACCGACCACATCCGCAATCTTGCGCGCAGGAGCGCCGCCGGCCAGGCTAAGCGCGTAATCGGCTGTACCGCTGCCATTTGCCACACGGTAAACCACCGTATTATCAGTCAGCCATCTGATCGGATAGGTCAGACCGTCTTGGCGCTGAACAATCGTGTCTTTGCCGTCCGGCGTATTGTGGACCAATAACACGCCTTGGCCTTCACGCTTATCTGCCCAGATACTCTTATTGTCATCCGATTGACTGTCTATATACAGGCGCCCCGCGTTGGCATTTGGAGTAGTGACCAGGGTAGCGCTTCTGTCAGTAATATTGTAGGTGTACCAGCCGTTAGTGGTCTGGAGACTCAGAAAGCCATAGTCCGTCCTGTAGGCATTCCATATCTCTTTTTCTAAGATAGTAACCTTATTGCTGCCGTCCGGCGCTATCCGGTAATATGCGCCGGCAAGCGTGGGGTGGTCGGCGTCTGCTGCAGCACCATAATAGATGTTGCCTTGAGCGCTCAGAACGGTCTTTAAATTCGCTGCCGTGACCAGCTGATAACGGCTGTCGTTTTTATAATCGTAACTGATAATTGAGTATCGGCCGCTTGCGGGAGTATTTTTGTCAGTTGAAACTTGCTCGAATATCAGCTTAGTGCCGATCCAATCGATCAATTTTATCTGTGCGGAGGTCGCCAGTGCGGAACTACTGCCGTCACCAACGTTAATGAGCATCAGTGTATTAATCAGGTTGCCGGCGCTGTCTTTTTGCCCGTCTCTGGTCGAGACTACAGCCGCGCGGCTGCCGTCAAAGCTGACAGCCAGGCTCATATTCTCCTGCTCGTTGCCAGTGCCGGCGAGTATCACCTGGGCGTTTTTGCCGTCAACGTCACTTTTATAGACATCGAGCTTACCGGTTTGTTTGCTGACATAAACCGCTTTGCGCTCTGTCACCATTTCGGTAAGTACCGGCTGGGGAGTCAGTGTTTTAACTGTCAGTTCTTCGGTACGGTAGCCGTCGGCAGTCATACTGACCGATGTTTCGTCCTTGTCATCGCTCGGGATGGTCAGCACCGCCTTGCCCTGTTCGTCAGATAGAGCCACCGACTCGCCGCTGGTGACTTCTGCGCCCTTGACGGCCTTTCCGGTAACATAGTCTTTTATCATAAAGGTGTATTGTTCGCCAGATGGTTTTAGCCCCACCGTACCGAACGGATTGCTGCCCCAGCCTACTGTCACTTTGTATTCGACCACAGCAAAGCCAGGCCTGTTGATATTGAGCTTAGCGGCCCCAAGCTTCAGCTTCGTGAACTTCGCCTGTCCGTTGCTGCCAGTAATTACTTTCCGTCCTTCCAGAGTGACTGAAACATTCTTTAACGGCTGACGGGTCACTGCGTCTGTCACGATGACCGAAGCGCTGCTCCGCACGCCGAACAAGTTTAGAATCCAGTGCCGGGTTATGGGCACAAGGAATAGTGTTGTTATCGTCAACACCAGAAAAACAATCGTCAGATAACGGGCCAGTTTATTCTTCCACCATGAAACGAAAAAGTGCCCGATGCTACCCCAGAAACCGCGGTGCGGCATAACCACTGGGCCGGAATTAGCCTGATCTTCGGCGGCGAGTACCTCATCGCCCTCGTTGGCAACGATATCATCCACGGCCCTATCGACATTCTCTCCGTCTATTAAAGAGTAGGTCTCGGGCTTGCCATAAATCAGTCTATCCGGCGTACCTGGTGACTCGTCTCCTTTGAGAGGCTGTTCTTTTTCGGTCATAATTCTGCTACTAGTCTAGCAAAAATTCGGCGAATAGTGCATAGCGCTAACCTTATAAATCACCTTCCACATCGACAGCTAGGGTCCGAGGCGGTTGATATCGCGCGGGAACAGAGAGGCTTCTTTGACGTTGTTGAGGTTTAGAATTTTCTGCGTAAGCCGCTCCAGCCCCATACCGAAACCGCCGTGCGGAGGCATGCCGGACTTCATGGCAGTTAAAAGAGGTACAAAACCCGGGTCTTCGGGATCACCTCCGGTCATGCCCTGTAGCTGGGAGATGATCTTATCGTAACGGTGCTCGCGTAATGAGGCTGTGACAATCTCCACGCCGCGGAACAGCATGTCGACGCGTTCGGCGACTTCTTGGTCGTCATCCTTGAACTTGTGGTAAAACTTGGCCCCGACGCGCGGCCATTCGCTGACGAACACCGCCTCGCTGCCCAAGTGCTCTTTGGCGTAATCGCAAACCCAGCGTTCTTCGGCCGGTGTCAGGTCTTTTTCTTCGGTCGTGTCGGTGCCGGTAGCCTCAGTAAATTTCTGGTGGATTTCTGCCATAGTTAGGGCTGGTATCTTTTCCGGCAAAAGCGGTTTTTCGGCTTTCCACATAGCCAGCTCAGCAGAGGCATTCTGCCAGACACCGTCAACCGCCGCGTTGAGTAAACCGCTCAAAAAGTCCTGTAAATCCTGTAGGGCAATGAAGCCCATCTCGCCGTCCACGGATATGTACTCGCTCATGTGGCGCGTCGTAGCGCTCGGTTCGGCACGGTACACCGGAGCCATTTCGTAAACCCGCTCAAAAACACCGACCATCATCTGCTTATAAAACTGCGGACTTTGAGCCAGGGTTGCTTCCTGTTTGTTAAAATAATCTAGTTTGAATACTTCGGCACCGCCCTCTGTTGCTGCTGCCAAGAGCTTAGGTGTACGGATTTCGGTAAAACCGTTGGCTCTGAAGTGCTGGCGCATGGCCTCGGATACTTCGGCCTGTATCTTAAAAACAGCCTGCTCCTGAAGGTTTCGCAACCCTACCACGCGGTTGTCAAAGAGAGTGTCGAGGTTGTCCGGTTTGTGGCTTAACGGCTTATCAATTTCGATTGCCGGCTCTTCGGCAACCGGCACTAGCACCTTGACGCTCGCTTCGTGCAGCTCAATGCCGCCGGGGGCACGCGGCTCTTCAGCAGCCGTGCCTTCAACTTCCAGGACAGTGCCGATCTGCATGCCGCGCAGTTTTTCGACCTCGTCTTTGTCTTTGATAACAACCTGAACTAAACCGCCGCGATCGCGAACGTTAATAAACGTCAGACCGCCAAGCAGTCTTTTTTTGTGAAGCCAGCCCTGAATTAATACCTTTTCTCCGCTATGGGTCTTAAGGTCTTTGCTTAAAATTCTCATTTAATCTCCTGAATATTTAGTTGCAAACGGCTTGCTGGGTCGCCAAAACGCAACCGCACTCGCCTTTAGGCGCGGCTGCCGACCCGGAGATTCATATTGTAATTAACCGTCTGCATAGCTCTGCCTATTTTACCACCTCTGTTGCATTGGCGAAAGAGCACGGGACCGTCCGAACCTTACTCATTCCTGCGCAGTTTCATTTTCCGGCTCTGGCCCGGGTTGTTCTTCGGATTCCGGCTGAGCCGGTTTGAAGGCGGCCACAGCGGCACGGTCCTCGTAGACGATTGCATCATCTGCGGACTTTTCGCCAAGCATTTCGGACAGCAATTGTTCCAGTGTGATTATTCCCACTGCTTCCTCAAAAGAGTTAATCACTACCAGCATAGACTGGCCAACCTGCGCGAACGCCTGGAGCACCTGGGTAAGCGAAAAATCCTCGTGAACGTAAGCCAGGTTCGGCCGCACCAGATCACTAACGAGACCTCCCTCTTTGGCTTTAACCGCATCGCGTAACAGCAGCGTTCCAACGACATACTCCGGGCTTTTGTCGTAAACCAGAAAGCTTGTTTGCCCGCTATCGTGAAGCTCCTTGAGCAGTACCGGTCCTATATGATCGTTTAGTCGCACCATTTTGACGCGTGACATCGGCAACAAAGCGTCAGCGATTTGGCGCTCGTCAAACTGCACGGCTTTTTCTAAAATCTCCAGGTCATGCTCGGAGATACGGTTGTCCAGCTGCCCCCTTTGTTGCCTGAGCAAAGCCAAGAGATCTTCTTTTTCGTACAGCCCGCTGTGCAGATTATGGTTTCGATACTTGTTCAGGACTTTGGCCATCAGGTCAAACGGTTCATGCAGATAAGACAGCAGCCAATTAAGCGCCGGGGCAAACCTGACTGCCACACTGGCACTACGCACTGTTAGGCGTACTGACTGCAAAAATACGACTGCGACCATCGTCAGAGCCACTACCGCCAAAGCTGCAGGCCCGGGCATTTCGTACGATACGAATAATACGCCGAAAGAAAACCCAAAACTGAATATCATCCACAACAGCAAGCGCATGCTTGTACCATAAGATACCGGACGATAAAGCGCCTCAGCCAGATGGTCGCCCCGCGCCGCCAGCCGCTTTAACTCTTTTGCCGGTATGGAGCTATAGTAACGCTGTAAAGCCATGGCCAGCAGACCAAAAGCCAACAGTAGAATACCGCATATACTAACCATCATTGCTATACATCCTTACTTAAACTATTAAACCACAACCGGTGCCTTACCGCCTGCGTTTCCTGGCACGCACCGGACGTTGTTGCTGGGAGTTTATGCGCGCCAGCATAAAATGCCGGTACATCTCCCTCTCGCCCAACCAATAACAGAAAATCATAAAAGCCACGGCAACATAGGCCGGCCAGATCAGCCACAAGTAGCGCCTCAGCTCAGTAGAAAATGTCGTCACCGGACCCTGTTTTTTCTCTGACACGCTTGCCGCAGATGCATGGTCTTTTACTACTGCCGACAACTGCAGATAAGCCGTGGTGCCGTTCGCGTCTACTGTTTTAACTATAACAGTATAGACTTTCGGGTTCTTGTAGGCATGAGACAAGACAAATCCGGCGCTGTCGGTTTGTTTGCTTTCGGCAGTACTGCCGTCCCCCCATTCCGCCGCGACCGTGTACGGCGGCTGACCGCCACTTATACTCAACGGCCACTCAAATAGCTCGTCAGGGTAATGGGTCTGGTACTGATACTCGGAATTTATTAACAGCGGTGCGGAAGCTATGGTTTTTTTAAGATTGGCTACACCCGGTTGTACACTGACCGTAAATGCCGGAAGAATAAGCCTGCTGCCGTCGGCGGTAGTAGCTACTACTTCGACGCTATGGAGGCCTGCAGGCAGCGGCTGCGCAAAGGTGCACGCCCACCATCCGGCTGAGTTGGCCCTCGTTTTGCACACAACCGGGTCGGAATGAATAGTGACCTCAATATCAGAAAAAGGCGGCGCAAACCCGGAGATAGTCGGCGTTGTGCTGACGTTTCTGATCAATCCTGTTGAGTATTTGGCCTGATCCAAGTTGACAATCTGTAATTGCGTCGGCGTACCGGGCAGCTTAACCGGAGCCAGCGTCGTCAGATCGTAATAGACAGTCAGCAGATCGGACTGCGGGCCCTCCTGGTTATTAACGTTATATACCTTGGTCTGCAAGATGTTTGCGCCTACGAATAAATCTGTCTGTATGCTGAAATTGCCGCCAGCGCACTGGGCAGCTCCGCTGAAGGCGGAATTGCGGTATAGCTTCACATAGCTGCCGTCAGGGCAAGAGCCTGTAACTCCGATTGGTTTCTCGCTGAAATGCTGGTTACCATAGGGGTACGCAATAACCGCCGGAGCGCCGGGCAGCTCTGCCGTCACAGTGGCAGTAACGTCATAAGTTGCAGCCTGGCCCTTAAAGGTTGTTGCCGCGATGATTACTCCGGCACACAGCAGCACCATTATGCTGAACGGGTGCAGCAGCACCCGCTTGTGCAGCGGTCGGCGCTCTTTCTGGATACGCTTGGTGGCAGCCTTTTTTGTTTTCATGTTTGATTTTAATTCGGTTGCACGTATATCTTATCACACCTGTTACGTTGTATAATATGAACATGAATAAAAGCTTTTGGGCAATAATTGCCGTTATCGTAGTACTTTTCGGTGGAATTATATTTTTTAACAATAAGGATTCGGGCACCCAGGGCAGCAACAGCTCCAGCGCCAGCTCCAAGCCGACCGAGCACAAAACCGGGCAAGGCAAAAGTGGAGTAGTGCTGGTAGAATACGCCGATTACCAATGCCCGTTCTGCGGACAAATGTACCCTATTGTTAAACAGGTCGTTGAAAAATATAACGAGCAAATAACCTACCAGTTCCGCAACCTTCCGTTGACCCAGATTCACCAAAACGCCTTTGCTGCTGCCCGGGCTGCTGAAGCTGCGGGCCTGCAGAATAAATTCTGGGAAATGCACGATCTGGTTTACCAAAACCAGAGTGAATGGTCGAGCAGCAATAACGCTTTATCGGTTTACACCAAATACGCTCAGCAGCTTGGCTTGAACACTGACCAATTCAAGAAAGACTTTGCCAGCTCCAAGGTTAACGATTTGATCAACGCCGACCTCGACGCCTTCAAGAAGACCAAAGCACAGATGGCAACTCCGACCTTCTTCATTGACGGCAAACAAATCGAGACAACCCCGACTAGCGTCGATGACTTCAGCAAAGCACTCGATGCCGCTATAAGCTCAAAAGTAAAGCTTAATAATTAAGAAATTCCTGCCACGAAGGGCGGCGAACTACAACTGGCACGCGCGCAGCGCGCGAAGGCATTACTTTTATTTTGACAAGCATTTTACGCTCCCAAGACAAACCCGTTGGTTACACAAAACCAAATGCAGTTTTATCTTTTTTAAATATTTTTGTCTCTCAGCGACCTCACTCTCGCAGAAGTACTGTGGATGATAACAAGCCGTGCTTATGCTTGTCAAGTTTAAGCGGCCAGCACCAGATCTTCCCTGCCAGACGATGTCACACTAGCCGCAGTGCCGGTCTCAGCTGACGTGCGGGCCTTTGGTGTTTCGTCTAAAGCCTGGGTTTGTTGAAACTTCTTACCGCGCGGGGCTATGATCCCGTCGAATGTGTGCTTGCCGTCCGGCGAGGCAAAGGCATAGCAACGGTCGCAATGGATCCACTTTTGCTCGTCGTAATGAGCGAGTATTTTCTCCTTGGAACGAGGGGCTCCGTTATCCTTTAGGTGGCTACAGTGCGGACAATTAACCTTTACATAGCACTTGCCTCTTTCCCGGCTGGCTGCGCCGTCTTCTTCTGAAGTCCCAGACCGATCGCCTTTTGGCTCGTCTTTGCGGAACTTACCGTCGCTGTCGCCCGGGCAGCCCCCTTTAATCTTGAAGTTCTGCCGGGCGATAAGGTTATTGTTCCCGGCTTCCACCCTGGCGACTTCCTGCAAGCTTGCGCCATTCTGCAGCATCTGCTGTATTAGCATTTCGTTGGTAATAATTTTATGCACTGCTTCGTCGTCGGCCTGGCCGATAACCTCTTCGCAACCTGTCACGAGCGAGGCCGCTGACAGGAAAATATTTTTGCGGGCCTCTTCAATGCGGGCAGCCAGCGATCGTGACATGCGCCAGTCGCCGCCTGGCATTTCGTGGGCACGGAAGAGGGCTTGATCGGCGTCCGTCCAGGAGGTTTTGAGACTTTCAATAAACTGCACTATGGCCGGGGTAGCCTGTTTGTCCAGCAAGCTGAACGCCAGCTCTGTTTCAAAATGCAGCCAGCGGGTTGCCACCACTTCGACCTTGCGGTGCAAATCCTCCTGGTCACTTCTGAAAAGGTCGAGTTGTTTTTGTACGCTGGCCTGCTTGTCGGCCGGCACGAACGGTAGTACAGATTCAACCAGAGAAACGACACCTTCGGGCAATTTTTCTCTGGGCAATGATAGCTCTCTGAATATTTTCATGACCGATAGCGCCGAATCTTCGCCATCAACATCGATAGACTTACCAAAAATATTACCTTCGTCTTTTAGCCAGGCCTTCCAGGAGGACAAGGGAATGTCCGTGACCAGTAAGGCCTGCATGAACTTTCGCCGCGGCGCCCCCCGCTCGTCCACTTCTACCCAATGAATGCGCAGCATGTCATCACGGTGCAGATTATCCAGGGCGGCCACTTCTTCCGGCGCGTCATTGGCGGTCATCTTCGGCGACACAAAAACCTGACACTGGTCCGGGTCCCTCAGTTGGTCTACATATCTGGCCTCAGCTACCTCGTGTTCCAGGCGCAAAAACGCTTGCGGGGTCCGGTAATAGTTACCGCCGCTTTTCGCCGACTGAATGCACGTTTCCCGCCCCCACCAGAATTGCTGGCCGTCCCAGGTATGCTCAACCGTTGATACGGCATGGGGAATATGCTCCTTAGCTAGTGTGCTTAAATTCATAAACGTAGCATCTAAAACAGTCGCCGGCATAGTCCGGTCGGGGCCGATTGATCTGAATAAACGGTCTACTTCGGTCAATAAACGGGCGGCATCGGCCGGTTCCTGCTCAGTGTCAACCGAGACGTCACACTGCTCCATGGCAATATGTGCCGCCTCACGGGTCAGTATCTCCTCAACTTCTCTCAAGGCCCGGTCAGGCGCTACCTCAAGATAATTAACCGTTTGTTCCCTCATCAAAAAACCTGCTCTTTATCCGAGCAGGCAGGGCGATTATTAGCAACCGTTATTCCTGCTCGGGAATCTTTCGGCTTAACATGCTGTGTCGGACTTCAGATTTCTCTGTTACCGTTGCGGCACAGTACCGGAGTGGAGCGCCCCGGCGGGGCAGCTCTTCACCGGTTTCCAGCATCATCGTTAAGTATTGGTATCGTAGCATAGCCAACACCATGTATGTGGTGTGATTTTGCCAACGAACCGCTAAATCTAGTCTTCTGGGATACGCTCTTTCAGGGCGCTGAGACGTGGGATAAAGCTTTGCGCAGCTCCGTCCAGACCCAGCACCTTCAACGCGCCGACCAGCACATATAAATTGTCCAGATGTTCTTGTAGCACTTTGCCGGCTTGCTCGATATCTCCAAACGAACGTTCGACTTTTTCTACCAGCCATTTCTCCTCGCCCGGCTGGACTTCGTTGCTGACTGCTTTCGGCTGCGCACTCACTTCTACAACCTCCAGGGACCGCGCCGAATGATCCCGCTTGCGCAAGTGACCGCGCCTGATCAGGTTATTGATATGCAACGCTACCGTTGCTACTGACGTATAGTTAAGCCCGGTCATAATCTCCCGGTAGCTCGGACTATAGCCGTGCTCGCCAATAAACTGCTCGATAAACGTGAGCAGTTCCCGTTGTTTTTTGGTAGGACGGACCGTTTCGGTCATTACTTTACCTCCTTTAATTCCACCCTAGTTTTGGCACTAAATACCCAGAAGCGATACCATAAATAGTTCCAGCCCGTAAAGAAGATTGCAGATACGAAGAAGCCGGCGTAAGGACTGATCCCAATGTGATCAAGCATCCAAATAATAAGATAGTCCAGTACTAAGTTGCAGGCTGTGAGCAAAATATACTTGCCAGCAGTGATACCTTCATGCTTAGCAAGTTGAGGTTTGTTAAACGCCCAATAACGTTGAATAATATAATTAACAGACCAGCCGGCAACATCGGCCAACATTTTGGCCGGAAACCAATTCCATCCTAAACCGCTGTAAAAAACAGCAAACACAGCATATCCCGACCAAAAATAGCTCGTGCCGCCGATAAGGTATTCTACAAATTGGATCAGATCGGCGCGAGCAAAGCGAATGTGGCCTATTCTGCGCATACCTAATAATAGTATAACAAGCTAAGTATTATATCCTTTACTCTTTATGAACATTAATATTTGCCAAGAATGTTACAATTCTTATCAGAGATGAAAAATAATATTTCTCTTGTATATAATCTGTTTCTGGTCGCCGGGGACTTTCTGGCCCTGGTGGCAGCCTTCATAGTGGCCTACGTTTTACGCGTCAAGCTGGCTGTCGGTATAAATATCGCCCCGCTAGGACCGACCAGCGGAAAGACCTACATCGGGGTATTCCTTTTGGTTTTGCCTTTCTGGCTGCTAATTTTTGCCCTGCTCGGTTTGTATAGGAGCAATATTTACGAAAAACGTTTCGTTGAATTTGGGCGTTTGCTGATCGGCTCCTTCATCGGATTTTTGTTTGTATTATTCTGGAATTTCATATCCAGCAAGCCGATCTTCCCGGCACGTTTGGTGCCGGTTTACGGATTCGCTTTCGGCTTTCTTTTTGAAGTAATCTTCCGCAATGTCGCCAGGTTTATACGCGGAAGACTGTTTAGCTACGAAATAGGGCTGACCCGGGTTCTGCTGGTAGGCAACACGAGCGCCACAAAAGAGCTGCTCGATTGGCTGCACGACAGCCGCTCCGGGTATAAGGTGGTCGGAGTAGTCGGCGGCAAACGCGGCCAGGGCGGCCATACAAACATACCCCTATACCGTACTTTTGGCGCCTTCCTAAACAGCGGCCAGACCGAACTCCACGGTATCATCCAAACCGAGCTGTACCCGGACGAAATGAACAACGCGAAAATTTTGGCATATGCCCAGGAGCACCACATAGGCTACCGCTTTGTGCCTGGCAATACTGAAATCTTTACCGGTAATATCGAAGTGGAGTTGTTCCGCAACAGCGTACCGGTAATTACCGTACACCAAACCGCGCTGTTCGGCTGGGGGCGGGTGGCCAAAAGGCTGTTCGACATCTTTGTCGGTATCCTAACCCTGGTGGTCCTATCGCCTGTGATGCTCGTCATTATGGCGGCTATCAAGATCAGCGAGCCCAAGGCACCGATATTCTACAAGCCCAAGCGCCTGGGGCGTTTTGGCGGGACTTTCAAATTCTATAAATTCCGCAGTATGTACTGGAAGTACTGCATGAGCCCGGAGCAAGGATTTATTAAGATGGGCAGGCCGGATCTTCTTAAGCAATTCCGCGAGAATGGCGACCAGCTGGCAAACGATCCGCGCATTACGCCTGTCGGCCGCTTTCTGCGCAAAACCAGTCTGGACGAACTGCCGCAGCTCGTCAACATCATCAGGGGTGATATCAGCCTGGTCGGACCGCGCGCTCTTGACCCTATCGACTTCGAAAAGCATCCCAAGAAAAACCTTATCTTGGCTGTCAAAACCGGCCTGACCGGTTTGGCCCAGGTATCCGGCCGCCGGGACATCAGCTTTGAGGAACGCCGTAAGCTCGATCTGTACTATGTACAAAACTGGAGTTTCTGGATGGATATAACAATCCTAATCAAGACTGTTCGCGTCGTATTAAGCGGCCGGGGCACTAATTCATGAAAAAAGATACCCGGACTCCACGGGTAGCAATAATTCACGATTGGCTGATAGGCGGAGGTGCCGAACGCGTCGTTTACGAGCTGCACCAAATGTACCCTGACGCACCGATATACACTTCTTACTGTACAGACGAATGGCGCAAACGACTAAACGGTAAGGTGGTCACAGGCTTCTTGCAGCATTGGCCGTTCTCGAAAATGCGTAAGTTCGCAGGCGTTTTCAGGATCTGGTGGTTCACGCACCTTGATCTGTCAGGCTACGATCTGGTAATCAGCAGCTCAGGCAACGGCGAAGCCTTTGGTGTCAAAACGCCGGAAAGCACCAAGCACATCTGCTACTGCCATACCCCTACCCACTATTATTGGAGGCATTACGATCAGTACATGCGCCGTCCGGGGTTTGGTTTTCTAAATCCCCTGGCCCGCCTGGGTTTACGTCTGCTGGCCGGGCCACTGCGCCGCTGGGATTACAAGGCAGCCCAGCGCGTTGATTGTTTCATCGCCAACTCCACCCACATACAGGCGGATATCAAAAAATATTACGGCCGCGATTCAATCGTTATACACCCGCCTATAGACATCGGGCGTTTCTCGTCAGCCAAATCCACCAATCGCCAGGGCTTTGTGACAGCCGGGCGGCAAGCCCCTGTCAAGCACACGGATATCATTGTCCAAGCCTGCAACAAGCTAAAACTGCCGCTGACCGTAATCGGACGAGGCCCGGATCACCAAAAGCTTAAAAGGCTGGCCGGCCCGACCGTTACCTTGCTGGATAATGTGACTGACCAGGAGATGCCGAGATATTTAGCCAACGCCAAAGCGTTTATTTTTGCCAGCTATGATGACTTCGGTATCACGCCCGTGGAGGCTATGGCTGCCGGTACGCCGGTTATCGCCTACAAAGCCGGGGGCGCCCTGGATTATGTCGCAGAAGGTAAGACCGGCCAGTTCTTTTCTTTGCAAACTTCAGAATCTCTATGCCGGGCACTGCGCAAGTTTGACGCCGGCAGCTATAACGCCGGGGAAATCAAGCAAGAGGCTCAAAAATTCTCACCGCAAGAATTTCAGAAAAAGTTCAATAAAGCCATTCAGAAAGCATGAGATACTTGTAAAGATACAAAAAAGTTATTATCATAGCCTAATCATATAATAAGGTCTTGTCCGAATGCCTGAATTTATACAGAATGTTGTCGGTGACCTGAACCAAACCATGGTACTCCTACCCCAAGAAGAGACCATAGAATCCATACGTCGGCTATATGCAGCCCAAGAGATAGTAGACAACACAGCACAGCAGTCTGAATGGGCTACTTCAGCGCGTGAAACACTCGGCATAGCAACCGACAAATTATCCTGCGCACTAGGCTCTATAATTACAGCTAGAGATCTCGTCATGGCCTACATAACTGCCATAGGAGGCGCCTCCATAGTAAGGCCTAGCCGCTATGATTATGTGGGTCCGAATACTCGGCTGCCTGGAGTGGCAGAAGGAGCCGATAATTACCTGGGCTCAGCCGAATCCCCTTTTCCAGAGAATGAGCTAAAAGACCACGGGTTATACCCTGAGCTCCAAGCCATACAAGATTGCGCAGTTGCCCTTGGGGGACGGCTAGGAGTTCGACCTTAGCGACCGCATGCGCCCGCTAGATTATTTTCATGTCTATACAAGGGAGGGCTACCAAGAGCTAAGGGACCGGAATGGCCTGCCGTCTGGCAGCAGGGCCGTACATGCCACCTCGGGACACATAGCCTTATCGGAAGGTGATAATCCAACAGAAACCCTTGGCAACGCCAATCATGAGCTAATACATGTCCTTAGCCGAAAGTCGATAAAAATCCGGATAGAACAACACCCGAACGGTAGATATCTATCAACAGATTACGCGCACAGCGGCCTTGTCAACGAACGGAACGGCAGACTGCAAGTCGTTAGCGAGATCGTTACCGAGATTACAAACATAGACCTAATTCGCAATTACTGGCAGAAGGACCCACGGCTTGCCAACGCCACCAATATAGATCAATACGAAGATATAGGCTATTTGCCTCACTTAATATTATTCGATGGCATTATGAGAAAATATTTCCCCGATCCTAAAGCAGTCATGGCCGAGCTGCAAAGAGGAATCCTGCTTGGAAAAATGGGCGCGCTCAAAAGACTACACGCGCATCTAGGGACGCCCATGATGGACAGGCTCTCTAGAATGGACCAGGACGATACAGAAGGTGCAGCAATAATCGCCGAAGATTTAGGTATGCCGGAAGTAGCTACAAAAATAAGAAACAACGACCACACCGGTCTTTTGAGCTGGCTTTAAGGGGGTTGTAGTAATAACACACGCCATCTCTGATAGAAGAGAGTATTATATCTATGCAGGCTACTGGCGTTTGTCGCTGGTTTGTCTTAATTTAGGAAGTAAGAATAAGGGGATCTGTAATGAAGGTTAATCCTAATATTTTTCGCGGCTATGATCTGCGCGGTTTAGTCGGCACTGATCTTAGCCCAGAATTAGCAGAGCATCTTGGCAAAGCTTTCGGAACGATGCTAAAGCGCAACGGCGTAACAGAGGCCGTTGTCGGGCGTGACAGCCGGGCCACCAGCCCTGAATACAGCGAAAACCTAATCAAGGGTCTGTCGTGGGCCGGAATTGATGTTATTGATATCGGCATGGCACTAGTAGGAACATTCTATTGGTCGCAGCATTATCTGAAGCGCCCGGGCGGCGTTTACGTCAGTGCTTCGCACAACCCTCCGGAATTCAACGGATTTAAGTTTGCCAACGGTTATTCCGAGACCCTGGTCAGTGAAGGCATGCAGGAACTGTGCCGCATGGTACAGAACGACGACTACGAGCAGGGCGATCAGCCTGGCAAAGTCCTCCAGCAGGATATCCGCGAGGCGTACTATGAAGACATCCTAAAGAGATTGCCTGTTGCACGGAAGCTCAAGGTTGTCGTAGACCCCGGATGCACCACAGCCGGCGCCTGGGCGCCAGAGCTCTTCCGGCGCGCTGGCTGCGAAGTTGTTGAGTACAACACCAACGTTGACCCCACCTTCCCGCTGGGAGTAGCCGACCCGACCGAGATCTCGGTGCTGGAGCGCGTGCGCAAAGAAGTACTTGAAGTCGGCGCTGACGTCGGTTTTACTTACGATGCCGACGGAGACCGCATCGGCATAGTTGACGAAAAGGGCGGATTGATCTGGAACGACGTTCTGGTAGCCCTGTTCGCTTCCGATGTCCTGCGCGACCACCCAGGCGCAAAAATCATGTTCAACACCTTCTGTTCAAAGACCGTGCCGGAAACCATCAAGGCCAAGGGCGGCGAACCGTTTATGTGGCGCACTGGTCACTCCTTCCTAAAAAAGAAAAACCAGGAAGTCAAAGCAGCCTTTATCGGGGAGTTATCCGGGCATTTCTTCTTCTCTGCCGACTTTTACAACCACGATGACGGCCTGTATTCGGCCATGAGGCTTATCCGTTACCTGGCATCGACTGACAAAACCCTTTCACAGCTGGTTGCCGAACTGCCTCAGTACGTGTCAAGCCCTGAGATCAAGCTGGCTTGCGCCGACGACAAAAAAGTGGCCCTGGTAGAAAAGCTGGTGCCGATTGTCGAAAAAGACTTCCCCGGCGCTGAAGTTATCGATGACGAAAGAGCCGGCGATGGAGTACGCCTGGAAACGGCAGACGACATGTTTGTCGTACGCTACTCCCAGAACGGCCCGTACCTGGGCATCAAGTTCGAATCACGGACCCAGGAAGGATATGACAAACTTCGCAAGTACCTGTCAGACCTATTGCATCGCTTCCCGGAAGTGGAATGGGAAAACAAAATTGCTGCCAACACCGAAGCTATTGAAGGATAGCCCGGTAGTGTACAAACTAAAAATAGCCCTTGGATGGGGCTATTTTTAGTTATCTGTTGTGCCTACTTAAAACGCTTACTGACGTCCCCGACTTTTTGGGACATGTCCTTGCGAGTCACTAAAATACCGTCAGGCGTATTAACTACTACTACGTTGTCCAACCCTATCACTGCCACCGGCTTTTCTTCAAGATTGTGGATATAGGAATTCTCTACCCCTTCAAGTTCAATCTTGCCCTTGACATGGTTTCCCTGTTCGTCCTGGTCAACCACTTTGTGTATGTCAGCAAAAGAGCCTAAATCCATCCAGTCAAAGGAGGCTGGCACCACCAACAGATCCTGCACCTTCTCGATCAAGGCATAGTCGATGGCGATATTTTCCAGCCCCAAATAAGTCTGCTCGTACTCCTCAGGGCTTGCCGCTGCCAGCTTCCGGTAAGAAGAGAACAGCTCTGGCGCGAATTGCTCCATAACGCGCCTAAACGTGTTGAGCGAAGCCATGAAGTAGCTGCAGTTCCACAAAAAGTTGCCACTCTCAAAATACTGTTTTGCCAGGGTAAAGTCCGGCTTTTCTTTGAAGGAAGCCACATTAAACACAAATTGCTCTTCGTCGAGCAGCTCGCCCTTTTCGATATAGCCAAAGCCCAATGCGGCATGGTCCGGTTCAACCCCGACCAATACCAACCGGCCCTGCTTCCTCGAAACCTCTTCGGCTACGCGAAAACTATGGGCAAAGCCGTCGATATCGCGGATAAAGTGATCGGCGGCTATTGAAACTATCGGCTCTTCAGGATCGTGGCCGTGCGCTTCGATGTGCGCCAGAGCTGCGGCAATGCAGTTGGCTGTGCCGCGCCGGCCGGGCTCAACGATAAAATGATCTTCTGGCAAATCAGGCAGCTGATCTTTGACGTGCTGTAAATGACCGATTTCGGGAACTACATAAACAGAGTTGGTCAGCTTGCGAGCCCGGCGATAAGCGTGCTGCAGCAGTGAATACTGGTCACCGTTAATATTTAATAAGTGCTTTGGAAATTTTGGGGTGGACAGGGGCCACAAACGCGTACCAGACCCACCGGCTATTATTACGACAATCATACTTTTGCCATAATAGCAGATCGTTGCCAAAAACGCATTCATAAGCGTATCAGGCGGCGTAATGCCCTGCCTGCCACCCCTCACACCCCTCCCCGGAGCACACTCTTGTATTAAACCTCCCCCGGAGATTTAATACAGCGTTCGGCTGAAATCGGTTAGTTAAACCGATTTCACAGTCTCTGGGGAGGGGTGTGAGGGGTGGCAGGCAGGGCATAGCTCATCGGATGGTATAATAATCTTATGAGAATGTTAATCACCGGTGGCGCAGGGTTTATTGGGTCTAACTTTGTGCACTACACCATCAAGAACCGCCCCGAGTACGAACTCACTGTCATTGATAAACTTACCTATGCCGGAGACAAGACAAGCCTTGATCCTGTTGCTGACAAAATAACCTTCGTGCAAGGCGACATCTGCGACAAAGAGCTGATGAACAAGCTAATCAGCGAAACAGATGTCGTAGTACACTTCGCTGCCGAAACCCACAACGATAACTCCCTAAGGGACCCTTGGCCCTTCCTGCAAACAAATGTCGTTGGTACTGCCACTATCCTTGAGGCTGTGCGCAAGCACGGCAAACGCCTGCACCACATCTCAACTGACGAAGTTTATGGTGACCTGGAACTGAACACTCCTGAAAAATTCACCGAACAAAGCCCCTACAAGCCCTCCAGCCCCTACTCCAGCACCAAAGCCAGCTCTGATCTGCTGGTCCGGGCCTGGGGACGCTCATTTGGCGTAAAATACACTATTTCGAACTGCTCCAACAACTACGGCCCCTACCAGCATCTTGAAAAGTTCATACCCCGGCAAATTACCAACGTCCTCGTAGGCGATAAGCCCAAGCTGTACGGAGCCGGAGAAGCAGTACGCGACTGGATACACGTCGATGACCACAACTCAGCCGTGCACGCCATAATCGACAAGGGGCGCATTGGCGAGACCTACCTGATTGGCGCCGATGGCGAGAAGAACGGCAAGGATACGGTCGCAATCATACTGGAGTTAATGGGCAAGCCGGCTGATTGGTATGAACACGTTAACGACCGCCCCGGCCATGACATGCGCTATGCCATCGATTACACAAAACTGCGCACCGAGCTTGACTGGGAACCCAAATACAAGAACTTCCGCGACGGAATGGCAGCCACCATTGACTGGTACCGCGAAAATGAAGCTTGGTGGAAGCCTAAGAAGGCAGCCATTGAAGCTGCTTATGCAAAGCAAGGTCAATAAATAATGGCCGATTGGCAAACAGTATCGTCAGAAGATATCTACGAAACAGACTGGATCAAGGTCAGGCGCGACAAAGTCTTAAATCACGCCGGCAAGGAATTGACATATAGCTACATTAAACAGCAACGTCCCAGTGTTTTTATTATTGCGATAAATGCCAAAGGGCAAGTCTATCTGCAACGGAACTACAGATACACCATAGGCAAATCTCTGGTGGAAGTGCCTGCCGGCTTTACGGATGGCCAAGAGGGTCCTCTCGAGGCTGCCAAACGGGAACTGCTGGAAGAAGCCGGCCTGACGAGTGACGACTGGACGAACTTAGGCCAAGCCCAGCAAGCCGGCGGCCTTGGCGACTTCCCGCTTGTTGTGTTCCTGGCGAAAAATGTGCGTCCAGCGCCGCACCAGCGAGATGGAGACGAAGAAATATCCCAAGGACATTTTGTGAACATTAATGATATCGAGGATATGATCGCTAAAGGCGAAATGCTAAAATCGGCGCATATCGCCGCCTTTTATTTGGCCAAGTTGCGTATCCAAAAAGATAAGGAGAATTGATATGGCAGTACCAACCACTGAGATAACCGGACATCAAACCGACATACCAGGACTCATCATTTTTGACGTTACTTACGTAGGTGATGAACGCGGATACTTTCAGGAAAAATACCAGAAGGCCAAGCTCGTGGCCGCCGGCATGCCGGAAAGTTTTGACGTCGTCCAGAACAGCCTGTCTTACAACAAAGAAAAGGGCGTAACCCGGGGGTTCCACGCCAAGCCTTGGGATAAATACATTTCCGTTGTTACTGGCAAGGTGTTCGCCGCCTACGTCGACCTTCGCAAAGGGCCTAGTTTTGGCAAAGCCGTTACTGTCGAGATAGACGCCAATAAAACTGTCTTTCTGCCAAAAGGCGTAGCCAACTCCTTCCAAACATTGGAACCAGATACCTACTACCTCTACAGCGTCAACGCCCATTGGAGCGCTGACAACTACGACAAATACTGCTTTGCCAACCTGTCTGATCCGCAAATCGGCGTCAAGTGGCCGGTCCCTCTTGATCAGGCGATAATGAGTGATCGCGACCGCAACCACCCGCTGCTAAAAGACGTTAAACCATTGGAGGCTTAAATGGACGAATCGCGCTTTCTAATAATCGGCGCCTACGGGCAATTAGGCAAGGCTCTGCAGGCCAAGTACCCCAAGGCGATCGCTGTCGACCGCGACCAGTTTGACATGACAGACTGGCAAACTATATGTGACTACGACTGGTCAAAGATAGACGTCATACTGAATGCCGCCGCCTACACCAACGTTGACGGTGCCGAAACCGAAGAAGGCCGCCCCATGGCTTGGAAGATCAATGCTACCGGACCGGGGTATTTAAGTAAAATCGCTGCCGAGCATGGGATTACCCTAGTGCACGTTTCTTCGGACTACGTATTCGACGGCAGCCGCAGCCCGCACGATGAGCAAGAAGACGTAGCTCCACTGGGCGTTTACGGACAGGCTAAGGCCGCCGGGGACATCGCCGCCAGTGTTGCGCCAAAGCATTACATCATGCGCACCCACGCCCTGATTGGCGACGGGCCGAACTTTGTACGAACAATGATCGGGCTGGCCGGTAAAAACATTTCGCCGACTGTTGTTTCTGATCAAATTACCCGCCTGACTTTCACGCCGACACTCGTTGATGCCATCGACCATCTCCTGAAGACGCAGGCCGCCTACGGCATCTACAACCTGAGCAACGACGGAGAACCCGCTTCCTGGGCCGATGTCACCCGAGATATCTTCAAAGAGATAGGCCGGGATGACCTGACCGTTACCGACACCTCAACTGAGGAATACTTCAAAAGCAAAGCGCATGTTGCCCCGCGGCCGTTACGAAGCTTTTTTGCTCTGGAAAAAATCAAAGCAACCGGTTTCGCACTGCCGGACTGGCGGGCTGAATTACATAACTATATCGAGGCCGAACAGGCCGGACCAAAGGAGTAACGATGAAAGGTATTATTCTAGCCGGTGGGTCAGGAACACGTTTGTACCCGATAACTAAAGGTATTTCCAAACAGCTGATGCCTATTTACGACAAGCCGATGGTCTACTACCCCCTCAGCACGTTAATGATGGCTGGTATCAAGGAAATTCTAATCATCACCACGCCGGAGGACCAAGTCTCGTACCAGCGGCTGCTGGGCGATGGTTCCCAGCTGGGGTGCAGCTTTAGCTATGCTGTCCAGCCCAGCCCCGAAGGACTGGCCCAGGCATTTATTATCGGCAAGGAATTCATTGGAGATGACAAAGTCGCCTTAGTGCTTGGCGATAACATCTTCTATGGCGCGGGATTCGGCAACAGCCTCAAAGAGTGTACCGATCCGGACGGCGGCATTGTCTTTGCCTATCCGGTTTCCGACCCGGAACGCTACGGCGTAGTCGAGTTTGACCAGCAGATGAAGGCAGTTTCTATCATAGAGAAACCGATCGAGCCCAAGTCAAACTACGCTGTTGTGGGCTTGTACTTCTACGACAATAACGTGGTCAGTATCGCTGAGTCAATCAAGCCCAGCGACCGCGGCGAACTGGAAATTACAGCCGTAAACGAGGAATACCTGAAGCGCGGCAAACTAGGCGTAAAGACCATGGACCGTGGCACTGCCTGGCTTGACACCGGAACTTTCGCTTCGATGAATGACGCCTCTCAGTTCGTGGAAGTAATCGAAAAGCGTACCGGCCTTAAGGTGGGCTGTATAGAAGAGATCGCATTAGAGGAGGGCTTTATCACAGCCGGGCAGCTCCGCAGCCTAGCCGAACCGCTCGTTAAAAGCGGCTACGGAGACTACCTGCTACGATTATTGTCAAAATAACAAGCAACTACTATTGCCGGCCGATACCGTAATACGTGAGGCCGGCTTTTCGTATCTGAGAAGGATTAAAAATATTACGTCCGTCAAACACAAGCTTGTCTTTGAGCTTGTCGGCCAGTATTTTGAGATCTGCAGTAACGAACTGGCTCCACTCGGTCGCAACCAACAATGCATCCGCGCCGTCAAGAGCAATGTATTCGTCTTTGGCGTAGCCAATTCCAGGCAGAACCGCCCTGGTATTGTCCATAGCCTCAGGGTCATAGGCTTGTATTGCCGCTCCGCGATTAAGCAGCTCCCGAATGATATCGATGGCCGGTGCCTGGCGGATGTCATCAGTGTCCGGCTTGAATGCCAGCCCCCAGACCGCGAATGTTTTTCCCGTTAGGTCTTCGCCCATACAATCTACGATCTTACGCGTCAGCACTTTTCTTTGGTCAAGATTAACATCGAGGACTGCACTCAGAATCCTTAGCTCATGGTCGTGGTCACAAGCGACCTTCTGCAGCGCCAAGACATCCTTGGGGAAACAGCTACCGCCGTAACCGATGCCGGCATTCAAAAAACGGCTGCCGATGCGCCCGTCTGTGCCGATGCCCCTCCTAACATTGTCGACATCAGCTCCAACCAGCTCACAGAGGTTAGCAATGTCGTTCATGAAGCTGATCTTTGTGGCTAAGAACGAATTGGCAGCGTATTTTGTCAATTCGCTCGAAGCTTCGTCCATCAGTAACAGCGGGGTTCCATTGGCAACTATCGGCTGGTAAAGCTTTTCCATAATTTCGCGGGCCTTGCGCGACGAGGTACCAACCACTATGCGATCGCCCTTCAGAAAATCATCGATAGCCAAACCTTCTCTTAAAAACTCCGGGTTCGAAACAACGTCAAACTTTACGGACGAATGGGCGGCCACAACTTTCTGTACTTTTTGCACGGTTCCAACAGGCACGGTGCTCTTGTTTACCAAGACTGCGTATTTCTTGAGAACCTTGGCAACGCTCTCGGCTGCCGCCAACACGTAGCTCAAGTCTGCATGCCCGTCTTCTCCCGGAGGCGTCGGTAGAGCAAAAAAAACGACTTCCGGCTCGCCGATCTCCTGAAGTTCGTCCGTAAAGGAGAGTCGCATAGCCTTCTGGTTCTTACTAATGAGTTCCGGAAGCCCTGGTTCGTATATTGGGCTATGGCCTTTTTTCAGACTAGCTATCTTGGTCTTATCTATGTCAAAACAGACAACATCGTGGCCGACCTCGGACAAACACGTCCCTGTTACTAAGCCAACGTACCCCGTACCAATAACCGCTACTTTCATGGTGGCTATCGTAACATCTCGCCAAACGCCGGGCAAGGTCTTGCTTAAGCGTGATTGACATACTGCCTCTTGATAAGCGATTATAATAGGGACATTATTTTACTCGAAAAGGACGTCCATGCTCGAAAAGCTTACTTCAATTGCCCGGCGTTATTGGTGGCTGGCCATAGTCTGTCTGCCCGTTGTCTATATATTTGTCTTGATCTTGCACTACGCGGTCAACATCCCCCAATGGGACGAGATGGATATGATCCTCCTGTTCCAAAAACACGACAACGGCACACTGGCTTTTTCTGACTTTTGGGCCCAGCACAACGAGCACCGTATACTGTTCCCGAACCTAATCTTATACTCGTTGGCCTTTCTAACCCGCTGGAACGTTGCCGTAGAGCCCTTAGTCAGCTTTGTCTTGGCCTGCGGCATACTTACTTTCGTTCTGCTAATGGTCTGGCGCTCCTTTAAAACCCGGGCGTTAAAAATCGGCGCCAGTATTTTCGCCGCCTTTTTGATCTTCTCCCCGATGCAGGGCGAAAACTGGCTGTGGGGCTGGCAGGTGGAATGGTTCTTCGCAGTCTTCTGTGTCGCTCTGACTTTCTGGGCTTTATGTTTCTGGCCAAAGCGCTTCAGGTCTGATCTGCAATTACCCGCGGCCATAGTTACTGCGCTGCTAGCGTCGTATTCTCTTGGAAGCGGACCTTTTGTTTGGTTCGGCGGAGCAGCCATCTTGATACTCCAGCGAACCACTTTGCGCAAATTTGCAATTTGGGCTAGCAGCGCCGTCATTGCACTGGGCCTCTATTACACAAACTACCAGTTCCATGCCGAAGCCACATCAAAGACGATGGCCGTTCACCAGCCGCACAGATTACTCGAGTATATCCTAACCTATATCGGCCACCCGTTTGGCTGGGAAGAGTACAGCTCAATCATTTTTGGGCTGGCATCGAGCCTCGTGCTCTTACTGTTGGTCTGGCTGGTTGCCAAACGCAAAGCCCTCCAGCCCAAAGTCGCTGCTTGGACCGCATTTATGATTTACGGTCTGCTCAGTGCAGTCTCTACGGGCATGGGAAGGCTGGAATACGGCGTTGCTCAGGCCACCGCACCTCGTTACATGCTAGTTGCATCGCTTTTCGCCCTGGGGCTGGTAATGGCCTCGCTGATTGTTATTGAGAATACTAAAAACTTCGCTTCCCGCTTCTACCAGGCAACCCTCATCGTACTTACAATCGTCACGATGGTCGTGGTCAACAATTACCGAACAGGCACCGAACTTGTCAGAAAAGTCAGCATACACTACCGCTGGATACAGCAGTGCACCCACGGCACGCCTGATCTTTGGTGTCTTATGAATGTCTTCCCGGACACCGAGCGGGCCAAGAGAGACATCCAGTACCTAAAAGACAAGCACTGGGGCGGGTACTAAATGCTAAAGACCCACTCATCACCGCTCATAGATAGCAAAAGTCTGCCGCCCCATAACATACCATATGGGCCTGACTTTTAGATATAGGTAAACCATCCACCTTTTTGCTGGAGTTTTACCGCTCGAAGTGAACGGCAGAAACTTCAATATTTTAGCCTTCGGAGTGAAACCCTTGATCTGGAATATTTCATCTAGGGCTCTGTCGTCAATAGGGGTGATATGGTCAAAGAACATCCAATAGTTGCGATATGCGAAACGGATGTTCGGCTGCAGCACCAACACTTGGCCTCCGGGCTTTAACACTCGTCTTAGCTCTTCGATTGTCGCCGATATGTCATCTCTGGTCAAATGTTCAAAAAAATTACTTATAAACACCTTGTCGACAGACTTTGCCTTGAGCGGCAAGGCTGTAGAGCTTGCTAGGTAGAATTTTACGTCTTTGGAAACCATCTTTGCAGAGTCGGGGTTAATATCTATGGCGTACTTCTTTTTGCATTTTATGCTGTTAATGAACTCAGCGTAGCCGGAAGGAAGGTCCAGGACTACGTCATCATCCTTAACATACTGCTGGAAAAAGTGCTTCACCAACGTATCCCACAATTCTTTTCGTGTTTCAGTATCAGAAAAGCGCCGCTTGTATACCTGGTCGACTCTCACTTGCCACCCTCCACTTAACGTCCTGCTTCAGAGGTTAGTTCGACAGAGCCTAATCGGCCGTTCATGGTTAGTCTAGTTGTCGTTTCCGCGACACATTGACCCTGCATGAGTTGTATTAGATCATCCCAATTCTTCGGCAGGCAGCCAACCAAAATGCCCTGACTGCCGTTTTCCGGCACAAATCTATATTGGCTATTCTTGTTCCGGGTGTCCTGCAACGTAATATAGTACTGTTTTCCTCTAATAAACTGGCTGACGATCTTATCCGACAAACCCTTCTTAACGTCGATGCGGGCCAAAATCATAGCTCCCTGGGTTTCTGGAAGCGTCACATTCCCTTGGCTTAGGTCTTGTTTACGGGCCGCTATCTTTTCTTCTCGCATGTTCAATGGCGTTTGCCTCTTTTTGAGGAGCATGAATTTATCGTTGTTTTCTATGAACTCATAATGAGCCAGGATGGTGCGCACCGTACGGGGCTCATCCCAAAGAATATGGCGACCGTCCAAACCGTCAATGCCCGTATTACCGACGCTATGCCATATTATGAACTGAGGCGCCTTGCCGGATGCCAGAAAGTCGGCATTGGCGTTATCGAAATATGGGTCAAATGACTGAAACGAGAACGGTGACGGCCGATTGTTCCATTTCAGATTATTCGCCGCAATGACTGATGCTTCCCAGGGGAAGACGTCGACATCCCGGCCACCGATCATCGCCCGCATCGAATCGGGTATTCTTGACTTGGCTAATTGGTTCGCCCCCTGTACGGTCCAATCGCGTTTTTGCTGGCCGATCTTAAAGAACGATATAAACTCGCCGTCTTTAATATTGGTAATGGGAGCCGTAACTATAAAGGCATACCTTTGATGAAACGCCAGCTTGTTGGCCCACATCGCCAGGGATGCAAAGAAGATGACCAGCATCACCGAAACCATATCCCGCTGTGTTCTTTCTTTGCGCGAGAAGTAAAACAACAAGGCCAGCGGAACGCCGGCTTGCAGAATTGCTTCAAGGTGCTGGTCCTGCCTTGAGACGCAGTATTGCCATAATATGTATAGTGGAGGCAAAAGGAAGGCATATCTAATGGCCCGTGATCTTCCTTCACGCAAAGGCCAAGCAATAATCAGTGCTATAACTATCACCGTCAACCATGTAGCCGCGGCTGTTTCAGGGTCAAAATAGCTCATGGCGCTGCCAAAATTGGCGCTTAAAATGCGGGCGGAGCGGATATATGCCACAAAATCATTGATATTCATGAGCAAGCCAAGCCCGACAAACGACAACACATAAACCGCGCCGGCCAGCCCCAGCAGTCTGGTGCGCTCCCTGATCACCACCCGGTTGTCGAACCCGCAAAGCGCCAGCAAGGCCAGCAACGACCCCAGCCCTAGAGTAAACTTAGCCAGAGAGAAGACACCGGCAACAATCGCCAGCCCAACTATCATCATCGGGCGTCTGCTGGCAGGCATTTTTAAGTACAAGAAACAATATAGCAAGAAAACCAAAAGATACGTCCACGACACATCGCTGGCGCCAAGCGAAGCGCCGAAGGCATACAGAAGCACAAGAGCGGCAAGCCATTTCCTTGGACGGTCGGCAAGGTACATCGCACAGAAGGCATAAATACCCGTTCCGACCGCTGCGCTGTACGCCACCCACCATAAGCTTACTTTTGCGATATTATCAGGCAGATAATTGGCTATCAAATAACCTAGCGGGCCGTATGTGGAGATAAACTGATCCCCAAAAGATAATCCGTCAGCCCCGGCCTTGTTCACTCCGTAAAGATAAGAAGGATCAAGCCCGAACGACAAACCTCTCAATTTTGGGGATAGGGAAAAAAGCGCAGCTATGACAATACAGAATATAAATAGTTTTCTGTTCTTTATCGCCAGCATTTTTTTGCCTTCAGCGATACATTTCTGAACAAGGCCCGTCGGCTTGGGTATGTGTCTGGATTCCCGTTCAGTAGCCCGTTTCATCTATATGTCTAATTATAGGCAGCGGAACAAATTTTACAAATTACAGTGCAGGGCCTCGCCCCTAGCCATGGTAGAATTACACTAAGTCGTGGTCATGGCACACTTCCGGACATAGCAAATATTTTCATGGAAAACATCAAACAATTCACTCGTAAAGTATATAATCATTCGTTCGTGCGGTATGTCATTATCGGCGGCAGTACGTTTATGATTGATTTCGTACTGCTGATAGTACTCCATGGGGCCCTTGGAATGAATGTCCTGGTTGCCGCAACTATTTCTTACTGGACGTCAATTGTCTTCAATTTTCTGTCCAACCGGTTTTGGACCTTTGGAGCAACAGAAACCCACATTATCAGGCATATAGCGGCATATGGTGTCCTGCTGGGTCTTAACTACCTCTTCACCATTGCCTTCATCGGCGTTGCAACACACATGGGTCTTTACTATACCTATGCAAAAATCCTGGCTGTCGCCATCCAAATGACCTGGACGTACGTAGCGTACAAAAAAATTATTTTCCGTTAAAAATAAGATATGTACCGTTTATTGCAACACACCGAGCGTTTCCTGGAGCGGCACGACAAGCTGGTTCTAGCCATCATGCTAATCGTTGGTTTCCTGCTTACCTACTCCCGCAACCCGGACATTCTTACAAACGCTGAGTTCTGGGCAGAGGACGCCACTATATGGTTCGCGGACGCCTACGACGACGGCCTGTTATCAACTATCTTCCGGCCGTATCCGGACGTGATAACTCTTTGCCCGCGTATAATTGCCGGCCTGGCCGTCTGGCTCGACCTGCCGTTGAGAATAGTTCCCCTTTTCTTCAGCCTGTCAGCTATCTGCATTCAGCTGCTACCCCTGGTGATAATCATGGGCGGCAGGTTAGAGAACATATTCCGCTCCAGGCTGCTGGCTATTGCCGTAAGCCTGGTATACATCGGCTTTTTAAATAATTCCGAAATTCTCGGCAGTGTCGCCAACCTGCAATGGTCACTCGGAATTACCGCTTTCTTGGTCCTCATATCAGGCGCCGCCCGGAATAGAGCCTGGGCGGTCTTTGATGTTTTTATTATTATTTTCGCTGGGCTTAACGGCCCGAACGCAATCTTGCTATTCCCGGTCGCGCTTATTCTGTGGCTATGCTCATCAGAAGGAAGACGGCAGCTGTCTTCGCTTCTTAGCCGCATACAAAACCGCCGTGTCTCCAGCCGCAAAGTGATGACAAAAAAGACCGCTGGATTGCACGGTCGCCGCCTTAAATCTAAATTCTTTAATTTGATAAGCGACCGAAGGTTTATCTTGGTTTTGTTAGGGTTAATGGCCGCTCTTCAGTTGCTGATGTCTCTTGTCATAAGCCATTACAGCAGGGTGGGTGCACACCCGAATGCTGATTTCTTGGGTTTTGCCAAAATAATTGTCGGGCAAATATTTGTAGCTGGCACTTTAGGCGACAAATACACGGCTCTATTTTACGACAACCATGCCTTACTTTATTCCGCGCTTGTTGCAGGGTTCGCACTGGTCTCGTACTGTTTGGTCAAGGGTCCGCTATGGCTGAAGGTTTTCATCATGTTTGGGGCGCTTACCGTCACTATCGTGCTGTTCACCATTAAAGCAACACCCCTGTATGATGTCTGGGCGGCGCTGTCGATGCCTTCAATTGCTAAACGTTATTGGTTCTTCGCCATCTGTGCCTGGTTTGCATCTATCCTGTGGCTAGTGCTAGCCGCCAAGAGTAAGCTGGCAAAAGTGTGCGGTATAATCCTGCTTTCATTGATGGTATTTATTGGCATACCCCAGGGCTGGCGGCTTCCTTCGCGTCCGGATAATAATTTCCCGGCTCACGCTAATAACTTTGAGTCTTTGCCCAAGGGCACGAAGTACACTATCCCGATCAATCCGGGCTGGTATCTGGAGCTCACTAAAAAGTAGGGGGCGGGAACTCCTACATATTCCCAGCAAGCTCATATTTGATTTGGTTGTCCACGACGACCGGCAGGTCAAGCGGGTTGATAGCGCCATCTGACAGACCGTTAGCAGCACAAATCAGACCAGCCAAACGCTCTTCTACCATATGCCCGGAACGCCGTTGCGCCTGATATGTAGTTTCTGGAATGAATACCCCCCTATCAACGTACCCAAAATGGTCAAGGCCGGTTTGATTTAGGCTGGCATAACGTGTGTTCTGCTCGTTCTTAAGGCAACGCCTATCAATTTCACCGCCGTCCTCTCCGGCCGGCTCTGACCACCGCGAGTTGAACGTATAATCGTCAGCATAGTGCATAACTAGCCGCATCTTATCCATTACTGTCAAATCAGTGTCTGGTTTGCCCAATATTGCATACATCTCATCTATAAATTCATGGGCTACGGAACCGGCAATATCCATAACGTCCGTCTCGAATAATCCGCTGTCTTCCCAGGCTTTTCTGGCCGCTGCCTGCGCCTGTTCATAGCTATCCCAGGTCGGTCCGCTTTCTCTCATTATCTTCGTTTCGCGGGCCTTAAAGGAATCGTGAAGCATTGCCGCCTTTTCTAGCTTGGCAATATCCGACTCCTCCAGGCGGAGCATACCGCCCATGACGCGCACGCGCGCGGCCTCTACCAGGCAATGTTGCGGGGCGCCGTCCGGACGGGCCTCAAACCTTCGCGGGCGCCGCGGGGCGTCTTCTGGCTGCGATACTACACGCCGCCGTGCCAGTGCCTGAAACTTAGGATTGGCCTCAGCCCTATTGTCGTCATAGTGAATCCGCATCACGTCGCGGTGACGCAGCGCTATACTGGCAAAATAAGCAGCCCTGGCCGCTCGATATTTACCGTGCTCAGGGTGGTTACTATCTAATTCCGGAATAACAGCAGTAGCCGATTCCCAGCCTCTAACGTTTGCCATATTAACTACCTACTTCTTTGGTTTTTTCTTGGGACGAAAGGCAAAGAAATACCAGTGGAGGTATTCGGGCAACCAAGCCATTAGTTTAAAGTTAGCCTCCCCTTCGGTTCTATCACGCCACGTCGAAGGCACTTCGGCAATTTTTTTGCCGTTTAAATACGCTTTGACCGTGATCTCCATTGCTACGCAAAAACCCTTGCTGCTCTCTATCTCAATCTCGTGTAGCAGCTCGCTATCGTACAACTTGAAGTTGTTCGTAGCATCGTGTGTCGGGATACCGCGCAAGTAACGCAGGCTTACGCCGGCAGCCCGCGATAATGTACGCTTGATAAAAGGACCGCCGATTTGCCTGCCGCCGCGCGCGTAGCGGCTGCCGCAGACAATTTGGTTGCCCTGCTCGTATAGGCACATCATGTCCTCGACCTTCCTAAGATCATCAGACAGGTCCGCCATAACCACCAACACCGGCCCGGATTTCACAGCCGCAAAACCGGTGCGCAGGGCGTTGAGCGGCCCCCTGCCAATGGTGTTTTTAACCAGCTTCAGCTTCGGGTTGGTTTTGGCTAATTTTTTTACTACGGGAACGGTAGTATCTTCATCGAAATCATAAACTACATAGATTGTATGGGGAATTTTTATGAATTCCTTGATCTCTTTGTAGGTGTTAGGGAAATTCTTTTCCTCGTTAAAAACGGGGATGACAATATTCAGCTCTTTAGATGTTGCCATTCTTTACTTGTTCCTTGATCCACGGTATTACCTCATCCAACATGTCATCAAGGGAGGTGTTAGCTTCGTAGCCAAGTACTTCCTTGGCCTTGGAGGTGTCAGGAACTCGCTTCTGCACGTCATGGTCAAACGCTTTGTCTGACACATAATTAAACGGCTTATCGCCGTTAGTCTTCTTCCAAATCTTTTCGGCAAGCTCAAGAACCGATGTGGAATCAGGCGTCGAGATGTTGAAGTCGTTGTTAAGGGCCTCTTCTTTTTCGATACACAAGCGGATACCTTTTGCCAAGTCACCGCCATAGGTGTAATGCCTGATCTGATTGCCCTCACCCAAGATATGCAACGGGTCCTGACCTTTTAGAATCTTTTGTACCAGGTCAGGAACAACGTGACTCATAGCCAGCTTGACGTTGCCGGAATAAATCTCTTTGTCGTTAAGGGCGCGTTTTTCGCCAATACCAACACAGTTGAACGGCCGAATAATAGTGTAGGGCAGTTGGTATTGCTCCCAGCCGCCTTTAGCAAAGTATTCGCAAGCTAGTTTCTGGAAACCATAGGTCGAAACAGGGGGCGGAGAAGTAGTAATCGCAGTTTCCGGGGTCGGGAATTGGTCTGTTGCCTCAAATACCATTGAGGACGACATGACTACGATCTTCTTAAGCTTCTTGTTCTTATGCGCCCAAATTGCCGCATCAAACGCCGCGGCCGTAATACGCTCATTTTCCGCCAACAAGTCATAGGCAAATTCGTGGAAATAAGAGATGCCGCCGATCATAGCCGCGCCGGATACGATTACGTCTGCATCCTCGGCTGCTTTCTTCATCAGCTCAACATCCTTGGCGTCACCTTCGATAAAGGTGTAATTCGGGTGATGGTCGTAGCTCTTTTCTACCTTACCGTACTTTGAATAATTGTCGATACCGACAACTTCATGACCTGCGTTTAATAATTCTTCTACTGTATAACCTGCAATAAATCCGGCTGCGCCAGTCCAAACGATTTTCATTAAATTAGGCCTCCTTTGCCATAAAAGTCCCACATATCTACTACTTTTTTGTCATCCCAGTCTAAATCAGCGTAGTCGCTGTGCGGGGCCGCAAGAACTATGATATCAGCTTTCTTGCGTATTTCCTCCAATGACACAAAGCGCGGATCTTTAATGTACGGGTCGTGACAAAGCACCGCTTCTGCTTCGATCTCCAAACGCTTCTTCAGCTTGTAAGACAAGCTCTCGCGGGGGTCGTCATTATTACCCTTGAAAGCCATGCCCAAAACAGCCACCACCATATGCTGAAGTTCATACTTTTTCTTCATCTCTTCAACGATAAACCCAGGCAAACCTTCGTTGACCAGCATAGCGGCGTGGCCCAGGAAGAAGTTGTTGTTATCAAAGGCCGAAAGCTGCATGGTGTCTTTGAACAGGCACGGCCCTGCGGCCAAGCCGGCTTTGTAAAAGGTCTTGAGCCGCGGGTAATCCTCTGTCATGGCGTTGTATATCCGATAAAAATCCAAACCGTACTTGTTAGCCATCATGTAAAACTGGTTTGAGATTGCAAAGTTTATGTAGCGCCAGGTATTGGTCATCAGTTTGGCGAGTTCTGCCTCCATCGGGTCGGCGACAATTATCTTTTTGGTCAATACCTTAAACAGCTTTGAGGCGCGCTCAGTGGCCTCTGGTGTACAGCCGGCTACAATCTGGGGTAGTGCATATAATTCGGTTAGGGCGTGGCCTTCGACAATTCGTTCCGGACAGAACGCCACCAGCGTTTTCTTGCCGCGGCTATACAGGTATTCCCGAACCTTAGAGGTAACCCCGGGGTATAAGGTGCTGCGCATAATAAGCAACTGGTCGTCGGTCAGCTGATCTTCAACTTCTCTAATAGCCCTAAAGATGTCCTGGATGCGCGGGTTAAGGTGTTCATCAACTGGCGTGCCAATAACCATAACAATGGTTGACGACTGCTTGATGACTGATGCGTCGTTTGTAGCCTGAAGCTTTTTGTTCTTTATGACCTTCTTCAGTACCGGTCCGGCGCCATTTTCCTTAAAAGGCACCTCGGCCTTATTGACCTTTGCTATAGTGTCCTGATTAATGTCGTATAATACGACATTTTTACCCTGGTCGGCCAACGCCATGCCAAAAGGCAGGCCTACATGTCCACAACCGCCAATTATACAAACATCGTATTTCACGCTACCCTCTCCCGAATTGAATTATAGCGGTATTGTAGCAAAACTCTGTGAACACTAGCAATCCATACCGGAATAATACCGGGCCGGCTTCTGTCTGGAGGATGCCCTAAAATCATACGCAAATAGTAAAGCTCGTCTAGCCGACCTATTGTTATTAAGGTAAACTATGATTATGACAAGTAGTCAAAATAAAAAACCGCGCCATCGGAGGCGTCTTCAGCGGCCTATGCTTATTGTGGTCATCACGCTACTCGTTGCTCTGGTTCTCATTTCTGCCGGTGCAATAATATGGAGGCATTCCCGAGACAACAATAAATCCAACGCCCCTACAGCCAGCCCAAATACCAAAGGCGAGGCCAGCGCCGAACAAAAGTCAGGTGGAACCGCACCCTCATCCTCCTCGGGACAAACAACCAACAACGACAAAAGCAACGAGGGTTCAAGCGCGCCCACAAATGCCAATGCCACGCTAACAGAGCCGTCAGGCACTTTTGTAAGCAACCATCATCCGAACCTGGGAGGCTCTCCGGCGCCGAGCCGTATGCAGTCCGTTTGCAACACTACACCGGGCGCAACTTGCCGCATTGAGTTCACTAAAGACGGTGTCACCAAATCCCTACCCGCACAAATAACCGATGCTGGCGGAGCAACATACTGGACCTGGGAATTAAAGGACATTGATTTGACACAAGGAACGTGGCATATAAAAGCGGTTGCCACGCTCGGCGCCCAAACAAAAACCGCCGATGACGCATTAACTTTGGAAATAAAACCATGAAGACACTAACGCTCAAGAAAACACTCTCCTCAACAAAAATCATTATCGTAGTATTGGTGGCGATTTTTTCTATCCTTCCGTTTGATGCTGCCCGGGCTGCCGCCGGAGACAGAATTATGGATGATGCTGTCTTTGACAACTCCGGTGCGATGAGTTCCGCAGCGATAGACGGTTTCCTGAACTCTTTTCCTAACAGCTGTATCAGCCCGAACCGCGGCTTCAGCGCTCCGGACCCTATCGGATACTCACCTGCTACTAGCTATGTATACGGCGGCAACACAACCGCAGGCAATGTTATCGCCCATGCGGCCCAGGCCTACGACATCAACCCGCAAGTACTGCTTGCCACGCTGCAAAAAGAACAGAGCCTGGTGTCTGGTGATGCCGGCTGCAGCACGCTAAGATATGCCGCGGCCATGGGGTACGGCTGCCCTGACAGCGGTACGACACACGACTACTCGGGAGTAAACCTGTACACCATTAACGGCTCGAATGTCACGGCGGTCAACGGCACCTGCGTCAACACATCTTCTAAGGCCGGCTTTTCCCAGCAGGTCATCCGGGGAGCCTGGCTGCTTAAATTTGCCGAACAACGCTCCAAGGGCAATGTCGGCTGGGCAATCATACGAGGCAGTTGGAACAACTCCGACGACCCGCAAAGCTGCTACAGCGGCCCGATGACTCAAGGATATTGGCAGGTATGCCCGAGCGGAGCAACGACCTATTACGATGGCTACAAAACCATAGACGGGTCGGCGACCTACATCCTTAATGGTTCTACCGCCGCTCTTTTCTGGTACACACCCCACTATAGCGGCAATCTACATTACTACAATATATTTACTTCCTGGTTCGGCAATACGCTTTCAACGCAGATCAGCGACTACACGCGGGCCTCATGGCATTCATGCAACATCCAGGTATATGACTCAAGCCATGTCGGAAGGCTTTACAACCCGTCAACAAGCGACTATTTCTACACCACAAACCACGCAGAGGCCTGTACGGCAATTAAATACGGCTATATATGGGACGGCATTGTTATGCAGAATATCGTCAGTACAACACCTGGAGCCATCCCGGTATATAGACTAACCAACCCAGCCCGGCACCTGTTTACTACCAGTGTTGATGTAAAAAACCAGTACCTCAGCAGCGGCTATCGTGATGACGGTATAGCCTTCTACGGATACAGCTCAGCAGCCCCAGGGACAATAGCCGCCTATTGCTTAACTAAGGGCACGACCGTTGCATACACCAGCGCCGGCTTTGAAAGAGACTATTTTGACCAATATGAAGGCTTCGACGACGCCGGTATAGCCTTCTATACACCGGCGACCTCTACCGTAAAAGAAGTCTACCGCCTCAGCCACGGAGCACACAGGCTCTATACGACCAGCACAATCGAAAGAGACGCCGCTAAGAATTCCTACGGTTTCAACCAGGAGTCCAATTCATTTTCCGGCGATACAGCCCCAACCTCCGAGAACCTACCTGTTTATCGGATTAGCACCGGGTCAAGGCATTTCTATACCACTAATAAAGGTGAACGCGACTACGCGGTCATGTATTACGGCTACATGAGCGAAGGCATTGAGTTCTACAGCTTGCGCTCCACTGCGTCCGGCGCACGGCCGGTCCACCGCATCACTGATAAATATGGCATGAGAGTTTTTACCTCGAGTGATGTTGAAAGAGATAACGCAATTGCCTGGTTTGGATACACCAGCGAAGGCATTAACTTCTACGGATACTAGTACCGGTGGGCCAACAAGAAAATTCCCGCCAGATTAAGCGGGAATTTTCTTGTGCCTACCGTTGTTTTTTTACGGCGCGAAGCGATAGTCGCGGTCCGCGTCTTCCGGCTTAACCTTAACTACGCCGTTAGCCGACGACCGATACAAGGGTTTTCCGCTTATTTGCGGCAACAGACTCAGCAGTCTTTCTATGCCGTGCGCCAGAGTGCCGTCAATTTGGCCCCGTTCCGACTCGAAATCGTCTGGCAATAGGTGCAGTGCAAGAAGAGGCTTTATCACTTCAAAGTGCGCCCAAAACATCGTTCCGCCAAAATACCCGTAGTCGCCTGGGCGGGACAAAATTTCCTCTGCCTTCTCGTCCTGATCCATCATACCCAAAAGCCTTCTAATGTGCGGCGCATCAGCACCCATATAACGCTCGAGGCTTAGGTAGTGCCCCTCTGGACCCACCAGGCTACGATCCTCGTCTAGCCTGGCTATGATATCTTTAACCACCACCTTGCCAGGCAAGAGGTTGCCCAGCAACTCCTCAAACCACTCAACACCGTCCTCTCGGTGCTTTGATTTCTTACTATGTAACTTTAGGACGTACTTGTAGTTTTGAGATGAGATCCTTCTGGCGAGATGCACGAAGGGCAGAACGTCGCGGCCGCGGTTCGGCACTACAAAGACTTGTGCGTCAGGTCTAAAGTCCTTGATCACACCAATAAAATCCCTGTCTTTTTCGTTGATTGTTACGAACAGATCATATTTCTCTGTCAGACAATCCTGGATTTTGCCCTTAATAAGCTCCCATTTTTCAGGATAAAAAAGGTGCAGCACAACAGCTATTTCCACGCCCTGTTTCTTGGGAACAATTCCGTAGAGAGGGAATTGTTTTTGGTTGTCTTTGTTGCTGCTATATTTTGCCAGTACCTCTGTTGTGCGGTTAATGACTGCGTGCCCAGTATGACGGGTCGGTTCAAGGGTCGTGCCTTCGGCCCATTCGTTCCAGGCATTGATAAACACCAGCGGGCTTGAGGTTTTCTTCGCCTCCAGGCCCAGTATGCCGTCGAGCCATTGCCCGTAGATATCCGGGCTGACATTGTCCAAAACAAAGCCCTTGCCCTTCTTGCGGGCATCATTGTCCCATGACGGCGTCACACATTTGTGTGTCGGGAAGGGGAAGTAATCATATGTTTTTTCGTTCAGAGCCAGCTGGCGGTAATCGGCCACAGTTCCCTCAAAATTAACGTCAATTAACTTATCGTTGACGCCAAGATAGGGATATTTGCCGTCCTTAAAAGCGTCGTTCTTAAAGAAGGCGCTCTGCGGGGCGAAATCCACTGCCGCGTCAAATCCGTAAGACCTGGGGTCTTTATCTTCGAAGCTGATCATCGACAAAAGATACAGCTCTTTGCCGTGCTTCTTTTTGAAGTATTCGCGCCAAACCCTGGCGTATTCTTCCGGCTGCTTCAGTTCCGACGCCCTAAAAACCGCCAGGACCGGCTTGCCGTCCTGATGTATGTAACGCGGGTCTAACAGGGTGTCCTCAACATCCTTAATGAAGCGAAGCGGGTCGTCCGGCAGATACTGCTGAGCCATGATCACGTCGGTTTCGCGCCCATCCCAGCGCTGTGTCCAGTTTTCGTTTGCCCAGCAGATAATAAAATTAAAGTCCCACTCCTTGTGACGCAGGAAATTATCAATCGGCATCTCCAGCAAGCGCTCACCGCTAAACCAATAATAATAAAAACAGAACCCGTAAATGCCGTGTTTTTTCGCCAGGTCAATCTGTTCTTCCATGACCTCTTCCCTGCGCAGATCATAAAAACCAAGATCACCAGGCAGGAAGGGCTGCTGATGACCCAGGAAACGAGGCGTATCGGCCGACACGTTCGTCCATTCAGTAAACCCCTTGCCCCAAGCCTTGTCGTTCTCGGGGATAGGATGATATTGGGGCAGGTAAAAGGCCAGTAGACGGGGATCTTCCTTGCCCCGCTTATAGCCACCGGCCTGAGAAGGCTCATAAAAATAGGCGCGGCGATTTTCCATCAGGTTAAGGTGTTCGGCCCAATTCGTAGGCAAATCAGGGTTGTACAGGTCTTTTACGGTGCGCTCAGGCGAGTAGTGCAGATCGATAGAGTATAGCCGTTTATACCCGTCACCAAGATCTACTTCAACAACAAGCGCCCCCTCCTGAGTATCTAATTCCAAAGAAAAACCACTCATCAAGGCAGCGTCCTCGTCACGGTCCGGATAGGCTCTGGCGACATCCTGCCGCTTCAGGCCGAAGGGCAGATCGGTCTGGCGGCCCCCGTAAAGCACGCGCATACCCTTTAACGATCGGCCGCCTTCAGGGATAAGCCAGCCCTCAACAACGACACGCTTTTTGTCTACTACCGCCTTCTGGGGGCTGTCTATACTAAAAATACAAGGCAAACTCGAAGACGAGTTGGCGGGCCCGGCGGCCATCGGTACTCTAGCCGCTACCCTTTTTATTCCTTTTTTGATCTTGTGAAGAATCTCGCCTTTTATCATTGATAATACCCCTAATTAATGTCTAGCTGCGCATTGCAGCGCGTGTAGTTAGGATTAAAGTACGGGTCGTCCTCGATATATCGAGCCCACTTCTTCTGAAACTCCTCTACAACTTTCTGGTTGCGCTTTTTGCTGGCGTCACCCGCTGTGAGATCGCGCTGGTCGACTGATTCGACAAAGGGGTTGTAAACGATACGGCTTCCGTCTTGCAGCGCCCGCAAACAATAGTCAACAATAAACATATCGCCCAGACTTTCGTCAAAACTACCCAATTTTCGGACCATGCCCTTGTCGAGCATTATGCAGCCGCTGTCCACTGCCGCAGTGTTGCGGCGACTTTGCCCGTATAGCCCGCGCATATAGTGCACGTCTTCTGTCGGCATACCTTCCAAAAGAGGCGCGTACAGGCCGTAGACGCCCATAGCCACACCGGCGCGCATTATGCGCGTCTTATCGCTGCTGATGGTCTTACCGCCAACAGCAGCAATGCCCTGACGCTGTACGTCTGCCAGCATCAACTCCAGCCAACCAGCGGTGATCGGCACGGTCGTGGCGTCAACTAAGACCACATAGTCCCCCTTGGTCTGCGGAACAACACGGTTAAGGGCGTTTGGTGCGGATGCACCGCCGACAACCTCAACAGTACATTCCTTGTGCTTTTTGGCTACCTGCTTGCAATAAGATTCGATGGCGGGGCTGGCCGCCACAAGCACGGTCTCGAAGTTCTTATAGGTCGTGTGCCTGAATATCGACTCCACACAGCGCTTGAACATCTCTGTTTTTGGGCCGTAAACCACCACGCTCACGAGCGGCTCGTCAATAAGGCCGTACTGAATGCTGGAGTGCTGTTTGATAATGCCCTGCCTGACAACACCCCCCAACCCCATCCGCTCGACGTGGTCCTCCAGAAGCTTGCGTTGCGCTTCATAAACATAGGGCTTGGTGTCAGTGTTCAGGGCTGTTGAGGCCTCGTGGATACGCCAGCTATAAACCACCTTGGGGATGTGTACTATTTTGTCTGTCTTTTCTGTTATGCGTAAAAACAAATCCCAGTCCTGCGCTCCTTCGTAGCCGACACGTAGGCCGCCTACTGCGTTCAGTAGTTTTGTGCGCATACAGGCAAAGTGGGTAATATAGTTACAGCTCTCCAAGAATTCCGGGCTCCAGTCCGGCTTGAATACCGGATATGAATGTATTTTATTGTCTGAATCTATTTTGTCCTCATCGGTATAAACCAAATCGACATCCGGCTGCCGGTTAATAGCCGCCACTATCTCATAAAGTGCATTAGGCCAGATAACATCATCGTGGTCCAGTAAGGCGGAGAATTCACCTGTGGCAATTTCCAAGGCGCTATTGGTTGCCGCGCTGATGTGCCCGTTCTTTTTGCGTTGCACGAACTTTATGCGATTGTCTTCTTTGGCATATCTCTTAATAGTCTGGGCGACGTCTTTGTTCGGGGAGGCATCGTCCGCTATACATAACTCCCAGTTCGGGTAAGACTGTAGCTGCACGCTCTCTATGCACTCTTCGAGATAGGTTATCGGCGTGTTATATGTCGGCATAATCAGGCTTATCAACGGTTTGTGCTTAAAGCCCTTCCAGCCCTGCACCTGCTTCTGGTATTCAGGAATGGTAGGGGAGTATTTGTACCAATCGTAAATATTAGGGTTTGCTCCGCCTGGGAACAGCACATTTCGCAAACCCTTTCCGACCCTGCGGATATGACGGTTTTTAACCAGTACGTTTTTGGAGACGATCAAACTCTTTTTTACGAACTTCTTGGCTGTTGATTTAATTCTAGACTTCATATGTTTGTCGCTTTCAAAACTAATAATAAGTGGCCCTGCCCCTGGTACGTTATTAAAAGAATGTTATTGGCTACCGTGCCCTGATATACCTTGTTTGATATTCGATAATTTCCGGGCTGCCTTATAGCTCCGTGAAAGTTTTATCTTGTTAAGCTCAGCTGCCGTCGCGTCTAGCTGGTGCTGCAAATTCAGAGCATGTTCGTTGGCAGCCTGGACCTGTATCTCAAGGTTCATGATCTTCTCGCGGTCGGCGTCCAGGGCCCGCTTGTTGGCATCGCGCTCCGCGAGCACACCCCTGTCGCTGTAATGCTCACCAAGCGCGGCCTGAGGCACAACTTTTTCGGTTATCTTACGATTGCTGCACAGCAAATAGAAGTACAGATACTCCGCCGGGTTTACCGGGGCCAGGTTGATGGTCGGCAAGTCAATCTCCGCCTCTGTTCCCAGCTGCTTTTCGCTGCCTACGGCTACGTACTTCCATGTCGCCTGAAAATACGAGTCCACGTTAGCAAAGTCCTTCTTGAGCAGCCCTACCAGCTCGTCATACTCGAATTCATGCAAATGGAAGTGATTGCCCTCAGCAAACTCCAAATCGTTTGGGGTAGAGATGACAGCCAGGCCGTCAGGCTTCAGGACACGCTTTACTTCCTGTATGAACTTGGCATAATCCTTGATGTGTTCGATGGTTTCAAAGCTCACCACCACGTCCACTGCGTTATCGGGCAGAGGAATAGCCTCGCCGTCTCCTACCTTATATTCGATATTTGGAGCGTCATAACATTGCTTGGCGTATTTGACCGAAGTCTCATCAACGTCAACGCCAAAAACCTTCTTGGCCTTTTTGGCAAGCATTTGCGTGCCGTAGCCCGAACCGCTGGCTATATCCAAAACTGTCTTGCCCTGCACGAGTGTCTGGGCGCAGATATAACGCGTCATATGCTCGGCGTAGGTCAGTGTGCCCTTGTGAAACTCCGGCACCATGCGCTCATAATCGTTCTCTAGCTTTACCTTCTTGGACGATTTACTCTTCTTTTGACTGCTGCTCATACTAATTACGCCTTTCTAAGCTCAGACATTCTCTCGAGAAACATCATTTTAGCTTTCATAAATGCTGGTATACGCCCCGGCGATTTGCCGGAAAAAAATATGAAGTTTTGGTTTTCAGGATCGCTGTTGGCAAGCCCGGACTTCAGTACTTCACCGATATCGTTGCCGAATTCGAAGTAGACCAGGTAATCATCAGTTTCTTGGCCGTGGTAGGCTGGGGGAGAATATAAGTCGGCTTCTTGCCGGTCAGCTCCGAACGCCTTCTTGTCTTACGATTCCAGACCACCGGCGTGGTGAACAATATTAAGCCGCCCGATTTAATCACGCGGCGGCACTCATCCATGGCCTTGCCGGGATTACTTACGTGTTCTAGTGTCTCGCTGTGCAATAACAGATCGAACGTGTCGTCAGCGTATGAAAGACTCTCGATATTCTCTTCCGTGCCGGTGCCGTATTCGGAGTAAGTCAGGCCTTTCAGGCCGCTCAGCGTCTGGTGTAATTCGTGGCAGGAGTTAAGTTCGCAGACCTTCAGCCCCTTAGCTTCAGGGTGCCTCACCCATGCCCTTAGAGATTCTTGACCAAGGCCGTGTTTTGACTCAAGAATTGCTTTAGCCAAGCCCTGGGCTCTTATGTTTGCGCCACAAACCGTACATATCAATCCTTCGCGCTGGTTAAAGCGCTTGGCGGCTTTATCGGACAGTCCCCACGCGCTCTTGAGCTCGTCGCCAATCGGCAACACGACCCTATAGTCGGCGGTTTCGCCGCAGTTATAGCAATATGCTTTCACGACTCTCTACCCAACTCTATGTGGTCTGTTGTCATCATTATTGAATACGGGTTATTGCTGCCGTTTATGAAAAAGGTGGCTGCCTTTGGCTTTTGATCATAGAAAACCGAAGCCGATTCGTTTGCTACGGCCGGCTCAACATAATATTCTCCGTCGTTGAGCGATTCCGGCATCTTGATGCTAAATGTGATCCGCTCGCCAGGCTTGAAGTCGCCGGTTTCTTTACGGCCGTCCAAAAGGGTATTAATGGCATACACCGGCTTATCCACGTTCTTTTGCCATATATTTAGACCAATGATCGGGTTAACAAGAGGCTTGAGAACTTTGACCGTAAACCTAGCAGTCACTGTTTCACCGTAAGTAAAGCGTTTTTGCCTGGCGTTGCCGGCTCCATATGTTGCCACGTTCTCGATTGCGGCATACGGCGTGGAGATTTTGGCGCGTTTGTCTGCGGCGCCTTCTTTCTTTTCCTCTTTCAATTCCGCGGCATCCAGCTCGCTCATAACAATCTTGCTGTACGACTTTAGCACCTTATTTATTGAGCCGGATTCAGTGATCTTTCCGTTGTCCAGCAATATACCGCGATCACAAAAACGCTCCAGCGAGATGCGGTCGTGCGACACAAAGACAACTGTCGCGCCCTTTTTCTTGAGCTCCTGGAAATAGTCAAAACACTTAGTCTGGAAAGCGGCGTCACCGACAGCCAGTACCTCATCTATCAGAAGACAGTCGCTTTTTGCCCTAATAGCGATAGAGAAGGCTAAGCGCACCTGCATACCAGAAGAGTAGCGACGCGATCGCCGAGCGGCAGACGTTGCCGCGACTCGCGGCCCTCTCGGAGGTGGCCTGGTCGGACCCGGCGGGTCGGGACCTTGCGGCCTTTCGCGCCCGCGTCGCATCGCACTCCGACCTGTGGGCGGCTCTTCGCTACGACTTCTTCGTGCAGCCCCCGGCCGGAGTGAAGGACCAACTTCTGCTCGGCGCCGGCCACGAGGTGCGGCTCGATCCGCCCTCCCCCGGGGCGAGAGTCCACTGCACCACCGACGGAACAGCGCCCACCTTCGCGTCGCCGTCGTGCGATCGGCCGGTGACGATCCGCGAGACCACGACGCTGCGCGCCATCACGGTCCTTCCCAACGGGCGCAGCAGCGAGGTCGCCCAGGGCATCTATCGTGTGACCGCACCCAACGCGGCGGTCGAGGTCGGAGCGATTGGCGCGTGGTCGCGTGATGCGGCTCCGGACGGGCATGGTCTTCACTGTGGACGCGGTGCCGCTCTTCCCCTGGTCCTCGAACGGTTCAGCGGGAGTGTGGCGATTCCGGCAGACGTGCCAGAGGATGGCTTCGGCCTGGAGTTCGAGGGGTTCGTTCGGGCCCCCGCTGCGGGTGTCTTCACGTTCTACCTGGCGAGCGACGACGGGAGCCGCCTCTTCGTCGACGAAGAGGCGATCGTCGACCATGACGGTACGCACGGTCCGACGGAGAAGCAGGGACTCGTAGCCCTCGCCGAGGGCTGGCATCGTCTTCGGCTCGTCTTCTTCGAGGCGAAGTACGGGCAGTCCCTGACACTCGAATGGGAAGGGCCGGGCTTCGGGCGACAGGCGATCCCGGAATCTGCCCTGGGTTCGCTCCCCCGATAGGCGAGCGTGCAAATGGTCTCTCGGAGCTGTCCGCGTCTTTCCGGGAGTCGGGCTCAGCCAAGCCGCGGACGGCGTTCGTATCGCCGCACGTTGTGGGCGAACACGTCGAGGCGAGACACGACGTTCGGTGGGTACGAGCGGCCGTCGTTCTCGACGGCGACCACGGGGTAGCCGTTTCTCCGCGCCCAGGGGGCGTAGACGCCCTGGATCGGCCGTCCGGGCAGCACTCGAAGGGCGCGATGATGACGACGCCCGAGTAGCCATCCTGCATGGCCGCCGCGGCCACCGCGGGAGAGAGGGTCGCTTCGCTCTGCATTTGCGACGCCACGAACTCCCGCTCGCCGAAGCGCAGGGCGGCGTCCACGTCGTCGGGAGACTCGGGCAGCAGGCCCGTCGGGACGGTGCCAGGCGCACGCGGTACGC
>CAWJJN010000002.1:0-86329 GCA_963843205.1 uncultured Candidatus Saccharibacteria bacterium
AAAAATTTACAAGAATTCGACAGGACCTGGAAGAGGTTGAGATGATACATTGTCCTGGGCTATTGCAGTATATCCGGAACATGAATTAGCCAGCTCAAAAGTGTTGAATTAATAAAATTGAATTATAAAAATGTCAGGATTATGAAGAGAGAAGGTATTTTTAATGGATAAACTGGCTTTATATGGCGGAAAGCCGTTACGTGACAAAACCATTTCCCACAAATGCGCTTGGGGTGTCATTTACGGGCGAAGGAATGAAGGAGCTTACGGATGTGATAAGTGAAAGAAGCCCTTTCAGGCATTATGGTCTGGGTAATCCATGTAAGGTAAGCACTTTTGAAAAGGAAGTCAGGGAGTATTTCGGATGCAGGTTTGCTCTTGCTCTTCAAGCGGAACGCGGCGCTCTGTTATGTGCCGTCGCCGCCCTGGGATAGGACCTGGGGACGAGGTCATACTTCCCGCCTTCGGTTGGTATTCCGATTATTCTGCTATAACAAATTCGGTGCTTTGCCTGTTTTTGCCGATATCGATGAAAACCTGAACCTGGATCCGCAGATTTGGAAAGGAAGATTACCTCCAAGACAAAAGCGGTAATCGTTATAAATTTTCAGGGCTGTCCCGCAGTAATGGACAAAATTCTGGAGGTTACGAAACCTCGTGGTATCAAAGTTATTGAGGACTGTGCCCAGGCTCTTCGGAGGTATGCTTCGAAGGCAAAAAGCTGGGGACCATGGGTGATATAGCGATATGCAAGCTTTCAACAGAACAAGATGATTACCTGCGGCGAGGGCGGGATGGTATTTACAAATAATGAAGAATATTTTGTAAGGGCAGTAAGATACCATGACCTTGGCTCTGTGAGGGAAGAATTTAATGGCAGCTCGGAGAATAAAAGCCTTGCAAAGCCGGAAACGGGCTTTTAGCCGGTATGCAGTTGCAGGATGAGCGAGCTTCAAGGTGCTGTCATCGCTTGCACAGTTCAGACGACTGGAGTTGATTCTTGAAACCTGCGGGAATTACCACAGGAGGGTCAGGGAATCATTTCAGAAAGAACACGCATTTTAAGATAAGATACAGTGATGGGGATTGCGGTATAACACTTGTTCATGCTTTTCGAAACAAAAGACGAGGCTCAAGATTCGGCGACTGCCTTAAAGCTGGAAGGCATCCTCTGGGCCCATCTCTGCATTGCAAGAATATGGTTCTCCATATCCCGATTAAATCAAAAAAACTTATGAATGAAGCACTTCCGCCTTTTGGAAAAGGTTTTGACGGTGAAAATACGGAATACGATCCGGAAAAATGCTGCAAGAATACCGACAGGATAGTGGAACGTTATGTTGCAACTGGAATAGGGCCGCAGTACTCGGAAAATGATATTGGAGACATGATCGGGGCTATAGAAAAAGTAGACAGTAATTTATATTCTATATAAGTTGAACAAAAGGGAGTAGTCTGCAATGACTTACAATTCAATCAGACCCGGTCAGATTTGGCTGGACAATAACGAAAACCGTATACAGGCTCATGGTGGCTCTATTATGGTAATTGGAGACACCTTTTATTGGTATGGCGAGAATAAAGAAAAGACTATACCCGGAAACGGTATATGGCATTGGGGTGTAAAATGCTATACATCAAAAGATTTGTATAACTGGGAGGATAAAGGGCTGATTATTCCCCCGGAACCGGACAATCTTGACTCGCCGTTGCATCCATCCAGTTATATGGACCGTCCGCATATCATCTACAACCGCTATACTAAAAAATATGTCTGTTGGTTGAAGATTATGGACAAAGCAAACACAGATCTGAGACAGTTTTGACTGCTGATGAAATCCTCGGTCCATATACCATAGTAAAGCAAGGGCTGCGTCCACTTGGTATGAGTGCCGGCGACTTTGACCTGGTAGTGGACCCTTCTGATGATAAGGCTTATTATTATTTCGAACGTGTACATAGCGAGCTGATCTGCGCTGATTTGACTGATGACTATACAAATGTGACAGGGTATTATTCTACCCATTTTCCACGCCTTATATCCACCCTTCGTGAGAGAGGCTCCTGCGCATTTTTATAGAAAGGGAATGCATTATTTGTTTACTTCCGGCACCACCGGATATCATCCGAATCCCTCCGAAGTAGCTTGTGCGAAGACTTATCACGGTCCTTGGGAAATGTTGGGAGATCCTCATCTGGATGATAAATCACGTACATCTTTCAATTCACAGATTACATCAGTGTTTAAACATCCCGGCAAGAAAGATTTGTATATAGCATTGGCCGACAGATGGATGCCGGAGCTTCCAGCCAATACAGCCGGTGCAGTTTGAAACGGGTGAGCAGTACGAAAAAGTGGCAAAGTGGTACGAGAATAGGTTTAATAAGGATAAGGAGAATCAGCAACTTCCAGAGCAGGATAAGGTATACATGTATTATAATACATCAATAGCAGATTATGTATGGTTGCCGGTTCGCTTTGATGGTATATAAGCCTTATATTGAATGGGAAGATGAATGGCGTATCGAGGATTATGAATAACAGTATTTATCGGAAGGGATAACCAGCGCAAAGAGGGAGCATACTATACGCCCGCTTTCCTTGTAGACTATATCCTTGAAAAGACCGTAAAGAAGACCCTCAGTCAAAAGTCTGCATGCAAGGTATTGGATCCTTCGTGTGGGTCTGGGATTTTCCTGGTTGAATCACTGAGGTGTGTTATTGAAAAAAATAAGGTCAGCGGTACCCAGATATCCAAGCAAACTCTTATTAACGCTGTAACGAATAATATCTACGGTGTAGACAAAGATGACAACGCCGTTAACTTAACAATTTTTTCATTATACCTAACATTGCTCGACTACCAAGAGCCAAAAGATATCACGCAGTTCAAGTTCCCAAACCTGAAGAATAAGAATATTTTTTCAGCAGATTTTTTCGATTTGCAGAATCCGTTTAATGCGAGCTTAAAAAAAGTTGGCTTTGATTACATCTTAGGCAATCCCCCCTGGAAGAGTGACGGGCTAAATAACGAGCATATTGAGTACTACACAGCAAAGAATATACCTGTTAGCGATAAGCAGCTTGCGCAGAGTTTTATGGCTAGAGTCCAAGATTTCTCATCAAAAAATACTCGTTGTGCCCTAGTACTCACTAGCAAAATACTCTACAACCACTACGCCAAGGACTTTAGGGCCTATTTGTTAGATCGTTTCTACATTGATGAGGTTCTCGAGCTATCTCCGGTTAGGAAGCATCTATTTAAGAATGCGACCGCACCGTCTGTCGTTGTGTTCTATCGCTATGCACACAATGAAGATACGCGAAATAACACCTTAATACATACTTCAGTAAAGCCTAACATTTTCCTAAGATACCTGGGCTTAATCGTCATCGAAAAAATTGATCGAAAAGAGGTTCAGCAAAAGTTTTTCACAGATTACGACTGGCTTTGGAAGGCCCTCCTTTACGGGAATGTGTTCGACTTCCTGTTCATCAAAAGGCTAAAGGCTGGCCACCCAGATACCAATGCTCTCATAGCGGAAAAGAATCTTGGTAGTGGCGTTGGACTCAAGAGACGAGATGGCGATAAAAGAATTTCTATGGACTCAATGAAGGGCACTCCCTTTATTGATCTTCCCAGAAAGGACCTTAAGAATTTCTACGTACGCTCTCACCGCAAATGGGATGAGGCCTATGTAGGGAATCTGCCTCAGAAGGGTGTATTCGAGCCGCCATATGTTCTGCTTAAGAGGGGTTTTGACCCCTCTACATTTCGCATGGTTGCGGCTTACTCGGAAGAGAGATATGTATTCACTGACTCGGTTACTTCAATCTTCGGTAAAGACAAAGAGACCCTTAAGTGTATTGCCGGCATGTTCAATTCCAGCCTGCATAGCTATTTACTCCTCATGCTTGGTTCATACGCCGGGGTAGAACGTGAGAAGGCTCTCGATGAACCAGAAAGATTTACCTTCCCAGTTGTCGTAAGCCACGAACTAGCTAAAATGGTAAATTCGATACAGAAATTATATGAGACTCAAGCGAAGAATGAATTCTTTAACGCTGATATGCAAGATACCATCGTAAAGAAAGAAAAGGAGCTTGATGAATTAATTGTTAATCAATTAAACATCACTGATTTTGAGCGGCAACTTGCAGACTATGCGTTAAATGTGAGCGTGCCCCTTTTCGCCGACAAGGAACACCCATATCAAAAATGCAACAAAGATATGCTTGAATCTTATGTTGAAGTATTTACTGAGTACTTCAACAAAGAATGGAAAGGTACTAAAAGGATTCAGGCTGATATATATGCCGACAACTTGGCCGTGGGCATAAACTTTAAAGTCGTAGATTCAGGCACTGTCACAGCACCTCGGCACATGGATGGTAGCGCCGGGCTAGGATTAGCAAAGGCGCTCAGCTTAAGTGTCGAGCAAATAACAGACAGGGTCTTTCTCCAGAGATATGTTCGTGGAATACAGCAAGATTCATTCTATGTCATTAAGCCGAACGAGGCCAAAAACTGGCACCAGGCTATAGCGCAGGTCGATTTAAGTGAGTTCATCAGCGACATGCTAAAGGTACCTAAGTAGGGACGTCAGATAATGAACGAATCAACTAGCCCTTTCGCTCCCACTGACATCTATACCCCACTCTTGGAAGAGGCTTATCGACAAATGATAGCCGTATATCTGAAGATGCGTAGCGAAGGTTATGAAGCTGATGGCAAAAATGAAAATCAAATTCGTGATGACGTGGTTAAAGAAGCCCAAAGACTTGGTCTTATGAACCAGCCCTTTATCATGTACGTCACTGAGCACAGAGACCTCGAAGATAGCACACGAATAGATATTAGATTAGTTAACGCCCTGACTCTTAGTGAAGGGGGAGATTTTGGAATCACTGTAGAATGTAAAATCGTGGGCGAGCGGCACTATGTAAATAGAAATGGTATAAGTAGTTTCGCCGAAGGTAAGTATGCTGCGGATAGGCCGCTGGCAGGCATGATGGGGTTTGTTAAGGAGGGGGCTATCCCTCCTAAAGTCAATAAAATTAAGAAGCTACTTGATGAACACACCACAATAAAAACCGTCACTAACCTTGAGCCCTTCACCTTCGATGCATCTTTCGACCCCAGTTATCATTCCGAGCATGAGCGAGCTAATAAGGACCCAATTCATCTCTATCATCTCTTTTTTGACTTAGTGACTAAGAAAGTCGATAAGTGAGGGCGTCCCAAGTAGAGGGTGCGTTACGGGAGGCGTGGGAGGTCGTAGTGGCAAGACCTGCCTTTAGTTCAGAAACGTTGAATTCTGAGTGGAATCTTGCGCATCATTATGCAAATGCACTGGCCCGCCTATTGCCTCAAAATCTAAGCTTTGACCTAGATGTTATTAAGCCGGGATTCAACAAGAAGAGACCTGATATTATCTTTCATATACCGGGCACGAATGCTAACAATTTTCTTGTAGTGGAAATGAAGAGAGGTGCCTCTGAGCGAAAAATTAATCAAGAGCTTGAGCGAGTCAGAAGTAACTGGGTATCGGGCCTTGGATACGAGTTCGGGGCAGTTGTAAATACGGTAGATGGCGATCCATCTTTGCTAGAGATTTACCTCATCCAACGTAATTAGGAGATACAGGATTCGAACTTTTCCAAACTTTTCTAAGGTGTAACGATTTTCCGCCAAAAAAGATGTCCGAATTTGGACATCTTCCTTGATTGAATAATTTCATGGCTGGGGATGAGGGATTCGAACCCCCGATCCTGGGACCAGAACCCAGTGCCTTACCGCTTGGCCAATCCCCAATGAATTTGTACAGAAATTATACAATATGACAACGGAAATGACCAGACGCCAAAGGCGGCGTGGTGAATTTGACCTCGTTTGTACGTTGCTTATGTTATGGCGAGCCTTTACAATGAATCTTACTTAACAATTTAAGATATAGAGAGTGCAGGGAGAGAACTAGCTCGTTGATCTGCCGGCAACCTGGCCTGAACCGTTCAGAATAAGGTGCCCCATCTAGTCCCAAGTGTTTGGGGAAGATATTTGTATTTAATATCCTTTCCTGGCATAAGGGGAAAGGATATTTTCATGACCAAACCAAAAGCCAAAACAATAGTACGTCTTTTTACCAGCGAATCGGTTTGTGCCGGGCACCCGGACAAGATCTGCGACGCCATTAGCGACGCCATTTTGGACGCGGCGCTTGCCAAGGATCCGCATTCGCATACCGGTATCGAGACAGTAGCCGGCGCCAACCAGATTTGTTTGTTTGGCGAAATCAAAACCAAGGCGAAAATCGACTTCGAAAAAGTGGTTCGAGACACGGTCAAGCGCCTGGGCTATACGAACCCGGCTTGGGGTTTTTCTACGGAATCGATCTTCAGCAACGACATACACCAGCAGTCACCTGAGATCGCTCTGGGCGTGGACCAGGACGGAGCAGGTGACCAGGGTATGATGTTCGGCTATGCCTGCAAGGAAACTCCGGAGCTGATGCCGCTGCCGATTGCCTTAGCTCATGCTCTGGCCCGGCGCATCGACGAGGCCCGGGAGAAGGGCGAACTGAAGTGGCTTCGGCCGGACGGCAAGGCCCAGGTCACAGTGCGTTACGAAGACGACAAGCCGGTGGCTGTTGAAAAATTGATTGCAGCCGTGGCTCACCACGAAGAAACTACTGCCGGCGAAGTCCGGGAAGACGTTATCGCCAAGATATTTACTCCGGTTCTTAAAAAGTACGGCTTTAAATTGCCGGCTGACGAAGATATCGTGGTTAATGGCACCGGCTTGTGGCACGTTCCCGGCCCCGACACTGATGCCGGACTGACCGGCCGCAAGATCGTAGTAGATACTTACGGCGGTTACGCCCGTGTCGGCGGCGGCGCCTTCAGCGGCAAGGACCCGAGCAAGGTAGACCGCTCCGGCGCCTATGCTGCCCGCTATATTGCCAAGAATATTGTGGCCGCCGGTCTGGCAGACAAGTGCGAAGTAGGCTTGGCCTATGTTATCGGCAAGCCCTATCCTTTGATGCAGACCATCGAAACATTTGGCACGGCAAAGGTCAGCGAAGAAGAGCTGCACGCCTTTAAAGACAAGCTGATTGACACCAGCGTGAGGGGGATCATCAAGAAGCTCGATCTGGCACGTCCGATCTATAGCCAAACGTCAGCCTACGGGCATTTTGGCAAGGAAGACATGCCTTGGGAAAAGATCGCCAAGTAGCGAGTAACGAGTAACGAAAAGGGCGCCGCGGGCGCCCTTTTCTATTCCCTCCAAGTATTGGCTACTGGCGGCTGGCTACGTCCCGTCGCCTGAATACTGTTAAGGACAATAATATAATTCCGACAATAACGACTGTGAATATGATTGCCGGGTACCAGGAGCCGACGCCGTCGATAATCTCGCTCGGCTTGTAATAATGGAACGGAAATATCTTTGCTGGTGCGCGCAGCCATTTTACTGTTCCGTCCAGCGAGCTGATAATATATCCGCCAAGGGCGATCAACGTCGCCAAGCCGATGCTTGCCGCGCGTCCTGCGCCGCCCATTGCCGTTAGCAGAAAGGCGATTGCTCCGAAAAGAATCGATAGAAGAAGCGACATACCCGTTGCCAGTACGAGGTTAAAGTTCGACAGCCCGAAGCCTGTCATATTCGCAAGGATTACCACCGACAAAGCAGTGACGATGCCTATGCAAATCAGAATCGCCAGGGAACTCAGTGCTTTTCCAAGCAGGATTTTGCTGCGTGAAATCGGACGCGCTAGGAGTAACTCTAATGTTCCGGACTGTTCTTCTTTGGCAAGTGATGAACTGCCCAGCCCGATAGCAAGGGCCGAAAACAATAAGGGCAGCATCAGGTAGTATACCTGTGAACTCATATAGCCTGTCGGCGAGAAGAAGTCGCCTGTGTCCGAGAATAATTCCTTCATGCTCGCAGGCATCTGGCTGAATATTTGGTCGTACTGGGCGCTCTGGTCTTTGAACGAAGGGTAGACCGATAGGTTGACGGCTATAAAGGCTATGATGCCTAGAGCCCACCAAAAGATAAACCATCGCCGCTGCCATATCCCCCATTTGATTATCGCGAACATCATTTACCCTTTCCGTAGAAATGCAGGAACTGCTCTTCCAGGTTAATTTCTTCTTGGTCGAATTGGATTGTCGGGTGCTTGGCCAAAATAGTAAATAACGGACCCAGCTCACCGGTCATTATCACGCGGACGTGCCGGTCGTTGTGGGGCACGACTTTTGCCCGCGGGATGCTGTGCAGTTCTTTAAGAGGAGATTTGTCTTTAAAAGTAATTATGAATGTATGCGCTGCTTTTTTGGCCAGATCGTCCAGGCGTTCTTCGGCCACTAACTTGCCGTCGCGTAAAAAGCCGATACGGTCGCACATACGCTGGACCTCGGCAAAGTTATGGCTGCTTATAAACAAGCTGGCACCGCGTTCTTTGGTCTCTTTGACCAGATTGAAGAAATGTTCCTGCATCAGGGGGTCCAGCCCGGTTGTCGGCTCGTCAAGAATGAGCACGTCAGGCTCGCTCATGAAAGCTTGGATAACGCCGATTTTCTGCCGGTTGCCCTTAGAGAGGTCCTGGAGCGGTTTGTTCAAGGTAGCGTCGAATAAGGAAGTAAGTTTTTTTAAATAGCCCCTGTGGTCCGTCGGGTGCAAGTCGGACATATACGAGAAGAATTGTTTGCCGGTCATCTTTGGGTAAAGTGCGACATCGCCGGCCAGATATCCGACACGGTGTTTGACCTTTACGGAATCGTTGACTATGTTCATCCCCAGGATAGTACCGGAACCGTGCGTCGGCTGTATGAAGTTGAGTAAACAGCGGATGGTAGTGGACTTGCCGGCTCCATTGGAGCCTAAATAACCGTAGACTTCCCCGGGCATTACCTTTAAAGTCAGGTCTTTGATGGCGTAAGTCTTACTGCCACTAAAACGCTTGCTTAGCCCTTTTAGGTCTATTGCCGGTTCTTGAGGTTCAATCATAAGCACATTCTAATTAATCTCGCAGCCAAAGTACAGAAATTGTTAGGCCGAAACGAGTCCGATAAGCTGCGACTGGGCTATGATATGGCCCTGCATGGCATGATGGAGACGCACGGAATCCGCCATGTTATTCAGAGTCAATTCGCGGTTAAGAGCATATATGTCGAAGATATAGCGGTGGGTGCCAGCTGGCGGCGAAGGCGGGTAGTAGTCTTGCGTGCCGCCGTCGTTTACGCCCTGGACGGCGCCGGATGGTATACGGTCCTCGGGTATAAGTCTGGTGGCGGCCGAAATATTCCACACCACCCAATGGACAAGGTCACCGCTGGCGGCATCAGGGTCATGCACGATCAGAGCCAAGCTCTGTGTGCCCGGCGGCACACTGGTAATGTCTAGGGGCGGGTGAACGCCAACGCCCTTGTTGGTGTGTTCCGGAGGAATCGACTGGTTGTTCCTAAAAGCCGGGCTGCTGAGTTCCATAATTTATACCCCCTTCATTGCTGGTTTTTTGAGCGCTGGTCGCATGGGAATTCCCAAGCTGGTTAAGTGCTATAACGGTCATAACGAGCAGAATAAACACGACAACAGTTCCAAAGGTTCTTTTCATACAAAGCTATTATACCTTGTTTGTAAAACACAACCAGGGTACAGTCATTTATAGGTTGTAAATCAGGGGGGCATTTATGAGCATCAAGAGAATTAAGGCTATCACCAACAGCTGCGAGGCTTTGATTGTTTGGCAGCTCGATAAGCCAATCCCGGAGTGCCGGGGGTTTGCCCTGGAGCGTCAAGTCGAGCATGAACCCGGGACTACGTTCTTGCCTACTTGGGTAGGCTTCAAGGGGCAGGGCCACAAGCCTGGCGAAAGCCGTCCCAGTACAGAGTGGCCTATTCAGCGCTTTATGTGGTCAGACTACGAAGACCAGGAGGCGGGCAGGAGGGTCCGCTACCGCGCCATACCAATGCTGGGATCGGCCGGCAATCTGACCAAGGCGCCTGCAAAGGAATGGAGCGATTGGACTGGCTGGGAGCTGATAGGCACAGGCCACACCAAGGGCTTCGAGGCCTATTTTAACCAGGGGATAGTTCCTTCGCAGTGGCTGGCGCGGCAGAATCCGACAAAGGAGTCCCTCAAAAAAGACATCAGCGACCCCAAGTCCTCAAACCGCAAGTTTTTAAGCGGAGAGCTGCTAAAAGCGCTGCTTAATTTGCTGAAGAAAGCCAAACAGGACAAGGTTGAAATTTACGCCGCGCTTTTTGAGCTGAACGACCCGGAACTGATACAGGCGCTAAAAGCCTTAGGCCCAAAATGCAATCTGCTGCTCGGCAACGGTGCTTTTAAGGCAGCTAATAAAAAAGAGGGTACGCCTGCCGAGCCGGACGAGAACAAAGAGGTCCGCGAGGAATTGCGCAAGCACAGCGATGTCAAGATATATGACCGTATTGTCAGCGGGTCGCACTTTGCTCACAACAAGTTCGTGGTCATTTGCGACAAAAGCGGCAAGCCGGCCAGTGTTTGGACTGGCAGCACTAACTGGACTATGACCGGCCTTTGCACGCAGGTTAATAACGGAATTTTGATTCACGACCCTCAGCTGGCGGCTGCATATATGCACCGATGGCATGATCTAAAGGATTCTGGCACAGGTTATCCGCCGCATCTTGCCGAGGACGGCAGTATCCCGGGGCATGACGTGCCCGGCGGGCCGGAAGTCACGGCCTGGAATACCCCCTTGCTGAAGCTAGCGGACATCGAAGACGCCAATTCGCACATCAGGGCTGCCAAGGAAGGTGTGATGTTCCTGATGTTTAACCCCGGGCCAAAGAACACGTTGCTCAATACCATTATGGGACTCGATACCAACAAGCTGTTTATACATGGCGTCGTAAACCAAGACCCCGGCGGCAAAAAAGCTCCGGTCCTAAAGCTGACACACAAAGGGCAGACTACATATTCCCGGAATTTGGATGTGGTTGTACCGCGGTCTCTGACAGAGGCAACAAAGTGGTTCGATAATACCTTCAAATACAGCCCGGTGATGATCCATAGCAAGGTCATTGTTATTGACCCGTTCGGCGAAAACCCTGTGGTGATGACCGGTTCTCACAACTTCGGCCCTAAGGCCAGCGCCAAGAACGATGACAACATGGTGATAATTACCAAAGCGCCGGGGCTGGCGGCCGAATACGCCGTAAATATTATGAACGTTTACGGACATTACAAATGGCTTTATAACCAGTCGCTTAGAAATGCTACAGGGCTGAAGTCGGCTAAGACAAAAAACTGGCAATATGACGGCAATTATGACGGTGACGGCTGGCAGAACGGCTACCTAAAAGGCCGCGGATTACGCGAAATTAACTTTTGGTTTGGCAAAAATACCGAAAAAGCAAAAAAAGCGGAATAGCAAACGCGTTTATTCTTTGAGTCTCCGGCCGCGCGAGCTATACTATCTCTGATTAAGTACAGGGAAGACATGCAGCTGATAAAACTGGTATTTTTTGTGTCTGTCGGAGCCTTGCTGGCTTGGTGGGTTAATGCCAGCGACATACCGCACACCAGCTGGTACGCGCTTTTAACCGGCGCCTTGTTGGCGCTGGGGCTGTACAGCAGTACGTTTGGGATTGTTATCAAAGAAGCCAGGCAGCACCTTGGCCTGATACTTACGGCCATTACTGTCGGGGTTATTATTAAGGCGATTATTATCGGCGGTATTCTGGCTTTGGTCTTTCATGACCCGGTTTTTATGCTGTTTGGGATTGTTGTGGCTCAAATTGATCCGTTGTCTACTTCGGCCCTGATGCACGGCTCGCGTTTGTCAGCAAAGGCTAAAACGATCTTGGCGGCCTGGTCGTCATTTGACGACCCGGTGACGGTGATTTTGTCTTTGTATGCGCCGGCGTTTTTGACCTTTGTATTCGGCGGTCACTGGGAGCCGGTGACCGGAGTAGCTTCAGAGGCAGGAATCGTCGGTTATCTGAGGGAGTTGGGCGTGAAATCTGGGCTTTGCCGGGATAGTCTTTGCTGTTTATTGGTTTGTTAAACAAGGGGACAGAAAGACGCGCGACAAGCTCTCGGCCGGGGTTTTGTATGTTTTTCTGCTCGGCTCGTTGGGTGTGGCGACCTATGTGTTGCTCTTGGGGTCGCTGTCTGTCGCGGCCTATTTCTTCCTGATGCTGGGCATCGCTATTATCGGGTTGTTCTTGCGCCCTAATATTGAAAAAACTATCGCAAAGACCGTCGAAGTAGCCTTGATGCTGGCTGCGGTTTTGCTGGGTATGCTGCTGGTTTACGGTATCAATCTTAGCGGCGGATTAGTGATGGGTGCAGCGGCCTTTGGCGCCCAGATTTTGGTAGGATTTTTGCTGACATTCGGGTTGTCCAAAAAAGACCGTGTTCACATTGCCTTTGCCCAGCAAAACGGCATAACGGCCATCATCTTGGCTTTGTTGTTTGAGTCTAGTTATCCTGGAACCGTGGCCATCGTGGCCCCGGCGATTTTGGTAACAAATACGCTTCATTTTGTAACCAATAAATTGTTAGATAATTACGCTGTGCCGAAAGCTTCTGCCGAAGAAGCTGCTTCTTAGTCCAGGAACTTCATATCAGCGATATCGTCAGGCATATAAGGCAGCTTGGGGTTAGGGCCGGGATGCATCTGATAACCTTTTCCGTACCCAAGATTTTTCATCAGTTTAGTGGTCGGGTTGCGCAAATGGATAGGTACCGGCAAATCCGGGTGCTCCCGAGCGGCGTTTTGGGCAGCCATCATCGCATCGGCAACCACGCGGGACTTTTGAGTTTTGGCCAGAACTGTGGCGCAATGAAATAAATTGTATTGGCACTCCGGCATGCCGATGCGCTCTACTGCCATGAAAGTTGAAACAGCCAGGTTCAAGGCGGCTGGTGCGGCCATGCCGACGTCTTCGGATGCGAAGATTACCATACGCCGGGCAATAAATTTCGGGTCTTCACCGGCCTGGAGCATGCGGGCCATGTAATACAGGGCCGCGCTGGCATCTGACCCGCGCATACTCTTTATAAATGCGCTGATAATGTTGTAGTGCTGCTCGCCGGATTTGTCATAGCCGGGAACGCGTTTTTGGGCAGCTGTAGTTACTACGTCCTTGGTGACGGCTTTGTCGGTCAGCTGTAATGCCAGCTCCAGGTTGCCAAGCGCCACTCTGGCATCTCCGCCGGAAAGCTCGGCCAGCAGGTCGATGCTTTTAGCTGGCAGACGTTTGGCTGATATTTTTTCGGCCTTGGCGGCGTTTTTCAAGATATTAACGATGTGTTGTTTACCCAGGGGTTCCAACACCAGCACCCGCGAACGGCTGAGCAGGGGGGTAATCACTTCGAAGCTGGGGTTTTCAGTGGTAGCACCAATCAGTATGATGGTGCCGTCTTCGACATAAGGCAGGAAAGCGTCTTGCTGCGCTTTGTTGAAGCGGTGGATTTCATCTACGAAAAGAATTGTGCGCATGCCCAGGCGTCGGTTAATTTGGGCTTGCTCAACGATGTGTGTCACGTCGGCTTTCTTGCCTGTCACAGCGCTCATTTCAACGAATTCCGCCTCTGTTTCGCGGGCGATAATCCGCGCCAGAGTTGTTTTGCCGCTGCCCGGCGGCCCCCATAAGATCAGGCTGGTCGGCTGTTTGCGCTCAATAATCTGACGGATAATTTGTCCGCTTTCCAAAAGATGCTCCTGCCCGACAACGTCGCTGAGCTGCTCTGGTCTCATTTTCTCCGCCAAGGGTTGAGAGTTCATAATTACATTATACAGTTACCGGCGAACTGCGGTGCTTCTGCGGAAAAGTTGACAACCAGGGCTAGGATGGAATTTAATAGAATATGGTTTCATTTCCAGACTTTCCACTCGCCGAGCTGCATGCCCACCTTGGCACATCTATCAAACCGTCAGTATTGTGGCAGATAGCCCATGAAGCCGGCATTAAGCTGCCTAAAGACGACTTTGAAGAATTCCGCGAATACATTACGCTGTCGCTTGATCGCCGGCAAAAACTCGAGACATATTTTAGAAAAATTTATCACCCGGTGCTTGACCGGCTGAGTTCCGGAGCCAGGTCTGTAGAACAGGCTACCTACCACACCATGGTCGGTGCCTACCGTTCCAACATAAAACTTATCGAATTACGCAATAATCCGATGAAGCATAACCGTGATGCTGAATTTGACCTCGATCACGTAATTATGGCTATGCTGCGGGGTATGGAGCGCGCTTTGCTGGAGTGCCCGGAACTTAGAGCAGGGCTGATCTTTTGTATGGCCCGCGAATTCCCGCTGGAACAGAACGCGATTATTGTCGACAAAGCTATTAAATATCATAAGCGGGGCATTGTCGGAATCGACGTAGCCGGCCCGGCAGATGCCAGCTTTAAGTTCAAGGATTACGCCCGTGTATTCGACAAGGCGCATAACGCCGGACTAAAGGTGACTGTTCACTCCGGCGAAACCCTGGATACTTGCGATACGCGCGACGCTCTGAAATACGCACAACCGGAACGCATCGGTCATGGCATACATGCCGCTGATGATCCTTGGCTGATGGACGAGCTTGCCCGGCGCAAAGTCGTGCTTGAGGTTTGCCCGATGTCCAACCTGGTAACAAAGGCCGTAAAGAACCTGGATGAAGTATCTGATATTTTGCAGAAATTCATCAAACAAGACGTAAAATTTTGCATAAATACGGATTGGCCGGAAGTCATTGAGGGCTGCCGGCTGCGCGAGCAGTTTGCCATGCTGTTGGATAACGGCGTGTTAAATGAGGAGGAGCTGCGGGAGTGTAACCGCACCGCATTTGCTGCCAGCTTTATTCCCGAACCGGGCGGTCTTGACGCATACCTTTAAAAAATATTAGATAATATGCTATTTTAGCTACATAGCCCCTCATCCATAAAACCCTTAACGGGGTTTTTGCGTTTTGTCCCGGCGAGTTAAGTATGTCTAATAATCAACCCATTATAAACGGGGAGGCTCTACAGGCCCCGACCGAAAGCATTAGAAACCTTGGAGAAGTGCTCTGTGGTATCAATCAGGGCTTGGACCCAGATACGGTCACGGAGGCGCAGGCAGCGTTAATCCGAGCGGGGGACATTCTAGTAGCCGCAGCCGGGCAAAACAATCTATCCGGAGTGCTGGAACTGATTATGCTGGCGGAGAGTAAGCTAAGCTCGGGCAGCGAAGCGTTGGCGCTTGCCAGAGACCGGATAGGCAATTATTTAGGCGCAATCGGCGTTGAATCTGGGTCTGATGCCGTTCAAGAAGCCGGTAAATGGTCAGGGCTATACCGGCACGTAGCGCATCCGAATCCTTACAAGACTCCGGCAGAAACTACTGATGATGACCGGCAACGGATACGTGATTTGCTGCGGACTGAGGATCTCAGGCGTGACCGGGACGTAATCGGCACTCTCAGGGAAAAGATCACTCGTGAGCTGCCCTTTCGCATGGCTTTGCGGCAGGAAGGTCCGACTGCCGTCCCGTTAATTATTGATTATTTCAGCCAGTATGGTAAGGACACTAGTGCGATGCATAGATGCGCTGAGTGGATGGAACTTTGTGCAGGTCCGGAGAACCTGCAGCAGATAATGGACTTCATGGTAGATAGTGCGCAATATATTGAGTCTTACTCTTTGACCAGTGTAGCTGCGCGCTTCGCTGATGTCTCGTGCATCCCCAGACTGTTTGACTATATGGGCGGTAATACTATTGGCTACACCGGCAGGGTGCACGATGCCGCTAAGATAGCCGTGGCAGCTGAGATGAGGGAGAAAGACCCGGACGCCAGAGGCCGGTGGACGGATACCATCAGCCATTTGTCCGGTATGAAGAGGGGTGCGAGGCCAATTTTTGAGCCTCAGGATATAGAAAATTATCGCAAGTATATGACACGGGAAAGGATGGCCTTGCGGTTGGCAGAGAAATTTTATGAGCAAGCGGCCAAGGCTCAAGGCGCTGGCAGCTCGGACAGACTTGATGCGATCCGCGGCCTGTACGCCTTGGCTGACGAGCAGCTAAATATAGGACCCGGCAGGCGTAATAGCGGACGAATACTACAGAGGCTAGAAAGCAAAGAAAGGCCGTCCCGTTACGGAGTGGGGCTGGGTATTGAAATTGAGATCGAGAGGTCGTCCCTGACTGCGCCGGAGTACCCCGAGGAAATGAGCGTAGACGAACTTGCCGATATCATGATAGCCAGGCTCGCAATGTTGGACCGTGCCTCAGCGGCAGGGGTGCCATCTCCTCTCGAGGAAGGCCCGGGCATACTTAAGGAGTACGCTCATTTGCCGGCAAAGCACTATATTACATTATCGCGCGAGGTTCAGCTTTTAGCGGCGCTCGGCCTAGTCAACCCGGAGTACACGGAACACCCCCTACACGTGACAACTAGCCGTGTGACCTCTCAAGGTCCCAAGGGCAAAGGGGTAGTTCTGCTCACCCGGGCTCTGGAGGCTACTGGTTGGTGCAGCAGCGCGGAACGCATAAGAAGACCGATAGGCGAATTCGGCAGCTGGGCTTTTAAAGGAAAGTCAGGAATCAAAGAGCGCGAGCGGCAAGAAATTGTAGGTGACGCCCAGTGTGCAACCGAAACTAGGACATGGACTGTCAGGAGCCTAAGCGGGCTGAACCGCACATTACGCAGTTGGTACGGCCTGGGCGGTGCCCTGCGTGCATACCAAACCGAAGGCAAACTCGACCCTGTTCAAAAGGAGCTGTCTGCGGTTTGGCAGGAATTTGATACTGCGGCCCAGGCGGTTTTCTTTGAGTATGGCATGGACGCTTGTTATGGCGACTGGAGGGCTAACGAGATCAAACCTAGACTTTACAACATATATCCCAAAACAGATATGGGAGCTGACTTTATGAGATTGGCCGACCTTTTGGAGCAGGCCGCATCTGATCCGAACAGTGACGGTGCGCATTTTCAGGAAAAAATGCAACAGGTAGTCATAGATTCCGCGCAAAGTCCATGAGCATACTGGATGAGGCTGATAGGCATCGCGGCCCAGAGTCCGGCAGCTCGGGCATATCCCGGCTTGCCCGAAGGCTTCAGCGCCGAGCTAGTTTTAGGTAGACTGCCGTTTGGTCTTAGGGTTAGGTGGCAGATAAACCCCAGTACAGCTGAAAAATTTGACGCATCATATCAGCATAGCCTTCGCTAATGATCTCAAGGCCTACCCTTTTGCGTTCTTCCCACCGGTAAATCGCGACAGTGTTATTGTATATGATAGTCTGGCCGTCAAAGCAGACCTTCGAGGATGGAATATGACGGTGCTCATACAGGCAAGCATCTATTATTATCTGGCTGGCGAAGCTGGCGGCGTTATCGTCTTTGCTATATGTGTGGTTGGTAATTTCCAGTGCCTTGTAGCCGGCATCAATTTGGCGGTAACGGTGCTCCTGCGCCCATCGTCTGTCGGCGACTTGTTCTTCTATTGTACCTTTACCCAGAGATAACAGATTGCTCTTGGTTTTGAGCTCGTGCCAGGCCATCTCTTTTAGGCCGGCAACACCAGCAAAAGAACGTACTGTAAACTTTGGTTTCTGTAGTTTCCGTAAGGCGGCGAGCTCTGTCTTTAGCTCTTCGAGGGCCTTGTGACGATCCTGCAGCTCTCGTTCCTGAGCGATAAGCCCAACCTCAAGGCTGGACGGATCAACGGAAGCCAGAAGTGTGCCGGCATCGTCTGTCTGTCTTGCTACCAGGCCGCGGCTCTCTAGCCGTTCAACAACCCGATATACCTTTGAGCGCTCAACGCCTGTAAATCTGCTTACGCCAAGCTGCGTATTCGGCTTTTTAGATAGCTCCAGATATATCTTGGCCTCGTCGGCGCTTAGCCCTAATAAGCAGAGTTTTTGAATAGTCTCGTCCATATTGTTCAACATGACGTTGACCAGTTTACTACAAAAATGGCAATAGAGTTAATATTGGGCCAGTGACGACAGCCGTATATTCAGTATTAGCCTCACATCATCGGGATTGTTTATTAGCTAGATTGAGTTATGTCCCCTGGAGTGGGTGAGGCCGGCCAGGCAATAAATTCTATATTGGGCGAGATTCCGGGTAGCGCAGACTTGACTTGCATGACCGACCAAATCACGTCCGCACGCGATGTTTTAGGGCAACTGGGCGGCGGACACAGCCTTAACGAGATAAGCTTGACTCTTGGTCAGGCTAGCCTGCGTTTAGGGCAAGCTGGCGAAGTACTGGAAGCTGCAAGGGTGTCGCTCTCGCGTTATTTATCGGGGATTGGGTTTACGGAAGCCGAGGAGCCTACCCGCGGGTGTGTGGTGGTTGTAAGCAATGAATACATGGCTTTGCTGCGAGGTGAATACGTTCAGCCCGTTACCGGCAAGGAGCAGGATACCGGTCCGACAAAAGCTGACCTGATAAGGACGAAGCCGGAATTCGTTGCCTTTGAGGAACGCCTAACAAGGCTTGCCAGCGAATTGCCCGAAGTCGCCGAGAACTATGATGACATACGCAGAGCTGCGGCCGAGCTGCTAGATTGGTCCGGCGCAAAGTATTTGGACCGCCTGAACGAACCGGTCACGGCAACAATAGTAGCCGGCCTGGCAAGACGCTGGGCTATAAATAAACATAAAGACGAGGACGAGAGGTCTGGGTCCGAGGATAACTTTTTATATTATGCTATTGAGCGCCTGTTGACTTACGAAAGAACTCCGTTACAAGATTGGGAATGGCGCGGTTCCTCGACACACAGAAATTTTAGTGAGTGTGGCTGTTTAGACCAGCATCTTACAGAAGATGTGAGGAACGCTATTGAACGCCTTGATTTATTTGCCGGCATACGTTCTAAGTTGGGCGTAGCCCGGGGCGAAGAAGCTCCCTCCGAATTATATGTCTTAGATTGGGACAAGATATTTGATCCTTCGCATTGGGCTGAAGCACACGAGAGGCACGCAGATAGAGTGAATATCAGCAGCCATAATTTTGCTATGGGTTCGTATGCCTTCATAAGCAGCAAGGAAGCGAAGAATGTAATAGAAGCGGCCCGACTGCTGTCGGATAAACGTTTTATTAAGTCACATGGCGGATTTGATAAGGCCCGCCAGGCATTAGCGGACAAGCTGCAGATCACACAACACGAGTATGTCCATACCCAGCGTCCACACCTTGTAAATATGCCTGCGCCCTTTTGTGCGGCGCTCTGTGAGATGACCGCTGATGCGTTGACGGACCGGGGTTACTCTAGCGGCTATATTGATCTCTTCAGATTTAGGGAGGACGCGGTCGAGACTGGAATAAGCGGTGAGGAGCTGACTAGGGTGTTGGCTCTACCTACAGAGGAAGCGCTGGTGGGTCTTGCGAAGTCATTTGGCCTGGAATTCATGGTAGATATTGCTACGTGCCCTCAGGACGGGAGCGGCCTTCAGGGGTGTCAGCATATCAGAGATCACATAGGAGGCTTTAGACGTATTGGCCAAAGGATTAAGCAGGCACGCCAAGAGCGTGATGGGAGCCAGCGACGAAACCATAGTGATCCTTGGGATGATTGGTAGTCATATAAGGTAGCTGTGAGAAGTAATAGCTTGCAAAAAATAGCTGCTTATGCTATAATTTCATTAAATAATTTGCAGATTCCTGCAAGAGCGCAGTAAGGGCGTATTTGATATTTATGGCACAAGACGTACAGGACCCCAGTAAAATTCGTAATATCGCAATTATCGCACACGTTGACCATGGCAAAACGACCTTGGTGGACGGCTTGCTGAAGCAGTCCAAAACTTTTCGTGACAACCAGGCCGAAATGAGCCAGGAACTGATCATGGACAGCGGCGACCAGGAACGTGAGCGCGGCATTACTATTACTGCCAAAGTTACGGCTGTGCAGCACGATGATTACCGCATCAACATCATCGATACTCCCGGTCACGCTGACTTTTCCGGGGAAGTTGAACGCACCCTTAATATGGCGGACGGCTGTTTACTTATCGTTGACGCCCAGGAAGGTCCGATGCCTCAGACCAAGTTTGTGCTTGGCAAAGCTTTGGCCCAAGGCTTGAAGCCGATCGTCATCCTTAATAAAATCGACAAGCCCGGCTCACGCATTGCCGAAGTCGAAGACGAACTAGCCGACCTGTTCCTGGAGCTGGCCGTGCATGAAGACCAGCTGCACTACCCGGTTTACTACGCCGTAGGACGGGCCGGCAAGGCCTGGAAAGAAATTCCAGCCAACTCCGAAGAAGACGGCAACCTGGACACTATTTTTGACGCCATTATCGAACACGTACCAGCACCTAAAGTCGAGGTGGAAAAGCCTTTCCAGATGCTGGTTACTGCGTTGGCCTGGGATGCCTACAAGGGAAAATATGCTATAGGTCGCATCGCCCGCGGACGCGTTGGGGCTGGTGACGCTGTCGCTTTATGTAAGACAGACGGCACTGTCGTCAAGGCTAAAGTCGAACTGGTCTTCATGAGCCGAGGCGTAAGCAAATTCGAAGTCCCTGGCGGCGTGGCCGGTGATATCGTCCAGCTGACGGGCATTGCTAACGCCCGTATCGGTGAAACGATTGCCGACGCCAATGAGCCTGAAGCTCTGCCAGTCATGGAAGTCGAAGCGCCTACTTTGCAGATTTATCTGGGGCCAAACACCTCACCGTTTAAGGGTCAGGAAGGCGAATTTACTACTAGCCGCCAAATCGGTGACCGCCTTAACAAGGAACTCGAAACCAACGTTGGTTTGCGGGTCGCTGACGAAGGCATCGGCTTCCGCGTATCCGGCCGCGGTGAACTTCACCTGAGCGTTTTGATCGAAACTATGCGCCGTGAAGGCTACGAATTCGAAGTCGGACGCCCGCAAGTCGTTACTAAAGAAGAAAACGGCAAGACGATGGAACCGATTGAAGAAGTAATTATAGAAGTTCCGGCCGAGCATGTCGGAGCAGTTCAGATGGAGCTCGGCCAGCGCCGCGCAACACTTAAAGAACAGTTTGCTACCCCCAAGGGCGTTACCAAGCTGGTTTACGAGCTGCCGACCCGCGCACTGCTGGGTATGCGTAATATCCTGATGACTAACACTAAGGGTACTATTGTCATGAACAGCCTGATGATCGGCTACCAGCCGATGGGCAGCGCTTTGCAGCAGCTGCGCAACGGCGTATTGATCGCTTACGAAGCCGGTGTTACTACGCCTTATTCTCTGCAAAACGCCGAAGCTCGCGGCACTACGTTTGTAGGCCCGGCAGTTAAGGTTTACGCCGGTCAGATTGTAGGGCTTAACACCCGCCAGGATGATATGGAAATTAACGTCTGTAAGGCCAAGCACCTAACTAACATGCGCAGTTCAAGCAGCGATGGTGTCGTGCAGCTGACGCCGCCGGTGATTTTCAGCCTTGAAGAATGTCTGGACTTCATAGAAAATGATGAGCTTCTAGAGGTCACGCCCAAGAGTTTGCGTCTGCGCAAACGGGAACTTGACCCCAATAGGCGAAAACGCGCTAAATAACAAAAAAGCCCCTAGGGGCTTTTTTGTTTGTGGCGGGCTGTTTATTCGCCTGTGCCTGTCGGGATGGTTACCGGCTCGCTTTGTCCGGGCAGGATGTATTGTCCCTCGCCCAGGTCTTTGGTCGGTGACGGCGCGCTGATTGTCACCTTGTCATAGCCGAACGAGGCGTTGGTTGTGCTCCCCGCGGAAGTGTACTGGATGCGTTGCAGCTGGAAGTTTTTATTATCGAACCACAGGTAGTTGGATGAACCGCTTTCGGCGCTGGGATCCACGACTTGGTATTTAAAGCAAGTCAGGTTGCCGCATTTTTCAGTACCGACTTTTTTGTATGTAGTCTGCGGGGTGTCAGTTGTGCTGCTGCTTGGTTCTTCGTAATTTGTTTTGAGGTTGCTGGTGATACTCTCTGTAGTGCTTGTGCTGGTATCGGTAGATGTCGTTTGCTTCCACCAGACATTACTTGACGGATCCTTGGTGTAGGTCGTGCTGCCTATGGTAATCATTTCGTACGATAGGCCTTCGCCGGACATCTTTATGTAGGTTTTGTCCTTGCCCTCGGATTTCATCTCCATTGTCGTTGTCTTGCCGTCGGCAACTGTAGTGCTTTGCATGGTCGTGAACTCAGCTGCCGCAGAACTCTTAAAGAATTTACACAAATCCTTGTCGCTGGTGTCACACTTAGCATTTTTTAGCGCGTCCTGAACTGCGGCCTGTTCAGCTGTCTTCGGCTTATCCTGGTTCTTTTTCCAGACGAACCAACCGGCGCCGCCGGCGGCGACTAATACTAAAATCACAATTATTATTTCTATATGACCGAAACCCTGTTCGCGTTTTCCCACTTTATTCATACGTGAATCCTGCTTATGGTTATGTACACATCGTAGCGGTAGTATTGTGCTTTAGTCAACAAAAATCTTCAGCAAAATTTGAGTAAGATATAATATTGGGCATGATCCAGATTAGTGACGAGCAATTTGCGGATTTAATCGAGCAGGCCATAGAGGAGTTGCCACGCGAGCATATGCGCGCCGTAGAAAATGTGGCGATTGTTTACGCCGATGCGCCAACTGACGAGCAGCACAGAGAATTACGATTGCGCTGCAACGAGACGCTTCTTGGCTTGTATGAAGGCGTGCCGCTGGCCGAGAGGGGCGGTATTACGAGCTATCCTCCAGACAAGATTACGATCTTCAAGCAGCCCATGCTGCAAAGTGCCGACACGATTGCTGAGCTAAAGAAACAAGTGCTGCATACGGTTTGGCACGAGGTCGCTCATTATTTTGGCCTCAGCCACGAGCAAATTCATGAGCTGGAAAACAAAAATGCAAAAAAGTAACGGTTAATTGTTTCGTGTTGGGATTAGGTGAGTATAATAAGCATATGGAGCAAGCCAGGCCGCTGTCGGCTATAAGCATGTTTTTGCGCAGTCTATTGCCATCGTACACGAGCCTGACAGGCTGTTTTTTAATGAGTTTAGCCCTGGTATCTTTGCATACGCTGTACGTCAGTATTAGCTCGAACAATTATCTGCCGGAACTATTCGGCGGGCATGTGGTAGCGGAGCATATCAACGGAATGTTTGATTCTCTTGAGACGTTTTCGAGCAGCAGGACAATGAATACGCTGCTGCAAATAGTATTATGGAGCTTTGTGGGGCTATTGTTCTTCGGCCTGATAGAACTTTGCCTCAAAAGCTACCGGACATGGAGGAACGCAAAGCGTGAGGTTAGCTTTGCGGGTGAAGGCCAAGTCATACCACACCCCAGACTTCACAACATCGTTATGGTGGTCGCTTGGAGATTGTTTATAGGAGTGGTCGCTATCTTGCTGGTTATTATGGCCCAGCCGGTGCTGCGATGGATACTGGCGATGGATACGAGCTTGCTGACAGAGATACCGTTCCACGTCAGCCTGTTCAGGTTCTTTTTTGCAATACTGGCCTGGGCTTTAATGCTGCACTGCGGTGTGGTTTTGCTGCGGCTATATATGCTGCGGCCCCGCTTGTTCGGAGGGGAAGTTTACTAGAGAGTTCCGCAGAGCACAAAATTGATTTTTCGTTTTAAAAAAGAAACATGCTATTTAAGATGGTATTAATGTAAACAAAGGGTATAATGTTGCAGAATGAATAGTATCCTACATCCGCATTCCCCATTTAGAATTTTTGGTTTTTCAGGCTTCTTGACGCTGGTTGCCTTGGTGGGGGTATTTTTAGGCAAGGGCATCGGCGGCATGACAGCCGCTCTGATCCTGATTGCCGTAGAAGTAGCTTTCAGCTTCGATAACGCCATCCTCAACGCTAAAATCCTGGCCAAGATGTCGGCTTGGTGGCAGACGGCCTTTCTGACAATCGGCGCTTTGGTGGCCGTATTCGGCATGCGAGTTGTTTTTCCGATAGTGCTGGTAGCGCTGACGGCAGATATAAGTCTGTCGCATGTTTTGGACCTTGCCTTGCATCACCCCGGTGAATACGCTGAGAAACTGGAACAAGCTCACCCGGCGTTGTCGTCTTTTGGAGGCGCATTTCTGCTGATTTTGGCCCTGGATTTCTTTGTGGACGAAACGCAGGAAGTTGTTTGGCTGACCCGCATCGAACATTCGATGCGAAAACTGGCCCGCAACTGGGCGCCGCCGGCCATAACGCTGCTGGTTGTGGGTTTTGTCAGCATATTGCCGTTTAACCATCACGGCAGCACTACGGCAGTAGCCGGCGCCCTAGGTGTTTTGGTCTATACCATCATCCACGGTCTGACAGCATTCTTCGGTAAATTAGAAAAGAAAGAAACCAGGAAGACTCATGTCGGGACGCAGGTCGGCACGGCCGCGTTTGTCAGCTTCCTCTATTTGGAGACGCTGGACGCCACGTTCTCGTTCGACAGTGTGCTGGGCGCTTTTGCGGTAACTAGCGACATTATCCTGATCGCCATTGGCTTGGGCGTTGGTGCACTGTGGGTCCGCTCCCTAACGGTATTTATGGTTCGGCGAAAAACGCTTAACAGCTATAAATATATCGAGCACGGCGCGCACTACACAATCGCTATATTGGCAGGCATACTTTTTTTAAGCCTATTCGTGACCGTTCCGGAAGTTATAACCGGGTTGGCGGGAATTGGAGTGATTATCGCTTCTATTATTGCCTCTCGCCAGGCTATCGCCGCCGAAAAAAAATAATACAAAAAGGACCATTGCAGAATGTCTTACCAACATCCCCCTCAAGAGGGTACGCTTGCAGGTATCGGTCAGGAGCTGGGGTCTATTGTGGACGTGCTGCCTATCGAGCTGGCTGATGAGGCGATGAATAGGGCCAGGGCTGCGGTGTTTGCCTTGTCGGTAGTAATGGGCAGAGAGGCCGTTATCGGAGATATAATTTGGTGCGCCTCGGACGTAATCGGGGAGGCAATCCGGCACCTATCCGAAGCCAGAATTGCTATCCAGACTTATTCGGCAGACATAGGGCTGGCAGAAACTGGCTCTGGCGATGATGGCCTTGCGCGGTCTATGCGTCCGGGAAGACTTTCCGAAGGGGTATTAAGCCCGGCCTATGGCGCTTATCCTCGTGACCCCGAGCATGGTATGGGCCTGGAAGAGGCGGATATGCCCGAGTGCGGTAATCCTGAGCACAATGCCAGAATTGCCCAAGCGCATGTTATGAGGGCTTTGCCGGGAACGCGTGCAGTCTTACTGTCTGATGAGGGTGCTACGGCGACTGTGCTGCGCGATGCAGACAGAGTCTACAAAGTATTCCGTTGTCAGCCAGAGGATTATTCGGATGTCGAAAGCGAGATGGTAAACTTGACAGTCTTGAGCAAGGAAGGCGTTGCTCCACGTCCGGTTGTCCTGATAGACGCTTCACCAGACACAAGGTGCAACCATGGCGACAGCCGGAACATGTTCGGCGGACGCCAGCGCATTGTGAGGATGGCTGGAAACAGGCACCTGCCTATAATCGTCAGTGAACTGATAGACGCTGGTCCTATTGACGAGCTGCCTGTAGACTTTTTAACCGCAGAGTTTGACAAATTATTGGACGTCGCCGCACGGCACGACCTTATATATAAAGACTGCTCAATATGGTATGACCGCCGCAATAACAGGGCGATTTTATTAGATGTCGGCGAAGTCTGCCATACGCGTCATGAGCGGGTGTCTATTGATGAAGCCGGCAAAAAGCTGCGGAAGCACTTTCCTAATTACACGGATAGCCAAGTTATTAACATAATGAGGATGGAAGATCTTATGCGGGAGCTTTTGCCGTCACATTTGCAGGGAGGTTTGCAGCTGGTGGAAACCGCACAGATTTTTGAGGCCGAAGGTATCAGCGGTATCCACTCATGGCTTCTCCGGCGCCGCGGCGAATAGCCGGGCAACGGCCTGGTTGTGCTATACTAACAGATAATGAAATCAAAAATGGCTGTTCCAAAAAAAATGCAGCCGCCACTGGCAGACGAAAACGCAAAGCCTGAACGAATATGGCCCTGGGCGGCATTGCTCACGTCCTGTACGATCCTGTTCGTCTTAACGGCGCTAATCGCGCACAAGCATACCTTCGGCGGCGTAGAATTGAGTATTTTCCGGCATATAAACGATTGGCCTGATACGCTGCGGCCTTTTTTCCTGGCAGTTACCGTCGCGCCGGAAAGCCTATGGATTGGTGCCGGTACGGTTATCATTTTGTTTGTACTCAAGATGTACCGGGCTGTGTGGCAGCTGGCGGCGGCGATTTTTTGCGGCTATGCCCTGGCGCTTATCGGCAAGCATTTTATCGGCCGCCCGCGGCCTACCGGGTTTTTGGGTGACGCCCATATTCGCGTAGCGGAAACGGGAATGGGCTTTCCATCCGGGCACACCATGATTGTGACCATAATAGTATTGACGCTGTGGCCTTATCTGCCTAAGGGCTGGCGCTGGCTGACCCTGGTTTTTATCCCGTTGATGGGGCTGTCCAGAATTTATCTGGGGGTTCATGCGCCTCTGGATATCGTTGGCGGTTTTGCGCTTGGCGCGATGGTGGTTTCGGCTATGCGACTGGGCATTTATATACTTAAAAAGTTTCAGATAGTCATCTAGTATGGCCTATAGGCCAAACACTATAGTTGTAAAATTCATCAAACAGTTGTAGATTGAATTTAGATATTCAAGGAGATGTTAAATGGAAAGCAGCAGCTACCAGCCGGATAACGCGCCTTTGCCCACGGAGCATCCAAGCCAGCAAGAACAACCTGTTGCTGCTCCGCCTGCTCCTATGCAACCCCAAACCCAACCTCAGCCGGTGCGTCCGTTTAGCTACCCTAAACCCAAAAAATCCAAGGCGCCGATGATTGTTTTGATCGTCATCGTGGTACTGGCTTTGGCCGGCGGCGCCTATTGGTTCTTTACGTCAGGCCCCGGGCACAAAAAAGATAAAGCCGCCACCAGCTCCGGACAGACCAAGACCGGCAGCTCTGAGCAAACGAGCAATAATGACCAAGGTTCATCCGAGCTTAAGACCTTCAAGAGTGACAAATTGGGGCTGGGCTTTAGCTACCGCAGCGACTGGAAGGCCAAAGAAAATGCTGACAAGTCAGAAATTATCATCACTTCACCAAGTGTTACGTATAGCAAAAAAGACGGCACGACAACCAAAGGCGTGTTCACGGTCAAGATGCGCAACGGTTTGATACCTGACGGAATGAAGCCGACAATTCAGAATGCGGTCGCCATCAAGGCCTCAGAGGTAATCGCCTATACTGCACCCACAGAGCAGCAGCGGCAGTATACTAACTTGTCTTTTGGCGGCTCAGGGACAAACCTGAACTTCTTTATCGTTACCGGCAGCGTGGCCTTCAAAGCCAACGAGACTTTTGCGACAGCCATTGACCTTCAGGGCTCGGTTTACCTGTTCGCTGGCGGCTACGGCACAGACAGTAATGATACGCTAAGCTTTGATGCGGTTCCTCAGACAGAATTCACCACCAGCAGCGTCTACAAGCAAGCTCTGGCGTTAATCGAATCGCTCAAAGTTTACTAACAATAAGATCGTAATCAGCGTACAATAGCAGTACCATGTTGATAGCGGTTATTATTTTGGCTGTAGTTTGTGCGGCGTTAGGTGCCTTGCTGGTGATTCGCGAACGCGGTTCTGCAGCCCCCGAATCTGCCTTATTGTTGAAGCAAGACTTAACTAAACTCAGCCAAGACATCAGTCAGCTGAAAGACGGGCTGCACGGGCAGATGGCTGACCGGTTCGACAAGAACCAGCAAATGATGCGGGAGTCTATCCAGAAACAGTTTAGCGAAAGCAGCAAACTTATAACTGACGTTACCGAGCGCCTGACCAAGCTGGACGAGACAAACAAGCGCGTTATAAATGTTGCCGACGAGTTAAAGACGCTCCAAAACGTCCTGCAAAACCCTAAGCAGCGCGGCGTGCTGGGCGAGTATTATTTGACTCAGGTACTGGAGAATGTCTTGCCACCGGAACGTTTTAAGCTTCAGCACAAGCTGGGCAAAGACGACAAAGACCGCGAGATGATTTGCGATGCCGTGGTGATTTTGGACAAGGGCAAGCTCTTGCCCGTTGACTCTAAATTCTCTTTGGAAAACTACAACCGGCTATTGGAAGAAAAAGACAAGACCCAGCGGGAAGTTTTGGCTAAGGCGTTTAAATCCGACCTCAAAAACCGCATTGACGAAACAGCAAAGTACATTCGCCCCCGCGAAGGCACTATGGACTATGCCTTTATGTTCATACCGTCAGAGGCCATATATTACGATCTGCTGGTCAATAAGGTTGGGAACACCAACACGACTGCCCGCGATCTGATCGAATATGCCTTCAGAGACAAGAAGGTCATTATTGTCAGCCCGACTACTTTTATGGCTTACCTGCAGACCGTCCTCCAGGGCCTGCGAAGCTTACAGATCGAAGAGCAGGCCAAGGAAATCCAGCAGCGCGTCGGTGAACTGGGCAGACATATATCCACCTACGAGACTTTCATGCAAAAGCTGGGCGGGTCACTTGGCACGACGGTTAATCATTTCAACAAGGCACACAAAGAACTCAAGAAGATCGACAAAGACGTAGTTAAAATCGCCCACTCCAGCCCCGGTGTTGAGCCGGTGCTGCTCGACAGGCCGGCTTTAGACGAGGACTAATCCAGCCGTCTAATAGTTGGGGGCTGCCCCAAGGCCGAAGAATTCTTCCAGAGTTGTCACGCCCTGGTCGTGCATCTCAACAGATAATTCCGTACCGACATAACGCAGATGCCAAGGCTCGTACATATATCCGGTTATTGCTTCCTTATCTGCCGGGTAGCGGACAACAAAGCCGTATTTATAGGCATTGGCTGCCAGCCACTGCCCCTCGTTAGTATTTGCAAAGCACGCTTCAAGGTTGCAATCCGGCTTAGTGACGCTGCCGACATCGGCTGCCAGCCCGGTTTGGTGCTCACTGTAACCGGCGCGGGCGCTTTGGCGATCAGCTGTAGCCTGGCCTTGCTGTTTTATATAGCTGTCATAGAGAGTTGCTTGCAGCTCGTAGGAACGGAAGCCGCTCTGCAGATTAAGGTTAAGACCTTGGCTGCCAGCGATGTTAGCCAGCTTTTCGAAAGCTTGGGATGCACCTGACCGCAGCTTACTTTCGTCGTCAGTGATATTTGAGCGCAAGGCGGCATGGGGAGTCACTAGGTCACCAGGTGCATAATTCAGGGGATTGAGCGGTAGTTTCTTGTTGACGACAACCCATACACTGCTTGGATCGTTGGTAGTATGTAATTGTTTATCGAGTCCCGCACCCGGGCTTGACCCGCCGATTTTCAGGCTGCGGCCGAATGACGGATATTTGACGGCAAGCAGATATACAACGAGAACCAAGGCCAGAACGGCCAGCAGCAACAGTACCTTTTTATGTCTAATTCTCGGGCGCTTAGGCGCACTCCTGGTCGGCTGCGGATATATACTCCGCACATATGTCGTTGTCCGCCTCCGTGTTGGGTTCACTCTTCGGCCTTATCTTGCTCAAGCAAATCGATAGTCAGGGCTGCTGTCCAGCTGAAGTTCGGAGCGCCTAGTCCTTCACCAGACAGCGGATTGTAATACTCGTAAAAGCCGCGATCGCGAGCCAACTCTATCATGCTTTCGGCTAAGGCATCGGCATGGTCGTCGTAACCGTAATGCCTCAATCCCTGTATGACAAGCCAGTTAGTACAGAACCAAGTCGGACCTTGCCAATAACGATTGGGGTCAAACCATAGGGAATGCAGCGGTGCGCTGGGGATGGGATAGGGCGGCCCGAACATATGGTCGTTTTCCAGGGCTTTAACCAGCATAGCGGCCCGCTCTTTATTGATACATCCGGCATAGAGCGGCAGCAGCCCGGCGACGCTTGGCTCTTTGAGCAGCCGGTGGGTGGTAAAATCGCGCGGGTAGTAGGATTCGGTGTAGGGGTCCCATAGCTCGTCAAAAGCCTTGGTGGTCAGCTTCATACTGGCTAGCAGGATGTCGGGTATGTCGGCACGAATGGTGTGGGCGATTTCCAGCAGGTGTTTGTTGGCTCGAATGAGTATCGAATTAAATGCCAGGTCCTCGATGGCAAATAACGAATGATCAAGAATTTTGTTGATGTTATACTCTTTGCGCCGCAAACGCCGCTGGGCAGTATACAGAGCCATTGCTTCGATGTTCGTCGGCCGCTGCTGGCGCGGAACATGGCGGGTGTCTGTCCGGAAAAAGCCCAAACCGGCCTCCAGATGAGTTTTTTGCAGGAATCTTATCCACCACGGCAGCAGATGGCCGTTCAGCTCGGCCATCCACGGCGGTGTATTGTCCAAGCCAGTTTCCCAGGGATGGATTAGAAGAATTAGACCCTCGTTGTGCGGGTCGCGCTCGTTGTACATCCACTGGTGGTAGGCTAGTAGATTGGGAAAAACTTGGCGGTACCAACTGCGGCGCTCGACTACCGGTAGTTTGTTGCCGATGCGCACTATGGCTTCGGCCAGCATTGGCGGTTGGGTAATTCCGCTGGTGCTGACTTCGTCAGGCGCGTTAGGGTTGACCCAGCTTTGCCAAACTCCGGTATAGGGGTGCTCTTCTTTGCCCGGGGTTAGAATCATATGCGGCAGCATACCGTTGTGCCACTGCCCGCGCAGCAAACTCAGAATTTCAATTTTGGCGCGCTCAACATCATAATGGCGCATACCGATAGAGATAAAACAACTGTCCCATAACCACTGGTGGGGATAAAGAGCTTCGGCCGGTACGGTGTAAAACCCCCGGTCGTTTTGTTTTAGCGTTTTTTTGGCCGCTGCTATCAGCTCGGCTTTTTGGCTCATGGTTTTAATTATAGCGCAATGTTCTATGATTGCCGATGTTGTATAGAAACGTACGGCTAGCGGTAGTTGTTGAAGCTGACAGGGAAATCCAGATCTTGAGCCCTAAGTAGCTGCATGATGCTTTGGAGCTCGTCTTTGCTGTTGCTGGTGACACGTACGCTATCGCCTTGAATTTGAGGCTTGGCCTTGGGGTGGTGTTCGCGGATCAGAGAGCTGATTTTTTTGGCTTTCTCCTGGTCCAGGCCTTGTTTGAAGGGAACTTCTTTGGTGGTTTTGAGGTTGGCTACGACCGGCTCGCGGCTGAGCTCCAGAACCTTCTGGTCTTGGTTCCTGGCGGCCAGCTTCTTGCGAACGATATCTAATATGGCGTCAATCTGCCAGTCGCCGTTGCCGGTAATCTTCAGGCCTGTCTTATCGCCGTTGAGCCATTCCACTGCCGCGGGCGTGTTTTTGAAGTCGTAGCGGTTGCTCATCTCGCGCTGTACTTGGTCGAAAACGTTATTCATCTCGGCTTTGTCGTATTCACTGACGATATCAAAAGAAAAATTTGCCATAATGCTCTGATTATATTGCGCGGCAGACAACTAGGGCAAGAGTAAAAAACTTTGCTATAATTAAAACAAGATGGAATACCAGGATACGCGGATTGCTGAGATTGCCCAATTACTCAAGGGACGTTTTGCGGAACTCGAGAATAAATCAGATATTTTAAAAGCTACGGAGCTGAAGGCTCTTTATGCCGAGATACCTACTTTGCCTGCGGAAAAGCGTGCCGGATTCGGCAAAGAGATCAACCAGCTCAAGAACGAGCTGGAACAGCTTGTCGCGCAGCACCAGGAGCAGGCTGAGGTTCTGCCGCCGATAGATATTACCGCGCCATTCGACGCCAACACCGCACCGGACGCCCGCCCTAAGCTGCTCGGTTCAGACCAAGGCAGCACCCACCCGCTCAGCACTGAGTTGGAAGCCGTGCTGGATATTTTCTACCGCATGGGCTTCACTGCTCACGAAAGCCGCCAGCTTGATGACGATTACCATATGTTTACCAGCCTGAACTTCCCGCAAGGCCATCCGGCCCGGGACGAATTTGATACGTTTATGACTACTCAGACCGACAAAGAGGGCAAACAGTTTATCGCGCCGGCCCACACCAGTACCATGCAGAACCGTATGCTGTTGAGCTATAAGCGCAACCTGGAAGAGGGACGGCCTATTGCCGTTGTAGTGCCTGGCCGGACATTCCGCAACGAAGACCTTGACGCTCGGCACGAGCACACATTTCACCAAGTTGAAGGCATCTATGTAGATAAAGGCATTCATGCCGGACATTTGATGGGCACATTCAAGAAATTTTTGGAAGAATATTACGGACAGGCGATTGAAGTCCGCAGCCAGCCGTTTTATTTTCCGTTCACTGAGCCGAGCTTTGAATTTGCTTTGTCGTGCCCGTTCTGCCAGAAGAAAGGCTGCCATGTTTGCAGTCAAACCGGTTGGATCGAACTGATGGGCATGGGTATTGTTCACCCCAGCGTGCTGAAGATGGCAGATATCGACCCCAACGTTTACACCGGGTTTGCCTGGGGCTTTGGCTTGGAACGTTTGGTAATGATGAAGTATGACATCGAAGACATCCGGCACTTCGAAAGTGGTAAACTTGACTTTTTGAGGCAATTTTCATGAGCGACATATCAGACCTAAAAAAACAGGCGCTAGAGATTCGCGCCAAGTACGACGAATTAAATATCAAGCAGCATGGCAAAAAGTGGACCCCGCGCGACCACGCCATGGGTTTTGTAGGCGACGTAGGCGATCTTATGAAGCTGGTTGCGGCTAAAGAAGGCGTGCGCAGCTATCCTGATGTGGATAGTCGTTTAGGGCACGAGCTGGCAGACTGCTTGTGGTCCATATTTGTGCTAGCTGACGAATACGGCATCGATTTAGAGGAGGCCTTTAGCAGGACTATGGCTTATCTGGACAAACGGATCTCTAAGGAGCTGCAATGAGTGAAATGACCTTGTTTGAAAAAATCGCTGAAGGCACAATTCCCAGTCGTAAGGTCTGGGAAGACGACACATACCTGGCGTTCTTGACTCCTTGGCCGAACACTCCGGGCATGACGTTGGTAGTTCCAAAGAAAAATCCTGGCGCTTACGTATTCGATATGCCCGACGAGGAAATCGCCGGCTTGATGTCCGCAGCCAAAAAAGTTGCCAAACTTTTACAAAAGGCTTTCGGCTTGGAGCGGGTGGCGCTAGTTTTTGAGGGCGAAGCCGTGCCGCACGTCCATGCTAAGCTGTTCCCGATGCATGCTATGTCAGCCGACCGCAGCAATTTCCCCAAGCAGCAACCGTTTTTCCCGGCATATCCCGGGTACATCCAAACCAGTGATGGGCCGGCGATGAGCGATGAAGAACTGGACGCCATCCAACAGAAGATCAAAGAGGCCGGTAATGAAATTTAGCGTAAATACAATTAAGACCGTAAACAAAATATACGGCTCCGCCGGAGACCCGGCTCCTGACGGCATAGACTATTTAGTGCGCAAGATCGGCGACCAGCTGGGCGCTGTTGAAGAGGTTGTGCCTTTTGGAGAGCGTTTTGAAGGAGTTTTGGTTGCCAGAGTTGTTGCCTGTCAGGACCATCCTGACGCCGACAGGCTGCATGTATGCAAAATTGACGATGGCGGCAAGGTCCAGGGCCTGGAGCGTGACGAAAACGGCCACGTCCAAGTGGTTTGCGGCGCGCCCAATGTCCGCGAGGGCCTAAAGGTCGCTTGGCTGCCACCCGGCGCTACTGTGCCAAGCACGTTTGGCAGCGACCCGTTTGTGCTGGATGCCCGCGAGCTACGCGGCGTTATGAGTAACGGCATGATGGCCAGCCCCAGAGAGCTGACTATCGGCGACAACCACGAGGGCATTATGGAGCTGGATACGGACGCCGAGCCGGGTACGACATTTGCTGAGGCTTACAACTTGGCTGGTGACGCCGTAATCGACATCGAGAACAAAATGTTCACTCACCGGCCTGATTGTTTCGGCCAGTTGGGAATTGCCCGCGAGATCGAAGGTATCAACAACCGCCCGTACAAAAGCCCGGATTGGTATCGCACCGACCCCGAATTTCCAGGCATAGAAGCCCAAGAGCTGCCTTTAGAAATACGCAACGAGCTGCCGGAACTTGTGCCGCGCTTTACAGCCATAACGATGAGCAACGTAACGGTTAAGGCAAGCCCTGTCTGGCTGCAAATACTCTTGGCCAAGATGGGCCTGCGGCCGATCAACAACGTCGTTGATTATACGAATTTCTTTATGCTGGAAACCGGCCAGCCGCTGCACGCTTACGATTATGACAAGGTAAAAACGTTGTGCGCTGCTGACCGGGCTGTTCTGTGCGCCCGTTACCCTAAACCCGGCGAGAAGATTACTCTGCTAAATGGCAAGGAAATCGAGCCGCGTTCCGAGGCTATCATGATAGCCACCGACCGTCAGTTGATCGGTGTCGGCGGTGTTATGGGCGGTGCGGATACCGAGGTTGACCAAGATACCAAGAATATCATATTGGAGTGCGCTAATTTTGATATGTACGCTATCCGCCGCACCAGCATGGCGCACGGCTTGTTTACAGACGCTGTAACGCGTTTCACCAAAGGACAAAGCCCGCTCCAGAACCTGGCAGTTTTAGCCAAGATAGTTGATGAAATTCGGCGCTATGCCGACGGCAAGGTAGCCGGGGCGGTGATAGACGATAAACACCTGCCGAATGAGGCAGTCGAAAATCAGAGCGTGCATCCGCCGGTTACTGTTACGCCCAAATTTATTAACGACCGCCTAGGCTGGCATCTTTCAGCCCAGGAAATAACCCGCTTGCTCACAAATGTTGAATTCAAGGTCGAAACCCGGGGCGAAGGCCTGACGGTAACAGCTCCTTTCTGGCGCACGGACATTGAAATCCCAGAGGATATAGTCGAAGAAGTAGGGCGACTTAATGGCTACGACAAACTACCTCCTGAGCTGCCGAAGCGCGACCTCAAGCCTGCAGCTAAAAATCGTGTATCTGAACTCAAGACTAAGCTTCGCGATATTCTGGCAGACAGCGGCGCAAACGAAATAATGACCTACAGCTTCGTGCATGGCGAACTGTTGGACAGGGCAGGGCAGAACAAAGAAAATGCCTTCAGCATATCCAACGCCCTAAGCCCGGACCTGCAGTATTATCGGCTTAGTGTCGTGCCCAGCGTGCTTGACCGCGTACACCCGAACATCAAGAGCGGTTACAAAGAGTTTGCGTTATTCGAAATTGGCAAGGTACACGCTATAGATGCAGTCGATAAAGACGGGCTGCCGTTAGAATTCGAGAATCTCGGTTTTGTCTATGCGGCATCCGAAACTTCGGTAGCGGGCGCTGCCTACTATGAGGCGCGTAAATTCCTGGATACCCTGGCTGCTAAATTCGGCGTGGAATTTGACTATTTGCCTTTGCATAATCATGCCACACAGATGGATATGCCGTTCGAATTACCCAGAACAGCAATGATCTGCATTAAAGGTTCAACCAAGGGGTTCGGCGTTATCGGCGAGCTCAGCGCTGCCGTTCGAAAACGCTTCAAGCTGCCGGAAAGAACCGCAGCCTTCGAGATCGGCATCGGCGCGTTGCTTAAGGCCGGTAAGGCAAAGGCCTACACTGCCTTGCCGCGCTTCCCGTTTGTTGAACAAGACCTTTGCCTTAAAGTACCGGCAGATCTGCCGTACTCCAAGGTCTATGACTTTGTGGCCGGCCACCTGGACAGAAACCGTCCGGACCGTACATACCACAAGCTCAGTCCTCTGGACATCTACCAGCGCCAGAACGACACAGAGTATAAACAGGTCACGCTCCGCATTCAGATCGCCAGCTTCGAAAGGACTTTGACAGATTCCGAAGTAAACAGCTTGTTGGAATCCGTGGCCCAAGCAGCCAGGCAAGAAATTAACGCAGAAAAGGTTTAGCCATGACAAGACCGTTTAATACTTCTAGTAACGGTCGCAAGGTTAATCTGGCGTTAAGACGTTTCGGCAGGCTGAGGCTTGCCATCGGCCTGGCGCTGCTGGCTGTTTTACTGCTGCCCTTGGCCGGTGCCCCGGTTTATGCTGATGCCAATGACTTCGTAGTCAACTCCTTTAAGGCTGACTACACTTTGACCAACAAGGACCCGCAGGGAGAGCTGCATATCAACGAGCGCATCAGGGTCAACTTCAGCGCCGCCAATCACGGCATTCTGCGGGCAATACCCACTTCGTACAAAAAACACCGCCTGCAGATAACTATAAACTCAGTCAAGTCCGACAGCGGCGCCCCGGCCGAGTATACGACCTACGGTGATCACGGCAATAAAGTCCTCAAGATTGGCAACCCCGACAAAACGGTAACCGGCTATCAGGAATATACAATAGACTACACGGTACACAACGTAATAAGCTTCTACAAAGACCACGACGAGCTGTACTGGGATATCAACGGCGACCAGTGGAGTCAGCAGATCGACAAAGTAGAATTAATGCTACACTTGCCCCAGGATGCCAGGGCGCCGACGGCGGCTAACTGCTATACCGGATCTTATGGGGTCAACGCCCGGGACTGTGGAATTTTGTACGACCAAACCCAGCAGGCGATTGAGGCTTCAACTTCGCAGGCATTATTGCCCAAGGAGACTTCTGACGATCGCTGTCGGCTTTAATAAAGGTTATTTCCAGCCTGCAAAATGGTATCAGACAGCTGCTGAATATGCCGGACCGATAGTAGGCTTTCTGCTGACCTTTTTGATAGTTTCCCTACCGGCATTCATATACTGGTTCAGGCGCGGGCGCGACCCCAAGGGCCATGGAGTTATTGTTCCCGAATATGACGCCCCGCATAAGCTAAGCCCCATCGAAGTCGGTACGATCATTGACTTCTCGACCGACAACAAGGACATCACGGCCACGATAATCGACCTGGCTATCCGCGGATACATCAGAATTATCGAGAATAAAAAAGACCGCAAGCTGCTCGGCACTAGCACCAAGTACTCACTGAAACTGTTAAAAACTTCCAAGACAGGTCTGACGCCTTACGAGATCACTCTAATGGACGGAATTTTCGGCAGCGGCGGCGCGGGCAAAGAAGTCGGCCTTGACGACCTCAAGTTCAAGTTGGACAAAGTTGCCACCGGATTGCGCAAAGACGTTAAGTCGGCGATGCTCAGCCAAGGGTACTTCCAGCGGCACCCGGTTACTGCACGATTCATATTGGCTTGCGTATTTATTTTTGCCCTCTGGCTGGCGGCCCTAATCGCCACTATCGCGGCATTTGACGATGAGATGGCTATAGTTGGTGTTATTACGGGTACGGTTTTCGGCTTGGTTCTGGCAATCTTATTCCTGGTCTTTGCCCGAAGCCGCACGGTCAAGGGCGTTGAAGCCAAAGAGCATATCATGGGATTGAAACTATATATCAAGACAGCAGAGGCTGACCGGATTAAAATGCTGCAAAGCCCTGATGCCAAATATGCCCCTAAGAGCAAAGAACCGGCCAGGACTGTTGATTTGTTCGAGAAGCTGCTGCCATACGCTATGGTTCTCGGCGTAGAAGGCGAGTGGGCCAAGAAGTTCGAAGATATCTATCGCACCCCGCCGGATTGGTATAGCGGCAACTGGACCACATTCAGCGCTATATATCTGGTGTCTTCGTTGAATCAGGGCGTATCCGGGGCGGTCAACACGGCATTTAGTGCGCCCAGTAACGCAGCCGGCAGCGGCATCGGCGGCGGATTTGCCGGAGGCGGTGGTGGTGGCGGTGGTGGCGGCGGCTGGTAGCCCCCATTTTCCTCAAACGACATAGCAGTGTTGGTGAGCATAGTTTATACTGTCCGGTATGCGAGAGATTTGGCGGATAATTAAGTTTACGAAAGAGCTGTGGCGGTACTACGCTGGAATATCGGCCTTTACAGTGCTGCTGGCTGTCATGAGCCAGTTGCAGCCGTTGTTTACCAAGGGCGCAGTCGATGAAATCACCAAGCTGGCTGGCGGCGGGCAGGTTGACGTCAAGCTGGTCGCCTTTTTTGCCGTTTTAATTTTTCTGACCGACGTCGGCCAAACACTGCTCAGCAACTATAGCGGCTATCTGGGTGACATGATGTCGGCCAAACTGCAACGATTATTAGGCCTAAGATACTATGATCATTTGACCACTCTGCCGCAGCGCTATTTTGATACCGAACTATCCGGTAAAATCATCAACCGCATGAGCCGCGGCATATCCCAGATCAGCCAGTTCATGCAAATGATGAGCAATACTCTTTTACAGTTTATTTTTAGTACGGTGTTGTCTCTGGCGGTCGTTGCCTACTTTAGCTGGCAGGTAGCTCTGATGCTGGCATCGCTCTACCCGATATTCATCTGGCTCACAAAGCGGACCAGCGCCAAATGGCAGACCTACCAGAAGGTTATAAACAAGCACCAAGATATCAGCATGGGCCGTTTCACAGAATTGATCGGCCAGATCAGGGTGGTGAAGAGTTTTTTGGGCGAAAAGCGTGAACTGTCGTTCTTTAATGACCATGCAAATAAAGTGGTAGCCGAGACCCTGCCTCAGAGCCGGTTATGGCACAGGCAGGATATTGCCAGACGCCTGATCCTCAACCTGCTTTTCTTTGCAGTTTTTGCCTATATCTTTATCGAAACAGCACGCGGCAGATATACGGTTGGCACTATGGTGCTGCTCATCCAGTACGCCATGTTAATCCGTATCCCCATCTTTAGTATTAGTTACATCGTGGACAATACCCAGCGCGCTGTAGCCAACACCCGGGACTACTTTGAGGTCATGGACGTTAAACCGGAGATTACAGACCAGCCTGACGCCAAATCGCTGAAGGTTAAAAGGGGTGAGATAGTTTTCGATAACGTCCATTTTGCCTATGATACTGACAAGCCTGTTTTGCGGGGTATAAGCTTTACAGTTAAGCCCGACACCAAGGTCGCTTTGGTCGGTGAAAGCGGCGAAGGCAAAACTACCCTGACCAATCTTCTTCTGCGGTTATATGAAATTACAGACGGGCAAATCCGCATCGACGGCCAAAGCATCAGCCGTGTAACCCAGGAAAGCTTGCGGGCTAATATCGGGGTTGTTTTTCAGGAACCGGCTTTGTTTAGCGGAACAATCCATGACAACATTGCTTATGGCCGCCCGAAGGCCTCAGCGCAACAGGTAATTGAGGCTGCCAAGGCTGCTAACGCCCACGAATTTATATCCGGCTTTGAAAAGGGCTATGATACCGAAATCGGCGAACGGGGGCTAAAGCTCAGCGGCGGTCAAAAACAGCGTATAGCTATTGCTAGAGCGCTGTTAAAAGACGCGCCGATACTTATTCTTGACGAAGCCACCAGCAGCCTGGACAGTAAGAGTGAGAATATGGTGCACCAGGCTTTAACTCATTTGATGAAAGGACGCACGACAATTATCATTGCCCACAGGTTAAGTACAATCCAGAATGTCGAGCAGATCGTGACTTTGTCAAAAGGCTGCGTTAATGAAACCGGTTCTCCGGCCGAATTAGCAGGAACGCACGGGATATATGCCGAGCTGCTCAGGCTGCAACTCCGTCATACCGAATCAGGCAAAAAGCAACTCAAAAAATACGACATTGCCGCCTAGCCAGCCATCTATAGGTCGCGTATAATAAAACTGATTGAGACTTATTGGAGGACATATGGCGCGGAAGCGTGATCGAATTTTTGCTTTGACTATTGCAATCCTATTTTTTGCCGTGTCGTTTGGCACGAGCTTTGTGGTGCTTTGGCAGATGTTTAAGGATAATAAGGAGGCGAAGAACGTGAATCAGACCACAGAGACAAACAGTACTGGCGGCCAGAAGCTGCAAGGGACTAACCTGCAAGGATTTGTTACTGTCGCGCAGGTAGACAAGCTGCAGACCGAGGACCTTAAGGTCGGTACCGGCACAGAGGCCAAGGCTGGCGATACAGTGGTAGTTGATTACACGGGTGCGATTTCCGCCTCGGGCATTATATTCCAGAGTTCATTAGACAGCGGTCAGCCGGCGGCGCTGAGTCTAAATAACGTTATTAAGGGCTGGCAGGACGGCATCCCGGGCATGAAGGTCGGCGGTACTCGGCGTCTTTTGATACCGGCCGACATGGCTTATGGAGCTAACCCGCCGCAAGGTTCAGGCATCCCGGCCAACGCTCCGTTAGTATTTGACGTGACGTTGCACAGCGTAGGGGGCAATGAGTAACAACGTAAAAAACACAATATATAGCGTCTTGTAAAAAGAATAAGCGCTAAATATAATAAAGATAAGCATTAAAACCAACAAACTGAGGGGTCCGTATGGTCAAAAATATCACCATCTTTACTACTAATACCTGTGCCTACTGCGCAATGGTAAAGAAATGGCTCGACGCCAAGGGCTTTGGCTATGATATCGTAAATCTTGACCAGAATCCGGAACGGCAGGCAGAGGCTTTAGCTCTAAGCGGCGCCCTGACTGTACCGGTAACTGTTATTACCAAGCACGACGACAGCAGAGAAGTCGTGGTCGGATATAATCTTGCCAAATTGGCGCCGGCGGTAGCTTAGGCAGGCTTTATGGCGGACGATCGGACACCTTCTAGCGCACCTGTACACGACGTTATTATGATCGGAGCTGGTCCGGCAGCCCTGACGGCTGCTATCTACACCACTCGCGAAGATCTTGACACGGTGTTGTTTGAGCGCGGTGTGATTGGCGGCCTGGCGGCTATCACAGACCGGATAGATAATTTCCCTGGTTTTCCCGAAGGTGTCCCGGGCCTGGAGTTTGCCGACAAAATGCGCCAGCAGGCCGAGCGTTTTGGTGCCCGGATCGAACTGGGCGAAGTAACCAAAATACAGGCTGACGTCAAGGCTGTGGTTGACGACGGCAAATATAAGCGTCTGGAAACTACCGAAGGCGAGTTTTTGGCCAAGGCAGTTCTGATCGCCACGGGCAGTGACTACAGAAAGCTGGGAATACCAGGCGAAAAAGAGTACTACGCCCACGGCGTACATTATTGCGCAACCTGTGACGGCGCCTTTTACCGCGACAAGAAAATAGTAGTCGTTGGCGGCGGTAACTCCGCTGTTCAGGAGTTGTTGTTCCTGGCTAGATTTGCCAGCAGCATTGATTTGCTGGTACGCTCCGACCATCTGCGGGCGTCAGACGTATTGCAAGAGGATCTGGCTAAAAGTGCCGATAAGATTAAGGTGCACTTCAATACTACGACCGATGAAGTTGTGGGCGAAAACGGCAAAGTCGTTAAAGTGGTCGGCACAGACAAGACAACCGGCACGAAAGTTGACTTCCCGACAGACGGAGTTTTCATTTTTGTAGGTCTGGTGCCAAACACCCAGTTCCTGGCAGGAAGCAAAATTGACCTGGACGACCAGGGATTTATAAAGGTGAATGATAAATTTGCTACCTCAATCCCGGGCGTATTCGCTGCCGGTGATGTACGCCAAGGCGCAATGATGCAAGTCGTTGGCGCCACCGGAGACGGAGCGGCTGCGGCTCTCAGCATCAGCGAATACCTGGATGAGCTTAAGCGAAAAGCTTAGTTTTCTGTAGATATTATTTTTGGAAGAGGTCTGGCCGGTCTGTGACGACTGCGAACAAACCGTACTTGCTCCAACGGGCTGCTTTTTTCGGATTATTGAGTGAGTGTACGGCCAGGTTGTAGCCCTTTTTGTGTAGAATCCGGACAATGTACCGGCAAATCATGTGATGATTCAAGGCTATCCTTTTGGCGCCTAAGCGCCGGGCACGCCAGGTGGCACTTACCCCAAACAAATGGGCATTGACGACCTTCTCGATCTCGGGAAGCGCGAACTGCAGCTCGTTCAGTGTACGTTGGCTGAACGAGGCCAGGCGCAACTCTTTGGGGCTCCAGCCGTCGGCCAGCAGTTTACGTATGGCGATAATAATCTCAGCACACGGCACCTTTGGTTTGACCTCAATAATGATCGGCACCCGGTGGTCTATGAACCTGACGATATCATCAAAGCGGGCGAGATCGGGCCTTATCTTTCGCAGTTCGGCGAGCCGGTAATTGGCAATCCGGATTAGGCGCAGCGGTCGATTCTTTTTGTCGTGCAGCCAAGGGTCGTGGTTTAGCACGCACTGGCCGTCTTTTGTGACCCGAACATCAAGCTCGACCTCATCAACATTATATTTGAGAGCAGCCGCAAACGAGGGCAGAGTGTTCTCCGGCGCCAGTCCGCGCGCGCCACGATGTCCTATGATTTTTGTCATGTTAATAACACCAGTGTACAATATATACGATTAGACTAACAGCGCATGTGAAGGAGAACTATGGCTGACTTTAACCAAGTTTTGACGCCTGGTGATTGGCAAAACGGAACGGTAAATACCGTTGTTGAAATTTCTAAAGGCTCGATAATGAAGATCGAATGGGACCGTAAGCGGGCTTGCTTTATGCTTGATCGCGTTGAACCGGCGATTTTTGCTAAGCCAGTGAACTATGGTTTTATCCCCCAGAGCCTTGACGAAGACGGTGACGAACTTGATACCTTGATAGTCACGGAACAGCCCCTGCCAACCGGAATCTGGCTGGAAGCACGTATCGTTGGAATCCTGAACTTTGAAGACGACAACGAAGGCGACCACAAGATCGTGGTTGTGCCGGCAGACGACCGCAACACAGGTGACAGCATCAAGACATTGGATGACCTTGGTGAGCGCTGGAAGCAGATGATCGAACACCACTTTAACCACTATAAAGACTTGAAGAAACCGGGTTCAACCAAGGTTTTGGGCTGGGGCGACGCTGAAGCAGCCAAGCAAATCATCAAAGAATTGATTGAGCGGTACCAGAAGCAGTAGTTATGAAGACATTTGTCGTTGCTAAAGTTCTGGTGGTTAATGAACGCAACGAATTGTTGCTGTTGAGGCGCTCACAAACTGACGAGCGACGTCCCGGAGAGTGGGACTTTCCTGGCGGGTGGGTTGAAGAAAACGAGGAAATCCGGGCGGCTGCCTTGCGTGAGACACGGGAAGAAGCCGGCATAGCAGCGGAAAACGCCCGGCTGGTGTTTGCCCTAAGTGACGTTACTGATTTCGGCAGCGGAACCTGGGTTGTGTTCCTGGAAAGAGTCACCGGGCAGCCGGAGGTTACCCTCAGCGAGGAACACGACCACCATGTCTGGATGCCATTAAATGAAGCGTTACGGGAACTAAAATACCATCGCCAGCGCGCCATGCTGAGCTATGTTATCGACAATAAGCTATTAGATTAGTAACAGGGGGATAGCCGTTATGGCTGCTGAACAGCCAGGCATTGAGTTTGTTGGTCCTTGCCGGGACACGCCGAAAGGCGACTTTTGCGCTTTTCTCGAGGGTCGGCGCAATAATTTTGACCACGGAAATGAAGTCAGAAAAACGCCAGAAGAACTGGCGATGATATTGGACATGCAGGAGGCGGTCGTTGCGACTGCTGCAAGGCTTGGTGTTGATGTGCGCGACAAGTTGCCAAAGGTTGGGGATTACCATGTTTATGAAACCCAAGAAGACTACGAGGAAGCGGCACGCAGAGCATATCCAAACATGGCAGAGAACCTTATAGTAGACGGAGCCTGCGCTCATGAGGTTGCCGGCATCCTATGGCGGCGGAGGACAGACAACCCCTACTGGCAGATGTCCTTTACAGCGCACGAAACCTGGCACCGCGTGGCCCGGGAGAGATGGCAGTTTGATGTGTCGGTGGGGGATGATGGTATACGCGCTTTAACGCCAGGCATGCATACCGGGTATTCACCGATTTCGCTGGGCCTTAATGAGATGTTTACAGACACCGCTACTGTGGACTCGTTGCATACAGCCGGCCAAACAACATATCTAGCAAGCTACATGGATCTGAACATAATAGGCGAAGAGCTAACCATGAAAGTGTCCAGAGAAACAGGCGTACCAGCCGGTGACGTGCACGATATGCTGCTGCGGGGGATGTTGACCGGGGACCTGGCCGGACTGCGCCTAGTCAGCCGTGTCCTTAGTCCTCGGCAGATGCGTGAACTCCTAGCGGTCGGACAAAGGGGCGAAGAACAAGATCGGATTAAGGCAGCCGAAGCCATAGGGTTGCCCGAGGCGGCGCGTAGGATTGCGGAGTGGGAGTCCTTTGTAAGGGGCGAAATACAGAAACCTACCACTTATCTAAAAGACTGGGTGAATACCCGCCGCGAAGGCGCAAATGACTACCAAGGCTGCATGAGGGCTATGCACGAGCAGATAGCTGGCTTGCCTTGTGATAGTGTCGGCCAGCTAGGACAGGATATTATTCGTATAGCCAACTTGCTGGATGTCTCTAAGGTCAATGCGGGCGAGGCCTCTCAAGCAATGCTCATGGCAGGTCTTGGACTCGAACCATATTCTGATAGCCGTGCAGTGGTCAATGTCGGCGAAGTTCTTCGTGAGTCGGCCGACAAGCTGCGCAGCGCAGTTGGGGTGCTGTTGGAAACTCAGATAAATATGGTCGACTATATGGACAAAATCGGCGGTACCTAAAGCAGTAGCAAGGCACATCCCATGCCCCCCGACGCGCAGTAGGCTTTTGCCGGCTAGTACTCAGACTTCCGTTTCAGACTATCTTAGGCGGGTCGGGGCAGTTTAGACATTACGATAATTGCACTAATGCTTTCCCCCTCGTACAATACTATAAGAATTTGATAATACCTTTATTTTTCTCAAGGGGGAAACATGGCAAAGACGAGAGTGGCAATTAATGGCTTCGGACGGATTGGGCGCAACGCCTTTAAGATTGCTTTTGATCGCAGCGATATTGAAGTGGTTGCTATAAATGACCTGGCTGACGCCAAGACCCTGGCGCATTTGCTTAAACACGACAGCAATTACGGCGCCTATCAGCACGAAGTCAAAACTGACGGGCAGAATATTATAGTAAAGGGCGTGCCGGTTAGAGCTCTGTCCGAAAAGGACCCGGGAGCACTGCCTTGGAAGGAACTGAACATAGATGTTGTTATCGAGTGCTCAGGCGATTTTACGGAGTCTAAAGAGGCACAGGCGCACATTGCTGCCGGGGCCAAGAAAGTTGTCTTGAGCGCGCCATCCAAAGGCAATAATGCCACGACCGTTGTGCTGGGAGTCAACGAAGATAAACTGGAAAGTTCCGGCGATATTGTCAGCTGCGCCTGTCCTACGACCAACTGTGTCGCGCCGATAGCAGCAGTTATTGAAAGTACTTTTGGAATCGAAAAATCAATGATAACTACCGTTCATAGCTACACTGGTAGCCAGCGTCTGCTTGACGCTCCGGCTAACTCGCTGCGTGAAGCGCGCAACGCAGCCACTAATTTGGTGCCGATGGCATCAGAGGCACTGACCACTGCCGGGCTGGTGCTGCCTGTACTGCAAGGTTCCATCGGGGGGTTGAGTGTACATGTACCAACGGCGGTTGTGTCGTTATGCGACGCAGTATTCATTACAAAGCGAACAATCGGGGTCGACGAGGTAAACGATGTTTTCAAGAAACTGGCAGCCGAACCTTATTATCAAGGGATTTTGGCAGTGACCGACGAGGAGCTGGTCAGCAGCGATTTTATCGGTAATAGTCACTCCGCGATTGTCGATCTTAAGCTCACTGCGGTTTCTGGCGGCAATATGCTAAAGGTCGTAGCCTGGTATGACAACGAGTGGGGTTATTGCAACCGCATGGTGGAAGTTGTTGCCGACGTTGGCAACATGTTGCGTGGCAAGTAGCCTGCAACAACATATTCCGCAATTTTAGATCAAATATTTGCAAAATTGCTCTGGAATAATTGTGTTTTTTACTATACACTTGTGCATAGGTAATGCTATGCGTTCGAGAGCGCTTGTAAAAATTATTATTGGGTTGGTTTCGGTCGTTGGACTGTGGAATTTGTTGCAAATCGAATCATTTGACAACGCATTGCTACAGTTTGTGACCGCCGGTGTTGTGCCTGGCACAAAAATTGTTCTAAGCTCGACGCAAATGTACATCTTGCTGGGTGTTTTCCTTGTGCTGTCCTTTGTGCTGATTTTCCTCAAGCAATTGGCTGGAGGCGTCAAGCTCCTGCTACATCGCAAGCCCAAAGAAGCTGCGGCTGTTGCGGTCGATATCGACCAGACCAAAGCAGACCGGCCTGCCAAGAAGCGCAAAGAAGATCCGGTGGTAGCAGTTACTATTCCCGGTGAGCCAAGCGCACTGTCGCGTCTCTGGCAAGGGCTGAAGCCTAGGTTGGCTGACTGGTCCGGGCTTGCGTGGGAGCAAGCGCAGCGCCTATTTGATTTTGGCTGGGCGATGACCCGCAGGAGCGCTTTTTGGACTTATAGCCAGCTTGTGCGGGGATGGATGCTGGCCGAACCCCGCATCAGACAGTTAGATAAAAAAATAGAGACAAAGCTTAAGAGTAATCAGGATATAGCGACTCTGTTGCGTATGACCGATGAGGCTGTAAAGATCATACAAAATAAAATAGAATATATAAGAACACGCTTAAACCGAATTGTTGAAAAGAACGTTGACCAATAGTACCATTAAGAAATGGTAGTGTTTATAGCAGCAGATCATAACGGCTTTGAATTGAAGAAAGAACTGCTCGAGCAGTTGGGGCGGGCCGGCTATCAGGCGGTTGACGCCGGTGATAAGGTTTTAAACCCCGAGGATGACTTTCCTCAGTTCGCGGCTCAGGCAATTACCTCTATAAAGACCAGTAAAGACGATGACCCGCGGGCCGTTCTGATATGCGGCTCTGGTCAAGGCATGTGCATGGCTGCCAACCGCTATAAGGGCATACGTGCCAGTCTGGTATGGAGCCTCGACGAAGCCCGCGCATCGCGCAACGACGATGATAGCAATGTTTTGTGCTTGCCAGCACGTTACATGGACTCTAAGCAGGCCTTGGAGCTGGCTATCGCCTGGCTCAGCACGCCCTTTGCCGGCGCACCGCGTTTTAAGCGGCGCATTCAGCAACTCGATCAGCTGGGCTAGCAAGCGCGACACTTTCATCCGGTAGGCATAAGCGCTATACTATTTAACATAATCCTAAAAAATATTTTTATATGGCAGCGACAATTTGTCCGACAGTAACGGCGCAGAATCCAGAAGAATACCGTGAGCAAATGGAACGGGTGGCTCAGTTTGCGTTGCGCGTACATATTGATGTAGCAGACGGCATATTTACGCCGGTTAAGCTGATACCGCTAGATCAGATTTGGTGGCCGGGCGGCGTGCGCGCTGATGTCCACGTGATGTATGAGGATCCGTTCAAGCACACTGCGTTGTTGTTGGACCTACGCCCGCAGCTGATAGTAGTGCATGCCGAGGCCAAAGGCGATTTCGCCGATTTTGCCGATGAAGCCCATAACCACGGCATAGAAGTGGGCATTGCCCTGAAGCCGGAAACCGGTGTTGACGCCATAGAATCCGCTTTGGAGCTAATTGATCACGTCCAGATTTTTTCAGGCAATATCGGCCACTTCGGCGGCCAGGCCGACACCCGTTTATTGGGCAAGGCTTTGCGCTTAAAGCAACTGAAGCCTCAACTGGAGATCGGTTGGGATGGCGGCATCAACGATCAAAACGCAGCACTCCTGGTTGCCAGCGGCATAGAGGTGCTGAATGTCGGCGGGTTCATACACCATGCCGCAGACCCCAAGGCCGCATACGAAATGCTGGAAGCCGCGGCGTCCCGGCCTGTCCAACGCCGTTAGTGACATTCAGATGTCCATGCTACAATCATAAGCAGTATGAGACAAATATTTTCAATCGAAGCACTAGAACTGATGGCAAACGACATCCGCAGCGATGTCATTAAGATGCTCGAATTGGCAGGCAGTGGCCATCCGGGCGGTTCTCTCGGACAGGCCGACATTTTTACCGCATTGTATTTTAATGTAATGAAGCACGACCCCAAAAATCCGGATTGGGATGAGCGGGATATTTTAGTTCAGAGCAACGGACATTGTGTGCCGGTGCGCTACGCGGCTATGGCGCATGCCGGTTATTTTGAGCGTAAAGAACTTTGGACGCTCCGTAAGCTAGGCTCAAGGCTGCAAGGCCACCCGGAACGGACACGTTTGCCCGGACTGGAAACTACCAGCGGGCCGCTAGGCTCAGGGTTAAGCCAGGCGGCCGGCATGGCTCTGGCTATGCGGTTGAAGAAACAGGCACACAGATGGGTTTATGTTACGCTCGGTGACGGCGAGTTGGACGAGGGCAATATCTGGGAAGCGGCGATGTTCGTCAGCAAATACAAGCTTAGTAACCTGATAGCTATAGTTGACCGCAATAATATTCAGATCGACGGCCAGACAGAAACAGTCATGCCGCTGGAAGATCTGCGGCACAAATGGGAAGCCTTTGGCTGGCATGTCATCGAGATTGACGGCAACGACGTAGAAGCGGTGATTGACGCCTGCAATATGGCCAAGGCAATAGTCGAAAAGCCGGTTTGTATCATGGCGCATACTATTCCCGGCAAGGGAGTAGATTTTATGGAATATGACTTTCATTGGCACGGTGTAACGCCCAACCATGAGCAAGCTAAAGTCGCTCTGAGCAACATACATACTTTGCAAGGGAAGATCAGGAGTGAGGCAGACTAATATGAGTGATATGCATTTAATAGACGACATTCGGGCTAAGGACATCAAACAAGAACCGGTGCGGGCTGGCTTTGGCCGCGGCCTTGCGGAAGCGGGCAGGCGGGACGAGAACGTCGTTGCCGTTTGCGCCGACCTTATTGACAGCGTCAAGATGGGTGAATTTGCCAAAGCCTATCCGGATCGAATGTTCGAGACCGGCATTGCCGAGCAGAATTTAGTAACTGTCGGCGCCGGATTGGCGGCTATGGGACAGGTTCCGTTCGTGGGCAGTTATGCGGCATTCAGCCCCGGCCGTAACTGGGAGCAGATTCGTACGACTTCTTGTTTGAACGACCAGGCCGTAAAATTTATTGGCTCGCACGCCGGATTGAGCGTCGGCCCGGACGGTGCCACACACCAGATGCTTGAAGATATAGCCCTGATGCGGGTACTGCCGAACATGGTCGTTCTGGTGCCGTGCGATTCTGTTGAAGCCGAAAAGGCTACCTTGGCCATGGCAGTGGATGGCAGACCTAATTATATGCGGATGGCCCGAGAAGCAACGCCGGTATTCACTACAGACAAAACGCCGTTCGAAATAGGCAAAGCCTACGTTTTTCGTGAAGGAACAGACGTCACGCTGGCCGCTACCGGCACTATGACCTATCAGGCGCTTGTGGCTGCGGATATGCTGGCTAAGGACGGAATTTCCGCCGAGGTCGTACATGTTCCGACAATCAAGCCGCTTGATGACAAGACAATATTGGCTAGCGCCAAAAAAACCGGCTTGGTTGTGACTGCCGAAGAAGGACAAATAATCGGCGGGCTTGGCGGAGCAATAGCCGAATTGCTAAGCGAAGAATGCCCGACGCGTATGCGCCGTATCGGCATGAAGGAACAGTTCGGTGAGTCCGGCGAAGCAGAAGAACTGTACAAGTTCTTTGGCCTTGATGCAGTGCATATCGCCTTAGCTGCTCACGATCTCCTTGGCCGCAAGTAGGCGTAAGCAGTATAATTGGTATATGGATACATCAGAATTAGAAGAGATTGTGAAGAAACTGGTAGCCCGCGGCAAGGGACTATTGGCGGCAGACGAAAGTAATGCATCGTGCGCTAAGCGTTTTGATGCCGTAGGCGTACCTTGTACCGAAGACACCCGGCGGGAATACCGTGGGCTATTATTGACCGCCCCCGGGGCTGAGGAATTCATGAGCGGCGTCATCATGTTTGATGAGACGTTCTGGCAATCGGCGTCCAACGGTCAGGTTTTTCGTGAATACCTGCGCCAGCATAACGTAGCTCCCGGCATTAAGGTAGACAAAGGTCTAATAGACCTTCCGGGTTTTGAGGGCGAAAAGCTGACCCAGGGCCTGGACGGCCTGCCTGAGCGCATGACGACATACCACGGTGCGAACGCACAGTTTGCCAAATGGCGGGCGGTAATAACTATCGGTGATGGCATACCGACTGACGAATGTATTGGAGGCAATACTTTTGCCCTGGCGCGCTACGCCCGCATTTGCCAGGAGGCCGGCATCGTTCCGATAGTAGAGCCCGAGGTGCTTTTTGATGGCAGCCACACCATTGAGCACTGCGAAGAAGTAATCGCTCACACGCTCGATATTTTATTCCAAACAATGCGGGCCTTTCGCGTCCACCTGCCAGGCGCGGTCCTCAAGACCAGTATGGTGCTGCCGGGCAAAGATAGCGGCATTCAGATAAACCACGATGATGTGGCTGAAAGGACTGTTCGTGTGCTGCACCAGCATGTGCCAAATGAACTTGGCGGCGTAGTGTTTTTGAGCGGCGGGCAGACCTCAAAAGATGCCTTTATCAACTTGAACAAGATAGTTCAAAAAGGGCCTCATCCCTGGGGTTTAACCTTTTCTTACTCGCGGGCGCTGCAGGATCCTGTTCTTAAGGCATGGGCAAAGAACCGCCAGGCGCACAAAGAAGCCAGCCAACTATTCTACGAGCAGCTGAAGCTTGCCTCAGCTGCCAGCAAGGGAGAGCTTGACGAATCAGCTCTCGACCACGACAGCTTCGTGTCGCACGCCCAGGACCTATAGACGCGTTGAGCGCAAGTACATCGGCTCAATTATTGTGACGCGAGCGGTGCACCGATACTCTCCGCGTAATGCTCAATCAGTGCAATGCCGTGCCCGCCCTCGGTATTAACTTCAACTAGCGGCTCGCCGACCAGTACGTCCTGGATGGTGTGGACGTAGTCTCTGGCATCGGCATTACTGTCTACGACGCCTTTCGCGTAGTCGTTTATTTCGCTTAGATCTTCTGTCCAGGAAGGATTGAAGTCAGTCATGCCGCCTAAGCGTCCTTCTGCTGCGCCCAAGTGCTCAGCGGCGCTCTTGGCTGTTGGGTGACCGCCCCCCACCGAAATAACCAGCTGCTCAGATTCTAAGAGCAAAGCATGTCCTTCCTGTGCCTGATCGACAAGAGCGCCGGCATTTTCCTTGACAACAGCCATGGCCTGGTCAACGAGTTGCATTGCGGCAAGTGCGCTTGCGATGGCTTCTTGTATTCGCAGGCGCTCAGGGGTTACGGCGTTAGTCACCTCCAGGCCGCGTTGTGCCGCATTGCGAGCAGCTGATAATTGTTCGCCTATCTCAGATAAATTCATCATGAACAGATACTATCGTGCATATAGACCGTGCCACAATTCGTTGCGCGCCAGTGCGCACAGTCTGAGCTTTATGAAACCAGTATTGTCGGAAGCGGGAATCCTGCATCAGCGGCTCGCTGCTCAACTAGCTGCGTAGCCTCGTGCGCTGTCTCAGTAAAGCTTTTGCGGCAGGGCGCCATGGATGCACAAATTTCTTGCAGTGGTCCATTGGCTGCTTCGATACTCTCCCCTGCTTGTCTTGCAAGGGCTGCCAGCTCGCCCAAACGGGCTATCCAGGATGGGCCTTCCGGAATAGTGCCACCAAGCCGATTCTGAGCCAAATCCATCAGTTCTAATACGTCCTGCTGTTGGCCTGCGGCAGCAAATTCGTCAGTAGCCTCACATAGTTTGCCGTGGGCTTCACTATAGCTATCTATAATGGGCGGCAGATCGTCTATTATGCTCGCTAATAATCCGCTAACAGTGCGAAGCTTCTTGAGGGCGCTTGCTGCTGCCTCTCTAACGTTTTCTTTGCGCCTTGATTCGCCATAAGCCTCTACCCCCCACAATGCTAGAACTACTTTATCCCGGGCATCGGTCAGTGCTTCTGTGTGTTCGCCAAGATTACTCATAAGCGGAATATAGCACGCGCAATTTTGTGCGTCAATTGATCCTTCTTGTTTTGTTTAGACTATTGTTGCTCAAGCGGGGCGCCGGCTTCGGCTGCATACTGCTCGATGTCGGCGATGCCTGCGGCTGTTTGCTCGCTAATCTCATCAGTCTCAGTCGTAGATCCTAGAGTGTCGCCCATGCTTTCTAAGAAAACTCTCGATTCACCGGTGCTTTCGTCCACTCCTTTGCTGAAGTCGTTGAGCTGTGCAATACGTTCTCTCCAGGAAAGGTTCCACTCCGGAACGCCGCCTAAGCGTTGCTCGGCAGCGCTAAGATGCGAAACTGCAGACCGTGCGTGTTTGCCTCGTTGTTCATCCATCAAATCTCGGGCACCCGCCAGTTTCCCATTGGCCTCATCGACTTGGTCGACCACAACTGGCGTAACCTCGCGGATTGCGGCCATAGTTTGATCGACAACTTTCAGTGTTGCTAAGGCTTCGGCGACTAAGTCCGCCAGTCGCTGACGCTCGGGTGTTACGGTATGTGCCATATCACGGCCCTCTTGAGCCATGCGGCGAGCTAGACCCAAGCTCTCGCCTAATGCTGCTAAGTTTTCCATAAGCCGCATACTAGCACGGGCCTTTTTCTGACGTCAACTCGTTGCGCGGCGATGTTGACCTTGCTAAGCAACAGCCCCTCATGGCACAATAAACATAAGTAACATGACAAAGGAAAAAGCAATGCAGCAGTTTGACGTCTTGTGTGTCGGCGACGTAGTAACAGACGCCTTTATAAGATTGCCAAACGAAGCCGCGAAGGTCGTGGACAATGACCAGGGTAAATGGCTGATGATGCCGTTTGGTGCCAAGCTGCCCTTTGAAAGGTCCGAGGTCGTACCTGGGGTAGGTAATGCCAGTAACGCCGCAGTAACTTTTGCCCGTATGGGCCTAAAATGCGCCTATGTGACTAACGTCGGTTCCGACCAACAGGGCCGGGAGATTATCGAGGCTCTCGGCAAGAACAAGGTAGACATTCGTTTTGTGCGTATTAACCCGGGTAAAAGGAGCAACTACCATTTCGTTCTATGGTACAAGGAAGAGCGGACCATTCTTGTTAAGCACGAAGAGTATGACTATCATTGGCCACACATTGCCAAAGCCGAAAAGCCGCGTTGGATATATTTTAGCTCCTTGAGCGAGCACGCACTGCCGTACCACGATCGCATAGCTGATTGGCTGGAAACAAACCCTGACGTTTTGATGGCTTTCCAGCCCGGTACATTCCAGATGCAGGCCGGTGCCCAGCGGCTAAGGCGGCTTTACCAGCGGACGGCTATTCTAATACTGAACCGTGAGGAAGCGGCCAAAGTCGGCGGCGGTAACCACGACGACGTACACGACCTGCTGGACAAGTTGCATGCCTTGGGGCCGCAGGTTGTTGTGATTACTGACGGTCCAAAAGGTGCCTATGCTTCGGACGGCAAGCAACGCCTAAAGATGCCATTATATCCCGATCCGGCTCCGCCGGTTGAGCGGACCGGTGCCGGTGATGCGTTTTCGTCGGCTTTTGTAGCTGCGGCCGTAAAGGGAATGAACCTGGAAGACGCGTTACGCTGGGGCCCTATAAACTCAATGAGCGTTTGCCAAAAAGTCGGTTCTCAGGCAGGCATTTTGAAAGAAAAAGAACTGTTACAGTATTTGCATCACGCACCGCGCGATTACAAGCCTGTAGCGTTCTAGCTATTCAGATTCAGGAACGCTCCACACTTCGATCCTGATAATCTCCGGAGTTGATGCAGCAGGCGGACGATGGAGTGCTTTGCGCCAAGCAGTAGCAAGCCAGCTTGGTTCATAGGCCTGAACCGGGGTCGGCACTAAAATAGCAGCCTGCTCTATATCTATTCTATGCGGACCTTCAATGGTCCGGGTTACGAGATGGCCGACAATTGAGGCTACAGTGTCTGGGTCGTTTCGGACAATACGTTCCGGAGCGAAATACCGGCCTGCGTCCGAATCCAGGGCCAAGGGGCTGTGCAGGTTGGTAGAGGCCTGCCAGACCATATCAATATAAATATCAGGGTCAAGGTCATGAATGGCAAGAAGTTCGGAGTCGTTGTGCGGCGGCGCAGAAGCCATTGGTAGCTGATTGAACATATTATTATATTGTAACATTTTTTCGATCAAAATTCAATGAGCGGGCGACCGTGACGGCCTGGCGCGGCAAAGGTGCTTGTGTTAATCTGTAAAAAGATATGACGCGTTTTTTGTCAGAAGCATTGGGGGCCGCTGAGCCGGGATTCAGCCAGAGTATCCGGCAGCTAGAGAAAGCTGCCGGTGCTCCGAGCACTGATATTCGGCTGACCAGTGAAATCAAGGCACGGATGCGCCAGAAAATTGCCGCCCTGAATCTGGACCCGGATGACACCAGCGGGCCTGAACTGTATAGTGCCTTGCACGAGAGGCTTAAGGCCGATGACGCTAAAGTGCGCCAGGCCCTGAACGTCGCTGAAGACGCCTCAGCCGGCAGCGTGGTACGCCAGGTGCAGAGATTTATCGACAAACACGATATGCCCAAGAAGTGCTTTGCCCTAAAGAGCAGCGTAGCCAAAAAGCTCCTCAAGAAAAAGATACCAAAAAACGCAATGAAACAGCTCGGTTACCGCTCTGCGGATTTAATGCTCAAGCACGAAACCGTAGGGGCTATCTATGCGGCTGCCGCAATCACCGAAACTGATACCTGGCACAACAATTTTCGCGACCAATATGCCAAGCTCAGCCCGACTGATTTTGAAATGCGTAAAATTGCAATCGTTCATCCTTTGTCGAAGCACTGGCAGAAATTAGCAAGCAGATATGTCAACAATAACAGGCACAACATGATGCCGTTCCCAGAGCTCGGTACGCTGGTTTTGCTGCCGCTCGACCATGCGGTGGACGGTTTGGCAATAACTACGCTGCTCTTAGCTCTGGAGGAGATAAACGGTATACGCTCTCATAGCTCGTATGCCAAACTACAGCAGGTCAAGCCTGACTTTGGAAAGGTCATTCAAAGGTCGTCTGTGGCTGAGCCGTTTACTTCAGCGTCTTTGGCTGGGCAGCCTGTGCCTTGGCGTATGATCCAAAGATATTACGCAAAATTTACTAACTCGTACCATCCTGAGATCTTTGAGCCGCACGTTCAGCCTGATGATCTTCAATGGGTGGTCAGCGAAGACGTAATAGCCGGCTTGGAGCCCAGTCTGAATTTCTGGAAGGACACCCAATGTCTGGGCCTGCTGCACGATAACGAAATCGTTTCTTGCAACGTTCTGGACGTCGCGCTAAGCTATTGCAACCATCTGCCATTTGCCGACCGCATTGTTCATTTTGTCCGCAACAGTCTTTGGCACGAATTGATGGTGCGCTATCTGAATCAGGATAACCTGGAAGCAGCTGTCCACAGGCAACTATCAGCGGAGCTAGCTCCGGAAACGGTAGCGACAAATGAGCAGCCTTCATTCAACAACTAAAAAGAGGATAATATGAGTTTCGATGTAAAAGCCGCCTACCTGAAATACTCTATCTGCGCATCCGGCGCAGCCGGAGGCCCTACAATAAAAACCGCCAACCACCTGGCCGAACGGATTGGTGCGGCAGTGGCTAAGAACGGCCACAACCTGACGACTGGGGCTACAGCCGGGCTGCCGTATTATGCGGCCCTCGGAGCTAAGAAGCACGGCGGGGTAAGCATTGGTTTTTCGCCGGCCAGCAGTCTGCACGAGCACATGCATAAATACCGCCTGCCATTTAACGTCTATGATTTTATAAACTACACAGGACTGAATTATGTCGGCCGAGACCTGTACCTTGTACAAAGCAGTGATGCAGTCATCACTGTAGGCGGACGGTTCGGCAGCTTGCACGAGTTTACGTCAGCCCTGGAAGCACACAAGCCTTGCGGAGTACTAATTGGCAGCGGCGGTGCGGCTGATATGATTCCTGAGCTGATGCGAATTTTGCCTCCGCCAAAAAACGACTTGGTTATATATGATGATGACCCGGAGAGACTTGTGAGCAAAATCATTGATGTGCTAGACAAGAAGTACGCCGACCTGCGGCGCGAACTTAGAGAACACGATTACAGCTGGTTCCTGCACAGCACGCCAGACAAGCCGTCTATCGCGGGCTAGGCCCGTTCTTGAATTGGTCAGCCCCAACCTACATCTCCTCCCCAGAGCGCACTCTTGTATTAAACCTCCCCCGGAGGTTTAATACAGCGTTCGGCTGAAATCGGTTAGCTAAACCGATTTCACAGTCTCTGGGGAGGAGATGTAGGTTGGGGCTGACCTAAACAGACCTGATACAATAGTCTAGATGGATAGTTTTGAGCTACAGAGCGATTATAAGCCGACCGGTGACCAGCCGGCTGCTATTGAGCAGCTGACTAATGGTATTAATGCCGGTCTGCAAAACCAGACCTTGCTGGGCGTGACCGGGTCGGGCAAGACTTTTACACTGGCTAACGTTATCCAGAAGACCCAAAAGCCGACTTCTGGTTTTAAGCCACAACAAGACCCTTGCCGCCCAGCTGTACGGAGAGTTCAAGAGGTTCTTTCCTAACAACGCCGTCCATTATTTTGTCAGCTACTTTGATTATTACCAACCAGAGGCGTATATCGCGCGGTCAGATACATACATCGAAAAAGATTCGCAGATAAACGAAGAAATTGATCGGCTGCGGCACGCTGCCACTGATGCGCTGCTGACCCGGCGCGACGTGATTATCGTTGCCAGTGTTAGCTGTATATACGGCATTGGCTCGGTGGAGGACTACGACGGCCTGTCTATCCGCCTGAAGACTGGCGAGCGCCGGGTGCGCGACAAGCTGTTGCGGCAGCTATCCGACATTCAGTACCAGCGCAATGATATCGACTTCCACCGCGGCACTTTCCGCGTGCGCGGCGACGTCGTTGACATTTACCCGGCAGGCGAGGAATTAGCTTACCGTATTGAGTTTTTCGGCGATACAATCGAGCGTATAGTGAAAATCGATCCCTTGACCGGCGAGATTTTGGGCAAGCCTGAGGCCATGACCGTATTCCCGGGTTCGCACTATGTTACGCCTCACGACAAACTGAAGTCCGCTCTGGGCATGATCGAGCGCGAGCTGGAGGGGCGACTAGCTCAATTTAGGAGAGAAAACAAGCTGCTGGAAGCGCAGCGCCTGGGACAGCGCACAAAATTCGACCTGGAGATGCTGGAGCAAACCGGTTTTGTGAAAGGCATTGAAAATTACAGCCGTTACCTTACCAACCGGGAGCCCGGCGACCAGCCGGCGACACTGCTGGACTATTACCCGGACGACTATCTGCTGCTGGTCGATGAATTACACATGACCATGCCGCAGATACGCGGCATGTATAACGGCGACCGGGCGCGGAAAGAAGTTTTGGTGGAGCATGGTTTCCGCCTGCCGAGCGCTTTGGATAACCGGCCTTTAACCTTCACGGAATTTGAAAAGCACGTTAACCAGGCCGTATATGTAAGCGCCACGCCGGCAGAATACGAGCTGTCACGTTCGCCTGAGCCTGCTCAGCAGGTAATCCGGCCGACTGGCTTGCTTGACCCGCCGATTGATGTGCGGCCGGTAGACGGCCAGGTAGACGACCTGATCGCCGAAATCCGAAAAACCATCGACAGGCACGAACGCGTGCTGGTTACAACCCTGACCAAACGGATGTCCGAAGATTTAACAGATTATCTTAAAGAGCTGAATATTAAGGTAGCGTATTTGCACAGTGACGTTGACACCCTGGACCGTACGGACATTTTACGTGATTTGCGTCTGGGGGTTTACGACGTGGTCGTGGGCATTAACTTGCTTCGCGAGGGCTTAGACTTGCCAGAGGTTTCGTTGGTGGCGATTTTGGACGCCGACAAAGAGGGCTTTCTGCGCAGCGCACAGGCCTTGATTCAGACTGTAGGCCGGGCTGCACGCCATGTTGACGGCCGGGTAATTATGTATGCCGACCGCATTACCGACAGCATGCGCCGAACAATCGACGAAACTGATCGCCGTCGCAAAATCCAGCGGGAATATAACGAAGAAAACGGCATCACGCCGACCGGCATCAGCAAGGCCATAGAAAAAGGCCTGCGCCCTGATCTGCCCGAAGAGGCCAAACGGGCTAAGCTTGACCTCAAGAAGATTCCGAAGGACGAATACAAGTCACTCTTGAAAGACCTGTCCGCCCAAATGGAAATGGCCGCAGCTAGCCTCCAGTTTGAAACAGCAGCAGAGCTGCGTGATATCATAGCTGATATAAAATCTAAAATGTAAGTATGAGAGTTATCGACCACCGCCAGTTTTTAGACAAAAAAGCAAACAACCGGAACAAAAAGAAGCGGCTAGTGCTATATTTGCTGCTGATACTTTTAGGCTTGTTCATCCTTGCGAATATAGCGACCTACCTAATCTATTTTAATAAGGTGCTGCCTAATTACTATCTGGGCAGCGTACCTGTGGGCGGCAAAGCCTACAGCGGCTTGAGCAAACAGGTAGCCGCAGACTCACTTTTGCCAAAGACATTAAAATTTTCCAAAAACGAAAAGTCCAAAACACTAACGCCGGCGCAGACTGGCGTGCATGTCGACGCTGACGCAAGTATTGCGGCTCTAAAAAGCACCCATTCCTGGCTGCCGCTGTTAAGCCTGTTCATGCGCCATACAGTGCCTTTGCAGATAAATCTTGATGAAGACACTTTTGCTGCATCGGCATCAGATCTGAATACGGCTCTGTCAAAAGAGCCTGTCAAAAATCATATTGAGTTTAACGGACAGGCGTTCGTTGAAGCTCCCGCCAAAGACGGCTACAAAATCGATAGCACAGCCCTAAAAAAAGAACTGCTAAATACTATCAGGCCGGGAGGATCAGCTGTGGCAGTACCGACGGTAATACAAAAAGCGCCAGCCGCCGCCGATCTGAGCACCGACATTGCTGCTCTTAAAAAACAGATAACAACTAAAATCAGCTTGGCCTATCAAGGAAAAACGGTTACGCCTGACGAGAAGATTATCGGCGGATGGTATGAAGCCAGCGGCCAATCTATGGCCTTGTCAGCAGCGAAGGCCGGGGTGTATCTGGACGGAATCGCTCCTGCTGCCGCCAACCGCAGCGACCTGATACTAGCCATAGGTTACGCGCTCAATAACGGTCAGCCCATGAGTTTTGCTGTAGCGCCCAAAGGCAGCCCGACCCATACATATTGCGTGCAAGGGCGCGGCGCAGCCACTAACCTGAGCGGAGTAATCGGCAAGCTGGCTGCCACGTATGCTGATACGCGCGGCTGGAACGGCAACGGCAACATGGCATTTGATTATGTTGATAGCGGCTGTGAATATACTGTGTGGATGAGCTCGGCCGGGCAGATGGCATCATTCGGCTCTATATGTGACAGCTATTACAACTGCCAGGTCGGAGCTAACGTCATTTTGAATGAGGACCGCTGGAAAAGCGGTACAGACCCCTGGAATGCGGCCGGTGGCAACATTGAGGACTATCGAGTGCTGATGATTAACCACGAAACAGGCCACAGGCTGGGCTTTGGGGAGAACAATATCTGTGCCGCACCTGGCGAGCCGGCATTCGTAATGATGCAACAGTCAGTTGATCTCAAGGGCTGCAAATTTAATATTTGGCCTTTGCTAAGTGAGCTTAGCAAGGTGTAAGTTTCTTACTGAGCTGGCCTAGAGCCGAATCTATTACTTATGGAATTTAGCGTTTGCCGCATAACCCAGTTATTGCTTGCGGCGCTATGCTGCGCCACAGATTCTTACGTCCCGGATGAATAGCTGCCAGAAATCATGTATTTGCTCCTCACTTAGTGCGCCGCCAGTTCGCTCTTGTTCTTCTATGTGAACAAGCACGTTGGCTAGATTAAGCAGTGAACGGTGCGGATCGTCCCTTATTACCCTCTGTGTTATAACGGCGCCCTGGTGTCCGGCGATTTTACGAATTTTTGTAACAGTAGTAGCTGGGTATTTCATATCTCGTAGGCGAGAATTATTTGTTAGGGGTGGCTGCTCTGCATGGTGCGGAATTGTGTATATAGTTTCGTCTCCCTTGGCTTCTTGTATTGGTAGGCTAAGCTCGCCATCTGGGCGCTCCGGTGAGGCGCCTTGCATTATTACTCGCCTCATGCCGCCGACGCTCATTATAATCCCGTCACGACAATTAGGACCTAGGACATCCCACGCGGATACATCGCCAGAATCCTCGTGCTTTGACCATTTATCTTTGCCGCGTACTGCCGTATGGTCGCTAGTGCGGTTTAAAATGATCCCCTGTAGCCCATTCGGGTTTAATGCGTCTAATACACGCAGGATGTGCAGTACTCTGCCTTCGTTTCTTTTGGTCATAGATAGTCTGAATTTATCTCTGCCTTCTACTTGGGGTGTGGAAAATATCCTGCCTACTCTGGGTTGTCCGAGAATCTCAGTCCGCTCGATATAATCGTCGGCAAATTTGAGCACTCTCATTTCTTCGCCCAGAGGTACTGCCGTTGAGGTAAAAAGCGAGCGCTTGCCACCATAGCGTAGGTTCCGGTGTACTCTGGCGATGTCGCTGTAGTCACGCTCTGGGGCTGTTGAAGTGGCTGGCCATTTTACGTCAAAAGGATCAGTGTTCCAATACAATGTGTCGGACCTTATTAGGTCAAACCGGGTAGATTGTTCCGCTGTATATTCTTTAATAAGCGACGCAGCAGAGTCGAAGGACGCTTTTGCTGCTATGGGTCCTTTTGCGGCAAAACTGCAAAAACTGCAGCCCACAGTGCAGTTGCTGGTCAGCTCAAGCTGTATACCTGATCCACGACGACAAATTTCACGCCTAACTTCTTGGGGCAGGCGGCCCCAGCCGCTGTCTGGTCCGGTAATATCTACCTCTTTACTTTTAAGCCTTGATGCAATCAACCGTTCCTGTGCCGGAGAGATGGTTCTGCCGTTAATCTTGCGTTTTCCGTGGCCGTTGTCTACCGGCGTCAGTGCTCTCAGCGAAGCAAGGGCGTAAAGGTACTCAGTTGGTGATATGCGGCCGAATTCGCACCGCGCCGAAAGTTTGCTTAAGATATCCAGTGCTATTTCTCGATCCATCTCGGAATGGAACTGTGCCTCATGCTCCAAAAAGTGCTTAGTTTCACTGCTTTCGCGAGCAATTTCCTCTGCTGGAGGCTGTTCCTGTGCGGCTTGTTCAGCCCGCGTTTCAGAATTTGTAGTAGCGCACTCATGGAATACTAAGGTGGAAGGATACTCACAGTGAGTAAGAATCTGGCTGTCGTGGTTATTAAGGGCAGCACTAGAATTTTGCTCGCCAAACCATTCTTCAACTAAGGCATTTGCATCAGTTCGCATTTCTGTCAGTCTGGCCGCTATGCCGCCGAGTACTTCTTGAACTGCAGATAGTCTTTCATTGGCAACTGACAGATGTTCGTTGCTTGTGGCATCACCAAGATCTACCATTGTATCTTGCATATTACCCGTCAACTGGCTGGCAGCTGATAATTTTTCCATTAAATCATCAGCTTGCGGGCCAGATATATCATTCAGGGAAGACAATATTTCATTTAGATCAGACATAAGTGGCTAAATATAGCATATTATGTTTTAATCTGCCATAGCCACAGCAAAAGCTGGCCGAATGTATAGATTCGATTTTGCACATCAAGAATTTAATATTTGGCCGTTTTTGTCAGAGCTTAATAGCGTGGCCGGCTGAGCTGTTGGCAAGCGAGCCTTTGCCGAGACCTATGCCGATCTGATATAGTAATAAATTATGGCAGATTTGACACGTGAAGATGTATTAAGGTTGGCCCGTTTGGCGCGCCTTACTATCACCGATGAAGAAATAGAAAAATACCGCACTGAACTCAGCGAAATATTAAAATACGTCGAGCAGCTCCAGTCCGTAGACGTAACCGGCCTAAAGCCGACAACGCAAGTTACCGGCTTAACGAACGTAATGCGCGAAGACGAAACAGAGGACTATGGCGTTAGCAGCAAAGACCTGCTACGCTTAGCTCCTCAGTCTCAAGATGGGCAGATCAAGGTTAAAAGGATACTAGCATGAACCAGTGGCTTTCAATCAAGGAGCTGGCCGCCAGTGTGCGAGCCGGCGACCTGAAGGCGTCCGACTTGGTGGAACGTGCATTAAAAACAATTCAGGAAAAGTCAGAATACAATGCCGTTATAGCGGTTACTGCTGAACGCGCCCGTGAGCGGGCAGCCAGTATAGATGCAGCAGTCAAGAATGGTCATGATGCCGGGCGTTTGGCCGGCGTACCGTTTATCGCCAAGGATAACTTTCTGGTTATCGGTGCCCAGACCACGGCGGCGAGCAATATGCTGCGCGGTTTTGAAGCGCCATACCAGTCAACAGTTATAGAGAAGCTAGAGGCACAAGGCGCAATTTGCGTTGCTAAGGCCAACCTCGATGCCTTTGGACACGGTGCTTCCACGGAAAACAGCGACTTTGGCGTGACTAAGCACCCGGCAGACCAGACACGAGTACCCGGCGGCTCGTCCGGCGGCTCGGCCGCGGCTGTGGTCTTGGATATGGTGCCGTTTGCTTTGGGCACGGATACCGGCGGATCAACCCGTCAGCCGGCCAGCTTCGTGGGCTGTGTCGGCTACAAGCCTACCTACGGCTTAATGTCCCGCTATGGCGTTGTCGCTATGGCCAGCAGCACCGACACTGTTGGGACTCTGGCTCGCACTGTTGATGACGCTGCCTATGTAATCGACGTTATGGCTGGCCGGGATCAGTTTGACAGTACTACAATTGAGCGAGATCAAAATAGTTATGTTGACGATTTGCCGACCGAACTGGCCGGAAAGAAAATCGGCGTTATCAAAGAGTGGATGGGCGATGGCGTTGACCCGGGTGTTAAGGAACAGATCAGGCAGGCGGCAGACAAGCTGAGGGCAGCCGGCGCGGAAGTAAAGGAAATAAGTTTGCCGTCATTACCGCTTGCCCTGGCTGTTTATTATGTCGTGGTGCCTGCCGAACTCAGCAGCAACCTCAGCCGTTATGACGGACAGCGCTACCCATATAGCTATCAGGAAGCGACCGACCTTGAAGGCAGCTACACAGAGTCGCGCGGGCGCGGATTTGGTGCTGAAGCTAAGCGGCGGATTATGATAGGTACATTCGTACTTTCCAGCGGTTACTATGACGCTTACTACACCAAAGCGCAGACAGTGCGCACCAAACTTATTAATGAATTTAACCAGGCATTCGCAGAAGCGGATTTTCTAGCCGGCCCGGTTGCCCCGACGACCGCTTTCAAGATCGGAGAGAACGCTGGCGACCCGTTACAGATGTATTTGGCTGATGTCATGACCGTCGGTCCGAGTCTGGTGGGCATACCGGCTGTCAGCGTACCGGCCGGAACTAGCAACGGTCTGCCCGTAGGACTTCAGATTATGGCTCCGCAAAGAGCAGACAGAGCATTGCTCGGGGCTGCGAAAGCGGCAGAGGAACTATTGAGATGAGAAAGACAATGGAAATGATTTTAATGATTGTGCCAGTAATTTTGGCACTGGGCTTAGCTGCCTTTTTTGTTTGGCGTTATCGCAAGCCGAAGAATTTAAATGCCGAAGTATTTTCAAAAAGAATGGCAGGCATTACAGAGTAAACTTCGCGATAAAACCAAATGGGCCGAAGCGATAGTCGATGCCGACAATCTGCTTGAAAGGGCTCTTAAAAAAAAGCATATCGGCGGCCATAATATGGGTGAGCGGATGGTTAAGGCGCAGCGTTTGTTTACAGACAACGATGGCGTTTGGTTCGGGCACAAGTTGCGTAATAAAATAGACGATAAGCCCAAGACCAGGCTCAAAGAGGCTGATGTCAAACAGGCATTGATTGGCATCCGCCAGGCACTTAAAGACGTAGGAGCGCTTCCTGATGTTAAGCCCAGAAATACGAAGTAAATACACAGTCACAATCGGCATTGAATGCCACGTGCAGCTCAAAACAGCAACGAAATTGTTTGCCGCTGTAGGCAATGATGCCCGTGAGGCGGCCCCCAACACACTGATTACACCGATATGTTTCGGCTTGCCAGGCACCCTGCCGGTCCTGAACAAAGAAGCCGTGCATCTGGCGATGCGGGCCGCGTTTGCCTTGGGTGCAAAACCGCAGGCATTCAGCACCTTTGACCGCAAACATTATTTTTATCCTGACTTGCCCATGGGCTACCAGATAACCCAGTTCGAGCAGCCGATTATTCTTACCGGAGAACTGTTAATAGATGTAAACGGCCAGGAAAAACGAGTTGGTATAACCCGCGCACACCTTGAGGCTGATGCCGGCAAGAGCACCCACCCGGCAGGCAAAGACTACAGCCTTATCGATTTAAACCGGGCCGGTACGCCTCTGTTGGAGGTCGTTTCCGAACCTGATATGCATTCTGCCGAAGAGGCCAAGGCCTATGCCCGTGAATTGTATTTGAGGATGCGTTACGCCGATGTCTCTGACTGTAACCTGTACTACGGCAATATGCGTTTTGATGTCAATGTCAGCGTCAGCCAGACAGATCAGCTTGGTACGCGTACGGAAACAAAGAACCTCAACTCTTTCCGCTCCGTAGAAAAAGCCGTTGAGTATGAGATTGAACGCCAGATCGGCCTGCTAGAAAAAGGCCAGGCTATTACCCAGGAAACCCGTGGCTGGGATGATGCCAAACAGCGCACCTTCAGCCAGCGCTCCAAAGAAGAAGCCTACGATTACCGCTACTTTCCAGACCCGGATTTGCCGCCAGTTGAGTTATCTGAAGACTTTATTGAAACGGTGCGTCAGGAAATGCCGGTTATGCCTGACGAGTGGCGCCGCCGTCTTTCCGGTCTGGGGCTAGACGACGCTGCAACTGTGACCCTGCTTGAGGCCGAACTGGATAGCCCGGAAGTCAGTTACCTGGCCTTAATCGAAGAAGTTATCTCCGACACCAAGTTTGCCAAGACCCTGGCAAACTGGTTTGTAAACCTGGAAGTGCCGCTGCGCCGCGATGAAACAGTTACGCCTAACTCGGCCATTACAAACCAGGGGCGGCTGGCTGTTTACCGTGCTGTCAGTAAGCTCGTTGACGCCGGACAGCTGAGCTCATCCAATGCCAAGGCTCTACTGGTCAAAATTCTGACCTTCGGCGAGCAGGTGGCAGACGTAGAAACATTTGCCAAGCGACATGATCTAATCCAGGAATCAGACGCCGGTGCCCTTGAAGAAATAGTCAAGAAAGTTATTGCCGAAAACCCCAAAGCGGCCGAAGACGTGGCGTCCGGCGAAATGAAAGCAATCGGCTTTCTGGTGGGACAGGTGATGAAGCACAGTCAAGGCCGTGCCAATCCGGGCATTGCCCAGGAGATTATTAAGAAACAACTCGGCGCCTAAGCCCGGCAGCGGTGGTGTTTAACTGTGTACGTAAAGGAGACAGTATGTTTAGTAAACGTCCTACGAAAGCAATAATTCCTGCCGCCGGCTTCGGGACGCGTTTTTTGCCCCAGACCAAGGCCATGCCAAAAGAGATGCTCCCTCTCATTGACAAGCCGATCATCCAATATCTGGTAGAGCAGCTGGTTGATGCCGGAATCAGAGACATCATACTGGTAACTGGGCAGAATAAACGCAGCATCGAGGACCATTTCGACGCCCCAACCCAGGATCTAGTAGGCAACCTCAAGCTGGGCGGTGAGAAAAAAGCCCACCTAATAAGGGAGGTTGAAGCAATAGCTGATCTGGCAAACTTCGTTTACGTCCGCCAGCGTCCGATCTACGGCAATGGCATACCTCTTCTGGATGTCGAACACCTGATTGGCGAGGAGCCGTTCCTGTATGTTTGGAGCGATGACTTGGTCATATCCGAGCCCTCCTGCTTTCAGCAGATGATCGAAGCATACCAGGAGTTCCAGGCGCCTATTATCTGTAGTGTGCGCATTACGGAAGACAGGGGCTTTAAACAGTACGGCTTTGCCGGCGGCCGCGAGCTGCGTCCAGGTGTGATTGATGTCGACGCCATCATCGAAAAACCAGGCAGTCGTGAAGCCTCGCCCTCTGACCTTGCCAGCTGCAACGGTTTTATCTTAACCCCCGACATCTTTAAATATCTACACCAGGCCGAGAGGGAAGTCCGTGAAGGCGAAGAACTTTACATGAATGATGCGCTGATACGAATGCTGGGTGATGGTAAGAAGCTCATCGCCTATGAGACCCAGAACGGCAAATGGTATGACGCAGGTGACAAATTGTCTTACCTGAAAACCGTTGTTGATTTTGCGCTTCAGCGTGATGATATCGGTCCGGAGTTCGCCGAGTTTCTGCAGGAACGTATTTGTGGCGGCAAGAAATAAAGCGTATACTGGATAATGCTTATGAATACAGCAGAACAAATTTTAGTAATAATCCTAGCTACGGCCCTTGCGGTTTTTATCGCGGTCGGAATTGTTGCCACACTGGCCCTTATACGACTTATTAAGAAGATGGAGATAATAGCAGACAAAACTAACAACCTCGTTGAATCAGCGGAGTCAGTCGGCGTTATGTTGCGCCAGACAATCGGCAACCTCAGCCTGTTGCGCTTCGTTCGTACTATCATGGACTTAGTACATAGTAAAACTAGTAAAAGAGGGGATTAATTTATGAACAAGACGGCAAAAAGGTTTGCAATCGGTACGGTTATCGCAGCAGCAGCCGGCTACATTGCAGGGATACTTACGGCACCGAAGAGCGGCAAGGAAACCCGTGCTGATATCAAAAACGCCGCTGAGAGAGGCATTGCCGAGGCCGAAAAACAACTGAAAAAACTGCACACCGAGCTTAGTGTATTGATTGCCGAGGCCAAGAGCAGGGCGGTTGAGTTTAGGGGCAAGGCGCAGATTGATATCGAGAAAGCCGTTTCAACGGCCGTAGTCGTTAAGGAAAAGGCTCGTGAATTACTTAGCGCAGTCCACGAGGGCGACGCCGATGACAAAGAACTTAAAAAGGCTATTGTTGAAGCCAACAAGTCAGTTGACCACCTGAAGGCATTCCTAAAGAAGCCGAATTAATGTAAATAAGTTTTTAATAAAAGAGTCTGCCACGGCGGACTCTTTTTGGTTTATACTATAATGGACGAAACGAGGAGGATATGGCAGACGCTCAGCCTGGTAAAGGGCTTAATACCAGTGATTATGTGCATCTGCACAATCATACACAGTTCAGCTTATTGGACGGTTTGACACGCATTCCGGAACTAATTGATTATGTCAAAGAAACAGGCATGGCCGCTGTGGGGATGACCGACCACGGAACGCTGTCCGGAGCTGTTGAATTCTATAAGGAGGCAACGGCCAAGGGTGTCAAGCCTTTGGTTGGTATTGAAGCTTATGTGGCTGCACGAAAGCACACTGATAAAGACCCACAGAAGGACAAGAACCGTTTCCACCTCATCCTGATAGCCATGAATCACACGGGCTATCAGAACCTCATGAAGCTAAGCACGACAGCGAACCTAGAGGGTTTTTATTACTATCCGCGCATAGACCATGACTTGCTGGAGAAATACAACGAGGGGCTGATAGCTTCAAGCGCCTGCCTGGGCGGCGAGATCGGAGACTCGCTCAAGCAAGATCAGTACGACAAGGCCAAAGAAACCGCCCTTTGGTACAAGTCAGTATTTGGCGACCGCTATTATTTGGAGATCCAGGACCATGGGCATCCGGACAACCCTCTGACCAACTCCGAGCAGCAAAAGGTCAACGAGCAGGTGCTGCGTCTGGGCAAAGAGTTGGATATAAAGGTGGTGGTTACCTGCGATGCTCACTACTTGAAGCACGAAGACCAGGACGCCCACGAAATACTGCTATGCGTTGGCACAGGATCGTTTTTGAGCGATGAAAGGCGAATGACGCTCAAGAATTACCCGCTGCACGTCGAAGACCCGGCCGAGATAATAAAGCGCTGGGGCAAAGATCATCCTGAGGTAATTCTGAACACGCGGGAGATTGCTGACCGCTGCAACCTGGAAATCGAGCTAGGCAGGATATTGATCCCCGAATTTTCCGTTCCGGAAGGTGAAACCGAAAAGACATATCTGGACAAACTGGTGCACCGCGGCCTAGCCTGGCGCTACGGCGGCATAAGCGAGACCAAGGCCGACGACATGACCACTGAGGAGGCGCGCAAACACGTTCCGCCAGAGGTGCTGAAGCGGGCAGATTATGAGCTGGGCATCATTGACAGTATGGGCTTCAACGGTTATTTCTTGATTATTTCTGACTTCATGAACTGGGGTAAAGACCGCGGTATTGTGTTTGGCCCCGGCAGGGGAAGCGCGGCTGGCTCGATTATCGCCTACAGCTTGAAAGTCACTGATCTTGACCCGCTTAGGTATGATCTGCTGTTTGAACGTTTCCTAAATCCGGACCGTATCAGTATGCCAGATGTCGATATCGATATTCAGGATACCCGGCGTGACGAGGTCATTCAGTATTGTGCCGACAAGTACGGCCAGGACCGGGTGGCGAACATCGTAACCTTTGGCCGGATGTTTGCCCGCAACGCCGTGCGAGATGTGGCCCGTGTGATGCAAGTCCCGTATTCCGAGGCAGACCGCTTGGCTAAAATGATCCCTCAGCCGGTCCAGGGCCGGCACATACCCCTGAGCAAATCACTAAATGATGACGCCGACCTCAAGCGTGAATACGAAACCAACCAGGTCTCCAAACAGGTGCTCGACCAGGCAGTGCGTCTTGAAGGAACTGTGCGCAGTCATGGAGTGCATGCTTGCGGCGTGGTAATTGCCCCTGACGATCTTGTGAAGTTCCTACCTCTCGAAATGGCCCAGAAAGGTGTGGTTTCAACGCAGTTCCCCATGACACAGGTCGAAGAGCTGGGGCTTTTGAAAATGGATTTCCTGGGACTAAGCAACTTGACGATCATCAATAACGCCATGCGCATGATCAAAAAAGTCTACGGCGTCGGCATTATTCTGACAGAAATACCGCTTGACGATAAAGAAACCTACGAGCTGCTGGGCCGCGGCGACACCACCGGAGTCTTCCAGCTTGAATCCGCAGGCATGAAGCGTTATCTAAAGGAGTTAAAGCCGACAGTGTTCGAGGACATCGTAGCTATGGTGGCTCTTTATCGTCCCGGACCGATGCAGTTCATCGACGACTTCATTGCCCGCAAACATGGCCAGCGCGAGATAATTTATCCTCACCCCAGCATGGAAAATTCCCTCAAGACCACTTATGGTGTTCTGGTTTACCAAGAGCAGGTCATGCAGATCTCCAAAGAAGTTTGCGGCTTTACTGGCGGCGAAGCTGACACTCTGCGCAAGGCCATAGGCAAGAAAAAAGTCGATCTAATGGCCAAAATGAAAGACAAGATGATTGAAGGCGGCCAGAAAGTCTCCGGTATAGACCGGGCATTGATGGACAGATTCTGGAAGCAGCTGGAAGACTTTGCCGCCTACTGCTTCAACAAGTCGCATGCTGCTTGTTATGCCATGATCGCCTACCAGACCGCTTACCTGAAAGCGCATTACCCGGCGGCGTTTATGGCCGCTTTGATGACCAGCGACTACGATGACACCGACCGCCTGGCAATCGAAATTGCTGAGTGCCAGAAGATGGGTATGAGCGTTCTGCCACCTGATGTCAACGAGTTTTACCATGAGTTTGCCGTGGTGCCGGACTCGGATAACCTGGACAACTACAGAACTCCGATCCGCTTTGGAATGGACGCCATCAAGAATGTCGGGTCTGGTGCTGTCGAGGAGATTATTAGGGCCAGAAACATAGACAACGGCTTTGCTACACTGGAGGATTTTCTCTCCAAGTCCACGGTCAGAATCGTTAATCGCAAAGCATTGGAAAGCCTGACCAAAGCCGGGGCGTTTGACCGCTTCGGCGACAGATCTCAGCTCCTGCATAACCTGGACGTCCTGCTGGCTTACGGCAGCCGACTGCAAAAAGAGGCCAACAGCGGCCAAACTGATCTATTCGGTGATCTTCTTGACGAGGAGGTGGCCAAGCCCAAGCTCAACCTGGAGCAGGCAGCCATAGTATACAACCAGCGCGAACAGCTGCTCTGGGAACGCGAGCTGCTTGGGCTGTATTTAAGCCAGCACCCACTGGAAATGTTCAAAGACTACCTCTCGGAGCAAACTATGCCGCTCAATGCCCTGAAGCCTGAACACGACGGTAAGGCTGCTATTATCGGCGGTGCGATTGTTGACGTCCGCGAGATAACTACTAAAAATGGACAAAAAATGGCCTTTGTTAAGCTGGAAGACCAATACGGCGAAGTCGAGCTTATCCTATTCCCGAATGCCTACCAGCAAACGACCGGACTTTGGGTTAGAGACCGCGTTATCCGGGCCAGGGGCAAGATATCGGCTAAAGACCGTGAGGGCAATATCGGCGAAGAAGTTAAGATAATGGTGGACGACGCCCGGGAAATCACGGCAGAACAGGCCCAGGCGTATCAGCTTTCGGGCAAGAAGATCAAGGCGCCCGGGGCCAAGCGCGCCTCTGCTGCCATTGCCAGCAAGCCGTCAAAGACGGTGTTGGTCTCCGCGGATACAACGCGCCGGCTGTATATACGTTTGGAAAACAGCGGCGATCCCCAGCTGCTTATATCCTTGAAGGGTGTCATAGACAGCCACGCCGGGGAGGCTGAAGTAGTTTTGGTCTTAGGACCGGCTGCTACAAAACAGGTCATAAAGCTACCAGCAAAGGTCAGCACCGATGAAGCCGTGCTCGCTAAAATCCGTGAGATAGTCGGCCCCGAAAACCTGAAGATACAGTAGTCTTCGCGGATGCTCTACTGAATGATGCCAGTCGAGCGGGTCAGTATGAACCCAATAACCGCGGTGGCCACAAGGGCTATGTCTAACATCTTGTGGTGCATGACGAATGACTCGCCGCGGAAGAGCATGCGGTGCCAGAACAGACCGTGCCTGAAGAAGAATGCAGCGATAGATATAGTAGCGATAAGTGAAACCGCGAACATACTCCAAGGGGCCTGGCCGTGAGTCAGCAGCTCAATACGCGATACGCTTTTGGTCTGGGCCGGAGCGGCGGTCGTTGTCTTTTGGCTGCCTGCTTTGCTGTCGCCTTCGGATTTGTTCTGAGCGGGTTGATTGGTGTTCTCTGTTGTAGCGGGTGGCGCTGGAGTCGGTGTTGTCGGCTGCTCGGTAGCGGCTGGTGTCGAGGGGGCGGTTTCGACCGGCTGGGTTGCGGCCGGTGTCGGTTCCGGAGTTGTCTGTGCCACAGGTGCCGGTGCCGGCTGGCTGCCGTACATGGCGACTACTACTGTTTGTGGTCCGGTGCCCTGGTAATTGGCTGAATTAGCAATGCCAAACCCGACTTCCTTGAAGCTGGAGTTTAAGATATTGGCGCGGTGCTCAGCACTATTCATCCAGGCTGTTACAGTAGATGCGCTGGTGTCAAAACCGTATGCCAGGTTCTCTCCGGCAGTTTCGTAGTTGTATCCCGCATTAGTGATAAAGACCCACGGTGAAGCTCCGTCCGGGGTGGTGTGGGACCAGTAGTCTCGGGCGACCATATCGTTGGCCTTGGCCTGGGCGGCCTGGTTAAGCTGGCCTTGCAGAGATAGCTCAGCTAAACCGTTGCCGGAACGCTGACTGTTGGTACCCTGCAACAAGCCGCTGATTGTGGTATCGCTGGCGTAGCCAAGTACGCTTTTTTGGGCATTTCCCCATACGTTACTGAATACTAGGCCAACAGCAACAATCAGTACCAAAGGCACATAAGGCCAATAGGGCTTTAAATAGTGCTTATTCTTGCGGTGGTGTTCACCTGTTCGCCGCTTTGTGTGAATTGTCTCTCGGCGTTTAGGTTTGCTAATCAAAACCATCTTACCGGCATTATAGCATATTACACTACAAAACGACAGTGGTAGGCAGCCATTGCGGCAGCCTGTATAACATTAAATGATTCTTTTTTGCCAAACATCGGAATCTCGAGTGTTACGTCGCAAATGTTGAGTAATTCCGGCTCGATACCCTCCACCTCGCGGCCTAATATCAGGGCGATTTTTTGCGGTGCGTGGTAGCTGGGCAGATCCTTTGAATCCTCGGATTGTTCTAATGCCGCTATCGTCCAGCCCTGTTTCTTGAGCTTTTCCAAAACCGGAATAATGTCCTGGTGATAGTCCCAGCTTACGCTGTCCTCGGCTCCAAGGGCTGTTTTGTGGATTTGGGCGGTAATCTTTGCCGATTCGTGTGGCAAGCGGCGGTCGTTGGCGTGGGTTGGGTGAGGGGTGTAGCCGCTAAAAATTACCTGTTTGACGCCCAGCCCGTCAGCAGTACGCAATAGCGAGCCGACGTTGTGACAACTTCTTAAATTATGGGCTACGAGAATAATATCGCGCATACCTAATACTATACAGGACAGCGATAAATTGCCCAGGTGCTGGCTGGAGGCTCGGGGGCCTTTTTAGCTGAGCGCATTTTTATGCTATAACTGAACATTATGCCAAACATTGCTACGCTCCTGGAGTCCGGCCCGACCTGCTCATTCGAATTTTCACCTCCGAAAAGCGCAGAACAGGCTCTAGCACTTGAGCAAACAGTTGATATACTGGCGCTCACCAATCCTGATTTTATCTCGATAACATATGGAGCAGGCGGCAGTACGCGCACAGCAACGCAGGAGTTTGCCATTAGGCAAGGCGGGCTAAGAGATTTTCCTACCATGCCGCACCTGACGTGTGTCGGGCAGCGCCGGGAAGAAGTCGAAGATCTGGTGGACATCTATGCTCTGGGGGGTATCGGAAATATCCTGGCGTTAAGGGGAGACGGTGACGAGCCGGGCGCCTTTAGGCATGCGATAGACCTTGTGACTCATATCAAAGACAGTTACCCGAACACGTCTGTCGGCGTGGCAGCGCATCCTGAAGTACATCCGGCAAGCAGCAGCCGTGAAGCAGACCGGCAGCACCTTGCTGCCAAACTCGAAATGGCAGATTTTGCTATTACGCAGTTTTTCTTGGACCCGGAGCCTTATCTCAGGCTGCGTGATGAGCTTGATGCACTTGGCTGTAATAAGCCCGTAATTCCTGGAGTTATGCTGTTCCGCTCGGTTGCGGGCCTGACGCGAATGGCTGGTATGAATAATGCCGCTATCCCGGAGTCTCTGGCACAGCGGTTGGAGGGACAGACTAATCCTGAGGAAGTAGGCAAGATCGCCCTGGAGACCACGGTCCGGCTCTTGAGCGACATAGGACCTAAGACGTTGCCGGGAGTGCATATCTATACGATGAACAAAGCACGTCCGGCACTTGATTTAAGAAGAGTACTGGCCGGGATGTAGCATAGCGGGCAGCAGGTTGTGCCGTACATAACACTGGCCCGCACCCGTTCCTCCGGAGCACACTCTTGTATTAAACCTCCCCCGGAGATTTAATACAGCGTTCGGCTGAAATCGGTTAGTTAAACCGATTTCACAGTCTCCGGAGGAACGGGTGCGGGCCAGTGTTACGAGCATCACGCTCATGCTATACTTATAGAATATGAGCCAAGATGCTAGATTGGACGAAGAAGTCGCTACCCAAAAGCGAGCGCGGCTGCTGGGTTTAGACTATTTCGACACGTCACTGCCAGCCGATAAAGTGCTTTACAGAGACATGGTACCTCTTGCAGAGCTATACCAAAAAAGAGTCATACCCCTCAAAGTGGACAAGGGTATGGTTTTGTTCGGGATAATCAATACGACGTCCCAGCAAACAGTTAGGGAGTTCCAGCAGCGGTTCGGCGACCGGCGGGTAAGTTTTGCCATGATCTCCGACATTGGTTACCGGGAATATATGCGCCTTTACGATCCTCCCAAGAAAATTGAGTATCAGGATATCCGCATAGCGGGCGCAGGAGACCAGAGCACAATTGAAAAAATATCCGCCACGCTCCAGCAGGTGCGTTCTGACGACATCCTTGCCTATCTAGTGCAGCAGGCCTATCGTCTGAAAGCATCCGACATTCACCTGGAGAATCAGGCCGAGTTTGTGCGCGTACGTTTCCGTGTTGACGGCGTTTTGCATCCGATCGCGCAACTACCGCGGGACAAATACCATCAGCTGATGTCTTCGATTGCCGTAGCCGCGAATGTCTCTACTGACGTTCCGGACGCCCAAACAGGGCACATCAACCGCAAGTTCCGTTTGGCGACCGGCGAGGAGGTCACGGTGAACCTGCGCGTAGAAACCGTTCCGACAGCCTACGGCCAGGACGTGGTAATGCGCCTCTTTACCTTAAGAATGGAGCTGCTGGACCTAAATAAATTGAGCTTGTCGACGCACGAGCGCGATGTAGTTGACGATATTATCCGCCATCCTACGGGAATGGTTCTGGTCGTTGGCCCTACCGGATCGGGTAAGACCACCACGCTGTATTCGTTAATTAACACGCTCAATAGCGACGAACGTAAAATTATCACTCTGGAAGACCCGGTTGAGTACTTCATGCCAGGGGTTGTTCAGATACCGGTACAGGGAGACGTTGACGCCGCCGGTTTTGCAGAAAAATTGCGGGCAGTGCTAAGGCTCGACCCGGATATCATCATGGTTGGAGAAATTCGAGACAAAGATACGGCCAAAACCGCTTTGCAGGCAGCCTTGACCGGCCATCTGGTGCTAAGTACCTTCCATGCCGGCTCAGCAGCCGCGGCCCTGACGCGCATGATTGACTTTATCGGCATCAACCCGTTGTTCGCCTCCGCCATGCACCTTATAATGGCCCAGCGTTTGGTGCGCCGCCTTGACGACAAAACTAAGCAGCCATATAAGCCCGACGATGGACTCAAAGCGCAGCTGCAGAGCATTATTAATACGCTACCTACCGGTGTAGAGCGTCCTGACATCAATAACGTTACACTCTACAAGCCCGGAAAGTCAGTTGAGAATCCGTTCGGTTATGTAAGCCAGATACCGATTCGCGAACAGATGCAAATGACGCCAGGCGTCCAACAGATTTTACGCCTGCCCCCTGAGCAAATCACCACTGATGTGCTGCAAAAAAAGGCAGTCGAAGACGGTATGGTTACCATGACCCAGGACGGGGTTTTGAAAGCGTTGCAGGGTTTGACCACGATCGAAGAGATCTTCCGCGTCGTATTATAGGCGCAGACAGAGCGCTCTCCGCCATAATGTGATATAAATACAGCTGGAAAAACTGCTCGTCAGAGAGTATTGTGAACTTATAGTGAACAGGAGCCTGTTTGTATGAGTGTCGTTACTGCTGGGCGGGAAGTATGGAGTTTAGAACAAAATCCCCCACTAGATGGATCACAACTATACACCTACGAGGATTTTTGCGCTGCGCCAATCGGTTTTGAGCTAACCAGTGCGCGAAAAATATCTTATCCGGGGATAGAAGAGGGAATTGATCCGTATAATCCTTCGGGAGTAGCTGACGTTCGCCTTGCTGCGGACAGCACAGATACCACGCGTGTCATACTGTCGCGTACAGAAAACGGCAAGGGTGCATATCAGGCTGAGGCACGTGTCTGCAAGTTTGACGAGATATCGGGTACCATGGCCGAAGTGCCCGCTTTCCGGAGGAGGCGCTTCTCATGGGAGGACCCAACCCTTCAGACTTTAGCTAACGGCTTGATAATAGCCAGCGGCGTTCATGTTGTATGGAACAAGCACGACCCGACCAAGGTTGACAGGTTATTCACTGAAATTTATGGCGGCCGTTCCATGAACGAGCTGGCGTACTGGGGCCAAACGCCGGACGGCCATAAGGACTTTCGCAGCGATACCGGAGTTGTAATGATCCGGCCGCAGGGCGGAGAATACGATCAGGGCAAGATGACATACGTTCCTGTCGAAGATGAGCCTGAAGCCTTGGAAGAGGCCTTGCGCAGCGGCAGTGTTACGCCGCGCAGCAGGGATACAGGTGAAGGAAAAGAAGTGGTGCTTGATGAACTCTGCCGCCGGGCGCAGTTTGTCGGCAAACTAGGTATTTTTGCTCCAGGTACTTGGGGAGGGCCGACTGGCATCCGCAGGCTTGGCAATGGCTGGAACCTTGTGGAGGCCCATGCTGCCACCGCAATACCCGGGCTGCCGCCAGACTACCGAATCTATGAAGGCTTTAATATGCTTCACAAGCCTGCCACTAACGGGGTACATATCTTCAGGCCGTATCTTGCTGTTGAGCGATTTCCAGAGGCGGGTGCTAAAACCGAAGCGCTGCGACAAGTATTCTTCAGTAGCGCCATGCATGATGTCAACATTGGCCCCGACTATTCCGTGTCCGGAAAGGGAACTGGCGGTTTGGGGGACAAAGAGATGTGCGATTATGCCTTTCGTTCGGTCCGGCCATTGGGCGATTTGGTCTTGCGTGAGGCCTAGTCAGCAAGGTACTTTTCATCGGCTAACAGATGTGTTATACTTGAGCGAAGTCGAAAAATAGTTTAAGGTTACAAGGTTATGCAATCTGTTATTCAAAAAATTGAAGCCAAGTTTAAGAAGCCCGCTGTTGTTGATGTCCAGAGCGGCGACACTGTAAAAGTTCACCAAAAGATCCGCGAAGGCAGCAAAGAGCGTGTCCAGATTTTCCAGGGCATGGTTATTCGCACCGACCGCAAGGGCAGCCACACCAGCCGTATTACGGTTCGCCGTATTGCCAGTGGCATAGGTGTTGAGAAGAGCTTCCTGCTGCACAGCCCCCTCGTTCTGAAGGTTGAAGTGACCAAGCGCAGCAAAGTTCGCCGTAATTACCTGACTTACATGCGTGAGCGCACTGGTAAGTCGGCCCGTTTGTCCAGCATAGACTTTGACCGTCACGCAGTAAACGACATCCGCGACACTAAGGCCGAAGAGGAAGAGGCTAAGCTCGCCGAAGAAAAAGCCGCCGCAGCAGAAGCTGAAGTGGCCAAGAAGGAAGCCGAAGAAGCCGAGCGCGAAGCCAAAGTGCAAGCCGCGTTAGCAGCCCACAAGTAGTCGCACAAGCATTTGTTGATCATGGAACCACCAGCTTAATCGCTGGTGGTTTTGCATGGTACGTCACCTATCCCAGGTACGACCAGAGTGGCCTGGGCTTCAGTGACGGAATTCATATATCCTAGGGGAACCTCGGCGCTGGCTGTGCCGGTAGGTGCCTGTCCCGTCAGATTGTTACCTCTTCTTCGGTCTACGGTGTAGTGCATGGTGGTGCCGGCAGGCAAGGCAACATCTGCCACGGCGCTGACTATTATCTTTCCGCCGGTTTGGTGATCGATTTCTGTCCGACAGGGGAAGGCGGCAGTTGCCGATGGCTTGTCCTTATCAGGCGATGAATTACTTTCGCCGCCGGAATTAAACCCCACCCAAAGGGCTGTCCCACCGATAAGTAGAGCGGTAGTTTTAGGGTATTTTTTCACTAAAGTTAATATTTCTTTCATAATTTTGCCTCTTTAAGTAGTAGATTTTATAGTATTGGTCCGAAGTTGGCAACACCTTGTCCGGGGTGTGTTAGACTGGCGGTATGATCGTTGGTATTGACGAAGTCGGTAGAGGGTGCTGGGCGGGACCGGTTGTAGCCGGGGCCGTGCTTTTATCGCAGCCGATCAAGGGGCTGAAAGATTCTAAAAAACTGACCAAGATTCAGCGGGAACGCCTGGACGCTGAGATAAGGGTCACGGCCCATGAATTCGGCATAGGCTGGGTGACCGCCCAAGAGGTAGACAAGATCGGGTTGACCTTTGCTGTCCGTCTGGCAATGATAAGAGCCTTTGAAGCCATAAAGATGCCATACGAACAGGTCGTGATTGACGGCAGCTATAACTTCCTAAAGGATAATCCCAAGAGCACAGCGTTAGCGGGTGCGGACAACACTGTTCCGGCGGTCAGCGCCGCTAGTATAATAGCCAAGGTTGCCAGAGACCGTTTTATGACTGAGATGAGCAGGAGGTTCGTTGGTTACGGATTCGACAAGCATGTCGGTTACGGCACGGCCAGCCATCAGGCGGCTATTAACAGGCAAGGTATTTGCGAGCTGCACAGGCGCAGCTTTAAACCGGTTAAGGCGTATCTCGATGGCGGTAGCATTTGACAACGGTCGTCGAGCCGAAACAGCGGCCGCCGAATTCATGCAGCACAAGGGATGTGCAATCATTGACCGGAATTGGCGGACACGGCGCTGCGAGATAGACATCATAGCCAAGCGACACAAGACAATCTACTTTTGTGAAGTCAAATATAGGAAAACTGCTTGCTGCGGCTGCGGTCTTGAATACATCACCCGGGCAAAACTAAAGCAGATGCGATTTGCCAGCCAGTGCTGGATACATGAGCACGAATGGTGCGGCGAATATCAGCTGTGCGCTATCGAAGTTTCCGGCCCGCAGTTTGTTGTTACGGCAGCGGTTACTGATTTGCTCTAAAAAAGTCGAGAACGGCCTTATTGTCGCGCTCAAGCCAGGCTATGCGACTTTCAAGTTCCTCTATGCCCATATCGACATTTCTAGTAAGCGCCGGCAGGTGCCTGAGCGGCAGGAAGAAGTCCTTGTATTCATCAACCAGCTTGCGGGTGTTAAAGGCAATGGCCGCCGCCCTTGGGAAATAGTCAAAGGACTTGTCGGTGCTAAAAGTTTTCTCGATCCACGACCAGTTTTGGCGCATCCACTGCCAGGTTTCCTTTTGAGTGTAGCGGTTGCGCAGCAGATATATAAACCAGGTGTAGACTTCATGCTGGCGAACTTTCTTGCTGTCTGTCAGGCGTGAGAGCATTTTCCTTGCCTCGTCAACGGAATGGGTGCTGGTCAGCGCAGCTAGGATGTCATCCTTGAGGTCGACGTTGCTGGTTTTCTCGTCAAGTTCCAGTAAATAGTCAACGGCTCCGGCCTGGTTGTTGCGCACCGCAGCTCCGAGGACAACACTGCGTAGCTCCGAAGGTACTACGTCAGGGTCGTCTTTATAGGCAACAAATAACGCCAGGGCCTGGCGGGTTATGGCTTTGTGCCCGGCGTAAATGCCAAACGCCAGAATGGTTGCTCTCTGCTTGGTGTCCTGTGACGGCTCGTTGTGTTTTTCTTCGAAACCAAGGCGCTGGTACTCGGATTCGATCAACTTCAAAATAAGCTTTTTGATAGCCTTTTCAAGATCAGGCTCGGCATCAATAAACCGGCGGCAGTCCGACAAGATGCCGGCTATAATACCCCAGACTGTCTCGCTGCACTCATTTTTGTAGCGCCGCAGCAACTCAAGCGTAGCAGCAAAAGACTGGATGCCGGCCTTGGCTAGCATCGAACTGTCGCTTAGGGTCATTAAGCGCTCGACTTCAGACAGTTTGCCGTTGTCCACCAAGCTTGCGACGTAGGCCGCGTGCTCAGGGTTGGCATAGTGCACAATATAGTGACCGACAGCACCTTGGTTGAGGCGGACGAATTCATTACTCTTGAGAGTTATCTCCAGCTCCAGCTTATCAAGCAGTGTGGGCAATTCCGGGCTATCGGCCAAAAGTGGCACCGGCCAGACGCGGCTCCCGTCTATCTTTGAGGGGTCTAGCTGAAAGTGTTCTTGTCTAAGTACCAGGCGGGTTGCGTTTTGCTCAACATGTATTACCGGGAATCCTGACTTGTCTAGCCATGGATTCATCAACCCGGCGATGTCCTTGTTGCTGGCAGACCCCAGGGCGGCCCAAAGGTCGTCACCCGTGGTATTACTGTAGGCGTGCTTTTCGAAGTAGAGTTTCAGCCCTTTGCGGAAGTCGTCAGTGCCAACATAATGCATTAGCATATTAAGCAAACGCCCGCCCTTGGCGTAGACAATCGACGGGTCAAACAAAGTGCCGATTTCATCAGGGTGGCGGACTTCTGTCTTGACTGACTGTACCCCGGCGATGCTATCGCGCCTTAATGAGGACAGGCCCTCTTGTGCAGTGAACGTATTCCAGCAGTGCCACTCAGGGAACAACTTGTCTGCGGCCAGATACTCCATGACGTTGGCAAAGCTCTCGTTTAGCCACAAATCATCCCACCACTTCATAGTTACCAGGTCACCGAACCACTGGTGTGACAGCTCATGGGTGATGACCGTAGCTACTACTTCTCTGCTGCTTTGCGAGCTAGTGCTCGGCTCGGCCAGCAAACAGGTCTCGCGGAAGGTTATAAGGCCCCAGTTTTCCATGGCGCCCGCCGAGAAGTCGGGCAAAGCGACCAAGTCACATTTCGGCAAGGGATAATCGACACTATAATAGTCGTTAAAGAATTCAATGCCGCGTTTGGCAACGTCAAGGCCGAAATCCAGTGATGCTTCGGAGTGGGCCTTGGTGGACCAAACCTTGACACTAACGCCGTCCTTAGTAGCCGTTTCTTTACATTGCATGTCGCCATACACAAAACACAGCAGGTAGGTTGACATCCGCGGCGTTTTCTCAAAAGCAGTCAGCAATTTGCCATCTTGTTCTTTTTGGGCTTTGACCGGAGTATTGCTTAAGGCAATCTCATTTAGTGGCGAGTACAGTGTCAGTTCAAAAGTAGCCTTAGCTTCCGGCTCGTCGATGCAGGGGAACACCTCGCGGGCGTTATGGCTTTCTAGGTCAGTCGCGATAAGCGCTCTATCCTGGCCGTCTATTTTGTAATTGCACGGGTAGACGCCATGGGTCGTGTCGGTAATCTTGCCTTCATACTCTACAGTAACGGTGTATTTGCCGGCGTACATTAGTGATTCGCTGTGCAAACGAACTTCGTTAAGGCTGTTTTGATGTGCAATCCGGCTGATAGCGATTTCTTGGTCGCCCTTTTTGTCGTGCCTTTGCACAGTGGCTTCCGTGATCTTCAAGCCGTTCTGGTGAAGCGTGATACGCTGACTGGGCCGCCCCTTTTTTTGGCCTGTAAGAGTGACCTTACCGCGAATTGTTCTGCTGTCGCGGTCCGGATCAATGGTTATTACGTAATTGTCGGGCTGAAAACCCTCGTACAGGCGTTGGACTTTTCTCATTAGCTCATTCTAACACGGCGAGATAAGCCACTTTGCCAGCCAGACCTGTTTTATCCTTATTTCCTTGGTTTGCGCTTTGTAAATGCGCCAGCCTTTTGGAGCTCAATAAGCGCGCGCATGTCTCTCCGCTCAACCTTTATGTTGTGTGCGTAGCTGTGGCCGTATGCGCAAAGCCAAACACATATAGTACCAGCCGTCAGCGACAAAAGAGTCAGCGCCAGACGATTGTGGCCGTGGCAGTGGTGATACACCAGCGCTGTTATATAGCCGGTTTCTATCACGGTAAAGGCAGTCATAGAGCGGAGCAGGCCTGCAACAGACAGCAGAGTGTCTTGCCTGGCCAGTGAGCTATCGCTTAATACAGATTCCAGATATGACACTGTCACGTTGGTAAGCGCTACTTTCTCCCGGCAGTATCTCCCCTCCTTCTCGTTAGTAGAGAAACCCAGGTGCAGTAAATGGTTATAACCTTGGCGGAGCCTATTTGGAACATCTCTGGTTTGCATATCCGTTAGTTTGTCCTTGTAAAAGAGAAAACTACACGTCCTGGCTATGGTCTTTTCCCAGAAGCCGCGCTGCGTCGACCCTTTGCCAGCCATACTAGGCCTCTTCAGATAGAAATTGCGAAAGAGCAGCGTACCCAGAATTTGCAGAAAAGTGCCGATAATGAAACCGAAGATAACCACAAACGTAACATCTAAAACTAACGCTCCCGCTCCTTGGGTATTCATCGGAAGCCCATCTCTTATACTATCAACCAGCAGCAGGGACATCAGGAGTGCTGAACCGGGTATTAACCGGCCGAGAATATCGTAGTATGAGAATTTGGATGAAACGTCCACAAAAACACCCTCCCTTTTTTCTAATTTTATCGTAGCGCAACCAATAGCATCATGGCAATTATTTTAAGTCTGGGATTATGGTAGATTTTTGCCAAAAGTGGTGATTGTATATATACATGAGTCTTGAAATCGTTCATGGAAATCTTGAAGCGGCTAAGACTTCTCTGGGTGAGGCGGCCGTGCTGAGCACCAGCTCCACGGCGGAGCTAAGCACGGTAGGCGAGGAATTATCGGAGATTGGCGACACCCTTGACCAGCTCAGCCGGCGTCTTGGCGCTTTGGGCGTGCGGGTAATCGCTGCCGGTAACGCGCACGATATGTCCCAGACACGAGTGGAAAGTGCATTGCAGAATACTATGGAGGCGGCATGCCAGGGCGGGGGTAGCGCACCACAAGCTCTTGCTTCGGTAATCGATGATCTTACGGCAATCGACACAGTCGGCGGAATGAGCGCCGAACGGCTAGAGGCCATGAGCGCATGCGATCAGCAAAATGGCGCCCTCATGTTTAATGCCCGGTGGGCTCTACAGCGGCAGGGAGAAAGAGTGAGCTCTCTGAATACAGAGGTCACAGAAAGAGTCGCATTTATCGGCGAAGTCGTAGCGGCGATCGCGTCATATCAAGAGACAATTGGAGCGTCTTAAAGAACAATAATAATCCGCTGGATTTTTTGAGAACCGGGTGGTTCAATACTTACATGAGTCTTGATAATGTTCACGAGCACCTTGAATTGACTTGGACATCATTGCAGTCAGCGGCAGAGTTGACTACAAAGTCGCACGAGGCTCTCTTGGGTGCTGATTCAGAGATGGCAGAGATAGAAGCGGTCCTGGGCACAGTTATGGAGCGTCTGGGGGAGTTGGGCGTGCGGATAGCTTCGGCATGGAGCGCCTCTGCCGAGTCCCAACGACATGTTTATAGATCAATGCAAAGTGCGGCAGAAGCGGCCGAAGAGCTCAACGGCGGAAGCCGGTCTATTCTGAGCGAGCTAACTGAAACGATTACCGGAGTCCATAAAGACGGCGGGGACAGATTGGGACAGTGTATCGGCTTATCTGGCAGGCAAGAAGCAAGCGCGAAGGCTGTGGCAGAGGCGGCCGCGACAATAGTGCAGGAAAGGCGTCGCGCGGCCGCCGCCGCAGTGGGTGCTACGGCGCAACAGACAGCCTTGAATGAAGCCATGGTGCAGACTGCCGAGGCCAAGACGGCAATTGGTGCCGAGTAGCTTTTGGCATATTTTTGCGGAATCCTTGACCTTTAGGGCAGGAGCGTGCTAATCTTAAAGCAATGGTCGGCCGCAAGTGGTCGGCTTTTTTCGTGAAAGCCCCTTGAATCCAGAAAGGAAAATAATATGGAGTTAGACTTCAAACAACTGGCAGCAGCTATCAAAGCTATTGCTGAAGAAAAGAATTTGCCAGAAGGCACTGTCAAAGAAGTTGTTGAGCAGGCCTTGGCTGCTGCTTATCGCCGCGACTACGGCGAGCGCGAACAGGAAGTACGCGTAACTATGAATCTGTCAACCGGCGACGTAGACGCCTATGTAATGAAGGAAGTTGTCGAGCAAGCCGACAGCCCGGCCTATGAAATCAACCTCAAAGACGCCCAGGTTATGCAAAAAGACGCTAAAGTCGGCGACCTGGTAGAAGTCCACGAAAAGGTCAATGATTTTGGACGTGTAGCTGCCCAGACCGCCAAGCAGGTTATCTTGCAGCGGTTGCGCGAAGCTGAACGCGAAACAGTAATGGACGAGTACCAGGATAAAATCGGCACTGTCATCAACGCGTTGGTGTCACGCGCCGAAGGTAACATTGTTAGAGTTGACCTGGGCAAAGCCCAAGGCATCATGCCCCGCAGCGAGCAGATTCAAGGCGAGCGATATTACCCCGGGCAGCGCCTCAAGGTGTACCTGAAAGACGTCGAGCGCGGCTTGCGCGGTCCTCAGCTTATTGTTTCCAGGGGATGCAAAGAATTTATCGAATGGCTGTTCCGCGCCGAAGTGCCCGAAATGGAAAGCGGCGCAGTAGAGATCCGGGGCATGGCCCGCGAAGCCGGTGTTCGTACCAAGCTGGCTGTTAGCAGCACGGTTCCAGGTGTTGACCCTGTCGGCACCTTCGTAGGCGGGCACGGCACCCGTGTCAATGCCGTCATGAGCGAAGTCGGTGAGCAAGAGAAGATTGACATTATTGTTTGGAGCGACAACCCTGTAGAGTTCATTACTAACGCTCTTAGCCCGACCAAGGTTACACGCGTCGAATTTGACCAGGCGAATAGCCGCGCAAAGGTTATCGTCCCCGAAGACCAATTAAGTATAGCTATCGGCCGCGGCGGACAAAACGTACGCCTGGCCAGCAAGCTGACTGGCTACGAGCTGGACATTGAGGCCGAGAAGATTGCAAAGGCACCTGAGGAGCCAAAGCCGGCAGCCGTTAAGCCTGCTGCTGTTAAACTCAAGAGAAAGAGTGAATTAGAGAACAGCTTACTTGAGGCTATCGAAGAGCACGGCGAAGAAAACTAGCGCTATCAGGCGTAATTCCCATCATCCGGAGGTTTGTTTATGGATCCAGTAGCAGCAGCAAAAGCAGTTGAGGTGTTGGCGCATAGGGTGGTAGGAGAGGCTGCGAGAGAGGCGGCCGAGGGCATGCTTGACCAACTCAATGCATGCCTACCTCAGGAGGCGGCAAGTGTCGGCCTATCGGCTGCGATTTTGCTTGGTGTGCAGTACGTTGAGGTTCCCAATGTTGTCAACGGCATTAGCGAGCGCATTGGCGCAATCGGCGGTCAAATCGGCAGCTTGCTCGAAACGATAACTCCCGAGAGCACCGCAGAAGAGAGGCGCGCAGTTGAGGACAAAGTATCCTTATTGAATCAGGCCATCTATAACTTACAAGGGGCAAGCGAAACTCTCGGAGGCGGTACGGCATCAGTTGCTGAGCACATCGGTTTTTACGTTGACGCGCTGTTGGGCTGTCCGTTTGGGCCGTATCGTACATATGACTAGTCAGCTAGGATGTGATAATCGTTGGCACTCTTGACTGGCGAGTGCTAGAGCGGGTATTATTATTGCTATGATGCCAAATTCATCTGATTTTCAAGACTTCTTGAACCATCTTACGACGAATGCACTGGAAAGCCTCAAGCATGCCGATGCCGTTGCCCGCAACGTTGGTTCAGCCTATATCGGTACCGAGCATCTTTTGCTTGGTATCCTGTCTCAGGACAGCAGCGTAGGCGCTAAGGTATTGGAAGGTGCCGGCGTAACCCATGACCGTGCCAGGCTGGCGTTAAACCTGGCGCCAAAGACAATAGTAGCCAACGCCGGGGCTAAGGGCCTAAGTGAGACTGCAAAGCTGACGCTTAAGATGGCTTATGATATGTCGCTAGAACTAAATCAGGATTTTTGCGGAACAGAGCACATTCTTACTGCCTTACTGAGCCAAAAGAATGCCCGGGCTACGGTTTTGTTGCGCGGAATGAATGTTGATATCGATACGCTCGGAAATGAGCTGGAACAGTTCATGCAGCAACAATCGTATAGCGGCGGTAATATGGCCGGAGCAGATGGGCAGAACCGGGCTATGCGCACTAAAAAACCGCGCAAGACGACGCTTGAGTTCTTCGGCACAGATATCACCGCTGAGGCGCGCGGAGGTAAGCTTGATCCGGTTGTAGGGCGTGAGGCACAAATCAAGCGGGTTATAACCATCCTGAATCGCCGCACTAAAAACAATCCTGTGCTCATAGGCGAGCCTGGCGTTGGGAAGACTGCTATTGTCGAAGGTCTGGCTCAGCGAATTGTTGCCGAGGACGTGCCTGACAGCCTGTTAGATAAAAGAATTATTATGCTTGATCTGGCCGGCATGATCGCCGGCACCAAGTATCGCGGTGAGTTCGAAGACCGTTTGAAAAAGGTGATGAGCGAACTCGAGAATGATGACCGCACTATTGTATTCATCGATGAGTTGCATCTGATAGTCGGTGCCGGTGCGGCCGAGGGCGCCATGGATGCCGGCAATATTCTTAAACCCGCTCTGGCTCGCGGAAAAATACAGCTGATAGGCGCGACTACGACTGCCGAGTATACTAAGCACATAGAAAAAGACGCCGCACTGGAGCGCCGTTTTCAAACGGTTCAGGTTCCGGAGGCGACCGTAGTCGAGACTTTAGCCATAATCAAGGGGCTACGCAAGCATTACGAGGATTTTCACGGCGTATCTGTCAGCGATGAAGTCGTGGATGACATTGTGCATCTGGCGAAGCGCTATATCAATGACCGGTTTATGCCCGACAAGGCAATTGACCTGCTGGATGAGACAGCTGCTCACCTGCGCGTCGGAAGGAACAAGACCGACCCGCGTATCCGGTCGCTGCAAAAGGAGCTAAAATTGCTCAACAGCCGTATCGATACCGCCGTTGAAGCCGAGGACTACCAGAAAGCTGCGGAGTTAAAGACCCGCGCCAGCCAGATTAACGAGGAGTTGTCTAAATACAAAGCTGCGGAGAAAGACGAAAAGCGCGTCGTACTGACCAGCGAGGATGTCGCCGAAATCGTAGCCCGCATGACAGGCGTTCCGGTGAAAAAGGTTATCCGCTCAGAGGCTTCTTATCTGTTGAAACTGGAAAAGAATTTGAGCAAGCATGTTATAGGTCAGCAAGAGTCGGTCGAGGCTGTTGCGCGCGCTGTGCGCCGCAACCGTTCGGGAATTAGCAGCGATAAGCGCCCCATAGGGTCGTTCGTCTTTCTTGGACCGACTGGGGTTGGCAAAACCGAACTGGCTCGTGTTCTGGCCCGCGAATTTTTCGGCTCCGAAGATGCGCTGGTAAAGATTGACATGTCGGAGTTCGGCGAGCACCACAACGTGGCGCGCCTG
>CAWJJN010000003.1:0-126377 GCA_963843205.1 uncultured Candidatus Saccharibacteria bacterium
TAGGAGACCTTAGAAAACCTTTATAGAACAAGAGGTTAGCAAGGTGGACACCGTGACCTATGCTGGTAACTGTGCCGTCACGGTTCTGTCACACCGTAGGCATCCAGTTTTCAGCATTGAATCAGCGTGGGAAATACCGTGAAAAATATTTATTTAGGTTGACAGATTACGGTATAGGCAATGTCTATTACGGTACGATATATGTCGGTCTTCTATAAGACCAAGGTAGTCAAACTGTTACATCTTGAGTGGCAGACCTAGCACGGTTCTTGTCTTGCCCGGTCGTTCTGGTTGGTTATTGATCTTTACAATATCTTTACATTAGTGGGAAATGTGCCACGAAAGTGTGGGATTTAGGACCAAAAATGCCGGAAATCTGTGGGTTTTATGTTGAAAATTGGTGGTCGACCTGTTTTACAGATTGTTACATTTTGGGTGGAGGCGACTGTAATCTACGAGGAGGGGAGCCAGTGCGTGTATACTTATTAGGACCAAAGCCCTGCTAATCGCATCCACGCATACAAAGAATCCCTAGTGATATTGAGTTTCTTTGCAGCGCTTTCTTCACACCGTTGCATTCAATCAGAGCATCACGTGCTGCCTTAGCTTTCATTTCCTGAAAAGTAGATAGCTGCTTGGGTAGCTTTCGCTTAGCTTCAAGTGGGGTGAGTTCTTCGATCTTCTTTGCCATGCACTTATTTATGCTCAAAAAGAAACCGACTTGTTTAGGGTCGGCTTCCTTACTTCTTGGAGAACGCAATGGCAGTAGCATTCACTTCTATTTATCACCTGTCTGCCTTTTCTCCTCCTATTCCACTTGAGGTTGCAGAAAAGAAAAAGTTGAAGTGTACATAGTGTACATAGTTGATCAGCAAACTATAAAACTATTTAAGCGCACATGAGATTGTCTGTATATTACTTTTGCAATCAACTATGTACACTATGTACAGTAGCATTTAAAACCATCAATTTATTGTGTTCTAGCCCCTTTAAACGCTGTTTTTTGCCTGTACATAGTTCTGTACATAGTTGGGGTAAATGTACATAGTCAACTATGTACACTCCAACTAAATTCATTCTTTTTCCATGGAAATCACGTAAATATTGCCACCTCCACCCGATTTGGCCTTCTTGACAATGCTCAAACCATGTACACGGTTGAACACATTCATCACCTGTGTTCCGAACCTTGTACTGTTAAATTTCGAAGCGGGATCATGATCCCTTTCAAATTCCTGGAACTCCTGAAAGAACTTCAAAGCCTGTAGCTTCTCAGGTTGGTCAGCATACTGGCGCTCCAGTAAAAATTGATGCACTAAGGTAATACGAGTCTTTTCGTCCTGTATCCTCATTACGCTATCAAAAATTGCTGCGTCCTTCTTCAACGGTGTTGGAGCATTCTCATCTGATGCTTTTCCAGAGCAACATGAAGTCGATGCAATCTGTCACCGTCCAATCAAATTTCTTAAGGCACTCAATTTGATAAAAGCGGCGCATTCCTGTGTCGTCAATAATCATGCTGCTAAGCTCTCTGTTCGTGCTTCCAATAAAGGTAGCTTTATTAACAATGGTAATGTCATTGTTGCTGTAGAGAATGTGACCATCGAATACGTCTAAGGTAATCCTGCGCTTAATTTCTTCAATGTTCTCGTTAGTGCTGTTACCCATTTCATCAAACACTAAGACATAGTTCTTCCATAGGCCGTGTTTGCGCTCGTCCGTTATGTTAGAGAAATTTGTGTTGGCTACGAAGTCTTCAATCGGGCCGCATATCTTCTTAATGATTGTGGACTTACCAATTCCTTGCTCGCCTTTCAGGACTGGCATGTTATGGTAATCAACAGGGAGGTTGAACATCTTGCGCTTAATCTGCCATACCCAGTGCTTCATTACCGCCTTTGTCTCAGCAACATTTGTTGCGGTAATAGACTCAATGAAAATGTCCCACATTACTTCTGCACGCGCCACAACTGCTGGGTCATAGACAACTTGCCTAGTGATTCCGCCAATTAGCATATTCTTCTGCGTTGTCTTCCAGTCGTCTATTGCATGGTCTATTTGCCTGTCCTGGTAGCCTAATTCAAGGAACGCATTCTGCTTGATAATCTTTGCGCGAATATCCTTAACTGTTAGACTTTTTGGGTCGGAGAACTTGATAGCAACTTGAACGTCGGAGTCCATTTGTTCTAGTTCATTTTTGTGGATCGTGATGCCGTTGTATTCGTATGGCGTATCAATGTGGAACATCTCTTGGAATGTCATTCGCGTATTCCATTGTTTGAATTGCATTTCCACAAACTCGTATTGTTCTTCGGAGCGGAGCCAAACACCTCCACCAGTGCGCCGCTTTTCTTAAGCTGACTAAACGAGTGCTTCAATGCTGCGGGAGTTGTGCTGTATAGCTGTGCTAGGCGCTTTAACTGTTCCGCGCTCAACAAATCTTTGTTTAGCATGCCGTAGGCGGTGTGAAGTGGCACATTCGCACCTAAGGTGATTTGCTTCTCCACTTCAAATATTACAGCTTGGTTGTGCTGAATTGAGGGCAACAAAGAACCGGTTTGGCCCAACTACGGAGGCTGGAATCTTCGAAATGGTAGAAACCGGTCTCAGCCCGGTTAAGAATCCCTCAGCGGCTCTCCTGGCCGAGCGTCAGATCAGTGACGGGTCAATTGTATTGGCGACACTTGAAGGAACACGGCCGCTGCTAGTTGAAGTACAGGCTTTAGTGAACAAGACAAGCTATGGCTATCCCAAGCGTGCGGCCAGCGGTATTGATTTAAACCGCGTAAACCTGCTTGTAGCGATGTTGGAGCGACGCACCAGACTATCGCTTGCTGAGCAGGATATTTACGTTAATATCGTAGGCGGCATGCGCATTACGGAGCCTGCTGCGGACCTGGCGGTTTGTATGGCTATCGGCTCGGCCGCCAAAGGGCTACAGCTCAAGTCTAACGCAGTTGTTTTTGGGGAGGTCGGGCTGTCGGGCGAAGTACGCCACGTGCCATTTATAGAAAAAAGAATTGCCGAAGCGCAAAAGATGGGCTTTGACGCTGCAATCGGTCCGCAACAAAGGTCGGGAAAGAAGATATCATTCCTGCAAGGCGTAACCGATGTGCGCGGAGCCCTAAATCAATTTTTAGAAAAGGATTAGAGTAAATGTTATTTAATATTATCGAATTTATTATGTTGGCCGGCATTCTCTGGCTGCTGTATAGCCAAAGGACTGCCGGCGGCTTGCAGCTGTTTACAAAGCGCAGAATTATTCTCGATAGCTGCGCCTTGATAGACGGGCGTATTACTGAGATTGTGCGAGCCGGATTTGTCGTAGACGACCTGGTTGTTCCGCAATTTGTTCTGAACGAGCTGCAATTATTGGCTGACGGCAACGACAGCCATAAACGGGAGAGGGCGCGCTACGGCCTGGATATTGCTCATGAGCTGCAAGATAGCATGCCGGCACGCGTCACCATCGACAGAACAGTCTTTCCTAAGGTGCAGACAACTGACGATAAACTTATCGCTTTGGCTAAGAAATTGCGCGGACAGCTATATACAACTGACTATAATTTATCCAAGGTCGCCGCTATCGAAGGCGTTAAAATCCTAAACGTAAATGAGCTTTCTCAGGCCTTGAGGCCAATAACCCTGCCGGGAGAATCTCTCAAGATCAAGATTATACAAAAAGGCAGTAACCGCGACCAGGGTGTAGGTTATCTGGATGATGGCACCATGATAGTTATCGAAGGCGGCTCCCGTTACGTTGGGCGTGAGATGCCGGTACTTGTTACGAGAATGCACCAAACAGTTGCCGGAAAAATGGTATTCGGACAAGTCCGCGAGAAGCCGGGTGCCGAGGATAGTAAGTCTAGCAAACACAAGCAAACAGCACCCCGCCCAGGCCCCAAGTTAAGTAGCAGGCTAGCTGGCTCCGGCTCTAGGAAGTAGTCGGGCCTGCACTCCCTAGTTCCTAGTAGTTTCTCCGGCGGCTGTACGGCTGGTAGCTCGGGCTGCCTTCGTCCTTGGTTGCGGGGGTGGTGGTAGCCGGCGTTGTTGCTGCCGGAGTTGTTGTGGCATTGGACAGTGTGACGGTTAGTGCATTGGAGTTGGCAGTGTACAGAACACTATCAATTACCTGTGCTTTAACGGTCATGGTAGTGCCTGTCGTTGGCGTGTAAAGGAATGTGTGTGTCATGGCGTCCTCGGAAGTGATATTGATGGTCTCAACGGTCTTGCCATCAACCTGTAGACTTAGGGTGCCAGCTGGCGAGGTTGTGTAAGATCCACCTGCAAGGCGGTGCGTGCCCTTGCTTATAGTTACCGTGTACGAGCAGTGCGTATTAAGCGTGCACTGAGTATCGCCGCTAATTGATGCTACGGGCTTGGCGTCATTGCAGTTATGTACGTCGTCATTGCCAGAGGACGAAGAGCTACTGCCTATATTAGCTCCGGCTGATGTGAACACGTCTACCGAGAAGACATTGTCATTCCCCCCGCCCTCAGTCTTCTTGGCGAGTTCTGGCGTGCAGGAGGTGGCGGTTTTGTTGGATACAACGTCGATAGTTTTGTTGCTGTTACTGTTACTCTTCGGTGTGTACCAGGACGGATAAATGTCAGTACTTGGGCTAGGTTCAACGGAACCGATACCGACGTGGTTGCGTATTACGTAAGCCGGAGCTGTCTTTACGCCGGCCGGCTGCTGCCAGTTGACGGCTTTAAGAGAACTGTGGGCCTTTTGCATCCAGGTTCGGATAATTGGCGTGGTCATGTACTCCATTCCTGCGCCGCGCATTGTTTTGTTGCGGGTGTGGTAGCCGACCCAGGTTACCGCCGTATATTGCGTGGACCAGCTTGCCATCAAGCCATCATAGCCGTCGTTGGTGGTACCGGTCTTGACTGCGAAATTCCAGCCATTGTAACGATGGAATTTGTAGCTTGACGGCAGGTAGCTGGCGTTCGGGTCAGAGGCCATGTTGTTTATGATGTAAGCGGTGTCTTGTCTGATGGCTTGTTTGCCTGTCGGTTGTTTGAACTCGTCAAGCACCTTGTTGCCGGCATCAGTTATTTTAATAATATATGTTTTGGGGATAGATAGTCCCAGCCGGGCAATGCTGGCAATTCCGTTGGTGTGGTCGTCTAAGCGAAGGTATGCGCCGTCCCCGATGGCAGATGCGGCATAACACTGGGTTTGGGATTGCTTCAGTTTAGTCTGGTCAGCACCGGGTGAGAGGTCGGTACCGGGCTGGTAGCAGTTATATGCGTCCGAATCACCCATCAAAGCCTTGGCCGTGGTAATGGTCTTGTTGATTGAGTTGACGCGGCCGGTACTCTTGTCGTTCGGAACAGCGGACAGCATGGCCTTGATTGCCGGAACGTTGCGCGACCCGCCTAGGGCGTAGCGAATGGTCATAGCACCCGGATACCGGAAGTCGTAGTCGGTTAGACAGTTGCCGGTGCCCTTTGGCGGCGGCAAGCCAGTGTCGGTGCACGGGTAGCCGGGCAAGACGTTTTTTGGCGTCCGGTCATCGTAGAATACCGACCCCGCACCCGCGTTGTTATTCTCAATAAAAGCTGCATAATCGTACGGCTTGAAGGTAGACCCGGGTGACAGGTTTACATCCGTGGCGTAATTGATCTGCCCATGGTCCGCGTCGTTGAAGTCAACTCCGCCGACTAATGCTACGATTTGTCCGGTTTTATTGTCTTCGGCTACGAAGGCTGCTTCGTCTCCGCCCTGGGCCTTGATTGCCGGGATGTCGTTTTGTACGGCTTCCTCGGCTATTGACTGTAGGTTCATGTCAACGGTAGTGACAACCTTCCATCCGCCGCGCTTAACAGTTTCGGTGCCGTACTTTTCTTCCAGCTGTTTTTTCGCAGCAAGCACGAAGTACGGCGCCTTGATGCCGTTGAATTTCTGGTCCCTCGGCCTTACCTGGGCTAGCACGTCGACTTTCTTGGCGTCTGTCGCTTGTTGTTTGGTTATCATTTTCTGGGCGGCCATTTGATCGATGATGTAGTGTTGGCGGCCGAGCAAACTCCTCCGCATTAAATCGTGGACCGTAAGGCGAATAGACATTCGGTGATTTTGGAATAGCTGCCAGCATGGCTGCTTGCGCTAGGGACAGGTCCTTAGCATCCACACCGAAGTAATCCTGGGCCGCTACCTGAATACCGTATTCAACCGGGCCGTAGGGCGCAATGTTGAGGTAACCGGTAAGAATGTCCTGCTTAGAATACTCACGTTCAAGCTCAACTGCTAGGATTACTTCTTTGAATTTGCGGGCTATTGTGCGGTCGGCAGTCCAGTCCTGGTTCAGCTTGACTAACTGCTGGGTGATAGTGGATCCACCCTGGGTGACTCCTTCGCCGCCAAATACGTCGTTGATGCCGGCGCGCATAATTCCTCTGACATCAAAAGCACCGTGCTTATAGAAGTCCTTGTCCTCGATGGCAATGGTTGCGTTTTTGGCGTTGATACTTATGGCGTTACCTTCTACCGGGATGCGCTTAACGGCATCGTAGTCCTGGAATAGCACAGTCTGACCAGAACGGTCGTAATAGGTGATGCTACCGCCGATATTTGTTCCGGAGATGTCCTTGATATTAGGCAGGTCTTTGCGGAAGTAGGCAAAAATTCCTACTATAAGAACAAAGAAAACAACGATGCTTATGCCCAAAATTTTGAGCGCCATAATGCCGCCTTGGCGGCTAAACCAGTAATGGAACACGCGCTTCGGATGCAGCCTGTAGAGGATTCGCTTGAATTTATTTTTGGGCAGTGTGCTTAGGTAGGCTGCCTTGCGGCGGGCTTTGGCGTCCCGGTTGGCCTTGATGCGCTCTCCGATGCTGCGGTTTAACTTTATGGTATTACCGCTCTTGGTCGTGAAAACGTTTTTGCCCGGTCGCTTTCTGGGCTTGGGCTGTCTAGGATCAGTCACGGCTGCTGTTTACTCCATCCACATACTTTTATATACAAGTATTATAGCAGAAAAACGCGCCCATCAAGCCAATTTGAAAGCCCTGCTACAGGGTTACCTCAGGATATGATATGATTTTTTTATGAGTACAAAACTATCCGAGGACTTATTATGGCGCGGTCTTATTAAGGACCACACATTTGCAGATGCAAGCTGGCTGGACACTCCTCGGAAGTTCTATCTTGGCGCGGATGGGTCTGCCGACAGCCTGACCATCGGCAATTTGGCAATATACGTGTTGGCCCGCCGTCTGGCGGCGCAAGGCTGGGAGGCAGTGCTGCTTGTGGGCGGGGCTACAAGCCTGATCGGCGATCCGGGCGGTAAGGATGAAGAACGCCAGCTCAAAACCAAAGACGAGATTGAACGTAATGTGTCTGCCGTTGCAGCACAGGTCAAAAGAATTTTTGCTGGCGAAAAATTTGAGTTAGTCAATAACTATGACTGGTTCAGAAGCATTAATTATCTTGAGTTTTTACGCGAAGTAGGCAAACACTACAGTATGACCGAATTGGTTCAACGTGATTTCATATCCAGTCGTATGGGCCAGGGCGGAACCGGCATTAGCTATGCCGAGTTCAGTTACAGCCTGATTCAGGGGTATGACTACTGGTGGCTGTTTAAGAACAAGGGTGTTGAGCTTCAAATTGGCGGGTCTGATCAATGGGGTAATATGCTGTCGGGCGCGCCGCTGATCCGCAAGAAAGAGGGAAAGGAAGTGCATGCCCTCAGTATGCCGCTGGTTATCAATAAGGCAAGCGGCAAGAAGTTCGGCAAAAGTGAGGACGGAGCTGTTTGGCTTGACCCGGCAAGAACCAGCCCGACACAGTTTTATCAGTTCTGGGTCAACTGTGACGATGAGGGGATCGAAGATTACCTCAAGGTCTATACTATGCTCAACAAAGACGAAATCGAAAGCCTTATGGCCCAGCATCGCAATGACCCGAGGGCGCGCATGGCTCAGCTACGCCTTGCCCGGGAGACTACCAGGCTGGTACATGGAGACACAGAGTTAGCTGTAGTCGAATCTGTCACCAAAGTGCTGACTGGTAAGATACAAGTCGGCGATCTGGAGCAGGATGCTCTGGAGGCTATGAAGAACGAAATCCCTGCCGTTACGGCAAAAGCCGGGGCCGAGATCGCTGAAGTATTGGCAGAAAGTGGGCTGGCCGGTTCAAAAACCGAGGCCCGCCGATTCATCGCCGAAGGGGCTGTTGCAATCAACGGAGAAAAAACCAATAAAGAGCATTTAGAAGAATCAGACTTCCGGAATGGCAGACTCCTGCTGCGCAGAGGCAAGGCCTTTAAGGACAGCGCAGTGGTTGAGAATTAATAACAATTCAATAACCGCGATAGCTACAGTGCTATACTAAAAGCCATATGAAAGAACAACCACGAAAATCAGCGCCCCAAAAGCGCGAAGTTGACCCTGCAAAATATAACGATCCCAGCTACAATTACCGCAAATATTGGGAAGGACGTGATTACGAAAATGCCGCTGAGGATATGGCACTCAGGCGTTTGCTCGGCAAGCACCACTTCGCGCATGCGGTTGATGTTGGCGGCGGATACGGCAGGCACTGCATCCTTTTGGAGAAATATGCTGACAAAGTAACCCTGGCTGAGCCAAGCCAGCAACAGCTCGACTTGGCTGCTGACTTCCTAAGGGACCATCCGGCCGTTGAGCGTAAGCTAATGCAGGCCGATGACCTCAAGTTCAAAGACGGAAGCCTGGACCTGCTGATTATGATCCGGGTTATGCACTATCTGCCTGATCCTTCGGCCGAATTTGAAGAAATTGCCCGTGTTTTGGCACCGGAGGGTCACGCTATCATTGAAGTTGCCAATTACGCTCACGCTCGCAACCGTATCAAGCACCTGGTAAAGGGCGAAAAACTGCCTGTTGAGCCGGTTGATATCCGTTCCGAAGCAAACCGCAAGGAGGGCGGTGCTCCATTCGTAAATCACAACCCGCGGACAGTAATCAAGCAGCTGGCCCATGCCGGACTTAAAGTCGAACGTACCCTCTCGGTGTCTAATCTAAGGAGTCCCGGCCTGAAGAAGATTGTGCCGCAGAACGCTATGCTGACCATCGAAGGCGCCTTGCAGCCCAAATTGGCGAGCAGCTTTTTTGGCCCGAGTATCTTCTTTCTGGTCAAAAAGGCCTGATATCTTAAGTCGTAAGCCCGGTTACGGTTTCAGCCGACAGTATCTGACCCCTCCAGCGAAGCGACCCACTCGTCCTTGTCAAGAATGCCGCGATCAGTTAGGAAGATGCTTGCGCAGCACGACCCGGCGCGAGCTGAGTCCATAAGTGTCATTGAATCAGTCGTCCACTGCTGCCCGGTATAAGCAGTACGGGTTGTATCGGATTTGGCGACATCGGCTATCTGTCCCGGGGTGAGTATCATTTCGATGTCCATCAGGAAGATATCGTAGCTGTTGCGTTTCTGGAACATAATGCCTAGGAAGCGAACAGGCGTAGCCTGGCAGCCCAACTTCTCGCGGCAGACACGCATTGCACCTTCTTCCGGCAGCTCTCCCGATTTAAGTGTTACGGCGGGCAGGCCCCATGAATCGGCCAGGTCTTTGTCGTCGGCTGGTCGCCTTACGACAAGGAATTCATTAGAGTCTTTTGACTTTTTTAGCACAATGGCAATGGTGTACTTAATTTCTTTACTCATGGGTTCAATTTTCCTAGTCTTTCACCCAAAGTATAACATTTTGCCAACAGACCTTTGATTCGATGCGATATAAACGCCAGCTAGCGTTATACTGATCGGTATGCAACGCGACGACACCCTGGATAAGGTTAAAGGCATCGGTCCGGCCGTAAGAAACAAGTATGCAGTTCTAGGCGTCAGCACTATAGAGGAGCTGATTGATAATTTCCCCAGGCGTTACGATGACTATTCCAATGTTGTTGAGGTGCGCAAGTTACATCCGGGCACGGTAACTATCAGGGCGGTTATCAAGCAGGCCAAGGGCCGTTACGTTCGCCGCGGCATGCATATCACCGAGGCGGTAGCGTCAGACGAAACTGACAGTGTGCGCTTAGTGTGGTTTAACCAGCCTTATCGCGAAGCAAGTCTCAAGACTGACCAGGAATATTTTATTGCCGGCCAATACGAACTGAGCCGGCAGCGTTTCGCAATCATGAATCCGGCGGTAGAGCTGGTGAGCTCATTTCCGGTGAACACGGCCCGGATAACGCCCGTCTACCGGGAGACGAAGGGACTTACCAGCAAGCAGATACGCAAAGCTGTTCGCGAACTGCTGCCTGTAGTCGATACTTCCCCAGAGACACTTCCTGAGTGGCTACTTGAGCAGGAGAACCTCACATCGAGACCAAACGCCCTTCGTTCAATGCATTTTCCGCAGGACAACGAGGCTCTGGAGCGCGCGAAAAAGCGCCTTGGATTCGAAGAGGTCTTCCGTCTAACACTTGCCAGCTTGCTGAACAAATACGAATTACTCCAGGATAAAGCCCTGGCAATACCTTTCGACCAGGAGCTGGCCCGCTCATTCGTCGGCCATTTGCCCTTCAAGCTGACCGATGCCCAGCGCAAGGTCGTTTGGCAAATATATCAGGACATGGGCAAGACGCAGCCTATGAACAGGCTAGTGGAGGGTGACGTCGGCTCCGGTAAGACCGTTGTTGCGGCCATGGCGGCGGTTATGGCTATGGCTGAGGGTTATCAGGTGGCATTTATGGCACCGACCGAATTGCTGGCTCGCCAGCACGCCGAAACTATATACGGCTTAATCGAGCCTCTTGGCGCGCATTCTAAGGTCGTACTTTTAGTGGGGGGTATGACGGCCAAGGAAAAGGAAATAGCTCTGGCGCGCATAGCTGATGGTGAGGCGCAGTTTATTATCGGAACGCATGCCATAATCCAATCCAAGGTCAATATGAAGCGCCTAGGGCTGGTAATCATTGACGAGCAGCACCGTTTTGGTGTTGAACAGCGAAAAAAACTGATGGCCAAATCCGGACACATGCCGCACTTGTTAAGCCTGACAGCCACGCCCATACCGCGCTCGTTGGCGCTGACGCTTTACGGCGAGCTGGATATATCGGTTTTGGATGCCAAGCCTGCCGGCCGGCAGCCGGTTATCACGAAGATCTGTTCACCCAACTCACGCTCCCAGCTCAATACGGCAATAATCACAGAGCTGCAAGCCGGCCGACAAGCTTTTGTGGTCTGTCCGCTAATAACCGAGGCAAGTACAAGTACGGCTAATTCGGCCGAGAAGATATATGATCAGTTCAGCCAAAAAGACTTTAAGGGCTGGCGTATAGGTTTGATGCACGGCAAGCAGAAGGCGGCCGAAAAGGCGGCAGTTATGGAAAAGTTTGTCGCTCACGAGCTGGACATATTAGTAAGTACGACCGTGATAGAGGTGGGGGTTGACGTGCCTAACGCCAGCGTGATGCTAATAGAGGCGGCTGATCGTTTTGGCTTGGCGCAGATTCACCAGCTGCGCGGGCGGGTCGGACGCGGAGGTCACAAGGGCTATTGCTACCTGATGATGAGTGATTCAAAATCGCCGCCAAAACGCCTCAAGGTGCTGGAGAGTAACAGCGACGGTTTCAAACTAGCCGAATTAGACCTGGAGCTTCGAGGGCCGGGTGCAATATATGGCACAGCTCAACATGGCGAGCTTGATTTACGTATAGCAAAACTAACCGACGCTCATTTGATAGCTTCAGCCCGCGCAGCCGCTCAGACCTTTATAAATAAGGGTGAGGATCTGCTACAATATCCCCAGTTGCACAAGCACGTTGCCAGGCTTCGTGCAGTTACGAATTTGAATTAATATGTACGCATTTATTTTGCACGCCCATCAGAAGGTTGATCGCGTAGCGCTCCGGCATTTGAAAAAAATCGCAGGAGGCCCGATTAACTTTCCTTCGCAGGCAGAAATACTGCGTTTTGAAGGCAGCAACGGTCCTGATGCCTCGAAATTCAAGGGCGGTATCGAAGAACAGCCCTGGCACTTCGTTGACCCTTTCAACACTAGCGATACCAACCTGGACAAGGTGATCGGCGGGCATTACGATATGCTCGTTACGTCCCTGAAGAAGCGCGACCGAGTTCGGGCTTCATTTGAGGCAGCCTGGCTGGCCCATGCCCTGGTGGACGGCTTGACACCGCCGCACCACTATCCCTACGAAGCTGAGCTTGAACGTTTAAGAGGCGAGGATCGTCACAGTCGGACGACATTCAAAGACAGGGCTATCGTTAAGGGCGAGAACCCGCGCGAATCTCTTCGCCGCAGTTATGAATTGGTAGGCCCGAAAGGGCTGCTGACTACGCACACTACCTTTGAGGCAGGAGCCTACATGGTCCTTGCACCGTCAAGAATAAGCCGTGCCCTGCCTACGGAGCACGATATTGCTTTGCTGCATGAACTGGGTGTGATCGGCTACTTTCACCGTATGGCGCGCGAGATTGCAGCCCTAGATATGTTTGTGTCATTTAAGAAAACCGGGTGGACGCCGAAGCTGGCCCGTCAGGTCCGCCGTGAACTCGGTCCTAGAATGGTCAGGACTGTCACATTGGCCTGGTATGCTGCCTGCATTGATGCCGTAATACTTAGGAAGAACAGAGGGGACGCTACTCATCGTGGTGTCGATCCCTAGGGTATAATAGATAGCGAGTAATATGAGAGTTATATCAGGCAAGCTTGGCGGCCGAACATTTGCTTCACCAAATACTCGGCGCACACACCCGATGAGCGATAAGGCCCGCGGTGCCTTGTTTAATATACTTGGAGATATCACGGGACTGACTGTGCTAGATGCTTTTGCCGGAACGGGCGCCTTAGGCTTTGAGGCTGTCAGCCGCGGTTCGGGGCGTGTTTTGGCTATCGAGCGCGATAAACCTGCCCAAAGGGTTATTGAGCAGAATATAGCGTCGTTGGGTCTTAGTAACCAAATGAAACTTGTTAAGGCAACTGCTAACGCCTGGCTGCAAACTAACCCTGGCGCCAAGTTTGACATTGTTTTGTGTGACCCGCCCTATGATGATCTTCAGCCTAACCTGTTATCAAAACTGGCGGAAACGATGGCACCAGGCGGCCTAATGGTTGTTTCCTGGCCGGGGGGCATGCGCTTGCCGGAATTCGCCGGGTGCCAGCAAATAGAGCAACGCAGCTATGGCGACATGCAGCTGGTTTTTTATCGCAAATTAAAGTAGAATATATTCCGTTAACCGCTTGGGCGAGTGGTGGAATGGTAGACACGCATGCCTTAGGAGCATGTACCGCAAGGTGTGGAGGTTCAAGTCCTCTCTCGCCCACCAGAATTGTTGCAGTGACCAATAGTGAATTTCCTTCTCATCATACAGCTGGTATCGATCTTGACAATGTCCAAGAAGGCATAGCACAAGCAGTAGCAAATTTACCTATAGACTTATCGCAAAGCGCCGAACAAGATTTACGCGGCTGTAGTAACGCCCTGGATGTAATCGGCGGAACAGTAGCCCATAATCTGCAGGTTAAAGTAGGCGATTCAATAACCAAGCTCGGTCAGGCGACTGCCGCGCTTATCCTGGCAGGCCAGTCGCTCAGGCAATACGCGATGAATATCGGGGTGGAAGAGTCTGGGTGCCGGCCGGGTGACCCGTCTTCGGCCTTTCAGGGTGCTGTCGGTGTTCGTGAAAGCTCGGCAGGCAGAACGTCAGAGCGCACTTTACCTGAGCATATAAGCCTGGCTTTTGATGCTATCCAGGGACTTTTAGACTTACCGGATGATGCTGATTACGACACTTTACTCGGTCAGGAAGACGCGGTACGTGACCGTGCGGAAGCCATAGTTGAAGCGCTCGGCAGAGAAGATACTGTTGATACGACGCTCAGTATGCTACTGGGGATCAACGACCGAAGTTTCGCTGTGGCAAAAAAGCGCGACTTTCATGTCGGATGGGATAACCTGCTTACTGGCTGGCTTGGCGACTGTATGGTTCAAATAGACAAAGTTGACGCCAACGGACAGCCTGGCAGGCTGGAAAAAGTAATGCGATTTGTCAGCGAACCAGGGCCTTGGAGGGCTGCTGGCTTAAAGGGAGCGGAGATATTTAAGGCGCATCTTGGCGAGGCTATGGATCAGGGCATAGACTTTGTCCAGTTTAAGTTCTTCTTGTTGTATGGGGAAAACCTCGGAATTCTACTGGACATCATAAAGCCACCGCCTATAGACCTCGACAATAAGCAGGCTAAGGCAATTTGGGCGGAAAGATGCGCAGTCGCAAATCAGGTTATGTCGTACTCTGGGGACTACGTAGATATCGCCGCGGAAAGAAAGTTTAGCGACGCTCTGGACCTTTTGTTGATTGATTCGCGCCGTTATTTTCCAAGAGATATGCTCAGGGCAATAAGACAGAGCTCATCTAATCCGGGCGTCCCGCGTGAGCGCCGCCGCAACAGCTCCTTATACGCCAGTATGTTTGCGCTGGGCGAGTTGGAGTCCAAATATCCGGGGCTTGGCAAAAGAGTATACGACCGTTTCGGGATACGCCGGTTCGAGAAGTACACCGCACAGATGCTAGCCGACCAGGATGCCTTTGCTGAACTGGCTGCGGAGAAAATAGACAACCGTCCTGACAAACAACGGCATCAGCCCTGGGTAATGGCTGCGGTCAGCACAGACGAAGACAGAACTAGGGCGTTCGACCATCGCTTGGAAAAATTTACCAGGCTTCGAGGTCAGATTGAGGAGGCTATGGGTAGACAGGTGCCGGTATGTATTTATGAGTTTGGCTCCAAGCGAGATCTGCTGCGCCGGATGTCCCAGGCGAGACTCCTGGCAAGGCGCGTTGGTCCGGCAGTCTTTGGAACTCTGCTCTCCCATGGCAGTGACGGCAGTTTCCTAACCGGCAGAGGCGAAGCGAAGCTAACCCGGGGCGACATCAACCAGCTGCACGGCCGTTTAGTCTCCGGCGTCATTGCCGAAGGCGCGGCCATACTGATGGACTCTTGCTCGACTGGTACGCCCGGAGGGATTGGCGAGCATATTCATGAAGTCTCCGGCCGGCGGGTCATCGGCCCTAAAGAGCCGATTATTGCCCCGAAGTTAGCCTTCAGCTATATAGACGGTCGCCTGGGACTAAGTGCTGAGTATAAAGAAGGTCCTGATGTGCTGGGGGATTACGGCGGCACGCAGCCTGGCGTTGTGATACAATAAAAATATGTTATATAGTGCAACGCAGAGCCAGCATCATAGACATCCTCTGCCGGGACAAATCGGGTAGTTTAACATCGCATAAAATTTAAACGCCGGACTTTGTCTCCGGCGTTTTTTATAATTTGTTACAATCTTACTTAAAGGAACAATCAATTATGGCATTATCTACTCAACCATACAAAGGTGCGCGCGATTTTTATCCGGAGGACAAGCGCCTCCAAAAATACATGTTTGGTATTATGCGGCGAGTTGCCGAGCAATACGGCTACGAGGAATATGACGCCCCGATACTGGAACCTCTGGAAATATTCCTAGCCAAGACCGGTGAGGAAATAGTCAACGAACAGACATACGCATTCGAAGACCGCGGCGGCCGCCGGGTAGTCATACGCCCGGAGATGACGCCGACAGTCAGCCGCATGGTGGCTGCCAGACGTCAGGAGCTGGCCTATCCGCTCCGCTGGTATTCCATTCCAAATCTCTGGCGTTACGAACGCCCGCAGCGCGGGCGATTACGCGAGCACTGGCAGCTAAACGTTGACATATTCGGCGTCAGCAATCAGCTGGCTGAAGCTGAGATTATTCAAGTAGCCGATGCCATACTCAAGGCCTGCGGCGCAACCCATGATATGTACAGTATCCGGATAAGCAGCCGCAAGTTGATCGACTTCATTTTTAAGGACTACCTGCATTTGGACGGAGTGCAAACACACACCATCTCTAAGCTGGTTGACCGCATGCACAAAATGCCGAAGGAGACCTTCGAAGCAGAAATCGACGCTGTGTTTACACCTTCGCAGCGTGATGCCGGGGCCAGCAACAAGCTGATAGGCCTTCTCAAAACCAGGACCGTTGAACATCTGCCAGAGGCCATACGTCAGTCCACCCCAGCCCTGGAGATGCGCGAGTTACTGCGAACACTAAAGGACGCCAAAATTGCGAACGTCAAATTTGACCTGTCGATTATGCGCGGATTTGACTATTACACAGACATCGTTTTTGAGATATTCGATGAAAACCCGGATAACAACCGTGCTATGCTCGGCGGCGGCCGCTACGACGGCCTGGTCGGACTGTTCGGCGTTGACCCGGTTCCGACTGTCGGCTTCGGGTTTGGAGATGTGACATTGCAGAACTTCCTGGAGGGGCACGACCTGATGCCGCCTCTGCGTCCGGATACTGACGTCTATGTAGTTTTGATAGGCGATATCTACACCCGCGCCCAGCGCGTGATTAACGAGATGCGCGAAATGGATTTGAACGTGGCCGTTGACATCACAGGCAATAAGCCGGACAAGCAAATAAGAGTTGCTGTCAAAAAAGGCATCCACTACGTTATGTTCATCGGCGAAAAAGAACTTGAGGAAGAACAGTACGAGATCAAGAACCTGGCCACCGGAGTTTCGGAGCGTCACAGCACGGCTCGCATAGCATCGATAGTCAAAGATTATCGTGACGATAACTAGGCAATAGCTTGCGCTAGGAACGTAACCAAGTTATAGTTACCTCTTACTTAAAGAGACTAATTATGGAACAACAAGAACCTGCCAACTATCCAGACCTTGCCGGAGTTGAAGGAACAGATGCTATCAGCGACCAGCCGAAGGCCGTGTCAGAAATGGCACCTATGGACACCGTTGATCCTGTAACCTCAACGTGGCTTGACCGCCATCCGCGCGCTGCGCTCGCCGTTAATTACGCGGGCTGCGTGGCTATGGCTATTGTACCGCTGAAGCTGCATCACCTGGCTGATGTAATACAATCCTCGCGCACCCACAGAAGCTAGTCAGCCGCAGCTATAATCGGGTGGTAAAACTGTGACCGATCTGTTACAGTCAATACTCATGCAAGTCACTAAAAATAACCTATCCGAAACTAAAGTACAGATGCAACTGGTCGGCGACCAAGAGCAGTTTAAGGCCGCAAAGAAGCAGGCGCTCCAGAGTCTGGCCGGCAGCGTAAAAGTCCAAGGCTTTCGCGAAGGCAAGGCGCCTTTGTCAATTATCGAAAAGCAAGTTGACCAGACACGCCTGCAGGCCGATTTTGTTGAGTTCGCGCTAAACCTGATGTACACCGCCGCGATCTCTCAGGAGAAACTGCGCCCAATAGATCAGCCGCAGATTAAAATTGTCAAATTCGTACCTTTTGACACCCTGGAGATTGAAGCCGAAGTCGAGATAATCGGAGCAGTTAAATTGCCTGATTACAAAAAGATCAAGTTGCCCAAAGAGAAGGTAACGGTCACGGCCAAGGATGTTGACGGTGTGATCGATGACCTGATCACTCGCGAGGCAGAAAGACAGGACGTTGACCGTGCCTGCAAAGACGGAGACCAGGTTGTCATTGACTTCAAGGGAGTAGACAGCAAAACCAAAGAGGATATTAAAGGCGCTGACGGCAAAGATTATCCGCTGGTACTTGGCAGTAAGACCTTCATCCCTGGATTCGAAGAAAATGTCATCGGGCTCAAGGCCGGCGACGAAAAAACCTTTAGTATTACTTTCCCCAAAGACTATGGGGTAACCGCACTACAGAAGCGCAAGGTAGACTTTACTATTACCGCCAAGAAAGTTCAGGAAATAGTCAGGCCCAAGGTTGACGACGAATTCGCAGCCAAGGTCGGCCCGTTCAAGACAGTCGCCGAGCTGAAAGACGACATCAAAAAGCAGCTGCAGGTAGAGAAAGAGAATCAAGCCGATCGTAAATACGCTGACGAGCTTGTTACCAAAATAACCGAGAAGGCCAAAGTAGCACTGCCACAGACGTTAGTTGATGAGCAGATTGAGGGCATTGAGCGCGACCAGCGTCAGAACCTAATGTACCGCGGAATGACCTGGCAGGAGTACCTTGAAAACGAGGGGCTAACTGAGAAGACTTTCCGCGAGAAGCAGCAGCCGGTTGCCGAACTGCGCGTTAAGGCGGGCCTGGTATTGGCTGACATCGCCGCAGTAGAGAAAATAACTGTTTCATCTGAGGAAATTGATGCCCAGATTGCTGCGCTGAGGATGCGATATCCTGACCCTAAGATGCAGGCCGAATTAGACAAGCCTGAAGCGCGCCGCGATATTGCCTCCCGTATGATGACCGAAAAAACCTTGGCAAAGCTTACCGAATACGCATCTAAATAGTTGTAGCCGATAGCCTCCTGGCTATACTCGTATGGATTTTGTTATAGTGTTTTGGTGGTTAGTCTGAGAACAGCGGTGTGGACGCTGATTATCCTTAGTGTATTCATAGGTACTTTGGGATGACGCACGAAGAGCCGATCAGTCATCAAGAGCGGTCCGAAGATGCGCCCGGTGTCAGTACACCGGTTAGTTACGAGGAGTTTGTCTCTGTCGCAAATGAACAAGGCGTCCAGCTGGAAAGAGGACTGAGCGACAGCGCCAAGCCCTGCGCAAAATTTGCTACGCCAACAGCGATACTCGGGGCGGCCAGATATGCCGGTTGGACTCTAATGAAGCGCCCTGACGTATGCTTGAGCACCGGTCTGATAGCAGTGCCGCCGCACTGGGAGAATGATGTTCCGGCGATGACGCTGCTGGGCTTTCTGAACGGCAGGCACAGGCCACCCGAAAACGGCTCAGGTCATACTACTAATATTGAGGTGGATGAGACCTGGCATCTGCCGAGCTGTACGAAGGTCGAGCCCTATTTTGCCAAAACTTATATACGTATGCTGGGGATCGGCGATCCGTCTTTTTGCGACGCGCTAAATACCACTGACGAAGAGTTATTCGGTAATTGCCAAATAATACTGGGCGATGACGGGAAGCCAGTTGCTGTCCGTAAAGACGTTGGGTTCAATAGCTTGCTTGTTGTGGGCGACCTGATGATAAACGGCCTCCCCGTACCGCCGGGCTATCTGCTGTCGGCTAATGTACACAGTAAGGAGCGACTGGTTGGAAGCGAGTGTGTAACGGCGGCAAGTTTGCTGCGCCTGACAGGTTATGCGCTACCGCCGAAGTATCGCAGTTCATTTGTTGAGTCAGCCAAACAATTGAAGGCATCGCCAAAAGTACGCTACACAGTAGGGCACGCCCGGATTGAATTTATAGCCGACAGAGTAGACCGTGTTGCTGCAATTTTGCGTGAGCGCGACTCCTATTGCTGTGCCTCAGCCCATCCAGTAGGCATGCACCAGACGAATTCGTCTGGCCATAACCCCGTTGAGGTTGAGGCGGAACGCATTAAAAATACTGCTTCCATAGGTAGTGTAGCGGAAACTCTTGGTGAAGCGGCAGGATACCTGCCGGGAGTAGTGGAAGAAATACACAGCAGAATCCAGATTATTGATCAGAGAATTGAAGACTTGAGATCGGGGACGAAAGTGGACAGTGATCGTTGGACGCGAATTGACTTCCTCTTGCGTGCCAGAGATCATCTGATAGGCGCAGCAGTCAATTTAGCCAACAATAGTCCCAACGACGTCGCAGAACTGATTTTCACGTATATTGACAGTATAGGCGGAAGATATTAAATCTTGACATCATGCCGCCGGGCATGTACTCTTAAACTTAAGAAGTAGTGTAAGTTCGGGTAGTGCTGTATTTGTAAGGGTGACCTGCAGTTTGGCGCCAAAAACACCCGCTTAGGAACCTTCGCGCGAAAAACACTTAACAAATAGTCATTAATATTCCTTGCTTCACGCAGGGCTTCTGTCTATATCTTTGGGCAGAATAAGAAAATAAGGAAACAGCTGCATATATGGCGAAGAGCACCAAGTCAGTAAACAATAGTAACGCTCGTGTGTACTACACCGCCCAAGATGACGCCATCCAGTTGACCAATCTGGTCAACCACCAAAACAACTCCTTCCAATGGTTCGTGGAAGAGGGTTTAGGCGAGCTTCTGGCGGAAATAAGCCCCGTTGACGACTATACAGGGACAAAATTAAGTCTGGTCTTTAAGGATTATCATTTTGAAGATCCTAAGATGACCGAGGCTGAAGCACGCGAGAATAATGTTTCCTACGAGGCGCCTTTAAAGGCGCGTGTGGAACTCACTAATAAAGTGACCGGCGAAGTCAAAGAACAAGAGATTTATCTTGGTGACTACCCATGGATGACCAAGCGCGGTACATTTGTTATTAACGGCGCGGAACGCGTAGTAGTAAGCCAGCTGATTCGTTCGGCTGGTGTTTTCTTTACTGCCGACCAACACGGCTCAACCAACCTTTATGGTGCCAAGGTTATTCCAGGCCGCGGTGCTTGGCTTGAATTCGAGACCGCCTCAGCCGGCGGCCTTTTCGTAAAGATCGACCGTAAGCGCAAGATCGCAGTCACAACCCTGCTGCGCGCCTTGGGCATGTCAGAAGCTCAGATGAAGGACAGCTTCAAGCACGTTGACACAGGAAGCCATAGCTATGTGCAGGCTACGCTTGACAAAGACCCGACACGCGGCCAAAGTGACGCTTTGATTGAAGTATACCGCCGTTTGCGCCCGGGTGATCTTGCGACCGTAGACAATGCCAAGGCATTGATCGAAAACATGTTTTACAACTTCAAACGTTTTGACTTTTCGCGCGTAGGACGATACAAAATCAACAAACGCCTTAACCTGGACGTATCAAACACAGTCGAGAACCGCGTCATGCGGCTTGACGACCTCGTTGCCATTGTTGCGGAGCTGATTCGCCTTAACAACACCCAGGAACCTGGTGATGACATCGATAGCCTGGCAAACCGCCGCGTCAAATTGGTCGGCGAGCTAGTGCAGCGCCAGTTCCGTATCGGCCTTCTGCGCATGGAGCGCAACACCAAAGACCGCATGTCTATGAGTGAAATCGAAACAGTAACTCCTGGCCAGCTGATCAACGCCCGACCAGTTGTGGCTGCTGTCCGCGAATTCTTTGCCAGCTCCCAGCTGTCGCAGTTCATGGACCAGATCAACCCGTTGTCCGAATTAGCCCACAAGCGCCGCTTGAGTTCGATGGGTCCAGGCGGCTTGAGCCGTGAGCGTGCCGGTTTTGAAGTCCGCGACGCCCATGCCACCCACTACGGCCGTATTTGTGCCGTTGAAACCCCGGAAGGTGCAAACATCGGCTTGGTTTCTAACCTGGCAAACTATGCTCGTATTAATGAGTACGGTTTTGTGGAAACACCTTACCGTAAGGTAATAAACGCCGTAACTCCCAAGGACGCCGCCGGGCACATCGCTCGTGAGGATCTCAAGGACGAAAAGGGCAAAGTCATCGTTAAAAAGGGCAAGACTATCTCAAAGGATGATGCCGCCAAACTTTCCAAGGTTGAAGGACGCGCTACATGGCCGGTCAAGCCCAAACTAACCAACGACGTCATTTATCTTGACGCTGCCGCAGAAGAATCCGCAGTTATCGCCGGCATTGGTAACGAAGTTGACGCGAACGGATACTTTGTTGACGAGCGCGTCAGCGCTCGCACTGACCTAAAGCCGGGCGAGGCAGATGCCGATGACGTCACCCACATGGATGCTGCCAGAAATCAGATTATCGGTTCCAGCGCCGGACTGATTCCTTTCATCGAAAAGAACTACGTCTACCGCTCCTTGATGGGCAGCAACCAGCAGCGCCAGGCAGTGCCGCTAATCCAGCCTAAGTCACCGATCGTTGGTACTGGCATGGAATTGGCAGCCGCCTGCAACACCGGCCAGATGGTTCTGGCTGAGCAAGACGGTACTGTCGTAAAGGCTTCAGCCCAAGAAGTCACAGTTAAGTATGAAGACGGTGCAGTAACCTACGAACCGCAGCACTTTATTCGTAGCAACGAGGGCACCTCGATCAACCAAAAGGTTGTCGTTAACACCGGCGATCAAGTCAAAGAAAATGATGTGCTTATCGAAGGTATGTCCATTGAGCAAGGTGAATTGGCGCTAGGGAAAGACCTGATCGCCGCATTCATGCCTTGGAGCGGTTACAACTTCGAAGACGCCATCATTATCAGTCGCAAATTAGTCGAAGACGACACCCTAACAAGTATCCATATCGTTGACTTCATGATTGAAGTCCGCGAAACCAAGCTTGGGCCGGAAATTGTCACCCGCGACATTCCTAACGTTTCCGAAGACGCTTTGCGCCATCTGGATGACGACGGTATTGTCCGCATCGGTGCCGAAGTCCACCCCGGCGACATTCTAGTTGGTAAAATTACCCCCAAGGGTGAGCAGGAATTGTCCAGCGAAGAGCGCTTACTGCGTGCCATCTTCGGTGAAAAGGCTAAAGAAGTTCGCGATACCTCGCAGCGCATGAGCAACGGAAAGCACGGCAAGGTTGTTGGCGTTAAGGTCTTCAGCCGCGAAAACGGCCACGAGCTGAAAGCCGGCGTTTTGATGCAAATCCAGGTCTTTGTGGCCCAGATGCGCAAGATCAGCGTTGGTGACAAACTTGGTGGTCGCCACGGTAACAAGGGCGTTATAGCCCGCATTCTGCCTATCGAAGACATGCCGTTTATGGAAGACGGTACCCCAGTGGACATTATCTTGAACCCGCTAGGCGTTCCATCCCGTATGAACCTTGGACAGTTGTTCGAAACTCACCTTGGCATGGCTGCCCGTGCCCTAGGCATTAAGGTTGCCAGCCCATCATTCAACGGCGTTCCGATCGATAAGATCCAGTCGTTATTGAAAGAAGCCGGTTTGCCGGAAGACGGTAAACAGCAGTTATTTGACGGTCGCACAGGCGAGCCATTTGCCGAGCGTACTACAGTAGGTTCAATGTACATGATCAAGCTGAACCACATGGTAGCCGACAAGATCCATGCCCGTTCAACCGGTCCATACACCATGGTTACCCAGCAGCCGCTCGGTGGTAAGGCACAAAACGGTGGTCAGCGCTTTGGAGAGATGGAAGTCTGGGCACTAGAGGCTTATGGCGCAGCCAACTACTTTGCAGGAAATGCTGACCATCAAGTCCGACGATGTTTACGGACGCTCCAAGGCCTATGAGTCGATCATTAAGAAGACAGCTATCGTTGGTCCTAAGGTACCGGAAAGCTTCAACGTGCTCGTCAAGGAACTCCAAGGTCTTGGCCTGAAGGTCGACCTGGTCGCCTCCAACAAGGTTGTGGACGCCGAAGAAGTTCTGGCTACAAATGTTCGTGACGAAGCTGACAATTTGCCTGAGGTAGCCGTACCAGCTGCAATAGTATCCGACATTGACGTTACCGAAGAAACGATGGTTGACGAATTTGTCGCGCTGGAAGGCGAAGTTAGTGAAGACATGCGCGAGCAAGGCACCGATGAGGACCTGAGCTTGATAGCCCAGACTAACGATATGCCTATTCAACAAGGAGATGACACTGATATTGACACCCAAGAAGAGAAGGAGGTAGCGTAATGCGTCGTTATTCATACGGTACAAATATTGCCGATTTTGATGCGGTGCGCCTGGCTGTAGCCAGCGCTGCCGATATATTGGAATGGTCACATGGCGAAGTAACCAAGCCGGAAACCATTAACTACCGAACCCAGAAACCAGAACGCGACGGTTTATTCTGTGAGCGTATCTTTGGGCCGGTCAAGGACATAAATCCGCATGACGCAAAATATAAGGGAGTTCGCTCGCGCGAAGCAGCCGTCGACAAGAATGGCGAGCTGGTAACCAAGAGCATCGTCCGCCGTGAGCGCATGGGCCACATCAGTCTGGCTGTTCCGGTAGCTCACATTTGGTTTCCTGCGCGGCACCCCAAGCGCGATCGGTCTGCTGCTTGGTGTTACCGTTAAGAACCTGGAGCGTGTGGCATACTTTGCCAGCTACATTATCAAGCGGGTTGACGCCAAGAAGCGCGATCAACTACGTGCCGATAAAGAAGCTGAGTTTGCAGCAGCCAAAGAAGCCATCAAACTTCGCTACGAAAAAGAAGCCGAAGCTGAGAATGCCAATGTTAAAGCATTGGCCGAGATGCAGACCAAAGAACAAAACGAGATCGACAAGCAATTCGAACAGTTTAAGACCCAGATCGACGGCCTTGAGAAGCTTCGCCTTATCAGCGAAGCCGAATACCGCTCTTTGCCTGATTCAATGCGCTGTCTGATCGAAGTCGGCATGGGCGGCCAGGCACTAAAGGCATTACTCGACACTATCGACCTCAAGGAGTTGATCGGTGAGTTGAGTAAAGAAGCCGATGAAGCCAAGGGTCAGCGCAAGAAGAAGCTTATGAAGCGTCTGCGTTTGCTGGAGAGTATGGAGCGTGCCAACATTGAACCCAATAGTATGTGTGTTTCTGTGTTGCCGGTCATCCCTCCGGACCTACGTCCAATGGTTCAGCTAACCGGCGGCCGTTTTGCCACCAGCGACCTTAACGACCTTTACCGTCGCGTTATCAACCGCAACAACCGCCTAAAGAAGCTTATGGAGCTCAACGCCCCGGAAGTTATCCGCCGCAACGAGCAGCGTATGTTACAGGAAGCTGTTGACGCCCTGATCGACAACAACAGCACCCGCAGCGGCCGCGCCGTAGCCGCTACTGGCCAACGCCGCCGCCTAAAGAGCCTGTCTGACATGCTCAAGGGTAAGCAGGGTCGCTTCCGCCAGAACCTTCTCGGTAAGCGTGTAGACTACTCCGGCCGTTCAGTAATTGTTGCCGGTCCGGAACTCAAGATCACCCAGTGTGGTCTGCCAAAGATGATGGCTCTTGAATTGTTCAAGCCGTTCGTAATCGGTGAACTTATCGCCCGCGAACAAGCTCACAACATTCGCAGCGCCACTCGTATGATCGAAACCGGCGAAACCGCTGTTTGGGACGCCCTGGACGAAGTCATTAAGGGCAAGTACGTTCTCTTGAACCGTGCCCCGTCATTGCACCGTTTGTCCATCCAGGCATTCATGCCTGTTCTGATCGAAGGCCGCGCTATCCAGTTGCACCCGTTGGTATGTAAGGGCTTTAACGCCGACTTCGACGGCGACCAGATGGCCGTTCACTTGCCATTGTCCGACGAAGCCCAGGCTGAGGCACGCGACATCATGGCGGCCAATCACAACCTGCTGAAGCCGGCTGACGGTACGCCTATCTTGCACATTGAGCAAGATATGGTTTTGGGTTGTTATTACCTGACCTATGAGCGCGCTACTCTCAGCAAAGAAGCTAAGCCGTACCCATGCCTCGAAGAAGCCCTAATGGCTTATGACAATGGAACTCTTGTTTTGCAGAGCCGTGTCCGCCTGCCATTCCGTGGCGAACGCCGCGAAACAACTCTCGGCCGTCTACTGTTCAATGAAGTGTTCCCGGAGGACTTCCCGTTCCAGGACGAGCCGATGACCAAGAAGCGCTTGCAGCAGGTTATGGCACTGGCTTACAGCAAGTACGGCCAGTCGAGAACCGCGGAAATTGCCGACGAACTTAAAGATCTAGGATTCAACTACGCAACCCGTTCAGGCATCTCGATGGGTATGGGCGACTTTACTCAAATCGACGGCATGGACAAGGTTATCGATGAAGGTGAAGAACGCGCCGCAGCCATCTCGGAGCAGTACGAACAAGGATTCATTACCGAAGATGAGCGCCACCGCTTGACCGTAGACACCTGGACTAAGGTCGACTCTCGTGTGCAGGACATGCTTGCCCAGCAGTTGGCAGGCCAGGATTCAACAATGGCTATCGCTATTACGTCCGGAGCCCGTGGTAACATCTCGCAGATGAAAATGTGTGTCGGTATGCTTGGTGTCTTCCAGGATGCCGGTGGTAACGTTATCGAGTTGCCGGTTAAATCCGGATATATCCAGGGCCTTGACCCATTGGAGTACTTCACTGGTACCCGTGGTACCCGTAAGGCTTTGATCGACATCGCCTTGAAGACTGCCGATGCCGGTTACTTGACTCGCCGTTTGGTGGACGTCGCCCAAGATGTCTTTACTATCGACGATGAGGTTACTGAAGAACTAGACCCAGGGTTTGCAATGATGCGTTCTGACGCTGACGAAATCGGCGTTCCGTATGCCGTACGCCTTGAAGGCCGCTTCGCTGCTGCCAAGGTCAAGGACTACGTCAAGCGCGGAGACCTGATTACCCGTGATATCGCTGAAGCAATTGACGCCGACAAGACCGTCGACAACGTTAAGATTATGAGCGTCCTGAGTGCCACTAGCGTGCGCGGAGTACCTCAGAAGTCGTACGGCGTTGACCCGGCAACCGGCAACCTGGTTGCTTCTCACCACCCGATCGGCGTTATCGCCGCTCAGTCTATCGGTGAGCCTGGCACACAGTTGTCACTTGACTCTAAGCACCGCTCAGGCGCTGTAGTTGCCGATGACACCGCCCAGGGCCTTTCACGTATCGAAGAACTTCTCGAAGTTCGCTCGCCAAAGGGTCAGGCATATCTTACCGATATTGCAGGCACGGCAAATGTTTGGGAAGACGGTGAGCAATACATCGTTCAGGTCACTGCTAAAGAAAAAGAAAACCTAACCTTCAAGTTAGGCGACCGTACAGCCAAGATCAAGGGTGGCTCGGATGTTGCTATCGGTGATGTTGTCGCCAGTATGGCTGACGGTTCCGAACCGCTGGTGGCTCCAATGGCTGGCAAGGCAGAAGTAACTGATAAGACGATTATCATTACGCCCGCCGGTCAAAGCGTTGTCCGCTACGAAATCCCAGGCTTCAAGCAGTTGCTGGTCCAAGACGGCGATAAAGTAGAACCAGGTCAACGCCTGACTAACGGTTCTGTGAATCTGCAAGAGCTAATGCGGCTGCAGGGTGTTGAGTCTACTCAGCGCTACGTCATGAACGAAGTGCTGCGTATCTTTGCGGCTCAGGGCCAGAACATTGCCGACAAGCACCTTGAGATCATCGTGCGGCAGATGTTTAGCCGTGTCCAAGTCGAAGATTCTGGCGACAGCGAATTCGTAACCGGTGACGTCGTAAGCAAGCTGTCAGTTGTTGAGGCTAATGACGCTTTAACTAAAGAAGGTAAGGAGCCGGTTAAATACAACCAGCTGCTCCTTGGCTTGATCAAAGCCAGCTTGAGCACGGACTCATTCCTGAGCGCCGCATCATTCCAGGATACAACCCGCGTATTGATTGGCGCTGCAACTTCCGGACGAGTAGACAAGCTGCTCGGCTTGAAGGAGAACGTTATCCTTGGCCGCCAGATTCCAGTCGGAACAGGCTACGGTAAGACTACAAGCTACGCCGACATCGACCAAACGCCAGCCTCCTTATAGGCTGGCGTTGGCCATCTTCTGACGGCAAATAGCAGTTAGAGTATAGCGGTTAAATCACTGCACCGTACAAGGCGTAATTGCCCGCTGAGTTACTTTCTGATATAATAACTACATCACAAATAAGTGATCCGAGCCAGGTGGCAGTAGGATACGTTAGTGTTGGCACTCTTCGTATTCTCACCTTATGGCGGCAGATCATATAAGGAGAAAGAATGCCAACAATCAATCAGCTTGTCCGCAAGCCGCGTAGCAAGGTGACAGTCAAGAGCGACTCGCCTGCAATGCAACGTGTGGTCAACAACCTAAAAACCCGTAGTTACGAAAAAGCATCACCGCTTAAGCGCGGCGTTTGCGTCAAGGTTACTACTAAAACCCCGAAGAAGCCTAACTCAGCCCTCCGTAAGGTTGCTCGTGTGCGCCTTTCCAACGGCTATGAAGTTTGGGCCTACATCGGTGGCGAAGGACACAATCTTCAGGAACACGCCGTAGTACTAGTACGCGGTGGCCGCGTTAAGGACTTGCCGGGTGTTCGCTACCACATCGTACGCGGCGCCCTCGACCTCCAAGGCGTCAACAACCGCAAGAAGGCCCGCAGCAAGTACGGCGCCAAGAAGGAGAGCAAGTAATGCCACGCCACAAGACCAAAGCCCTCGTTCGTGAGGCTCAACCAGACCGTCTGTACTCCAATGCCCAAGTAACCCGTGTTATCAACCGCGTTATGCGCGACGGTAAAAAGCAAATTGCCGAACGCCTGGTTTACGAAGGCATGGAAAAGGCAGCCAAGAAGCTTAAGGTAGAAAACCCGCTGGAAGTTTTTGAACAGGCATTCAAGAACATTCAGCCCCATATGGAAACTCGTTCCCGTCGCGTTGGCGGCGCCAACTACCAAATACCTTTCGAGGTTAAGGGCCAGCGCCAAAATCACCTGCAAACCATGTGGTTTGTGCAAGCTGCCCGCTCCCGCAAAGGTATGAGTATGGCTGACCGTATCGCCCAAGAACTTATAGACGCCTACAACAGCCAGGGTACGGCTGTCAAAAAGAAGGAAGACACACACAAGATGGCTGAAGCCAACCGAGCCTTTGCCCATTTTGCACGCAGCTAGGCGTGCAAATAAGCTCTTCCGGCATCAGCCAGCGCTGAACGAAAAGCAAAACCAGAACAAAATTTACAATGACCTTACTCCGCAAAGAGAGGTCATTGTATTTTTTATACTAGCCTTTTGTTCGATAATGAGTTTCCATATATACATGAACATAGGTAATGTCGGATCAAGTCTGGAAGGTTCAAAAACAGCATTGGGCAGCGCGGCAGACTTGAGTAAAGAGTCGGCCCAGACACTACAGGGGGCTGTGGCAGAACTGACTGGCATTGAGCAGACGATTGGCGAACTTCTCGATCGTCTGGCCGGGGTGAGTACGCAACTCACCACGGCAGACAATGAGCATCAAGAGTCGGTTGGCTATATGAACACTGCAAGGCACGATACGGCCGAGGCCGCAGGAGGACCATTGGGCGAGGCGGAATTGGCGATTGCAATAGGGTATATTACGGCGGTCAGCGATGGTTCCTGCGATCGCAACAACCGATTTAGTGAGATTGCTAGGAGAACCCAGGAAGGTATCGAAAGGCTTTCCGAGGTTCAGCGCAGTCTAACAGACCAGCGATTGGGCGCAGACACTCTCAGCCGGGAATTGTCTGATGCAGCCGTCAACACCAAGACCGCCATGGGTAAGATAAGCTCGTATCAGGCGGCAACCGGCGCTACATAGGCCAGCATGAATTGTGAAATATTGATATTATGTTTTATTGTTGTATAACGTAATAGAGTAGTATCTTGCGTTAAGGAGTATTTACTGATGAACCAGCCGCAACCTGGAGGAATGCCTGAGATGGGAGGAGAAGGATTGCCCTTCCCCGCGGGGCCAGCCACACAAGAGCAGCTATCCAGCCCATGCTGGGCTAAGCATATCGCGCCCCTGTTACCTCTATTGGGGGAAATGGGCACGCCGCCAGGAACGGTGCGCGTCGGTGAGTTGGCAGATTTCGGCTCAGAGTATCCGGCGCTTGCCGGCGGAATTGGCGGCGGCCATAGCGCATACGAAAACACACCGGAAGGCCGTGCATTTGCGCAAAGGCAGCTATATGAGCTGCTCGATCCGGCTGTGACAGAGCCTGGAACGGCCCGAAGTGATAGTCGTCAATGACCTGGCCGGTAATTTTGGGGATGCGGCCTCCCTGGGTCCGCTTTATCGCCACATCGAAGGGCGGGAGCTATCAGGCTTCTTAGACCAGATGCGCACATATGTGCGCGGTGTTAATAGTGGGGCGATAATTCCAGGCTCAACAGTTAATCCCCACTGGGTAGTGGTACTTGCAGGCAACGAGGGTATTGGTAATGCTCAGCTGGAACAGCTAAACCAGTTCGCGACTACCACCGGCTGGGGTAGTATCATCGGCCTGGACGTTCCTTTAGCGGGCCCAAGCGTGCAGAATTCGTGGCCCGGTGGCGTACGCGTGACGCCAGATGAACTTGGGCCAGGACAGCTCCGGGAAAGGTGCGAGCAGATCGCTCAGTCAGAGACCGATCAACATCCTGATTTTGCTATTTGCATGCCCGACGGTCAGAGGTATGCAACTGTGGCCACTAAAGATGGTGTGAGATTTGTTATCGGTATGGGTCCGGACAATACACCCTATCCTATCAGGCTTGGTGGAGATACGAACAGCGCATTGGTCACAGGAGCTACAGGTAAAGGTAAGTCAGTTGCCATAAATACGATGGTGGGCGGATTGTGCACAAATTATGACCCGAGTCAGGTGGCGATAATGGCCCTGGACTTTAAGCACGGCGTCGGAGCTTCGGACTACGTGCAAGGTCCTGGTGATCCGACATTCTTTCCTCACGTCAAGATGGCGGCCACAGACGCCAATAATGACCCGGAGTACGGTGTAGTAACCTTGGACTTTTTGCTTGCGGAAAGCGCCAGACGGGCTACGGCCATGAAGCGAGCTGGTGTGTCAAATATGGAGGAGCTGCGACAAAGGGACCCAGATGCTAAATGGCCGCACGTAGTGTTGATAATCGACGAATTCCAAATACTGATAGGCGACCCCAAGGTTGGCCCTGCGGCCATCGAGAGGCTGATAACAATCGGTCAGCAGGGCCGGCAAGTAGGCATCAGCCTTGTTCTGGCAACCCAGACCTTGGAGGGAATTGCTAATATGTGGACCAAGATGGGCGCTCTTATGAAAAACGTCGGCATACGCGTCGCCTTGGGTGGAGGCATGTTAGATCAGGGCAAGGAGGCTCCAAAGTCATTGCAAAGGGGTAACGCTCTGGTTAGCACTGACGGCGGTGTGACCAATGTTGGTGTGACCGTGCCCAGCGCACTATCTGAGGTCATGCGAAGGACGAAAGCCCTAGTACACCGTGAGCTGCCCGGACACCGGCAGCCGCATATTTTTGACGGCAAGGACGTACCTGACCTTGAAATGGCCGAAGACTTCCAAAGACTGCGCAGTCTACCGCCCCAGTCTCCCACTGGAAGGAGGAGACCAACGAGGGTAATACTAGCGCAAGAGTACAGCGTGTCCGGCGGATCAGCTAGCTTTGACCTACAGCCTAACCAGCCGGGGGGCAACCTGACGGTACTGACTGATCGTCGAAGGGATGCTCACCGGGTCCTGAGCACAGCCAGCAGGTCAATCGCCGCCCAAACGCCGCCTGGCACCGATGAGTTCGTTTACGTCTGTCTTGACCCGCAGTCCGTGGATGACGTGGAGCGTATGGCGGAGGAGCTGATGGACGCCGAACATAGAGTTCAGATTGTGACTAATGCCCACGATGCGGCCACCCTCCTGACGGAGACAAGCAAAGGCCTTACCAGCCGTGACGCCAGCACCCGCCAGCACATATTTGTCTACGGTGCAGACCTAGAATCTCATGTTATGTCTCAGAAGGCGGATAGAACCACTCCCAGCGGTATTGAGGCGTTAGGTCAACTGATTAAAGACGGTTCTGAGAGGGGTGTACATATTTTCTCGACATGGAACAGCGCCAAGGGTGTAAAGACCTCTATGGGCGGCATTACAGCGGACGCGACACGTATAGGTGTCGTGGTATCGAGCGCCAATAACCAGGAAATGGCAACACTACAGTCCGCTATACCGACAACAGGAGCTCTGAAAGACCCGACAAGAGAAGGACGCTTGAAGCTGTACAACGCGCGAGACCCGCGCGGACGCGGTCTGCGTCAGGTGATACCTTATGCCGCGCCAAATGAATACGAGACTGAGGACGCCGGCTCTGATGACGTGGAAGGCTTCTGGTAGATCAGAGCGACAGCCGGTTATCTTAGGGGCCGGCGCTCAGGCTCGACCGCGAAGTTGCTGATTATTCTACGCCAGCCGGTTAATTCTTCGGCGGGCTCAGCCGGTGGCACTAGCCTTCGGCACTGGTTGTATGTAGCGCGTGCCAGGGCCGGGAGCTGCGAAGGATCAGTTACACCGGCTGCCTCTGCGGTGTAGATTACGCGGCGCGCAGAGGCCAACCTCGTTTCCTCTGACGCACCAGTCGCCTGGTGTATTTCGGCAAGCCGGCACTCGGTGAGGAATCCAAGCATGCCTGGGGCTTCAGGACTCCATCCGCGGGGAATATCGTGACGATAGTGCCTGGCTAAATGATGACGCACGGCAGTCACCACCTCTCCGGCTCTTTCCATCGTCTGCTGTTGTGATGCCTGGACGGTCTCGAGTTCTTAATCGCCGGCGTTCTAGCATAGTAACCTTTGCATACTTGTTCACGCTTGGGTTTTTCTGGGGGGATCGCTCGGCCCATTTGTCTGCCACCGACGGGCCTCGCAAGTGCACTCTCTCTTGCGGACGAGGACATGGGATAACAAACTCGCCGTTAAAGGAGATTACGTCAGCCGCAAGCTGCATGATGTGCACAGGCGGTCCGCCTAGACCTGCGAGCTTGAAGTACTTTTCTGCCTCTCCTGGCTTTAGGCCATGCCTACCCAGTGCGCTGGGGGGAAGGGCACCTACTCTTGGGTAGACGAGTAAGTCCAGACTGTTTATTAGATGATCTGCGACGGCCTGTACGGTAGTGTCATAAGCATGTGCGGCCATAAGCTTGTCATACATTGCCGACCCTGCGTCAGATGTGTGCCGCGCCATGCTTGAGGCGGCTAAGGCCGCTGTTATCCAATGAGGCCATATCTGGTCTCGTCTTGCTCCGACGAGACCCATAAAGCGATCTAGGGCTTCGTTGCCGGTAGGGTCGCGGGTCAGCCCAACGTATTCTTTCATACTGGCTGCTGTGCGACGTATAGTACCGGCGGTTAGATTTGGAAACTCATTGAATAGACCGCCCAGCGCGGCCAGAACGCGGCCCCTGTCCTCCTGTAATATCTCCTGACAATCCATGAAGGAGGCTATGCGTTGTGAAATAAGCCTCCGCCACTCGTAAAGTGGGCTGTCTGTGTCAAGAGTTTCTACCTTGCTCCCGTCAACAGCGAGGTCACCCTTTTTGCCGGCAGCCTGTTGCTCATATCCGGGTCTGAAGCCGAGGCGTTCAGCATCGGCGCGTGATCGTCGGCGCTCAGGCAGGCTCAGAGTCATGGTTGCGCGGTCGAAGTTTGAGCCCCTGCCGCGTGACGTTACACCGCGGTTGGTCGCCGCGGCATAAATCTGATAACATTGCGGTTTGAGCATTTTCTGCAGCGAGGCCGTTCCGCGGGGCAGCGAGGTTGAATAGGCGTTGCAATATTCAACCAGCGCGCCTAGCCAAACCCGGGCACCGGGACTATCCGGTCTATTAAGCGTGCCAGAGCGCTCAACGAGTGCCGCATAGGCGTGAGCCAGCATGTAGGGTGTCCCCTTCAGTAGTCCGCCAAAGTGCCTTGCTAAGTAACTTGTTAATGCGTTAGCGGCATAAGATTTAACGTCTTCTGGCGATGTCAGCACAAGAGCGTTTATATTGGATGACTGGCTCGGGCTGGCGTCATTGACTGATCCGCCAAACATACCAAGCAGACGCTCTTGGCCTAATAGCGTTTGTGCTAACGATGGGCGGGAGGCGGGGTCGGTCAGGTTGGTCGCGATTGCCAGTGTCATAATCCGGCCGTCACTCTCTCGTAGACTGTCGAATGCGGACTTCATTACTGCGGACGCCAGCGTCGCGCCGGCGTGCAGCCGGTGGGCTGCCAATGTCCCGGCAGCGCTGCTGTCTCCGGCCTCAGCTGAAATAGCCAGTCCGCCGATTATAGATGCCGAAATAGCATCCGCAGCCATGCGTTCGGTGCCGGCCTCGCCAAATCCCATAGTCTTATATCCTGTTGGCCAGACATCAATACAGGGCCCGAATTTAGATAGTTTAGCAGCAGCATCACCTAAGGGGGTCCCGTTTACATATTGAAGATAGGCGGTATCAACGTTGTCTATGTTTGCATTTGGTCCTGTCATGCCTCCTATTTTCTCCCTTTATTGCGCTATTATCAATATTGTTGCAGCTTCTAGAGCGAAGTTAATAAAAAGCTGTGGATAATGCTTGCATTGTGTTCGCAAAATTGGTTTCATAGATGCATGGCAGTACAACAAATCGTAGAAGCACTAAATCAAGCAGAAGTAACATATACCGAAGGAGCAGGAGCAACCGCTGATGCGCAGACTGAACTAAGTCTGGGCACATATGAAGCGATTACCAAGGGTGTGGACACCGTCGAGACAAACCTCGGCATGATCACTACTAAGACACGTGAATTAACCGGACTAATCGCCATAACAGGCGAACAAATTGACACACTTACCGAAGTAGCTACCGGCAGGAGGGATAGCACAGGCGGTAAACTAATGGAATTATTTGGAGCATACTCAGACAAGGTCAGAGAGGGCAACGATACTGTTGATACAGCGCTGCAGGGCGGTACAACGGCTCAGCCTCAAATTAGCGCCATGAAAGAGGCCGGCGGTGAGATGACCAACGAGGGCGAAACCCTCAGGGGCGGTGCCACCGAACTCAAGATAGCATTAGACGGTCTTATTACAGCGTTGACTGAGGCCAGAGCCAAGGTCACCACGGCGACTGAGAACGCATCAGTTGTTGAGACTAGCCTGAAGGACGCTAGCGGCGCTACGGCAGAAGCCAAGACTAAGGCCACGGATGCAACCGGTCATGCGGTTGAGGTCAACACTGAGGCGGGCAAGGTGCCTGAGTTAGTCGGCGAGTACGTAGACCCCAAGAATACGTATGTAGCCACACTAGTAAGCGGTTAATCTCAACTACTAATACTAGCTAATTCGGAAACAGTAAAACCCAGAGAATTCTCTGGGTTTTACTCGTATCTTCGCCTTGTCAGACGCAGATAATTATCCGCAACATACAGTTGCGCCGAAAAAACGCAACGTCTTTACTCGTAAAATTTAGCTTATCTTTCCGAAGAATTGCTCTGTTGCTTCTACTATTTCAGTGGCGGGACCTGCAACCTGGTACTGCTCCACGCCGGGGTTTATCGCTGCCACCATCGGCGCCACTTGACGTGCCCTGTCAGCCATATTTGTCGACAGTGCTGAAACCTGGGTATGTAGTTGCCTTGCGGTTTCGAGCAGGGACGCGATAACTGTTAGACGCGAATCTAGTACTTCGCTATCGGCGGTAACCAGCAGCTGAATGGCGCTGCCGCCTACCGCATCAATAATCATATCCGTTCCACGCTTTACGTCTTCTTTTGTCTCTGCTGCCGCAGCGGCAGCTAAGCCTAGACTTACTCTAAACTCGTGAATTGCTTCTGATGCTACTGAGATCTTGTGCGCCATATCCGATGCGTCAAGTGTGCTTACTCGCTGCGACAAATCCATAACACCTGACTCACGAACTATGCGGCAGCCCATAAGCCCTTTGTCGCGTATCTCGCCTAAATTTTCGAATGGTCCACCAGTCATAATACATAGTATAGCTGATCTTAAATTGTGTGCAAATTGTACGTTAAATAAAGTGTGAACGAATAGTTTTACGAACTAACCGTAATGCAGTATAGTTATTTACATAACGATAGTTAAAGGAAGTATATGGCAGAGAATTCGGGCGGAGAACTAGGTGATCTTTTCGCTGGTATAAGTGAAGCTATGGGTATGTTGCCTTTTGATCAGGTCGGCGAAGCGCTTACTAGAGCAGAGCAGGCTTTGGGAATACTGGCAACGACAGGAGCCGGAAGTGACTACCTTATGGGTGCGCCAAAAGACAATATAGAGGAGTCAGCACGGATATTCAGAGAAACGCTAGAGCTGCTAGAGAATGCAAGGCAAGAGGCTGCAACTTACGTCGAAAACCTCGGTGGAGAACTGTAGCCCCTGGCTGGCTACAATCTACTAAAGAGATATCATCTACGTACTGTAACAGCACTAGGTTAGCAACATAATAAATACCGAGGGGGCACTATTGTGAGCGGCGGCGAATCAATTCCAGCACAACCAAGACAGCCAGTTCAACCAGAACGCGCTGGGGCGCAACCAGACGAAATCGATCCCAGGGTACGTGAAGCCTGTCAGCCCATGAACCCTGCCGAGGCAATAGACCCCAGGGCACTGCACGCCTACTACAGGCCTAGCGAAGCCGGTCCTAGCAAGCCTCCGGAACCAGCACGGCTAGGATGGTATATATTGGAACGCGGACTCGCAGAGCGTAGCGCTGGAGTTGTGAGATCGGCAGGTGAGCAGTTTCGAAAGGCCCTTGCCCAGACCAAAAATGCGGCACAACGGTGTGAAGTAGGCACGGCGTGGGCTTATATTCCGGCATTTATTGACCGGGCTAGGAGTGGTGGAGCGGTAAGGCCGGAGACATCGGCCGGTGTGTTTAGCCGTCTCGTCAAAGTATTGGAAGATGTTAAACAAAGGCCGGACGGAGATACGCCAGAGGCCCTACATGCTAGGAACGGTTTGTGTGTTGGCCTAATTACGTCCTATCGGGCGGCTAGAACCAGAAACCCGAATGGCCTGATGTTCCCCTCGTCACCTCGTGAGTCCGGCGGCCGGAATTCTGACGGGACGACTTCCAGGCACAGCTTTTATGGCTTCATATCTGGGAGTATAGGAAGAGTACTGCGCAAAATACCGTATGTTCTAGACAGACCGGAGGAACAGCACAAATACGCAAGAGGCGTAATCAGAATAAAAATACCTACATTAATAGGCGATGCGCTTAGTGAGCACCCGGAACTTGCGCAGGGGCACGAGGAGCTGCTTCGGACAGACATTGATCCGGCTAGGCTGGCATCCGCACGGCTAAGATTTATGGAGGACCAGATAGCCGGCGGCGACAAGAGGTTGTTGGAGGCGATGTCCAGAAGAGTTGAAGATCTAAAAACTATGAGGGATTTGCCTCCTGAGTATCGCGCCGACCAAGCAAGACAAACCGCTCCAGCCGGACAGCAACGACGACCACAAGGCAGAAGGCCTAGCCCCCGCCCGAGACCTGGGCAAGGGCAACGCGCAGTTGGCACGGCAAGGGTCCCAGGTCAGGACAAGCCGACATCAGCTCGCGCCGGCGGTGAGGATACCGAGGCTTGCATGAAGCCCACAGACGGCGAAGCAACGGGCGCTGAAGGAGTACAGGCTACAGCGGAAGTGGCAGCCGGAACCCTGGCCGCAATGTCGGTCGGCTTAAACTCTGTTCTTAGCTCGTTAAGTACGGGCGAGGCTGTCCCTGTTGACAAGCTTGAGGAAGCTGCAACCCAGTTGGAAGTGCTGCTAGGTACTGACGCACCGCGCGCCCAGACTATATTGGGTCAAATGTCACTGTCTCTTACTAATTTACGTACTGCGCAACAGGCTCTTGCCGAAACTCGCAACGGCATCGTCAACTACGCACAAAATATCGGCATCGAGGTTCAGGCGCCCACAGACAGCGCTCAGTAATAGTTGTATCTGGTCTGTAGACTGTCTTTATGGTAAAATATTAGCTAAGTGCTGATTTTCTATTCAATTAGACAGCAAAACACATAGGCAATAAACGAAAGGTTTTTAGAGCAAGCGTTATGGCAGGCAAGTATTCAATTAGCGACCTACGCAACATCGGTATCATCGCGCACATCGATGCAGGCAAAACAACAACTACCGAAGGTATTCTGTACCGCACAGGCCTGAAACACAAGATCGGCGCTGTGCACGAGGGCGGGACAACAACCGACTGGATGGCCCAGGAGCGCGAGCGCGGTATTACCATTGTCTCTGCTGCTGTAACCTGCTACTGGAAGAACAAACAGATCAATATTATTGATACCCCAGGCCACATTGACTTTACTGTCGAGGTTGAACGCAGCCTGCGCGTGCTTGACGGTGCAGTTGTTGTCTTTGACGGAAAGATGGGCGTAGAAGTCCCAGTCCGAAACTGTTTGGCGCCAGGCCGACAAGTACGGCGTGCCCCGCATCTGTTTTATCAACAAGATCAACCAGACCGGCGGCGACTTCTATAAGTCACTGGAGAGCATTCATAACCGTCTTAACAAACGCGCCTTCCCGATCCATCTGCCGATCGGGTTCGAGCAAAGCGTCAACGGTGTTATTGACCTTGTATCCATGAAGGCCTACACCTACAAAGAATTTACCGATCATGAGCTTACTGAAGGCGAAATTCCGGCAGACATGTTGGACAAGGCCAAGAAGTACCGCAGTCTGCTTATCGAAAACGCTGTTGCCGAAGACGAAGCTATGCTCGAGAAGTTCTTTGAGGTCGGCGAAGACGGTCTGACCGAGAGCGAAATCAAGCAGGCAATCCGCTCGGCGATCATTTCCGGGAACTTCTTTGCTGTCACCGGTGGTGACGGCCGCGGTGTTATTGTTGAAAAACTGCTCGACATGGTCGTTGACTACTTGCCGGCACCCACAGACCGCAGCAACACCTGGGGTACGCACCCTAAGACCGGCGATGAAATTGAGCGCAAGCACTCCGAAAGCGAGCCTTTCTGCGCTCTGGCATTCAAGATCGCTACTGACCCGTTTGTAGGTAAATTAGCCTACTTCCGCGTTTATTCTGGCAAGCTTCAATCAGGATCTTACATTCTAAACAGCTCCACTGGCGAAAAAGAACGCGTCGGACGTGTAGTCCGTATGCAAGCCGACAAGCGTGAGGATGTTACCGAAGTTGCTGCGGGCGATATTGCCGCTATAGTAGGGCTAAAGGGCACTACCACCGGCCACAGTCTTTGTGACCAGGGCAATCCCATCGTTCTTGAAAGTATCTCGTTCCCTGAACCGCCCGTTTCGATTGCTATCGAGCCAAAGACCAAGAGTGACCAGGAAAAGATGAGTCTGGCCCTGCAGCGTCTGGCAGAAGAAGACCCGACCTTCCGTGTCCGGGTAGACGACGAAACCGGCCAGACAATTATCTCCGGTATGGGTGAGCTACACCTGGAAATTCTTGTTGACCGCATGAAGCGTGAATTTACTGTAGATGCCAATGTCGGCCAGCCCCAGGTTGCCTATCGCGAAACCATCCGTAAAGATGCTGTCGAAGCTCAAGGTAAATTTATCCGCCAATCAGGCGGCCGTGGTCAGTACGGTGACGTTTGGCTGCGCTTGTTCCAGAACGAAAAGGGCGCCGGATTTGAATTCGTCAACTCCATTAAGGGTGGTGTTATTCCCGGCGAGTACATTAAGCCGGTCGAAGAAGGTATCAAAGAGGCTATGGCCAACGGTGTGTTGGCTGGTTACCCGGTAGTAGACCTTCGTGTTGAACTTTACGATGGTAGCTACCACGAAGTCGACTCTAGCGAAATGGCCTTCAAGATCGCCGGCTCCATGGGCTTCCAGGATGCCTTTAAGAAGGCCGCCCCTGTGTTGCTTGAACCGATTATGAAAGTAGTTGTGGTCACCCCGGAAGAATTCATGGGCGATGTAATCGGCGACCTGAACAGTAAGCGCGGTCGCATTGAAAGCATGGAGGACCTTACCGCTGGCATCAAGGAAATCACAGCCTTCGTGCCTCTTGGTGAGATGTTCGGGTACACTACTAATCTCCGTAGCATGACCCAGGGACGCGCAGCTTCAAGCATGGAGCTTGATCACTATGCTGACGTACCTCCGAACGTAGCAGCTGCTATTATCGCCAAAAACGCAAAATAATACACGATTTTATGGCAAGCGATGGTGAGTCGGACCAATCACTATACTCTGTTGGCGAAGCGATACATGATATCGCGGAGACCCAACTCCCACTCGATCTTATAGGAGAAGCACATCGGCAAATAAACATAGCCAGAGATATTGTGAGAGAGCAGGTAGCGCCTGGGCCCAATGCTCTCAGGCTGCTATTGCCGCTAGGTGACGCCAGCCTGAATCTGGTCGATGCACTCGACAAGCTACAGACAGCCCGAGGCAAGTTAGCAGAATACCTGCAGGCTATTGGGTGGGTAGGCAGCCGGGAAAGGCTGGAGCAGATGAATAGCCTGGCTCAGTATAACCGGAACTTTTGTTTGCCAGCAGGCTTTCGCGAACGCTCAGGGTCGGGAGACATGTTCTATGCAACCGGTGAGGACGGGACAATATACTTTCGCGACCCTGTAACGCGGAAAATCATTCCGCCCGGAGCGATACCAGAGGGTTTTCTGTCCGACCCCGAACTAGCCTCCGGCTTTAGCTTTTGGCAGGGATACGGCCCACAAATTAGTTTTAGCCTGTTGTTGTGCCCGCACGCATCCGGGAATGACCTTAGGAGTTCGAGCGTAGATCTAAGAAGCGAAGCGCAGAGGCTAGGGCGCGATGGTCAGCCTTTGTTTGTTGAGTATGTCGGAACAATCAAAAGCGCCGAGGAGCTGCGGCGCCTTTATAATCAGACATCCGGTTTCCAGGAGACTTCAGACCAGCCTCAGCCAAGCGAAAATGTCCCTGCTAGGGGTAGTAACGGAGACAGCTACAAGCAGGAAACCTTAAATCAGATAAGATCAAGCGGCGTCGAAGTAATCATTCCTGACTTTCGCGTAGATACAACCAACAAGGTAGAACAAAGTCTGACGACCCTGGAGTTTTCGGCCAGACCGTATGCAGAATCATTCGCGCGTAGGGCTATATTGACTGTCTGCGGCATATCCTATCGAAATATGTACATAGTGGGCAAAATGGGGGCGGCATTGGCGAAAAGGCATGAGGCAACAGGCGAACTCCCCTCAAGCGCCGGCCTGCTAGTTGGTGCTCTGCATAAGAATATCGCAGAAACATTGCGGTCCTTGGGTGTTAACGTAAATGTCAGCGGCGATATAGACCCCAGGACTGAGTTCTTCGCTCGCGGCGTAAGCGAAGGCCGCATAGCAGCTGGTGAGCTGCGCAAACTAGCCACTAAAAATCGGCGCTAAAAATACAGACACTGAACTAGGGCGCAGCTTTACACCGGTGATGAGCTAGTATATAATGAACAGGTCACTCGTGTGAGGCTTTATTCTCATGCAGATGCTAACAATAATATTTAAGGAGTCATTTTAATGGCAGATACATTTGACCGCACAAAGCCGCACGTTAACGTCGGCACCATGGGTCACGTTGACCACGGTAAGACTACTCTTACCGCAGCAATTACGCATGTTCTTGCAAAGCGCAAGCCAAGCAAAGTTAACGATCCTAAGAACTACGATGATATCGACAACGCGCCGGAAGAAAAAGCGCGCGGTATAACCATCGCTACTTCTCACCAGGAATATGAAAGCGACAAGCGTCACTACGCTCACGTCGACATGCCTGGCCACGCCGACTACGTTAAGAACATGATCACCGGTGCCGCTCAGGTTGACGGTGCTATCCTTGTTGTTTCTGCCGCTGACGGCCCTATGCCTCAGACCCGCGAGCACGTTCTGCTCGCCCGTCAGGTTGGCGTTCCTTCAATCTTGGTATTCCTCAACAAGATGGACCTTGCCGACGCCGACTTGGTCGAATTAGTTGAAGACGGAAATCCGCGATCTGTTGGAGAAGAACGGTTTCGACCGCAACTGCTCCTATCATCCGCGGTTCAGCCACTAAGGCTTTGGAAGGCGATGCCGCCAACGAAGATTCCATTATGGAACTTGATCCAGGCTATGGATGACTACTTCCCAGAGCCAAAGCGCGATCTCGACAAGCCGTTCCTGATGTCAGTTGAAGACGTATTCTCAATCAAGGGTCGCGGTACTGTTGCTACCGGCCGTATTGAACAGGGTATCGTTAAGGTCAACGACGAAGTTGAAATCGTTGGTTTGCGCGACACTCGCAAGAGCGTCGTAACCGGTGTTGAAATGTTCAAGAAGAACCTTGACCAAGGTCAGGCTGGTGACAACGTCGGTATCCTTCTGCGCGGTATTGAGCGCGAAGACATTGAGCGCGGCCAGGTTTTGGCTAAGCCAGGCAGCATTACGCCGCACACCGAATTTGACGCAGAAGTCTACATCCTCACCAAGGAAGAAGGCGGTCGTCACACCCCATTCTTCAAGGGCTACAAGCCTCAGTTCTACTTCCGTACTACGGATGTAACTGGTGAAGTTGAGCTTCCGGCAGACAAAGAAATGGTCATGCCAGGTGACACGATCACCTTTAAGGTCAAGCTGTTGCAGCCGATCGCCATGGAGCAGGGTTTGCGCTTTGCTATCCGCGAAGGCGGCCGCACAGTAGGCGCCGGTGTTGTTACGAAGATCATCAAATAGTTGATCGGCAGTAATCACCCAAAAACACCCGGGATTAATCCCGGGTGTTTTTTATATACCACCACAAGGACCACCTGATCCGTACCAGTTGTGCTTTATCTGATAAAAAGGTATAATAATCCAATATTACTAATTGTGCTGAGAATTCGGCCAGGCCCTTGAGCTGGCAGAGGTTACGGCATCGTACAACGGAGATAAAATGAACGACCCCAAAAAAGACCAAAAGCAACGTATTCGTATTCGTCTAAAAGCTTATGACCACAAAGTGATCGACCAGGCTGCAAAACAAATCGTTGACACCGCCCTGCGAACTGGCGCTACCATAGCTGGCCCAATTCCGCTGCCTACTGACCGCAGTACCTTTACTGTCGTCAAGAGCCCGCACGTTTATAAAAAGGGCCGCGAGCAGTTTGAAATGCGCGTTCACAAGCGTCTGATTGACGTTACCGACCCTACACCAAAGACGATCGACTCCTTGATGAACCTATCGCTCCCTGCCGGCTGCGACGTTGAAATAAAGATGTAGCCTACTTGGCATAACAGCATTTCTAAATGGGTGAGCAGCAACCGGAATCCAGCGCGATTGTAGTCAGCCCGGATTTAATTCAGGGGCTTGGCATGGGTGTGTGCGGCTTTGAGACAACGGTATTGTGTGCGAAAAGAATTATTCCGGACGGCGATAGGTATGTGATGGACAGGGCAGATGCTGTGGTTGTCATGGACCTGCTTACGGCGGAGGCGGAATGCCCGGGACCCTCAAGAGAAGACCCTAAGTGTGAGTTTGGAAGCCTTAGGGCAATACTTGCGGCTGATATGGCACATTCTATATTCTTGGCCCTTGTTGAACAGCCTAAATCCTAGTAAATTAAGCTGATGGATGAGCTCATAGTTTTCACCGATGAATCTGGCAGACCGACAGGCGAGGTAGGTCCGAAGTTGGCGAGCCACACAGCAAATACTAAACGGCATCTAGCCTTCTCGTGTTATATTTTGCGACACAGCGACAACTCATTTTTGTTGACACAGAGGGCGTTGTCCAAGAAGGTCTGGCCCGGCGTCTGGACAAATAGTGTCTGCGGGCATCCACTGCCAGGTGAGAAAATCGAAGATGCGGTCTTCAGGCGCGCCATGTACGAATTGGGTATCCCCAAGCTGGACGAGCTAAAATGTCTTTTGCCCAACTATAAATACGATACCCCTCCATACGGAGGTATCATAGAGAATGAGTTCTGTCCGGTATTCGTAGCATATACCGACTGTGAGCCCCACCCGAACCCTGACGAAGTCGCCTCGTTCCAGTGGACCAAGTGGCCTGAGTATGTTCAAATGCTCAGTGATCACCCGGATGACATGAGCTATTGGGCAAAAGACCAATACCAGCAGCTGGCTGCGCTGGAGCCATTCGCCGGTATGATGCACAGGGATACACATGAGCCAAACGACCAGCCATAGATAACAGAAAGTGAGAGCCGATGTCAGTGGAAACATTAACGGTCAGCGCCGCCCAGCAGCTAATCGGAGAGGGCAGTGATATCGTTGTCATACCATACTCATCGTATTTTACGGCCGATGGCCGGGTGGAGCTGGGTATTTACACCGAGATGTGCGTTGCAGCTGCAGCTAAGCTATACGGACAGACTGATGGAGCAAAACCGAATATCATCGTCGTTGGAGAGAATACTCTTGGCTTAAATAAGCCCTCAACGACTGAACTGGCCTACGAGTTCCTGGCGGATGCCGGCATCCCGCAGCAGTTTATCTCAGCGCCCCACCCCAAAAATGCCAATGCAACGCCTCAGCAGATTTCATGGCTTCAAAAGACCTACGGTAAACAATGGGCAAGTCACCCGCCAGTCATGATAGGTATGGACCAGCACTGGCCGCGTATCCACGAGCTGTGCAGACTATATGGTCTAAGAGCAGAGTTTATCGGCGCAGCCGCTCTGCTTAGTAAATTCGGCGAGCTTACGCCGCGATACGAGCAGGCAGCCCAGTTGTATGACGATAACTACGACTATGAGCAGCGGGCTCAGAGGCTGACGCGAATTATATCCGTGCTTGGGCCGCAAGCAACGACCGCCATTTTCCGGATACTAACTGCTATCCGCACACCTAATATAGTTAGTGTCAGGCACAATAACGGTAAAGCGGGCTTCTATGCCGCCACAGTTCGACAACACAGACGCAATCAAAGGATCAAAACATGACAAAAAAGATCATACTCGCCAGTGGCTCGCCCAGGCGGAAAGAATTACTTGAATTAATGGGGTTAGATTTCGAAGTAGTAAGCAGTGCTTTTGTTGAGCAGCTTGATAGCAGCCGTAAGGTGAGCGATGTCGCCAGTGAGCTAGCACTTGGGAAGGCAAAAGATGTCGCTGATATGCATCCCCACGCCATAGTTATCGGCGGTGACACTATTGTAACGGTGGACGAGCGGCAATTCGGCAAGCCGGCAGACAGGACGGAGGCGAAGAGAATGCTGGACGCTCATCACGGACGCAATGCAATAGTTACGTCTGCAGTCGCTGTTGTCTGCCAGGCAAGCGGATACGAGAAAGTAAAGGTGGCAACCGCTGCGGTAAAATTCAAGCCGTACAATGAACAGCTAACCGAGCAGTATCTGGAAACAGGCGATTGGAAAGATAAAGCCGCCGCCTGGGGCATACAAAGCGGTGCAGCGCCTCTAATTGACAGTATTCGAGGCGATTATGACACAATAATCGGCCTGCCAACAAAGATGCTTTCGGCCATGCTGCAGGAACTCGGTATTGAGGTTCATGGTGCCGTGGAGCTTCGATGTCCTGTCCGACAAATTAGTCAATAAATAGTTTGATGCTTTCCGTCCGGTCGATGCACATATATCCATAGCCTGAAGCGCTCAACGCTTGTTCCAACTCCTTTTTATCCGCTGCTTCGAATCCGACCAGTACGCTGCCCGTATCACCGCCTTGTCCCCTATAATGGAACAAACTTATGTTCCACTGATCGCCTAGGGCCTGCAAAAAGTCGTTCAGGGCACCGGGCCGCTCAGGAAAGTTGACGCAATAGAAGTGCTCCTGTTCTGCCAAGGCCGCCGGGCCGCCGATCATATGCCGGACGTGCTCCTTGGCCGTATCCTCGTCCGATAGGTCAATAAACTCATAGGAGCTATCGGCTAGCCTGCCAGTAAACATAGCCTTAGCGTCAGGTCCGCCAATGCTGATTCCAACAAAAACACGCGCATTTTGGCGTTGATTCAGCCTGTAGCCGAACTGCGTAATGTTATGCCCCCCGACTACGTCCTTACAAAACTGCTTTAGCGCGCCTGGTTTTTCCGGCATTGTCACAGCAAATAACGCCTCCTTGTTGCTGCCTAGCAGTGTTCGCTCCGCAACGAACTGTAAGCGCTCAAACGTCATATTCGCGCCGGAGCAAACAGCCACTGCGTACATAGTTTCGTCCGGATGCTCCTCTCTGTACTTGATAATTCCGGCAATACCGAGTGCTCCGGCTGGCTCAACAATACCTCTCGTCTCCTCGAAGATCGACTTGATAGCAGAGCATATCTGATCGTTATTAACAGTAATACAATCGTCGACTAGCTTGGCGCAAATCCTGTAAGTATTCTCACCCAGCTGTTTGACTGCAACTCCGTCGGCAAAAATGCCGACATGCGCCAACGAGACACGCTTATGTGCGCTCAGAGAAGCCTGCAGAACATTGCTGTCTGACGGCTCTACGCCAATAATCCTGACTTCCGGGCGCAGAGCCTTGAGGTATTGCGCAATACCGGAGATGAGTCCGCCGCCGCCGACCGGCACGAAAACATGCGTGACCTGGGGTAGCTGGTCGTATATTTCGCGTCCGATGGTACCTTGTCCGGCTATAACCAAGGGGTCGTCAAAGGGATGGACGTAGGTCCGACCGGTTTCCAGGGTGCGTTTTTTGCAGTGCTCTGCGGCTTCTGAATAGTTATCGCCAAACAACTCGACTTTGGCACCGTAAGATTTAACAGCCTCGATCTTTATAGACGGGGTTGTCCTCGGCATAACAATGACAGCTGATACTCCGACCTTTTTGGCGGCCAAGGCTACACCCTGTGCATGGTTTCCGGCGCTGGCGGCGATTACTCCGCAGCGGCGTTCCTCTGGCGTTAGCTGGACGATCTTGTTGTAGGCTCCGCGTAACTTAAAGGAGTGTACTGGTTGAAGGTCCTCTCTCTTGAGATAGACCTCGCACCCGAGGCGGGTGCTGAGCTTCTGAGCACGGTCTAACGGTGTTTTTACGGCAACATCGTAAACACGCGCAAGAAGGGTCTGCTGAACTGCATCTTGCATAATGTTCTCTCTGATTAGCTAATTGTAACTTTGTGAACGTCAATGAGCTTTTCAAGCTGGCGTTGGATCTGGTCAACGCGTGAAATATTAGAGGCCGTTATGACCATGCGCGACCAAGGATAGTTCTCTGGATGGTCAACGTGTACAAAGCTTATGTTACAGCTGCGGCGGGCAAAAACCTGCGCAACACGAACTAATACCCCTGGCATATCATTGACCTCAAGTGTAATTGTGTATGGTGAGTTCGGCATATCATGTGCTCCCGGTTGGTTTTTCAAGTTTTGTCGTTGGCGGCCCTAAGACCATACTGCCAATAGAAGCGCCCGGAGGAACCATTGGATAGACGTTTTCGGCGCGGGCGACCACCACGTTAACCAGCACCGGACGATCCGTGATGTCCAGGGAGAGCTTAATCTTTTCTTTGAGTTCTGCCTCGTTTGTGATGTTTATACCCTCGGCGCCATAGGCTTCTGCCAGTTTGACGAAGTCAGGGTTGCCCTCAAGCCCGATGCCGCTTTCGCGATTGTCATAAAAAAGTTCTTGCCACTGTCTGACCATGCCCAGGCAGCTGTTATTCAGGATGAATATTTTTATCGGCAGCTTATGCTTGCAAGCGGTTGCTAACTCGTACTCTGTCATTTGAAAACCACCGTCACCTGTGAATGCGATAATCGTATTGTTAGGACGAGCGAATTGCGCCCCGATTGCCGCAGGCAAGCCAAAGCCCATAGTACCTGCGCCACCTGAGCTTAACCAGTGTTCCGGCTGGTCGGTCTTATAGAACTGGGCCGTCCACATCTGGTGCTGGCCTACATCAGTGGCTACGACCGCCTTGCCCTTGGTCTGGTGGTAGACTTCTTCAATGACCTGCGACATGGTCAATGAGTTGCTCCGCCCTGCTTTTAGGGGATAGTCACATTTCCATCCCTGTAGAATCTCGCCCCAGTCATAGTGCTTCATTGGCGTGGTTTTTTCGATAAGCGTATTCAGGCTGTCCCTGGCGTCTGCTCTAATTGATACGTCTGCCTGAATGATCTTGTTCAGCTCGGCAGCATCGATATCTATATGTGCAATGAACGCTTTCCGGCAGAACACCGACACGTCGCCTACGATACGATCGTCAAAACGCGAGCCGATATTCAACAGGAAGTCGCACTCGGCAATAGCCTTATTGGCGTAGGCTGTACCGTGCATACCTAGCATCCCCAGACTTAAGCTGTTCGTTTCAGGGAAGGAGCCTTTTCCAAGCAGCGTGGTGGTCACCGGAGTATCTGTCATCTCAGCTAATTTTTTTAGCTCTTGTGAAGCATCAGCGATCAGCACACCGTGGCCTGCTAGAATCAAAGGCTTCTTTGCCTTGCTCCAGGCCAGGACTATATTTTGAATCGCGTTGACATCAACACTATGCACGTGTCGGTAAGCGGGCAGGGCAGGCTTCTGCTCCAGTTCGCCGGTGAAGGGCGCAGCGGCCACGTCTTTTGGCACGTCAATCAGAACAGGCCCCGGCCTGCCAGTTGTAGCAAGATGAAAAGCCTCATTCACTAGACGAGGCAAGTCGTTTGTCTCAATGGCGAGGTAGTTATGTTTAACGACCGGCATGGTGATATTAAATACGTCGGCCTCCTGGAACGCATCAAGACCAAGCATCGGTCTAATCTGCTGTCCGCAGATAACTATCATGGGGATGCTGTCCATGAAGGCGGTCATTAGTCCTGACACCACGTTTCCGGCACCCGGTCCTGAAGTAACTAGGACAACACCAGGCTTACCGCTTGCCCTGGCATACCCGTCGGCCATATGCGCCGCACCTTGCTCGTGTCTGACCAGCACTAGTTTAATTTTAGTTTTTGACGTTACGATAGCGTCGAAGATCGGAATTGCCGCACCTCCCGGATATCCGAAAATGTATTCTACACCCTGTTTTTCCAGGGTTTTGATGATTGCCGTTGCTCCGTCCATTTTTAATCCTTACTGGTCGTGGTAATTGCGGCGATTGCCTCGATCTCGATTTTTAAATCTACGTCTTTGGAGACCCGAGGAAGCTCTTTGACGCCAACAGTGCTTCGGGCCGGCCTCGGTTCTTTAAAGTAACTGACGTATATTTCGTTGACAGCTCCAAAATCTCCGATGTCTGTCAAAAATATAGTAGTTTTTATAATGCCATCCATGGTCAGGCCGGCACCCTCAAGCGTTGTGCGTAGATTGTCCATAACTTGCTTAGTCTGCACTGCGATATCAGGCCCGGCCGTTCCCGTTGCCGGATCAATGCCGATATGGCCGGAAACAAAATAGAGGTTACCGACTTGTCTGATCGGGCTATATGGACCGAATGTTTTTACTGGCATGTTCGTAGATTCCTGTGTACTCATTGCAACCACCTAATTCATAGTTAGTATTGCCGCTCATCATAGGTGACGGGCTGCGTTGCAATTTTTTATGAGCGGGAGAATTCACGCGCAACACAGCCTCTAACGAGGACGACGATGAGAATAATCAGGACGCTGTGCTTATTGCGGTTCATTATTATCACTCAGTTTGGCATGGGCAGCTGACCGCGTCAAGGCCAGAGCTTATCGACACCTGGAGCGTACAGCAGTATAATACTATCCGTGTTGACTTCCTGAAGCGGCTTCAGGAGTTTTTATTTTTGTATGAATAAACAGGAGGGTAGTATGCTAAACAATATCGAACAGGGTGTCATCGCAACAGGAGAGGCATTGCGGCAAGCAAACCCGGCACCTATCAGTGGCGTTCTTGACAGGCTAGCAGAGCTTACAGGTGACGCATCAGCGGCTAGCAGCCAGGCCGCCAGACTGTCGTCGCTTGCAGTGTTGGCCAACATGGATTTACTGGAAGCCTACTTCAATGCAAAGGGCGGCTCCGATGCGGCAGCGGCCACATTTCGTGGTGTTGCAGGAGAGTGGGGGGCTGCAAGAACGGTGAACGGCAGTTTGGCAGGCTTTTCCGAAGCTGTAGCCGCCTGCCACGACCCGATGCTTGAAATAAGCGATCAGCTCAGGCAGTTCCGAGAGCACCTCGGCGCGGCTGCTGAGATTGGCAGGACCATTATGGAGTCGATCGGGGCAGAAGGACAACTTGTAGTTGCCGCTCAAGAATCAAGGGTAACGGCTACCGCATCACTGGCTGGCTATTGTGAGGCCGTCGGTATCGAACCTCCGGCCCTATGACTGCCTTAGAATCAGCATTGAAATAGTAGTATACTTTTCATATTGATTAAGAAGGTGGGGCAATATGCTTGAGGCGGCCAATAGTGCCATCTCCGCTACAGAAGGGGCACTGCGTGACGCTAGCCCTGAATCAATGAGCGAAGCTGTGAGTGCGTTGGTTTTGGGCGCTGAACAGCTGCTTGCCGCATTAACTAGGGCGACAGAACAGTTGTATGGAGTAAACCGCACTTCGGGCGATCTCATAGAAGCGTATTGCCAAACAAGAAAACACACCAATGAAGGTTTATCGACATTTAACGACGCTGTCGGCGAGGCAGGGTGCGGCTCCCGTGCAGCCCAGGCATTACAAGCTTTAGGAGAGGCCGTTACCGGTTGCGGCAGCGGCTTGCCGGACATCAATACAGAGTTGGGAGAACTCGGCATGCATATGCATCAGGCTCTGGAATCGGCAAGGGCAGTTATCGGAATGTTGGGTTCTGAGGAGCAACAGATCAGCACAACGGTTGCTGCTAATCAGACAGCCCTGGAAGCCATAGCCGAGTACCGCTCTAGTACCGGGATGAACTAGTTGTCATTTTGAGGCGTTGCGTGCTTTAATAAAGCTAATGCCAAAAACAAAAAGCAACAAGAAAAAAACTAATAGCGAACTCGACGGTATATATCTGTTAAAATTAACTCTTTTTGTTATCCTGGGCTCAATGTGGCTCAAAATTTCGCACAATAACACTCTTAGCATGCCCATTCCGGCCGGTTTTATCATAGGCTTACTGTTTGCCAGCCATGAGCATTTTCAGATTGATCGCAAAATTGAGTATGCGGTGCTGATGCTGGCGATGCTTGTGGGCTATTTTGTGCCTTATGGGCTTTATATCAGCTTCTAGCTACCCGAGCCAACGCCCCCAAAAGCTCTCTGTCGTCTCAATCTCGGCCTCAATGCCGGCCTCTTTTATAGCTGCCGATAATCGTCTCGCGTGGCCCCATCCGAAAAGCACTGTCAGCGTGGGCTTGTCGTCAGAATCCGGATAATAATCATCCCTGGACATGCGCTCAGCCAGGCTGGCTATCTTGGCTGCGGCGCGTCTCTCCCGAAATTTGGTATCCAGCAGAGGAACCCCTGTAGTTATGCCCATCAGGGTATTTGCCACCGAAGTGAGCGGGTTAGTCTCGCGCCACTGTTGCAGATCACTCTCGCTGGCATCAACGTAGAACGAAGGCACGGACGCAATTCGCGCCCGCTCGCGTGCGTATCCGAATGCGCTCAGTTTTTTTTCGCGGCGCAGCTTACTCACTCCAGCTTCAGTTTCGGCTAGCCAATCGCCGGCCCGGGAAACATTGCCCGGGCCGTTGTTTTCCTCGTGATTTCCCAGCTCTGTCGCCAGAACATCACCCTTACGGGCATCAATCGCCGCCAAGACGTCGTCGGCCGCGTTGTACTCTTTCTCCAGCACTAAGCCTGCTTCGGGAATCACCGAATTACCCCTTGGACGACCATGCGAGGCAAATACGACCCGTACCCGTACTCTGGCTGCGATTGTCTTTATTTGCTCGGGCGACAGTTGTGTCAGGACTGGAATCTCTTCATTAACTATAGGGCGCCAATCGCCTAAGCATTCCGGAGTGTAGGCTTGCGGCTGTCTTGTGGTCTTGCAAGGGAGCGGTCGTGTAGGGGGATTGTTGCCAGCATGACCTGATACTGCGCTTTCGCCGCCGAAGCCTATAGCTTCCATGTAACCAGTCTGTTGCCTGACTGTAAGCATAAGATAGCCCGCGGCTTGTTCTAAGTGGTTTGCAGCCTTCTCGAGGTGATTGCCGATCTCTGTCAGCGGCCCAGAGCCACCTGGTTCCGAAATATCTGAGACTATCTGGCGGGCTTCATCAAGGCGATAGCTGCCAGCCTCACTGTTAGTTACGGCTTGAGACAGCTGGTAGTAAATGCCCTGTAGCTTGTCTCCCAGACCTCCAACTGAATTCTTGGAAACAGATTCAAAATCCATTCTGAAATTTTATTACAATAACAGGCTATAATAAATTAGCTAAGCGCTTTGGGACTGATGTTTATGCTCAATAGATGTAGAATTGTCAACATATTGACAAGGGGTAACGTTCTCTGATAAGATGTACCGGTATAACAAATTCCTGTACTTGGTGATTTGGGAAGGTCTGCACCGTAACAGATGCGGAAACCGCCCGGAGCCGGGTGTTTTTGTATCCGGGAGGAGCAAAATCCGGCACAGGATAATAAGTCGCGAACGACCAAGTGTTTGCCGGCGGAGAAACTATGAAAGCACTAATCACTCGAAAGGTTGGCATGACCAGCACCATCGCAGAAGATGGCGCGGTTCAGGCCGTAACCTTGCTTTCCGCTAGTCCCTGTGTCATTACACAGGTCAAAACCGCTGATCCAGACGGCTATACCGCTGTTCAGATCGGTTTTGAGGAAGCAAAAAAGCAAAACGTCAACAAGGCTCAGCAGGGCCACTTTAGCAAAAATGGCATCGAGATTATGCCAAAGATTGTCCGCGAATTCCGCGTAGAAGAGATTACTGAAGACCTCAAGGTTGGAGAAAAAATCAACCCCGAGGTCTTTTCAATTGGCGACGAAGTTGACGCAACCGGTACCAGCAAAGGTAAAGGTTGGGCTGGCACAATCAAACGCCACAACTTCCACCGCGGCCGTAAGACCCACGGTGGTCGCAGCTACCGTCGCCCTGGTTCAATTGGCTCCATGTATCCTCAGAAAATTTTCAAGGGGAAGAAAATGGCCGGCCAGATGGGGCACGAGCAAGTAACAGTTAAGAATTTAAAAGTTGCCTTTATTGACGCCGAACTAGGCGTCATAGGCGTAACCGGCGCCGTTCCTGGCCCTCGTCACGGTATCGTGATTATCAAGGAGGCTAAGTAATGGCTACTTCAACAGTACCTACATTTACCAAGAGCGGCGCTAAAGCCGCTACTGCTGCCAAGCTGGACAAGGCAGTCTTTGCGGTCATGCCGGAGAATCACGAGCTTCTTAAGCTTGCTTACTCCGCATACCTAGCAAACGGCCGCGACAACTTGGCCCAGACCAAGACCCGCGGCCATGTTAGTGGTGGTGGTAAGAAGCCTTGGAAGCAGAAGGGCACCGGACGTGCTCGTTTCGGCTCCATCCGTAACCCGATCTGGCGCGGTGGTGGTATCGCTTTCGGCCCGACCGGTAACGAAAACTATACTGTCAAGATCAATGTCGCTACCAAGCGTTTGGCATTACGCCAAGCCCTGAGCATGGCAGCTGCCGAAGGCCGCATTACGGTCATCGAAGCTGTTGAGTGTAAAGACGGCAAAGTCGCTACCTTCAGCAAAACCCTTTCCAAGATTGAAGCCAAAGGACGCACTCTAGTAGTTTGCGACCAAAAAGACGACATGGTTGAGCGCGCTACCCGTAACCTGCAAGAAATCAAGGTCGTCCAGGCTAACTACTTGAATGTCTATGACATCATTAACGCCGATACGATTGTGATTTGTGAGAAGTCTCTCGCAGTCATCAACGAGTGGCTTGGAGGTACTAAGTAATGAGTAAGACCACCTTACTGCGTCCTCGCCTGAGCGAGAAGACTTACGTACTTGGTACAACCAAGCATGTCTATGTCTTCGATGTGCCAGGTGACGCGAACAAAGCGGGCATTGCTGCAGCAGTTGAAGCTCAGTTTGAGGTTCAAGTTGTTGCAGTCAATATTGCCAACATCAAAGGCAAGGTCAAGCGCACCGTTCGTAAGGGCGGCCGCCCGGTAATGGGTCAGCGCAACGACATCAAGAAAGCTTACGTTACTCTGACCGAGGGACAAAAGCTTCCGTTCTTTGATGAGCCCGAAAAGGACAAAAAAGATAATAAAGATAAGAAAGCTTCACCGAAAGCGGCAAAAAAGGAGACTAAATAATGGCTATCAAGATCCACAAGCCAACAACTCCCGGCCGCCGCGGTATGACCAGCCAGGATACGGCTGAAATTACGACTCGGAAGCCTTTGCGCTCGTTGTTGGTTAAAAAGCGCGTTCAGAACGGCCGCAACAACCAGGGACGTATTACTACCCGTCACAAGGGTGGTGGCGCCCGCCGCTTCTACCGCTTAGTCAACTTTAACCTGGCAGACGGCCTAACTGCCGTCATCGAGCAAATCGAATACGATCCGAACCGTAGCGCCCGCATTGCCCGCATCAAGGACAACAAAGGCGAATACCACTACATATTGGCTGCCAAGGAAATGCGCGTTGGCCAAAAATTGGCTAGCGGCGAAGAAGCTCCTATCGAGAACGGCAACCGTCTACCTATCAAGAATATTCCAGTCGGCAGCACTATCCATGCTATCGAAATGCAGCCCGGCCGTGGTGCCCAGATGGTTCGCTCAGCCGGTAACGGCGCTCAGCTAATGGCCAAAGAAGGCGATTACGCTCAGGTCCGCCTACCATCCGGTGAAGTGCGCCTGGTCCGCCAGGAATGTACTGCCAGCATTGGCGTTATCGGTAACGAGCAGCACCAGAACATCAAGATCGGTAAAGCCGGCCGTAAGCGCCACATGGGCGTTCGCCCAACTGTTCGCGGTGTCGTAATGGCTGCAGCCGACCACCCACACGGTGGTGGTGACGGTGGCCGTCACGGTACCGGTAAGGCACCTCGTACGCCATGGGGTCAAAAGACCTTGGGCTACAAGACCCGCACCCGCAAATCAACCAGCAAATTTATTGTTAAGGGCCGTCATGCGGCTAAGAGGAAGTAGGTAAGATATGAGTCGTTCACTGAAGAAGGGACCATTCATCGACCCCAAGCTTGCCAAAAAAGCAGCCGCATTAGGGGCCGAGGACCGCACTATCATCAAGACCTGGGCTCGTTCCAGCACAATCGCTCCTGAATTTGTCGGACGCACTTTTGCAGTGCACAACGGCAAAGTACACGTGCCGGTGTTTGTGACCGAGAACATGGTAGGCCACAAGCTGGGTGAATTTTCGCCAACCCGAAAATTCCGCAGCCACGGCGGTAAGTTAGCAAAGGGCGGTAGATAGATATGAGCGTACTAGCCGTTGCTAAAGGTGTTCGTATGAGTCCGCGCAAGGTTGGCGTTGTTGCCTCCTTAGTCCGCGGCCGTACGGTAAACGATGCCTTAACTATTCTGGAAAACGTACCGCGTCGCAGCGCCCTGCCAGTCCTAAAGACCATCAAGAGCGCCCAGGCTAATGCCGACCACAACCACAACCTCAAACCTGACACTCTGAAGATTGTCGAGATCAGCGTAACCTCAGGCCCGCGCCTGAAGCGTTACCGTCCAGCCGCGCATGGCCGTGCATTGCCTTTCCAGCGCCGCACCAGCCATATCCGCGTTGTTGTCGACGGTGAAATCCGTGCCGCAAAAAAGCCGGCAGCCAAGAAAGATAAGGAGGCATAATATGGGTCAGAAAGTAAATCCTATCAGCATGCGCCTCCAGGTCAACAAAGACTGGCGCAGCAAATGGTTCGCAGGCAAGCGCGAATACGCCAGCTACTTGGCGCAAGATCTTGCAGTACGCCGAATGATCCAACAGAAGTTGGGCAGCCGCGCTGCTGTCAACAAAGTAGACATCGAGCGTTCACCGAACCTGGTTACCGTTACTATCACTACAGCTAAGGCTGGTGTGGTGATCGGTCGCGGCGGTTCAGGAGCTACTGAGCTAAAGCACAATGTCGAGCGAATCTACGGTGTTCCGTCACGCGTCAACATCGAAGAAATCAAGAAGCCGGAATTGTACGCCAAACTGGTCGCCGAGAACATCGCCCACCAGTTGGAGCGCCGTATCAGCCTTCCGTCGCGCCATCAAGAGTGCTTCGGCCGCAACAATGCGCGCTGGCGCCAAGGGTATCCGTATCGAAGTAGCCGGTCGTTTGAATGGCGTTGAAATGTCCCGCCGCGAAAAAGAAGTCGCCGGTTCCGTACCTCTGCACACTATCCGTGCAAACATTGACTACGCTGCCGCCCGCGCTCTTTGGCCGGGTGCCGGTATCATCGGTATCAAGGTGTGGATCTACAAGGGGGAGGCATAAGCCATGCTAGTACCTAACCGCACTAAGTTCCGCAAGGTACGCAAGGGCCACATCCGCGGCGTCGCTACCAGCGGCAACTATATCGCCTACGGCGAATTTGCTCTCCAGGCCCAAGGCCATGAGCGTGTTACCGGCCGTCAGATTGAATCAGCCCGTCAGGCAATGACCCGCTACATCAAGCGCGGCGGCAAAATCTGGATTCGTATATTCCCGCACACACCGGTAACCAAAAAACCTTTGGATGTAAAGATGGGATCAGGCAAGGGCAGCCCGGAATACTTTGCCGCTAAGGTAAAGCCAGGCACCATTATGTTTGAGATGCAAGGTGTCAGCGAAGAAACTGCCCGCGAGGCAATGCGATTGGCCGCGCACAAATTACCCGTTAAGACAAAGTTTTTGGTGAAGGAGGAGCTCTAATATGAAAATTATTGACATCCGCAAACAGTCCACCGAACAACTTACAGTTGATATCACAAAACTTCGCGAAGAAATCGCCGAGCTGAAGCGCCGCCTGTCATTGGGCGAGGTGCAGAACGTGCGTATTATTCGCGGTAAACGCAAGGACCTAGCGCGCATGCTTACCGTACTGAGTGAGCAACTCACAAAGGAGACAAAATAATGGCTAGGATAATTACTGGCACAGTCTCTTCCAAGAAGACTGACAAAACCATTGTTGTGATCGAGCATGTGCGTATGACGCATCCGCTTTATCGCAAGCAATACACCGTTACCAAGAAATTCATGGCCCACGACGAAAAGAACGAAGCTAATGAAGGCGACAAAGTTATGATCAGCGAAACCCGCCCGATCAGCGCCCGAAAGCACTTCAAACTGCACAAGGTCGTTCAAAAAGCCGGCGTTAAGCACGTTGAGCCAGAGAACACCAGTACTGCCCAAGCAAGCCAGAAGGAATTGGACAAGAACTCTACCAAGACCGGGGAGGAGAAGGCGTAATGATTCAGCAAGAAAGCCGGTTGCATGTCTGCGACAACTCCGGTGCTAAGGAAATCCTATGCATCCGCGTACTTGGTGGTACTCGCCGCCGTTACGCTGGCGTTGGCGACGTAATTGTTGCCACCGTTAAGGAGGCTAACCCGCAGGGCAACGTAAAAAAGAAGACTGTCGTTAAGGCCGTAGTCGTACGCACTACAAAGGAAATCCGCCGCAAAGACGGTTCAACCATACGCTTTGACGACAATGCCGCTGTGATTATCGGCGACGACAAACTGCCCAAGGCTACCCGTATCTTCGGGCCGGTGCCGCGTGAATTGCGCGACCTTGGCTACGCTAAGATCATCAGCCTTGCGCCGGAGGTACTGTAATGGAAAATAAAATCTACAAAATCCGCATCAAGAAGGATGACACCGTAATCGTGCTTGCCGGCAAATACAAAGGCAAGACAGGTAAAGTGCTGACTACTCATCCGCGCGAGAACAAAGTTACTGTTGAAGGCATAAACATCGTCAAAAAGCATGTTAAGCCCAACCGCGCTAACCCGCAAGGCGGCATCATTGAGATGACCAAGCCGATCTGGGTAAGCAAAGTGGCTATCGTCGAGCCGACAAGCAAGAAGGCCAGCCGCATCGGATACGAAATGGCAAAGGACGGCACAAAAACGCGCGTCTTTAAGAAGACCGGAAAGGAGATCAAGTAATGGCTGAAGCTAAAGCAACTAAAACCAAGCAAACCAAGGCTGTTACTACCGCACGTCTCCGCGAGCAATACAGCAGCAAGATTGCTGCTGAGCTCAAGAAGGAACTCGAACTGACCAACCCGCATCAGGTGCCTAAGGTAGAAAAGATCACCCTCAACGTCGGCCTCGGCAAGTCCAAGGACGACAAAAAGATGATCGAAACAGCCTTGAATACCCTGACCAAAATTACCGGTCAGAAGCCAATGGAAACCTATGCCAAAAAGTCCATCGCTACATTTAAACTGCGCGAAGGCAACAAAATCGGGCTGAAAGTAACTTTACGCGGCGACCGTATGTACGAATTTATGGATCGCTTGATCAACATCGTGCTGCCCCGTCTGCGTGACTTCCACGGCGTGTCCAATAAAGCATTTGACCGTCAGGGCAACTTCAGCCTGGGCATGACAGACCAGTCTGTCTTCCCGGAACTTTCTTTCGAAGAAACCACCACATCGCACGGTTTGCAAGCCGTATTCACAATCAAGTGCCAGGAACCGGCACACGCCAAAGCATTACTGCAAAAGTTTGGCATGCCATTCGAAAAGGAGGCCAAGTAATGGCTAGGAAATCAAACATCGCCCGCGATCTGAAGCGCAAGGCTATGAACGAAAAGTACGCTGCCAAGCGCGCTGAGCTCAAGGCACTTGGCGACCAAGAAGGACTGGCCAAATTGCCCCGCAACTCCAGCCCGACCCGCCTCAAGAACCGCTGCGTTGAAACCGGCCGTCCGCATGCTTACATGCGTACCTTCGGCCTATCCCGCATCGCATTTCGTGAACACGCCTCAAAAGGTGAAATCCCGGGTGTAACTAAGGCCAGCTGGTAGAAAGGAAGGATGATAATATGATGGTATCCACAGATCCAATCGCTGACATGCTGACCCGCATTCGCAACGCTATCAACGTCCGGAAGAACGAGGTTGTCATGCCTCACTCCAGCGTCAAGCAGGCTGTTGCCGAACTGCTAAAGAACAACGGTTTCGTTACCGACGTAAAAGTTATAGACGCAACTGTCGGCAAGAATATGAAGATTGTTATCAATCGCGAGGCTGAGAATGCTCGCATCACCGAAATTGTCCGCTTGAGTAAGCCGGGACGCCGCGAATATGTCGGCAGCAGCAAGATTCCGGTTGTAATGCGCGGACGCGGTATTGTGATTATTTCCACCTCAAAGGGTGTGATGACCGGTGCCGACGCCAAGAAACAAGGTGTTGGCGGCGAATTAATTTGTAAGGTTTATTAATAGGAGAAATCGATGAGTCGCATAGGAAAACTGCCCATCCCGATTCCAAGCGGTGTGACAATCACTGTCGACCCCGATTTCGTAACTGTAGCTGGCTCTAAGGGCACGCTCAAACAGTTTACGATGCCGGGCGTTACCGTAAAGGTCGAGGAAGGCCAAGCAATTGTTACTCGTGACAACGACGAAGCTGTCAACCGTTCCAAACACGGTCTGATGCGCACACTAGTCAGCAACATGGTAACCGGCGTAAGCCAGGGCTTCGAAAAGAAGCTTGAAATTACCGGTGTAGGTTACCGTGTCAATATGCAAGGTGCCGACCTTAAATTCAACCTCGGATTCTCACACGATGTAATCTACAAACTGCCTCAAGGCGTTGCAGCTAAGGTTGAACAGAACAACATCACCGTAAGTGGTATAGATAAACAACAAGTAGGCCAAGTTGCCGCAGAAATTCGCGCCCTCAAGAAACCCGAACCCTACAAGGGTAAAGGTATCAAGTATGCTGGCGAACGAATTTTGCGCAAGAGTGGTAAGAGCGGGAAGGAGAAGTAGCCATGAATACGCTAGCACACAAACTACACAATGCCTGGCAGCGTAAGCACCGCGTACGCGCCACTGTTTATGGCACGACCGAACGCCCGCGTCTGAGCGTACATATCTCAAACCGGCACATTACTGCCCAGATCATTGACGACGACAAGGGCGTGACCTTGGCTTACATTTCTACAGCCGGAAGCAAAGCCGCTAAAGGCTCGATGTCTGAGCGCGCCGTCTGGGTTGGCGAGCAACTCGCCAAAAAGGCAAAAACCGCAAAGGTCACAGCTGTTGTCTTCGATCGCGGCAGCCATTTGTATCACGGCCGCATCGCAGCCCTGGCCGAGGCAGCCCGTAAAGCAGGATTGGAGTTCTAGATATGGCTGAACAACAGAAAGACCAACGAGGCCCACAAGGTCGCGACCACCGCGGACCACGCGGCAGGCGCCCGGATATGGCTCCTGAAGAAAAACAATTTGATGAACGCGTTGTGCACATTGACCGTGTTGCGCGCGTAGTAAAGGGCGGACGCCGCTTCCGTTTCCGCGCGCTTGTAGTCGTAGGCGACCGCAAGAATTGCGTCGGCGTCGGCACAGCTAAGGGCGCTGACGTAACAGCCGCTGTTACCAAGGCCACAGAGATGGCAAAGAAGCACTTCGTTAGCGTTCCTACTCACAACGGTACTATTCCGCACGAGTCGACTGCTAAAGTCAGTGGTGCCTCAATCTTGATCAAGCCAGCCAGCGCCGGTACCGGTTTAATTGCCGGCGGCGTGGTACGCACCGTTTTGGAAGTTGCCGGTATCAAGAACGCCCTGAGTAAGTCTCTCGGCTCCAGCAATAAAACCAACACGGCCTACGCAACGATCGCAGCCCTGGAATTTATCGTTCCAGCTGCCAGCTGGGTCACCAGAAAGCACGCCGTAAAAACTGCTGAGAAAAAGGCCGAAACCAAGCCTGCGGCCAAAAAAGCAGCAGCAAAAAAGAGTGAGGCCTAACCATGAAGTTTAACCAATTAGACGTAACCTCAAACAAAAAAGGCAAGCGCGTCGGACGCGGTATTGCAGCCGGCCAAGGCAAGACCGCCGGCCGTGGTACAAAAGGACAGATGTCACGCACCGGATCCAGCAAAAAGCCCGGATTCGAAGGTGGACAGAATCCTTTGATGCAGCGCCTGCCGAAATTGTCGGGCTTCCGTTCCTTCAAGACCAAAGCCGAAGTAGTTTACACCAACCAGCTGGATGCGTTCGCTGGTAAAACTGCTGACGCCGAGGCTTTTGCTAAGGCCGGCCTAATAACTAACGCCTTTGTACGCGTCAAAGTTATTACTAAAGGTGAAGTTACTAAGAAAGTTACAGTCAAAGCTCAGGCCATCAGCGCCAGTGCATTGGCAGCAGTGCAAACAGCCGGCGGCAGCTTTGAAAAAGTAGCTATCAACGCTCGCCCGGCATCAGCCAAAAAAACTGAAAAAAAGCAAAAGTAGTCCCGGCCGCCGTACTGCAGACGTAGCCTTCTGAGTTCTGAAATATGTCTGACGTACACGAGGTAGGGAATTCACTATCACAGCACCTGCTAAACGATGAGATAATCGCGGCCGCTAGCCATGCGGCACAAGACATCTTGCGTGCAGCAGGTGCTTTTGCTGCGATGAATAGCCTAAGACGATTCGGCGCGCACGAAAAACTGCGGGGAATCATAGTAACTGCGACGATAGGAGGGGTCGGGCACAAACCCGTGCCGCGCAAGGGCCCTGATAACACCGGGAGTATCAGCGTCATTGACAGTTATCAGCCCTCCAGGCAGCACGCACTTCACAACGTTAGCGACTATAGCGTCCCCTATTTCATTTGTTCCGGGCTTGACGTGCTGCAAAAGGTTGTTCATCACGACAACGTGTGCCGGGGCCGGGACTTGTCGGCTGGCGTCCAGCACTGCAAACTTCACCCGCTCACGCAAAGATTGTCTAGGCGCTAATAGCCCGTCTTCGGTTACTTCGAAGTCATATACACACTCTCTGGGTAGCCCCCATAGCTCAAAACGATCGGCGAGCGCCAACGGCGAAATATTATAAGGATTTTGCGCCTCACTAACAGCTCGGGGGTTAACGTCGTAGGCATTGATCTGCACCTTATCAAGCACGCCGTTAGCTTTGCAGCCCGCCAAGATACTAAACGTCTCTTTTCCTCTGCTGCAGGGTAGCTCTACGATCTGGAGCGGCTCATCGTCTCTAAGGCCAAGCCGGGTCCTTATGCCAAATATTCTGAAAATCAATTCGCTGCTATTCATATTGCCCGTTCTGCAAAAATCATTGTAAGTTACGATCTTCAGATCATCGATTATGGTTCTGTCAGACCTGCTGACATTAACAGACCACGCAGGCGCGTCAGACTCAGACGCAACGCCCCACGCAGTCAGTAGCTCCCTGTTGAGCTGCCTCAGTGCCGCCAGATGAGTCGCAATACCCCTCAGGGTCCTGGCCGCATTGTCTAAATACGCCTGCGCTTCCAAGGCGCTGGAATTTTCCAACCCTCCTAGGGCGTGTCCTAGGCGCCACTGCATTGTTGCCAGCTTTTCATCAGCGTCGCTGAGCATGACATCTACGTCAGGCGCCTGCTGTTCAAATATGCCGTTCATGGAGTTACCGACTTCACCCAAGCTCATCTCATATACTTTATGCCTGACAGGCTATTTTCGCTAGTTGTTCGTTGCAGCTCATGACTGGCAGCTGTTCATGGTATAGTTTTCGTATGACCAAGCAGGCCGACACCAAACGCGACAAGCAGATCACCCGGGAGATACATAAGCTGTTCTGGAGGGCGACGTTTACGGACAAACCGGGCATAATAATTACATATCTGACACGAGTGCCGGCACTGATTCTTTATAACATTTTCATACCGCTGCAAGTGGCCTACGGGTTACAAGCCGTGTTTAACCAGCAGTTCGATAAAGTGCCGGGGTTTGCCCTGAGCATCGTGGCGCTCGCCGTTGGCTATGCTGTGCTCTGGTCGATTGGCGGCCTTACCATATGTCGCAACGGGCGCATAGCGTCTCAGTATATCCAGCGGACAGTGTTTGCCAACTATCTGAGCAAAGACTACGAGTTCTATAACAATACATTTTTTGGCGCTTTGGGGTCACAGGCCATCCAATTACGCAGTGTATTTAGTGAGTACTCCCAGATCACAACGCTTTTCTTGCCGAACCATCTGATTGTAATTATTGCCGGCATGGCAGTGATCGCTTACCACTCTCTCATATTAGCCTTACTGACTTTGCTCTCCATGGCAGCCGTTCTAAGCTTCGTTATTGGCTTCAGTGCCTGGAGACTACGCTTGCGCAGATCTCTGAGTGAGGCGAGTAGTGAATTAGCCGGTGTTGTAGGAGATTCTCTAAGCCACGGGACGACAATCAAGAGTTTTGCCAGTGAGGAATACGAGCAAAAACACCTCACAAACAGCCTGAGCAGGTGGGCGAATGCTCAATACCGGACTTGGATGTCATCCATCCCGGCAGATTCCGGACGAATGATACTGGCGGCCGTTGCAACCAGCATTATGCTCATAATGACCGCCAAGCTATACAAAGATCACAGCATTACTGTCGCCATTGTTGCTCTGGTCCAGCTGTACGTAATCAAAATGATAACGGCCACCGAGGCTCTGGCGGCGCTTGTCAAACAATATGAGAATGTTATGGGCAGCGCCTACCAGGCAGTAAAAACTATGCTCGTGCCAACAACCGTCACGGACAAATCCGATGTCGAGCACCTTCCCAGGGGAGATAGTTTACAGATAAGTTTCTCTTGTGTCGATTACCGGTATGATGACGCTGCCGAGAGGACTAAGGCCGTGTCCGGTTTTAGCCTGAACATCGCTCCGGGCGAAAAAATAGGACTTGTCGGCTACTCCGGAAGCGGCAAGACCACCCTAACAAAACTGCTGCTCCGTTTCATGGACGTTACGGGCGGATCCATAGCCATCGGCAATATCGACATCCGCAACCTCAGCCAGCATGAGCTGCGAAAGCACATAGCGTACGTACCACAGGAGCCGCTGCTGTTTCATCGCAGTATTCACGAGAACATCGCCTACGGTAATCCAGGCGCACGAAAAAAGGCGGTTATCGAGGCAGCCCGATCGGCTTACGTGGACGAATTCGTTGATGATCTTCCCAAAAAATACGAGACATTTGTAGGAGAAAGAGGTGTTAAGCTGTCCGGCGGCCAGCGACAGCGCGTAGCTATTGCCAGGGCACTACTAAAGGATGCTCCTGTTCTGGTTCTGGATGAAGCTACAAGTGCGCTCGACAGCCGCAGCGAAAAGTTGATACAGCAAGCATTATGGCGCCTGATGAAAAATCGTACTACTCTAGTGGTAGCGCACCGTCTAAGCACCATCCAGCGCATGGACCGCATAGTAGTAATGGATAAAGGTCGAATTGTCCAGATCGGTACACATGATGAGCTGCTTCGCAAAAAGAATGGCATTTATGCTAAGTTATGGAGGCACCAAAGCGGTGGATATGTCGGCATACCGGCCGAAGAACAAGCCGAATAAGCGGTTAGCTTTACAGCGTAAAGCTGCTATACTATGTTGTAATCAGACAAAAGTGTGCCGGAAGGGGCTAATTATTTCGTGAACTGGAAGATCATTTGGAAATCACTCGGCAATAAAGACATGCGCAAGCGCATACTGGCGGTGGTAGGCATACTGCTAGTCTTTCGCATATTAGCTCATATACCAGTACCTCTGGCCGACCCCCAAACCCTAAAACAGGTTTTATCCAATCTATTCAGCTCCCAGGACACGCCCCAGCTTCTGAGCTTCATTAATATTCTGTCCGGCGGAGCCCTTGCCAACTTCTCTATTATGATTGCTGGGCTAGGCCCCTATATTAACGCGTCGATTATCATGCAGCTGCTCACCAAAGCCATACCCAAGCTTGAAGCCTTGCGCAAAGAAGGTGAGTACGGCCAACGCAAAATCAACCAATACACGCGCCTACTTACGTTCCCGCTGGCAATCTTACAATCCATAGGCGCTATATATCTTGTCAGGCAAACCGCCAGCCAAATCGGCGGCATGGGCGACATCACCGCCGGGGCGTCATTGATGCAGTGGGTGCTAATGGTCGCCTCCCTAACGGGCGGCTCAATGCTTTTGATGTGGCTGGGTGAGCAAATAACCGAGCGAAGCATCGGTAATGGTATATCGCTGCTTATCACCGTGGGTATTGTTAGCGGCTTGCCAGCAACTATTGGCTCGATGGTAGGGCAGATCTTTGACCACACCAGTAAATGGACTGTGTTCGGCCATACCTATACAATTAACGCCCGCCAACTAGGGTTGAGTGTAATCATACTGGCGGCCGTAATAGCCACGACATGGATAGTAGTAAAACTAAATGAAGCAGCAAGACGTATAACCATCAACTACGCCAAGCGCGTGCAAGGAAACCGTACCTATGGCGGCGTAACAACCGTTCTGCCAGTAAAGTTGATTAGCGCAGGTGTGGTGCCGATTATTTTTGCGGTCGCTTTCTTGAGCGTGCCGAGCTTTGTGGGCCAGCTGATGGTCGGCGCCAGCAGCGCCAGACTCCAACATATAGGCACTAACCTGGTGACCTGGTTCCAGACTCCAACAGCCACCACTTTTGATACCTATGGCTGGCAGGCCTACATCTACCCAGCCGTCTACTTCCTGCTGGTTTTCGTCTTCACATTCTTCTATACCAGCGTAACCTTTAACAGCAAGGAGATTGCCGAGAATCTGCAGAAACAAGGCGGATTTATCGAAGGCGTACGCTCCGGCGCTCAAACTGAAAAACATCTGAGTAAAACCGTCAATCGTTTGACGCTGTTCGGTGCCTTCAGCCTCGGACTCCTGGCTTTAATGCCAATCATCGCCCAGGTATTCTATGCTGGCAACATCGCGCTTGGCGGCACAAGCGTACTTATCCTGGTGTCGGTGTCACTGGAGACCCTGCGTGCAGTCGAATCCCGCGCCTTAATGGTAACTTATGACCAATATGCCCAGCCGGACTTCTTCCACGATACCCAGAACAATGACGCGGAGAATGATGACACGTCCGCCGACAAGCATAGGTCCAGAATCTCTTCGCTGTTGCGGAGGAAAAAATAAATGGCAGGACTGAACGAAACGGCTGACAGGATCCGCACATCGGTGTCCGAACAAGGAGACCATCCTGTCGGCGCGCAATTATCTGAGGCGCTAGCTGCCGTAAAGGGTCTTGGCGGCGACTCTCTGTTGGCCCAGGCATGTACACTCTCCGAGCAAATGTATAATGCCTTTTGCGCTGCTACTCAAGGCGTCAATAACACTGAGGTGACCATAGCGGATGAGCGGCTGTTCGAGACACATCTTGCCACCCGCGTAGCCCTTGAAGGTCTTGCCCAAGTGGCAGACCAAATCCAGCATGCCCTGGATTCGCTGGCCGCTGGGCGCAACCATACAGAACAATACCTGACACAAATAGGCTGCGGAGGCGAAGCCGCAGTGCCTGCGCAAAACGTATAGTCGAAACAGGGGTAATGAATAACTCTTCAGGGACGGGCCATAGTATTAAAGATATCGCCTTAGACCTAGAAGAAATACGCATGACGTTACCGGTCATGGAATCCGAGGAAGCTGCCTTTGCCATTAGAGGATCATGTGCGGCGCTTGTCTCGCTGGGGCTACCCAATACTAACGAAGCGGGTCAAGTTCTGGGCAGTGTCACTCTCGCCGGCGAGAAGGTGCAAAAAGCACTGAATCTATTAATTGCAGCCTTCGTGTCAATAGGACATTATTCAGAAGAAATAGGCATAGACCCAGGCTGTTATGAACGCGACCCCGGGCCAGTCATAAGACAGTATCGTGAATGCATATCAGAGTCCAGAAAAATAGTACATAGCTGGCAGACAAGTGGTGAGCGTAATGGGAAGCCAGCCGAGCGGGGCTGGGGCTACAACAGGTCGGATACGAGAGATTATGAGGAGACATTTGCCGCCCTGCTTCAAGGAAGGACAATATCAAGCCTTATCGAAGGGCACCCCTCCCCGCGCATCGTAGATCTCATGGCCTCAACCACTGTGGTAAATGAATTATTACGCCAATCTTCATCAGAAAACAAATGCGGCTACGCCGCAAGGCTAAGTGATATAAGAACTGAAGAGGAAGTTGAAGCAGATAATATATTGGGCATTGAATTACTGGAAGAAGACCTGGGTCAACTAGCAGCGCTGCGGCGCCTAAAAGTAAAGGTCGGCGAAGGCGGGGCAAGTTTAGTATTAGCGCGGCCTGTTGCGGGCCTATACAGCCTACCAAGGCATTGGATATTTTTCAGGCGAGCTATAAATACAATCTGGGAGATGCTTGATGCAAATAACGGCGTCGCGCTACTGCAAGTGCCCGGATATCATCTGGCAAAAAAATGCGGCTTTAGTATCAGAGAATGGGTAGCGAGCACTAAAATGCGGGGGATTGATATAAGGCATGAGGGCGATACCGTAATGCTCATCAAAAGGCCTAACTCTCCGGACTTATTCTCGAGATAGACTTGCCAGCTGCATCCTAGTATCTTCTCGTCCCTGCCTTTTCGAAAAAAGATATCAACCTCTAGCTTGCTGCAATACCTTGTCTATTCTACGGGTTGTTCGGCTCTAGTTTAATGAACCTCCTCCGCAATATGTTGTAATTGGCGCCATAGCCTGTTATAATCAATAATTGTTATATTTATGGCAGGTAATAAACAGGTAATCGAGTTAACAGGGACAATAATTGAGACTCTTCCGGGTACTCAATTTCGCGTCGAACTCGAGAACGGCCATCAAATAATAGCTCATGTCGCCGGTAAGATGCGGAAACACTACATTCGCATCGTGCCAGGAGACAGCGTGACGGTTGAGTTGACCCCTTACGACCTTACTAAGGGCAGAATCACCTATCGCAAATCATAATATCAATATAAGCAGTGTGTTATGCACCTGGAAGGAGCATGATCCGCATGAAAGTGCGTGCAAGTGTCAAAAAGATCAGCCCAGACGATAAATTAGTCTGGCGTAAAGGCCGGGGCAAAAAGTCCAAGGCCAAATTGTATGTGATTAACAAACTTAAGCCGAAGCACAAGCAGAGGCAAGGGTAGAATTATGGCAAGAATTTCCGGGGTTACAATCCCAAGCGAAAAACAAGTGTGGGTTGCTTTGACCTATGTTTACGGTATCGGCCCCAAGACCAGCCAGGACATTCTGGCATCAGCCAAAGTTGAGCCGACTGTTCGAGTAAAAGACCTGACCGACGAAGAAATTGGACGCATACAGGACATCATTAACAACAAGTACACTGTTGAGGGCGAGTTACAGCGCATTATCGTTGGGAACATTAAGCGCCTCAAGGACATCAATTCTTATCGCGGCCTACGTCACCGTGCAAGCTTGCCGTCACGCGGCCAGCGCACCAAGACCAACGCCCGAACCCGCCGCGGCAAGAAAATGACAGTCGGCGGTACTGCTAAGAAAGTCGCTTCAAAGACCTAGGATGATGGAATAAAGATATGGCAGAAACTTCTACAACAACCAAGAAAAAGAAAGCTAAGCGCAGTGTTCCATCAGGGCAAGTGCACATCTTAGCAACATTTAATAACACTATTGTCACCTTTACTGATTCAAAGGGCGCTGTTCTGACGATTGCCAGTGCAGGCGCCTGCGGTTTCCGCGGTTCTAAAAAAGGTACGGCTTACGCGGCGCAAGTTGCCGCCGAAAAAGCCGGCAATGCAGCCAAACAACAACACGGCATGAGCAAAGTTGAAGTCTTTTTGAAAGGCGTCGGACTAGGTCGTGACGCTGTTGTCCGCACATTGCAAAACCTGAACATGCAAGTAGAAACAATAACCGACGTTACTGGCGTGCCGCACGGTGGTGTGCGCTCCCGTAAGGCTCGTAGGATTTAGGGTGAGGAGATAAAGATATGGCAAGAGATACTCACTCAATTGTAAAAATGTCCCGCCGCGAAGGCTACGCGCTGCACCCCAAGGCCCACAAGGCTTTGGTCAAGCGCCCAACCATCCCGGGTCAGCACGGCAACAGCCGTGGCGGTATGCGCAACAAGGCTAGCCAATATTCCCTGCAACTTCGCGAGAAGCAAAAGGTTAAGCGCTTGTATGGCCTGCTAGAGAAGCAATTTAGCAACCTGATGAAAGAAGCCTCACGCAGGCAAGGACAATCAGGCCAAATTTTGCTCCAGCTTTTGGAACAGCGACTTGATAACGCCATCTACCGTGCCGGGTTTGCGCCCAGCCGCCGCGCTGCCCGTCAGCTTGCGACACACGGTCACTTCATGTTGAATGGCACACGCGTTGACGTTCCCTCAATTCGCTTAAAGATCGGCGATGAGCTGGTCATCCGTGATCACAGCAAAGGTACAGAATATTTCAAGAAACTTGACGATGTAAGCCCGGCACCAAGCACCACTCCTGAGTGGCTGAAAGTCGACCGCAAGAAGGTAAGTTTCAAAGTTACTGCATTGCCAGTACGCGAAGACGCTGAGCCAGACCTAAACGAACAATTAATCGTAGAATACTACTCACGCTAAGGAGGCTGTGTAAAATGTCAAAAACTATTCACACACCAGGGTTAGTGCAAGTAGACGACCACAGCGCTTCCAGCGCAACATTTGTCGTCGAGCCGCTGCACAGCGGCTATGGCATGACCCTTGGTAACTCGCTGCGCCGCGTCTTGCTTTCGAGCATTTCGGGTGCTGCAATCACGAGCTTTAAGATCGAGGGCATTACTCACGAGTTCACAACCGTCAAGGGCGTGAAGGAAGATGTCGTTGACATCATGCTCAACCTAAAGGGTATCCGTTTCCGCGTATACGGCGACGAGATCCAGCAGGTCCGCATTGTCAAACAGGGCAAGGGCACTGTCACCGCTAAAGACATTCAGGTCAACGCCGACGTCGAAGTCGTCAACCCGGAGCACGTTATAGCCACTATTGATGATGACAAGGCGAAACTTGTTATCGATATCGTGGTCGAGACCGGCCGCGGCTACCGCACCGTAGAAGAAGGTACAGCCAAGAAATCAAGCGAATACGTTGCATTAGATGCTGTCTTCAGCCCGGTGCTGCGCGTCCGCTACAAGGTTGAGAACACCCGTGTCGGCCAGATGACCGACCTGGACAAGCTTCTGCTTACCATTGAAACAGACGGCTCGATCACACCTCGCGATGCTTTCGAAGAAGCTTCTGCCATCCTGGTTAACCAGTACACGGCTTTGGCTGGTAAAACACGCGTGGAAGTTGCCGAAGCTGCACAAACCGGTAACCAAGCAGCCACACGGCTGATGGGTGACGACAGCGACGAGCCGACTGCCTTAAACACACCGATTGAAGATCTGAGTTTAAGCGCCCGCACTACCAACGCTTTAGTCAACAACGACATCCACACCATCAAGGACCTGTTCAGCCTGAGCGATGCAGAGCTGCGCGACCTCAAAGGTTTCGGCAGCAAAGCGCTTGACGAAGTTAAGGAAAAATTAGCGGAGTTGGAGCTGTAACATGCATCGTCACGGATACAAAGGCCGCAAACTGCACCGCGAGCGCGACCAACGGGAAGCGCTGGTCAAGGGTTTGGCCGATTCTTTAGTCAAGTACGAGAGTATCGAAACCACCTTGCCAAAGGCCAAAGAAGTGGTGCCTTATGTTGAAAAACTAATTACCAAGGCAAAGAAAGGCGACTTACACAATCGCCGTCAAGTTATTGCCGACCTACAAACCATCGAGAGCGCGCACAAGCTTGTTGACAGCATCGCCCCCAAGCTAAAGGGCCGTGACAGCGGACACCTGCGCGTCGAGAAGACCCGTATGCGCCGCGGCGACAACGCCCAGATGGCCCGTGTCAGCTTTGTTGACGACCTCAAGGAAGCCCCGGTCGCCAAGCCAGCGGCTAAGAAGAAGCCAGCCGCAGCTGCCGCTCCTAAAAAAGCGCCTGCAAAGGAGAAGAAATAATGAAAACCTATAGCGCCAAGCCGAGCGACGTTACCCGTAAGTGGTACGTTGTTGATGCTAGCGAGGCTCCTTTGGGCCGCGTGGCCACCAAAATCGCTACTTTGCTAACCGGAAAGGGCAAACCTCAGTTTACCCAGCACATCGACACAGGCGATTACGTTGTTGTTATCAACGCCGCTAACGTCCAGGTGACCGGCGGCAAAATGGACAAGAAAATGTACTACCGTCACAGCGGATTCCCGGGCGGCCTTACTGAGCTGACCATGCGCGAGAAGCTCGAAAAGGATCCGACCTCAGCTGTTTTCCAAGCTGTTCGCGGTATGCTGCCGGTAAACAAACTGCGCGACGGCCGTCTTGAGCGCCTGAAAATTTACGGCGGGGCAGAACACAGCCACGAAGCGCAAAAGCCTGAAGTTATTTCAGTCAAGGAAGGTAAATAATCATGGCTAAGAATGAATATTTCTACGCTCTAGGCCGGCGCAAAAGCGCAACTGCACGTGTACGCCTGCAGGGCGGCAAGGGAAGCATCACAGTCAACGGCAAGCCGGCGGATGAGTATTTTGCTCAAAGTACCGCGCTGATGACTGAGCTGAACAAGCCTTTTGCCGTGCTAGAGCAAGACAATAAGTTCGACATTAGCGTCGTAGTATCTGGCGGCGGTCACGCCGGACAGGTTGACGCTATTCGTCTGGGCATCGCCAAAGCATTGACCCTAATGAACGAAGACTTCAAGGGTACGCTTAAGCGAGCGGAATTGCTAAGCGGCGATCCCCGCGAGCGCGAACGCAAGAAGTTCGGTCTCAAGGGCGCGCGAAAGCAACGCCAGTTCACCAAGCGTTAATACGCAAGGAAATCATCAAGAGGTGTCATTGCGGCACCTCTTTTTGTATGATCTATATATGAGCAAAACACCTGAGCAAAAATTAGCAGCCAAACGTCAGGCGTGGCTTGAGCGGACAATGGGCGCGCTCAACCTGGACCGGGAAACTGCGCTAGACCTACTCAAAGTCGCGCGTCGTCAAGGACTTCGTATAAATACGCTGCTAGCAGATCAAAATACGGTACCGCAGCTTACGGCCATTGGCTGGGAAGGCGAGCCGTTTGACTGGCTAGCTGACTGTTACTCGATTGACAAAGGCGGGGAGGCGGTTAGGGACAGCGCATTGGTGGGAGACGGCAAAGTGTATATCCAAAGTCCGGCTAGCTGGTTGCCCGTCCTGGCTCTAGACCCGAAAGGCGGCGAAAACATACTGGATATCTGCGCAGCCCCTGGAGGCAAGACAAGCCACATAGCAGCTCTGGCTGGCAACCAGGCCCATATAACAGCCAATGATAACTCCAGGCCGCGTCTGGCAAAGCTGCGCGCCAACATGCAGCGACTTGGCGTGGAGAATGTCGACTACACTCTATACGATGCGACGCAGCTGGCCCGTAGGCTCAGGGGCAGGGAGTTCGACAAGATTTTACTAGATGCACCGTGCAGCGGCGAGGGCATGATGCGCTATGACCGTGATCAAGATTTTGCGACATGGTCTGTGGCTCATATCAAGAGGTTGCAACAGCTCCAAAAGAAGATCCTGAATCAATCTTGGCCGCTATTGAAACCCGGAGGAATATTAGTATACAGCACATGCACTATGGCTCCCGAAGAAAACGAGGCCGTGATTAATTACATACTGCGATCTCACGACGATGCCAGCATAGTGCCGTTAAATCTGAAGCTGCCTAACCGTGTGCCTGCCGTTCAAGTCTGGAACGACAAGACGTACACTAACGACTTGCAGGGCTGTATTCGCCTCAAGCCCAGCGATAAAATTGAAGCCTTTTTTGTCTGCAAACTGAAAAAACTTGCATAAATATAAAACTCTGCTAAATTAGAATACGATGAACGGACAGTTTTTTGGTTATTGGTTTACCAACCCGCAAACGGCGGTCTGTTCTTTACGTTCTAAAAAATAATTAGATAACAAGCAAACAGCATAACCGCCGAAAGGCGGTTTTTTGCTTTTAAAGGAGAACTAATATGTTGCAAACAGCAGAGCTCGTCCGTTGTCAGACAGCTGAAGAAGTTGTCTCTAACCTCCCGGGCGGAGGCTACTCAGAGCATTACCAGCCCACATACCCCGACACAAATGCGCTGGTTGAAGCCGTGAGTGATGTGCAATCAACCGGGAAGGTAACAACACCGGAGCAGGTCCAAGACCTGCGTGCACAATTTGCCGATATTGGCAGCGGTAAGGTCAACCGGCCGATAACTATCACCGGCCGGTGCGCCGAGCCGGTAAATGCCAGACCGCCAATAGAAAGTTTGGTAGATGAGAACTCTGGTCAATATAGAATCTGTTGCCTGTTCCGGGCTAAAGTCAGCACTCGTGATACTGCGTGACCGTGGGCAAAATACAAAGCCCAGAACCGCAGAACTGTGCGGATTACCCGACGGCAGAACCGTCTCCTCATACATGGGCGACGCTGTTAATGGAGTAAACCCGGAAGACAGGACGCCTGACCCCCGCCGGATGGTAGCCGCTGCCGCACAGGCCAGGGCTCTGGAGGTCGGGCTTACAGCGCGCGTCGGGCATCATGTGCCTGCGGCGCACGAGGCATTATTGATCCCTTACGAGCAAGGCTCGATGTGCGTCGACACGACAACCGGTAAAAAGTATTTATTGTCTGCCGATCTCCCCTGGATCGGCGTACGCACCAACGCGCCCGACTGCGCTCAAGTCGAGATGCTGACTGGCATAGAGAATCCTGTCGGTATCAAGATCGGGCCGAACTCTGACGCAGAGCATATCAGACAGCTAGCGGAAAAGCTCAATCCCGATAATGAAGCCGGCAAGCTGGTCTTCATGATACGAGTCGGTGCCGACAGAGAAGCCATGGACCGCATTCTTGGCGCTATAAAGCTATATGCCCCCAACTCAATACATATGTACGATATCCACGGCAGCACCGTCTCAGGGGCGAACGGCGTCAAAATACGGGCCGCGGACACCATTGCCGAGCATGTAAACCTGCTGTCTGAAGCCTGTGAGGGCCACGGCTTAAAACTACACGGAGTGCACTTGGAGACTACGGGTGACAGTTCTGTTACAGAATGCGTTGATGAGGCCGGCCAGATGCCAGGAAACAAAAGCCTTGTAGACCCCCAACTCAATCCGCGGCAAACAACAAATGTTTTGAATGCTGTCGCCCCATGCTTAACTAAAGGAACGTTACCTTAAGCAGGCAAAACATGAAATGGAACAAGCTACAGAGCTAAATATCAGCGACCTAAGTGACGCCGTATCCGGAATTATCGGCCTATTACCCATAGACACGGCTATGTCTGCGGCCGGACAGCTAAGCTCAAGCCTGGCAATTCTGCCAGAGGAAGCACCCAAAGGGCAGGCGCTACAGGACATTCATGAGACCGTAGCACTTGCTGCAAACCGCTTGAATACGGCAGCTGATCATCTGTCGTCTGCCGCCGGCGGAATGGCAGCCTACATCACTGCTATACGCGGCGGCGAAGTCGCGGCAGAAAAAACAGGCGCACATCGTGCTATGCCAAGAAATGAACGCTATAGCCACCTAAGTCCGGCGCAAAGGCTAAATCTCGCCCGCCTAAGCGCGTTCACAAGCACATTAAATATATATGCAGAAGGCGACAAAGTCTGCCCGGGCATGCACATTGACGAACGCACAGAAACTGGAGTAGTGCTTGACGACCCTCAGATGCAAGCACGTTATGACAACTGGCTGGCTGAGCATGACAACGACCCTGGGGTAGCCGAGCGCGAGAGGCTCTTTGGCGCTTTTGACGAGTTCGCTGACATAGCCCAACAGCTGCGTGAATTCATGAGCAGCGGTATTCTGCGCGCCGACCTACAGGGCAGCATTGAGGTACTCGGCAACGGCCAGCTGGCTATGGCGTTCTTGTACAGGCACGGTGATGGCACGCGTCACGCTATACGTCTGTTACACGGCGAAAACTCGCTGTTGGGCAGGCCGCTGCAAGTCCAAACCTACCTTGACGGGCTAACGGGGGTTGACCACCCTCGCCTTGAGAAACTTCATTCCGCAACCTATGACTACGGCGGAGCGACAGTATCACGATATCACCCTGGCAAGCCTGTAGTATCCAGGACTATCAACGAGCTGCAACACGTAACAACACAGCAAGTAGACGATCTGGCTGACGCAGTACGTTATGCGCACTCACAAGGAGTCAGCCTGGACCTTGAGGGTGAGGAGGCCGGGAATTTGCTATACGACCCGGCAGAGGGCTTTAGTGTTATCGACTTCAATCGATTCCACCCCGACTTCTACCGGCAGCCGAGCCTGGTCAAAGAAATGTCCCGGGTCTGCGCCCGTATTCTTGGCGTCAGACTGTCCAATCCCGACCCTTTCCCGGGCATGGAACCGGCAGAACTTCGCAGCCGCCTCGGCATCGTCAACCGCATCCTAGAAACAGCGGATTACGATCTGTATTGGGACATGCGCCAGTGTTTAACGCGCTTCAACTACTCCTGGGACAGACATCTGATCAGACGAAGGCCAGGGCTAAGCGGCCACAGCCTAGCCTAATGTGCTGGCAGCCCGCTGCCAAACTTGAACAATAACCTAAAATACAGGATACTATAACTAATGAAACCAGTAGTTTTAACCGGCTTGCGGGCCAACAACGATCTGCACATCGGCAATTACCTCGGCGCATTGCTGCCGATGGTCGACATGGCTAGGAAGCACGCCGGTAAATATCAGATAAATTTGTTTATACCGGACCTGCATAGCTTCACCACGCCCATAGATCATTCGCAGCTCATGGCCCAGACCATGCAGAATCTGCGTGTTTACGCGGCGGCCGGTCTGCCATTTGATCACGATGACGTCTATGTATACAGACAAAGCTACATACCGGCGCACTCCGAGCTGACCTGGATTCTGGATTGCTTTACCGGCTTCGGTGAGATGTCCCGCATGATCCAGTTCAAAGACAAATCATCAAAGATGCAGGAAGACAGAATTAGCATCGGGTTGTTTAACTATCCTGTTTTGATGGCTTCGGATATTTTACTGTACGGCGCAAGCTACGTGCCGGTAGGCGAGGACCAGACGCAGCACGTGGAGTTCACTCGCGACATCGGCAACCGCATGAACGCCAAATTCGGTGAATTATTTACAGTGCCGTTGCCAGTACCTAAACAGCACGAATTCTTCGGCAAGGACCAAGGCCTGCGCATCAAAGACCTGGCTGACCCGACCAAAAAGATGAGCAAAAGCGATGAAACCGGCAAAGGAGTGATATTCCTAACTGACAGCCCGGAGGCAGCCTCCAAGAAAATCATGAGTGCAACCACCGACAGCTTCGGCGAAATCCGGGGCGACTGCAAAGACCGGCCCGGTATCTCCAACTTGCTGCAAATTCTGGCACTTCTTACAGACCGCAGCCAGAACGAAGTTCTTGCCGAGTGGGAAGGTAAAAACTCTTACGGTGATCTTAAAAAGGCCGCAGCCGAGGCAACCGGCAAGTTCCTGACTGACTTCCAAGCGCGAATGGCCCAAGTTGACGACAACCAGTTAATCGCCAGACTGGAAGCAAGCGAAGCAGCCATGAATATAGCAGCAAGCGAAACCCTGCTTAAAGTCCAAGGGGCAGTCGGGCTGCGCCCGTAACCAGCTATGCAGATTATTGTCGGCCCGGAATATGAGAAAGTCAGACTAGATATTTTTGTGGTCAGCATAATGCCTGCTCTTAGCCGTGCTTATGCCCAAAAGCTCTGCGACCAGGATAAAGTATCGGTCAACGGTAAAATCGTTAAAGCCGGACACAAGCTCCACGAAGGCAACAAAGTCTCGATAGACTATGACCCGTCTGAGCTGGACAACATCCCGCAAATTGATCTGCCGGTACTCTACGAGGATGACGACTGCGTTGTTATCAACAAGCCGGCAGGCGTTTTGACGCACGCCCAAGGCGTATTTAGCAACGAGGCCACAGTTGCCAGCTTCCTGCGCGGACGAATTCACGACAATTTCGGCAAGGATGACGGCAGGACTGGCGTTGTGCACCGCCTGGACCGGGCGACCAGCGGTGTTATCATCGGGGCTAAGAACCAGGCAGCACTGAGCTGGCTGCAAAAACAATTCGCTCAGCGCAAGGTAAAAAAATCTTATATAGCAGTTGTACAAGGCAGGCCAAAGCAGGATGAAGCAATCATCGACATGCCTATAGAACGCAATCCTAAGGCTCCGGCTACTTTTCGCGTTGGCATTAACGGTAAGCCGTCAACCACGCACTACAAAGTGCTGCGGTCCAATGACCGTGAAAGCCTTTTGGAGCTAAAGCCCGAAACCGGCCGAACGCACCAGCTGCGTGTGCACATGGCCCAAATCGGCAACCCGATAGTAGGTGACCCGCTCTACGGTGATGGCAAATACGGCGACCGGCTGTTCCTGCACGCCAACAGCCTGGAGATTACCTTGCCGAACCGTGAACGCCGGATATTTACAGCACCGGTGCCGGATGAATTCGAGGAACGGCTAAAATAATGGATCGGCTCGTTCTGCACGACACCACAAAAGCGCAGCTGCGGCAATTTATCTCATCCCCGTCTCACGCGCTGCTGCTGGCCGGACCGGACGGCATTGGCAAGACAGCCATTGCCGAAGCGCTGATCGCCGCTCTGCTTGAGATAAACGCTGATAAACTACAGTCGCACCCTAACTTTTCAACCGTCCGGGCTTCGGCGGCCGGCAGTATATCCATTGATGAAATCCGTAATCTGCAAAAATTTCTGCAGCTCAAAACAATCGGCAACCGCCCGCTGCGCCGGGCTGTGATTATCGAGCACGCCCAAGGCCTGACAATAGAGGCCCAGAACGCCTTCTTAAAGCTCCTGGAGGAACCGCCAGCTGACACGATCATGATACTGACCGTAGATAGCCCGCGCTCACTATTGCCGACAATAATATCGCGGACTCAAATGATAGCTGTCAGCATCCCGACCGAACAACAGCTGCAACCTCTACTAGAAAAGTCCGGGAAAGATCAAACTGCTTTGCGCCAGGCATATTTTTTGAGCGGCGGTCTGCCGGGGTTACTGAGCGCGCTAATCAGCGAGGAAACAACTCACCCCCTTCTGGAAAGCGTCTCCCAGGCCAAGGCAATATTGCAGAAAACGCCCTTCGAACGCCTAGCAATGGCCGACGGCCTTAGTAAACAGAAAGAATTGGCAATAGGCGTTGCCGCAGCACTAGAACGCATCGCCGAAACCGGGCTGAGCCAGGCTGCAGCCAGGGCAGACAACAACAAAATCAGGCAGTGGCACAAAATTCGCAAGGCAGCCGTGCAGGCCCGCGAATCCTTGGAACAAAGTGTAAATGCCAAGTTAACCTTAACCAACTTGTTCTTGCATTTATAGGTCAATCAGCTATGATTATAAGTAACGTATGTTTGAGTTAGCTATAGTAGGTTTCTTTGGAGTACTCGCTTTCCACAACACCAAAATTCACGGTGACGAGTTCTTGGGCGCCTCACGCAGAATCGGTGACAGGCTTGGTAAGCTATGGGATATCGCCCACCAAGGCATGCGCGAGAACCGCATGCTGCGCGCCGAGAAAGCTCTGCTGACTATCCTGAAGATCGACGAGCGCAACGCCGCAGCCTATAACCGTTTGGGTATATTATATGCAAAACAGAAAGAATACCGCGACGCCATTGACTGCTTCGAAATCGCCAGCAGCATAGAAGCCAGCCCTTCAAGCCTTCACAACTTGGGGCTGATTTATTATGAAACCGAAAACTACGCCAAGGCTGCTATCGCTTTCGAGCAAGCCTTGAAGCTCGAGGATAACCTAGCTGCCCGCCACGTGGCCTATGCCAAAGTCCAGGAAAAGCTAGGCAACGAAAGAATGGTCTTCCAATCGCTCGAAAGAGCAGTTGAGCTTGAGAACAACAAAGAGACGCTATCCTTACTGCACAAGGCTTACGCCGACCGCGGCATGCAAGCAGAGGCGGACGAAATAGAGCAAAGGATTAAGAAGCTCATTGTGCCGTCAGGCAAGCCGAAACGGATGGTTCGCCCTGCGAAGCGAGTCGTTGTCTAATAACCCTAAATTTGCTACAATTACATCTGATTTGCCGACATAGCTCAGTGGCCAGAGCGGCTGTTTTGTAAACAGCGGGTCGTGGGTTCGAATCCCTCTGTCGGCTCCATAATTATCTTTTCCAAAAACAGGATAATTGGTAAAATAACACTTACGCAGGGATAGTGAAGCGGTCAAACACGGGTGACTGTAAATCATCTGGCTCAGCCTTCGGGGGTTCGAATCCCTCTCCCTGCACCATATAAAGGCACTCATCGAAAAGATGGGTGTTTTTATATATTGAAGGATGTCTTAAGGGTTTAAGTAAAGAAGCAGACGTGTTTGTAAGAAATTCTGATATACTCTCTGCACAATGAAACGAAAGATAGAAGGCTCAATCATTATTCCGGCAGGCTTGGATGTCTGGGGGCACGAGCTCAGGACGGCGCAAGTCTTTGCTCGTAATGGATACGTCGTGCAATTCCTTATCGTAAACCAAGGCTATCGCACCAAAACAGCTGATGTGCTTATAAATGATGAGGCCTATGAGATTAAAGCGCCGAAGACAGATAAGCTATCTGCCGTGGAGCGCAACTTAAAACGAGCGGCCAAACAGTCAGCCAATATCATCATTGATTCACGGCGTATGAGCAAAATACATGATGCCACTATTCAGAAGTTTCTTGCTCAAAAGCTCAAGCAACAAAAAACAATAAAAAAGACTCCTATTCGTCAATCGGAAGGATCAAGTTATTGACATTAGCACCTTAATTTGATATTATCAAAATATTGAAGTCATGCACGGAGCAGTATGTTCCTACCGCAAGGCTTCTTTTTTATCATCCAAGTACCAGCCCGTTACTTCTAAAGGACATTAACGATGAAGGACGAACCCGACATTAACGAGTTTTTGGCAAAGCACTCCAAAGACGCTACACATTTTATCTCAGCACCAGAAACGCTTGAGCAGATCATCAAGGCCGGTTTGAAGCTGACTGCCTTCAGGTACTCGGTTGAGATGTCCAGCTCTTGGGCAATACCGTTAATTGCCACCATTTGCGCTCCAAATAGTTCAGGTATGCGGCACCAAGTTTAAACAAACAAGGCTCTTAGGGGCCTTATTTTGATTCTTAAATAATCATGCAGCAAGAGCTATACTTATTATTGGATGAAAAAGCCTAGCACAGGTAGAGGCTGACGTGTCAGGCTCGCAAGAAGCAGTTCCGCCAGAACCGTACGAGAGTAGTGTTGCCGATTTAGGCGCCTCGCTAGAAGACCTGGCATTGCAGCTGCCAATCGATCAAGGTGAAATGTCGCTAGCGGCCTTGCGCCGAGCGTCAGAGACTATTGATGCCGCCGCGTTAGGAGACGCAGCGGCCTTACGCAGGATTCAATCATACCTAGATAAGGCCGCTGCAAGACTTTATGCAGCCCAAGTGGCCGCAGGAGACGCACGTGGCGCGCTTGTGTCTTACCTTGGCATTATCGGGTACGACGCCTCTTCAACAACTGCGGCGACAACAGAATCCAACCCGACAGCTGCCTGTTCGCTCACAAGGAACTGTATGGACACCAAGGAGGCAGTCGTTGAAGAAAGAAGGGTCGGTGATGTTGACTTTAAGGTAGCGCTCAGTAAGCACAACCGCGGCAACATGCGGGCAATTGCCGGACTTTTGGAGGATTGCGATGTTGTTGCAATAGAAACTACCGGTTTATTCGAAGGAGACAGCGACCCCAGAAGAGAAGAGTTCTCTGCTAACGGAGATTATGTCGCACAACCCCGACCCGGAAGCTATAAGAATATTCGAGGCGGCTTTTAGGAAGAATAGGCGCGCCGAGCCAGATACGCCGCTAGCCATCTTCCAGCATCTGTGTGGCACTGGAAAGAGAGCGGCGATTATTGATATACCTCACGACCCGCCAGGCTGTCCGAGCTTTGAGTTAACGGCCGCGGCAGTTAGCGAATACTATGCCGCCGTTACCTGTGTCCGGCCAATCGGGGAGGTACGGCAAGCCCTATTGAACACTGCGTCAGCAATTTCAAGAGAGCAGCAGGCGAGAAACCCGCTTTTGGCAGAGCAAATGAGGCTGATAGCAGAAAGGGTCGGCACCTCCCGCGTCGGGGCTGTGCTAGGCGCACTGCACTATGGAGCGCTGGATGGCTTTGGGTCGTCCTCTGAAGCTAGCAAACAGGCCCTTACATCAAGAATAGACGGGTTCTTTGGCCCAAAGGCCCAGCTGTACCGGGATGTTGCCAGCGGCGTTACTCCGGACAATACTACGCTCGACAGAATAATACTTAACGACTACCGCAAGGACTGGATCTGGAAGAACTTGTTTACAAAGAGCGTCGAGGACATGAGCGACGAAGAAGTCAGCGCTTTGCTGACAGAAATAGATACCTACAGGCCGCAACCCAAACCAATGCGAGGGCCGTTAAAGGGATTAAGACAATTCCTTAAAGATATGCTCTAGTAAAGCTACAATCAATGAGGTGTCCAAGTACTATTTGCCCGATATTCAAGGCGCGTCAGAGGGCGAAATTCAGTTCGCTAAAAATAATGGACAAATACATATACTTTGCTTAAAGTAGAGTCAATAACATGCAGGACAAAATAAGCACGCAAGTTTTTGCACGCATTTACTGAAGGAACGGAACTATATGGCAGGCATAGAAGAAGTTGGAGCACAGTTAAGCGAGGCTATGGTGCACGCAGATAAAGGGCTCGGGATTGTCGAAGAAACCAGCGGGCAGCGCCGCGACATCCACACCGCACTAGGCGAGTTAGTAACTGCAGCCGAAGGCATTCTCAATGGTGCAGCGCTTGTCGAGACGATGTCAGGACAAGTTAGGGAGGGTCTAGGCCAGGGTATGCTTGAATATACGCAAGCAGCCGACCTCGTAGCGCAAGCTACCAATGGCTCCTCTAGCAGGGACGCCCGGTGGGCGGAAACCCGTTACAGGCAGGCCGGCGGTGATGGCTCTGCATTAGAGAACCTTTCTATCAAATATCTGCTACTTAACGACGACCGCATGCCGGCCATACTGGAGGCTGCCGAGGAGCTAAAAAGGCTATTGAGTATTGCTTTTGACACAAGCCGCAGGGCCGAGCCACACGCCAGAGACGTGGCAGTACTAACCGAGCAAGGGCACGACCATGTGCGCATGTTTGCTCAGGAGTCGGGCATACCCCTATCTGAGTGAGTCAAATAGCCGTCTAACATTTTAACCTTGGTTTAACAGAGGTTTTTTGGTATTATAAGCACTTGAAACAGCTTGTCATTGCCGTTGTAGCTCAGGGGTAGAGCACATCCATGGTAAGGATGGGGTCCGGGGTTCAAATCCCCGCAACGGCTCCAGAGCATTTACAAACTGTTTCATATCTGTTAAAATTATTGCAAAGACTTTACAAAAGGTAAAATTATATGGCAAAAAAAGGCGACAAGCGTAAACTGATCGGAACTCGTAAGCGAAGAGTCTGGTGAGCGTATTTATTACACAAGCAAGAATACTATGAACACGCCGGAGAAGCTGTCTTTGCGCAAGTACAGCCCCAAGCTCCGCAAACACGTTGTTTTCACGGAAACCAAGAAGAACCTCGGTCGTAACGAAGTTAAGCCTCGCAAGAAATAATACAAACCAGCGTATCAAAAAAGCCGCCAAAGAGCGGCTTTTTCTTTTGCCTAAATTTTACGCCTTTAACATTAGCTGGGCGCCTCTAGTTAGAAGCGATTGTTTCGTCGCCAACTGCGCTGGTGCCGAAGTTCGGCTTGCCGATGCAGGTCGCCGTATGTGCATTATTATTCGGAAGATCGGTAGAGATAGTCAGCGGACGGCTGCGCAGAGAACTCGCTCAGCGTAATACTGTAGGTCCTATAGAAGACCGGATCGGTATCAGCTTCAGGCTTAGTCACCTGCGGTACGGCTGCGGTAGCGATAAGCTCGGCAGTTGTTGCTGCCAGAGAACCATTATACGGTTGCGACATCTCTATGTAGAACTCACCCTTATCTGACGAAATTTCACGCATACCTTTCACGCGGCAGTTGAAGTTTGCAGGCAGAGAAGTGCTGACCGTGGCCTCAGCCCCGTTTTCCGGCTCATGCTTCGTGCCACCATCCTTACCGGTCAGGCCAGAAAGCGCAGCCCAAATAGCTACAAAGGCGAGGGTCGACACAGTTCCGCCACTAATGGACCAGCCACGAACGTTCGGATTGTGACGCGTGCGTCGGCTGACTGGCGGCGTCTGAGGCTGGGGCGCAGTAACCCGCCGCTGAGTTCTTGGGCCGTCGCTCGGTGGGCGTACGCTTTCTCGGTCGCCACGTATTGCCAGGGGCGGTTGCGCCTAGTCTGATAGTGCGTTGCCGATCGTGCGCGCCGATGGTCGTGCCATCATCGAGTACAGTACCATCTGCCGCTACTTCTCTGAGCGTATGGATAGGCTCATCATCTGCCGAAGCGCTATCGTGGCGGCGGGTGCGCCCATCATGCAGAGGAGACGTCCTCCTGTCCCGATCCGCTGCTGCACGCAGGTCCATAACAACCCTATACCTACTTTCCCTGGCGACACCCCTCAGGTAAGCCTCCTTTAGCCTTTCGGCAAATTCTCCAGCTGTCTGAGGGCGCCGTTCAGGTCGAAAATCTACTGCCTGCGCTACGATAGGCTCCATTTCGGCCAGGACATCGGTCATTTGTACATGCCTGCTGAACAGCTCGCGGCGCGTCGCCAGTAACCGCCTATAATAATTATCGCCGTGTTCGGTTACCTGTACACCTTCGACTACATAAGGAAGGCTGCCGGTCAATGCGCGGGTGGCAACGCCTCCCAGTGAGTATACATCGCTTGGCACTGTAGCCCGGCCCGCGAATTGCTCCAGGGCAGTGTAGCCTCTCGTACCCGCCAGAAGTTGACGAGTGATAATATTCGTAGTGCGCAAACGGTGGGCAGTGGCTGCAATGCCAAAGTCGGTAAGGGCGCAACGCCCGCCATCTTTCAGGTCCTGCCCGCCCAGGATAAGCACGTTAGGCGGTTTAACATCTCTGTGCAGCACGCCTTGGCTATGGGCGCAGTCTAACCCGGCAGCTATTTGATCTACAGCCGTTACTACGCTTTCGGGCGGCAGCGTGCCGCCATTGCTATTTATCAGATCGTGCAAGGAGCAACTGGCCTGAGGCATAATCGAGAAAGGGTACCGCGCTGTTCCGTGAATGGTCTGATCTTCGACCACGCCGGAAGCAATGACAGGTACGATATTTGGATGCTTCAGTCTCTTCTGGATTGCAACTTCCTGGCCAAAGAGGCCGCCGCCTTCCAGATCTTCACCTAGCAATGCCTCCTTGGCGATTTTAATAGCCACTGCATTACCTGCGGTGTCTACGGCAGCGCGTACAATCGCAAACCCGCCAGCGCCAAGCTGATCCCCGATCTCGTAACCTGGAATTTGTACATTAAGCTCAAGGCTTTCAACGGCCATCACTAAGAACCTCGAATAAATTATGTTTTATTTAGAACTTATTGCAGCTATTTAAACACTTTGTAGCTTTATAGTCAACAATATACTAGATACTTTATAGAAGGCAGTCCTGCCAAGCGGGGGTAAGGCGTAATGCAGAGTTACTCTATGTGAGCGATATCAAGGGCGGTATTAATAAATTCGGCGTGACTCCAAACCAAAGGCGTTACGCTAATGGCGTAGCCGGTATCCGGGTCAAACTGCTCGCTCATCATACCGCTTTGCAGCGCTCTGGCTGAGGCCCAGTTCAGCAGGTCTGTGGCTTGGTCCTTCTGGCCGGCAGTATTAAAGTATTGGGCCAACCATAGGGTACAGACTATCCAGGGGTTGCCTTGGTAATGTTGCTTGGCAAGGAAATAGTTATCTCCCGGGTAGCGGATTACGCCGCCGATCGGGCTGGTGCCGGAAAGCCGTTGTTTTACCGCTTCAAAAGTTCCGCTGACGCGCGGGTCGCTAAGCGGTAATTGAGCGAACATCAGCGGGCCGTAGAGGTTGGAGATATCCAGGGTGTCATCGTAGGACAAGCTGCCATTGTCTTGCAACAAAAAGCCTTTGCGGAAATATCCGTCAGGATGGTAGAGCGCCTGCAAACCCTCGCGCATTCGTTCGGCGGCCTTCTTCCAGCGCACGGCATCGTCCGGGTGCTTGGCGACCTTGGCGAGCTCGACAGCGGTTTCCAGAGCGGCAATGACAACGCAAACCGTGTAGGTTGAGGTCAGGAACTTCTGCTCCCAAAGGTCATAACTGGCGTGCGGCAGGCCGGTTACATCGTCCACGTATCCGGTCATGAACGAAGCGCAGGGAGTGATGAAGTCCTCATAGAAATTTTCTACAAAGGTGCTGTCGCTGCTGGCACGGTAGTATTCGCCAATCATGAACACTACCAGCGCGGTTTCGTCCTCCTGGATAGCCAGCTCTTTGTGGCGGCCGTGCAGCAAGGGGTGCCAGGTGCTGCCAACGGCCCGGTCGGGCTGGAACTTGTGGGCCAAATATCCGTCGCGGTGCATGATGCTGCGCGCGAACTCAAAGAAATTGCGGGCTTCTTCGTATATGCCCAGTCTTATCAGGGGCCAAACCGCATAGGCGGCATCCCGCGGCCAGCAATAGCAATAATAATCGCGCCCAAAGTTAAAGATGCTGGAATCGCCGCTGGCCAGTATGGAGCCGCGGTCGTCGCAGTGCGCCTTAATGACCAGCAGGCTTTTTTGAGCCTCAATGCGCGTGGCATCCGGCAGCTGAGCCAATTTTTTCTTGGCAGGCTCAAGCCACTTTTGCCAAGACTTCGCGGGCTTTTTTGATGCGGTCATCAATAGAATAATATTTGATGTGGGTGTGAATCACCTGGGCGTCCGACTGGCTGTCGGCAGCTATCACCCAGTAGTCCACGCGAAGTTTATTCTGCGGACCGACTAGCTTGCGAAAGCGCAGCACGCTGTCTACGCCGCCGTGCTCAACGGCGTTGCCGGATAATTCGCCGTCTTCAGCGTCACGGAACGTTTCCGGCCTTGCCCTCAATCCCGTAATTGCCGACTGCAAACTGGTCAAAGTCACCGTTGTCCGGCTGCCTGCCGGCAATCAGCAAACAGCAGCGCCCCTTATAATCCAATATATAATTGTCGTCCGGAACGTAAAGGGAAGTATCGGCCCGGCCGGCGCGCGAGATCTGGAATACCTGGTGCATAAACAAACGGATATCACGGTCATGATCGACATCGTTGGTTATCTCAATTCTGCGTATCAGCGCGTTGTAGTCAGGGTCGACGAAATCCCGGCACTGAAGAGTTACGTTCAGCTGTGAGGAGTGCATCTTGACGTCACTTATTAGGGCATCCTCTTCAAAGCTGATGGTCGTCTCCCACGAGCCGTCGCCGATCCAGCTAAAAACGCCGTCAACCCAAACGCCTATTTTGTGCTGAGAGTTACGAGCATTGGTCAGGTTGTCCAGGCCGACATATGGATAGTAAAAATCGTGCACTAAACCGTTTTCGTCCAGGCCAACGAATAGCTGACCGTTACTAAGTACTACTGGTCTGCCCATTTAGCGGTACCTCAGATTCATAAGTTCACACCCTGCAGCGATAAGCGGTAGCGCAGATCGTGGTAGGCGTTCATGAAGGCAATAAATCCGTCATAGGGATTGCTGTAAGGGCTGAAGTAGGCATGAATGTCACCGTCGTTGAACCATTTGGTACACATGTAATAGAAGTGGTCGGAGGCCTGCAGCTTGCGCCAGTCTTCGATTAGCGAAAGATCACCGGTGCCCTTGATGGCGTCTTCAAGCCCATACAATGAATTGATAGCCGTAGACTGCATACTGTTGCCCAGCCAGGCGCTGAGATCGCGCTCAGTGTCGGCCCAGGTCACTGTATACGGCACGTCAACCTGATCTACCGGCTGGAAGGTGTCGATGGCCTCAGAAACGGTCATGAATGTATTGCCCGGCTTTTTGAGCCACTGGCTCGGCAAGTGCTCCAGGAAGTCGAAAATTCCGAACTCGTCCCATTGGTGCTCGCCGAATGTCTCGTAGTCCATAAACAGGTCAAAGTTTGTGGCATCGCCGCTTTCATTGAGCCAGTGCGTGAATTTATCGGCGGTCAGAGGCCAGCCCGCCCAGTTATGATCGCCAAAGCGGAAGGCAATGTCATCGCTCAGCTTATAGTTCTTCATCAGCAGCCGGATGTTTTCGGTATAAGCCGGGCGATAGACAAAGTTCGGGCTGCGCCAGCCTAATATCGGGTCCCAGCCTTCGGCCAGGATGCCTTTGTAGCCGGCCTTATCCGCCCAGTAAGCCAGGTCGTTATTGTAGGCCAGCTCGGTGTTGCGCAGAACCTTGGGCGTTTGCCCGAACAGTTCCTGGACCTTTTGGGTGTGCATCTTGATCTGCGCTTCAAATTCGTTCCTGGAATAGAAGAATGACAGGCTGTGATGGTATGTTTCGCCGACTATTTCGACGCGCCCGGTATCAACCAGGTCTTTGAACGATTGAAGAGCATCAGGCGCCCAGGCCTGCATCTGGTCAAGGACCGTACCGGTAATACTTAAGGACAGCTTGAATTCCGGATGATCGTTCAATAGCTTCAGCAAGCGCCGGTTAGTCGGCCGGTACGACTTTTCGGCCACCTTGTGCATAACGCGTTCGTTGCTGGTCTGGGCGTCGTAAGGGGAGTCAAAATAATTATGGTCAACGCCTATGTCAAAGATGCTGTAGTGACGCACTCTGTACGGTTGGTGAACGTGCAAGTAAAGTACTATAGCTTTGGTCATACGGTCGCTCCTTGAGTTTGGTGTATATATACGTCCCAGAGTTTATCTGCTGAATCATCCCAGCTGCGGCTGGCGTATTCGCGGTAAGCATTTGCATGCAGCTCGTCGCGCAGGGCGTCGTTTTGGACTACTCCGACTATCTTGTTGGCCATTTCGTTAATGTCCCAAAAATCAACTTTCAGGCAGTTATGAATGACTTCGGACGCGCCGGACTGCTTGCTGACCAGGACGGGCGTTCCGTAGCCGATAGCCTCCAGGGCCACTAACCCGAACGGCTCGGATATGGAGGGCATAACAAACAAATCCGCGACTGTGTAAGCGTCGCGGTAGGCTTTGCCCCGCTGGAAACCGGCAAAAAACACATTTGCGCCGATGCCCAGGTCGGCGGCCGTCTCTATGAGCTCGCGTTTTTGTTCGCCGTCGCCCACGAACAACAAAAAGGTCTTAGGTGCCCGCTGCAATACTTCTTTGAAGGCGTGCAGTAAGTTTGGCAAACCCTTTTGGATTGTCAGGCGGCCGACGCTCGAAACCACCCGATAGCCAAACTGTTTTGTATGTTCAAGGTAGCGGTAAATGTTGTCGCCGTCAGCCGGCTCTAAACTCTGCGGGTCAAAATGGTTGTGAACGACTTCGATTTTGTCCTCGGGTATGCCGTATTCGCGCATGATGGTTTGCTTGGTATTGTTACTGATGGCAACGACACGGTCGGCCAGGCTCAGGGCCAGAGATTCGATTTCGCGCACATAAGGGCTGCCGCCAAAGGGACGGCCGGCGCGGTCTGATTCAACGGAATGTATGTGGATGACCAGAGGTTTTCCGGTAATCATCTTGGCGCGTATTGCCGCCCGGCAGGTTAGCCAGTCGTGGGCGTGGATAACATCGAATTCGGCCAGTTTGACTATCCGGCCGACCAACTCTTCGTAGGAGGCCAGCACTCCGCCCAGGGCGTGCTCGGAGTTCGGGCCGTCGCCCGGCGCTACAGGGCCGTAGGCGCGGGCCTTGGCCATAACGGTTTCAGCATCATCTGCGAACACCGAGTTAATACGCATGAAATCGATATGAGAATGGTCGGCGGTGTAGGGAAGGACAAACTCGATGTCTGCGCCTTTTTTGGACAGGGCTTTGCAGAGCTGATAACAGGCTACGCCAAGTCCACCGCTGTTATGGGGAGGTAACTCCCATCCTAACATCAAGATTCGCATGTCTCTGAATTCTTCACCCTATTACAATAATCAAGCTAATTATAGTTCAGGGAATAGCATAAGCACAACCGTTTTTTTGAAAAAACCGTAAATTTTTCGAACGTTTTGCTGTTAGCCCAAAAGTCTTTCGACTGCCAGCTCCATTGCGGCCTGCTTGTAGCTGATTTGTTTCTTTTTGGCCCGTTTAAAGCACTCCTGGGCGGCAGGTACTATAATCTCTGCCAGTTTTTTGTTGACCACAGCCTCGGTCCACTTTTCGTCTTCCAGGTTTTGCTGCCATTCCAGGTAGGAAACTATCACGCCGCCAGCATTGGCGATAACATCTGGCAAAATCTCGACATTCTTGGCCGCCAGCGCAGCTTCGGCCGAGTTGGCAACCGGTCCGTTAGCCATCTCAACAATGAGCCGGGCTTTAACGTCTGCTACGTTTTCCTCGGTAACAGCGTTTTCCAGGGCTGCCAGAACCAGGACGTCAGCCTCCACCCCGATGATCGCGCCACTGGAACGCGGCTTAACACCAGCCAGGTCGCTGAGGTCGTCGGGCCTTGGTGCAGCTGATTTGGTTTCGGTCTTTGTGATGTCGATGCCATCCGGCTGCACCCAGGTGTTCCGGCTGTTAGCGATAGCCACAAGCTTGGCCTCCGGGCAGAGCTCGCGAAGCACCTCGGCAAAGAAGTAACCGACATTACCAAAGCCTTGAAGCGCGACAGTAAACGGCTTGCCGGATTGGTTGGTCGCCTTGAGATACTCAACCATGGTAATAACACCCCCGCGCCCGGTAGCGGCCTGGCGGCCCTCCGAACCCTTGTTGGACATAGATTTGCCGGTAAAGCTGCCCGGGTCTTTGCGCCCGATTGTTTTTTCGAACTCGTCCACCATCCAGTCAATGATCTTGCCGTTGGTGTTGACGTCCGGAGCAGGGATGTCTTTGTCAGAGCCGATGTGCGGAGCAAGTTCCCGGGCATAATTGCGCGAAAGTTCTTCCAGCTCGGCTTCGCCAAGCGCCTTAGGGTCAACAACAATGCCGCCCTTACCGCCGCCCAGCGCCAAACCGGCAGCAGCGCATTTCACGCTCATCAAGGTAGCCAGAGCCCGCACTTCGTCCAGGGTTACACCGGGATGAAAACGAATTCCGCCCTTATGCGGCCCTAGCTTGCGGTTGTGCTGCACGCGGTAAGCCTGGTACTTTTTGCCCCCGGCGCTGACCTCGAAAACATGCTCACGATCCGGCTCCAAAAAGCTGTCGATTGTTTTGTCGTCATAGCCAAGATCTTTGGCGGCAGTCCTAATAGCATTCTGCGCCGTGGCGAGCATAATATTCATGTCAGTCGTTACCTCTCACTTAGTGATTTCAGTATACGCCAACGCCGTTAAACATAGCCATGTGAAAAATCCAACACCAGATAATTATCTACCGTTAAAAAACGCGGAGCAGGTGACAAACGTGCCTATTTGCAGTATTATATCTCTGTTATCTCCATAGGGGAGTAGCTCAGTTGGTAGAGCACCGGTCTCCAAAACCGGGTGTCGCAGGTTCAAGTCCTGTCTCCCCTGCCATGAAAATGACACAGGTGCAAATCTGTGTCATTTTCATTGTTTGGGAAGCAGGACTTGGTTCTGTGACAGGGATTTGCGAAGCAAAGACCGTAGTCGCAGGTTCGTGGAGCGAGGACGCGCACAGAAGCTTGCTTCGAGCACGCCACAGCGGAGAAGGGCAACGCCCGCTAGTCCCGTCTCCCCAGACATGAATGGTTTCTAAGAAGTAAGGACGAGTGAGAGCTCGTTCTTTTTGTTTTTCTCACCACTGTTGGAAAGTTTGGATTAATTCAAGTCCTGCCTCTCTAAGTTCCTTCCAAAATGCCTGATATATGCAACATATTTACATAAATGATTGTTTTTGGATGATTTATATGCTAGAATGCAAGTGTAATTAAGCGGAAAGTTTGTAATGAGATTAATAAGTTTTAGCGTAAGCAACTATAAATCTTTTTTGGCCGAACAGACTATAGCTTTTGATACAAATTCAAAGGTTGACATTTTAGTTGGACCAAACGGCTCAGGTAAATCAAACTTGCTCAGAGCAATGCACTTCTACGGTAAGTTTATCAGAAACTCTACGACCTATAAGGCAAAAGATACAGGCTATGAGCCTTTCCTATTTAATGTAGGTGCTACTGAAATACAGACTGAGTTTAAGGCTGAGATGCAGACTGACAGGTCTATTTACTATTATTCATTCTCAGTTCAGCGGGGCTTCGTTAAGAGTGAGACTCTTAAGAGAAAAAAGCTTGGCAACAACGAAGTTTACAGCACGATTTTCAGTAGGTCATCCATCGATAAAAAGAGGTACGAGAAGAACGGTTTCAATGCCCCGATACTCAAATCAACACGTGATGACGCACTTATATTGACGAAAGCTTGGGAGAACAACAATAAATACGCGCTAGAGGTGTTTGAGTGGTTGGACCACTTCAAGTTTATGTTTAGCTCTCAGCACTTTAGAGGCACCGGCACTGCCAAAAAAGTCAAGGAAAGCCCTGAATTCAAATCAAGAAAGTCCTCGACCTCTTGCAGAAAGCTGATCTTTATATCCAGGATCTTAGCGTAGCTGAAGTAGACATTCCAGAGGTAGTGATTAGTGCCTTCTCGGATGAAGTGAGATCAAAAGTAAATAAAACTACCTACGATGTCACGACAACGCATATGGTATATGATGACAGGGGCAACATAGTGAAGGCAGCCCATCTGCCCCTAAGTGCTAAATCAACAGGCACTAGGAGGATATTTGAGTTGGCGTTTCCAATTCTCGATAGTCTTGAGAACGGAAATATCCTTTGCATTGATGAGTTTGAGGTTAACCTACATCCAAAGGAGTGCACATTCCTCGTAAGCCTTTTTAGCTCAGACAATAACAAAAAAGGCGCAAGACTGATCATCACCACGCACAATACTCAACTTCTTGATCAAGTGGGAAGAAATAGCGTTCATCTTGTAGGCAAAAACCGCCGTGAAGAAACGATATTAGGACAAATATCTAAGAACATCAGGTCTGATGACAAACTTTTAGAGAAGAAATACAACAAGGGTCTATTTGGGGCTAACCCAAATATCAGGGGGTAATGGCGCAATGTTGTTTGTGCTGGTATGTACCGAAGGAGATGTATCCGAACCCGCCTGTATTGATGAACTACACAAGGCTCTTAAAGGCCAGCGTCCGCAGTCTGGTGATACATTTGTAGAAATCGTGACTATACCGCTAGGCGGAAACCAAGGTCATAAAAAGATTATCTCTAAGGCTGAGCATGAGATAGAGTTGGCATCCCAAGATTCCGAACGACTCATCTCTTTTGCTGAAGAAGATGACGAAAGGCAGAAATGGCTCATCTGCGATCACGACAAAATGGACCAAGCCGGCATAGTCTTGCAAGATTTTCGAAAGCAAGTAGCCGCCGCCGGTTACACACTTGTAATGAATAAGCCCAACTTCGAGTTCTTTGTCGTAGCCCTGCTTAGCGGCGTTGATGCGGCCCGAGCCGTAAAACAAAAGGACTACGCGGATGTTATTGAGCGTGAGATAGGGGCATTAAACCAGCGAAACCGTGAGGAAAAAGGATTCTCAGATAATATGATGATTCCGCCGTATTCCAAGAAGAGGTACGTTTCGATTGATTTCTTCGGCAAACTCATGCACTATCATCCCGAACTTTTACATGGGCTAGCTGAAGTTGAGGCTAGTGACAGTGACAATTTTACGGATATGCCGAAACTGATAAATGCATTGAAAGCCATCTATGGGATCGATAATTGAGCTGTACATATGGACGATCTAAGAAATAAGACTGACCAAGAATTAATGGATCTGATGCGCGCAAGTGTTTCAAACCAATACGTGCCATCTTCTGTATATCATCGGGCCAAGCAAGAACTTGATTTTAGGAAAATGAATTCTACGCAGCAACATAGCGATGTAACGCCGACAGCGGTAACGATTTTACGCGCCATTGCTAACAGCAAAAGAAGTACGGATGCTACAGGTAAATTTATGCCCAAAGAGTTACTCGAGCATCAGTTCGGAAGTAAACGAATACCCAAAGTGCGGGAGGCACTCGCTGAGCTGATTGATCGTGACTTTGTCGAGGAAATCGAAGGCTACAAAGGTGTATATCACTTAACTCCCTTTGGGGATGATTATTTGATTAGCCTGGCAACGACTAATGTCACTAGCTATTCACACATTACAAACTCAAATATCGCCCACGAGTCACCCAACGCCCATCAGACAATTGACATTAACAAGCTTCCACAAGACATACAGGAAAGTTTACGAGACCTCAAGGCGGCCGCCTCTAAGGGCAACTCGTCGGCGATGAAAAAGATATTTGCATATATTGCTGATAAAGCGGTTGATGTTGCAATAGCTATCGCTCTAGGTCGCTTAAAGCTAGGGTGACCACCCATCAAGCAGTTCGCGTATTTCCCAAATCTCATCCTCAACCTCCAGAAGCTCGTCATCGTCGGCAAGCACATCTCCCAGAGTTATCTTAAACGACGCGAACCCCTGCCATGAAATATAGTTATCCGTTACCGTAAATTTGATCGAACTGCCGTCTTTGCACTATCTCCTCCTACATACTTTCGGCTTAGCTTGGATTAAAATGTTAAGTTGTGATAGTCGAAGTAAGTAATATACCGCAAAAGTTTGATCGTTATGACGGCCCGGCCGAACTGCTGGAAGCATGCCGGGATACTCACTTGTCAGGATATCCTCCGCCTGAAAATAGATGGCATATCTCCACTCATGCCTGGGATACTATGGCAAGAACGGGAGTGATTACCGTACCGCCCGGCCTTTGGGTTGTGTCGGGTCACCCCAGCAGAGATGAGGCAGCCGCCGAAGGCATTGCGCTAGACCCCGCAAACCCTGGCGCGATAGACGCAGCGCAAAAGACAGCCTGGAGAAAAGAGTATCCACTTGTTACAGACAGTGGTTTGCCCGTGCATCCTTTGGCAAGGCTTGGAGTTACTACAAGGGCTACCGACCCAAAAACCGGCATTATTCATAGGCTGGGGATGGCGACTGGGATCGGGCGCGAACGGCACTACGGAGCATCAAAAACAGGAGCTTTACTTCTTGCCAGGCTAGGTTTGCATGGTGAAGTCGAATACCCCGTCGTAACCGAGATGCGCGGCAACAGGCTAAGGAGCTCCTTTCCTGGTGGCTACGCTGCGGCCGGAGAAACAATTGCCGAAACTTGTGTTAGAGAGAGTGTAGAAGAATTGAAGATTGTTGGCGTGTCCGATAATACTGAACATACGAATCTGCTGAGGAGCTTAATCCGCCGGCTGCCGCACATATTATGGCGGGTGTCACCGTCGGTTACAGGTCCTTGTACGCTTAATGCTTGGCTGGCCGAACATTTTCTAGTAGTTGACGCAACCAGCATACTCGATATGCAGGATATCGAGCTCCAGGCAGGCGAAGCGGGAATACAGCAAGCTCAATGGTGCTCTGGGCGCGAGCTCATAAAAGACCCGGCATTGCTTGGAAGCCATAGGCGCGCTTTATTGGCGCACATGGAAGTGCTTGGCATCGAATGATAGTCGCTTTCCGTCACGGTTTATTTCCACTCAATCAGCGGTCGCATTCGGTCGGTCAAGAAGCCTTTTGTGAGGCTGAGAAAAGTATTCCGCCAGACGCAGATGAGACTATGGATTTACTTCCCGAAGGCTATGAACAGGCTCGTCGTCTTCAGCCCGTATTGGCAGAGCGGCGATACGGGCTTGTTTATGTTCTCCGACGCTAAGGACGCAGACGACAGCCAGACTGGCCTTGGAAGGGCTTGACTTGCCGGACGGAACCCTAATAGTGCCAGAACTGTTAGAACGCAGCCGCGGCAAGCTCAGCTACGCCCCTGCCGCTTGGACCAACACCCAGCCAGATTATCCAAAGAAAAAGTCCGTACTGGATTGGCAGCCCCCAGGAGTTGACTATAACGGCAACCCTGGTGAATCAATACGGCAAGTGCGCGACATAAGAGTATGGCCAGTTCTGCGGGTCGTAGACGAGTTTGAGGCAGGCGAGACAATTGCCTTATCCACTCATGCAGAGTGGTTGACGTCGCTACGAGCATATTACCTAGGCTTTGACGATACGCGCTTCAGACAACCGCTGTTCCGTGGCGCTCCCCCGGATAACCGAGCACTTACTACAGCCAAAATGATCATTAACGGACAGATCGACATGTACAAATGTACCTGCTCCCCGCCCATTCAAGCCAGCTCCCCAGAAAGACATATGGACGCATTCCGCACGATAATCACGGAGCCCGGATTACAATTCGATACTGACTGGATAAATATTAAGGATATGTAAGGTAAAAGCTGTTCATCGTCAGCCAGTACATCTTCCAAAGTTATCTTAAACGACGCAAGCTCCTGCCAATGAAAATCGCCCAACACGTTGTGCCAGCATTGATCTTGGGTACAAATTTTGCGATACTTTATCTATCACCAATAGAAGTTCTCCCCTACAGGGTTCCGTCCTTGCGGGGGTTCTTCTTTTTAGGGCGATGTTAGTGCTTCTTACTAGGATTGCTCACGAAACGATGGTACGGCTTAAAAATGTCAAATTTAAGGAGCGCCGGAATATTCATAAGTTTTCCAATGGGATGCCAGTTTTTTCAGAAACTCTACGCGCCCATTCTAGTAGACGGCTAAACTGATTGTCACGCATAAGCTGTTCAGTCTCATAACGGTCAATCCTGCCGATGAAGCCATCAATTGTATTGAGGAGTCGGTGATGAGATTCCCGAAGCTCGGACATGTCTTTCTCAACCTTGTCGAACCGCGTATCAACCTGCTGGGCAAAAGTAGAAATAATCTCAGATAAATCCGTAACTGCCTTATCTACAATCTCTTGCACTTCTTGTTTTGTGGCATACGCACTCATACCTACATTATACCTCCTATATTAGGTCAGTCGCTAGGTTAAATGATGTTGTCAGTAATTGCAATCTCCCGGCCGGGTAATTTTTTATTCTTGTTATAATAACTTACCCTTATGATAAATAACGAAGTCGCCTTGACCATACCAGAGGACTGTACTGCCGAGCTGGCAAGCCAGAGCGTGCCTTTTCGCAGCCTCGATGAACCCCGGGTAGAGATAAAAGAGCCGTCCTGCGAGCCGTATTATACCTCTAACGATGTTTGGCGCGTCACTGCCGCCAGGGGCCTGCTTCGCAGATTGCCCTTGATCGAGCTAGACCCTGATCGGTCCGCGGCGCTTGTAATTGGCGCTGGGAGCTTGCCCTTTACGCTTGACATGCTGCCGCCCACGGTTGTCGTTGCTGATCTTCACCAGTCGGTCATAGACGGCGTCGCAGACAGGTGCAGGGCGGTCGCACAAGGAAGTTCCTGGGATGGCTATGAAGGCAATTACGCCGATAATGGCGCGGTTACCACAGAGCTTTATCTTATGCGCCGGGCAGGATTGGCCCGGGATTTTGAGCAAGCAAAATCAGCTGCCCGGAGGGCAAAAATCGTGCCAGCATTGGGCAACGTGATGGCTACAGCTCCAGCACTGTTCAACAACGGCGCCCTAGGCGACAAACAGCTTACTTTTATAAACTTCACGAATGTAGCGCAATATTTAGAACCTAGCAGAAAGACCGGGACACAAGCACAAAGAGGAGGGCGCGCCGCGTTAGCTGCGTTGCTCAGTAAGCTGCCAGTCCACGAGCAGGCAGTTATCTGCGACAGCTCATCAGCGCAAGAAGTTATGTTGTATACTCTCGAGCAATATTTGAAATTTGCCAGCTAGGATTTGTCTGTCTGTTTTGCGAGTTCTTTCAGATCTTCTAGCGTTATGATGGACAAGGGCCGTGGTAACTTATCCATCGCGAACCAGCCGATTTTATCGCACTTGTCCGGCTCCATGATTTTAGGCGTTTGGCCCGGCCTAAAGCGTGCTAAGAAAGTTGTTGCTACCCAGTGCTGGCCATCGGCCGGGATGAGGTGATCGGCTGCCGGAAATTGCTCGATAACTTCAATCTCAGCGCCGTATTCTTCCAGCATCTCGCGCCTGACGGCTTGCTCTAACGTTTCGCCAAACTCAACGCCGCCGCCGGGCGTTTCCCAATGACCGCGTTCGTTCTTGCAGTTCTGGCTCCGCTTGGATAAAAATAGCTCACCCTTGTCGTTAAATACCATCGCTCCGACAGAGACGCCGATGTAGTCTATGCCTTTTTTCATTCCGGCCTCGAGGCCACTGTCGGGGCTTTGCGGAAAGTGTGAAGTTTCATGCCCTAATAATACCTCATCTGTTGTGATCAAACCTATTTGCCTGCGGCGAACAGGTCAGCGTAAAGTTACACATATGGAGGCGCCTGAAATCTTTTGTGGTCAGAGGGCATCATGCCAACCAGCTCTGGCAAATGCACTATATAGGCTTTACGCCGGACTATTTAACCAAGGCAGCAGAAGAAGCGGCCGACAATCCCATAACCCGCTTTCTTATAGATAAGGGTTACTATGCAGATATATATGGCTGTAGCGAGGAAGAGGCGTCTGCAGCCCGACAGGGCATACATTCTTTCCTGGAGGGCTTCACCCATCTGGAACCTGATACGCCGGTGGTCTTTACCGCAACGCAAAAGGACGGGATATGTGCTAGCTGCACAATAGGCGCACATTGCGACAAACCAGAAAATGCCAAGGGTGATTCTAATTGGATCAATGCCTTGGCGAGGACTGCCGCCGCCCTTGGCCTGGAGGCTCAGATTAGTTTGGAAACTGCCGAAAGCATAGGCCGTTTTGGCAGAAAAGCCGAGAAGCCGGTTAAGCTAACTGTGGCCGCCGACGTAGCGAGGCTACTGCTCTCGGACAGGTCCTTGCCGATAAGGTCAGCCAATAACCCCTATATGCGCTTCATAATGAAAACCATAGTCGCTGCCGGTGAAAGCCGCTATCGTGAGGTAAAAGCTGCCGAGGCGAAAAAACCAGCCGCTCCGGAAGTAGCTCCGTCTCAGCAAAAAACTGTACACCAGGAACACTCATTGCAGGTGCTGGTAACCGAGCTCGCAGAATTGTGCTACAAAGACATACCAGCTACCGTGGAAGGTGTGGAATCTCAAATAGCATCCATAAATAGAGCTTGTGAAATTATTCTGGAGAGGACGGACGGAACCGGCCAGTTCAGCGAAACTATAGTGGAGATATTGCAGCAGGCCGCTGCAAAGCTACGGCAAGCAGCGGAAGTCCTTGCCGGAGATGATGAGAGTGCCCAGAAAAGTATAAGTACCTACATTGGCGCGATTAGTGGGATAACTTAGCCGGGGGCGACCTGCGCTTACATACTTGCGCAAAAGCAGGTAAAGTAGAGCCTATGGGTATGTGGTTGCATCATCTTCGCTATAACCCGATCGACACCTTGCTTGATTCATGCGAGGCTATCTCGGCATACACGAGACGAGACCTATTAGAAGAAGACATCTCACTAACAAAATTACAGCAGTTGAACGAACCGCAGAAAATATTGCGGCAGCAACTTCCTGACGGTTCTTGGAAGTCCAGCTTATACGAGACGTTCAGATGTCTTGGCGTACTCATCGAAATGTACGGGTTTGACAAAGACCACCCAGCCATAACACGCGCGGCAGATTATGTGTTTAGCACCCAGTCCACGCAGGGCGACTTCAGGGGCGTCTACGCCAACCAATACAGCCCGAACTACTCCGCTGCGATCGCTGAGTTGCTAATAAAAGCCGGTTACGCAGACGATTCTCACATAGAAAAGAACTTTCAGTGGCTGTTGTCTATCCGTCAGGAAGATGGCGGCTGGGCGCTGCCGTTCAGGACTAGAGGACACGGCATTACGGTCATAACTGATCATCAAAGTATCATGCAGCCGGATGCCTCTAAGCCCTATTCCTACATGGTCACCGGAGTAGTTTTGCGAGCCTTTGCCGCCCATCCGAAATATAGAAAAGTGGAGGAAGCGCATGAGGCTGGCAAACTGTTAGCTTCGAGTATATTCCAGCGGGATAACTACCCCGATAGGGCATCCCCTGAGTTCTGGCTGCGTTTTTCGTTCCCGTTTGACTATACGCATCTTGTATCAGTGCTAGACACCTTGTCGCTGCTAAAATTTTCGCCGAATGAGCCGCGAATCCAAGAAGCATTGGATTGGTTTATCAAAAGCCAAGAAAAAGCCGGCACTTGGAATTTTAGGATAGTTAGAGGAACAAATAGAGACGTCGTAAAGCTATGGCTGACGCTCGCGACTTGCCGGGCATTTAAGAGGTTTTACGGATAATCATGCCATGCCTGTGCTGTCGCTATGCCCGGTGTCCAGTCCATGCCCAACCGTATCCTTTACATAAGCGTTATATTATGTTAAACTTAATTAAAATTATTGGACTGAGTAAACCCATGATAGACAACACCAACCTATAAACCGTCACACTAGAACACCTGGTTTGTATTTGATGTTTTCTAATAATGTAACTTTTTAACGAAAAACCGAGCGCCTTTTGTGACCTGTTTACATACGCTCGGTTTTTTGTTGGAGATACATATGCTTAATTTACATCACATCACTAAGTCATTTCCGGATAATCTCGTTTTAGATGACGTTAGCTTATCGCTTAATGCAGGCGAGGTTATTGCTCTTATCGGCGAAAATGGCGTCGGCAAGACTACGCTACTTAATATTATACTTGGCACGCACCGGCCGGATGCGGGCACTGTTTTGGCCGATCACGAGGCTATCGGCTGCGTGCCCCAAAACGCCGTGATGGACACGACTATTGCCAGGACTTTCGGCTCCCAAGTCGAAGCATGGCAACGCGACTACGCTCTGGCACTGGTTGGACTTGAAGGCAAAACGCTTGCCATGCCTGTGAAAAACCTCAGCGGCGGCGAAAGGACACGCCTGGTGCTCGCTAAAGTATTGGCTGCGGACCCTAAGCCTACGGTGTTGCTTCTTGACGAGCCTACGAATAATCTTGATGCAAACGGCCTGGCTTGGCTTAAACAATTTGTGAAGTCGTTTAAGGGCGGGATTATTCTGGTCAGCCATGACCGGACATTTATTAACGCTGTTGCCACTAAAGTAATTGAGCTGCGGAACGGCAAACTTAAACAGTATGGTGGCAACTATGACTTATACAAACAGCAGAAGGAGGCTGAGCAGCAGGCTAAACTCGAGCACTATCAGGCAAGCGTAGAAGAACGAAAACGCATCACCAAAGGAATGCTAGATATTCAAAATCGTGCTCAAAAGGGCTTGCGCCAGAAGAGACCGAATGACAATGACAAAGCCCAATTTAAGTGGCACCAGAACAATGTACAGCGAACGTTCAGCGGACAGCTCAAGGGCGTCAGGTCTCGGCTGGAGCAACTAGAAGAGGTTGAACGGCCTGACGTCACTAAGAATTATGCGATAAAGCTTAGCGGAGGGACGCCTTCTGACAAGCTTACCTTGCGGCTTCGGGGCATTCGCAAACGGTACTCTACTGAGGTCTTGCGGGGCGTAGACCTAGAACTGCGCGGCAATGAGCGTGTTCACCTTGCTGGCGATAACGGCAACGGTAAGACTACCTTGCTAAAGATTGCGGCCGGTATATTAAAACCGAAGCAGCGGGACATCAACGCTTGGAGTAAACGTTCGCGTCGGCTATTTCTCGCAGGACACCGATGGCCTTGATCACGCCAAGACAGCACTCGAGAACTTACAGCTGGACGAGCTGAAACCGACAAACATATACCGCGAGGCTAGAAGCTTGGGGCTCACGGAGCAAGATTTGAAAAAATGCGTCAGCGAATTGTCACGAGGCCAACAAGCCAAGCTTGGCATCGCCAGGTTGTTATTTGATGCATACCAGTTGCTTATTCTTGACGAGCCGACTAACCACCTAGACATTCCGGCCCGTGAGCAGATCGAAGCTGCACTGCAAGACTACAATGGCGCGATTTTATTCGCATCTCACGACAATTATCTCGTTAAGACATTGCGCCCTTCAAAAACACTCAACCTGAAGAATGGAAAATTGCAATAAGGGTGGATTTATTCTGTATCGGGATGGTTGTCTGCGAACACCTGGTACAATACAAAACATGCCTGAAGGAAAACCGCCGCTGACTATCAATCCGGAATGTAACGGCTGCCCAGCCGCTGCCAGCATGGAGCTGTGCAGTCTCGCCAGCCGGCTGGAAAGAGTTTATGTGTCGGAAGCATTCGCAGAATGGCCGCTTGAGGATATGGCATCTGCGGAAGATGCCATACGCCAAAGGGAGATAACCCCGGATACCATCACTAGCCTCGGGCCGCAAATTGAGGCAGACATCAATCTCTCGCTTACGAGCTGCTTCGCATTTCTGCACGATGGGGCTCGGCATGATCAACAAGCGCTTGCAGCGCTTGTTGATGAACAGCGCATAGCAGTCGCTGGGTGCGCAACTCGTCAGTTGCAGCGGACTTGCCAGAACTTGTGAGCGGTTTTGCATAAAGCTATACTGGCCTCATGGCAACCAACAAAGCTTACGATGCAGTTCCTGACGCAACGCTTGCATGTTCGGTTGTCTTGGCATATTTTTTGAACCGATATTTTCCGGTGACCCAAATTATTTCGTACCCGGCCAGCCTTGCAGGGTGGTTGATGGTTGCGGCCGAACTTGGTTATGCAATCTACATAATTGCCATGCTGCGGGCAAAGCATACGTCCTCAGATGCTACTGGCATGCCTTCGGAATTCATCACGAGCGGTTTTTACTCGCACTCCCGCAACCCTTTTTATCTTATGTACGTAATCACGGCAACTGGCGCGGCTTTTATTTTCGGGTCTTTAACTGCTTTTGTCGCGCCTGTTATTTGCTTCGCAGTTTTTAATTTCTTTATTGTCCCGCTAGAGGAAGAAAACTTGCGGGAAAAATTCGGCAAGGATTACGAGCGGTATAAGAGCAAAGTGCGGAGATGGATATAAAAAGAGCCCGGTTTAGAGGGCTCTTTTTGCGTTTCGGCTAACAGCTATTTTTGAGTGTTAGGCTCACCAGTGTTGGCGTTGATTACAACGTTTACTCCCAATTCTGAAGTCATGTACCACATAGGGTCCTTGACCTCCGGGGTCAGGGGTTTGCTAAGTGTCATGCTGGTGAACTTTGATCCCCAGTTTCCCTTGTGGAATATATCTACGGCTTGCTGGTAGCTTATTTTGTAGTCGTCAATAACTGCAAGCCCTAACGGGCAGGCAACCGGCTCCGGCTTGGTCAGGCCGACCAGCGGTGGATTCGCTGCGTAGTAACCGTAACACTTACCGCTGCCTGAAACCACGTAGTCAAAGCCGGTAACGTCATCGGCAGTTTCTGCAGGATTCTTTAGGCGAGCGGTTTGCTTTAATAATTTAAACGCAACACCCCCGCCGAGTTCTTCGCTTGCTTGTGCTAAATTGTCTTGTAGACTCATATCCCACCCTTTTTTATTATTCGCACTTAGTATTTTCTGCACCCATTTTGCAAAAAATGAACGCTCTTAGCATAGTATCAACCCAAATTGGCTTTTGCAAAGTATCAAATTTGTAACATTACTTAGGTATAACCTAGGCGTCCTTCGGTTTTGATTTACACACGTTAATCATGATAACTGCCCGGTCAAATATTGGTGAAGCGCCGTGGAAGTACTCGCACTGAATCAAGCAAATATTTAGAGGATATTTTGTCTCCTCGGTGCCTGCCGGCACCAAAAAACTCCGGAACATCTGCTTGGTTTCGCCTGGCTTTAGAATAAGCCCGTCCGATGTCGGGTCAGAAGATGCCGGCCAGAAAAACGTCTTGCTGTCGGGCATTATTATCTTGGGAAACTGCCTGTCGGTATCCGACAAAAAGCTGACCATGTCCGGGTCGGCAAACCCTGTTCCCACCCAGGACATAACGTATAATTTAGTAATCTTGGACGAACTGGGGTTGACCACCACGACACCCTCGTTAAAGTCCTGCCCGGGCACTACATAGGTGGAGTGGCTGACACCCCCGATGTACGGGACTGTCGTGCCCTTCAGCTTTTTGACCAGCGTCTGCGGATCGATGATCTTATGGACCAGGTCCTTTGTTTTTTCGCTGACAGCAGCCTTTTTAATCTCCTGAATTTTTTTGTCTATTTCTGCCGCTGATGGCAGCTGTTTATTCTCACTTGTCATGAGTGCCCCCCTTATTTTTACCTTACAATATTAATTTCTAAGATAACCGGTGTCAACAAACACGGCGGAGATGGCCGCTATTGGCGCAGCTCCCCGGCACGAACAACCGAGGCTTAAAAGCATAACCATTTTCTGCAGATTTGGCGTAAACTATTTATATAAGCATTTTATACAAAGGCGGGTTTAAATATATGGCAAAGGCAAACAAAACTAAAACCAATTGGGTTGTCGTATCCATAATCGCAGCGGCAATTCTAGTAATTGGCGGGGGTATAATCTGGTACTGCATGGAGCACTCAAAAATTACAGTATCCGAGAACCAGACGAGCGTAGAGGTAAAGAAGGGCCAAGAGTTTACTATTAAGTTGACCTCAAACGCTTCTACCGGCTACAGCTGGGCAGTTGACGACGCTTACGACAAAAACGTTGTTACCAAGGTCAGCAACAGCTATAAGGCAGCCAAGACAGACAGGTCAGGCGCTCCCGGCGAAGAACTGTGGGTATTCAAAGGCAAGAACACGGGCAGCACTAAGCTCAGCTTCAAATACGCTCAGCCCTGGGAGGGCAGTACGGGACAGGTAAGCACCAAGACATTCAATGTCACGGTAAAGTAACTCTTCGTTCAAAAAATAGCTAGCAGCAATAAGCGGTAAGGTACTCTCTTGACCACAAGAGTATAGTGGTAATTATAAACGGAGTACGTACATGAGTGTTATGGAAGCGCCTGTGCAGCTTGGCTCGTTCGAAGGAACAGTAACCGTCAATAATCCTGTTCTGCGATATCCCTACAACCCGGTCCTTACTTGCCACGAGGTAAACGAGGCTTGGGCCGACAGCCCGTTACTGCAAACTTACACCGTACATAATGCTGGCATAGCTCAACTAGAGAGCGGTGAAACGGTCATGCTGTTCCGGTCGCACATCGAAGACGACCGGAGCGTAATCGGCAAGGCTGTTAGCAAAAACGGAATAGACGGCTGGAAAGTATCTCCACGGCCTTTTTTATTGCCTGCTACCAGCCGCGACGCGTTCTCCCTGGACGCAGACAGTAAAGCTATTATCGAAGCCGAGGGCGGAGGTGTTGAGGATCTGCGCATCAATCCGATAGGGAACGGCGAATATCTTTTAACTTATAGCGCCTACCACGAAACCATACCCGATAAAGTTCAGGTTATGATGGCCACGACCACAGACTTTGAGAATATCGTGCGCCACGGCCCGATATCCGAGCAGGATATGCGCAACGTAGTCATCTTCCCGCAGCCTGACGAAAATGGGCAGTGGTCTGCATTACTGCGCCCCAACGACAAGTCTGTCGAAGCAGCCGGTGCCGGTCACACTGGCGGTGCATTCGAGGAAATACGCATCGGCCATGCCCCAGACCCCTTAGGGCCTTGGGAGATAGGCAAGGTTGTAATGCGCAGCGGCCACGGCCCCAGCGCCTTCCAAAGCAAGGTCGGGCCCTGTGCACCGCCGTTATGGACGCCAAAAGGCTGGCTGAACATTTTCCATGGCGTCCGGGGCACGATGGACGGCAACCCCTATGTATTAGGCGCGGCCTTTCACAACCATCACGACCTGACGAAGATACGCATGAGCTCCAAACCCTTGCTACGCCCCAGCGCCAGCGACTGCCGGGTCAGGGAAACCGACTATGTTCATGTACCTAACGTAGTATTTAGCTGCGGTGCGTTAATACTGGGGGACGGCAAAACCGTAGCCATATATTACGGCGGCAACGACACCGTAATGAACTTGGGGCTGTCCAACGTCGACGTATTAAGTGAGATGTGCAACACGTTCCCGGTGGACGCCCTAACAGGCAAGCACCTCACCAGGCTCAACTGACAGCCAGCGCTTCCGCAGACGACCGCTAGTTACGAACAAACGCTTATTATATAATCACTGCTTAGCATATGACCCACGATACCCGCATCGCTGTTGCAGCTGAATTTGAGATGACGTTCGCCGAACCAGGCGATGAAATAGAGTGGGATGCCTGCAATCGGCATTTTATTCCGATCAATCCGGGTGAGCCGCTTGGCGCGCCTAGCAATCCTTCTGCGATACGTCCCCAAATGGAGCATACTTACCGTTCTCTTCGGCCAACCTCAGATGAAGAGGCCGAGACTCAAAGACGCTGGCTTGAGTACGCGGCGGGCGACCTATCCCCAAGTGACGTTATTAATTTTAGGATTTACCAGGCACTGTCCAAACCGCGGCTGGCTTATGCAAAATACCCTCTGGGCAGCACCTACAGTCAGGTCATCAGAGCCGCAGGAGAAGCCGAATTCAGGGGGCCGGGAATATACCAGCAAGGCTGGTATGATAATCCCGGATTTAGCGAGGCAAGGCTTTCGCCGGTACCAAGCGAACAGTTCCAAACCAGAAGAGACGAAATGTTGTCTACTATCGGTCAGATAGCCGCAAGTGAAGGCCGCATAGCATACCTGGCCTCACAGCACACTAATGCCAGCGCGTTCCGGGGTGAGGTACCAATTCTCGGCGACCCCAGACAAAATCTAAGGCCTTACCTTGCCGTAGCCACCGGCTTAAGGAGAGTATTCAGAGAAGGGGCACTTCTCAACCCAAAAACGTTCCCCAGGCTGCATACAGGCTTATTTATGGGCTATTGGCGTGATTGCGACATCAGAATGCCAAGCGGCCGAGCCGAGTATCGCGGCCATCGAACGCTGGACGGCCCGGATTACAAGAATGGTCTACGTTTTTTGTTGACCGGCATGAAATACGGGCTAGACCATGCTACTGAGGATGAAATAGATACTATCCAGACTGCGGCAGTACCGTGTGTGGCACCACCCAAGGGACGCCCCAAAGAGGAGCACTTATATATAGTGCGTGCCATTGAATCCTGCATAATAGACGAGGACGGAAGCTTGCATATGGCTGGGGACCAGGGTAATGTTGACGACGCTTTCACGGCCTTGCTGGGCAGAAAGTGCGAGAGAATAAGTTATGATTTTTATAGAAAATTCTTTACAGAGTGTCTGTCGATTAATGAAGACGGATATATGTATACAGATGAGCAACGGGTAAGCAGACTTTTAAACAACCGCTGTGTCGCTGGTACTATGGACGCGCGTGTCCTTAGCCTGGCAGATATACCGGCGATAAATGCCCGACTGCGCCAGTTCCCGGTAAAACCAACTGTGGTTGTCGGGCATAAGTTCATCGGTCTGGATATGGAGCACGCCCTTCGCGGTCTTGAAGGTGCCACGGCATTCCCGGCCGTAGACCCGGACGGTTACGCCGAGCTGCAAGGTCAGATAGAGCAAATACTCCGCCCGGAGGCTAAAAGCACACCTGCACAGTCGCGCACTGTCGCAAGCCCCCCGACTCCTCGGCAGCCGGAATCAACACTGGAGCAAGTAATCGGGACCCTGGAAGGGCTGGCCCTGGATTATATCCCTCCAGCCGTGCAGGGCATCGAGGAGCGGATCGGAGTTATTGCTGCCCGCATTAACGACCTGCTGTCTCTGTCCGGCGGAGCCAGCACATCGGATATAGAGGTCAAGATATCTGCCTTGCGGCAGGCCATACAAAACCTACAGGGTGCTTCCGAAGCGCTGACCGACGACAAAAACGGCGTTACCGGCAACATTGGCGGTTATATTAAAAGCATCGGGGGAGATTAAAATGTATAACGACCAAGTCAGAAAGTGGCAGCACAAGATAGACTATGGCAAATCCTGAACTAAATAGACTTATTGTAGAACTCGGCTGCGGGTCTAAGCCATTTTCGACGCGCGTAGCGCACGGGCGCCGCATACTCGGGCCGAACGAACGCTATATAGGCGTTGACAACTTCGGCGACAGCCAAAGAAAACTGGAAGACGCGAAGTTGTTAGTCTCCCTGTACGAGCAGACCAATGGTCTGCCGCCACAACGCAGCATACAGTACGGCAATGCCGACGCACTGCCGTTTGACGATAGAGAAGTAGACGAGATTATCGCTGTCAACTTCTTTGGTGACCACCGGACAAAACTCATTCACCGAGACATCGCCCATGAGATCGCCCGGGTGCTCAGCCGCAGCGGACGGCTGACCGTAGTAGAAACATACACGCCTGACAGGATTAAGCCTCCGGACTTGCGCAAGCTTCTAGGACGTTATAGCCTCCAACAGACAAACAATGGCTCCGAGTACAGCCCGAACGATATTGCCCAATATGCCGACCCGCCGCAAAGCACAAGGTACGGAGCCTATTGCGCTCATTTTGAGTTCGGAAGGGGTGAGCCAAAGGCAGGCCAAGAAAGATCGGCAGGCGTTGCTTTAGGCGCAGCAGGGGGCGCTCCATCAACGAACATCGGTGAAATCAATGACCAGCTTTACGGCATCTACCGCACTCTTTCCGCTGCTACATCTGCCGCTCGTGAAGCCTGGCAGCAGACATCGCAAAGCTCGCGTGCAGTATCCGAGCTTGCCGCAAGCAGTACCGATAGCACAGCCATAGCGAGCCTGAGCAGTACCTTAGAGAACGCAGCCAGCCTACTGTTAAGAGCAGGCGGGTACACTTTGGACGCAGGAGCTTCTCTTTCCCAGTACGCACAAAATATGTGCGGCGAGATGACATGGCACAGCACAGCAGAATGACTAAGCCAGCTATACGGCCGTACTACTGTCAACGCTCAGAAACGTGCAGTGTCTGTCTCTGCGGGTGCCAGCGAGCTACCCCGATGAAGGCTTTGATGACCCGCAGCTACCGCAAGCCCATACCAAAGCATTAACGGCCTGGAGGAGGCAGACAACCGATTATCTTCATAACAAGGCATTTAAAGCGCTGTACGACTTTACCGGAAACATTCAGATTATAGAAGCTGAAAAAGACGAATTTGTTCCGCACCAGGCCGTACAAAACTACGCCGATTCGGTTGCCGACAAGAACAGGCTAACCCATGTTCTAATGCGCGGCGCGCCTCATCAGCTATTAAATAGCGATTTGTCTACCGAATATGTCAAGCTTCTCAGCAGCTGGGCAAAGCAGCAATAGGCGCCCGGCTTCAGATCCCAACCAAGCAAACACAGCTTATGCTATGCTTTTAATAAGTAAGCTTGATGAATTGCAACCGTATGAGATCTGACAACAAAAAAAGCCTTTTGCTAGCCTCGGTGCTCTGCGCCTTTTCTGTTCTGCTGGCAACACCCCTGGTTTTTTCCGAGCAAAACAACAGCGTAATCGCACAAGGCTTTAAGGGCGACACTAACAAGGGCGCGATTGTGGCCGGGGCGTTAGTAAGCACCAAAACCGATTCAGCAACTACGGTGGAGTTAGCAACTATTGACACCAGCGACCGCATAGCCGGGGTAGTCAACGAGCATCCGGTTATTTCCATCTCCAGCAGTAATAAAGAAATCCAGGTCGTGCTAAGCGGCCTAACCAGAGTATTAGTAAGCGACATAAACGGCGAGATCCATGCCGGTGACAAAATCACGGCGTCACCGATAGCCGGCGTCGGAATGCGCGCCACAACCGATGCTCAGGTAGTTGGCACTGCCCAAAACGATTTTGATATCAAGAAGGCGCAGTCACGAACCATCAAGGATACAGGCGGGGCTTCGCACGATGTTCTGATAGGCGACCTGCCGCTTCAGGTCAGCGTGACGTACTACCAGGCGCCAATCAGTACTGTCCTGCCGCCATTCCTGCAAGATCTGGCTAACGGTATTGCCGGAAGGCCGGTATCGTTAATTCGTATAATTTTGTGCGGGTTTTTGCTGCTATTCGGTTTCATATACATAGGCGTGCTGATCTACTCTTCTGTCCGGTCTGCCGTTACAGCCCTCGGCCGCAACCCGATGGCAGCCCACGATATACGAAAAAGCCTTTTACAGATGGGCGCCATAGCCATAGCTATACTGGGCGCTACGCTGCTTGCCGCATATTTAACTCTGACCGTCTAGCCGCAACAACTAGGCATCGACAAGCCAACAATGTAGAATTAGCATAACGGCTTTGTTTGATCGAGACACAATATGGATAATGGGCAGCCCCCAACGACGACACAAAATGCTAGCACCCAACCAGACCTGAATACTGGCTATGTTGATATACCTAACCAAAACACTAACGAGTTGTCTGGAACGCCTGTTATCGGCACTGATTTTACCCTTCAAAAAAAGAAAAAATTCAAGAAACGGATCGTTCTTATAAGTGCGGTGCTGGTGGCGGTCTTGCTGATCTCCAGCCTAATACTTTGGGCAATCGGGCGCAGTGACACGGCTGTCCAACAGCGAATTGGCAAGTTCGGCCCGCTAAGTGTACCTCTTCAAACCCTGGCCTCAACTGATACTGGCAGTTCTGGAGTCACAGTAACGGTCAATGGCCGGCTGCAAGTCACTGACTCGATCATACTAAGCCCCTCTGCCAAGCCAAACAATCCTGTTGCAGGGCAGCTTTATTACGACAAAACCACCAACCAGCTGTCTTACTACAATGGTCAGCAATTTGTTGGCATGGGCGGCACCGGCGCTGGTGGCAATATTACCAACATTACAACTGGACAGAGTGCCGGCACTGCCGTCCTCCTGCAGTCTGCATCGCCAGGCGAGCAACAAACTGGCAACCTGAACATCTCCGGCAAAGCTAAAGTCGGAGAGCTAGAGACAACAGTCATAAGGACCGGAGGCAGGGCTTTGATTGTCGGCCCGCTAAACCCAGGTACGATTATTTCACCCGACCCCAAGCCCGGCACCAATGTTAACCTGGGGCTGACGACTTTAGGCGCGTATATGACCGGCGATGTACACGGCACATTTATTGCCACGAGAACGACTGTTGGAAATGTAGGCGGCATTGCAAAAACCATCACTGTTTATATTCAGGGGGGCAGCAGCAGTAAGCATATCCAGCTTGGCCTCTACGATGATGATGGGGATATCCCCAGCAGGCCGAACGCCTTGCTTGCAGTCAGCGCCAGCACAAACATTAAGCCAAATTCATACAACACACTGACCATACCATCTACATCTTTAAGCGCTAACACAACATATTGGATGGCATTTAACACCGACGACCCTACTGCCTTCCGGTCATATGACGGCGGAGCAAAACAATCCTGTTTTTACGGCCTGGGCTATGGCTTCATGCCCAACCCCTTTGGAGTTGGAGGATGCTTTTTCTCAAACGAAGTCTACACTATGTATCTGACCTATACAGCCGGCTCAGGCTCAACTGGTACTGCCGGGCAGGCACTCTTCACTATAAGCGGCACTGGTCAAGCATTATTCCAGAACTCAGAGGACTCTACATCGGCTTTCCAGGTTCAGAATGCGATCGGCACCAACACGATATTTAACGTCGACACCCTGAATGGACGCGTCGGGATAGGAAAGTCCACGCCATCCTACAAGCTCGACATAGCAAGCGGAGATATAAACCTAAACAGTGGCTATTCTTTAAGGTTTGGTGGCGTACCGACCCTCTCGGTCACGAACGCCGGGATTAACACCAAGCTGGTCAATCCAGCATCAACTGGGAATGTGCTGATCCAGGCCAACACTGTAACCGTGCAGGACGCCAGCGGCGATCACAATAACCTGGCATTTGACAGCAGCGGTAAGGCGACCTTTAGCAACCGCACCAACTCAACAACCGGCTTTCAGATTCAAAATGCCACAGGCGTCAGTCTGCTGACCGCTGATACTACCAATATGAGCATCAAGATCGGCAGCTCCGCAGGAAGCAGTACGCCAGTATTACTTTATCTTGCCAACAAAAACACCGCCGGCGACCCTGTAGGGGGAGAAGGAGCACTATACTACAACAGCACGCTTGGCAGCTTCCGGTGCTTTTATTCCGGGTTCTGGCAAAACTGCGCAGATATCGAGCCGCAGCACAGCTTCTCGCTATATGATGAATTCGTTGGCGGACAAACGTCATTTACCGGAGGCATCGGCAACCTTGGATGGAACGCTCTGGCCATCGGAGCCAATGGCGCTCTGGCCCTTAACCCGGCAACGCCTGCGCCGTCAGCCGACCGGCCAGGAGTGCTTCATCTGCAAACGCCTGCGGTAATCAACCAGGGGTCAACGCTCTTACTGGGAGATTCCAGCGGCGGCTCGCTGATCATCGCCAAAGATAACGACATGAAAACCGGCGTGGCAGTAGGCAGCACAACAGACCAGGTGCTGCGCGTTGGCTTGCACAACGAGACAACCAGTACATCGCAGCCGCTTTCCGGCATCTGGTGGGAAGCTGACCCGGCGACCAGTGCGTATTGGCGCTACTGTTACGGCAACGGAGCGGCAGCGTCTTGCGCCGCCTCGACGGTTGCCATAGCCGCCAACACGTGGGTCACATTAGAAATACGGGTTACAGCCACAGGCAACGGCACCTCGGCGGCATATTTCGTCATTAACAGCACTTCATACCAGGCAACTGCTACTACTATAGACACAACGAACCGCGTCTCTCCGGCCTACAGCTGCTACGCCGCTGCTGGCAGCGCTCAAAGCTGCTATTGGGACTACTTCCACCTTACGGGTACAACGGCCGCAGCGAGATAAACACAGCCGTCAACGCTTGAGCTAAGGTCGCTTGTGATCACAATTTACAACGATATCGAGAGGATATGTACCGCGGGACAGATAATGGTCAACTGTCTGGGGCGGAAAAGCGGTAAACAGCCTGCCGGCTTTGGCCATATCGTGCAATTCATCTCTGCTGACCCAAATAGTTTCCGGGTGCTCTGGCGTCGGTGTAGCTTCTCCGCCTATAATAACCGCGCTAAATATAGGACCCGAAACATTGGTGTGCGGATAGATGGTCTGGTAAATGCCTATCAGACCAGTCAGCTCAACGTCATAACCGGTTTCTTCCTTTACTTCGCGTATGGCGGCCTGAAATATAGTCTCATGCATATCGAGGTGACCGCCAGGGAAGTTATAGAGTCCCTCGCGCCCAGGCCTAGTCTCACGCACTAACAAAAAACTGTCGTCGGATACAACCAGCACGCTGGCTATAGCATGGTCAAATTGGTGTGTCATAACATCCAGTCTAATACAAAAAACCTAAAACTGTGGATTGCTGTTTGCGGCAGCCGCAAAAAACTGACGGCCTACCCCTGATACGACCTTTCCATATCTTGCTCGATCTGGTATACCTATTACTACATATGGCGAAAATAGCACCAACAAAACCAATATTAATACTGCTATACGGATACCCTGGCTCAGGAAAGACCTACTTTGCACGCCAGCTTACCGAGCACATCCAGATCGCTCACATCCATGCCGATAGAATACGCGGCGAACTTTTCGAAAAACCGCACTACGACAAAGAAGAGAATGACGCTATCGCCCAGCTTATGGACTACATGACAGGCGAGTTCCTAAATGCCGGCTTGAGCGTGATTTACGACACCAACGCCATGCGCGCCAGCCAGCGCCAGGCGCTTCGCAATATGGCCCGCAAGGCACACGTCCAGCCCTTACTGATTTGGCTACAAATTGATACCGAAAGTTCCTTTGCACGCACCCAAATACGCGACCGTCGCCGCGCCGATGACAAATACGCCGGTCCGACTGACCGCGCAACTTTCGACCGCATCGCCGGCGGCATGCAAAACCCGCGTAACGAGGAATATATCGTAATAAGCGGTAAGCATACTTTTGGAACGCAGCTCAGCGCCATAATGAAGCGACTGCGCGAGCTGGGGCTAGTGCCTGCGGTGCAGGAAGTAAATACCAAAGTGGTCAAGCCGGGTTTGGTCAACTTAGTTCCTCCGTCCGCAGCCGGACGCGTCGATATGGCCAGACGCAATATTGTTATCAGATAAGGAATTTATGGCTACAAAACAAACCGACATCCCGGGGATTGGAACGGTTGTGTTGTACAAACGGCGGGGCAACCGTTCGTTGAGGCTGAGTATCGCGCCTGACGGCGAAGTGCGTGTTTCCATGCCCGCCTGGCTGCCTTATAAAGCAGGTGAGCAATTCGTAAAATCAAAGGCGCTGTGGATAGCATCGCACCGCTTGCCGGAACCGGCTGTTCTGCAGCACGGCCAGCCTATCGGGAAGGCTCACCGGCTATATTTCAACCGGTCGGCAGATGCCGTGAGCATAAGTTCACGACTTAAACAAAACCGGGTAGAGATTACCCATCCGCCGCAGCTAATACCACAAGACAAATCCTTGCAGCAGGCAGCCCAGCGAGCCAGCATCCGCGCCCTAAGAAAAGAAGCCGAGCAACTTCTGCCATATAGGCTAAAACAGCTTGCCGACAGCCGGGGCTTCAGTTACCAGAATGTTGCCATCAAGCAACTAAAAGGCCGGTGGGGAAGCTGCAGCTCGCAGCAAGAAATTATCCTCAACCTATTCCTGATGCAGTTACCCTGGCATCTAATTGACTATGTTTTATTCCACGAATTGACCCATACCAAAGTGATGCAGCACGGAACTCCGTTTTGGCAGGAACTTGAGAAGCACGTGCCGAATGCCAAGCTGCTGCGCAAGGAAATCGGCAGCTATCATCCGGTTCTGGCAACCGAAACATAACAAATATTAACCGCAAACCGACCCACACTACCCTTTCCGGAGAACACTCTTGGCGTAAACCTCCACTGGAGATTTACACCAGCGTTCGGCTGAAATCGGTTAGTTAAACCGATTTCACAGTCTCCGGAAAGGGTAGTGTGGGTCGGTTTGCAATCTTGTATGTCATAATAAAGGTTATGGTAACAGAAATGCTAGCCCGCCGGATGTCATCCAAGCAGGCAAAGCTCGATCACGAGCGGCTAACCAGCCTGGTCAATAGTATGGCCGATGGCGTATTGGCCGTTGACGAGAGCATGAAAATCGTACTGAGCAACGGCGCGGCCTTAAACATCCTGGACGTCAACAGCAGTCTTCACGACCGCTATCTACAGGATGTCCTCAAGCTTGAAGACAAAAACAACCAACCGATTGACGTCGCCCGCCTTGTGTCCAACATTAAGACCCCGACCAGCGACCGCGACATCCTGATGCCTTGCGACGATGGCAGCAAAATCAACTTATATTTGAGTATCGCGCCGGTACACCTTGGCTACCGCAGTCACGGGCAGCACGGATATGTAATACTGTTGCGCGACATAACCCGCGAAAAATCTCTCGAAGAAGAGCGTGATGAATTCATCAGCGTGGTCAGCCATGAGCTGCGAACGCCGATAGCCATTGCCGAGGGCAATATAAGCAACGCGCAATTTATCGTGAATAAGACCGGCGATATCAACCAGGTAAAAACTGCTCTGCGCCAGGCCCACGAACAGATAATGTTCTTAGCCAGTCTAGTCAACGACTTGGCGACTTTATCCCGGGCCGAACGCGGCAAGCTAGTCGTGGAAGTGGAAACCATTAACGTACTAGAACTGCTGTCCGAGCTGCTGGCGAACTACACACCCGAAGCCAGGTCCCGGGGTTTGGAACTGAAACTTGAGGCCGGGGATAATATCGGCGAGTTACAATCCAGCAAACTATACGTGCGCGAGATACTGCAAAACTTCATAACAAATGCCATAAAATACACCGAAAAAGGCAGCGTTACCCTAGGGGCCGAAGCAACCAGAAAAGGCGTTAAGTTTTCAGTCAGCGATACCGGTATAGGCATCAGCCGTGCAGACCAGGAAAAACTTTTTGACAAGTTCTTCCGCAGCGAGGACTTCAGGACTCGCAAAACTAACGGCACCGGCCTCGGGCTGTACGTCACCCTCAAGCTGGCCCGCCTGGTTCATGCCGAGCTTGACGTTGAAAGCGAGCTGGACAAGGGCTCGACTTTCACGGTTTTCATCCCAGACCTCAAATAGCTTAAAGTAAAGTTTTTAATCCAATTTCGGGAGATGCGGAATGGTATGCATGGCCGGGAAGCTGATATTACGCCCCCTCCACTCGACTGTCGAGAACTCATACTGCCACATCGAGTAATACAACATCCCCAAATCGTAAAAAGCCATGGCTGGCAGCGCCACAATCGCCAGTGAGCGGCCGCCCAAATTCGCCGCGCTGCTAACTAACACATAAGTGGCACTCAGCAGCACTGCTGCCAGCGCCGCCAAAGCGATAGCTATCAGCCCAGCTCCCAGCCAAAATCCTGCCAGCGCCAGGAAGTAGGGAGAAATCAGAAACAATAATTCAAGCAGTGAAGTTAAAAGTACATTTTCCGGCCTGCGGTGCAGCTGGGGATAGCGGGTACGCACCGCCGTGTCGTGTTGCTCCTGGAGGCTCTTGACGCTTGCGATTCCTGGAGCTTTGCCCGAACGCATGAAACTGTAAGCGTCATTAGCAACGGCCGTACGGGCGAAGTAAGCCTCGGGTACGATTGAGCGAGCAACGGCAGAAAACCCGCCGGCTTTTTCTAAAACCTTCTTCTTTATAACCCAGCAGCTGCTTAATACTGGCGGTTTTCGCAGCAAACGGCGCGGCAGCGCCAATTCCCAGAAATAGCGCATGGCCTGAGCTGGGGCAAAATACTTTCGCTCTGCCGGAGCCAACGCCGGCATGATACTGACCATGTCTTTCTTCTTGTCCAGCATCATACTCAACATATGACGCAGAGCAGCTGGTGAGAACCGAATATCTACGCCGCAAAACAATATGTAATCACCGCTTGATTCCTTGGCAAGCCTGTCATAGGCCTGATTCTTCGGCAGCCAAGTCTCGCTTGGTTGCTCTCCTCGCACAAAACGCACCCCATCGTGAGCAAAACTACGGATAATCTCCGGTGTTCGCCGGGTTTGCGAGCAGTCGTCCAGCACTATTATCTCAAGCTTCGGATAATCGCTGGACACCAGGCTCTCTAGGCACAATCGCAAATCCTCGGTTTCGTTGCGGGCCGGAATCGCTACCGTCAGCGTAGGCAGGCGGTCATCACTATAATGTCCGTGCCGAGGCGGCCAGGCCGTCCGCTGCAAGCGCCTAACGGTCGACAACAGCAGCACGATGGCCGCGGCCAGCTGCAAAACAGCCGCAGCAATCCATATATATCTGTTATCCGGCGGCCAGGTATTGCATAGCCACCAAGCCGCAGCGATCAAAACCTGAAGGAGCATTAAGGCCAAAGCTGTTCGACGCGTTGACCGGTGCAGGTAAGCCTGATGCATACGGCCCTCGACCACCCTGATATCGTTAAAGGCGCGGAACAAGCAAGCGACAGCCATACTTATGCTGAAAATTGACGGCTTGGCCATTACAAATCCACCGGCCGAGAAAGAGCACAGCGATAAAGCAACTGAAGCCAGCGGCTTTCGGATCTTCCAAGCCAATGGCACAAGCTGCAATAACAGCTCAACGACAACTCCGGCCCCGAAAACGTAAAGCACAACCATCATATGCATATACTATAGCGCACCGGCAGGCAATAATTATAAATTCTTATTGCGCTTTCCGCATGTCTATTGTATGAATAAATCATGTGGATATCCCGCGCCGAGGCCAGGCAGGAACTAGCGACCGATATCAAACACAAGTTTTGGAAAGCCGTAGCTGGAATTGGCCTGGCTATTGCCGGAGCCATCGGCGCGGAAGTTGCCATGACCGCAAGCATGATCAGTAGCGCGGACGCTGCAACCGAGAGGCTAACCGAACACCTGATGCCCGAGAGTGCAAAAAGTCCCTCGTCCGCACCGACATCTGCGGAACCTGGGGCCTACGAAGCAGTACTGATGGGAGCGACGCGAAATACAAGACAAAAGGGGTGTTTACCCGCCCCAGACGAGCACACCATTGCCGGCCTAAGCGAAGACCAAGCTCTTCCGGCCGGTATTTTAGTTATCGGCAGTCTGACCAGCCTGATCGGCCTCTGCGTCAGACGACGGCGAAGAGACGTCGACAACATGCGCTATGACGACTATGCCGAGCTCGATTTCAGCCGCACGCAACTATGTCCCGCCGGACATCCGGCTAGCAGTAAGGATAACCGCTCACAGCGCCGCGTTATATGCACGCGCCGAGCGCGCTCAGCCGTTAATGGACCAGGCTGCCGAAAGAGCGGAGCAATGGCTGGACGAAACAGACGCCGAAGCAAGGTCAACACAGTTGTACGAAGACACCGCAATGACTCACCCGCTCAATGCGGCTCACTACAACGCCCTGATGAGCATCGGTCAGGATACCGCTCCAGAAGACGCGCGACTTAAAGTATTAAGCTATACTGCGGTGACCGTATTATCACCATAACAGCATGGCTGGACTAATGTCGTCATAGTCCGCTGGCGGCTGGCTGCCGCGGGGAATAATCATTTCAGCGCTCCCGGACTGAGTGCGCTGGGTGTGATATGCCGCTAATAACCTATCACAAAAATACTGGCTGGGCACAATAATTGCCCGCCTATCATCGTACCTCTTAACTGTAAAAACCGAGCTGTCCATACAATTAAGCAAGTCGTTGCTTGTTGCTCTGTCAGGGCTTTTATGCACAGCACGATATCTGTCAGGACCGGCTAACTCCTTAACGTGTTCAGCCGGGTTATCACCTGGTACAGACACCAGCCTTGCGCTCCACACTCCGTCGGTCAGTACTTGTCTGACCAAGGCCCGCACCTCTTCATGCAAAGGTAAATACGCTATATAAGCGTAATCATCTTCTGTCAGTATTCTCTCGGCAAGACCGTTCCCCAATACCTCATTGACGGGATAGCTCTCATCAAGCGCCCGCGTAAAGCTATCCGTGCACTTATCGCTGTCCCCGGCAACATTCCTGCCTACCAAATCCTCACTGAGAATATCCCGGTTTTTTCTATAAACAGCAAAGGGATGAATCTGAGCCGCTCCTTCCGGCATGATTAACGGCTGCGTCATCAGCGCAAACTCAGTAATAAACCCTGGCGGCAGTTCGTCATAACGGATCGCTTCATTATAGACCAGCCAATGCCCACCTTTTTTCAAAACTCTTGATATTTCAGCGCCCAGGGCCTGCCGGGTCCTGCTTACGTTGCTTCCGGACTCCGGCCTAAAGTAGTCATTATCCGGTGTTACCTCAGAGGTGACTACGACATCCAGCGAATTACTACCCAGCGGCAGCTCAAGTCCGTTGGACCTAACACGGTTAGGATCGGTTCTGCCGGCCAACACTTCCTGAAAGTGATCCAAAGACAAGACGTTGTGATCATTTGTCTGCACACCGCGCAAAGCTGTCATTAATCTGCTGTCAGTAGTACCGCAGCCTAAGTCCAGGACCCATGCGCCGGGTTCCAAGCGCGGCAGCACCTCTGTAGCCACAGGAATACCCCAGCATCTGGACGACTTAACCGTTGCCCTGTGTGCCGTATAGCTTACTTTTGGATTTACGAGATATGCGGCACGAGGAGCAGCAGGGACAGAAACGCGCGCACTACAACGGGCCTGGACTTCCGCATCCGCTCCTATACCGATCCTGCCTAGATAATCCGTGAGGTCCGCTCTGGTATCAGATAATAAATCAAAAGCCTGTATCAATTTATTATGGGCCGTGCTTAGGGCATCCCGCGTGAATTTCAGCGTATCTCGAGGTACTGACCACCGCAAGTACTCCCCAACGGCAGCCATTTGACCAAGACTATCGTCAAGGAGTTCAGGGTTTATCAAATCGTCGGCGATGTGGGTTAATGATTTACCCACCGAATTTAGGTTGTAGCCGCCGGCAGCTTCCGGTTGTGTCATAATTTTACAAGCTTATTAGTATAAGTTTCGTCATTAACAGACGCGCCACCAAAACTAAACAGTACAAACAATACTTCCTGCTGTCAATCGCACGCCTTGATCTTGACTTATGCCATTCAATGCAGTAGTCTTTGCACATCGAAACCTGCTTTTGGGTAGGTCTTTTTATTTTATAGAAGGGGAGATATGTCAGGCAATCTAGGAGACTTCGGGTCTAGGGTTAGTGAAGGCCTGGGAAATGTAAGGTCTGGCGCTCAGGAGTTTGATACCGCCAGAACCGAGACACTTCAGGCTGGCGCAACAATCAGCGAGCAGCTTGCTGTACGCGTAGCGGCCGCCAATCAGCTGGACACGCGGGAGCTTGGGGTTCAACTCAGTACAGTCAAGGAGGCCATGCGGGCTGCGGCGGTCAAAATGCGCAGCGGTGCAAGCGCCGTCTACGGTGCAATGGGCGTATCTTCCAATCAGCACGCTGTAGCGGCACAAAATAATATGGGTGAAGCGCTTGCCGCTCTGGGCGGCGGGGATAGCGCACCAACGGACACATACCTGGCGATTGCCGGACAGCTGCAACCTATTTTGACAGATGAGATCCCAGCCCTTGTCGAGTATTTGCAAACACGCCTTACGGCGGCGCAAGAACTGGCCGGGAGGCTCTCAACAGCCCAGGTCACAACAGCTACACCACAGATTGCCGCGCTGACAGAAACCGCTGCCCAGCAAATCGGAGCTTATGGAGATGCTATCGGCGTAGACTTCGGAACTGCGACCTAGCCTTCTTCAACTATTGACTTGCCCTCCTAGATCCGGTATTCTTGACATGTTGGAGCCTACTATATTAAGTAGGCTTTTTTCATAGGAGACATATGGCAGCAGAACAATCATCCAAGCCGAAACGCCGAATGGTCAAAAAGGCCGAGTCTGTGCACCAGGCCGCCGAGAAACAGCAGCAAACAGCAAAGCCCGAAAAAAGGGGGGTGTTCCGGCTAGTTCTTAAATACATTGCCGCGCCGTTCCGTTTTATCGGCCGCCCGCTCAAAAAACTAGGGCGCTTTAAATTCTTCCGCGTCATCGGTCTGATTCTTGTTCCGCCATACTTCCGCAACAGCTGGAAAGAGCTTCGTCAGGTTACTTGGCCCAATCGCCGCGAGACCTGGCAACTGACCATGGCTGTCATGATATTTGCAATAATCTTCGGCGTTATGATAGCGCTCGTCGACTATGGGCTAGATAAATTATTTAAACAGGTACTATTAAAGTAATGAATGCAAAACGCTACGACGCAACCAAACAGTGGTACGCAATCCACACCTACAGCGGCTACGAAGAAAAGGTAGCCGAGAGCATCCGCCAACGGGCTGATTCGTTGGACATGAAAGACAAGATCTATCAGGTCTTAGTTCCTAAAGAGAAAATGATCGAAATCAAGAACGGCAAGCGCCGTGTAGTCGAAAAGCGCATCTTCCAGGGTTACGTCCTAGTACAGATGAAAATGTCAGAAGACGCCTGGTACATCGTGCGTAACACCCCGAGTGTTACCGGCTTCGTCGGCAGCGGCTCAGAGCCGACACCTGTCAGCGAAGAAGAGATCGAAAAGATCCAGAAGCGCATGGGTCTTGAACAGCCCAAGCACAAGATCGACTACCGTATCGGCGAAGTCGTCAGTATCACCGACGGTCCGTTCAAGGGCTTTGACGGCAGCATTAACGAAATCGACGCCGCCAAGGGCAAGCTCAAAGTACTGGTCAACATGTTCGGCCGCGAAACACCGGTTGAACTGGACAGCCTCCAAGTAAAGCGCGTCTAGACAACGACTACAGCAGTCTATTAATCCGACAGATCTAATTATGGGTGCATACGAAAGCAAATTTTATCGCGAGTACGTCCGGACGCCAGTAGGGGCGGTTATTGCCGGCGCTGGCGCACTGGCTTGCGAGGCAATTGCCATAACCGGAGCTATCGACCCTGACGCACTGGGCCTGCCGGCCTGGGCCTCAGTACCACTGGCCGGAGTTGGCGTAGTACTGGCCGGCATAACCGGTGATGCGATCTTCAAATACTCAGACGCCCCAAGCTAAAAGCTTTCCGAATTGTTATAATAGATATTTACTAATTATTGCTTCATGGGCTTTTGCCTGCGTTGCCGGGGGTAATAAAAATGTCTGAAACCAATATAGAAACTCTGGGGCATAGCTTAACAGAAGGAATGAGAGCCGTTACCGAAGGTGTCCAAGAGTTCGACCAGAGCAGACAGACGGCGCGACTGATCGGCGAGCAGGTCCACGAGATGCTTGCTGCCATTGCCGGTTTTGACCCGCTGGGTCTTGCCAATCAGCTGGGCCTTGCCAGCAGGGGCATAAAGGACGGTCATAGCCAAATGCTGTATGGTGCCGGCGTCGTAGCGGACGCGCTGCAAGGAGCCGAGCATCGAGCAATTCGCTCCGCAGAAGGCCACATCGCCGAAGCGCTTGGCGCTATAGGCGGCGCCGGAACAGCCGGGGCAAGCGCAGCGGATATCGCATCCCGGCTCGGACTTGTCTTGACCGATCGAATTCCCCGGACGCTTGAAGCCCTGCGGGTTCAGCTTTCAGCGGCCCGGCTTTTTGCCGGCCAGTTAGCAATGGCCGAGACGACAGAAATCGCACCGCAAGTCGATGGGCACGTCCAGGCAGCCGCACAAGACATCCAAGAATACGGCGAAGCCATAGGCGTTGACCTGCACGTCCTGCCATAAACTATCCGGCACTGGACAACCATAGGCCTTTTGTTGTAAAATACATCTGTTACGCACTACTAAAAGGTAGGAGAGTTACGGGGAGCTTCTAATCCCTTGTGCTCGCAAAAGGAGAAACAACTATGGCAAAAGCCGTAAAAGCAAATTTGAAAATGAAAATTCCGGCTGGCCGCGCCAGTGCCGCGCCTCCAGTAGGCAGCACCCTTGGTCAGCATGGCGTGAACATGATGGACTTCATCAACCCGTTCAACGACAAAACCAAAGACCTGCAAGGCCAGACTTTAACCGTACACATTACCGTTTACGAAGACCGCACTATGAGCTGGCGTTTTGTAAGCATGCCGACTGACGACCGCATCCGCACCGCTCTGGGAATCCAAAAGGGTTCGGGCCGTCCTAACAGCGAGAAAATCGCCAAGAAGCTTACCGACGAGCAACTGACCAAAATTGCCGAAGAAAAAGCCATGGACATGAACACCGACGACATCCCAGCCGTTAAGAAAATGGTTGCTGGCACAGCCCGCAGCATGGGTGTAGAAATCGAAAAATAATAACTGTTTGTGGGAGAGCCGTGCGCTCGCCATTACCACGAAAGGATCAATACTATGGCAGAAGACGCCAAGAAACCAACCGAAGAACAAGAAGTACAGACTGCCGAAGCGGTAGAAACTACTCCTGAAGAGAAGAAGGCCACTGCCAAGGCTGGCAAGCGCAGCGAAAAGGGCCTTAAAGAAGCCGAAGCCAAGCTGGAAAAAGAAGAGCGCAAAGCTCACGCTGCTGAAGAGAAGGGCGAAGGCGAAGACAAGCCCAAGCAGCATGCTAACCCGACCCGCAGTCGCATAGAGCGCCGCGGCAAGAACTTCCGCAAGGCCGCTGAGCAGATCGAAAAAGACAAAGTTTACAGCCTGGGCGAAGCTTTGGACCTAGCCGTAAAGACCAGCCCGGTCAAGTTTGATGCCAGCGTTGAGCTGCACGTCAACCTTAACGTCGACCCGCGCCACGCCGACCAAAACATCCGCGACAACCTAGTGCTGCCTGCCGGAACCGGCAAGAAAGTCCGTGTAGCCGTTTTTGACGACGCCAAAGTAGAAAATGCCGACATCTCAGGCGTTGAGACAATCCTCAAAGCCCTGGAAAAAGGTGAAATCAACTTTGACATTTTAGTTGCCACCCCGGCGCAAATGCCCAAGCTAGGCAAGTACGCCCGCGTACTTGGCCCCCGCGGTCTGATGCCTAACCCCAAGAGCGGCACTGTAACCAACGACGTAACCAAAGCCGTAAACGAGGCAAAAGCCGGACGCGTTGAATACCGCGTTGACAGCACCGGTATCGTACATGTCGCCATTGGCAAAGTAAGCTTCGGCGCCAAGAAGCTGGCAGAAAACGCCAGTGCTTTGATGGCAAACATCAAAGGCAACAAGCCTGCCAGCGTTAAGGGAACCTACATCAAAGTAGCCCACATCGCTACAACCATGGGCCCGTCAGTCACTGTTGACCACAACAGTTTCTAGTTGAACGGAGAGGGCTAAATCTTCATTGCTTTGTTAAGAGCATTGAGGACGCGCGTAAAGCCGCGAATCCCGCCCCTATAAGCAATATACCGGCCGCTCCACTGCGGCTGGTATTTTGTTTTAAAGCGCCGCAAGCCGGAGAAAGAATAAAAACGGTCCCCATTGGCATACATCAGTCGCAGAGCGCCGTTTATCACCGGGCGCTCGTTATCCTGGCCGCTAAGGCCGGACAACGGGCAGAGCCCTAAATTAAGGCGCTTAAAGTCTTTTGATTTTACATATTCGATGAAGCACATCAATACATAGTCATTGCTGTTGCCAAGCGCATCGCCGGTTTGCCGCAGCAGGTCAAAGTTCGCTTCTTCAGGATCATAGGACTCCACCTGGTTGATAAACGCCTTAATAGCACCTGATGCATCGCGCAAAACAAAAACCGGGCACTCCTGCATATAGGCTGTAGAGTAATTGCCCATCATGAAGCGCCGTTCTTCGCGCCCGGGCTGCTCAAGCCAGTCGTTGGATATCGCCTGAAGCCTGGCTAAGTCGTCCTGGCTGTGAGGCGGCAATAAGATCTCAGAAGTATAGCCCTGCTTTTCGAACTTATTTCTTATCTGCCGGAAGTACTTGGTATTCTTAACGTCGTGCTCATAGCGCTCGATATCCAAGACAGCCTCTTCACCTATTTTCTGCAAGCCCAGCCCGGCCTGCTTATATAAGCCCGCATATTGGGGCTTGGTGTGGATATAGGCCGGTGCCCAGTCGTTCACGCGGCAGAGTTCATCAAAGTCGCTCACAAGGACCCCAAAGGCCTTCTTGTCTCCGAACGGGTCGCCGACAACCAGCGCCACGCCCTTGAACACAGCATACGCCAAGCCGGCCGTCCGTTGCTGATTAAAGAAATAAATTTTGTCGTGGGGCCACAATTTAAAAAAGTCTTCGCTGCTGCCGCGATGGCGCTCCAGCAACAGCCTGGCCAGTTCCCGTTGATATGTCTGCTCAGTAAGCCGCGACTTGAGCGGCTGGAATAACGACACCACAACATAAATAACCGCGCCCGTACTGACCACTGACAGCGAATCAAGAAAAATTTCAGCCCTGCGGGTATGCGGAGTCAAAGAACCTGAGGTCGTCAGATCGAACTGGTCTATCGTACGATGCACAGCTTCGCTAAAATTTATCTCCTGGTGGAAGTCGTGCTCGTCGATCAGCAAGAAACCGCTGACGCCATATATACAGGCTACTGTCAGGACTACTGCGCTAAAGCGCAGCGCCATCTTGAAGCTCTGAGTGTCACTCCTGACCACGAACTCACGCCTGAAAGCCACCAGGCTAAGCACAATAAGCAAGGGCAACAGAACATTGCGCAGAATAGTACCAAGATCAAGCGGGTGCGACTCGCGCAGGAAAGACAGCTGGATGAGATTAAAAATCCAAATAAAAGCATAGAGCACCAAGGTGACAACCCAGGCCATATGCTTGCGGCGGCGCAGCAAAACACTCAGATATAGTAATGTCAGGCCGAATAGAATCGGCACACCAAATACAAACCCGCTCATATGCAGGGTATGTATACCCAAACGTTCCAACAGCGCATCGTTCAGGGTGCCCACCACCAAGATGATACCGTGGGCGGCTACTGCCAGCATCAACAGGCGCAAAATTAACCTATCAAGGTTTGATGATTGGTCAAGCGTAAGCATCTCCTTATAGGATACCATCCCTTTACCGGTGATTGGCAATCATTCCAACCGGCACCCACCCCTCCCCGGAGACTGTGTAATCGGTTTAACTAACCGATTACAGCCGAACGCTGCTTTAAATCTCCAGTGGAGGTTTAAAGCAAGAGTGTGCTCCGGGGAGGGGCGGGTGCCGGTTGGAATGATCATTGCACTGGCTCAGCAAATGGCAGTATTGTATACTCAACAGATATGAGAGTGTTTATCACTGTTGCGATGACCGCCGATGGTTTTATCGCCCAGCATGCCGATCATCTGGCGACCCAATGGACCAGCAAAGCCGACAAAAGCCTGTTCGTCAGGCTGACCAAAGAGGCCGGCACCTTTGTTGTTGGCTACAGAACCTACCAAACATACGGCAAACCGCTGCCTGGTCGGCGCAACATAGTTTATTACAACGGTAAAATAGAAGGCGCGGAAACAACCACCGAGGATCCTCGTGATCTAGTCAAACGGCTGGACTCTGAAGGCGTCAAGACCCTGGCAGTTTGCGGTGGGGCCTCAATTTATACGCAGTTCATGCAAGCCGGCGTAGTTGACGAAATATACATCGACAGAGAACCGGTGCTCTTTGGCAGTGGCGTAACTCTGTTCAACGCCCCTATAGACGCCAAGCTTCGCCTGATCTCTGCCGAACCCCTGAACGAGCAGGGCACTGTGCTGCACCATTATGCGGTTGAAAAATAACCAGGAGCTGGCAAACCGGATTCTGCAAGCCTACGGCCTCAATCCCGAGAAGTTATTACCAGAAGCCAAGGGCTACCGCAATCTTATTCTGCCGGCGGTTTTGCATGACGGGCGCACCATGACAGCAATCATCTTTAAATCTGAGCCGGATATTCTTACCACCATCGGCTGCGCCGATAACATAGCCGAACATTTGGCAGCCCGCGGCTTTGCCGTCAGGCAGCGGCTGGATCAAAAAACGCTGGTCCTGAATCAAGGAAGCCAGAACCCCAAATATGCTGCGGTCTATTCCTATCTGCCTGGCAAGACCATCCCCTGGGAGGCGTATACGCGCGGTCACATCAAGGCCCTGGGCAAAGCCATGAGCGATATGCATGCCGCGCTCAGGTCATTCGACGCCTCAAGCCTGCCTAGTACCGAAACCATATACCTCAAGATACTAAAAAGGATGCGCAGCTATTTCGCCAATAAGGGGGTGCAAAAAGCTATGGCCGCAAAATTGCATCTACAGCTCGGCCCCGGACGCTTTGAAACCTACCAGACACTGCTAGAGCAATGCCAAAGGCTGAATGGCCGGCAAGCCCTGCATATGGATTTTGTACGCGGGAATGTCTTGTTTGCCGGCGAGCAGAGCCCGGACGGCCTGGCGCGCATAACCGGCATCCTGGACTTCGAAAAGACTTCAGCCGGGCACCCGTTGCTGGACATAGCCCGAACCCTGGCATTTCTGCTCGTAGACTGCAAATTCAAGACGCCGGATCAGGTCCGAAAGTATTTCTTGTATTCCGGCTACGCCAAGCGCGGCAAGGCCAAACTCCCGACTGCGAACGTGCGGCTTTACAATAGCAAAACAACATTGCTGGAAATGCTGACCGACTTGTTTCTGTTGCATGATTTCTACAAATTCCTGCGCCACAACCCCTACGAAAGCCTGGAGCGCAACGAGCATTATCTTCGCACAAGAAACTTGCTACTAGAACGTCAGCTGGTACAAACAACAACGCCCCAGCCGTAAAATTAGTGCTAAACTATAACAGATAAGATTGAGAGGGTAGCTATGGCCAGCAGTTGGAAGAAACGGCTTATTTCGCAGAGCGATTTGATGACATTACACGAAAAGCTGAAAGAAAAGGGGATGAAGATCGTTTTCACCGCCGGGTCATGGGATTTGCTGCATGTCGGCCAGTGCCGTTATTTGGAAAAGGCCAAGGCCGAAGGCGACATCCTGGTTGTCGGTGTCTCCAGCAACGAAGCCATCAAGCGCGTCAAAGGCCCCAACAAACCCATTCTGGATGAAAAAATCCGCTCCGAGATGCTGGCCTATTTGCGCCCGGTCGACTTCGTAACGATTCTGCCCGAGCCGTCCTGCCAGCCGACACTGGGCCTTCTCAAACCGGACGTCTTCATCACTGTCCGCGAAGACTGGACCGAAGAGTACAAAAACTCCAAAGAATACAAAACCGTTACCAAGTACGGCGGTGAGGTTCAAGTCGTAGACCGCCAATCAACTTCGCTTTCGACTACCAAAATCGTGCAACGGGCCATTGGCGGCCAGTTAGGAGACATATTTAAGGAATTCGTCGAGCTCCGCAAGGAACCGCTCAAAGAGAAATAACGTGACACCGGAAGATCAAAAAAAGCAGGAGCTCTACCGGGACGCAAGATCCACGGGCGAGTATGATAGCATCTGGCAAAGCGTAGGCAAGTGCGTTTTTTGCGACTTGCGCGACAAATATATTTTCTTTGAAGAAAACGGCATTGTTCTGACCGTAGCCGTCTTTGCCTATACTGACGGTCATTTCATGATAATTCCGCGCCGCCACGTCCGGTCCGTCAAAGAGCTCACGCCCGATGAATGGGAAACTA
>CAWJJN010000004.1:0-46816 GCA_963843205.1 uncultured Candidatus Saccharibacteria bacterium
CTTCAGCTTCTGGTCCATGAACCGTTCCAGCTCGGCAAATTCCACTATGTCGTCATACATGTCCTGCATCTCTTTACGGGAGAAGCCCAGCAACGCGCCGTTAAGAAATACGTTTTCCCGCCCGGTCAATTCGTGGTTAAACCCGACCCCAAGCTCGATAAACGGAGTTAATTTGCCATAAACCTTAACGTGGCCCTTGTTTGGTTCGTAAATACCGGCCAATAACTTTAGGAGCGTGCTTTTGCCGCTGCCGTTACGCCCTACGATGCCGAAGAACTCGCCTTTATTGATAGTAAAATCAACACTTTTAAGTACGTGCTGCATCTCGTAGCCGCGGCCGCCCTGGACCAGGCCCACCAAAAAGCCCTTAACCGAGCTGCGTTTATCGTGGGGCAATTTGAACGACTTAGAAACGCTGTCCACGCGTATAGCGACTTCTTTGCTCTTGGCTTTGCCGTCCATGCTATATATTCTCCGCAAAGTAGCGTGATTCTTTTCTAAAATAGAAACTGCCGACAGCTATACAGAATATGACTATGGCACAAGGCACCAGTATGACCAGCCCGCTGGTAAACGCCGAGTTCATGGTTATGGTCTCGTGCGTAACCAGGGCGTAGCGCGCGTCTTGCACGGCTTGCCCCATCGGATTGAAAAACAATATTTTTTGCAGGGTCGGGTTCGTGATCATCGCGATCGGGTAAATGATCGGCGTCAGGTAAAAAAGTGCCTGCAGAATTACCTCCCATATGTAGCCTATATCGCGGAACTTCACAAAAGCCGCTGACAAGAAAAGCGCCAGACCGAGCGCGAATACATATACCTCAAGTAAAATTACCGGCAGCCACAAGGCGGTCTGCATCAAGTCAACGTGGTTAATGGCCATGAATACGGCAATTACCAGCATGTTTAGGGCTAGGTTGATGAGTGCCGAGATGCTGCTTGATACAACAATAATCCACCTTGGTATGCGGATTTTGCGTATCAGATCTCCCCGGCCGACAATCGACCCGACACCTTGCGAAGTAACTTCTGCAAAAAAATTCCACATAACAATGCCGAGCAAAAGGTAGACAGGATAGTGCGGTATTGAATCGCCTATGCGCAGGAACTTAACAAAAACCACATACAAAATAACAAATAGCAGCAACGGGCGCAGAAGCGACCAGGCATATCCCAAGAAAGAACCTTGATAGCGCAGCTTGAAGTCAGTTCGCACCAGCTCCTGCAACAATGCGCGGTTAGTCTTGCTATTAATCTTTCCAAGTGACATATTCTAACAAAACATTATAAGATAGTAACCAGTTATGACAAACCGTATTTTTGTAATCATACCCAATTGCAACGGAGCCAAGCGTCTGGAAGCATCAGTGAAGTCCGTTCTCTCCCAAAGCTATAAAGACCTGGTGTTAGTCATCGTGGACAACGGCTCAAAAGACAGCTCAAGGCAGATAATAGAAAAATACCAGAACAAAGACCCTCGCGTACAAGCCATATACAGAGATAAAAACTACGGCTACACCGGCGGCGTGAACCCTGGTTTTGGGCTCGCCATCAAGGAGGGGGCCACCTATGCCGCGCCATTCAATAACGATGCAGTTGCCGATAAAGACTGGCTCAGGCATTTGGCAACGTTTTTGGACGACAATCCCAAGTATGGCATTGCGGCATGCACTGTCTTGCACGAAGACGGGAAGACCATCGACAGCACAGCCGACCAATACACTGTTTGGGGAATTCCTTTTCCGCGGGGACGTGACGAGCCGGCCAGCAACCGGTATGATCAAGATACGAACATTTTCGGTGCTTCCGGCGCTGCCAGTATGTACCGCGTTAAGATGCTAAAAGAGATTGGCCTGCTTGACCAGGATTTCTTTGCCTATTACGAGGATATCGACTTGAGTTTCCGGGCTCAGCTGGCAGGATGGAAGGTAGCCTTTGTGCCCAGCTCAGTGGTTTACCACGAACAGGGGAAAACCAGCGCCGAACTGGCACGACGCAAAACCACCGGCCGGGTGGCCACGAGCTTTACCACCAAACAATACATGCGCAACTTGCCCTTCGTAGTCGTTAAAGACGTGCCGGGACGCCTGCTTTGGCATATTTTGCCGCGCTTCATCCTTGCCTATACGATTTTTTTTCTCAAAGCGATACCGCAGGGAAGAGGCTGGGGTGCCTTGCAGGGCACGGCCGTTTTCTGGTTTAAACTTCCAAAAAAGCTAGTCGAGCGTCATCGTATCCAAAAAAACCGCAAAGTCAGCACCAGCTACGTTTGGGGGCTCATCCTGCACGACCTGCCGCCCAACGCCTACAAACTCAGGAAAATTCGTTCTTTTTGGTGGCGCATTACCGGGCGCGCTTCGCGTGCGGACGCAAAGTAGATAGCGTCAGGCCGGCCAATATCCACCACTGGGCCGCGACAGCCTCGTTGCTCCAAGAGTGCAGCAAAATATTTATAAATACATATCCCAAAAAACTTGCCAGCAATACCGGCGTCCACATATTCTTGCAACGCCATATATAAATGCAGACCAAGACATTAACAGCCACAAACAGCAACAAGCCGGCTACGCCCACTTCATAGCCCACCTGTAAATAGTAATTCTCTGTCAGCAGCCCGCCCTGTTGGTTCTTGATCGAGGCCAAGCCTGCTGTCCCCGGCCCGTGCCCAAGCGGGTTATGCCAAATGCCCAAGGCTCCGGCCTTAATATAATTCCAGTGGTATTCGTTCGAGCTATATTCACCGACCTGCGCCTTGGTGGTGTGGCTGATAACTCCGGTATTGCGCAACGAGAACAAACCGCCAACCGCCAACACCGCCAAACAGGCCGCCACAGGCCACCACCGCCTCAAGAGACTTAACAAAATTCCCCTGGTTTGCCACCAAAGCAAAAATCCGAGAGCCAAGACAGCTCCGATCCAGGCACTGCGGGAAAAAGTCAGGTAAATTGCCAGGCCGTGCAACAACATCAAACCGCCGTATAGGCAATAGCGCGCAGTATTTCGCGCCTTCAAAAATAAGCAGGCGAGAGCAGTAAGAGGGACTATCAGGTATGCACCTAACGAATTCGGGTCGCGCAGGGTCGACATAATACGCGGGAACAACTGGTTATCATCTATAAAAAACGTCGGCTTAACGCCGCGCGCTGTACTATAACCAAAGTGCTCCATCAGATCTTTGGGCAAAAAATATTGTGCGACACCAAACAATGCAACCACCGTGCTAACACCTAGGATAATCCTGGTTACTAGCACGAAATTAACCTTCTGCGGCCTTAGGAGTAAGCCTGCACCCAAGCCAAGTATCAAAAACCCAAGGACACGGCCGTTGTAAATTATCCCAAGCAAAGCACTGTCACAACTTAGGGAAGAGTGGAAGGCCCACAGTACGAAGTGCAGAAGAACATAGCCGGAGCTTAGGAAAACAAGTAGGTTAAACTCTTTGCTGCCCTTACGTTTTCCCCACACTAAACAAATAGTGAACAAGACCAATCCGGCAAGTATAGCGTCCTTGCCAAGCTTCCAGGCGCTAAGACCGCCAGTCGCCGTGCTCAACCACAAAGCAAGAAAAATGTGAAAAGGCGTATATACGAGAAGTGCCATTGCTCCCCAAAACGGAATACGTCGAAGAATTGTCTGCATTAGGTATAATTATAGCAATGTCACGACATATTGTTATCGATGCCCGTATCCGCAGAGCAAGCACAGGCCGTTATGTAGACCGCCTTGTTGAACATCTTCAGAACATTGATACCCTCAACCGCTACACCATCCTTGTGCAGCCAGATGACAGATGGAAAATGCGGGCAAAAAATTTCAAGACACTCCCCTGCCCCTGCCCCCAATTTTCCTTCAATCCCCTGCCCGACCTTCGTTTTGCAAACCAGCTATACAAGCTCAAGCCTGACCTAGTTCATTTTTCAATGACCCAGCAGCCGCTTCTTTACTTTGGCAAAATCGTTACCACCACCCACGACTTGACCATGTTTAACTTTGTGCGCCGCGGCAGTACACCGTCGCCTGTTTATTGGCTAAAGATGCGCTTATACCATTTCCTAGTGTGGTGGAGTCATAAAAAGTCAGACAAGATAATCGTGCCAACACACACCACGGCGAAGGAACTTTCCGAATTGCAACCTTTTACGAAGAAAAAACTGGCTGTCACCTACGAGGCGACCGAGCCGCCCCTACAGGGCAAATCAGTACGGCCCGACAACGTCAGCGGTGATTTTTTACTGTATGTCGGCACCGCCTTTCCGCACAAGAACCTGCCCAAGCTTATAAAAGCCTTTGGCCTGTTGCACAGCAGCCGCCCGGACCTCAAGCTGGTCATGGCCGGCAAAACCGAGAAGCACTACGAGGAGCTGCGGACATGGGCTAAAGACCTGCCCTACAGCAAGAACCTGATCTTTACCGGGTTCGTTCCTGATGAGTTCCTGAAGTGGCTTTACCAGAACTGCCTGGCCTATGTCTTTACCTCCCTCAGCGAGGGCTTCGGCCTGCCGCCACTGGAAGCCATGACTCACGGCGCTCCGGTAGTTTCAAGCAACGCTAGCGTAATGCCCGAAGTCTATGGCAAAGCCGCGCAGTATTTCAACGCCAACGACACTAAGGATATTGCCAACAACATCAAACTGGTACTGGACGACAAAAAACTGCGCAAACAGCTTATCGCAAATGGTTACAGCCAGATCAAAAAATACTCATGGCAACGGATGGCCGAAGAAACCCTGACCATCTACAACGATGTCCTGTCGCCGGCAGCCGACACCAAAGAACCGGAGTTTGAGTAAAGCCTACTCGCCGGGCTTTAAAACAATATGCCGGTCGCGGCCCTCACCGCTCGAATTCGCTGACTATACCCCACTCTTGGGCCAATTTATGAATTGTGCGGCGGTCCGCAGCGCTCATCGGCTTTAATTCCATTGGCTCGTTTGTGTCCTTGATCTTCTTCATCCACTCTTCGGCCTTGGCCGCCAGGCGCTGAGCACGTTGTTTTTTGTACTCTGCGACGTCAACATTGACTCGCGTATATTCAAAGCCCTGGTTCTTGAGAGCGCTACTGACCAGGAATTGCATGGACCGCATGTTCTCGCCCTTTTGCCCGATTAAAAATCCGTTAAGGTGCGTGGAGGGTACCTCAAGCTCGATAACGTCGTCTTCACTGGTGGCGTAGACGTCTGTATTTAAGCCAAAAAAGGACAGCAAGTCCTCTATGTATTTCTTGGCGTAACGAATTGCTTCTTCCATTATTTCTTCCTCCGTTTCTTTGACGACGCCTTTCGTTTGGCAGACTTCTTGTCCGCGCCGGAGGCAACCACCTCGCCCTCAATTGCCTGATTCTTGTCGCGGCCCTTAGTCTCTGCCAAATCTTCCATCTCTTCGGTGTCTTCGCGCAAAACCATGGTTTGCTGTATGAGTGCGGTTAAGCCGCTGACGAACCAGTACAAGGCCAAGGCGGAGGCGATGTTCACAGTGAAGATAAATATCATGGCCGGCAGCAGGAAGCGGGTGCTGCGGGCTGTGGCGGCGTTTAGCTCGCTCTGGTCAGTCTGCTTGCCCTTGCCGGCATCTTTAAGGATAGCCCGCAAACCCCTGGTTTCTTTTCCGCCGGGCATAAGCTGTTTGCTCTGGTAAAACTGGGTTATAGCACTGGCAATCACTATGATCATGGCCGGCAAGTAAAAGCCCTTGGGGCCAAGTGCGCTGCGGGTTAGATCAACCACCCCGAACAAGGTACTGTCAAAACGGCTAGCGTCCGCAGCCAGTTCCTTAAGCCAAGGCAGGTGCTGCAGGGCCGGATAGGCAAAGGACACCATCTGGTGCGGATCATGCAATACCCGTGTCAGGCCACTATATAGGCCGATCAGGATCGGGATCTGCAAAATCAGCAGGCCGATAGAGCCGAACGGGTTTATGCCCCGCTCCTTGTAAAGCTCCATCATCATCAAGGATTCCTGCTGGCGGTTGCCGTTGGCTGCTTTTTTAATACGCTTCAGCTCCGGCTGAATTTTGCGCATCGCTTTCACCTGGTGCAGCTGCTTCTTGACCAACGGCCACATCAAAAGACGGACAACAACCGTAAACAAAATGATAGCCAGACCAAAGTTATGTCCTGGGATTAGGGCATAAATCAGGACTAGCAGGTTAAAAATCGGCTGTACAATCAGCGTTGTAAACATCGGCTACAAACTCCCCTTATTCTCTACTATAACATGGTCTGGTTTGAAATCGGTCTTCGATAGAGCTCCGGCTCTGTCCAGCTGGTCCTGAACCGTCTTCTCTATCGTTTCCTGCTCAGCCTGGGCCAGCTGTTCGCTGTAAACATTAAAAACCAAATCAAAAGGCCCGTTGATATAGCCGGCCTGGCGGCGCACAACTTCAAATATCCGGCGGCGTATGCGGTTGCGGACAACCGCCGATTTACTAACCTTACGGCTGACAACCACTGCTACCCGCCAGGTTTTTTGGCGTGAATTGAGGGCAACCCGGAGGCTCATCAGGTCACCGCGAACCTGGCGTCCGTGGTGGTAAACATATCTAAGACTACTCCTACCATGAAACCGGTGCGTGGAGTGGATCATTGCTAAGGCTTACCTCTCTTTAGCCAATATTACTCGGCTGCTCAATGACTCAGGCGCTGACGGCCCTTGTTTCGCCTGCGGCGTAAGACTAGGCGGCCGGCATGGCTGGCCATGCGCTTCATAAAGCCGTGCTCTCTGGAGCGCTGGCGTTTCTTTGGTTGATAAGTTCTTTTTGGCATATTCTCTCACTCTACCGAAAAATAATGGCCGCTACAAGGCGCCCTTCTTGATTTGTGATGTGGTATTGCCCTTTCGGTGAAAATAACAATACTTAACCCACTAATACTACCAACTTTTCCACATATTGCCAAGCTATTTCCACAGTTTTATAGGTGTTAGCAATTATTGTGTATAACTTTTCACTTTATTAGGTTTTTTCTCCTTGTTATTAAAAAGTTACTAATTTTTGTGGAAAACTCCTATTACTTGCGTTATAGTCGTTTATATAACGTGAGATGGATAAGAGGGTATGCAGACGTCATCTAGCCTATGGCAAGCAGTTTTGGGGGAAATTGAACTATCAATGTCCCGGGGTAATTTCGTTACCTGGTTCAAGAACACATGTTTATTGCGCCAGGAGGACGAGCATTTTGTTATAGGCGTACCTAATGTCTTTATCAAGCAGCAGCTGGAACGAAAGTTCAGCGACCTGGTACAGCAAATCCTTCAGAAGAACGGCATAGCCAATGCCACTGTCGAATATAAAATCCACTCTACTCTGACACCAGCCCAGCGCGATGAAGACCCGATAGTATCCCTGCAGGCTGCTGGCACCGAAAACAGGGAGACGCGCGCGGCGAAATCGTCGCACAGTACACTGACGCACACCTATCGCCAGGGGCTGAATGAACGATATACTTTTGAAAACTTCATAGTCGGCTCCGGCAATGAGCTGGCTTATGCCGCCTGCCAAGCCGTAGCAGCTCAGCCCGGCACAAAATACAATCCCCTGTTCTTGTATGGCGGCGTTGGCATCGGCAAAACCCACCTAATCCAGGCTGTCGGCAACGCCGTACTCACAGCAAACCCCAAGTCGCGTGTCGTATATATAAGTAGTGAGCAGTTCGTCCAGGAATTCGTTGATGCTCTGCGCTTCAAAAAGAATACCGATTTTGCCGACTTCTATAGAGGCGCTAACGTCCTGATAGTTGATGATGTCCAATTCCTGGCCGGCAAAGAAAAAATCCAGGAAGAATTCTTTCACACCTTTAACGCACTACACCAGGCTAATAACCAGATTATTATCAGCAGCGACAAACCGCCTCGCGATATACCAACCCTTGAGGAACGGCTGCGCTCCCGCTTTGTTTGGGGTATGAGCATTGATATGCAGAACCCGGACCTGGAAACCCGCTGCGCTATTTTGCAGACAAAAGCCCAAACTCACGGCATCGAGCTTGCTGGAGACGTCACCGAATATTTAGCCGCAAATGTACAGACCAACATCCGCGAGCTGGAGGGCGCACTCAACCAGCTTCTGGCTTTCTGTGAAATGCGCGGTCTTGAGCCGAACATGAGCATTGCCAGCAGTCTCTTGGGCGCCAGCCAAACCAGGCCGAAACATATCAGCGCTAAACAAATTATCGAGCGTACCGCCCGGCACTTCCAGGTCCCACTAGAAGACATACTCGGTCCCAAAAGAGACAAAGACATCGTAGTTCCCCGCCAGGTAGCAATGTACATGCTTCGCAGTGAGCTTCATTTAAGCTTTCCAAAAATAGCCCGTGAACTAGGCAGGAAAGACCATACTACCGCCATCCATTCCGTTGAGAAGATAACCAAAGAAGAAAAAACCGATGCCGATATACGCGAAGCAATAGCCAATATCAAGGACAAATTGTATGCGTAAAACTTGTGCAAAACCAGTGGATCCACTGTGGCGGGCAGCAAAAAATGAATACTATATTTACACAACCGCCAGCACCAAACCGGCCAGCCGTGGTATAAACCCCCTTTTTCTTCCACTGCAAAGCACTGTCGCATACACTGCCTTTCCCCAGCCAATGATAGCCCGCTTTCCCCTGTTTTTTAAGCTTTTGTCCACCCTATCCACAACACCAATAACTACAACTACTACATATATTAATTAGTTACTTAGTAAGGAGTGTATATGTTTTTGCAAGTCACACAAGAAAATCTTAATAAGGCGCTGGGTGCAGTTGCCCGTGTAGCAAATGCCAGGGGCACTCTACCCGTTCTAGCCAACGTTCTCATCAAAACTGTAAATAACAGGGTCAGTATTGCTGCCACAAACCTGGATATAGCTATAACACAGTACATCGGCTCAAAAGTTACAGAAGAAGGAGCTATAACAGTCCCTGCCCGGCTAATGCAGGATTTCGTCAGTAGTCTGCCCTCTGGTGTTATCGATTTAAAACTTGAGGATTACAAACTACACATAACAACTGACCAATACAAATCAGTAATTAACGGCGTTTCCGCAGAGGAATTTCCGGTTATGCCGGCCATCAGCGACGGCAAGACCTGGTCTGTACCGGAAAACGTTCTTAGAAAGAGCCTACAGCAAGTTATTATTGCCGCCTCAAGCGATAGTGCCCGCCCGGTTTTAACTGGCGTTTATCTGCACACGACAGAAGGTAAACTCTACATGGCGGCAACAGACAGCTACCGCCTGGCCGAAAAGCAGCTGGTTAATACCAAGGAGCAAATCGACTTGCTAGTGCCAGTGTCTGCTATGCAGGACCTGTTACGCATACTGAGTGACACAGAGGAAAAAGTGTCTATAACAAGTGATGACCAGCAGGTTTTGTTCCAGGTGGGTGATATTGAGTTGGTGGCTCGCCTTATTGAAGGTAAGTATCCTGATTATCGCAAACTAATCCCGGCCAGCTTCGCAACTACCGCCCTGTTAAAAAAGGCGGATTTGTTAAATGCTACAAAAGTCTCCAGTTTGTTCGCCCGCGAGAGCGCAGGCAGTATAACTTTGCAGGTTGAAGAGGAGACTCAGGAGTTAAGTATTCGTTCGGTAGCTTCACAACTAGGCGAAAACACTGCTAAAGCCTCTGCGAAAGTAACCGGTGGCGGCTCCATAACCCTTAACTCTCGCTACCTACTCGATGTGCTACACATCCTTAGCGGCGACGAGACAGAACTGTGTTTTAATGGCAAACTCGAAGCGGTAGTTCTGCGCGACCCTTCGGCGCAAGACTACACGCACATCATCATGCCGCTGAAGAGCTAGTCTGAAAAACAGGACTAATACCCTAAAATAAATATATGATTACTGATTTGCGTTTGCAGCATTTTCGTTCTTATGTAGACGCGTCTTTTGAGGTTGCTCCGGCAGTCAATATTATTGTCGGCCCCAATGCCAGCGGAAAGACAAATATACTGGAGGCAATACTAGTTTTAGCCAAGGGCGGATCTTATCGGGCTAGAGACGCGGAGCTTATCCATTTTGACGCATCCTGGGCCCGCCTGGACGCCGGAACGGCCAGTGGCCAACGCACGGTCAAGTTACAGCTTGGTGAGGCTGGAAAGGCGCTTAAAACGTTCGACATAGAAGATCAAAAGCTCAGCAGACTGACACAGCAGCGCCAGTTGCCGGTTGTGCTTTTTGAGCCGGATCATTTGTTGCTGCTCAGCGGCTCGCCGGAACTGAGGCGTAACTTCTTGGATGACCTGCTAGAACAGACAACCCCGGGCTTTGGGGCTGTGCGCCGTCATTATAAAAGAGTCTTAGCACACCGCAATAGTTTACTGAAGCAGCAGCCGCGCGGTTTGGAGGAGCAGCTGTTTGTGTGGAATTTGAGGTTGAGCGAACTGGCTGGCAATCTGGTTAAGGAACGCCGGGACATGGTAGCCCGCTTCTCTCCTCGGATGAGCCAGTTATATAGTTCTCTGACCCAGAAGGATCACGATATCGGCCTGGAGTATGTAACCCAGTTTGCCAACCAGGATTATGAAACAGCGCTCCTAAAGAAGCTGGAAGCCAGTACCGAGCTGGATGTGCTGCGCGGCTTTACGGCTTATGGGCCGCACCGAGACGATATTCGGATATCCATCAACGGCCATTCGGCCAGTGAAAGCGCCTCGCGCGGCGAAACCCGCAGCCTGATACTCGTATTAAAGGTATTGGAACTACAGACAATAGAAGCGGTTTGCGAAAAGCGTCCCCTGCTTTTGCTGGACGACGTTTTTAGTGAGCTGGACGGCAAGCGCCGCCAGGCACTGACTAGTTTTGTGGCCGACCACCAGACCTTTATAACCACAACAGACGCTGATATGGTTATACAGCACTTCACAGCCAGCAATATTATTCCGCTCGGCCGCCACTAACGCTATTGGGGTTGGACTATCGGCTCGGTAAACACCGCAAACCGCAGCTCAAGCAAATCAGGATTAAAGCCGTCTTTTTTTAGCTGGCTGTATATGGCATCCCGCTCCATGTCGGCGGCTCCGGTATCAAGAGTCAGGATAAAGGCGCTTTCGTCCGGGAAATATACTAGGGGTGTTGTATAGCCGGATACCGAGACAGCTGTTTGGTAATTATCGTTAGGAATATTTATCGTAGCCAACGAACCGGTAGACAGCAGATAATCAGTCGAATCCTTGCCCACTATGATATTGTCCGGGCTTAATATCGCAACCGCTTCAAGGTCTTTGTTGAGAGATTTATCCAGTTTAGCCGTGTTGGTACCGCCTGTCCCAGAGTCATAGACAAAAATATGTTTCTTTTCTTGGTCGGCGAACACGACATCATTGTCTGGACTCCAGGCTATCTGGTTGGCAACATTAGACCCGATAGTAGTCTCGCTCTTTGTCTGGAGGTTGTAGATAACCAGCTGCTTGACCTTGTTTTGGGTCCTGGTGGCCAGAGCTGTTTTCTTATTGCGGGAAACGTTCATAACCGTGGACAGGGATAGAACAGGAGTATTAATTATGCCGTCTTTGGTGGATAGTACTTTTCCGTCCTTTTGTTGTATTAGAAACCCGTCATCTGTTACGAAAAAATCAGTTGCGCCTGTTACTGGGATGGACGAGGTTTGCTTCAGGTCCGGAAGCGAATAACCTATGATGCTTTGCTGGCTGTAATTTTCACTTAGGGTATAGACTGTATTGTCACCGGCTCTGACCGAAGCGACAGAAGAATCAAAGTGCTTGAATGTCTGCTGTGCGGTGTTATAAATCCACCACCACCCCTTATTGTGGTCGAGTCCCTCCTGAATGAGCTGATCGTCAAGCGCAGTGCCGGCGCTGACCATGCTGGTGTGGAAGATTATGTATTTTTTGTCAGAAGTTACAATTATCGGCTTGTCTATATTGCCCGTGTTGCCCCAATAGTTATCCGGACTTAGCAGGGCCGCCTGCCCGGTTTTGTAATTGTAGCTGGTAAAAGAACGGGCGTTCGAAAATAATAGAGTGTCTTTGTCGTAACTTGTCGAGGAGGAAAAAACCCGCGGAACTTCTTTTTTGGTCTTAAAATCTACGCCAGGCGGCAAATTGCTGCGCGTAGCTAGGAATAAAGCAGCAACAACCAGTATGCCGGCCGAACCAAATGCCAGGATGCGTTTTATATTCATGTTCATTGCGGTTGCTCCCCCGTTACATAGCCGTTATCTTTCATGTATTTCTGGACACCGTCCGGCAGCTTATAAATGTCGTACTTAGAAAATATTGTTCCCGGGCCAAGAACGATGCTCCACTTTCCGGAAGATGGGCTGTAGCTGGACACGAACATTCCGGGGTCGCTATCGCCGTTGCCGACAATAACGAAAGCCCAGGTGTTGTTGTAAAAGTATTGCACGCTCTGAATATCGTATGCTCCGAAGGCAGACTGGAAAGACGACTGTATTTGGGCTGTAGCAACAGGAGTATCCTGCGGAACCTGGGGCTGCATGACGACGTTTAGCACTACGGTCTTGTTTTTTTGGACATCAAAAGTAACCTCGGACGGTTTGTAACCTGTTCTGGTAACCTTTAGCTGGTGGTTTTTTGCGCTGATACCGTAACTGCCCGTTAAGCCGCTCAGCTTAAAGTCTTTGTTATCAATAAAAGCCTTGGTGTCCTTTAGGTCGGGCAGATTTAGGTTAATAGAAACCGTGCCGGCAGGATTAATAACGTTTTTGTTTAGCCAAAGCCCGGTAAGCAGTACAACTGCCGCAGCAGTAATCAGGATTAGCAGCGGGACGAATCGTTTGAGGTTGTTATTCATGGTTATTGAGCCCCCGGGCCGACGTATCGCCAGAACCTGTCGTAATCACTGGCACTTCTATTCACCTGGCTGGCTGGCGTACCTGTTTCGCGCGTTCCAAAGGTCACCAGCTTTTTACTGCTGGGGTTATAGCTGACAACAATTTCAATATGCTCTGTTGTTCTTGTGGCTAGATCGCCGGGCTGAACCTCGTTGATGCTGATTTGTTTGAAGTTCTTGCTGTCGTTGGTGAAGCCTGATACTACCCGCATGAACGATTGGCCAAAGGCGTCGTTAATTGCCATACTCGCCAGGCCGCTGCAGTCAAGTCTGCACGGCCCCGGGTCTGCTGCTGTGCTGCGTACTTTTGTCGGGTCTGGACATTGTTTGCGGAATTGAGCGACACCAACATCATGGCCTCCTCCAAAGTGATAATAGATGCCTGTATAGCGCCGTGCCGCACATAGAATGCGGCCTGTTCCGGCCGGTGCGTTGCAGTCGGCGCTGACGGCGGCTCCCGGTGTGCAGGAGACCGAGGCTGCGGCTACGGTAGCCATGCCGCCGCCGTCCTCCCACTGCTTGAGCAAGTAGTACGTAGTAGCCATGCCGGGCCACACTGACGGACTGGTTCTGTATGGATGATTATTGACGTCATAACCATTAAAACCCTCAGACTCTTCCATGGTTGCGTTCCAGCGGTGAATGATTTTCCATAAGGTATTGTTGCTGTCGACCGTCGGATTGAATGGTATCGGACCTTTGGTCAGGTTGTTATAGCCGCTTCCCAGCGCCTCCTTAATCCATCGGGCGAACACCAGCCGGGACAGCACGGTAAACTGGGCACTGTTAATCTCTGGTATCTTTTTGGCTGTTCCGTCCGGCTCGATCAGGGTTTTAAGTGTCGGCCCGTAAGTCGGGTCATCAAGGTACTTAACTAGCTCCGAGGCGGTTTCCTGATAAGGCCCGGATGGACCCTTCGGACCCAAATAATTGGCCTCAAAAAAAATCTTAAACCCTAGTTCAGGGCCATGCAGGGCCGGCAGTATCTCCCAGTTTTGGGTCACGCCTTCGAGCTGGGCAGATGTGACATAGACCGACAAATATTTCTTGATCATCGGCAGAGAGATTTTATTGAAATAACTTGTTGCCTGCGGGTCCGGGTGGAAATTGGAGGTGTCGGTTTTTATCATCTGCACTGGCTGGCCGGGCTGGCTGTTGGCCCCGGCCTGTTCTCCGCATATCAGGTCATCGCCCGCTACCCAACCGGGCCAACTATTGTAGATAGCGTCCACGTCATCGGTGGAAAGGTCGGCTGCGACCGGCAGCGCTTGCGCAAAGAGCATCACTGATAAACACGAGAAGATGGCGGTAAGCCGGAAGATATTTGAGGTTGCGCCCTGTAGTCTCTTCATCTACTTGCCCACCAGACTGCTGTCGTAAAGGCCGCCGCCTGCAGAAGCAGCCTCGTTTATTAACAGACAAGGATCAGATGTGGTGTGTTCCGGAATCCCGAGCGCAGGGTTTATCTTGACGTTCTTGTTCCACTCTTCGGTGTGTGTGCTGCTGTCACATCTTGTAGCAAAGTACCCTTCCGGGTCCTGGTTGTAGACCGGGTTGTCGAGCGGAATACCAAAGTGGGTTATAGAGAATGGGTCAGCTACTGCCGGAGCTGTGGCAAAAGCGGTATGGCCGGCGAATATGGCGCCAAAACCCTTGATTATTTTGGTGAAAGGATCGCTTATCAGTTTGCTGAAGATGTTGGTACCTGTCGCATGAAAATCGTCCGGAATGGCCAGGGCCAGGCGGGTTACCAGCGAATGGGTGTCCTCTTTGTCGAACAGCCGGGCGTATAACGGTTTGTTCTTGAAGGTTTGTTCCTGGATAATGTCGGCCTGCGTTTCTATGGCAGTTTGCTGCTGAAGGGTTAGCGGCTGTCCGCCCATGACCTTTTCGGCGTAGTCATTAGCCACGACGCGCGCCCCGCCGTCGGTAGCGACAAAGTTGTCTCCGCCGGTCATGTTGTCGTTAATCCATGCCGGATAGATGTAGGATGCCAAATCGCTGAATATTGAGTCTGCCGCGCTGGTGATAGCGCCTTCGATGGCTGAATAACCTGGAGCTTTTTGCAAAAGGTTGACAATAGGTTCGGTTATTGTGGTGATGGCTTCACCGATGGTACTGTTCCAAAGCTTGGCGGCATCGGAAACTATTTTCATGCCCGGCTTGTTCAGGAAGTTTGAGACAGAGCCGAAAGCGCCGGTAACATATGTCGCGTAATTCAATGATTGCTCAGGGCAGATTAGGCCGTTAACAGTGCTGGCTGTCAGCGGGCACTTGCAGCTGCCTGGCGTGGCCGCGTAGGCCTTGGCTCCGCCCAACCCGTCAAAAGCCGTAACGGTTTGATCCCCCTCGTTGACCACAGCATTATACAGCGGCATACCGCCGGCCCCACAGCCGCCCATGGTGCCGTCTTTTTGCTGTTGCTGATCGTTGGAAAAAGAGTTCTGAGAAAGAGCTTACTTCGGTGGCGTCGACATTGCTGCTCTTAATTTCATCGGAATAAGCAGAGTTCATTGAGTATGTTGAGACCATTGAGGCTTTTTGAAGCATGGTGCTGGTCGCTGCTAAGGTCGGACCGGCACTGGACAGCAGTGTGACGATGGTAGCGAACCCGTTGACGGCAAAGAAGACCGGCACTGCCGTACCGGCAACTGTAGCAGAGGTTTGGGCTGCCGCCTGCGCTGCCGCCTCGCTGCTCCCGGCTTTGCTCAACAGGGATTTAACGATAGCCTCTATGACTACTCTTTGGAATCCTTTTTCCTGTAGCGCGGCGGCCACTGCCTGGGCCTTTTTGAGCGTCTGCTCCCCTCCTTCGGTAGCCAGCAGGTCGGCTATCTTGGTTTGCAACTGGGCCTCAAATTTTGTTCTGTAGGTGCCGTCTTCTCTGACGTCCGGCTCGTTCGGATTACATTTGCTGCCGGCAAACAGGCACTCAAAAGCCAGGCCGATCATTTGCGATCTGGGGTACAAGACCCGCTGAGCGAACTTAATCTTAAAGGCCCTTTTTTTCTGGGCTATAGGCTCAGAAAAATAATTTTCTTTGAAAGTAAGCACCTTGCATGACAAAACACAGCGCACATTGCCGTAGGCCAATCTTATAGTTTTCTTTCCCCAGCCGAAGCGTACCAGTATACGGTCCCATTTGCTGGATCTCATATGCGATTCCCGGATTACTGACCGAAGGTCGGACCTGTCTATCTCGTGGAACATATTGTCGTTGGCGTTTGCGACATACCTGGTTATGTCGATATCGCCTGTGCCGGTGGCGCGGATGAAGTATCGATTCGTAGCCCGGTCGCGCCGTATCTCAAAACCGTTTTTTGCCCACTGGTTTTCTATGCTGGCTTTTTGCCAGGCCCGAAACATCCGCGATACAACGCCGTCGCCCTTGGCCGAAACCGCACAGTTTCTGTCAACAATAGTACTGGTGCATTGTTTGAGCTGCATGCCCGGAGCAAGGTACTTTACTATGTAGTAGCTCATGAAACTGTCGTTCATGGAGGCGATGTTTTCGTTTAACACCTTCATCTCTTTTGCCTTGACGTTTTCCATAGTGGAGGTAAAGCCGAAGGGTAAGGACGAAAGTAGCGCCAATAGGAGTATTGACATAACCACTCCCGCCACGCCGCCAAAAACGCCTTTTTTGTGGCGTTTAATGCCGGCTACGACAACCGACCCGACGCCGCCCTTGGCTGCGCCAACCAGGTCTACGGCAGCCCCGCCGGTAAAGCCTTTGCCTAGGGCAGAAAGCTGGCTGGCTGCGTCCTGGGCTTGTGACCCGGCTTCGCTGATCGGGCTGCCGGTAGTTTCGTTGTGGGGCTGGGAATGGCTTGTGCCGCCGCGGTTTTCAATATCCCCAAGCGCGCCGCCGACAAGGTCGGTGCCCTTGTGCGGATAAGCTGCCTGCCCGCCGCGTTGCTCCAGGTCGTTAAGTTCGTTGCCTATTAAATCTTGGCCTGCCATAAAACGCTACATTCCTGGGTAAAGCTGATTATTTAGATCGATAGTTCCTTGTACTTGGTTCATTTCCCCGCCACCCATCTGTTGGAGCTGGGCCGGGTTGGTGGTGATCAGGCTGGTTTCGGTTGGGCTGGCAACGATCTGGATGTGGACGTGATTCTGGCCGGCAAAGAACAAGCCCTGTCCTACCGGGAACTGACTTAAGCGTTTTTTCTCCTCTGAAGTAAGCTTAAACACGTCGGCCAGTACGTCAACCGCTGTCGGGGATTGCTTCAGCAGGAACTGCATACTGGCGTTGGCCACTACGGCACGCCCCATGCGCGATCCCATGAAGTCTTCAACGTCCTGGGTGATGGTCGTGATGCCCAGATTGTATTTGCGCGCCCGTTTAGCCAGAGAGAACAGGAAGTTGGCGGAGTCCTCGTATTTCATCAGCTGCCAGGCTTCGTCAACAATCAGCATACGGCGGCGGCGGTCGGTTTTGGTCCGGTTCCAGATGTAGTTAAGTACGATGTACATGGCAACCGGCCGAAGCTCGTCTTCCAGATCGCGGATATTAAAGACAACCAAAGGGTTGTTGATGTCGATGTTGCTTTGCTGGCTGAAAATGCCAGCGAACGTACCAGTTGTGTACTTTCGCAGGCGTTGCGCCAGCTGCGGTCCGGTGCCGCCCATGTGCAGCAGTGTGTCGTAGAGGTCCATGATGGTCGGTGGCAATCCCTGGTGGGTCAGCGGGTCGTTGGTGATTCCGGCTTTGGCATATGTTTCGATCAATGCGGCATCAAGGTCTGACTCTTCTACCGGCGATAATGCCGGGGCCATCATTTGGCTGCCGCCCATCATTTGAGCCTGCGCCCCGCCCATCATCAGGCGAAGCAAGCCGTGCAGTGTGATCAGGTTGGAGCGCAGCGCGTTGTCGGCTTCTTCGGTGTCAACTACCTTGGGCAAATCAAACGGGTTAATGCGCGTGGCTGAGTTTAAGCTCAGGCGTACGTACGCTCCGGCCACGGCTTCCGCCATGCGCTCGTATTCGTTTTCCGGGTCGATAATCAATATTTCCGTGCCCATCATCATGCTGCGCAATGCTTCCAACTTGACAGTGAATGACTTGCCGGCGCCGGACTTGGCGAACACCACCGAGTTGCCGTTTTCCAGAGTGAAGCGGTCAAAAATAACCAGCCCGGAGTTGTGCATGTTAATGCCGTACAAAATCCCGCTGTCCTGGCTGAGGTCGGCGCTTGTAAACGGGAAGCTGGTGGAGATAGCGCCGGTGCTCATGTTGCGCCGGATTTGCAGCTGGTCGCTGAATTGCGGCACAGTGCTGTTCAGACCCTGCTCCTGCTGGGAGCTGGCCGGCTTGGAATAGACCAGCTGCTGCCCAAGCATAGACTCAACCTTGTGCGAAATAAACTCCAGCTCCTCCCTGCTGCCGCCGTAGATTGTGAAGTACAGGCCAAAGCGGAAGAAGCGTTCTTCGCCGACCTGCAACTTGTCGCGCATTTCTTCGGCGTCCATAATCGCGGCCTGCTTGCCCGGGTCGCGAACGCGGCCCTTTTCGGTGTCGATCTGGATGCCGGCCTCCAGCTGGGTGACTTTCTTGCGAAGGTTTTCCATAACAACCTGGCTCTCTACCGGGTATACGAACATAGATATGTCCAGGACCTCGTCAAGGTTGACCATGCTGCTGATCCAGCCGGTGTACAGCTGGCGCGGATAACCGTAAACATAGTAGGTACGGGCGAATCTGGTTCCCAGCTGAAAATGGGTGCTGTTAAGCTCAATCGAGCTGGGGGCGATGAAATCGCGGAGCGCGGTAATACCTTTTTGGAAAGCCGTACTTACCTCTTGCTGCTCGCGTAATTGCTGGGCCTGGGCTAAGGCTACAGGGTCAAGTTGTTTTTTCTTTGCCATAATTTAGCTGAGCTCCCTTTGCAAGTGGCTTTGCGGAGCTGCCCCCCGCCCCTTAGTGACTATATCGGCATTAAGGTCGTTGAAGTTTTTGAGCTGCTGGCGGGTGGCGGTGTCCGGGTTGTAGGTGTCGTAATACAGCTCGATAAGCTCCTGGGTATCAAGCGGCAAGCCCTGGATTCCGCACTGCAACAGACCTTGCAAAACAGACTGGACGCGGTTGCGCAGCTCTGTCTTGGCCTTTTCCAGCTCGGCTTCGTTGATTGTGACGTGCTGGTCCTTGCTTTTTATCAGGCCAAATAAGCCGGTGAAGAAGGTTTTGCTTTGGGTCAGGGCTTTTTGGACGTCGACATGCGGGAAATACGGTATAACAACGTAGAATTTTTTGTCCATAATGTTGGTTTGCTGACTGAGCTGGTCGATGTAGCTGATATAGTCTTCCATCATCATCGCCAGAAGCATGTTGTCGTGCTCAGAGCGAATTTTTTGCAGCTTACTGATATACGGCTGCAGGTCAACCTTCTGGGAGCGGATAAATATTTGGATTGGAAAATAGAGGGAGTTGAGGAACCCTTGGTACGAATATTCGACAGCTTCCTGCTCCTGAGGACTCATCAGGTCGAAGTTGACCGACTTGACCATTACCACAGAGCGGAAAGAGCCGTCGTTCATGATGACGATCCCGTCGCGGATCTCGGCGATCAGTAAAGTATTTTGGGTGCTGTTTTTATTGGCATGGGCAGCCGGAGGCTGTTGCTGCGGGTTGGCGGCGGCTGGTGCAACCATACCCTGGGGCATTTGCATTTGCTGCTGCGGCCCGGCAGGAGGCAGTCCGGCCTGGAATGTGCCTGGCGGCATAGCGGCGCCAGGCATGGGCGCGCCCGTTGGCGCCGGATTTTGCGCATAAGAACCGTTCGGCGGAACCTGATTGGCCGCGCCGCCTGGGATAGTTGGTACCGGTTGATTGTTAGACGAAGGGTTCATGTAAATTTAGTGGACATCTCCACGCAGATGATCTTGCGCGCGCTCATCAACGCAGCTTAATAATTACTTCATTTTGTGACCCGGAGCGTTGCGCTTCGCGGGCGATGGTCGCCACATTGAGATCATCGTTGCTGGCTAGTTGTAGTATAGCAGCCTGCTGTTTAGGTGTCACTGCCGGTTGCGCTGGTTCTGCCGGGGTTGCGGGCTGTGCTGCCGGTGCGGCCGCCGTGGCCTGTGGGGCTGTGCCTGCATTTTGCTGTGCCAGATATTCCGCCAATGACTGTTGCGCGCCTTGTGGCGTGCTTGGTATTGCCGTTTGTTGCTGACCCACCTGCTGACCGGCCGAAATAGGCTGGATAGTGTGCAGGTGTCCGTAATAAGCGGTCATAGGCATTTCACGCTTGCGGGCCTCCAGCTCTTGCAGCAGTTGTTTTTCGTCGTCAGTAGACGGAACAGCGGCTGGTGCGGCGGCCGGCTGAGGCTGCGGTGCTCCCGCTGCGGCGGCTGCCGGGCTGACAACCTGGGTGTTAAAGGTTACCATACTGCCCGGAACGCTGGCCGCTGCTGACGGCTGGTTAAGAAACCAGTAGTTGCCGGCTGGCGGCGCTGATGGCCGCGGTGCCGGAGGCGGCGTCGGCGCCTCTAGGGTCTCGATGATTTTTTGTCTGTGGGCCTTTGTGGACGCGTCAACCATATTGCCCACTTGTTTGGCTCGCGGATTGTTGATCTCGTCAAGCATGTCGTCTGCGGCTTGGACATCAGAGGCCTCAACGTTGTGCGGGAAAGTACTTGGCCCCAGCAGGCGGTCTGAGGTCGGCTCGGCCATCACCAGAGCCGTCTGAGTGTATAAATTGAGATTAGCATTCTTGATAGCCCATCCGCGGCTGTCAATGGTGTCGGCCAAGGCCCGCAAGCGGCTCCGCACCTCGGTCTGCGATAGGCCGTTGCTGTATGCGGCCTCGATTTGTTTAGGAGCTGTAACTGTGACCATTTCTTTAATGCCGCTTTGGTCCCACAGGCGCTTGCGGGGTTTTATAAGGAAGCGGATTTTGGCTAACGCCCAAACTTCAGTCGGCTGTTCCCCTTTCCACGGAAAAGCAAAAAATCCGGAAACCAGAGCTACTGGCACGAACAGTATGATCATAAACGGGAAGTTTTTGGTAATGGCAATAAACGACAGATATAAACAAGTAACCGAAATCGCCGCATAGACAAACTGCCTTAGCGACAACGGGCCGATCAGCTTATCCTCGGCCTCAATATCCTGAATAACTTTATAACTCGCCATTAGCAATAGTATGAATTATCAGCGTGAGACTGGCAAGTATGCGCTTTTGGTTAATGGTTTACCTGACGGCGGCCAGGTCTTCTGCTGTTACGCCATAGCTACACGCCAAGCCGGCGATTTTTGTCATTAGATCGCTCCTTGGGTAAGTTATTAGGTTAGAGGCACCATAGTCACCGGCCTGCTCTATAGTATCTGCGTCGGCTACGACTATTTCCGGCCTCAGCAAGGCAATTTGTCCAACATACATACCCCTTAGAGATAACGAGTAGAGACGATCTTCTATCGGCCGGCCTTGGCAATGGATAAGTTCACCGGTGGTCGCAACGATTATTTGCTCAAGTCTGGCTTTATTTTGTTTGGGGACGTAGGTATTGTCCTCATATTCACCGCCATAATTTGTATAGGCTTTGTGCGGCCATTCAACAAGCTGTCTTAGGGGCCATCCGACGGCCAGGGGCTCACCGGTAGCTTCTGGAAAGAGGAAATAGCGGTATCTGCCGCGGTGTATCAAAACTTCCGGCGGCACCCCTTTTTGGGTTAGGACGCGGCCGACCTCATGGGCGGCTGTCACGAGTTCTTCGATCTCGGTTCGATTTTTGGCAGTTGCCGCCGTCTGTTCGGCCGCTTGGTCTAGTGCCCGTTGCTCGCGTTCAGCGGTTTGGTCTTGGAGGCGTTGCCTGCGGTCTGTCTCGGCTTGTAAATAATGTGTAAACATAGCTGGTTTGTAAAGATTAGTTTATGACATCAGATATATAACACAGGCTACCTATTTGTTGCAAGAATAAAACAATCCTATTCTCTCCCGGACGTAAATGTGCTATTAGTTTAAATTGACAGATAAATAGTTATATGGGGTGTGGTTATGGGTATACCAGTTTCGCCAGCGGTGCCAGGCTATGGCGCACAGAGGATGACGGAAGAACAGCGGGCTGCAAAAGAGCTTGACCAAAGGAGAGAACGCCTGCTGCAAACTGCCGATGTCGTTGCGCGTGCGGCCATGGTGCAGTGCGTAAGGACGAATGTCAGAGTTTGTTTTCCGGAAGAGACGATTGACACCTGGCGTTTGGGCCAATGGGGCGTTATTGGCGGCGGTTGGGTGAATGACCGTTGGGATCAGGACGAAAATCTAAATCTTATTTATACTCCTGGCCACTATGCTGATACTAGTATAGTGGCGACCGGACAGCTTCTGCTGCAAACAAACGGTAACCTGGTAAAGACACGGCATAAGTCAAGGCGTGCCGAGGACTTGGCTCTGGACGCTCCTGAAACAATAGAATCAGAGGATATGATGCTGTGGGCTAGTGGGACGGTCGCTGCGAAGGATCTAGTGCAGCAGGCTGAAGAAATCGCAATATATATCCGCATTGATTTGGCTGAACGCTGGCTGACCGAATTTGTTGCTGGGCATGCATTACGAATAGGTTAAGGAACATAGGTTCCGGTGCCAGCCGCAGCCCGGGCGTTGCGGTGCGTACTGACATAAGTGTTGCCGCCGGTAATTTCTCCGTTCAGCCGAGCTACGCTGGCGCTACCAGCACCTACTGCAACCAACTCCTCAAAAGCAGCGATAGTGGCAGGAGAAGCGCCGTGTAAGGCTGATTGTCTCGTCTTGCCGTCTTCGGACAACGTCGGGGTCTGGTAGCGCTTCTCGATTTCCAGTATCTGGCGCAGGCGTGCATCGGCGTTTTCGCGCTCTCCGCTCCTGAGGGCGCGCGTTCTGCCCGTAACGTCGACCATCTGGTTGTTGTCTAGCCTGCGCATGTATTCCTCCTTGGCGTGCTTAAGTGCAGTAGGGTGGGTGGATAGCATCATAGCGCCTCTGGGCATACCCTTGCGGTTATAGGTTTCTTGTATGAAGTTGTCTGTGCCGCCTTCTAACGACATGGGGTCGCCTTCTCCGGGTACTCGAGCTTTGCTTGTGTCGAAGAAGCTTGATTTTTGTTTATTATCATGGTCTGTTATTGGCGTAGCCAGAGGCATTGGGGCAGATCCCACTGCACTAAACTGGCGCTGTCCGGTTGCGGGATTGCGCGACCACGAGCCGTGTTTCAGTTCGCCCCGTTCATCCTGTCTGGCAAAAGCCGTGCCCATCCACTGCATGGTCGTTTCCTGGTCGGACCAGCCTTCTTGGTCGGCGAGTCTACCGAAACGGTTAACGTAGTTCCTGGAGTCCTCTTCGCCCAGGACTTTTGTTTCCCTATACTGCTCAATCGCCTGCATAGCCGGCAAGGTTTTGTAGAATTTATTAGCCAGCGCCCACTCGGCTGGAGTGACAAGCTTGCCGTCCAGCGTTCGGCGCTCACGGGCACCGGTACGCGGGTTAGTTTCCATGACCGACGTACGGGCATTAAGAATGGCATCGTCGCCGCTGTCTTTGGTGGCAAAAATGCGCTTCTTTTCCAGCTCGTTCAGTTCAGCCTCGGCAGACAGAGGGTTGCCCCAGCCGGCCAGCCTGGCTCCGCGTGTAGCAGCGGCACCGACGATGCCGCCGTGGTCACGGCTTGCCTGGTTGAGCGACCTGAATGCCTGTGCCCTGTTGCGGATGCGCCCCGCCCGGAAGTTGAAGCGCGTGCGGTTGCGCAAGCTGTTGGGGTCGTGCTCGCTTCCCAGGATGCCCTGGTGGGCGCGTTTGCCTGCCCCGGACAGGAACTCGTGCCCTCGGGCCACGATTGACCCAGACAGCTTAAATGCCAGTCCGCCGGCCGCCAAGGGCGCGCCAACAAATATCAGGGCCAGAATGCCATCCAGGGCACTGGCCGCTCCCCCGCTGCTGGTTTTAACTGCCAGGAAGGACATTAAGGCACAGATAGCAAAGATGCCCTCAAGAATTATACTGACGATGGCCGTGGTAAAGGTGGCGTTGACGAATTTGCTGGCATATTTTTGGGTGTTGGGCAGCGCATAAAGGGCAGCAGCCACCGGGCTGATGATAGTCAGCAATACCAGGATGGCGCGCCTGGCAGCAACGGTAATGAACACTGCCAAAGCCCCGAAGAATAACGGCAGGACGGCGAATACCATCAGGAAACTGCCCATGCTTGCCAGCGCCCCGCCCCAGACCGCACCGCTGGCCACTGCAATAATAGCTCCGGTCGCTCCGGCTAGGACGATGCCGCTTTGCTGCCAGCCGCTGAAGCTGAATTCGTAGATTTTTTGCCCGGACAATGGCGCGGTCATAACTTTCCCGATGCCATCGGCAATAATACTTACTATGTCCAGGAATCCGGCCATAGCGTAAATGCTGACATTTATTAATATAATGACCACAAACAGGCGGGTGATAAACGTTCTAAAGGTGAAGGCTTCAAATACAGAAGTGCCGATTGTCTGGCCGAACACAACCACCAGCAGGGCGATTAACAGGAAGATATTGGCAAAAATACGGAATGCCGACCAGATGTCATAAACTTTGTTATCCCTGTTCAGCATGTCCGGTGTTTTTAGCAAGGGCTCCAAAACGCTGTTAAGGAACCAGTTGGTGAAGGTAGTCATGCTGTTATATATCGGGCACAGGATCCAGTTCAGGCTAAAACCAGACGACTGGCAGGTTGGCTTTTGCTCGCTGTTATTGCCGCCAGGCACCGTGCCGGTGCCGGCGCTGTTGGCAACAGCTGCTTTTGCCACTCCCTGGTTGGCGGTGTCACCTACCCAGATTTTGTAATATCCGCCGTTGAAGTAGTTGTCGTCAATCTGCGTGTCAGTGCCGTTGCTGCCGGCCATATAGGTCTTGAAGAAAGCGTTTTTGTCAACGCTGCAAGCCTCAACTTTTCTCTCCGCGCCATTATACAAGGCGGCGCTGATTATATTGTAATAGTCGTTCCAGGTAGTTGCGCCGCCGGCCTTAAACGGGAATAGCGCCCATACCCCGCCGTGGTTGCTTAATGCTCCGGGCGTTCCGCCAACTTGGGCTATGATGCTTTGGCACGCCGAACCTTGCTGGTCTTGGCGGACGTATACCGAGTACGTCGGAGCGGGTACCGGGGTTACGCAACTGCTTGCGGCACAGAGATTATATATGGCCTTGTAACCATATGGCGCGATCTGGAATGTTATGGCCTGGCTGGGGTTGATGCTCTTTATGTTGCCGTCAGTGTCTAATATAAAGGAGATATAGCGTTCACCCGGGTCGTCTACTTTTAGCTCGCAGCCGGACCAGGAATTTGCACCGTCATTGGCCGAGAAGTACCTACGGCATCCATTGCCGTCAGTGTCGATTATTTTAGTCAGCTCTTTGCAGTTGCTACTGCCCGACTGTGGTGCCATTAATTTTAGAGTCGCGACCGTGGAAAAGTCGGTGCTTTTTTCGGTGTACGGCGCCGGATTGGCGGTGCCGAAACTATTTCTGGCGTTAAATCCGATTTTGCTTTGGCAGGCCGGGTTGGCAGGCGCATTGTACGTAAAAACATAGGCGTTGTCAGAAGGGTCGGAATCCATGAAGTACACTTTGTCGCCGTTGAACTGAATAGTTTGCCGGTTAATCCATTTGGCATGCTTGTCCTTCCAGCCGTCAAATGGCGCTTCGGCAAATACTTTGGCGGCTTGCAGGAATACGGCGCCGAAAACGAAAACGATCAAGAATATGGCGGCAAATACCGTCCGCCTACGAATCACCCCTGTAACCGTGTTATTTTTTGTCGACAACATTTACCATAAATATAACATATATAAGCGCCTTCATGCATGCTTTGTGTACCGCATGGATGTATAATTATTTTGGGTACTATTTAGTCGCCGATATTTTATAATTAAGCATGGTATAGTGTAACCGAAGATGAAAATCGCAAAATATAAACACTACTTCAAAATTTACTCCGGCTTTTTGGCCAGTCTGACGCTTTTTGCAGCCATGACTGGTTGCGCTTTGCTGCGTCCTGCGGCGGTCACTGCCCAGGAATTGTCTTGGCAAACTTCCCTGTCTGGCAGTAGGGTCGTAGCCAATGATTTCGGGAAGTATGCCTGCGGTACCGGCGAGGACCGGGTTGTAACCTCTATTGATTTTGGCTGCCGCGGAACAGACTGTCTTAATAATAACCGCGCCGGCGACAGCTTTTGTGTCGGCAACCATTCCGGGATTATAGACTTGATGTTTGCTATTATTCGCTTCCTGTCCGCAGGGGTCGGCATCGTGGTTATCGCCTCGATTATATTTGCCGGCATTCAATACACTACCTCGAGGGGTGACCCGAATGCCGCGGCAGCCGCCATGAAACGCATCCAAAATACTGCCCTGGCCTTGGCGCTTTACATCTTCGGTTACGCGATTTTGAACTATCTAATACCGGAAGGATTCTTCTACTGATGTTCGGCATCCCGTTAAGTGTTATTGTTGAGCGTTTTGCCGCTCCTTGCGGCGGCGGTACTTTTTTGGGTTTCCCCAAGTGGTATAAGTATTTGAATGGCACCGTAGAGAACGGTTTGTGCACCCCGCAGATAGTCCATATAAGTGACGTCTGGCTGATAGTAGCCGCCTTTGTTGAGATACTGTTGCGTGTTGCCGGTCTGGCAGCGATAATTTTCGTTATTTACGGCGGCGTGCAATACATTAGCAGCCGCGGTGATCCCGGCAAGACAAACGAGGCCCGTCAAACCATCATTAACGCGCTCATCGGCCTGGTGATAGCCATATCCGCAACTGTAATAGTAACCTTTTTGGCCGGGAGGTTTTAGCCGTTATGACGCTCAATCTAATCCAGCAATTCATCGCCTCCGCGCAGGTTAAGTGCCTAGACAACGCCCAGTGCGATACCGGCTTGCCGACGGTCAATGCCGATCAAGGTGCGCTAACCACTATTATGCAGATTGTCTTTGGAATTATCGGCGCAGTGGCTGTCATTATTATAATAATTGCCGCTTTGAACTTCGCCACAGCCCAGGGCGACCCGCAGAAGGTCAGCAAGGCTCGGCAGACCATTATTTATGCAGCCATCGGTCTTGGCGTTGCTTTGAGTGCGGAAGCAATTGTAACGCTGGTGATAGGAAAACTATGATCAAAAAAGCATTACTCACCTTTTCGGTAATGATCGGGCTGCTGGTGCCGGTAGCTGCGGTTGTTCCGTCGGCCGGAGCCGTTGACGTATTAAACCCGGACGGCGGCGCGTGCAGTAACCCGAATGCAGCCGACCAGCCAGAAGTCTGCAAAGACAATCAGACCAGCTCGTCGAGCAGTCCGATAGTCGGGCCGAACGGCATACTTACTATTGCTATAAATATTCTGTCTTTGATAGTCGGAGTGACGGCGGTTATTGTTATTATCATCGCCGGACTAAAAATGATTACGGGTGGCGGCGATCCGTCGAACACGGCATCTGCACGCCAGGCCATTGTTTACGCTCTTGTCGGTGTTGTTATCGCGGTCATTGCTCAAAGTATTGTGGCGCTAGTTCTAAATAAGTTATAAATAAGGGGTTGTTATGAAGAGATTTTTTCTAAGTCTGACAGTTACCGTCTCGCTGCTGACGGCTGTTTTTGGTTTGGCGGTGCCGGCGCATTCTTATGCCAGCGCTTTCAGCTCGTCAAACGCCAAAGACCAGGCTTGCTCCGGAATTAGCGGCAGCGAGCAGTCGGGGGCCTGCACTACCCCGGGCCGGTCTGTTACTGACATTATCCGCACAGTGATCAATTTTCTGAGCGCCATCATTGGCGCCATAGCGGTCATTATGATGGTTGTTTCCGGCTTTAAATACGTCAGCTCCGGCGGCGATGCCGGTAAGATAACCAGCGCCAAAACTACGCTGATATACGCCATAGTCGGTTTAGTGATTGTCGCCCTAGCGCAATCTATTGTCCAGTTTGTGCTAACCAAGGCAACGAAAACAGATACAAACCAGGTTGATGAGACAAACGCATTAGTGATTGATCGCCGGGCGTGAGATTGAATCGCCCGCCCGTGTGTGCTATAAAATAAAGAAAATGCTTAAGAAAGGAATGAACGATGTTCAAAGTCTTGCGTAGAAAAATAGCCCCAATAGCCATAGGCTTGTCGCTGGCCGCTGTGCCATTGGCTATGCCGGCTATTGCTTATGGTGTTGAGAGTAACATCCAGCAGAACCTTCAATGTGGCACTACCTTTGAGACTGACAGCGCAGGTGCCTGTGACACTACGACAGGAACAAGCACGGTAAACGACACAATTAAGAAGGCAATCAACTTCTTCTCTGCTATCGTCGGTGTCGTCTCTGTGATCATGATCATCTACGGGGGTTTCAAATACATTAGCTCCGGCGGTGACTCAGGCAACATAACCAGCGCCAAGAACACGATCATCTATGCCGTTATCGGTTTGGTTATCGTTGCTATGGCGCAATTCATTGTCCAGTTCATCCTGGGCAAGGTCATAACCTGATCTAGGCTTGCAGGAATTCCAAAGACCGCTCACTGAGCGGTCTTTTTTTGCACAAGGTTATGTCTCCGGGCGCTAATCCGACCACCCTCTGTAGTATTTGAGGTACGGGTCACGGATGTGCTTGAATAGCGCATCCGCGCTTCCATAGTCAAATTCTACAGAGGGTGGTCGGATTAGCTGTCTAGCGGTCCTGCCCTGCTTCAACAAAAATACCGGCCGGTTTTACGCGGACGGTATTTTTGTTTGACCGGGCTTTACTACAAAACCTGGATCTTTTTGACTGTGTCTTGCTTGACCTTTGCAAAACTGATGGTCAGTACACCATCCTTCAATACGGCCTCGATCTCGTCTTCTTTTACCGGAACCGGCAATGCAATGCTGCGCGAAAACTCGCCCCAGTAACATTCCTGAACAAAGTAATTCTCAACGTCGTCTTCATTGCCTGCAGACAAAGTGCCGCGGATACTCAGTGTGTTGTCAGAAATACTTACGTCAAGATCGCTCTTGTTGACGCCGGCTGTACGGGCCTTAACTACCAGCTTCTCTCGTGTCTCGTAGACGTCCACCGCCAGCTGTCCGGGCAGATCGTCGCTCTCATCCCACTCATCAGCTACTGGTGCAGGTTGGGCGCCTGTTGCTGCGCCAGTGTTGGCTGCTACGGCATCGTCATCGTCGCCCAAAAAAGCGGCGGTGAGTTCGTCTTCCTGCATCAATAGGTCGTCGTCGCCACTGCTAGTGCGTCGCGCCATAGTTGTTACCCTCCAAAAGTTTTTAATTCTTAGATGTTCGAATTTTTGTGTTAATGCTAGTATAGCTTACGTAATAAATATCATGCAACCGCAAACAGATATATTTACAACACAAGAAATACAACATGAGCATCATTGAACAAGTTTTAAGCACAATAGCGCCGCATGAATGTTCGGTTTGCGGACGCGAAGGCACGTTAATTTGTAACAATTGCGTCAACAGATTGGCGCAGGCTCCTTCGGAGTGCTATTGCTGCGGCTGCATTACTGACGAAACCCGGATCTGCAGCAGCTGCCGCAGATCAAGCGATCTGTCGAATGTTTGGACAGTAGCTGCCTATGACGGGATCGCCAAGGAGATTATCCATAAGCTGAAGTTTGAGCGCGCCAGTGCGGCCGCTGATGATATGGCGCGGCTGATAGCCGCTGTCTTGCCTCCTGCCCGGTGGACAGTTACATATGTGCCAACAGCGAACGTCAGAGTTCGTCAGAGGGGCTATGACCAAGCGCAGCGCATAGCCAAGTGCCTGGCCCGGATAACAGGTTGCGTATTTGTTCCCCTGCTCGCCCGCCAAGGCAGTCAGCGGCAAGTTGGCAAAGGTCGCACGGCACGCCGGGAACAAATGCTTGCGGCATTCTATGTCTACAAAAAATATCTCGAAAAAAACGAACAGATTTTACTTATTGATGATGTTATTACAACAGGGGCGACGCTCGATTCTGCTGCCGCGGCGCTTAAATCGGCAGGCGCCAAGAGCATTAGTGCTGCTGTGTTTGCCGTGGCTGGACACAGGCTTTAATAACCGGCCCGACTTTCGCAGATTGCCTTCATCTGATATAATTACCCCTGTTACGGAAGGGTGACCGAGCGGTTGAAGGTAACGGTCTTGAAAACCGTCGTGCCGGAAACGGTACCGTGGGTTCGAATCCCACCCCTTCCGCCAGTCCGTAGCTCGTCAACAGAGGGAAAATATAGTACAATACCCATGACCTGGAGAGGTACCCAAGTGGTTGAAGGGGGCAGTTTGCTAAATTGCTAGGGGGGCGCAAGCTCTCGCGAGGGTTCGAATCCCTCCCTCTCCGCCAATAGATAGCCGGCTTAAACAGCGGGCTTTTTATTTTGTATCCGTTTACATAACCGTCTTTGAATTCTGCTGCTCGCAGATGTTACAATAACGCTTATGAGTGAGGATACTGCGCAGAAAGAAACCACCAACCAACCGCCTACAGGCTGGCAGTATAAGCCCGACCAGCCGTCGGGCGGAGTCGGAAACACGCCGGAAACACCACGCCAGGACGCAGCGGCTGCCCCTCAACTACCGAAGCAAGAATTGACCTGGACGGCCTCAGAATTTATAGCCCATCACAAGGGAGCCGGCTGGTACGGCTCAGTGGTGGTTGTCGGTTCGGCCTTGACTGCCGTGGTATTTTTTCTTACTCACGACCGTATTTCAACCGCCATGGTGATTATCGTCGTGGTGCTTTTTTGTATTGCCGCTGCCCGCAAACCGCGGGTCCTTACCTATTCGTTGACGCCGGACGGGCTGTCAATCGGCCAGCGTTTTTATTCTTACGGAGAATTCCGGTCTTTTTCTGTTGAGCGCGAAGGCGCGTTCGCCAACATAGAACTGCTGCCCATGCAGCGCTTTTCGCCGTTGACCAGCCTTTATTGCTCGCCGGACACAGAAGACAACATCATAGGCATGCTGTCGGCATATATCCCGTTGGAAGAGCGCAGCAAGTCTTACGTTGACCGTTTTATGCGGAATATACGGTTTTAGGACGAGCGCCGTTGCGTGAAGCAATAACCGGCGATAATGGCCGCCATTGCGGTCAGCCAGGCGCTGGCGGTGTACAGAGCCAGCGAATTTATCTGACGGTCCGTTGTGTCAAGGGAGCGTCCGCTGACCACATAAAAGTCTCTGGACCTGGCGGTGGCGGAAGCGATGCGTATCCCTTCCCGCGGCTGCCAGGTTATTACGTGGACACCGCCGTTTAGTTTTGCATGCCTTAGTACGCTAATTGGCACGTGCGGGACAGACCCGTCTACATAGCCGTTGCCAGCCACTACATTGCCGTGCAGGTCGTAAATGATAATAAAGGGCGCCATATCATAGCTCGCCTCAATCTTCTTGGAGGCAATCGCTGCCGGATTGCTCCCGGAATCCAGCTTGCCGGCTGCATCCTGCGCCATTGATATCTGCGGATCGTTGGCAGCGTGCCGTAATGTTTGTTGTACGGTCAAGTACCACGCGCCAAAACAAAGCGATACGCCAAAAGCCACCATCCCCCAAATAAACCTGTCTCGCATACATTTATAATACCTGCTCAACGCGCTCAGTCCAAACCGCTTATGCCATGCAGGAATCTGTTTGGGTGTTCCATGCAAATCTATCGGTTTAGTTATTGTCCTCAAAGCTGCGGTAAGTAAGATTACCAGCCGTAGTTAATGCCCCTGACCCCTATTCTTTTGCCGGCCAGGCGGGCATTTAGTGCTCTAACGCACGCTTCGACAACAGCAGGATCCCTCTTGAGCCACGCCAATGTTAAGTGGGGTTTATAGTCTGGCGGATGAACATTAATGTGCGGCAGTCTCTGGAGCCGGGCATTGCCTTCGCTCAGGCTGCCGCCCGGTTTTAGGTGGGCAACTAGGCAGTAGTGCGGTTCTTCGGCCTTCGGGTTGTCAAAGTATCCTACGTGGTCAATCGTTACGTGGTCGGCCGCCCAGCCCTGAAGCATGGTGTCTACCTGCTCCCTGATCTCCGGACCGGGACTCAATAGCCCGTAGAGTAGTGTGGCGTGCGGTATCTCTTCAGAGACGATGCCTGTCATGTGCGGAAATCTTTCGCGGTTTTTGGAGTAGTACAGAGCGTCCGGCGGTATGACGTCGCTGATTTGCACTGGGTCAGTATCCACCATGACGCAGCCTAAGCGTCCAAGGTCGATACCCATCTCTTCATAAAGACCGCGATGCTCGTAGGCCGTTAGCTTTACGACGGTCGCTGCCTGGCCTAAATTTTCTTTCGATGCCTGCTCTGTGGACGTAACCGGCGCTGACGTTTCGGCGGCATCGCCTCCTATTCCCCACTGTTCTTGCAGAGCTTGTTTCGCGCTTGTTGTATCAGCCAGCGCGGCAGAGGCCGCTCCTAAATGGTAGGCGACTTGAGCCAGGCGTTCATCCAGCGTCCGAACGTGCTCGTTCTGGCTGTCTTCTGTTGTGGCGCCGAACCGTTCTTGCATCCCGCCGGCCAGCGAGGCGGCAGCTTCTAGCTGATCAGCAAGTTCAGCGGCCCGCTGGCTAAACACCTCGGTAACAGCCTCTCCGATTTCTCCCATATTGCTCATGCCTAGATTTTAGCAAATAAAAACCGAACATATATACAAAAAGCAAAAATGTATTTAGCGTACTAATTTGCGCTTGGCAAGCGAGGCAATGATAGGCGTACGCGCCCCCAGAGGCGTTAATAATAATGCACCAGCCAGCTGCGCCAAGCCCAAACGATTAATCTCATAGGTTTGTACCTGGTCATAGGGTTCAGGCGACCTTCTGAAAGCTACCCTGACCCCTTCTATCGCAAGGCTGACGGCAAGCCTTCTATCCCCGGCCAGTGCAGAAACAACTGAGCCGTGCTGAGCATTGGCATATCTGTAATACAGATGACCATGGCCCTTTAGCGCCTGATAAGCGCACCGGAAAGCAGGCACCGCCTCCTGGCGCAGCCTTTGCGGTTGTTGCTTTGGGGGAACCGATTTGACGATGGAAGTCGCCGCAACGCGCCCTATGTTTGAACGGGCAATAGCCGCTTCGTCAACCAAGCCAAGCTCTGTGCCGATTTCCTCGGCGGCTGTCAGCTTGGTCTGAGCCTGCTGATATTCGCCCATTGACCAAAGTGATCTAGCAGCCGGGTTTAGGGCATGCATTCTCTTTAGGTCATCACCTGCTTCAACGGCAATTTGTTCCATTTCGGTGAAGCAGCCTAAACCCTCGTCGAACGAACCCGCTTTATTTGCGGCTTGTCCAGCGGTATTAAGTTCTTCAAACCTTGCCAGGGCCTGCCCCGTAAGTTCTGTCATTGCGCGCCCCCTTTGTTCTTTCGTGGTTGCCCGGCCGCACCGACCGTGCAAAATCCTTACTGAAAATAAAAAAGTCCCTTGACGAGACTTTGGTTCTAAATTGGTACACCTGGCAGGATTCGAACCTACGACCTTTGGCTCCGCAAGCCAACGCTCTATCCAGCTGAGCTACAGGTGCATAACACCCAAATGAGTAACAGGGGTAATTTTAGCACATTTAGCTGCAAAAGGCTACAGCGACTTTGGCTTTCGTGCTAGAATGATCTGGACGTAATGGAGAGGTCGCATAGCTGGTCTAGTGCGCCGCACTCGAAATGCGGTATTCCGAGCAATCGGGATCGAGGGTTCGAATCCCTCCCTCTCCGCCATTGAAAAAGCCCCTGCTTTGGCCGGGGCTTTTTCAATTATTATATCTTTTGTTTTTTGGCTACCTTGGGTTCGTCGGGTTCTTCGACTGCCGGTGAGAGATTTTTCGGACCTTCAGGAGCCGCCGGATTAAACTTTTTTGCCAGTACTTCATGCTTCTGTTGCTTGCGCCGTATTACGAAAAATACCACATAGCCGATTATGGACAGGAGTATCAGGGCTGAGGCGTAGATGAGCCACCAGGTACGGAAGCTGTCTACGAAAAGCACGGCTGCGCGGATAAATCGTTGCTGCAGAGGCTCGTTTTTCGAAGCATTGTTGATCGTTTGGTCAGCTGCCTGATGGACTAGCAGGCTAAGTGTGATTGCTCCCAATGCACTGAAGACACCGATTACTGCATAGATTGTCGCTGATCGGCGCAGGCCCCGCAGCCGGTCTCGGCTTAGTAGAATAATAGTTGCCGTCAGCAGGACCGACAGGGCCTGCATCCCCAGTATGAGCCATCCGGTAGTACGATAGGCTTGAGGCAGACCGCTTAGCTGCTCTTTGAGCGTTTGTCCATCACTGGTTTTGATGTCATTAGCATTCAGGACAGTATCGGTAAAGGTACCGCCATTCATAAAGTTTTCCCGCTCTTTGGCTGCTATCTCGGCTGAGTTCAGGCCGGACGGTCGGCAGGTTGCCGTAAAGGGGTTGATGTTTTCGCTGGGTACAGACCCGTCCTGGCAGAGCGGAAGCGAATTAAGACGCTGCTCGGTGTATTTCTGCAGTCCGTCGGCAAAGGCGGCCTTTTTGTCAGTAAAATCTACCTGAAAAGAGAGGTCCGGTGTTTTGCCGTGTACCCATTTGTAGGTCGCATCAATCACCTGCTCGGTTTGCTGCTCGATATATTGAGGCGGGAAGGTGCTCTTGATCAGCGCCTGTATTTCCGGTTGTGATATTGGAATGTCATTGTCGGTGGTCTTGGCGTTTTCTTTTTGGTCCTGATCAATAATATCCTGTATACCCTGGTCGTAAAGGCCGCTTTGCTTTAGCGCCTGTTTGATGTAGGTGGGGTCTCCGGCGACTTGTCGTGAGCTCCACATAAAGCCTAGGTTTGACAATGCCACTACCAGGAGTGTGGCGCTTATGACGACGACGATTTTGCGTAATATATTCATAAGATCATTGTAAGGTACGATTGCTGAAAGCCAAAAGCATATCTGCCTCTCTCACCCTCCTCCCCGGAGACTGTGCAATCGGTTTAACTAACCGATTACAGCCGAACGCTGTATTAAATCTCCGGTGGAGGTTTAATACAAGAGTGTGCTCCGGGGAGGAGGGTGAGAGAGGCAGATATAAGGTTATGTCTTTGTGTAAAATATAACCTTTTACGGCTAGTGATATATATTTTTCAACCGTAGAGTGGTATCATGTGGCTATGGATGAGAAGGGGCTAGGGCGCCGTTTGCAAACGGCGCGCATGGCGGCGGGGTTGACGCAGCAAGCGCTATGCCACAAGGCAGAGCTTAGTTACTCTACGCTTACCAAGATTGAGCGCGGCGCCATAAAATCACCTTCCATATTTACAATACAAAGCATTGCGGCAGCGCTCGGTACCAGCCTTGACGAGCTAATGGGCCTGACTACGCCGTCCCGCAGGGCCAAGGGGCGCTCAAAAAGCGGCGTAAGCTTCGTGTATTTGGACATCAACGGCTGTTTAGTCAGGTTTTATCACGGTGCTTTTACCAGTTTAGGGCACGCCACCGGGGCGCCGGCTGACGTCATCGAGACGACATTCTGGCACTACAATGACAAAATGTGCCGGGGCGAAATGGACATGCCCACCTTCAACCGGATATTGGCCGAGGAGCTGGGGATTCATCAGCCCGTTGACTGGCTGGCATATTATCTGGAGGCTGTTGACCCAATACCGGCCATGCATGATCTAGTCCGCTGGGCCGCGGATAATTACCGCATCGGGCTTTTGACTAACATAATGCCCGGCTTTGTCGATGCCCTGCTGGGCAAGGGCCTGCTTCCGGACGTGCCTTACGATACCATTGTTGATTCATCGGTTGTACACGCTATTAAACCGGAATCGAAAATGTACACCATCGCCACAGAGGCCGCCCACTGTCCTGCTTCGGAGATACTGCTGATTGATGATTCGCGGGTTAATTTGATGGCTGCCGAGAAGCATAATTGGCACGTTTTGTGGTTTGATGATTACCGGCCGGACGAATCGGTCAAGCGCGTTAAAGACGCGCTTGAACCGGCCTAACAACAAGGAGCGCTTATTAGGCGCCGAAGCGGAGCATTTCTTGTTTGAGGTTATCCAGCTGTGTTTCTGCCTCTGTAAGCTGAGCGCGGGTCTGTTCAACGATTGTCTTTGGTGCATGCTCAACATACTTCTTGTTTTTGAGCCTGCCCTGTAGCTGCTCGATAACTTTAACCTGTTCTGCACGCTTGGCAGTTAACTTGTCAACGTAAGCGGCGGCTTCTTTGTCACTAATGGCCAGCCTTACTTCGTGCTTGGTTTGCGTCAGCTTAACCCCCGTTGGTTCCGGACTCTCGGCAACGGTTTGCAAGCGGGCTAAGCGGCAAAGCAGAGCCTCGTTGTCGGCGATTACCGCAGATTTGGAGTAGAAAAGGTTGGTTTTGGTTACTCCGGCGGCCTTCATGACAGCCCTGGCTTCGGTCACAAGGGCTTTTATTTCTTCAAAGGCCTGTGACTGCTTTTTGCCAGCTTCCGGGGCTTTGGGCCATTCAGAAACGGCCAGGAGGTTATTCGGCGCCCAGGCTAGGGTCTGCCAAATGGTTTCCGTGACAAAAGGTGCAAAGGGGTGCAATAGCTTTAGTATGGACTGCAAGGTGTAGGCCAAAACGCCGGGGTTTTCCTCAGCCTTGCTAGCTTCGATATACCAGTCGGCAAAGTCGTCCCAGACAAAGTGATAAAGCGTGTCGTAGGCCTCGGCAAAACGGTAGTTGTCCAGGTCTTTAGTGACGGCGGTTATGGTCTTACCCAGCCGTGCCAGTACCCAATGGTCGGCATCGGTTTTTGGCTCTGGAGCGCCGATATTTTTGGCGTCACCTACCTTATCCTCGATGTAGCGGGCGATGTTCCACAGCTTGTTACAGAAGTTACGGGCATCTTCCACCTTGCGGAGATCATAGCCGCGGTTTACGGCCGGAACGCGTCCGGCAATAATACCCATGCGCAAAGCATCGGCGCCGTATTTTTCAATAACTTCCGGCGCGTTGATAACATTGCCGATAGATTTGCTCATCTTGCTGCCGTCTTCGGCCATCACGTAGCCGTGAATGTATACGGCCTTAAACGGTATTTGATCTGTGACATACAGGCCGAGCATAATCATGCGCGACACCCAGGGGTAAAGTATTTCCCCGCCGGTTTCCATCAGGCTGAGCGGATAGTGTTTTTTAAAATCAGGATCGTCAGGGTAGCCCAGGGTGGCATACGGCCAGGAACTGCTGGAGAACCAGGTGTCGAACACATCAGGGTCTCGGCGGTAAGTTTTGCCGTCAATTTCTAGTATTTCTTCGGTGACGCGGTCATCAAAAATCCAATCGTCGCTGTCGTCAACGTTTTGGAAGGCCGGAATCGGGATGCCCCAGGCGATCTGGCGTGAAATATTCCAGTCGCGCAGGTTGTTGAGGTAGCCGATAAGTTGTTCGCGCTTGGTGTCCGGGTAGAATGTGATCTGCCCTTCTTCCAGCACCTTTGTGGCGCGTTTGGCCAGGGGTTGCATATCCACAAACCACTGCTCCATTAGCATCGGCTCTATGACAGTGCCGCACTTGTAACACTTCCCTACCCGGTTGCGGTATTTTTTGTCTACCTTAACCAATAGCCCTTTTTCTTCCAACGCCTTGACCACCTCTTTGCGGGCTTCCATAACGGTCATACCCTCAAAGCGGCCGGTTAGATGGTTCAGTGTGCCGTCGTGATTAATAATCCGTTTGGCTGGCAGGTTGTGGCGCTGGGCCACTTCCCAGTCATCAAAGGAGTGTGCTGGTGTAATCTTTACTACACCTGTGCCGAAGTTAGGGTCGACCATATCATCGGCAACTACTTGTACGGTGAACGGTCCGTTAACGCCTTCAACTTCAACTACTTTTCCAACATATTTCTTATAGCGCTTGTCGTCCGGGTGCACGGCTACGGCAGTATCGCCGAACTTGGTCTCCGGCCGGGTGGTAGCTAGGGTAAACGGCCCGTACTTCATATAGTACAAAGGCGTTTCAGCGTCTTCGTAAACCACTTCGATGTCGGCAAAGCCGGTGCGGTGGAATGTACAGTAGTTAACCAGCCGTTCGCCTCTGTAGATTAAACCTTCGTCCCACATTTTTTTAAAAGTGGCGTAGGCGCGCTCCACGACTTTTTCGTCCAGTGTAAAGGTGTAATGGCTCCAGTCTACGCTGCCGCCCAGCTTGCGGAACTGCTCTTCAAAACCTTGGCGGTTCTGGGCCACAAAATCCCAAATTTGCTTGTATAAATCTTCGCGGCTGAAATCGAAACGGCTCTTCCCTGCTTTGGCAAGATGCTTTTCGTAAACGGCCTGGGTTTCGAAGCCGGCGTGGTCGGCGCCAGGTACGAATAATGTGCTGTCGCCTTTCAGGCGATGGTAACGGATGGCAATATCCTGCAGAGTCATGGTTAGCGCGAAGCCGATGTGCAGGCTGGCATTGGCATTAGGAGGGGGGACGACGACCGAGTAGCTGTTCCCTGTTTTGCTTGGCAAAAAAGCTTGGGCTTTTTCCCAGAGCGCGTACATGTCGGCTTCATAGGCCGCAGGTTCGTACACCTTAGGTAGCTTCATAGTCGTGTCCTTCTTATTTTAGTTGTAATACATATAACATGATAACACCTTGCGGCCGTCAGTTCTACCTCTATGATTGCGTATAGATTTCGGGCACGAAAGCACAACAGACGTGCGTCGCCGGCTGTGAAATTTTTCCCGTGAAAGATAAGCCATCGCAAACAAGACTTTCCATGTGAAAGTCTACTCTAATAGACCTCGAGAAAGAGGGTAAAATTGTTTGTTTTTTGTATGGCATAAGAAAGGTACGATCCGATTAATAGCACCCCTTAAAGGGATAGTTTTTGGCGTTTTTGTTTTTGCCGTCCAAAGAGTATTTGTAGCTCGTCGTGTTTGTCAACGGAAAGTTATAAGAATATTGTGGAAAATAATTTGCGGCCGATTACATCGAGAGGTTTGGGCTGATCTCTATAGCAGAAGGATCAGCTTGCGGCGCATTGAGCATGGCTTTGTAACAGCCGAGCGCGGCAATCATTGCACCGTTATCGGTACAGAGTTTGATGTCTGTGTATTCAATGGGGCAGGGTAGGCGCCGGGCAAGCTGCTTGCGCAGCTCGTTGTTGGCTGCTACGCCACCGCCGATGATGACGTTTTTGGGTGCGTACTCCATGTAAGCTTCCACGGTCTTGTCCACTAGGGTTTCGCAGGCCACACGCTGGAAGGTGGCCGCAACGTCAGCCTTCTGGCTGTCGCTGAGTAACCCTGGTAGCTCAGTGGAGGGGAGCGAGTAATCCTTTCCGACTAATTCTTGCGCGACGCGCAGAACCGCAGTTTTCAGACCTGAAAAGCTGAAGTCGTATCTGTCTTTGAGCTGCGCTTTGGGTAGGTGAAAGGAATGATCATTGCCCAGCTCTGCCAGCTTGCTGATGCTTACTCCGCCAGGGTAGGGGAGTCGCAAGAATTTTAGCGACTTTGTCGAAGGCTTCGCCTACGGCGTCATCCTGGGTCTGCCCAAGCAGGACGTAATCAAAATGGTTTTGGAATAGAACCAGCTGGCTGTGACCGCCTGACACAATAAGCCCGAGCATAGGGAATTCCGGCGACGCTTGCGGCAATTGATAGCCGGGCAGGGAGGTGCTGGTAATAAAATTGGCGTAGAGATGCCCCTCGACGTGATTGACGGCATAGAGCGGCTTATTTTTGGCAATAGCCAGTGTCCGCGCGGCCAGCACGCCTATCAGCAGGCTGCCGTTAAGCCCGGCCCCGAGTGTTACGGCTATGGCGTCTATGTCGTCCCATCCCAGGCCGGCATCATCCAATGCCTGTTGTATGACTGGCATTATGGCTTCAATATGGCTGCGCGCGGCAATTTCAGGCACGACACCGCCGTACTTAGTATGCAGATCAACACTGCTGGCAATCACATTGCTAAGCATGTGCCTGCCGTTTTTTACGATAGCGGCCGCAGTTTCATCACAACTAGATTCAATGCCCAAAACAACCATTGATAGTAGGATAGCATATTATGTGAACATAAGTTGTACAAGAGGCAAGAAGATGGGATTATAGTTGACTTTTGAAGACGTTTATGCTTGAATAATATTAGAGATAAAAACAAAAAATATGGCACACAACGAATCTTCACCAGCCGAAGCCCCGCCCAGCGTCCTAGGTACAGAGTACGGCTACCAGCCAGAGGCAGGCGAGCAGCAGCCCCAAGCAGCGACGGCAGTTATGGATAGGGAGCATGAGCTACAGGAACTAACTGTCAGCCCGGCTCCGCAAGAGCCTGTACGGCAGGAGCACGCTGTTGTAGCCGTTCGGCCCGATAAATATAAGGGTGTCCGAAGAGCGGCAAGTAATCAGCCTAGTACCAACGAGCGGCAGCAGCTTTCCAGGTATGACCAGGATACGCGTCAATGGCTGGCGGAAGTACGCGAGCAAGCTTACACCGAAGAACGGCAGCGCTCAGAGGCTCGCGATCTACCCCCGGCTAATATTGAAGTCGCAGCCCAAAAAGCAGCACAGATTGCTGTCAACGAGGCAATGCAAGCCAGGAGCGGTCATCACGGTCAACACCGGCGTCCGATTACGGCTAATCTTGCGAGATACCAGGGGCAGCACCGGCGGGTAACTCCTACGCAGCAGGTCGCTAACGCAGCCGGGCAGGGAGCTGCAAAAGCTTATCGCGCAGCCAGGGATTGGCTGACATATTCTCCGGAAGAGTGGGCGGCCAGGCAGTCTGATGCCAGGGCCGAACATGCTGCCGAGACGCCAAGGTTAGCTCCGGGCAGTATAGTGCCGCAGGCAGATTCTCGTGACGGCCGGGTAGTTCATTCCAAGGGTGAATTGCGGAATCAGCGCTTAACCGGTGCCTTACCGGAAGTAGCGTATAGCGCAGGTGCGGCAGAAGCTCCCAGCCGCGAGACAATTCCAAGCGCAAGCCTGGACAAAGATGAATTGCTGGCAGAACTAGTCAAGCGCGGCGCCCGGACCGAAGAAGAGATCCTAGACGAGCTGTTTGCCCACAGGACAGTGGGCGGCAGTAGTATATACGGCTGGAAAATACGTAAGCCAAGAGAAAGCAACGAGAGTAATATCGGGCCGGTAGAGCACGCAGTGGCCCGGGAATTGGCGCAGCGCGTCCGAAACGTATCTTTGCTTGAACAACAGGTAACTGACAAATTCGCCCCAAGCACAGAAGTAATAGAAGCCATGGTTTACCCGGACAGCGACAGCAGGGAATTAACCGAGCATGAAATTGAGGTAGTCCGCGCCATAAGAGAACGATTAGTGCGCATGCGTTCAGAAAAAATGCCGGCTGGCGAGACTATGGAACTGCCAGCGGCATTACCTGATCGTACTGGAGCGGCAAGGCGTAGATGGTTGTCCTTAAAGGAACAGGCATCCAGGTATGTAGCCCAAACCAAGCTTTTTGTGGGCCGTGCTGCGTTGCATGGCGCAGTCTGGGGTGGCGCCTTGGTGTCGCCAATATCGCCGCGCCCAGCAGAGACGATTGTTCATGGTTCGTCAGCGCACAGGAAGGCGTCAGAGATCTATAAGCAGTACAACATTGACCAGCCGTTAAGGATATACGGTCCGGAAGAATTGGTCGGCATGGCAGCCCGGTGGACCTTTGTTAAGGCTAGGTTAATTGCTAGCGGTGCTCTTGGCCGGGCCCATGATTACTTTACGGCCCGCGATTATGAGACAGGCCGGTTTAGTACAGCAGCGCTGAGGACTGCTGGAGCTGCCGCGACCTTGGTCACGGCAATGGCGACGGGTTATGTCTACCAAAAGGCTGTCGGCCAGTTCCCGGGTTCGGCCTATTTGGCTGAAGTGGTTGAGCACGCCGGCGGTATTGTGCAAAGACAACGCTCGTAAGAACGCGTATACTTTTTGATATATGATTAGGCGCGTTGTTAAGAAAATTGTACCCCAAAAAATTTTTAAGTCGGTTGAGCCATACGGCCATTTGGGGGAAGCCATGGCAACCCAGGTCCGGCACGGTTTTCCGGCCAAGGGCCTCAATATTATCGGCGTGACCGGCACAGACGGCAAAACCAGTACAAGCGAGCTTATAGCTCATATGCTGCGCGCCAACGGCTATAAGGTGGCGGTATTAACGACCATTTCGGTTGATTACGGTGACGGCCGCGGCCCCCAGCCAAACCCGACGCGGCTGACCACTATGGGCGCCGGAGCGCTTTTGACTCAAATTGAGAAAATAAAGAAGCACGGCGTGGACTGGCTGGTACTGGAAACAACTAGCCATGCCTTGGCCCAGCACCGCGTATGGGCAATTCCGTATTCAATCGCCGTAATGACCAATGTCGGCCATGAACACCTAGACTACCACGGAACTTTCGAGAACTACCGTGACGCTAAAAAAAAGTTGTTCATTCAGACCAACCGCAACCGTAAAGGCTTGCGCGTGGGTATATCTAATGCGGATGACCCAAGCGGCGAGCTATTTGCCAAAACCGTGGAGCACCCTTTGACATACGGCCTGAAAAAAGGTGATTTGCGCGCCAGCAACGTAAAGCTTACTCCGGAAGGCAGTACCTATACCGCAAAGATCGGTAAAGACGAATACCATATCCGATGCAATTTACCTGGTAGTTTCAACGTTTACAATTCACTGGCCGCCATCGGCGCAGGCCGGGCGATCGGCTTGAGTGCTGCCCAGATCGAGAAAGGCATTGCCAGCCTAAAAAGCGTCGAAGGCCGGATGACCCGCGTTGACGTGGGCCAGGACTTCACCATTATTGTGGATTATGCCCACACACCAGAAAGCTTCGAAAAAGTGTTCAAGGAAGTCAGGCCGCTCAGCAAGGGTCGGATAATTGCCGTATTCGGATCAGCTGGCCGTCGCGATGAGGCTAAGCGGGCTATGCAGGGTAGGGTAGCCGGCCGCGACTGCGACATCGTTATCGTAACCGAGGAAGATGACCGCGACATTGATGGCCAGGAGATCATGCGACAGATTGCAGACGGAGCTAGAAAATCAGGCAAGACCGAAGGCAAGGACCTGTTTCTGGTTCACAAACGCGAAGAAGCCATACAGGCCGCTGTAGAGATGGCAAAAAAAGGCGATATTGTTTTGCTGTTGGGCAAGGGGCACGAGAAGTCGATTTTAGGCAACGGCCCCAAGGCCGCCGAACTCCGGCACCTGCAACAAGATGATTCCGACCCGCAACGCGTTACAAAGCGTAAATATGACGAGGTTAATGCCGCTAAAGCAGCACTAAAGAGGGTGGCATATAATTGACAATTTGTAATGCTTATGGTATATTGTTAGTTGTATAGAGAATACAAAAATTTAACAATAGGATAGGTCATGGCAGCCGCAACATTGGCATCACCAGAAGGTTCACTTAACGCGAATACTCCTGGAGGCCATCGTGGCGATGCATATATTCATGCTGACGAATCCGGCACCGACAGAGGGGAAGAGTTGTACATAGCGGCATTTGACCCTCATGAAGGTCATGTTGCAGGCGCACCTATCGGCCGCCCAGCGCTACAGCCGCACCCATATTTCAAGCAACTCGCCGCCGACCGTCTGCCGTTTCACGAAGCAGTAAAGACTATCGATTGGGAAGCAAGTCGGCAAAACGCCGCTAAAGACATGAAAGCCAGGCAGGCTACCGGCGCTGTTGCTGTTGGCGGCGAGCTAGGCGGCCGGGGCGGTGTCCACCGCCAGCACTCGCCGCTGTTTTACAGGGGGAACCGCAGGGCCAAGTCTGTCGCAAGACGCATCAGCCGATAGTGACCAGCAGTCTTCAGGCTCTTAATTCAAGTGTCATACACTTAACGCCGCCGCCGGACTTCCGGAATTCCAAAATCGGTGTTCCGATAACTTCGAAGCTGGCCTGGCGGTATTTTTGCAACAGGCTTTCTGATTCGTCGCTGGTAATAACAGTGTGCCCGTCGCTGACGGCATTTAGTCCGAAACCCTTGGCTTCTTCTTGGGTGGCCTCAATAATATTAGGTATCGCCTGGCGCAGCCGTTTTTGGCTGTCCTGGTCAATCGCGCCCGGGTAGAAGGCGACAGTATCATTACTTAATACCGCCACAGAGGTGTCCAGGTGATAGAAATGAGGGTCCACAATTTTTAGCGGAACGACCTCCAGCCCAAAATATTGTTCAAGCTCTTGGGCCGCTTCCGGGTCGGACCGGAAACCGTGGCCGGCCAGAATTTTATCGCCGCACAGCAAGTTATCGCCGCCGCCTTCAAAAAAGTGGTCGGCCTTTTTAATATTTTTATACCCGTGTGCCCTAAACCATTGTTCAAAGTGGGCGCTCTCTGGCCGGCGTTCAGGGTAGCGGAAATTGCTGAGCAGAATTTTTCCGCCAACCATCAGGCAGCAGTCGGTAGCAAAAACAAGGTCAGGTAAATGTTCGATAGGATCAGCCAGCTGGACATCCCAGCCCAGTTGTTTGGTATAGATATCATAAAGTTGCTGCCATTGCTGCTTGGCAATGTCTTGGTTGACCTGATTTTCCTGGTTCATCCAGGCATTTATCTCATATTCGATGCCGAAGAAATCGGCAGGTGTCATGACAATTTTTTTACTCATTACACCTATTGTAGCAGGCAGTATTTGATAACATAAATATTGATTATTATTCAACTTTATGGTATGATTATTATGATCGAGTTAAACAAAAAAATATGGACAAATACCCTAACGACCAACCGGATTCAGAAGAGAAGTACGCAGATGAGGTTAGAGCTGTTGTTGATGGGTTCATCCAAAAGGCGGAGGAATTGCACAAATCCTTTAGCGCCGCAGGAGAGGGCCAAGGCGATTTAGTCTACCAAGACCACAGGCTATTCGTTACCCCTCGCGACAAAAGCTACGAGCAGTACGCGCGAATTATGCAGGGCGCGGGCTTGCCTCATATTGTGGCTGACCCGGAATTAAGTACCGAGCAAGTCGTAGTCGGCAAAATCCCCAGGGATGCCCGCGTCATACCGCAGATTATTAGAAGTATGCCTTCAAGAGAAGGGGCAACGCCAAGGGATGTATTCCTGGTTTTGGGCCAGCACCTGGGTGCAATGGCAACAAGTAGCCAGACGCTACCTGACGCGCATGCATTTCATATCGATCGGGTGCTTGCCTTGCGCAATGAAGTAGATGTACTTTTGCCGCCACCAGTCAGTTTCTGCGAGGCCAGTAGCGAAAGTGTAGAGGCGATAGTTGAGACCGTTAATGACCAGCTTCGCGATCAACACGCGGCAATAAGCGACCTGAGGGATTCGCGAGTACAGGGCATGGGAGGCGTTTATGGCTGAACAATTCCCTAGCGCTACAGAAGTAGCCGTGCTTGATCAGAGCGCAGTCGAAGAGCTGACTCCCTCTGCATTAGTTGAGGGGTTTATTGATAGCCGTCCTCCGACCCACGGTATAGTCGAAGGATCGTTAGCAGATGCCTCTGACGGCGTATATCTCAGCCCGAATGTTGTGGCTGAGAACCAAGGCGTCCTGCCTGAATTCAGTGGAACTGACCAACCGTCAATATATACACGAACTGAGCAACATCGAGGCAGTTTTAGAAGATCGAAGCGGTATCGGACTTGACCTTACAGAGACAGGGTCAACCATAGTGGTCAAAGACTCAAGTGGAAAAGCCCTACAAGGCGATCAAGTATCCAAGGGAACTGATACGATAATATGGAATCCAGTAAGCCCATTGGCTACTGATGGAACTGATGACGGTACTTATACTGTTACAGTTACCCCGATGGATACTTTGGGCGTTACTGGACAGTCAAGAGAGTATAGCTTGATATTTGATTCACAGACCCCGCAAGTTAGTTCAGCCGTGCCTGTTGATATCAATGCAAATTTGACTTACGTTGGTCAGCAGGTTATGCTCGTTCAGGCTAAACTGCAAGATGTAGGTCCCTCTGGTCTGGAGATTAAAGATCAGAAAATTTATCTTGTGGATTCTGCTAAGAAACAGGTTGCTGGCGTGCAAACTGACAATAATTCAGACACGATAGTATGGAACCTTAATGCCCCGCTTGCAAGAGATGGAAGTAATGATGGAACATACAACGTGGTTGTGATAGCTAAAGATAAAGCAGGGAATGAGAAGGAATTCAGCTATCCGATGGTTTACGATACTGTTCCTCCGACAGTTGTATCTGTGAATCCTGCTGTCTAATGGGGGCCCACACCAACGAGGTAGGTGGCGAAATACGAGTCCGCAACCAATTCCTCAAAGAAATGGATGGCATCGTTGACAAAGGCAAAGCACTTCACGTTTACGTTATCGGCGCAACCAACAAGCCTTGGGATCTGGACTGGGCTTTCATTAGACGGTTCCAAAAGAGGATTCTTGTCCCACTAGCAGATCACACGACACGGTCTGAGCATGTTTAAGCTATACGCAAGCAACTCTGCAGGTAGATGCAGACGTTGACCTGTCTGAGTTGGCACGGACTTTCCGAGGGATTCTCAGGAAGCGACATACGAGATGTTTGCCAATCTGCACAGCTAAACTCATCGGCGAATTCTTCGAATCAGGCCAAGCAATGGATAAAGAAGCTAAACCACGCATGCTGACAATGGCTGACTTCCGACAAATCCTTGAAGAGCGTAAACCAAGCGTTTCATTAGACATGCTCACAGCATACAGCCGATGGTTCGAAGCATTCAAAGCACTATAGAATAATGGAGGGCAAAAAAAAACCAAAAAGAATGGGTTGGGTGGAAAGGTTTGGAGAAGAATTAAATTTTTGCACGCTCTCCCTTCTCCCCCTTAAACTATCTCCAAACCCCACAACCCAATAAACCCACCCAAACTTTTGTTTTTCTTTTGGTAGCAAAGTTTTTGGGTAGAAGCACCTTCATGAGTTTGCATCGGATGGTGTGTAGAGTGGGAAAGCTTGGACGCAAAATATGTTGTAACTATGACCCAAATGTTAAGTGTATTCTTCTGGTTAAAGGCCATAAGCGGTGCGTTTTTGAGGAAACAGCTGAAAAGCAGCAGGAAAAAGGCGAGCAACAGCTTGGGGTTTGTGCTCTGCTGCCTCAAGCTGAACGAGAGAATATTTTGGTGCAAATCAAAA
>CAWJJN010000005.1:0-520443 GCA_963843205.1 uncultured Candidatus Saccharibacteria bacterium
GCAAAACCGTTAGAAGATTAGTACAATAGGAACGATTAGGAGGGAATAATGGCGCATCCGGAACAACAGTATCAAAAATTGATGGTCGACATTCTAAAAAACGGCCGTAACAAGCACACTCGCGAAATCGTGGACGCCAAAAGCGTCTTTGGGCGGCAAATACGCTTTGACTTGCGTCATGGATTCCCGCTGCTGACTACCAAAAAAATGCCTTTCAAAATTATGCTGCACGAACTGTTTTGGTTCATCTCCGGTGTGTCGACCATAGATTACCTGCAAGACCACAGGATATTCTACTGGGACGGTTTTGCAGACGAGAACAAAGATCTTGGTCGCGTCTACGGAGTTCAATGGCGGCACTGGCGCCGGCCGGACGGCAGCGAATTCGACCAATTACAATGGGCTATCGACGAAATCAAGAACAATCCGGATTCCAAGGCGATAATAGTCAACGCTTGGAACGGTGGCGAGCTAAATGAGATGCGCCTGCCGCCATGCCACACCATGTACCAGTTTGATGTGACCAAGGGCAAACTTCGCTTACAGCTATACCAGCGCTCCTCTGATGTATTCCTGGGCTTGCCGTTCAACATCGCCCAGTACGCCATGCTTTTAATGATGGTCGCCCACCTGACCGGCACCGAAGCCCGCGAGCTGGTCATCGCCATCGGCAACGCCCATCTTTACAACAACACTCTCGAACAGGCCAAAGAGCAAATCATGCGCAAGCCTTACCCGTTCCCCAAGCTAAAGATCACCGGCGACGTCAAAACCATCGATGACTTCAAAGAAGAAAACTTCGAGCTGACCGACTACCAGTGCTACCCCCACATCAAAGCCCCGCTGGTCATCTTGTAGCCTATTCCTCAGCCAGCCTGAGTTGCTGTGCGGCTTTCCTGGTGCCCATCCATGATGCTATCACTACGGCGTAATTCATGAATATCAAGGCGACGGGGTAGAGGTAAAGAATGGCTGCGGAGCCGGCTCCGACAGATGGTATGCCCAAAAGGCCGGCCGTGCCGATGAGAGCCCACATTACCAGGGTCTCGCTGCCTGGGTCTTTGTATACTTTTTTGACGGTCAAGACCACACCGGAGGCTTCAATGGCGATCAGGATAAACAAGGCGATGGTCGGGTCACTGGCAAGATACCACGACACTAACGCGGCGCAGACGCACAGCAACAGAGCTATTTTACCCTTACTAAAACCGCCGGCCCCATAACGCACCGACAGAATAAACACGGCAGTCATGCCTAGCATTTGCAGCCCGACAAGCCACAGTGAATCCGTTGCGCCTTTGGCGAGCTGCGCAAAAAACAGCGCACCGTACTCAAGCGACCAAATTAGCCATGAGGCCCGTTCCGGCTTAGTCTGGCCGGCTAGTATGTCCCGAATATACGGAGCATATCCGATAATACCAACTATACCCGCTGCAATACCAAAAAACTTCTCCACCTAATACCCCCGATTATTAAGCTATCTTAGCATAGCCCTGTTCGTACTTGTCATCTAGAGCCGGATAATGCTAGTTAGCCCCAGTTAGGTAGCCGGATAATACCATACAAACATCAGCTAGACTCTTGGTGCTATACTTAGCTAAGAAACACTAATAGTGTCAAAGCAAGAGGTTATGAAAAGATACATCTTAATTGCCGCCCCGATCATATTGCTAATCGCCACAATACTTGCGCTGCAAGGTTTAGGCAATAAAAAGACAGATGAAACAAAATCCGTCGTAACGGCTGCGGTGCCGCAGGAAAGTGAACTCTCCAAGATCCAGAAAAATCTTGCGGCTGGCGCTATGCTCGTAGATGTCCGCGCCGAAGAAGAGTTTGTGTCCGGACATGCTGTAGGAGCTGTCAACTTACCGCATGTGCGCATCATGGAAGGCCAATACCCCACAGAAGACAAAACCACAAAGCTGTACTTGTACTGCCGCAGCGGTAAGCGGGCGGATATGGCGCTAAAGGCACTGAAGACTGCCGGTTATACAAATGTCACCAGCATCAAAAGCCTGGATAGCTGGGTGCAAATGGGCGGACAGACCACCAAAGACTAACCTGCGTCGCTACTGTTAGCCGCCGTTACTTATACAACATTCCTGCAAAATTGCTTGGCATTTGCATATATTGTGTTATATGCTGAAAATCATGAAACGAATTCGAGTGGGACTTCTCTTTATCGGCATTGCTTGTTTGGTGTTCGGGCTATCGGCACCTCCGGTCAGGGCCGCAACCATGGCTAACGGCAGAATCTTTTACAGTAAGTATACTGACGATTACCTTACCGGGTACAAGCATATCTTCTCCAGTAACCCTGACGGTACAAACGAACAGCGTGTCACGAGTGATAGCCAAGGCGTTGAATACGACAACCCAAGCGTGTCTCCTGACGGCACTAAAGTAGCCTACTCAACCATTGACTGCAACGTGCCGATACCTCAGATCTATATTTCGATAAGCAATGCCGACGGCAGCGGGGCGCGCACACTTGTACCGCCAGCAGAACACCAAGCCTTCACATTCCCTTCCTGGACACCTGATAGCAGCCGGGTCGTTTACCTGGGATATGATTTTTACACCAATAAAGTCACGATCAATACTATTGTGACTGACGGCAGCGACCCTCAGACACTGCCGATCGACATCAACGCGACTGCGTTCTATGCCCTACGCGGCGCAGTGGCCTGGTCGGCCAATAACCTCATTGCTTTTGTAGACAACGGGTCCGAAATCTATACAGTCAACCCTGACGGCAGCAACAGGACCAACATTACCGCTGAGCCTGAGCTGACCAATTCGGCCTTCGGCGATCTGGCTTGGTCTCCGGACGGAGGCAAGCTGGCATTCGTTATGAACTTCGGCTGCGGAGACGGTCATATCGGCTGCATCGAAACCATGAACGCTGATGGCAGCAACAAGACATTTATCATTGGGGATACAAAGTTCGGAGACGAGGACTGGCTCTTTGTAGAAGACCCGCGCTGGTCGCCGGACGGCACTAAGCTTGTATTCAGCAAACAATGGGCAATCAAGACATAGGGCAGGTTATGCAAGAAGGCATCTACACAATCAATATTGACGGTACCGGCGAGCAGTTGGTCGTTCCAAAAGGTCAATCACCATCCTGGCAGGCAGTACCGGTTGCCCCCACGCCAAATGATCCTGTGGTGCAACCGCCAACCGCGCAAGACAGCAACAACACGCAGACCACATCAAACAGCACTGGCGTCCTGGCGGCATCAACCCAAGTACCAAAAGCGCCCGACACCGGCTTTGCCCCGGCATCAACCCCAAGCTGCCTTGGAATGATACCGTCAGCTGTCGTAACCATATTTGTACTTTTTGCCCTGGCTTTGTGTTTCAGCCGAGTACGACAAATCATACGCGGCATATGAAAAAACGAATCGTTCTATGTCTGGCCTTGTTTGGTCTTTGCTGTCCGGGAATTGGCGGTTTCGTCTTCCTGCAATCCAGGCACGATTCTTCACCAGCACAGCAACAAAAGGAGACCGCCGGCGTTACAAAAACCCTATCCGGCAGCAGCCAACAAGCCATTGAAGTGCCACCTACAACGGACGAAAAGAATAATCATAAGACACCAGGGCCAAACCCGCGCTATCTTTCGGTCGCAAAACTTGACCTCCAAAAAGCGCGTATAACACCAGTGAGTACCACTACTGACGATAGAATTGAGGCTCCTGCAAATATTTATGACGCCGGATGGTATACCAAAAGCGCCAAGCCGGGAGAGGCGGGCGCAGTGTTCATCGACGCGCACGTTTCCGGCCCTCACAACCCGGGGATCTTCTCCAAGCTCAAATCATTGAGGCTCGGAGATGGTATATCTATCGAAAGGGGCGACGGTGTCACCGTAAAGTACGTTGTCGAGTATGTTGAGCAGATCTCCGCAAGCGAGGTAGACATGCGAAAAGCGCTAAACCCTTACGTTGCTGGAAAGAACGGCTTAAATCTTATGACCTGCGGCGGGATGTTTGATAAACAAACCAACCAATATCAGGACCGCGTTATCGTCTACGCCAGCCAAGTTTAGCTAATCACAAAGGCGTTCGTATGCCTCAAGGTGCTTTTTGGACATTTCCGAAAGAGTAAAGCTCTGTTCAAAGGACAATCGGCACGTTTTGCGGTCTACATCTTCTACTTGCGCGATTCTCCGGGCTATTGCTTCCGCAGTGGCGTGTTCGTTCAGAACTTCCTGGCCCGCCTCGTCAACAGCATATTGCTTCGGCACTACAAAACCGGTCTTACCATCCTGGATTACCTCGGGGATAGCGCCGGAGTTCAGGCCGATTACCGGCGTTCCGCAAGCCAAAGCCTCAATCATTACCATGCCGAACGGCTCAGAGAATAGCGAAGGCACCAGCAGGGCGCGGGCGTTGCCCAAAAGCTCCTGCTTGGCAGCGTTGTCCGCGGCAAAACCGGTATATTCAACAATCCTACCGTCAATTAGCGGTTCGATCTGCTGCCAATATTGGTCCTTGGCGCCGGAGTAGTGCTTGCCGGCTATCTTAAGACGCAGGGGCTTGCCGGCCGTTTTGTTATAGATTCTGACTGCTTCGATGGCCAGGTGAACGCCTTTCGGCTGGATAATACGCCCTAGGAAGGCGACATAATCAGCATCGGGGTTGTAGTTTGGCGCAAGATCATCTTCGGGCTGGCCGTGATAAATATTACCAACCCAGTTAGTATCATGGGGCATATCAGCGCGCTGCGCCATCGATATCGACAGCCAATTAAGGTGTTTGTACTTAGGAAAAACGTTCTTGTACTTTACCAAAAACGTGAACGGGTCGTGGTGCGTTAAGACTACCGGCTTTTTGCAAAACTGCACAAAGGGCAAGGCAATATCTTCTTCGTTGGTATAAATATGCACCACGTCCAGTTCGTCGGCATTAGCCATAGCAAACGCCTTGGCGACTAGCTCGCTCTGCACCTGGCGGGCCATCGAAATAAATGTCACCGGATGTTTTTTGAGCATATCAACGTATGTATCCCCGCGTCCGGCCAGTTCTTGCTCGAAGTAGCTCATATCGGCGTTGATATTCCTTACGCCGGTAGTTACTGTTCCTGGGCTAAAAAAAGTTACGTCCGCGCCCTGTTCCTGCAGGCCTTCGGCCAATCCCAAGGCCAATACGCCCGGCGAAAAAATAACGTGCGGCATTACCGCGTCCTGCATGAAAATATGAGGCACCACCAGGCCAACACGAATCGGCTTGCGGCGGATCATAATAGCCTAAGACTTATCTTTTTTGCTGTCTTTGTCGTCTTCTTTTTCGTTCAGAAAGCTCAAATCCAACTCTTTGTTGTCAAAGTCTTCCTCGCCATAATAGCCGTCAGCCTGCACATCGTCTTTTGCCATTACCAAATCCCTCTTAAAACATTTTTAATAGTATACACCAGTATATACCACCTCCCAAAGGGCGGTACACTTAGCGGTCGAGGGGCTGGCGGCATGGTCATAGGACTAGTATCATTCTTAAATGGGCCTGCACGAAATCTCCGGATCGCTGAACGACATTATTGATACCCAAGGTACTGGCGTAGAAGACATGTTAGCTCAAGCGACAGATATGCTGGATGCTATGCGCCAGAGGCTGACTGAAGTTTTGGACGAAACCACGAACGCTGAAGCCCGTGGGATGCAGGAGAACCTGGCTACGGCAGCCGGTATTTTGGGCGCAGTGGCAGCCGGTATTTCTCAGTTGCGAGAAGATAGAGATTTAATACTGAGAGAATGGGGCGTAGAAACAAGCGGTGCTGGCGCCACAGGCACTATGTGGCCGGATAGAGTTCACGAAGGACCGTTGCCTGATAGAGGAAACCGGATGAAGGTCAATGGTCTTGACGCACTTCCCGACGTAATAGGTAGCTTAGCTGGACGTATATTGCGCGATCGTATTGCAGAGACAATTGACGCTAGGTTTGTCACCAGGGAAATCAGAACATCGCCTAGCTCGTCTGAGACTAACGGACCTATGCCTGAAGCAGAGATTACGGGAGGTGGGCGCCTGTATGAAACTGCCCGGAGCCCAATTCTTACGGAGATAGATGATCGGCTAGCGGCTATACCGAATTTAGCTGGTACAGGCGCAGAAGCACGGGCAGAACTAAAAGCGCTAACTATGCTGGCTGTCAGCGGTGCATTGGGCAAGTATGGCGTCGACCCCAAGGATATTGAGCTTATCGAGCATATGGATGCCCTTGAGTTCAGATATCGTAATAGGTACGTGCGTATATCTACCGTCATGAGGGGTGTGATTGGCGTCCATGCCTGGGACGCCCGCCTTGATGAGGCGCAGCGCGATCGTGTCTGGAACGAACATGACACCCTCGAGAAGGATGGCTCGACTATTGCCCATATGCACTACTACAGGGAGCAGGGACGTGTACCAGCAGCCTTTGCTGGCATAGCGGCTGATGTGATGGCCGCAGGTGAAGGCCTTGACGCCGCCTACAGCCAGCTGTCACAACGTATGCGGCATCATGCAACCTCAAATGGGTACATGAAATTTCAGGTGCATTCGCCCAACTTACGCTGGGCTATTCCTATAGTTATGCATTTGCTAGAGCAGCCCACCCAGGCCGGGTATGACTTAGCCGGCACCTATTCAGCAACGAATGGTTTTATAGAAGTACCAAGACCTGGGATAATACGCAGGGCAAAAAGCAAAAAACACGATGCCTGGATGGTCTCCAGTACCGGTCATATCGTTCCTATCCGCACGCAGACTGGCTAATTTTGGGCCAGGCCCGCTCCTCTCTTTTGAGTCCGCACAAAAAAGCCAACCGTAGGTAACTAATACTGCGCTCTATCCCGCTGAAACTACGGAGACTATTGCGCCAAAAAGAATTTGCATAAATTGCCCACTTGTGGCAAAATTAGCGTATGCAAACCGGCAACTATACGCTGCCGGAAGGGAGGACCATGGAGACGAAACAAGGGCTATTCATTGTAATAGAGGGCACCGACGGATCTGGTAAGACCACACAATTCGAGCTTTTAAAAAATCGCCTTATTGAGGCTGGCTATGAAGTAGAGGCTTTTGATTTTCCGCAATACGAACAGCCGTCAAGTCACTTCGTAAAACAATATCTTAACGGTGAATACGGAACCGTTGACGAAGTCGGACCGTACACCGCCTCACTGTTCTATGCACTGGACCGTTTCCATGCCGCCGGCAAAATCCGCCGGGCGCTCAAAGAAGGAAAAGTAGTTATTTCCAACCGCTATACCGGCTCCAATATGGGGCATCAAGGCACAAAATTCGCTAACCCGGAAGAGCGCCGAGGCTATTTCATTTGGCTGGACAACCTTGAATTCGAGATGCTGCGCATTCCGCGCCCGGATATCAGTTTTGTTCTGCGCGTACCAGCCGATATCGCCCAGTCACTGGTCGACAGCAAAACGCAACGCTCATATACAGACAAAAAACGCGACATCCACAAATCTGACCTCAAGCACCTGGAGCGTGCAGTAGCAGTCTATGACGATCTTTGTCAGCTATTTCCTAAAGACTTCCAGCGTCTGGACTGCGTCCGCAATGATAAATTGCTAGATCCCGAGACCGTACAGTCCATGCTCTGGGAAAAAATCAGCCCGCTGCTGCCGCAACCGCCGCAGCTGGAGATGCCTATGCCGCTTTCCAAGGCAGAGGATAGGGCAGCGGCCGCTATTGAGCAGCACCTGCCGGAAGTAGTAGCTGGGCCGGAAGCAACAGCCGGGCTATTTGCCTTAGATATTGATGACAGCCAAGACTATGTCACCAACCCCGAAGGGCCGGTATATGCTTTTACGTCCAAGCTCAGCCCGGAGATAATAGCCACAGTCATGAACACTCTCGGCCGCGGCGGCGGCAATTTAAGCACCAGCGCCTTGCAGGCCTTTGCCATTGCCGCCAAAAAGGACGCGCAGCTACTTGGCCGGACTATCGATACCGTGCACAACCCTTCGGCCAAGCAGTTGATCAACCAGCACCTGGTAATCACCGGCGTCAGCAGTCTGGCCGGCAGAATGATAGAGCAGGGACGTATCGCCTCATACATTGAGCCGTCGGTGCGCAACCTGCACTATGCCCAAAAAGATATAACCGGAAAGTATAAGTATTACACGCCCGGCAACCTCGACAGCCCCACAAGAGAAGTTTACCAAAAACACATGGACACGATTTTTGAACTTTACGGCGCTATGCTGCGGGAGCTGATAGATTACATGGCCGCCCAAAGTACTACGCCGCACGCCCATCGCGATCAAGCCTGGCAAACAAGCATTGAGGCCGAGTCCCGCGGGGTGTTGAAGTCAGTACTGCCGGTGGCGGCTACGACCACTATCGGGATCTACGCCTCGGCACAGTCACTCCAAAATATGACACGCCGCCTTTCGGGAAGCGACTTAGCGGAAGTAGCAGCAGCCGGCAAGGCATTGTTTCAGGAAACGAGCAAAGCCGTCCCGGCGTTTGCGGGCACCGACGGAGATAGCGCCCAAGATACGATCTACCAGGCACAAGTCCGTGCCGCAACCCAGAGCATAGCGCAAAAGCATCTGCCAGAAACCTATTCCGCACCTGGCAAAATGGCAGTATTAACCGACGTTTGGCCGCGCAACGAGCTGGACATTGTCGCCGACATGCTTTACGAGCACTCCAGCCTGCCGCTGAACGCCATACGCAGCGAGCTGGAATCATGGCCCTACGCCCGTAAGCTTGACGTATTCGAGGCGTATATCGGCCAGCGCCAAACCCGTAAAAACAAACCCGGGCGCGCCCTCGAAAAGGTCCACTACAGTTGGGATATAACTTGCGAGTACAGTGTTTTCCGCGAGCTTCAGCGTCATCGGGTTGTCGATGACCTGGAGTGGCAGGCCCTCACGCCCCGTTACGGTTATGACGTGCCGGTGATTATTGAAGCTGCCGGGTTGTCTGATCAATTCGAAACCTGTTTCGACATAAGCCTCAAATTGCACAGTCTGCTGGAGCAGGCAGGCTACCGCGCAGAAGCCCAATATGCCGTCCTGTTCGGACATCGCATGCGCTGGAAGGTCACTTACAATGCCCGCGAGGCGATATACATACACGAGCTGCGCACAAAACCTGGCAGCAACAACGCCACCAGTAGCCTGGTCGGCGCTATGCACGCCCAACTCGCCGAGGTGCATCCCCTGCTGGCAGAAGCCTGCAAATTCGTTGGGAAAATTTAGCCGTCTAAAGTATTAGCCCAAGCTCAGACCGTTTTTGGCATTTAATGCCAAAATATGATATAATTTGCACCTTATGAGCGCTAATACTCTGGCTGCGCCGGCGTCTACTACGCACGCAGAGACAGAAGCCATACCAGAACCCGTTATTGAAACTCAGCAAAAGTTTGCCGAGCAGTTCGCTGAGCATATTGCGATTGTCCGTGAGCAAGGAGACGTGCTGGATGCGCGGCACTCTTTGCGCCCCTGGAGAATAGGCAAGATAGCCCTGGCAAGCTCAGCTATATCCGGTCTACTCGTAGGATCCGGTCATCCGCCAGGCATGGCAGCAGGCACAGGCGCAATGGTCGCCTGCGCCGCCGGTACATGGGCCAGCCTGCGCACAGAAGTCGACCAAGAACGCGCATATCTGCGATCTTCTGACAGACCCGGCGCTGTCGTTGGCGCAAAATATGACGTCTACCGCTACCGTTACGGCAGAGACCGTAAAATTGCCGTCCACTGGCCAGGGCCTGACACCACAGAGCAGGGCACTCCTGATGCGGCCGAACAGCTGGAAATTATGGCCCGCCTGGCTCAAGACAATGACGTTTCGCAGCTTGTAGTAAACAAAGGCCGCCTAGCCAACGCTATCTCTGGTCTCGAAGGAGTAGGACGGACAATGACCTCCCGCAGGTGGCTAGGAGACAATAAAGAACTGCTTGTCGGCGGCATTGCCAGAAAAGAAGTCTGGCAAGTCGCCTCACCTGGCGACTGGATCAAAGCCGTCCAAGAAATACGCTCAGAGCAGGGCATGCACACTATAAAATCGCTCATCAATATGTTGGGCGAACGTCAACCGGAACACCCGCTGGTTCAATTGCATCGTGAATACGCTCGCGACCCGATAACGCTGCATGCCCGTCTGTCCTCACGACTGCGCGGCCTTTTTGGGCGCGAGTTGTCCGAGACTACAGTAGCCGTTTCCGGACGCTGGGAGAATTTCGGACGGCAGCGGCAACACCGGGAAGCACATGTTGACGGGATGAACGTCCGTTATACCGTCAATGGACTCTATGATGGTACTGTCGCGCTGCTAGAGCGCGCCCTAGGTTTCCGGCCAGAAGATCTGACACAAATTCTGTCGAACGCAGGTAACGATTCCCGGACAACCCGAGCGCTTGAGTTAAGCGTCTACAAGATACTGCAAAATCAGTCGGCGGCATTGCCGGCAGCAGCCGGGGAACGGGCACGGTTCCAGTGTGTGGGACATTTAAATTTCAGCACACCCCAAGACGTCCTAGGTCTGGGTAGACCGGACAGCCACGGTATAAAATACAGCCTGTTGGAGCAGCGCCTTATAAAGGCGTGTGTTTTTTCTATGGCAGTAGCAATCGGCGGGCTGACCACACTTATAGGCACGGCCAGAGCCGATACAGCGTATGCCGACCTATGGGCACAGGCCAGAGAGCGGATAGCGGCAGAGCAGGGACTTGACCCCGAAACGGCGAACGTTGACAACAATTTAATACGCGACCGCGTCAACAGCGCATCACCCGTCAACGGTCCGTGGGGCTGGTGGCGTCAAGCCCGGGCGGATTATTCGGGGATTTTCAAGTCGTCCCGCGACAACAACCACTCCGGCCAAAAAAATAACAACTGGTCGTTTAGGGGCAATTCCGGCGTAGGAAATGTGTCGGATGACGCCGACACGGTCGAATGGACCCTGTCCCCGCACGGCATGGAAACGGCCGGATACTGGGCGGAAGCAACGTCAGGCAACCTTCAGGGTAATAAGCAAGACAACCATGGCAAGCCGATCGAGCCTATGACCATTGAGTGGAGACTCGACTACTGGCAGCGGCAGGAACCCGCCGTCGAATACCCGACTACACTTGATGAGCACAGCTATAAGCAATGGGTTGAAGTTCAGCGCGTCCTGACTCCCGGTGACACTCTACATATAGAAAACGCGGGCAATTTTACGCCTCTCCCTGTGCTTGCCGGCGCTAAAATAGCAGCTATCAGCGTTGACGGCAAGGCGGTTCCGGTCATGGCCGCCAAGGACGGCACCTTCGCTATTAAGCTGCCCGCCTCCTCGCAGCCCCTACACGGCAAGGTTAAATACTGGATCGTCCCGGACAGCAAGGCAAAGCCTCACGCCATAGGACCGACTGTGGTTTCCGGCGATCTAGGCTACAACTCCAGCGCCCTGACATCAAACTGGATAAAGGTCATCCCGAACTTTGAGAGGATGACTCCTATCGAAAGGCGCCGGGCTCTAATCAGCTATCTGGGCACCCGCTTGAGATATTCCCGGCAGCCGCTCAGCGAAGATGATCTGCGGGCGATTACCGCATGGTCCGACTTTGTTAATCTGACCCTGAATTCCGGCAAGGCCAACTGCAACACCAGCAATACGATACTGAATATTGCAGAGCCGGGCCTAAATGCCGCAACCGGGCACGCCAACAGCGCAGGAGCAGGCGAGCACGTGCTTACAAGCCGGGAGGCACATATGTGGTCCGTGGACAGCGAAGGAACTATCTGGGACGCAACACCACAGCAGGCAGCCTCCACCGGCCAGGGAACTGCCAACCAATCCAACCAGGAGCCAATACCTCTTCTGCCCTGGGTTGCCATAACCGGCCTAGGTCTGGCCGGGATAACTATCGCCACACAGCGCCAGACCGTGGCGGCCGGAGTACGCCGGGGCGGTGCCGCAATAAACAACAGCCGTGCCGAGCGTGCCCGGAGTGAATTGGCCGCCACCCACCCGAGCGCCATACGCTTTGCAGTCGCTGCTGCCGAGCAGGCGCTTTATGCGCGCAATATGAGCGTCAGAACCGCCAGCATACGGGCCGCAAGTGCTAGCTTCACTGACGAAGATGCGCTTATCAAAATAAACAGGCCTGACATACACAGCAAAGACGCCGAGCGTATCCTAAGAAGGCAACACGGCATACCGTCCGGTGTTGCAAAAACACTTCGCACTGCCCGCCGCGCCCAATCCGGGGCAAAGACAAGCAAAAGTACCAAAAAATAGTATTTCCCGGTACCAAGTATAATTTCAGCAGAACTTGACTTAACGATACTATTATTATGTTCATGAACAACAAGTTACCGCGCTTCCTGCTGTGCGCCTTATTTCTGAGCTTCCTGACAACCGCCAGCTACGTGTTCTACATCCGCTCCCACAAAGCGGCTGCGGACAACCAAACCGCATCAACTTCCACACAAGACAAACGAACCGGCAAGGATGCCGATTACTCTAGCGGCACTATTTTTGACGCCTCGGCAATGACCGATTCGCTCGAGACGATAATCGCCGCCCACAGCGAAATATCAACCTCAGTAAGTGTAGTTGACATAACCAGCGGGCAACAAGTCAATGCCGGAATGAGCGACACCGTCTTCCGCGGCGCCAGCACAACCAAACTGATAACCGCCGCCGCCTACCTGCATGCCGTTGAGCAGGGCGTAGCCACGTTATCCCAATACATTAACGGTGATACGGCTACAAACCTAATTCGGCGGATGATAGAAAACAGTGACAATGATGCCTGGTATGCCCTGAACGAATACCTGGGCTATGGCGTCCTGGAAACCTATGGTGCAAGTATTGGCATGCAGGACTGGACCGCTTACCCGAATACTATTACCACCGCAGACGAAGCAAACCTGCTGGCGCAGCTCTACAAGGGCAAGCTGCTTACAGCAGCTCACGCTAAACTGTTGCTATCATATATGGCAAATTCCGACAACAACATGATCGACGCGGCGCTGCCAAACAGCGCGACCACGTACCATAAATACGGCACACTCGAAGGCGAACTTCACGACGCCGCAATTATCGAGTACAACGGACACACTTTTATCCTTGTAATATTTACCAACGACGAGACAGACAGCTTCGATGGCCAAACGGTAAATCGCATAGAATACATCGCCAGCTTGGCTAGGGCTGTTGCGGAACTTTATTGAATTATTCGCGCCTATAGTTATGCTCCATAGGGCCTATCATAACCCGGCCTACTACAACTCCTTAAACTGCCGACCTTCCTGCATAAGACAACTCAATCTATGGACACGCGAGGTACTTAGGGTGCCTCTACAATATCTGCAATACGCGCACCAGTAAGCTTAACAAGCTCCCGGGGCGCTATCTTCAAATCATGTTCCGGGGAGCCAGTCCCTCCGTATACATGAACCTGCTCCAGTATGGTCTCGTCCATGACAGGAGATAGGTTTGGGGTGTAGAGAGATACATATCCGATGTCACAGCCTGTAAGTTCTTGGAGCTCCTGGCGGCTTACGAGCATAAGGTTCTTGACGCCCAGTATCTTCTTGATTTTCTTGAAACTCAGCTTCTGGTCATCGCGTCGGATTACGGATACAGGCTTGCCGTCCGCCATGAAAACGAGTGTTGAAACCCCCTCATTAGCCGTAATACCGAGATAATCCAACCCTTCTTGCACGGTTGTGATTAGGGGATGGACGATAATCTCGTGTGGGATATCGGCCTTTTCAAGGGCGCGTTTTAGCTCTTCAAGCTTGTTGTTTTGCTGCATTCAGTTAATTTTACCATGGGGGTGCCATAATGCCGATGACCATAAACCGCCAAACAACGTTACTTTGACTATAAAGTTAATGATAGTATAATAATTGGTATGAGTATGTCTCGCTTTATGATTTGCTTTGTCGTTACCTCCAGAAAGAGGCTCGGTTAAGCGCAACCAGATAACGCTAAAACCAAACCGGGCCTTAGGGTCCGGTTTTAACTTTAGGAAGAATTATGGAAGATCTATTCAAAAAACTAATCGAAACGCCGACGCTCACCAGCAACCGGCAAGCCAACGCTGGCCTGGTTAAATTTATCGGCGATTATTTAGCCAAGCGCGGCATGCACGTCAAGTATTACGAAAGCAACGGGTACGCGTCACTGGTCGCAACTACGCGTCCGGGCGCCAGGCACTCAAAAATTATGCTGGCGGCACACACCGACGTTACCGCAGCGCCGCCAGACATGTTCAAGCTGCAAAAACGCGACGGCAAGTATTATGGTCGCGGCGTAATGGATATGAAGTTCGCCATCGCCAACTTCATGCAACTTAGCGATGACCTCAAAGACCGCCTTGCCGATTACGACTTCAGCATAGTCATAACCAGTGACGAAGAAATCGGCGGCGAAAACGGCATGCTCAAAATCCTTGAGGCCGGTTATAGCGCCGATGTCTGCATACTCCCAGACGGTGGCGCAAACTGGCAGATGGAGCGTATCGCGAAAGGCGTAGACTGGTTTGAGATTGTCACTACAGGCGTGACCGCACACGCCTCTGTACCATGGCTGGGGCATAGCGCAGCAGAAAGCATGCACCACATCATAAGCGAAATTATGGAGCTGTTCCCGGGCCAGGGGCCGAAGACCAATACAGTCAATATAGGTACGCTCCACTCCGGGGAAGCGACTAACCAGGTAGCCGACAAGGCTGTCACTACGCTAGATGTACGCACTATCAGCCGCGAAGACCAAGTCAGAATACGCCAACAAATCGATAAAATCTGCGCAAAACATTCTGCCACAGTAAAACGGGCATTCGAAAACGGAGATGCAGTGGTCACTGACCAAAACAATCCTTTTGTAGTGGCATTCAAAAAAGCGGTAGCCGATGTGACCGGCAAAACGCCCGGCACCAAGATCGCGAACGGGTCGAGCGATGCCCGTTATATGGCTGCCAAAAATATTCTATGCATCGTAGTATCGCCGGAAGCAGGCGACCACCATTCAGATAAAGAATGGCTCAGTGTTGAGGGGTTTGGACAGTACAAGCACGTACTGCGCCGATTCCTCAACGATCAAGCTGACTAAATTTTTGCAAAACGGCCATAAGGGAATATAATTTTTGGAATTACTTAAGGCGGGTTTATGACTGAAAAGGCTCTGTTGAATTTGTTACAAAAATTAGTCGGGATGCGTACGGTTACTGGTAATTTCACCGAGAACAATCGCGCCCTTGATTTTATCAGCCGCTTTCTTGAAGAGCGGGGCCTGCATACTGTTCGACGCTCTTACGATGGCTACGATTTGCTTGTAGCCACCACCCAGCTGACTAAAACTCCTAAGGTAATGCTTGCCGCCCATTGCGACGTAGTGCCCGCCCGGGACGAAGATTTCATGTTACACGAAAAGGACGGCTTACTATTTGGCCGAGGCGTGTGGGACATGAAATATGCCATAGCCGGGTATATGGTTTTGGCGGACCGCCTCCAGGACCGCCTAACCGATTACGATTTTGGAATCATGATAACCAGTGACGAGGAAACCCAAAGCAACGGCGTCACACATCTGTTGGAAGACGGCTTTATACCCAAATCGGCCGTGCTGCTGGACGGTGGCGATGACTGGCAGCTAGAATCCGCCGCCAAAGGCGCCTGGTACGTTGGCATAACGGTCAACGGCAAGGCCGCCCACGGGTCAAGGCCGTGGACCGGCAAGAGCGCCTCATTTAAGATGCTGGAGCTGCTAAGAGAAGTGCAGAAACTTTTTGAAAACGCCGGCCCGAACACCAATACGCTGAATATCAGCAAGATACAAACCGGCGAGGCCCCGAACCAACTGCCGGGGCAGGCCACAGCCGTCCTGGATATTCGTCTCATGAACAGCGGGGAGTATGAGCGCATCAAAAAGGCTGTACAGGCAATATGCGACAAATACGAGGCGGAGTATAGTGTAATTACTTACTTCCCGTGCATCCAGCATGATTTAGACAACCCCTTCCTGAAACAATTTGCACTGAGCGTTGAAAACGTAACCGGCATTAAAGGCGCCGGCGTATTATCTTATGGGGCCAGTGACGCCGCCTACTTTCTATCACGGGGTATTCCATGTGCCACCACGCGCCCGACAGGCGGCGGGCACCACAGCGGCAAAGAATGGATGGACAAATCCAGCTTTTGCCAGTTGCCTGACATCCTCAGCGACTACATTGAAAAAACCGCCAGAGTATAACGCTGCGTTTACGGGTGCAAGTTTGCAACCAAAATAAAAGTTAAGCCCAGGACCGCCAAAGCCGTAGAAGCCAATTTTTGCAGTAAATAATCCTTTTCCTTTAGCAGAAAGATGCCCAGAGCTACCGTAGTGATAACGCTCAAGCTAGATATATATGTGGCTACGCTCAATTTGCTTCCAGCGTAAAACGCAAATAACATGCCGTAGGCGGCAGCGGCCCGCAGCACCATTAGCAACGCCATGCGCGGCTGCCACAACTCGGCCGTCCGAATCGGACGCTTGCGCAGCAGCAAGACCGCCCACATAATAACCGCTGCTACCAGCATAACCGGCACTGCATACTGGATGTATCCGATGCCACTGACCAATCGCTTATCAAACATATTCAGAAAACTGATAATAACTGCTGCCGCCAAACCCCAGATGATACCAAGACGCGTGATGTGACGGCTTTTTTTCTGGCGTATTGTCAGGATCGCCAAAAATATCAACAGACCGCCGCATATCTGCAAGGGAAGAATTTTCTCGCCCAAAAATACGATACCCAGAATAGTCGTGCATAAAATCCGGAAGTTAAAAAGCACCGAATAAACGCCGGCCTCAAGATATTGCAAGGCTTTGACGTTAGCAAGGTGCAAGAGTATCGCCAGCGCAATTACAGCAACCACCATGGCAATAACCGAAGGGGTGTAAACCGAAAAATCCAGCGGCACAATAAACAGCACCGGTATCATCGGCAAAGCCACGCCGGTCTGCATCAAGGTCGCCAGAGTCCAAGGGTCCCCATTGGACACTAACGAACGCCGCAGCAGCAAATTATAGCCGGTAAGCCCAACCAGGTGCAGTGCCAAAAAAACAAGCCACATATGCCTTATTGTAGGCCAAAACATATCCCTCCCCAACCAACCGGCAATAACGTTGACTTTTTCGCTCCTAAAGGGTAAAATTACTCTTGTACATTACCGAAGACCGCAGCTGCCGAAAGGCTTAATCCGCTGCCTAGGCGATGAAACAATCTAATTGTTTTAGCTTTTGCAAATCTTTGGTCGTGTGGCCAAAGATTTTTTCTTTGGCTCATCCTTAACAATCTAGGTCGAAGATTTAACTAAAAGGGAAATTGAAATTTATGGCTTTAAGCAAACAGAAGAAAGACGAAGTCGTAAAGGAAGTTGCCGAGGCTCTTGGTTCATCCAAGATGACCGTAGTTGCCAAATACCAGGGCACTACCGTAAAAGCCATCCAGCAGCTCCGGCGCGACGCTCGTGAAGGCGGCACAAAACTGCGTGTCGTCAAGAACCGGTTGGTCATTAAAGCTTTGCAAAGCGTTGACACCTTAAAAGAGGTCGAAACCGGCGCCCTGAACGGCCAGCTGCTATACGCCTTCAACAGTGAAGACGAAGTAGCTCCCGCCCAAGCGCTGGCTACCTTTGCCAAGCAAAACCCGACCATCGAATTTGTCGGCGCCATTACGGCCCAAGGCAAATTCATCAGTGCCGATGAAGTTAAGGCTCTGGCCACTTTGCCAAGCAAAGAACAACTCATCGCTCAAGTTATCGCAACGCTTACTTCGCCGCTCAACGACACAACAAATGCCTTGTCTGGCAATTTGCACAGTCTGTTGGATGGAATTGAAGCAAAAGCAGCTAATTAATATTTGAAAGGGACTAAATCATGGCAGATTTAAAGAAACTCGCAGAACAGCTTGTTGGTTTGACTGTTTTGGAAGTAAACGAACTTAAAACCATCCTGAAGGACGAATATGGCATCGAGCCGGCAGCAGCCGCTGTTGCCGTTGCCGCCGCTCCTGCCGGTGACGCTGCTCCCGCAGCTGACGAAAAGGCTGAGTGGGACGTTATCCTGAAGGACGCTGGCGCCCAGAAGGTCGCAGTCATCAAGGCTGTTAAAGACATCACCGGCCTCGGTCTTGGTGAAGCCAAGGCTGTCGTTGACGGCGCTCCTAAGCCTGTTCTTGAAAAGGCTAAGAAAGAAGACGCCGAAAAAGCCAAGAAAGCTTTGGAAGAAGCTGGCGCAACCGTCGAACTGGCCTAGTCTGTTTCGACAAACCAAAAGACCTGCGGATATCCGCAGGTCTTTTTGCATCTCAGGCATTACTGAGGATTACCAATCATAATTCACACCAGAGATAGCGCTCAAATACCTTTGCAGAGTATCCGCAACACCAGTGTCTCTGCCAGCCAAAAGTTCCTGGGCCTCAAGCAGTTTGCGGATAGCCTGGTTTAAGGCTTCTATCTGCGGCGCTAAGGCTCCGCCAGAGCCGGACGATGGTCTGTCCAGCGACTGCAATAATTCCAAAGCAGAGCTTACATCTTGCCGGATATCTGCCGCCATATCGGCTAATTGCGGAGCCTCAATAAATGCGAGTCGAGAAACCGTAACGGCCACCGCTCCTAACAAACCTGTCAGCTCCTGCGCCGGAGCTGTTGGCGCCTCCTGTATTGGGGCGGGGGCGTCAGAAGAGCTGTGTGCATTCCACTGAAAAGGCATATCAACACGTTCGCCGGCGATATCAGCCTCTAATATTTCAGCCGACCTGGTCAAACCGTGCCTGCGCGCAAAATCTAAGTACACTTCCTTCTCTTCATAGCCAGATGAACGCACCAGCTCTCTCATGCCTAAAGTACCAATCGCACCCGCTAGAAGCCGAAACCCCCTACTGTGGCCCGTAAGCATACCTTCTATCAGAAGTGATTCAACGTCTTTGGGGTTCATGTCGTGCTGCCTAGCCGCCTTGTCAACCAGTTCAGTGCATATCGTGTCCGGGCAGAAGTAGCTATAGAGCATCTTCTTCCAACCGTCGTGTAGCACTGCGCGCCGGGCGAGCATATCTGTTACTACCTCCTTAAGCCCGCCGCCGGGAAACTGACAGCCATGCCAAATCTTGCCATCGAGAGAATTATGAGTGTCCCCGTCCACAACCTCCTGGCGGATTATTACCATCCTTGCCGTGTGCAGGCTCACAGAGTGCGCGCCTTCGTGCGCCATGCCAGTAACGTTTTCGTACTTCTCCTTTCTCCTAACCCACCACAGACCCATATTCGGAAAATAGACACCGCCGCCTCCCGGAATATCGCCTTGGCCTACGGCTCTGGCGGCATCATCAAAGTCCTTACGGGAATCGAAAAAGTGGTAGTCTCTTGGCAACAGCAGCCGGCTTCTTACGCCCACGCCAATTTCGTCACAGACGGCGGCTAAGGACTCGCTGATCTGCTCGATCATCCGCAACTCTTCGTCGGTCTTCTGCGCCTCGCCAGGCACAATCAAATTGCTCCTAGTATCTTGCAGGTAACTCTGTAAGTCATCCGCCAGGTTAGGCACCTCACGATAAGGCCCAACAACTCTGATATTAGACTGCTCTTGTGAACTCAAAACTCAGTTCCTAAAAAATTCGTTTTTTATTAAGTTAATTTTAATATAAACTACTACCTGTAGCTAGATATAATAAAACTATCCACAGCATAAATGATTATTTTGACTTGACTTCACGTTCGTGATAGTCTTAGGTGTAAGTGTGGTAAAACAAACACTTTTTGAGTTAGAGAGACGACTACGACATGGCAGATGTACCAGATAAACAGATCAAGCGACTGAGAGCGTTAATCCAAGAGGCTGAGACTAACTTAGCGGCAGCTAACGAATTGTTGATTAGCCTAGTGGGTGATGACGAACGAATTCAACCTGTTGCCAAAGACGAAAGTTTAGGCAAAATCATTGAGGGCGTCTTCGACGGCCAGAATATGGTCGGTTCAGACGGCAAAACCTATCCCGTTCCTGCAAACTACGCCAGCAAGTCCAAGTTGGTACAGGGCGACATCCTCAAACTGACAGTTGCCGATGACGGCGCTTTTTTGTACAAGCAAATCGGACCGATTCCGCGTAAGCAGATAGTAGGTACTCTTAAACTGGAAAACGGCCACTACTTCGTCAGCGTCGGCGACAAAGAGTACCGCGTGTTACTAGCTAGCGTTACATATTTCAAGGCCAAGCCAGGCGACCAAGTAAGCGTCAACGTTCCCGAAGACGACAGCAATGCCGAATGGGCAGCCCTGGAAGCAGCCCTCTAAGAGAGGACTGTATACTTGGCATTTTTCAGCTGCAAGCCAATAACACAACGCTTTTTCAAAACCTTTTCTGCTAGAATGTAGTTATGAGTGTGAGGGGTCGCAACTTTGTTAAAGGCGCTGTAATGCGCGCGAGTTTCTAGTATGGCTCGCGCGCTTTATCGTACCCACAGACCGCAGAAGCTAAGCGAAGTCGTAGGGCAAGAGCACATTACCGCTGCTCTAGAACGGTCGCTCGCCAACGGTACTATTAGTCATGCCTACCTGTTTACCGGGCCGCGCGGGGTAGGCAAAACCTCAATCGCGCGCATTCTGGCTCACGAAATCAATGGATTACCGTACGAGGACGACGCCAACCACCTGGACATTATCGAAATAGACGCAGCGTCAAACCGCAGAATTGATGAAATCCGCGACCTGCGCGACAAAGTGCATATCGCTCCGACCAGTTCCAAGTACAAAGTGTACATCATCGACGAGGTACACATGCTGACCAAAGAGGCTTTTAACGCCTTGCTGAAAACACTCGAGGAACCGCCGGCCCATGCCGTGTTCATACTGGCTACGACCGAGGCACACAAATTACCGGAAACCATTATCAGCCGAACGCAGCGTTTTTCCTTTAAGCCTGTTGATTTATCTAAAGTAACCGCCCATTTAAAAGATATTGCGAAAAAAGAAAAAATCAGTGTTGATGACACCGCCCTGGAGTTAATCGCCGAGCATGGCGAGGGGAGCTTTCGCGACAGCATCAGTCTGCTTGACCAAATACGCAACAGTGGAGACAAAATTACTCTGGCTGATGTACAGCAGGTCCTGGGGCTGGCCCCAAAGGAACACATCGAGCACCTATTGACCGCCTTGGCAGCTCACGATGCGGCCGCTTTGGCCAGCTCTTTGCGACAAGCCGCCGGGCAGGGATATGAACCGTCCCAGACGGCCAAACAGCTGGCGCAAGCCTTGCGGGAAGAACTCCTGGGCGGTAAGCCGCGGATACCAAATGACGGTACGTTAAAACTGATGTCGGCACTATTGAACGTTCCGTCGTCGTCAAGCCCCCGGGCTTATCTGGAGATTACTTTGCTCGATACTGCTTTGGCCGGTCAGCCCGCAGCTGCGGGCATAGCCGCACAGCCTGCCAAGCCAAAAGTCATGACTCAAGCCGTGCACAATAATGCGCCGGTCATTACTGAACCTCATCCCAGCAGTTTGCGGCGAGCAGCCCCGGTTCAGCCAGCCGAACCTGATAATGTCAGCCCACGATCGCCAGTGTCCGACACGGTAGTAGACCAATCGGTTTGGCTGAATATTTTATCGGCAATCAAAGCTAAGCACAACACATTGTTCAGTATCGTGCACACTGCGCGGCCATGCTTCGAGCCGGGTATGATCACTCTGGAATGCCAGTTCGCCTTTCACAAAAAACGCCTCAGCGAAGCCCGCAACCGACAGGTGCTGACTGATGTCGTCAAGGACATAACCGGGCAAGACATAATTGTCCAGTGCACTGTTAGCAACGGTTCTGCGCCTGTTGCACCGCAGCCGCCCGATGACATACCAAAACCGCCGCCAGCCAGCGCTCCTCAACAAGCCGGACCGCAAGCAAATGAAACCGTATCAAACATTAGCAATATCTTCGGCGGAGCTGAGGTGCTAGAATCGTAAGACTATGAATCCGGGGAGCAACAGCCAACAGCAGCCTCAGAACCTTGAGGCTGAAGCCTCGTTACTAGGGGCGATCCTAATCGACTCTGACGCGTTGGTAAAAATCGCCGACGCTATCACGCTGGACGATTTTTTTGACCAACGCCACCAACGTATCTACGAGGCTGTGATTGCCCTGTATGAACGGCGCAGCCCGATTGACGTTCTAACCCTGGCTGACCAGCTCAAAAACAGCGGTTACCTGGATATGGTCGGCGGCCCCTCATATCTGACGGAATTGACCAACTTCGTTCCAACGGCCACCCACGTTGAACAGTACGCCGAGATCGTCGCCCAAAAGGCCATGCGCCGCCGCCTAATTCATGCCAGCCAGGATCTAACAACCCTGGGATACGACGAATCCAAGCAGCTGCGCGAACTGATCGAAGAAGCCGAGCTAAGACTTTTTGAAGTAAGCCAGAAGCACGTCAAGCAAACTGTTGTTTCACTCGAAACCATATTGGCTGACAGTTTCGACCGCCTGGATGACCTGCACAAGGACAAAGGCGCTATTCGCGGTATACCGACCGGCTTCCGCGATTTAGATAACGTGCTGGCCGGTCTGCAGCGCAGTGACTTGTTTATTCTGGCCGCCCGGCCGTCAATGGGCAAGACCGCCCTGGTACTAAACCTGGCACATAACGTAGCCGTCTCGTCCAAAGAACCCGTGCTGTTCTTTAGCCTGGAAATGAGCAAAGAGCAGCTTGTGGACCGTTTATTGTCCATGGAATCCGGAGTTGATGCCTGGGCCCTGCGAACCGGCAACCTAACCGACACCGACTTTGAAAAAATCGGCCAGGCGATGGGCACTTTGAGCGAAGCTCCGGTATACATCGACGACACTCCCGGAATCACCGTAGGTGACTTACGCACCAAGGCGCGCAGGGAAGCCCACCAACACGGAATCGGCTTAATTATCGTGGACTACTTGCAGCTGATGAGCGGAGGCAGCCGGTTTGGCGGCAGCGACAACCGTGTTCAGGAAATCTCCGAGATCTCCAGAGGGCTGAAGGGCGTTGCCCGCGAATTAAACGTACCGCTGATCGCGCTGTCACAGCTCAGCCGTTCCGTAGAAAACCGCAGCCCGCAGATCCCGCAGTTGGCCGACTTGCGCGAATCCGGTTCTATCGAGCAAGACGCCGACGTAGTTTCATTCATCTACCGCGAAGACTACTACAACCCGGAAACCGAGAACAAGAACATTACTACCATACTGATCAAAAAACACCGTAACGGCCCGACCGGCAACGTCGATCTTTACTTTGACCGCGACAAGCAGCGCTTCCGCTCTTTAGATAAAAAGCACAACGACCCGTTTGCGGAATAGTATACCGTTAGTGCTATGATTAAAAAATGAGCGACCTCCAAATTATACGAGAGCAGTTAGATACAGCAGCCAGATACTACAACACGTCAAGCGAAGCAGCACAAGAAATACGCGAAGCAACTCCAAGAGGTGCATGTACCGAGCTGGTGACTAGTACCATTAGCCTGCATGAGAGGCTGGGAAGAATAGCAGCCGCAGCCCAACAGCTAGACGACATGGTTGTAGCAGCACTAGAACAACAGCGCAAAACTCATGAGCTCGCGGGTTCGATTCGCTCTGTCACAGCCGATGATATCCTGAGGGTGTCATTTGGGTGCGCCAGCAACGCCGAATACGCCTTCGCGGCGCAAGATCCGGTGCTTGAGGCTGCCTCCCCATGCAATGAAAACGTTTCAATAATGGCCGCATCCGGCAGTATGATTGCAGAAACAATGCCCGGTCTGTCTGAGAGTATCAGGGCTTTGCGTCGGCATTCCGGCGAAGTCTACGAGGGGACAGGCAACGTTCACGATATGCTTGTGCAAATTAGAGGCGCTATGGCAGGCGTTGTCGAGACCTCACGCCTGGCCCCAGACGATTTCGCGGGCTGCGTCAACGACGCCAAGCTGACAACCCAACATGCCGCAGCCGTCCACGGCCAATCAGGCACGATAATAGATTGCGCTGAGGCTTTCCAGGAGGCGGAAACAGCGTACGTACAGTCAATCGGTGCAGCTGAATAAGACTGCCTGTTAAGCATTTTGCATTGTACGTTTTCTGTCTTATCATTCATAAATGAGCTCCTTGCAAGAAATGCACGAGTTATTAGACAGTGCCGGGGCGCACTATGATGCAGCCAGGGAGGCCGCCTCACAGCTAAAAGCCAGTACCGGCATGGAAACCTATGAGCAAATCGGAAGAAACGCCCAAGACACACTAACAGGGTTAGGTGCAATCGCCGCAGCCGCAAGAAATCTTAAAGACTTAATAGATGCGGCGATGATCACCCATTGGCGCATGGATGCCATGGCATGCGCCCGGCGTCTGCTAAGTCCAGGCGGGACTATTAATGATTACCTAGGCGCCTGCATCGACAGCGCCGAAGAAGGCCATGCAAATAAATGCGAGGCTCTGGGTGACCATGTATTTGACGAATCCGCAGGAAGGATGAATAGCGCCAGCCAAGGCATTTCTACGTCTGTCGACGGCTTGCGCGAAAGTACCCAGGAGCTTAGCGATACGACATTGGCTCTGATAGAGACAGGGGCCGGCATTAGGAAAAAGTTAGGAGATTTAGGCCTAAAAGCAAGTTTGCTAATTGCAGCCACTGAGGGGTCTGACACTCTAGGCAGCCAGTGCGTGAGGTTAAGCGAGACAGCAGCCTGGCAGGCGTTTTCGGTCGGCGAGCACGCCGACCGAATAGGTGAGCAGGCTCAAGAATTCGATGCAGCAAAACAGGAATACCTAGAGGGAATAGGCGCGGGTGAATAAGACCCAGACAAATGCTAGAATTTGTACGCTTTCTGTCATATTATTCGTACATGAGTTCATTGCAAGAAACACGCGAGCAACTAGACGGCGCAGTACAACATTATAACGAGGCAGAGGAGGCGGTCCACCACATTAAAGCCAACGCTCCCGTCGAGGCGTACACCTACATCAGTGATCGCGCCGCAACCCTTCGAAGCGGGCTGGGCGAAATCGCAACAGCGGCTGAGGGGCTGGCGGCTTTGATAAATTCCGTTTACGGCGATCAAAGAGGGCTGGACAGCGCATTGTATGAAGCGCGCTTCACCAGGCAGCGCACTATCAATACCGCTGTAGATAGCTGCACTGCCAGCGTTCAAGATGGCCGGACGCTAACAAACCAAGCCCTAGGAGATAATACGAGTAGCGGTCCCGCCCAGGCAATGGCCGAGGCAAGCCAAGGTATCGAAACGTCGACCGGCCACATCAGCGACCACGTAGACGGCCTTTGGACAACAATAGTACAGACCACCAACTACCTGAATGAGGCTAGGCACAGTTTGGGCGTAATGCGTAATATGGCCGACGACATAGCTCGCACCGCACGGTCAGCCGGCGGAGAATTCGAAAACGGCGTAGCCAAAAGTGATCTGGCCGAGGCGCACGCCCAAGTTATCGGCGGGCAAGCCGACCTGGCAGCCGGACACATACAGGCCTTTAGCGCAGCCGAGCAACAGTATCTAACTAACTTGGGTGCGGCTGAGTAGCGCCCGGCTGGTCGCGGGCCTAACAAATATTTATTAGCCATATTAACGCATGTGCTTCTAATGATATAATTCCATCAACTATGCAGGTTAAAGGCAGACTGGCTGAAGGGTGGGATCGTATTGTCTTGTACGCAGGGGTATTTGCGTCTCTGGCGCTTTTGCTGTGGCTCAAACTCAATACCCTGACTAAGGGCTACAGCGCAGACGAAGTTCTGGCCGCCTCAAACAGCAGCAGCTTATCCTACATTTTTCACCATCCGATTAACGCGCCTTTCGCCCTAGTAACCAACGCCTTGAGCCACCTGGGCATCAACAGCCTGTTTGCCACAAGGGTTACGGCCATGCTGGTCGGTCTGGCAACTTTGCTGTTTTTCTATGGGCTAGTGCGCCGCTGGCATGGAGAGCGCGTGGCTGTTATAGGCACCCTGTTGTTCGGCTGTTCGGCCTGGTTCCTGCATATCGCCAGATTCGGCGATCCGGGCGCGATGATGTTCGGTATTCTGATGCTGACCTCTATCTACCTCTGGGTACACCGTACGGCAAACCCCTGGGTCTTGCTGGCCGGGTTCATCCTGACATCAGCGATGTTATATGTGCCGGGCATGATTGTATTTATCGGCATCGGCATCGTTCTGCAGTGGAAGCACATCGACCGGGCATTCAAAAAGAACCTGTGGGTCGTAACTTGCGGCGGGCTGATCTTACTGGCGGCACTCGCGCCGTTGGGGCTGGCGATTTACCATGATCCCGCGTTAGCCAAAACAGTCATCGGGCTGCCTGCCAACGGCTGGCCTATGCCGTTTGACGTACTAAAAAACCTGGGTGAAGTACCGGTCAACTTGTTTGCTCGCGGGCCCGCCGACGCTCAGCATTGGCTTGGACATATTCCGGTTATCGATTTCTTCACCTCGGCCATGTTCCTGCTTGGCAGCTACCTATATTTGCGCCACCGAAAATTAGGGCGGGTCAAATTGTGCCTCGGTGTAATCCTTGTCGGCTGGATTTTGATCGGCCTGGGCGGCGGCGCCACTCTCTCGCTGATCATACCGTTCATTTACCTGATAGCCGCCTCAGGGATAGGATTTATGCTCGACCGCTGGCTAGTAGTCTTTCCGCGGAATGTCATTGCCCAATATAGCGGGTATGCGTTAATGGGGCTGGCCTTGATTACGGTCGGGTGGTATTCCTTGACGCAATACTTTGTCGCTTGGCCGAACGCCCCGGAGACCAAACAGGTATTTACCTATACCACATCTGATACAATAAAGAAGCAATAAAAGGAGTTAGTTATGGGCCGTTTAGATCAGGCTAAGATGTTGCTTAAAGTTAAGAAGCTACAGAAAGAACTGCAAAAACAGATTATTACTATCGAAAAGGGTGATGGGGCCGTTAAGGTAGAGATTACTGGTGAGCAGAAGATCAAAAAGATACACATCGACCCGGAATATGTTGACCTGGATGACATCGGACAGCTGGAGCGCTGGCTGGAAGATGCCGTTAAGGAAGCTATACAGACCAGCCAAAAGCTGGCAGCCGAAAAAATGCAGCCGATGATGGGCATGCTTGGCGATCTCGGACTTTAGCAGAAGCAAACAGATCTTATGAATGTTTTGCCTCCGGCCTTAACCGCTGTTATTGACGCACTGGGCAAGTTGCCAGGCGTTGGTCCGCGCACTGCTGAACGCTATGCGTATTATTTAGTGCGCCGTGACCCGGCCAAAGCACACGCGCTGGCTGACTCGCTCAAGGCGCTGCACGGCAACATCGGTTTCTGCAAGAAAACCTTTGCCTTGATTCCGGCCGACCAGGAGTTGTCCGACCTTTACACCGACCCCAAGCGCGACAAAACATTAGTAGCCGTAGTGGCAGAGCCGTTTGACATCGTCGCCCTGGAAAAGACCGGCAGTTTTGCCGGTACCTATCACGTGCTGGGCGGCCTGGTATCGCCAATCGATGGCGTCGGGCCGGAACAGCTTCGGATCGCCGAGCTGGCCGACCGCATAGACCAGGACGGCGTTAAGGAAATTATTTTGGCTACTAACGCCAGTGTCGAGGGCGAAACAACAGCGCTGTATATCCAAAAACAAATTGAGGGCAAGAATATCAAAATAACCCGCTTGGCCCGCGGCCTGCCGATTGGCATCGACCTGGAGTATGCCGATCAAATCACCCTAAGCCGGGCTCTGGAAGGACGGACAATGCTATGATACTCAACTACTGCACAGACTGCGGAGCAAAACTTGTTTCGCGGACCGACGTTCGCTACACATGCCAGAACGGGCATCATTATTATAATAACGCCAGGTCAGCAGTCGCATTATTGTTCGCCAAAGACGGCCAGGTGCTATTTGCCAAGCGAAAGAACGAGCCGTCAAAGGGTAAATATGACTTTCCCGGCGGTTTCGTAGACCTTGATGAAAGCCTGGAAGATGCAGTAAAGCGCGAGGCCCAAGAAGAGCTGGGCATCACCATCAACGCCTTCCGTTACGTTGCCAGCGCACCAAATCCTTACGAGAACGACACACACGTTTGCGATACGCTTTTCCTGGTGACAGACTGGAGCGGAACAATGACCGCCGACGATGACGTTGCCGCAATAGAGTGGAAAGACGTCGAATTTATCAGCTCCAAAGAATTCGCCTGTCCTGAGTACCACCGGGCATTGCCCCAAATCCGTAAAGCTATCAAGGGGCTGTAGAAGAATTGCCCTCAACGCCGTACAATATAGATATGCACGATGACCTCAAACAGTTAATTGACGCTGCCAATAAAATTCTTGTCGTACAGGCAGACAACCCGGACGGCGACAGTCTTGGCTCCGCTTTGGCGCTGGAAGAAATCCTGGGCGACATGGGCAAGTCTGTTTACCTGTATTGTGGCGTAGACATCCCGGGTTACCTGCACTATCTCAAGGGCTGGGACCGCGTTCTGCGGGAGGTGCCGTCATCTTTCGACCTGAGCATCATTGTTGATACTTCAGCTTTAGCCCTAATGGAAAAACTACAGCAATCAGGCAACCAACACTTTGTTGCCAGCAAGCCGTGTATTGTGCTAGATCACCACGACGTGGAAAATACCGTCCACTTTGCCAATGTCGTTTGCAACCTCAAAGCTGTGGCAACCGGCGAAATTATCTATGAGCTGGCGCAGGAATTCAACTGGCCGCTCAACCAAAGAGCTGTTGAATTTCTCACCGCCTCGATTATGTCTGACAGCCTGGGCCTGACCTCCGAAGCGACAACCGCGCGCAGCATACACATCGTTGGCGAGCTGGTAGAAAAGGGTGCCAGCCTTGCCAGGCTCGAAAGCAACCGGCGTGAGCTAATGCGCAAAAGTCCGGAACTGGTCAAATACAAGGGCGAGCTATTGCAGCGCATCGAATATTACGCTGATGGGCGCGTGGCATCCGTTACCATACCGTGGGCCGAAATCGAAAAGTACAGCCCCGCCTACAACCCTTCAATGCTAGTGATGGATGAAATGCGCAACACCACCGGCGCACAGCTGGCTGTAGCTTTCAAGATATATAATGACGGTCACATTACCGGCAAGATACGTGCCAACCTGGGCTATGACGTAGCAGCCAAGCTGGCCAATCATTTTGGCGGCGGCGGGCATCCTTATGCCAGCGGCTTCAAGATTACTGACGGCCGTCCGTTCAACGAGATAAAATCAGAGTGTATAAATTATGCCACCGAACTCCTTAATAATCTTGAACGGAAAACAAAAGATGAAGCTATACAACACACTGACGCGTAAAATTGACGAGATTAAACCTCTCAACCCTCCGGAGGTGACAATCTATACCTGCGGCCCGACAGTCTATGACTACCCGCACGTTGGCAACTGGTTTACGTTCATACGCTACGACTTGCTGGTGCGCACTCTTAAGGCTAGCGGCCTGGAGCCAAAATGGGTCATGAACATCACCGACGTCGGACACTTGGTCAGCGACGCCGACGAAGGCGAAGACAAACTGGAAAAGGGCGCAAAGCGCGAGGGCAAAACCGCCTGGGACATAGCCAAATTCTATACCGGCTATTTTATGAGCAGCCTTGAGCGCCTCAACATAACTCCGCCGACATACACGCCCAGGGCTACAGATCACATCCAGGTGCAAATCGACCTGGTTAAAAAGCTTGAAGAAAAGGGTCTTACATACCGGATAAGCGACGGAATTTATTACGACACTTCCAAATTCCCGCGCTATGCCGATTTTGCCCGCCTCGACACAGACGAACAGCAGTCAGGCGCCCGCGTTGAATATAACCGTGAAAAGCGCAACAAAACCGATTTTGCCCTCTGGAAGTTCTCGCCTGCAACAGGGCAGCGCGACATGGAATGGGACAGCCCCTGGGGCAAAGGTTTTCCAGGCTGGCACCTGGAATGTTCAGCCATGAGCATGAAATATCTGGGCGATACCATGGACATCCATGCCGGCGGTATCGACCACATACCAGTCCATCACACCAATGAAATCGCCCAAAGCGAACCAGTCACCGGCAAGCCGTTCGCCAATTATTGGATGCACACCAACCACATCACCGTAGGCGGCGAAAAAATATCCAAAAGCCTGGGCAACGGCATCACGCTGGAAGACATCGAAGCCAAGGGATTTACGCTGCAAACGCTAAGGCTGCACATCCTGGAATCGCACTACCGCAGCCAATCCAAGTTCAGTTGGGAAAGCCTGGAGGCAGCCCAAAACCGCTTGCGCGACTACCAGGCCCTGGCAGATCTGCGCTTCCAAGCCACAGACAACGGCTCGGCTTTTGACGCCAGCGCATACCAACCCGGCATATTGCAGGCCCTTGCAGACGACCTTAATACTCCTGAGACGCTGCGGATTATCAGTCAGCTGGCTAATGATCTTCAGACCCCTATAAGCCGGGAATCAAAAGACGCGTTCAGCAAATTCCTGGCCTTAATAGACGATACTCTTGGCCTGACGCTCCTCAGTTCCAACGACATTACCCCAGAACAAAAACAATTAGTCAGCCAGCGCCAGACCGCCCGCGACCAAAAGGACTGGGCAAAATCAGACGAGCTGCGCGACAAGCTGGCAGAGCAGGGCATCGGCGTACGCGATACGCCGCAGGGTCCGATCTGGTTCAGGCTCTAACAAGCCGGCTGAAGGCTCGTTATTTAGCTGGGGCGGTAGCAGGCACTTTCTTGTCGTCTACTACTTCTTTGTAGGTGGCTTGGTCGATGATGCGCTTGGCGCGGAGATAGTCCAAAATTGCGATGCGCACGCAGCCCATAACCGGGATAGCCACCAAACCGCCGAACAGACCGCCGAAGTTGACGCCTACCACCACTGCCACAAACACCAGCAACGGCGACATGTTCGTGGTATTAGACTGAACACGCGGCTGAATGATATAGTTCTCGATCTGCTGGTACAGGATATAGTAACTCAAAATGATAATTGCCGACCAAGGAGAATGGAACAAAGCGACGATAGTAACTATCGCTGCGCCAATGGTGTGTCCGACAAGCGGTATCAAACCGCAGATGAACACCACGACAACCAGCGCAATCGGATAACTAACGTGCAGTATCAGCAAGGCCGGCAGCAGCATACAAGCCGCGATAAACGCCAAAACCACCTGGCCGTTGACGTACCCCTTGATAACACTATACATATCGCGGGCCAGCCGGTCGGCGCGGTCCTGATGGGCGTCCGGAATTAGATCACGGAAAAAACGAATCCATCTGGGGCCTTCTATCAGCATCATGAAGGTCAGGGCCAAAATTGTCAGAACTGAGAATACGCTGCTGCCCACTTTGCCGGCACTGCTGACTGCGGCGCCGCCGGCGTTACCCAACCTGTCGGACAGCTGGGAAGAAAACTTATCAACTTGTTTTTGCAGATGGTATCTTTCGATAGCCCGGCCAAGCGTAGTGCTAGGGTCGCGGGCGTCGCTCACCAATCCTGGAGCCGCAGAGATAAAATTACTGGTTTGGCGGACTAGCGGCGGAACTATACTCACCAAAAAGGTAGCCAGAATAGCAATTACTATAAAGAAAGATATCGCTGTGCCTGCTACCCGGCTGCCGCGGCGTTTGCCAGGCATGCGCTGAGCAATCCAATGAACCGGACCGTTTAAGGCCAGGGCCAGGAAGACGCCTGTCGAGATCAAAATCATGGCGTGCTGGGCTTGCCGCAAAGCAGCCATAGCAATCACCGCCAGTATGGCCAGAACCAGAACGCGGACGACTACCCGGCTGGGGATATTGATGTCGACCATCATTTTTTTGGAGTTAGACCGTAAACTAAACATCTTACAGAGTATTATGGCCTAATGATGTCTCTTATGCAACGCCTGCTCGTATACCTGCAAGAACTGTTTGCCAATTTCGGAAATATCGAAATGACGCACGTAATCTCTTTGCCAGGCCCGGGATTGGCGGCGGGCTTCAGGGTTCGTCAGGAATTTTAACAGTTTATCGGCAAACGCCTCTGTGTCTGTTGGGTCAACAAGACTTTCCGGCCGGGAGGCCATAACGCTGCTGTAGCCGGGGTTGTCACCGGCCAGGACAGTGCCGCGGCCGGCTGCCAGGGCCTCTAAAAGTACAACTCCGAAACTTTCACCGCCAGTGCTGGGGTAAACCGCCAGGTCAGCGGAAGCCAGATAGCGCGGCTTGTCCGCTTCGTTTATAAACCCGGTGAATTCGGTAACACCGTCCAGATTGTGGACCTCGGCATAGCGCTTCAGGCGGGCGTCAAGCGGCCCTTTGCCGCAGATTACCAGGCGGGCATCCTCCGGCCATAAATTGCGCTTGCGCAGGCGTGCCACTGCCCGCAGCAGATACTGGCAACCCTTGCGCTCCACCAGGCGGCCCAAAAAGAATACGTTCAGGGTTTTTTCGTAACGTTCAAAAGCCTTGGCGTGGTAAAAATCATCAAGCTTGACCGGCAGCGGCAGAACCTGACTGTCAATATGGAAGGTGCGCTTGGCAAACTCCTGCGCCGGCACCGAAGTCGCGGTCATGGCGTCAAAACGGCCCAAAGAGCGCCTGACCCACAGCCGCAGCGCATGATTGCCGGCCGTTACCAGGCTGGAATGCGGCGCGATATGGTAAGTGCCGATAACCGCTGTTTCAGATCCGGCCTGGTTTATTATCCTGCCGGCCAGCGCCGGGCTGTAGGGCACCTGCACATGCAAAACGTCAAATTGCTCGCGGTCCAGAACGGTCTTCAAATCGGCCTTGCGGGCTGGCAAGGGCATAGCCATACGGTTCTTGTTAAAACGGACGTTGATATTTCTGCTCAAAGAATGAATGTTCGGCAGGTCGGTCCGCTTGGTCTCGCCGACTAAATAATGAACGTCGTGCCCTTGCGAAGCCAGCCACCCGCCTAGCGTCAGCACAAATTGCTGCACACCGTCCGGCTTGTCTAGTGAATTGTCAAAAACAAAACCTATTTTCAATTTATTCATCTTTGGAGCGCTTTTTTTCTGCGATCGCTTGCCGGTAGACTTCTTCGTACTGGTCGACAATTCGTTCGTAGCTGTATTGAGGCAACTCCGTCACCGCCCAATTACGCCACAATTTGCGCAAATCAGCCTCATACAGGAGTAGCTCCAGGCGGCGGGCGAATTCCTCCAGGTGTTTGGGGTTGACCAAAGATATCGCGCCAAGGCCGCGCATGACCGATTCGTATCCGGGGTTGTCACCGGCGACCGTTACCAGGCCGGTGGCCATCGCTTCCAGCAAAACCAAGCCGAAGCTTTCACCGTACAGGGCAGGGGCGCAAAACAAGTCGCTGTTTCTGAGCAGTTTAATCTTCTCGGCGTCAGTGATAAAGCCCAGGAACTTAACGTCCTGAAGCTCCAGGTCGGAAGCCAGCATCTCCAGCTTTTCGCCGTCCGCGCCGGTACCGGCTACCACCAGGGAAACGTCCGGGTGCCGCTCTTTAACCAGCTTGAAGGCATGCAGCAAATGCTTAACGCCTTTGCGGCCTTCAAGACGCCCGATGTACAAAACCGTTTTCTTGCGGCGCTTGTCGCGAAAAACTTTGGGCGGAGTAAAACGCTTATTAATCCCCACCGGTATGATCGCCACCGGCTCGTCTGTTAGTGTGCAGACATACTCGGCAGCCGCCTCGGACACCGCCGCTGAAGGCGTCAATGTAACGCAGAATCGGTTTGGTGTAGGGTGTAATAACTTTGGTTATGGTGCGGGACATCATAGTTTCCGGCAATTTGGCATGGAAGGTGGCGACATTGACCGCATTGGAGCGGCTCAAAATCTGTCCGCTAAGCATCGGGATCCACGGCTCATGGAAGTGCAGGACATCGAACTGCTCATCGTCCAGCATCTTCTGGATAGTTTCGTTGACACTGGCTGAAACCTGGAATGTGGTGTGCACCGGGGAGTTAAAATCAGCGGCACCGCCGACAAAAATCATGTTCCGGCGCGGTTCTTCGTCATAGTCCTGCGGTCTTGGAGTAACGATATAGGCTTCATGGCCGCGGCGAAGAAGCTCCTCCTGCATGGCATAAACGATTTCTTGTACCCCGCCGCCCTTAGCAATACTATACGGGCAAACTAGTCCGATTTTCATATTAACTCCATTGTAGCACGGTAGAACATTGCTATGAGTCCATCCTCGATAGGGCGCGGCGCAGCTTGGTAGGTATAAATACGGCTGATTCTTTCTTGGTGGCGATGACGCTCGGGGCGTGGGTTTGCAGATCCAGCTCAGCGCTCTTGTAGTCGCTGAATATAATGCGCAGGTGCTGTTCCACGAGGTTATTGTCAAAATAATAATCACCCTTGGTAGCTACATGCCAGACCGGTACGTTAACCTGTTTTCTGCAGTTGTCCAGATGCAGGAACTCGCCGGTAGTAAACATGTGCGTCCGCAGATCGTTAATGTGCCACAGGTCAATTTCCATTTCCATCACCGCATTGAAGGTGTCGAGGCCGTCCGCGGCCGCTGCCTCGAACTTGTGCCGGGCATTGTGCGTATGCGTATAAGCATAGCGCAAAGTAAAGGAGTTCAGGCCCAATGTGCGGAACAGGGGAATTGCCCCGGGGATTTTTAAAATGTTCACAAAAGTGCGGTACATAAACATGCGTTTTTTACTGAAGGTAAAGTCGTCGTAGTGGGCAAATCCCACGCAGCTGATTACCAGGTCGACCTTCTTAGCCAGCTCCGGGTAACGCTGCAGCATGCGCGTGATAACCACAAAGCCAAAAGAGATGCCGACCATAGTAATCCGGCGCCGCTTATAACGCAGCTTGATAAACGAAGCCAGATAATCCGCCAGATTGTCGATAGTCGGCTTCTTGCCAATCTTATAAAAGCTGTCCATACCACCAAAGCCAGGCAAGTCCGGCATCGTGACATTCCCGAACGCGTTGAAGTTCTGGATCAGCCCCCACCAACGCTCCAACAGGGCATGGTGGCCGTAAACTACTAAAATCTCCCGCTTACTGCCCGGCTTAGCCGCTGGCAAACGCAACATACGCCCTTGCAGGCCATTCATATTTAACGGCTGAATAAATTCAGCCGGCTCAGGATCAGGTATCTGCTGTGCCATAACTGTTATAAATTTACGACACAACAGATGCCCAGAGCAAGCCACATTTGAACAATTCCGCCAATTTTGTTAAAATTACTCTGTTTTCAAGTATATATTGGGACGTGGCCAAGTGGTAAGGCACCAGGTTTTGGTCCTGGCATTCGGGGGTTCGAATCCCTCCGTCCCAGCCAGATGCAGCAGCTAAAATTCAGACCTATGTTCCTAATCTGATATTTTAGCTCCTACATCTGATACTATGAGCTTATGGCTCGTGAAGAAGTAATCGATAAACTTAATGATTTCCTGGTGCAACATAGCCCGCTCACGGAAGAGTGTCATGTTGTATACCTGATGGTTGCCGTCAGGAAGATTTTGGAACATGAAAAAGATAAAGAATTCTCCTGCTTCGCTTTTACTGTGACTGGATCGTTCATACTGAAAAAGACCGCATAACCGACGACATCCGCGAAATGATGGTAGAGATCTACAAAACAGTTAAGAACGAAATCGAACGACCGTATACAGTTCAAGCAATGTCGCCCGTCATGCAGTTTGCCTACATGGACAAACTTAAAGGTGAGATGGAAAAATTTTTGACCGACCGTGGCATTGATAAAACCCTCATAGATACCGGCTGGCTGGAATTCGTCAAGATCCTCGTGAAGGTTCTGGAAAACCAGCCTATCAACAAGCCTACTGACGACATAAAGCTATTTTCGTTCACCCCTGCTGCGGATCAATGCGTCAGAGGGATTATTGTTTTTGAACAACCAATCAAAAACTATGACCATTACAATTTTGCGAATGCTTATTAGGAATCCAAGCGCCTAAATATCTGTCTATCTTGGACAAACAACGGGATATTTAATCCTCGAATAAAATCGTCCTGTTCATTGAGCGTACCCTGCTTTAGCACATAGCTAGCATAGTTCCGAAAATGGTCACGCTCGCTTAGTTTGAGTCCGTGATCACGAATCAGCTGGCTTGTGATGCGTTTATGCTGCTCAATTCGCTTATATAACCTCTCCGTGACTTCAAGGTCATCAAACTGCCTTTCTTCTATCATTACTAGGATTTGATTCGTAATCATCGGTGCTGTGAGTGAACGCTCTGGACAGTTCGGGTCTTTCGTTGATTTTGTGCAGCGATAATACACATGTCGGTTTTTGCCACCATCAGCTCGCTTCTTGAGATGCTCCTCGACAGTTAATCGAGAACCGCATGCCCCGCAGTAGAATAAGTGCTTGAATGGGAATTGTTTTGAACCCCAAGCTGATTTCTCTGGCACCAGCTAATCCATCCTCGTTCGGACTTTATCGAACAGCTCCTTAGTGATAATTGGCTGATGCTGGCCTTTATAAAGCGGGCCGCCTGCTGGATATTCAAAGTAGCCATAGTAGAAAGGGTTAGTGAGTATACGATAGATTTGGCTTAGTGATAATTGAGCACCTACCTTAGTTGTAAACTCCCTACTATCTAACCAATCCTTAATAGTTCTGCCACTTTGGTGCAGTAGCCCTGATCGCTCAAACATTTCTTTAATAATTGGTGCTCGGTCAGTATCTAATACAATGTCTCTCACGCCACCAAATGCACGATTTACGTAGCCGATTGGTGCCGATCCTGGCCGCCAGCCCATCTCGCATTTGGCGCGGATGCCACGTTTTACGTTGATTCCCCGGTTGTCGTTCTCGAGCTTGGCCTGCGAACATAGAATTATTAGTAAGAATTTTTCATTAGGCGTATTACTGAAGCTCTGTGAGTATGTGCGGATCTGCTGCAGTTTATTCATATCCATCAAATCCACAAGTGACCCTAAATCTCCGGCATTTCTGCTCAGACGATCCGGTGCCCACGTAAGGATGCCATCATACTCACCGTTGCGAATATCATGAAGTAATTGGTTGAACACCGGGCGGCAGCCGGAATGCTTAGCTGAAAAGCTCTCCTTCTTCACGGTTACCACATTAAGCCCCTCACGGGCTGCCATGGCTTGCATTTCTTTGATCTGCGAGTCAATACTCATAGCCTGCCGCTCGTCGCTTTCAGTCGACTTGCGGGCATACAGACAGTACCTTGCTAATTGTTTTGCTTCCATAGCAAGGTACAAGGTACCGCATAAAAGGATAAAGTCTAGCTGGGATTACATCTTAAATACAGATATAATGTTGTTTAATGGAAGAACTAGACAATAGACGAGCTATTCACGCAACATTCTCTTACGGAGTTGTCTATGTTTATTCAATTCCGGGCGATCGACATAAAGGTCGTCTAAAAATCGGGGGCGCAACCTTAACTTCTGAAAATCCGACCCAAGAAGCCATAGACGCAGCTGCACACGAACGCATAAAACAACAAACTAAAACTGCAGACATAGCATACGAGCTTAAGTTTGCTGAGTTAGCAATTGCCGATAATGGCACTTATTTTTCTGACTATGATGTCCATGAGATCCTCAAGCGATCTGGCTATAATCGCAGAGCCGAAAACACTAAAAATTCTCATTCAGAATGGTTTGAGGTTAGCTTAGAGGTTGCGAAGAATGCAATCCAAGCTGCAAAGGAAGGACGCGAGGCTCTCACAACAGTAGAAAGAACTAGCGCTGCTCCTCAAGAATTTCCATTTCGTCCGAACCAACGTGACGCTATCGATAAAACCACGAAAGCCATTAAGCAAAATCGTAAACATTTCCTTTGGAACGCAAAGATGCGTTTTGGCAAAACCTCTGCCGCAATGCAGGTTGCCAAAGAAAACGAGATGAAAAAGGTACTTATTGTTACTCACCGTCCCAGCGTTAGTGCTGACTGGTACGATGACTTTAATAGAAGTCTTTGCCGGTACTCGATACGAGTACGCGTCCAAAACTAAGGGAGAGCATATAAGTACGCTCGTAAAAGGCGACAAACCTTTTATTTATTTTGCATCATTACAGGATTTGCGGCTGTCCAAGCGAGTCGTAGAAGATGACGCTGCACAATCTCATGCCAGAGGCTTTGATAAGAATGATGAGGTTTTTGATACAACCTGGGACATGCTAATCGTGGATGAAGCCCATGAGGGCACACAAAGTAACCTAGGTGATGCCACCTTCTCAAAAATCCCCGTAAGCTTCACACTTCAGCTTTCCGGTACACCATTCAACATTCTCCATAAACACGAAGAAAATGAGATTTATACCTGGGATTATGTTATGGAGCAAGAAGAAAAGCAGCTTTGGGATGAGCGTCATCCGGGCGCTCCCAATCCATATGCTGAACTCCCGGCTCTTAGCATGTTTACATATGAAATAGACAAATTCGCCAGCCATATTGGTAGTTTTGGGGAAAATTTCCATGATGCACTAGACGGTGCTTTTAAGTTTCATGAGTTTTTCCGTGTGCACAAAGACGATGACGGTAATGACACTGCGCAGTTTGTACACGAAGCAATGGTCAAAAAGTTCTTGGACTTATTGGTGGATAGCTCGATACATACCAAATTTCCATATTCCTCTGAGGAATATCGCAATCATAATAAACATTCACTCTGGTTATTGCCTAATCGTGTCAAAGTGATCGAAGCCATGGAAAAGTTACTGAAAGAGCATTGGATTTTTGGCTCTGATCAATTTGGTATAGTAAACATTTCTGGTGATAACCGTGATGATGAAGAAGATAGTGATGCAAAAAATCGCGTTACTAAAGCTATCAAAAATCACGATTACTCTATAACGCTAACCGGTCAAAGATTAACTACCGGTGCATCCATTCCGGAGTGGACGGCTGTATTTATGATGTCTGACACTAGTAGCGCGACCACTTATCTGCAGACAGCCTTCCGATGTCAGACACCCGCCAAAATTAACGGCAAACTTAAGACACAGGGTTATGTTTTTGATTTTGCTCCAGATCGTACACTGCGACTAGTTGCGGAGGCTATAGAGCTTAATCACAAGTCGGGTAAGACTAATTCACCAGAGCAAAAAGAAGCCATGAAGCAATTCCTTAACTTCTGTCCTATTCTTGCTGCTGACGGTGGCACAATGAAACCGTACGATGTCGGAACTATGCTAGTTCAGCTTAAAAAAGCCATTATTGAGCGTGTTAGTCGTAACGGATTTGACGATCCAAAACTATACAATGATGAACTACTCCAGCTGGACGAGTTAGCTCTAGAGAAGTTTAACGAACTTAAGACTATAGTCGGCTCTGCCGCTAGTGAACGCATTAACGAAATACCTGTTAATGATCTGGGCATGAACGAACTGGAAACCGCCAAGGCCGAAGAAGCCGAGCGCAAGCAGAAAAAGAAAGAGAAGCTTAGCGCAGAGCAAGAAGAGGCACTTAGGAAACTCAAGGAAGCCCGCGAACAAAAAAAGAGTGCCATTAGCATTCTTCGGACTGTTAGCATACGTATGCCGATGATGGTATATGGTGCTAATGTATCTGTGCGTGAAGACATAACGCTAGAAAAGTTTGTTGATTTGGTTGACGATACATCTTGGCAAGAATTCATGCCCACCGGTTTAAGTAAGGAAAAATTCAGAGACTTTATTAAATACTACGATGAAGAAGTGTTTCGGGGTGTAGCCCATAGTATTCGGGCAAAAGCGTATGACTATGATGCACTCCTGCCTGCAGAACGAATTCAAGCAATTGCTGATGTGTTTGCAACCTTCAAGAACCCCGACAAAGAAACCGTTCTTACGCCCTGGAGTATTGTTAATATGCAGCTTTCTCTAACACTGGGCGGTAATGATTTTAGAGCCTTCATAAAAGACAAGCCAGAATGGAAGACCACGGGACAAGCCACGCACATATGGTCGCAGGAAGATGTAAAAATTCTAGAGATAAATTCAAAGTCTGGCCTATACCCACTACTGGCTGCGTATAATGTCTACTCCCGCCAGTTAATCAAACAAAAGAAATCAGAAGACAAAATTCACAAACAATTGTGGAATGATGTACTTGGTAGAAATATTTTTGTTGTCTGTAAAAGCCCTATGGCAAAGACGATTACCGAGCGGACACTGGCCGGCTATTCAAAGATTAAAATGAATATCGTTTACATAGAGGATTTGATAAAGAAACTACGCCAAGAAGATGACTACAAGAGTTATACTTTAAGAGATGATTTACTTGAAAGATTTAAAATCGGCGGTGATGGCATGAGATTTTCGGCGGTAGTCGGTAATCCACCATACCAAGTGAATACTGATACTAACTTTTCAGTACCTGTATATCACTTATTCTTCGATGCAGCCAAAGATTTGCAGCCTGACTATATTAGTCTTATACATCCAGCTCGATTCTTATTTAATGCCGGTGCTACACCAAAAGAGTGGAACAGGCAGATGCTTAACGATCCGCATCTGAGCGTCCCACTTTATGAAGCAAATTCGCAAAAGATTTTTAGTGGTGTGGATATCAAAGGTGGTGTGGCCATAACTTTTTGGGACAAAAACAACCCAAATGGTGGCTTAGGCGGCGTGTTTACGGCATATGATGAACTTCGCACTATTTTAGAAAAGGTCGGCAGGGGTGGTTTGGATGAAATCGTCAGTACTGCCGGCGGTAGCCCAACCAAACGCTATGAAGATAAGTTTGGCCGCAAACGTAGTTACTTCCGTACCAGTGCGTTTTTTGACCTCGCTAATGTCTTCAGCGATGCCAAAGACACCGAGCATACCGTCAAAATCGTGGGACTAGAAAAAGGCGGCAAACGTGGCGAGCGCTACGTCAGCCGCGATATGCTGAATGACCCGAATCTGGACAACTGGAAAGTATTTTTACCTGAGTCAAACGGTAGTGGTGCAATTGGCGAGATAATGAGTACTCCCCTTACGGGGGAACCCCTTACGGGGTGTACCGAAAGTTTTGTGCAAATTGGCGCATTCTCAAGCCAGCAGGAGGCAGAAAACTGCCTTAAATACATCAAAACTCGTTTTGCTCGCACAATGCTAGGCACACTCAAAGTTACGCAGCACAACCCCAAAAGTACCTGGAAAAATGTTCCGCTACAAGATTTTACAAACACATCTGACGTAGATTGGTCTCAATCAATTGAAGATATAGATAAACAGCTCTACGCAAAGTATTCGCTTAACGAAGAAGAGGTGGCCTTCATCGAAACTCGTGTCAAAGCTATGGAGTAACCCATGGCACCGCGTACAGATATTGATGTATTAGAAAACACTCTACGTCGCAAAGGTGACCTGCTAGACATCTTATTAGTAGACCGAACGACAGGTAAAAATCTACTTTGGTGCACTGATTCATACGCAAGTTACGGCAAGGTATTCGAATCAAAGAGCCGGATGCAAGCAGATTTAGTTACAGGCATGTATGGCAAGCTTATTCAGCCTCGTGCCGCTAAAAGTCGTGAGGAACAACTTCGTCGTACTAAAGAAAAAGCTGAGGTGTTCACACCACTCCGCATTGTGCATGAAATAAATAGCATGGTTGATCAGGCAGCTGGTGAGAATCTCAAAAGCGGGCACACGTGGCAAGACTATGTTTCAGAGCTGAGACTTGAAGTAGCTTGTGGTGAAGCACCTTTTATCGTGAGTCGCTATAACCCAGTAGCGCACGGCGTAATCATTAAACTAGAAAACCGTGTAGGGTTTTTAGACCACAAACTGCGTGTAGTATCGCACTACTGTAATAAGCCTAAGGACTGGCTGCAATGGGCAAAAGTTGCCTTTCAGAGTTCTTACGGCTATGAATGGCAGGGCGATAACTTGCTAATCGCTCGCGAAAACTTACTCTATACCCTCATAGACTACTACACCGATAAGTTTGGTCGCCGACCTCCGTTGGTGGTGCAGCGAGAATTTGCAGAAATCATTAGCTGGAACATCTGGCAGATGGATGGCACTAAATATGTCGTACCAATGAGCTGTAAGCATATAAACAGGGTTATACCTGGTGAACTGACATTGTTTGGTGAAACTCCCGATATAGTAGAAAAGGATGAATGTGAAGGTTGCAAGCTCAACAGACCAAATAAGCACAATGGACGTTATGCACGGATAATGGATTGGTACTCTGGCAAGCCAAAGAATTTTATCGAACTAATTGACAAGTAGGTTGCCACTAAAGAGTTTTCAGTGAGTAATGCTTTGCCTAGTTGATGACGCGCTCTACACAACTCACATGACTTTTGGTCGCGTATGCTGCGCCCTCATTCGTAATGATGAAGTTGCCCTCAAAGTATTTCGTATCGCCAGGCTTCAGCGGTGTATTCCATGTAACTATATCGAAACCGCGGTAGGTGTCAGTTTCGTTTCGCAAGGTAAAGCCCGATTCCAAAACTCCCTTGCAAAGTAATTTCGAAACCCAAAAGGTTAAAATGTCAGCAAAGGAGGATAGAAAATGAACTCACCAGTTATCCGATCTACAGCTTTTGAGGACGTTACGGGGCTGCCTGAGGTTCACTCGGATGCGCGGCGCACAATTTACGAGAAGATCGAGCGAACGGAAAACGGCGTTCACCGGACAAGCCGCAGCGTTGTAAATGCCGGCGAGGCAATTCTTGGCAACCACTATCACGACTTCAACCAGACCTTTAGAGGCTGCGGTGAGGGTATAATATATACTGCCTCAAAAGACGAGCCGGCTAAGGTCACTGAGCAAACGCTGCCTCCGGCTGGCTGGGCGTTTGCCATACCAGCGGGCATGATTATGGCGCTGCGTCTTAAAAAGGGTGCGATACAAATCTTTGAGTTTGATAAAGACTATCAGGATGGCGCAAATACGCACCATGCGGTGATAGCATCTTGATATAATGAACTACATATATTAAGGATAAAAAACATGGCAGACATATCGGACCTTACAGAAAACACTATTGTTACATTTCCCAACGGCGACACCACCGGCACATCTGTAGTCGTATACACGCAAACATACGGTGACAATAAAACGCTGGTTATCGCCAAGAAAACTCCATTCCATCCTCTATCGTGCAGCTGGCCGGATCAACAGGCGGACACGGGAATGATTGTCGTTGGCGATCAAACATTCACCGTCAGCGACACATTGACAGCAGCCATAGACCTTGAAGATAGCGGGAATCCTAAGCTCCTTATCGATAAAGACATACCCCCGCGCCACAGTGCACCAAGCTGGCGTTTCTTTGTTGCCCACGTAGTTGACGGGTTAAGTGAAGAGCTACAGTCAAACCTAGCGGGCAGGGATGTACAGCTTAGCGTAGATGCCAGAAGACGGTTGCTGCTCAGTGCAGCGCATACCGCCACCCACGTTGTCGCGCTTGCGCTTAACAAACATGCAGCTAACTTGTGGCGCAAAGATGTTGATCTTGATGGGCTAGGGCATCCCGACCTGGATAAGCTGGCTATGGAAAAATCTGTTATTGCGCCCGGCAAGGCTATCGACACCTACCGGTTCGGCAAATCACTCCGCAAAAAGTACGGCTTTGACTCAGGCATGTTCGTTGATAACATCACACAGTTTACGGAAACCGTAAAACAGCAGGTAGCAGAATGGCTGGCAAGTGACGCCAAAGTAGTTATCGAGGCCGACGGGCCAGAGCTCGAAGCGCGACGACGCTGGACTTGTGAATTAGACGGTAAGCTTGTTAGGTTTCCCTGTGGCGGTACGCACCTTAGCCATCTTGGAGAGCTTGAATCTATAGACGTTGTATTTGAAATTGATCCCGAAGGGCAGGGCATGGCTATGCATACTTCGCCCAAGCTGAGAGTTACTGAATAAATGCTAGGTGGTGCTGGCCATTTCCTCGCAAATCTCAGCAAAGAATAAACCGCTCTTCGTTTCGGCCAGCAGCTTTTCGATTGCCAGGAAGCCGGGCATAAAACTATGGTCTGGCAGCTGTCCGGTATCGGCCCAAAGGCTCTTGCCGCGTTTCGGGTCTGGGTCGATAGGCTGCGCTTCGCTTTGACCGTCAAAGACGTGATAAATGACCTTACTGATGGTCACGCCCTGTATTTTTGATTCCAGGTAAACAATGCCGCGATGGTTGATAGAGATCTTCGGTAATACCGGTTTTCTCGTACAACTCCCGGCTGGCGGCATCTTTAACGCTCTCTTCGTAGTAAATTTTTCCTAAAGGAAACCCGCACCGTCCTATGTAGGGCTGGAAGCCGCGTTCAAACAGCAATGTCTGGCCGGATCTATTCTGCAAGCTTATAGCGCTAACTATGTGAGGCTGAATCCGCTCTACCATTTTTCCCTGACTTCAGACGATCCACCAGCTGTAGCCCCTTGGGAGCCAAGCAATAGGATTTACCTATTTTGGCTACCATCTCATCACGCATCAGTTGTTCCAGATGGTAGGCAAAGTGATTACTCTCAATACCCTGGGGGCGAAGCTTGGCATAATTGAGTTCTGACGCGTATAGCAGGCCTATAAGTATCTTTCGTTGGATATGGTGCACGACAATTACTTAATAACAAATGGCTAACTGTTGTCAAAGAATTTTGACACAAAACGAACTGTCTATATTCATAGGTAGATAACCGATAGATTATTCTTGGAAGCGCTTCCGGCAATACGTAACCGACATGGAGCCGGAATGGAACAAGAATTATCATCTGCGTCAAGTATCAATGATATTGGCGTGGCCTTAACAGAAGTAGCCGCGTGTTTAAGGAGCGAGAACGCGGAGGCGGCTACGCTGCTTTTGGGGAGTGCCTCGGAGCTACTTAGCTCCTTGCGTGGCGATGGCGAGCCGGAACCGGCTTTAGCCCGGGTCATTGCTTGCATCGGAGAAGCTGCCTGCCATTTGAATTCTGTACGCGAACTCATGTCTGAGGCCGACGGCCGGATAACCTCGTACCTGAATGCGATTGGATATAGCGCCGAGGGTCAGGACGTCGGCCGGGCAGGCCCAGACCTTGGCGCCTGTGGGGGACAAAAATCAGCCGCAAAGGCTGAATCCACAGGTCATAAAGCTGAGCTGATTGATGTACTGGACGAATCTGGCAATCCCACCGGCCAGAAGGTAGACAAGTCCGACGTCCATCGTGATGGCCTGTGGCACCGCGATGTCCACGTTTGGGTAACGGACGGCAGGCACATATTAGAACAGCAGCGCAACTGGGATAAGTCAATTATGCCGGGCCAGTGGGATATTTCTGTTGGCGGTCATGTGATGGCCGGCGAGACCTTCGCCGAGGCTGCTTTGCGTGAAACCCGCGAAGAGATAGGCATTGAAGCCGATGAGGCCCAGTTGTTTTATGCCGGCAGATTTGTCTTGGAGCTACCGATGCAGTCAGGCTCATGGATACATCGTATTTTCGGTGAAAACTACGTGCTGGTAGTACCTGATTTGAAGGCAGACAGCCTTAGACTCCAAGCTGAAGAAGTGCAGGGAGCCAGGCTTTACTCCATAGACCAACTGGAGGCAGACTTAGCAGACCCTGAAAGGGCTAAGCTGCACGCCGAACAGCCAGTCGACCTATGGAAATTAGGCATTGCTGCAATGCGTTCAGCCGTAAAAAGGCGAAATTCACAGTAAAAAAACGGTCATCGTGCTGGAGTATTGGGTTTAGTGTGGGCCGGGATGTTATTATGGATACTGATTTTGCAGATAAATAAAGTAAATAAATATGAATAAACACCGCACGACTTCACGCGCAGGCTACTGGATTATACTGCTATCATCTTTTCTATATGGTACGTTCGGCATATGGTCGCGGCTGATGGGCAGCTCTTTTGGCCCTTTCTACCAGGCATGGGCAAGAAGTATCATAATCATGCTTCTGATGCTGCCATTTATGCTGGCGGCAAAGAGTTTTCGTAAAATTGAACGCTCAGATTGGCCAAAGGCAGGTTTTTACATAGCGCTTTGCGTCTGCACCCAGGTTCCGCTTTATTATGCCTTTAACCACGCCCCTATCAGCACTGTACAGCTAATTTTTAACTCGGCGTTCGTTGTTGCCGCATACATTGTCGGGCGCCTCTACTTGGGTGAACGCATAACTGTCATCAAGCTGCTGTCTATTGTGCTTGCACTGGCCGGTCTGGCAGTCATATTCGGCGTATCGGCAATCGCATTTGCTCCGCTCGGCCTGGCATTGGCAGCCTTCAATGGTGCGACAGCCGGCGCTGAGGTTTCATCAACCAAAAAACTTACCGATAAATATTCACCGGCCCTGCTTGTATTCTGGGGCTGGGCATTCACGCTCATAACACACCTGCCTTTGTCATTGCTGTTGGGCGAGAAACAGGTGGCGCCGGGCTTTAGCAACGCCTGGTTATGGCTTATCGCCTATGCAGTTTCAAACGCTGTTGCTCTTTGGGCGGCTGTTGCCGGATACCGTTATGTGGATGCCAGCGTAGGGAGCCTGATCGGGCTGACAGTAGTCATTTTTGGCGTATTTTTTGGCGTAGTCATTTTCCATGAGACGCTGACATGGAGCGTATGTGTTGGCGGCGCGCTCATCCTTCTCGCTTCAATGCTGCCTGATCTGGCAAGTATCTTAAAACGCAGGAAACCTGCCGAATGCGAGGCTCAAGATACGACATGATCCGAGTTGGTTTAGTAGGTCTGCCAAACGCTGGCAAAAGTACATTCTTCAACTGCCTAACCGGGGCAGGTGCGCTGGTGGCGCCTTACCCGTTTTCTACGGTCACACCCAATAAAGCCACTCTAAAACTTTATGACAAGGATACCGATACTCTGGCGGCAGCGGTTAATGCGCCTGATGTTTTGCGTACGGAAATAGAGGTGTGGGACATTGCCGGGCTGATTGAAAAAGCAAGCCTTGGCGAAGGCCTGGGCAATGAATTTCTCGGGCAAATAAAAGACTGTGACGTAATTATTCACGTCGTACGGGCAGACCGGTCCAGCTCAAGCGAAAGCATTGCGTCAGACGTCAAGACCGTCATGACCGAAATTGCTTTGTTTGATCATAAATGCCTGCTTAAGCCCTTCGAAAAAGGGCGTCGTATGGCCCGGCTATACCCGCATGATACAAGCTATGCCGCGCTAAACAGGGTTCTTAGCGAGGCATATTACGGAACGAAAGAAGGCCAGGTGATATCCGACGTCCTGGACAGCGACAAGCTGCCGATGCTGTGCGATATAGGTCTTGTTTCGATCAAGCCGCGGATGATACTGCTCAACACTGATGATAGTGCCGGTTCCGCAAGGGCAGCAAAAGACTTTGGCAACGATATCACGGCCAATCTCCTGGAGATGGAAGCGTTAGTATCTATGACCGACGAAGAACGGCTGATTCTGGGCTATACAGAGGAGCCGGTTCATCTTTTTTTGCAGCGCATTTGCCAGGGAATTGTCCGAAAAATAAATTACAAGTACTTCTATACTGTCGGACACCTCGGTGTCGGACAATGGATTGCAGCGGCTGGCGCGGATGCCAAAGAATGCTCCCAGCTTGTACATGCCGAACTAAAAGACGAGATCAAAGGAGTGCGGGTCGCGCAGCTAGAAGACTTTATCAAGTTAAAGAGCTGGCATGATGTAGCCAAAAGCGGCTTAGCCAAGAAGTACGGCCCCACATACATCCCGCAGGACAAAGACATTTTACGCTTTGAAACGCCTTGATTGTTGAGCTAGACAGCATTATCAAAAATATAGTTGACATACAGTAACCTTCCTTATATGCTTTACAACAATCAAAACTATAAGAGGGTAAACATATGCCAGCTCCACAAATGGAAGCGTTGCAAACGTCTATATCAAATTTTCAGCTCGCTGAGTCCCAGCCTGCGGAATTTGCCGAGCTGGCAACGCATCTTGCGGACAATATTCAGCGTACGATGGGGCGTCTTGAAGCAGAAGGGAAAAACGTTGAAGTACTTGACCCTGAGTGGTGCCGCCAGAACCCGGCACTGGCCGGCAGATTGCACGCGGATGTAATTGTCGGTACATATGGCAACACTTACGCGCTGCCGAACAAAGACCCTGAAGCGAACCGGGCCGCAATTGAGGCCGGTAATTTGGATGTTTACCTCATGGCCAACGACGGCCAGGTAACAGGCACGGCTTGTTTGGTGAATATGGGTGATGGACGCGCTGAATTGGGCCGTGCGGCAAGTATCGGCCGAAGCGGCGCCGGTGTCATTCTGGATTTGCGCATTCTGGACTGGCTGACCAACGAAGCAACCGCAGCCAAGTATCACACACTGTTTACGACACTTCGCAGTGCTCCGGACCGCATAATCGATGACACGTCTGGCGACTTTACGATGCGCGGCGGCCAGGCAGTAACTGAGCACTGGCGCAAGTTCCCAGGTCTAATGGTCAGCGGTTTTGGTCCGCTCTATCTTAAACACGGCGCACTTGAGCAGTTTACCTGCGCCTCCTTGTCTCGCAGCCAGCTGGACCCGACACGGCCACTGTACTTGGCTGACCCCGGGGCTGCTGAGTTCGTCGCCGCCTGGCACGATCATTACCAGCTGCAACGCCCTGACGCAAACGGTCACACCGATCAAGGGATGACGCCGACGAACTTTGAAGCGCATTACCCGCCAGCCGAGAGCGGTCTTACCGGTCTTGTGCATGCCGACATTGTGGCTTCAAGCGGCGAACGCGCCAAATCGGTTGTCGAGTGTCTGAAGGAAGTTGATGAGGCCGGCTCACCATTTTCCCAGATTGTTATGCCCGTAGACCGCGACACCCGTCATCTGCAAACTACGTTACAGGCAAACGGCTACCAGGTGTTCGGCTATCAAGTCGCGAGCGAAAACACAAGCGCGGCTTTACTGTATGGCAAGGTAAGCCAAGGAGTGCCAGTAGTTCCAACTCACTGGGACCACAACCAAACACCTAACCCATTCTGGCAAAACAGCCAGCTAAGCGCTACGGCCGAGTCGGTCGCACAGAGATGGTAGCCCATAATTCAGCGCCTTTGGGCGCAAGCGCCCATGAAATTCTTAACGCACCATTGAATGTGACCGCAGCCGATGCCCAGGCTGTCGAGCTTAACCTCACAGAGCCGATGACGCTGTCTTTTGGCACCTTCCCGAGCCGGCCGTCAGGTTGGCTGGCGTTAAAGTGCGAAGTAGACGGGGAACCGGCAATAGGCTACGGCGAGGGAGCGACTTTGCCGCAGCCGGTTTTCACCGATGACTGTGGCAGCAATATTGCCGACAACATGAGTGAGCTGGTCAACGCGATTGCCGGCCTACCGGAAGCTACAGTAAGCGGTGCTCTCCAGGCGGTCCAGACGCATCGTTTTGCCGACGGAGGACATTATCCTACCGCCCGTTTGGCTACAGAAATGGCCGTCCTTGACGCCAGCACCAAAGCCTATCAGACATCAGTTAAAGAGTTAATAGGCGTGCCTGCCAGCATAACCGAGGTACCTTACGGCAAGAGTATCGGAGGAGCTTGCACAGGCGATATCCTGCGGCAGGCAGAGGCTGCACTTGAGAACAATGCCCGAAAAATCAAAATAAAGGTCTCTCCGGGACTCTACGGGGATGTTATGGGAGCGATAGACGCCCTTAGGCAAGAGCACCCGGGCATCGACATAATGGTGGACGCCAATGGCGGCTTCGACCCGGCTAATGCCGAGCACCTGGCGATGCTTGAGGGTCTGGATTCCCAGAGACTGATGATGATAGAGGAGCCTGTATCGCGCGTAGGCAATCTGCGCGGGCTGGACGCAGTTCGCGCATTACGGCGGGCTTTACCGAATTTGTCCACGGCGGTTTGCCTTGACGACTGTTTGCGCACCCAACAGGACTGCCAGACAGCCCTGGAAGAAGGTCTGGCTGAAGTGATAAATATCAAACCGGGACGAATAGGGTCTTTTATGCGTTCATTGGGCCTCGCCAGAGTTGCAGCCGAGCGCGGCGCAGAAGTTATGGTCGGCGGCATGCTCGAAGGCACTCCTGGGCGTCATATGACTACGCTCCTTGGAGCTTATTGCCTGCACCGCGGATTTACAGTTCCGGGAGATCTTTCTCTTGCCCAGGAACGCCTGTCCAGTGATCTAGTCACACCAGATAAACAATTAAGGCTTGGCCCGAATGGCGGCATCGTACTGCCGGATGGGTTAGGCTGGGGATTTTAAAATGTCAGCTATTGAAAACGGACCGCTTATTATACGCCAGGGGCTGCATGCTCCTGACCCGCGAGCCAACCAGCTCTACGGAGTGGAATTTGTGCCGCCTACAACCGAACAGCTTCGCAGCTTTGACGATCTGTGCAGTGGACTTGCGGAAGAGCGGCGAGCGCTGGATGGGCTGTGCGCCGGGCTAGGCATTACCATGACCAAGAAGGCGGTTTTATACGAACCAACCGCATTTCTGTCAGCACCGCTGACTGCACAACAAAAAGCAACAATAAACCAAAACGAGACATCGGCCGTTGCCGACTACTGCATTGGCGTACAGGCAGGGCTTGGCCGGGTACCAATCGTAGAATCCGGTGAGCGCATGGTTCACCTTCCCGAGTTATTCGCCGGGTCTGGCCTCCCGGCATCTTTCAGCGATACGCCTTTTCATGCCGCTTGCGGTGAGTGGGCAGGGAAGCAGCGTGAGTTCTGGGCGCGCGAGAGTTTTGCCAATAGACTGGTCGTTATGGGTATGTTGTTGGAGACTGCCGGTGTGCAGCTCCATTTCGAAGACGCCTTTCGTCCCGTCGGCGTGCAAGAGGGTCTTTTCAAGCGCCGGGTTGAATGGACCAGAAACGACCATCCGGATTGGAGCGAGGATCAGATCATTGCCGAGGCGCAAAGCAAAACAGCTGTCAGGCCTAAGCTGGCCTCCCACAAGGGCGGAGCGGCTATAGATGCCCAGCTTCGTGATATAAAAACCGGCCAGTTGCTGGATTCCGGCCACAAGTATCCCGACGGGGGTGTTTTGGTATTCCCGCTTACACCCTACGTTACTGCCGAGCAATGGCGCACGCGGCAATTATTCCAGGTGGCAGCAGGCCTCAGTGACCTTACCCTATACGTCGGAGAGGACTGGCACGTCAGCTACGGCGACAATCTCGCCTCTCTTGATGAGCAGGCAAGAGTCAGGCCCGGCTATGTAGCCCAATACGGCCCTGTAAAAGATTTCGACCATACTACCGGCGAATTAACCAGCACATACAGCGCCGAAGAAGCCGAGCAGGTATTCAGCTATTAAGCCCGCGTTGCATACAAAAGCCCACCATAGGCTATAATATAGAGAGGTAACTGATGAGTGAAGGATTGAGAGCGCCTTTTATGGTCCACAATGAATTGACACCACAAGCTGACCGGTTTGCTGAAATCACCAAGGTAATTCGCAACGAAGCTTTAATTGAGGCCGAGCCGAGCATGCAATTTCTTAGCCCGGATAGCCTAGCTCTCCCTGAGGGCAGCCTTTACTATGGCACGGGGCTGACAACGCCGCGTGCAATTTCGGTGGGCTTGCCTTTTGACATGCTTGGCATGATGCTGACTGCCGAGAGAGTACGCCGCGCAGGCAACCTCCAGACCGTCTACCATCACATAGCCGACACACACGCTAAAACCAATAGCTGGATAAATCCAGCCGCAGTGGATGCCGTAGCCGAAACAACTGTCGCGACTCTGGAACAGGTTAAACGCAATCTTGGGCTTGAGCACTTTGAGTTCGTCCTGGCATCATCGTTTGACACAGAACCGGAGTATGACGCATTACTGCAGGGCTTTGGCGGCTCTGAAGAACACGAATATGTCCGTCGTGAAATGGGGGACATGGAATGGTACCGCCGTAAGCATGACGTGCGCATAAAAATGGGGTGGATTATCCAGGCCAAAGAAACAGACATGGGTTTTGACGAACGCCGTTTTGACCGGGAATACTTGAGGTTCCATCCGGGCCAAATGTCATTTATTTATACAAAACCGGGGCGCACTTTTGACGTTAGCCGGCCTAAGGCATCACCATACATTTCCGTCGCCGATGAGGGCCGTTTGATGCTCGCTCCCGGCGTTGACGTGCGCGCGGTTTTCGCGGCAAACGGCGATCCAAGCCTTGGCGGGGCCAAAAAGCATTTGCAGAATATTGTGCGGGCCTACGAAGGACTTTATGGTAGTATGGGCAAAATAGGGGCGAACGGCCTGACCTTTGAGGACAAGGTGCAACAAATTATTGACAGATGTTTTGTATAATAAATGGAACGCTATATGAATCAACCCACAGACCAAGAACCCATTACCCCAGAAGCGGTTACCCGACTGCTAGAGAACGCGCAGATCGTCCTCCCCGAAGAAGGCGTATACAATAAGCTCAAAAGCGCCGAAGAAGAAGGCAGGCAGTTACGCATAAAAATGGGGTTTGACCCCACCAGCCCAGATCTGCATCTTGGCCATGCCGTATCCATGCACCAGCTGCGGCGCTTCCAGGAGATGGGGCATTTGCCGGTCATTATTATCGGCGATTTTACAGGACGCATTGGCGACCCCAGCGGCAGAAACCAAAGCCGCCCGCTGGCAACCCCGGAGGAGCTTACCCGTAATGCCGAAACTTACATCGACCAGTTGGGCAAAGTTCTGGATATTTCCCGTATCGAAGTCCGCCGAAATTCGGAATGGCTTGAAGGCATGAACCTTACCGATGTCATCCATTTGCTCGCACAGGGCACTTTGTCGCAGGTAATCACACGTGATGATTTTCGCAAGCGTCTTGACGCCGGATCGCCGATAGCATTGCACGAGATCGTCTATCCGTTCTTACAGGGCATGGATTCCGTTGCTGTCGACGCGGACATCGAAGTCGGCGGTGTTGACCAGCTTTACGCCTTCCAGGCCGGCCGTACGCTACAGAGCAACAAGGGCACTGATCCCCAGGCATTGGTCATGATGCCTTTGCTCCGCGGGCTGGACGGCACCAAAAAGATGAGCAAAAGCCTGGGCAACTACGTCGGCCTTGCCGATAAGCCAAGTGATATGTTCGGTAAAGTAATGTCGATACCCGACCTTTTGCTTGAAGAGTACCTGCGTCTTGCGTCCACTTTTACCGATGACGACATTCAACAGATGATGCTGGGCATCCAACAGGGCGGCAACCCTATGGAGACAAAACTCAGGCTTGCACATAATATTTCGACTATTTATCACGGAGAGGACGCTGCAGAGGACGCCAAAAGCCACTTTGACCGGCATTTCCGGACGCGGCGGGAAGAAGACCGGGATTACCGGGTCGTCCCGATAGCAGTGGGCACTACTTCACTGACCGATATCCTGGTTACTGCCGGTGTGGTTGACTCGCGCAACAGAGCACGCAGGCTGATAAATGAGGGCGGTGTAAGGGTCAATGGCATTAAAGCCACTCTTGAGACCAGTGACAATCTTAACCCAGTTGACGGGCTGCGTATCAAGGCTGGCAAACGCAACTTCATCCAGACAAAGGTTACAGATACAGAAGCCTAGACGGGCCAGCCATTGATCTGGACTGTCCGGTATTGTAGAATAAATCAAACTGATAACAGGCATTGTTTTGCTATCAGTTTGATTTGCAGGGATAGTGAAGCGGTCAAACACGGGTGACTGTAAATCATCTGGCTCAGCCTTCGGGGGTTCGAATCCCTCTCCCTGCACCAAAGATAAAGCACGCATTAATGCGTGCTTTATCTTTTTGTATCGGTTCTAGGCTAAATTGTTTCGCCGCTTCTGTAGGTGCCCAGCTCACGCCACACAGCTCCGACGCTGTCCAGATTTTCCAGCGCCAGGCGCATTTTTGGGTCTTCAGCGCCAGCGGCACAATCAAGGTAGAAGTTGTAGCGCCAAGGCCTTCCCTGGATTGGGCGCGACTTTATCTTCGTAAGCCCCACCCTGGCCACGGCAAAACAGCCCAGCGCAGTATGCAGGGTACCTGGTGCTAGTTCATCCGCATCATCGGTCAGGCGTTCGACGAGTAATGAAGTTTTATCTGCCTGCGCCCTTCGTTCGGGAGTGTCATTTTCTGTCTTTCCCAATACTAGAAAACGCGTATAGTTTTCCGGGTTATTTTCTACGCCTTCACGCAAGACCTGTAGGCCGTTGCGCTCGGCGTTATTAGCGCCAGCAATCGCCGCAACAGTCACATCACCCTGTTCCTTGACATAGGCGGCGCTGCCTGCCGTATCGGCAGCATTGTGCGCAGCGGCTTGGGGCAGTTCGCGTTTCAAGAATTCAGTACACTGGGCTAACGCAACAGGATGAGAGTGGACATCGCGAATATCTTCAATCCGGGCTCCGGGCATACCGATGAGGCTATGGTGGATACCCAGGTAGACTTCACCCATAATTGACACACCGCCTGTGGTTCTCAGCAAATCATATACAGGCGCTATCGAACCAACCAGTGAATTTTCTACGGCCGACATTCCATAATCGACGTTTCCATCGGAAACCGCCTCAAAGACGTCTGCAAATGTCTCCATGAAACGCGGGTCGTATGCCTCGCCAAAATAATGACCGGCAGCCTGGTCGTGATACGAGCCTCCCTGACCCTGAATTGCAACAGATAAAGCCTCAATAGCCATTAAAGTAGTCCCTTCCTTCTATGATTTTAGTTAGGACAACTATACCATATCGGCCCGCCTAAGCAAGCCGCCCCGACAGTTGCCTTGATTCGATTGCATATTTCACAGTACGGAATTGAACGATAGCGGCTGCCACAGCATTGATTATCGAAGCGTTATGGTCCGGCAGTCCGTAAGGACACCTGTCGACAGTTTGGCTGTAATACTTCAGCCTTTTCAGGCTTCCGGAAGTTGCAGCCAGATCGCGGGGTAGGGCTACAACACTGCCGCCTATTTCGGCCAGGCGGTCAAATGCCCCGTGGCGTCTGGGCATTAAGTTCATGGCTATAGCCAACTTGTGGGTCGTGCTAAAGCCTCTTTTGAGGTAGTCCCGCATCGCTTCTCCCATCCATGATTTGATTTTTGGCATAGGGCCAATGGCCTCATCCGGTATATCGAGGATTTGCCGTCCCCGGGCATCTCGGTGAGCGCAGACCAGTTCTATATCCAGCCTACCTTCTCCGACCAATGACCGTCCGTATAATTCCAATACTTTGTCATCTAGGAACATCCCGATCGACCCCTTAAAACCGGCGTCGGCCAAGACAAACCGCTGCGACGGGTCTTCAACGCGTTCACGGCTCACGCCATATGCCTCCAAAAACTTTGCCACCAGCACCGGACTATCCATTGACTCCGACCACCACAGAGGGCCGCTTGCCGGCAGTAGTCGGCACTGCTTTTCCGGATGCCTGACACAAAAGACGTCATTCAGTAAATCGGCGTCGCGGTCGGCGCAAAGCAACATCGCATCTTCAAGCTTAGCTGCCAGTGTGTCGCTTATATGTACCAGGTGCGGCAATAGCGCGTCCAGGTCAGCAAGCGTCAGTTCCATAGCCGGTACCCGCAACCCCTTGGCTCTGACTGCTGCTATGAGTTTTTCCTCTGTAAGACCCTGGCCTATGAGCTCGGCTATTCTGTGCGGCGTCGGCCGGATATCGGAGCATAACTCTGAGGCGATCTCCTCCGGCGCAGGCAGCACTTTTTCAGTACGCGGCGCAGCAACGCTTCGTGTGCTGATAGCCTCTGCTCCAGGGCATCCGCCTGCCGCCCCGGAGTTGGATGGTAGGGCAAATGGAATGGATTCAGCTCTAAGATCTGCAATTGCCGGCTGCGGAAATTCGGTAGAAAAGGGAAAGGCTTCGGACATAAATATCTTCTCCAGTTTGCGTCAGGCAGCCTAGGCTGTCAAATCCTAAAGCATCGATCAAGACCGCAGGCACTCGCCAGCTTGTTGAATACCGGCCCGACCTCCACGACCTCTCTACGGTATCTGTAATGGTCAAATTTTTGTTTAAACACTATGGTCAAAAAGTCACCTAAACTGGGCGGGGGTTGCTGCTCAGCATGACACTTTGGGAAATAAAGCCTGTTCAATAGTTGCATTGCTTCTACGGCCAGATAATGCGGCACATGATCCCGGTTGATCTTCAACACCCTGCTTCGGTCCTCAAAAGTTTTGGTTACGGCTCTTGTTACGGCAGGCAAATGGCTACAGAAGACGGCTTTTGCGCGGTCATTGCTAAAAGGAGAATCCAGCCGGCTGAGAGCGCCGTTTAGGACCTCAATTTCTGTATTGGCCCCGGTGATAGAAGAGCAGGACTGCCTCTGCAAGCGTCGGGCCAGGGGGACGAGAGCCGAGTCGGCAATACACACTAGCCTTTCTATAGGAATATTCGGCAAAGTGTCTTCCATAGCGTCGACCAAGTGATCGCCGGATTCAGAGCACTCCAGCAACAGGGAACAAAGTCCTATGTCGCCAGACTCCAGTTCTTTTTTAAGTTCTTGCTCCAGGGTATCCATGTCGGCGTACCTCCGGTGTGTTATTGCTAAAGCATTAATGAGCTCCGCCTTTGAAGACGCGGACAGCTGCGTCGAGTTGATTATGGGCCGACACAGCGCCAGGTTCGCCTTCGAGGCTTCGTGCATTTCCAAGTCTCCTGCTGCTTCTGACCATTGATTCTTCCTGTAGGCCCTACGCCATAGGGCAGCTTTCTCGGTTATCTCCGGTATAATATCTTTGCCGGCAGGGCTGGACACAGCCCAAGCTACCCGTCTGGAAAGCCAAGTCAGCTCGGCTACCGCCCATTCCTTGTATCGGGGGAAGCCGAAAAAATACAGATCCTGGTCGGGCGGCATCGGGCAAGGATCACGGTACTCTCTTAACGCGACTGCTTCAGCAGCTCTCAGCAAAAAAGCCGGGCCAACGGACGTTTGTTCCCGGTAGGTCGCTCTGTTTCCCTCCTCAACTCGATCCGGGAATTCGCCCGTCCATCTGTGGCGGATCACTTCCGACACGGCTAGACCGAGCTGCCAGGCCTCTTCGTCGCTGATCTCAAAATGACGGCCGCCTTTTGTCGCCTCTGTTGCGTCAGTTGCTGATGCTTCTTGCGCGGAACTATCGGACAGGGAAAAAGCCGAATTCTGGCAGCCTAACGTCACACTGACAGACTCAGGAAATGGCAAAATTACCTCACCGGGATGACGGCCGTTAGCTCCAGGACTCAAAGACCCCCCGCTACTAGAAGAGTGACTCATAATCCAATACTATACTACAGTTCGCCCGGTGTACGGCGAGCATGTTCGCATACTGTCCGATTACTGCTATACTACGACAATTAGTTACTATCTGATAAGAGGTTTGTATGGAATTTGCTATAACTTTACTGGTGCTTGCAGGCATCTTAATAATGAGCGGGCTGTTTATTGTGCGGCAGCAGACATCGGCTATCGTGGAGCGCTTCGGCCGGTTTAAGCGGGTTGCTCCATCGGGGCTAAACTTCAAGGTTCCGTTTGTTGACCGCATTGCCGGGCGGCTCAGCCTTAGAATCCAGCAGCTGGACGTCCGCATCGAAACCAAAACCAAAGACAACGTCTTCGTGTTCTGCGTGGTTAGCGTACAATATTACGTGCTGCCGGATAAAGTCGTTGACGCCTTCTATAAGCTACAGGACCCCCAGGGGCAAATCACATCGTTCGTGTTCGACACCGTCCGCGCCCGAGTGCCTTCGATTATTCTGGATGATTTGTTCGAGAAAAAGGATGATATAGCCCTGGCTGTCAAAACAGAGCTGGACACGGTCATGGACGACTTCGGGTACGGCATCATTAAAGCTCTGGTGACCGATATCGACCCTGACGCAAAAGTCAAAGCCAGTATGAACGAGATCAACGCCGCGCAGCGTTTGCGTGAGGCAGCCATACAGCAGGCCGAAGCAGATAAAATCCGGGTCGTCAAAGCCGCCGAAGGCGAGGCCGAGAGCAAGGCGTTACAGGGCCAAGGTATTGCCAACCAACGCAAGGCGATTATTGACGGTCTTAAAGAATCTGTTGAGAACTTCAGCTCCAGCATCAGCGGGACCAATGCCCAGGACGTTATGAATCTGGTACTTATGACCCAATATTTTGATACTCTCAAAGAAATCGGCCTGTCCGGCAAAAGCAACACGATTCTTATTCCTCATTCGCCAGGGGGCATGGGAGATATCAGCGAACAGATGCGCAGCGCTATCATCACGGCCAACGAAGTAAACGCCGCCAAATAGTTACCAGGCGTGAGCCACGTCAACAACTACGCGGTGGTCCAGCTGAAACACGCGGAACGGCAGGCGGGCGCGCAAACCAAGGCCAACGGTCGTATAGCCCTCAAAACTGCCGCCAAATTTAGCATCACGGAATGTCTGGTAGCCTGCAAGGTTAACATTGGGCAGCGTTTTGCCGACTACGCCCGGATAGGTAGTCTGCCAGGTGTTAATATCGTAACTTGGTGCCTGTATGGTAATCTGCAATTTCGCGCCGCCGTTTAGCGGTATCAGCACACCGCCTCCTTCGCTATAAACATTCGTAACGTAACGCACCGTGTACCCGACAGTTGAATCACGCATGTCAAATACAATTCTATCGTAACAAGCCTGCCTGCCGGTTCGAACATTAGTCAGCGGGCTAAAGGCCCCTTGCGTTGATTTTGGCAAACTGCCCCATGTAATGCCGCAATACGGCGCAGCAGCACCAACAGAGCCACCGGCCAGACTGGCAAAAACTACTGCCATCGCAACCAAACCGATAATATATTTCCTCATAGCCCGCCCCCATTTATCTTACGTCTATAGTAAGCCCGTTTGACCCACTAAGTAAATGGCATCGCCCACCTATTATATAGTTATATTATGACATCATAATTACATATTGACTACATTGAATCAATGGTGTATATTTGAATCATCACCACGACCGGTTACCTTGCAGTGTACGTCCTGCAAGCTCATACCGGTCATTTTTTATGCTTCTCTTTTTCAAGTTTCTTCTTGTTCACAGACACGAAGTCAAAATATTTAGAGTACTTATTAAGGAGGCTGGAATAGTTTTGCTTGTTGGGTACCAGGATAATGCCCAGTTTATCTTGCTCTTCCAAATAGTCGTAAAGGCTTAAGAAGTCACCATCGCCCGACACGATAACGGCCTTGTCGTAGTTGTTAATTTCACGAGCACTGGCATAAAGTACTAGATCGGTATCAACGTTACCCTTGACCTTCGTCTTGCCGTCACCATCCTTATAGCTAGTCGTTGGCTTGAGTATTAGTACATAACCAGCACGCTGAAGGTACTCATATAGGCCCTCGTTCCCAGGAAGGTTGCCAATGAATATAAAGGCCGTATCAACCTTATGCTTATCCTTAAGATAGACTCTAAACTTTTTGAAATCAAGCTTCCAGCCACTGTAGGTTTTCTTGCTGCCCCGTTTAACGTCACAGTTTACACCCATGTTAAGGTTCTGGCTGTCTATAAAAGCGAAAACCTTGGCATGTTCGCTCATTATTTAACTTCCTGCATGGGCAAATCAATAGCGATACTCTCAATAAATGTTGCAATCCGCCTTGCGTCATCCTTTGAAAGTTTAACAGGGAGGCTAATGTGGATAAGCTGTCCATCAGTTAGCGGATAAGGATAAAGCACGCGGCCAGGGGCATTGGCGAACTCGGACATTGACCGCGGATGCTCGGCTTGAGCTGATGAACGCGCTGTCGCAAACTGCGCAATGCTATCTTTCGGCTTCTCGGCAGTGATCTTAGGTGTGCGATTGCGCCTTTGGACGTCAGGGGTCCAACCTGGTCTATCGAGAAATTGAGCATACCATCCAATAACCTTATTAATTCGCGACTTATACACGGTCAAACTATCACTACTGTATCTACCCATTGTTAAATTCGCAAATCGGGCCATATAGTCTTCAACGTCAATACTCTTTACGACTGTTTCTCCCCACCTTTCGCCGTCTACAACCCGAACAACCTGGGAGAAGGCCCCCTTCAGGGGCACAATAGCACCTCTGGACGCCTTGCCTTTCTCGACCAGGTTATCTAAATACTCTAGGACATTTTTTACTTTTCCATCGCCCATTGACATGACTATTAACCCTCTTAATATGCATAAGTTAAGTTATATTCCTTATACATGTGTAACGTCAATATATTATTAAAAGTATCGTCTGTGTCCTGGCCGCCAGAACCCCCAATACACTTGCAGGCAGATTAAGCAAAGAGGCCTCGCTCGTGGTATCTTATGCTCATATATTTTTAATCGAAAGCCCGCAAAAATGAACTTAGGTAAGCTATCATTCGTTCCAGCCAAAGATAATAAATTCCTTGTAGCCAAGCCGGTAGGCGACTATCTGGAGCAGCACAACCCGGATGCTGTTTGGGTAAGCGAAATCGATGCCGGCCTGGCGGATACCGCTGCCTTTTGCGAGCATTACCAAATCGGTATGGACATATCCGCCAACTGCGTCGTTCTGAAAGCAAAACGCGAAGGCAGAACCTGGTATGCAGCCTGCTTAGTGCTGGCTACCGACAGGGCGGACGTCAATGGCATTGTCCGTAAAGAGCTTGAGGCCAGCAAGATATCCTTTGCGCCGATGGACGAGGCAACATCGTTATCACGGATGGAGTACGGCGGCATTACGCCCATCGGGTTGCCGGAAGATTGGCCCATTCTGATCGACAGCAACGTGCTCAAGCACGACAAGGTGGTTATCGGCAGCGGCATCCGCGGCTCAAAGATATATACGGCAACAAGCGTTCTGGCGGCTCTGCCTAACGCCAAGGTTATAGATATTACTAAGAGCCTCGGATAGGCCGCGTGGTAATATAGTTCTCATGACAGAGATAATCGATTCAGGCGCCTGGGGCGAAGACACACATTGGGCGCTGTATCTATCCGAGGACGTGCCTGATCCTGCACTTTGCACAACTGTTGCAGGCGTTCCCATTATTGTTGGGGGCCAAGACCAGGAGCCGCAAGTGGTTCTTACTTGCAACACCGGTAGAACGGCCGGGCGTAAAGGGAAGTGGGAAATTCTTGGCGGGCATATTGACCCGCTCGACCCTGCCAATCCGAACGGGCCACGGGAAGGTCTGAGGCAAGCCCTTGACCGCGAAGCCCTGGAAGAAGCCGGGTTTAAGGTGTCGCAGGCAGTTCCTTTTGCTTACAGGCGGATAACTAACCCTCCGTCGTCGCACTATCCTGAACTGGCATATTCACCGTTCTACTGGATGACCACAGACCATCCCCGAATACCTCCGACCGACAGACCGCAGCCTGCTACCGGCGCGTTTTACCGCTGGGATGTGGAGGCTTTGGCTGAGGCCGGGGCGATGACTGTTTCGGAGCTAACTATAGTCAGGTACGGTCTAGCCGCAGCTAAACGCCACTCATACGGAAGAATAGCCGCATGACAGGCGAGCACCCAGCACTAGCATTAGCCTGCGATATTGACGATACCCTTTTATCTACAGGCAATCCGGGCGTTAGCGCCCAATACCTTGAGGGATTATGCGCCGTTATCCAACAGCAAAGAGCCGATTTAAACCGGCCTTTTTATTTCGGCACCGTAACCGGCCGTACTCTTGAATCGCATATTGAACGCGAGCAACAAGTGCCGGCGCTCGCCGCAGCTACGTCAATTATGGATTTCAAGATCACCGCCGTAGGCGCCGAGCCGTATATTCTTACGCCCGCAGGGGCTGTACCTATGCCAGGCTGGCCGGAAGCACCAGGCTGGGACCGCGAGGCCATCACCGGCATTCTGTCCGGCCGTTCAGAACTTCAGATGCAGTCCCAAATAGCCCAGCGACAACACAAAATAAGCTTTGACGTATCAGGCGTAGCGGATTCCAGCCACGACAGCTACGTCAGAGAAGTAGAGCGGCAACTGGCTCAACAGCGACTGGGCGCACAGGTCATATTTTCCAGCGGCATGTTCTTGGATATCTTGCCAACAGGCGTCAATAAAGGCACGGCCCTGGCGCGCACAGTAGGTGCGCTTGTCATGCAACGCCCGGCTAAGGTGCAGGAGAGCACGCCCGCGAACGTCTTTATAGCCGCTGCCGGCGACAGCATGAACGACCGTGACCTGCTGCAAGCAGCCGATTTGGCGATTCTGCCGGGGAACGCACACCGTAGTCTAAGAGAATGGGCGCAAAATACCGTACCCCGGCACAAGCTGTACATAGCCGAAGCAAAATTCGCTGCCGGTATTCTGGAGGGACTACGGCAACACAACCTAGTTACCGGCTAGACGGCCCGTTGACATCCGCAGCAGATTAGCATTAGCTGTATGGAGGGGGTAATAATTACGTGAAAAAAACTAAGAATCCAAAACGTTCGGTGCGCGGCAAATCCCAAACTCTTCATTCAAAAGCCCGCAAGTCAGCTACGCGCGGATATTCTTCTTTAACAAAACTTTATACGGGGATAGCCGTTGCCGTTCTGATCGTTGCCGGTATTGTCGGTTCCATAATATATCTGCAGAACCGGCAAAAAGGCTACCCGATTGATTCCAAAGTTGTTACAACAAAAGAAAGAACAGTTGTTCCCATATCCGTTCCGTCAGATTCCCCCAAGCTCGATCCGACTGAAATATCTAAATACTCGCAGGACGGTTACGGCAAATGGCAGTTCGGCCCTGGGCTGGATTACGAAAAGAGATTGGACCTTATGCCAGCGACCTACGATGACAAATCCGTCAAACCGGTTGCGCAACTTTTGAATTTTTTTGTCATGACCGATATCCATATCACCGACAAAGAGTCTCCTGCCCAGGCCATTGCCTTGCGCGACCAGGGCGCTAAATACTCGGCTTATTCGGGAGTAATGCTATATTCGACTCAAGTTCTTGATGCAGCCGTTCAGACAATCAACAGCCTCAACAAGAAAACTCCGTTTGATTTTGGCATATCCTTGGGTGATGCGGCCAATTCCACCCAATACAACGAGCTGAGATGGTATATTGATGTCCTTGACGGCAAAAAAATCAACCCGGATTCCGGCGCCAAAGACGACCCGGTGGCTGGCAAAAATAATGACTACCAGGATGAATACAAGGCGGCAGGGCTTGATAAATCTATCCCCTGGTATCAGGTTATCGGCAACCACGATCATATGTGGACAGGTTTTTTGTCGCCCAATGACTATATAAAACAAACTATGACCGGCGACAAAATTCTTAACCTGGGCAATCCGTTCGTTAATCCGCTTGGCGTAGACAGCCGCGGTTACTACATGGGCTCAATCGATGGCCGGACCCAATATGGCAGCATCATCGGCGCCGGGCTAGTCAAAGACTTCGCAACTAACCCTACAGTGCCGGCTGCTGATGAAAACCGCCGCTCGCTTTCTTCCAGCGAATGGATGAAAGAATTTTTCAATACGTCCTCCAGTCCAAGCGGGCATGGATTTAACCAGACAGACGCATCAAAAGGCTTTGCCAATTACTCTTTCGAGCCTAAGTCAGATTTACCGGTCAAGGTTATCGCGCTCGACGACACTCAAAGCAACAGCGATTCCAATGACCCTGTAGCCAACGGTTTTGGCAAGGGCTCTTACGGCTACGGGCACGGCGAGCTTGATGAAGAGCGTTACAACTGGCTGATAAGTGAGCTAGACAAAGGCCAGGCTGCCGGCCAGCTTATGATAATTGCCGCGCACGAGCCGATCGGCGTTGAAAAAACACCGTCAATGATGGCCTGGAACCCGCTGGTGGAAGCAAAATTGCTGGCAAAACTTCATACCTATCCAAACCTTATTATGTGGGCTGCGGGGCATCGTCATGAGAATACGATCACTGCACTAAAATCGCCCGATCCCGCGCACCCTGAACTTGGTTTTTGGGAAGTTGAAACGTCCTCGCTCAGGGACTTCCCGCAACAGTTCCGCACAGTTCAAATCAATCGCAATAGCGACAATACTATCTCAATGTTCGCGACTGACGTTGACCCGGCAGTCAAGGAAGGATCACTCGCTGCAACGTCACGTTCTTACGCAATTGCAGCCGACCAAATATACAATAGCGCGTCGCCCCAAACGTCTTCCGGCTCCTACAACGCCGAGCTTGTCAAACAACTGACGCCGGAGATGCAGGCCAAGATAAGCAATAGCGGAACGCCAATAAAACAGTAGGCCAGTCTGCCATATACTTGCCCGCCAGCGCGCCAGGATGCAATAAATACCGTCGTCGTTCCGGAATCCGCACTCGCAACCTATGACCGGGGTGTATAATAGGGTTTTAGTTTTGTTCAGTAAAAATAGGAAGTATCATGGCACTAGGCGAGATGGGAGATCAGTTAAGAGAAGCAAACCAGAACTTAACGGAAGTTCCGGTGCAGGATATGTGCACAGACTTTGACAGCTTGCGCATCGGCCAGCCCGGCCCAGAGCCTTTTGCCGCCCAGCTTGAGCAGCTTGAACAAATACTAGCCGCTCTCGGAGGATATTGCATCAATAGATACCTCGCGCTTAACAGGGCCACATTAAATGCGCGAAGCGCCCTGGAGATGACAAAATCAGGCAACCCTCATGCCATTAGCGCAAAAGAGGCCACAGGCCAGCTGTTGAACGGTCTAGAGGGTCACGAAGACGCCATGTCAACAATGGACACAAAGGCAAGGGAATTAGTCGACACTCTACGCTACGCAGGAGAATTGGTTCGCGATTATAATGCAGCTCATGCCGATGCTTGGACGCACTTGGTTGATGCCGGCGCCCAGCGTGATGTAATAGTAGACGAGACACAAGCTTTTATGAACGAAATCGGCGCCTAGTCCGAATGATGTTGCAAGCGTTGCCGATCTGGGCTTTTTCTATGACGCCCTAAAATGCTATACTCAAACAGTCATTTCCCTTACCTATGAGACTTATCGAGACAGGAGGGGTGGGCAATTAATATACACTTAACCTGTCGTAGGTCTAATGTCCCATGAACATCAAACACCAGCTCATGACCAACAAATTTGTGAAGTATGTTTTTGTCGGCGGCGTCGCAACCGTTGTTGACTGGGGGTCTTTTTTTCTGACAAACACTGTTTTTGGTTTGTTTTACCAGGTCGCTTTGGTGGTTGCTTTCACCCTTGGGTCTATTACAAATTACACCCTGAACAGAACACTTACATTCCAGTCAAAATCAAAGAAAATCGCCAAACAATTCACCACTCACTTGACCATCTCGGTAGTTTCTTTGGTGGTAAATATGGGGCTGATGTATGTCATTGTAAGCATAATTGGGTTGTCTCCAATGGGAGGCCGTGTTATTACTACACTTGTAATGCTTATTGCCAATTACTTTTTACACAAGAATATCACCTTTAATAATAAATACTTCGGAGAAGAGGACTATGTCTAAGACGGTTATTTTGGGCGGTGGGCTGGCTGGATTTTCGCTGGCGCATTTTTTGGATGAAGAAACGCTCATTCTGGAAAAAGAAAAACAGCTGGGCGGCCTCTGTCGCAGCTTTGATCTTAACGGCATCAAATACGACGTCGGTCCGCACATTATTTTCTCCAAGAACGAGGACACTCTGGCGCATTTGCTGTCCTTGACCGAAACAAATAGGATTAAACGCTCCAACCAGATATTTCATAAGGGCAAGTTCATTAAGTATCCGTTCGAGAACCACTTGTCGCTGCTTGACGAACAAGAGAAAGAATACTGCCTGCAGGAATTCCTGCACAACCCTTACGAAGATTACGACGCCAAAAACATGCTCCAGTTCTTTTTGAAGACCTTCGGAGAGGGTATTACCCGGCTTTACCTGCAAGGTTACAACGAGAAGATCTGGAAATACGACCCATCGTTCATGGACACCCAGATGGTCGAAAGAATCCCCAAGCCGCCCAAAGAAGACATTATTAAGTCAGCCAAAGGGGAGGCCAGCGAGGGCTATCTTCACCAGCTATATTTCAATTATCCAAAGAGCGGTGGCACGCAGTCGCTTGTTGACGCCTACCAGACGATGGTCAAAGGCAAGGCTGAAGTTATCAACCCGGTGGAGATCAAGTCTGTTGCGAAAGTTGACGAAGGCTGGGCAATAAAAACAGACCGCGGCGAGTTTAATGCCGCCAAACTGATCAACTGCATGCCTCTTCATGAGTTCGTACCGCTGCTCCAGGGCGTTCCGGCAGAAGTTAAAAAAGCGTTAGGCAAACTCCAGTACAACTCGATCTATACTGTCGTAATCCAAACCAAGGAAGATAAGATCGGCGATAATTTCGCTATGACAATCGCCGACAAAGACGTTATCTTCCACCGTCTCTCCAAGATTAACTTCTTTGGCGAGAACTACGACCTCAAGGACGGCAAAGCTACCATACTTGCCGAAGTAACATACCGGCCGGAGAGCTACCTGGCAACCATCAAGCCGGAAGAGCTTGTCGAAAGGGTGGTGGCAGATCTGGACCGGATCGGTTTGGTCAAAAGGAGTGACGTTATTGCTACGGAGATCAAATCCTTCAAGTATGCCTACGTCATTTACGACCTGGACCACCGCCAGAACGCCGATACAGTTTTGAACTACCTCTCCGGTCTCGGCATAGACTGTGTTGGCAGATTCGCCGAATTCGAGTATCTTAATATGGACGCCATAGTAGAGAGAACCAAAAAATTGGCAGCTAGTATAAATGGGGAGAGCAGCAAATGAGCGACAGGTTAAAGGTTTCAATAGTCATGGCGAGCTTCAACGAAGAAAAAGCCATTGGCAAAATGATCGAACAGATCAAAAAATATACCAAAGAATATGACACTGAGATACTAATAGTAGACAGCAGCAAGGACAAAACCCCAGAGATCGCCAAAAAAATGGGGGCCAAAGTCATATGGCAGGAGCCTAGGGGCCACGGCATCGCCCTCCGCACAGCTATCAACGAAGCAAAAGGCGACTACATCATTACCACCGACTGTGACAATACCTACCCGATGGAATATATCCCAGTAGTAATGAAACTCCTAACCGAGGATGGCTTTGACCTGATATCTTGCAACCGCCTGACCCGACAGTTGAAAAAAGAAATGCCTTTCTCGAACAAGGTAGCCAACAAGGGTTTCGCCTTTCTAGTCAGAGTGCTATACGGCATCGAGACCCGCGATGTTACCACTGGAATGTTCGGCATGAAGAAAAAGGTCAAGCAAGACATCAAATGGGAGACAAATTACTCTTTCCCCTGCGAGATTATTGTTCGAACCGTAAAGTCCGGCTTCAAGCACAAAGAAATCGACATACCTTACCTGATCCGGGTTGGCGAAGTTACGTTAAACAAATGGCGAAGCGGCAAGGCTTATGTCCGTTGCATCGTAAACTATCGCTTTGACCGCAAGATAGACCCGTCAAAGCTTTAGAGAAAGAGGACCGCATGAAGATATTAGTTACAGGCGGCGCCGGTTTTATTGGCAGCCATTTGATCGACGCCTTATTGGCAGAAGATCACGAAATAGTTTGCGTTGACGACTTGAGTTTGGGCCGGGACAGCAACATCAGCCACCTCAAAGGCAACCCTAAATTCCAGTTCGTCAAGCTGGACATAACCGAGCAAGATGAGTTCAATAAGGTGATAAAAGCTGCGGCGCCTGACGCAGTATTCCATTTGGCAGCTAATTCGGACATTCAAAAGGGGGCTAAATACCTCGATGTTGACCTCACCAGAACATTTATGACCACTTTCTGCACGCTGACAGCCATGAAAGAGAACGGCATCAAGAATCTGGTCTTCGCCTCCACCTCTGCCGTTTACGGTGAGCTCGACAAGCTTTTGCACGAAGATATCGGGCCGCTCTTCCCAATATCTTTTTATGGAGCGGCAAAGCTTTCGTCAGAAGCCTATATTTCCGCCTTTGTTGAAAACTTCGGAATGAAAGCCTGGATTTTCCGCTTTCCCAATGTCGTTGGGGAACGGGCTACTCATGGCGCGATGTACGACTTCATCCAAAAACTAGAGAAGAATCCAAACGAGCTGGAGATCCTTGGCGACGGCACGCAAAAGAAGCCTTATGTATACGTCAAAGATCTGGTTGCCGGAATTCTATTCGGCTGGAAAAACTCGTCCGACAAGATAAACTACTTCAATCTGGGCGTAAACAGCGCCACAACCGTATCCGACATCGCCAGAATAGTCACGGAAGAGATGCACCTGGACAATGTGACCTTCAAATACACTGGCGGCAACCGGGGCTGGGTCGGTGACGTACCAAAATTCGACTATGACACCAGCAAGATAAATAAATTGGGATGGAAGGCGCTGAGAACCTCTGACGAAGCTATGAGACTGGCGGTTCAAGCAGAGCTCAAGAACCGCAAAAAATGAAAGCTGTAATACTTGCGGGCGGGAAGGGAACCCGGCTTGGCGAACTCACAAGAGAGATACCAAAGCCGATGATCAGGCTGGCCGGAAAGCCGGTCCTGGAGTATCAAATCAACCTCCTGAAAAAGTACGGCATCACTGAAATCATCATCCTGAGCAACTACCTTGCCGATGTAATCGAAGATTACTTTGGAGACGGGTCAGACTACGGCGTTGATATCAAATACTTTACCGAGAAAGAAGGCGAGCCTCTCGGCACCGCCGGCAGCGTCAATGCAGTAAAGAGCGAATTAAGAGACGACTTTCTGGTGCTATACGGTGATGTTATGATCGACGTCAACCTGAAACGGTTCATAGATTACCACAAGACCAAAAAAAGCTCCTGCACCCTCGCCCTGCACCCCAATAGCCACCCGCACGATAGTGATCTGGTGGAAGTCGATGGTGACGATCAGGTAATTGCTTTCCACTCTAAACCGCACAATCCGGATAAATATTACCGAAATCTGACTAATGCCTGCCTGTATATTTTATCGCCTGAGCTTTTGCGCTTTATCCCGGAAGGGCAATCCGACTTCGGAAAAGACGTCTTTCCAAAATCGTTTGCCAAAATTCCCACCTACGGTTTTCTGACGCCGGAATATATCCACGACATGGGGTCTCCGGAAAGACTGACAGAGGTGGAGAAAGACGTCAAATCCGGCAAAGTACAGCGCCTGAACTCAGAGCATAAAAGAGCTGCTATATTCCTGGACCGTGACGGCGTTATCAATGAAGACACTGGGCATTTACACAAGCTGGAAGATTTAGTTCTCAATCCTAATGTTGCCCAAGCAATTAAAAAGATCAACCGCACAGAGTATCTCGCGATAATCATCACCAACCAGCCGGCTGTTGCACGTAATTTGTGCACCATCCAGGGGCTAAATGAAATCCACAAAAAAATGGAAACTCTCCTGGGCAAAAGCGGTGCAAAGATTGACAGAATTTACTTCTGCCCGCACCACCCGGACAAAGGTTTTCCCGAGGAAAACGTTGAACTAAAAATTAAGTGCAGATGCCGCAAGCCGGATATAGGTATGATAGAGCAGGCCGTCAAGGACAATAATATCGACCTGAGCAAGTCCTACATGATCGGCGACTCTTGGCGCGACGTCGATTGCGGCAAAAAGGCCGGACTGACTTCGATCCTGGTCAGGAGCGACGGCAAGCAGTATGACCAAAAGGCGCACCCGGATTATTCTTTTGATAATTTGCAAGAAGCTGTAGACTTGATCGTGGAGAAGAAAAAATGATTATCACTAAAACACCATTTAGGATTAGTTTTGTCGGAGGGGGTTCTGACTTAAAAGAGTTCTACTCAAAATCCCAGGGAGCAGTCCTCAGCGTCTCTATCAATAAATACATGTACATCTCGTCTCATAATTTTTTTGACGACGATTCATTCAGAATCAAGTATTCTCAGACCGAGACTGTTGCCAGTGTCGAGGACCTCCAGCACCCAATAGTCAGAGAAGCCCTTAAAAAATTCCAGATAAACGGCGCTGTGGAGATTAGCTCGAACGGCGACGTTCCTTCCGGAACGGGCCTTGGCTCGTCTTCCGCCTTTACCGTCGGACTTCTGCATAATCTTTACACCCGTAAAGGCAAGTATGTTAGCAAGAGGCAATTAGCCGAGGAAGCCTGCGATATAGAAATCAACCGCCTGCATGAGCCAATCGGCAAACAAGATCAGTACGGAGCGGCGATTGGCGGCCTGAATATTTTCAGGTTCAACGCTGACGGTACTGTCAGTATTGAGCCCGTTCATCTAAAAAGAGACCTTAACAAAAAGCTCCAAAATAACCTTCTGATGTTCTACACCGGGCAAAAGAGAAGCGCCGGGTCAATCCTTGCCGACCAGAAAAAGGAAACCGCGAAAGCTGACAAGTTCAAAATTCTACAAGAAATGGTCGGCTTGGTTGACGAGCTGAGAGACACCCTGTACGCCGGGGACCTGGATGGGTTCGGCAGGCTACTGCACAAGAACTGGCTGCTGAAGAAGCAGATCACGACCAAGATAAGCGACAGCTTCATAGACGACCTGTATGAAAAAGGTCTAGAAAATGGGGCGCTCGGCGGAAAACTTCTGGGAGCGGGCGGCGGCGGCTTTCTCTTGTTCTATTGCAACGAGGCAGAACAACCCAAACTGCGCCAGGCGCTCAAAGACCTCAAAGAGTTAAAATTCAAATTTGAGAATGACGGGTCCCGGATAGTATATGTCGGGGACGAATATAATAATTAGAAGGAGCAATCATGGGAAGGTTTGACGATAACGTTGACGCATATTTAAAAAGAGTTGCCCAGGCAATTAGCGATCTTTCTCGCGACGAGATGGACAAATTCGTTGAGCTGCTTTTCGAAACCTATGAAAAATCCGGAACAATTTACTTCTTTGGCAACGGCGGCAGCGCAGCTACGGCATCCCATATCTGCGGCGACTTCGTTAAAGGACTGTCTCTGGGGCAGGAAAAACGGTTTAAAGCAATGTGCCTGTCCGACAATCTGCCGGCTTTAATGGCTATCGCCAATGATATTTCTTATGACGATATTTTTGTCGAGCAGCTCAAAAACTTTTTGGGCAAGGACGACCTGGTGGTCGGCATTTCCGGCAGCGGCAATTCCAAAAACGTCCTGAAAGCCGTTGAATACGCCAAGGCTAACAACGTTACAACAGTCGGACTCAGCGGCTTTAGCGGCGGAAAGCTAAAAGAGACGGCCGATTACTCTGTGCACGTCAATATAGACGACATGGAAATCACCGAAGACGTCCATATGGCTGTCGGCCATTGCGCCAAAAATGTTCTGATGAAAGAACTGGCTGCCGGACAAAATGAGCGTTAAGACAACCCCGGTTGTCAGAGATGAGGGGGATGAGCTTCTAGGCTACGTTGGCAACCAAGGCAAAAAATGGTTTGCTATGACCATCTTCGGGTACGTCTTTGAAGAGCTACCAACAAAAAATGAAGCCGAAACAGCGGTCAGGGAAAAAGGCCTGGCAATACTAACAGGCCCCTGGCAGTATTATGACGAAAAAACCGACAGTTGGGGTTTCTGTGTCATCAAAGAAGCGAATACCCATACAGTCACAGTGATCAAAACGAATATGTTCGGCTATCAAGATACTCAGATGTCGGCTACATTGAAGCTCGACCGGCCCGCAGAACAGCTTCGAAAATAGAGATGCCAGTTTTTATTAGCTTTCTTGAGCTTTGATCACTTCCGCCAGCCTATCGGCAACCCTGGCGTGATCGCCCTCTGAATAGTGCACTTTGTCTTCTGTCAGCTCAAGGTCGTTAAAAACAACAACTGCTTGACCGGTCTGTTGCAGATTATGCACTACCTGATCGCGGAAGTCGCTGTTGGCTTCAAAATAGCCCTCTTTATAGCCAAAATTAGCCGGCGCGATAAATATAATTTTTGCCTCAGCCCCGGCATTCGCCTTGAGGTCGCCGGCAAGCTCAGAAGCGTACCAAAGTATATCTTGGGTGACTTGCTCAGGGTTCCGGTTGTACCGCGTCTGAAGGTCATTGGTTCCCAGCGAGACAACAACAATATCTACAGGGGCAGCGGAACGAAAAACCGCGCGGAAAACATCACGGCCGTTATAATAAGTCTTTTCGCTTTGCAAATCACCGGCCAGCCGCCCGGGCAAACCCTCTTGCACTATGTGATAATCGCCGCCCAGTATAGCCTGCAATATGTTGGGCCACTGCTTCTCAAAGGGTATGCGCCCATGGCTTAGAGCGCGGTTGCCCCAGGTGTTCGAATCTCCGTAACAAAGAATTTGCTTCATGGATTCATTATACATCGGCCAAGGCCACTATTATTGGGAACGCTAGGGTTGCTTGGTTTGCTCGTCCTCAAGCAGCTGATCTTCTTCGCCTTCAATAGATACCTTAGGGAGAATACGGTCCAGCCACTTTGGCAGCCACCAGGCTGACTTGCCGAGCAGGGTCATAACCGCTGGCACAAACGTCATGCGTACGATAAAGGCGTCAACGAAAATACCGACAGCCAGGCCGAGGCCGATTGATTTGATCGTCGTGTCTTCGTTCCCGATGAAGCCGCCGAAGACTGCGACCATAATCACGGCAGCGGCAGTCACCACCTGCGCGCCCAGACTAAAGCCGGTAACAACTGACTTCTTGGCGTCCTTGGTGTGAGTGTATGTCTCATGCATGCTGGAAACCAGGAAAAATTCGTAGTCCATGGCCAGCCCGAACAAAATGCCAATGCCGATAATCGGTATGAAGCTGACTATTGGAGCGGAAGCCGCTAAACCAAGGTATCCCCATTGGAAGACGGCAACCATGGCTCCGAACATCGCAAAGACCGACAGCAAGAAGCCGACAGTCGCTTTAATGGGCACCAAAATCGACCGGAAGGCAACCAAGAGCAGAATGATCGAAAGCCCGACAACCACGGCAAGATAGACAGGCAAGGCCTTGGCTAGTTTTTGACTAATGTCATCTTGTAGGGCAGCAGTGCCGGTAATTGCCAGCGAGACATCTTTGTTGCCGCCGGATTTGGCTTGGTTATTACGCAGGTAGGTAATCAGGTCAGAAGTCTTTTTGTCTGAAGGGGCGGTTTTGGGAATGACCTGAATTAAACCGGACTTGCCATCTGCCGTTACCATTGCGGGGGTAGCACTGGCGACATTGTTGACCTTGGCTATCGAGGCGGCGACTTTGCCCAGCTGGTAAAGTTGCGCGTACTGCGCATTCTTCACAGCTTGGCGCTCTGCGTCAGTAACCGGAGGAAGATTTTCGGCTACGACAATAAGCGGAGCATTAAAGCCGGGGCCGAAGGCGTTGCCCAATAAGTCATAGGCTTTGCGTTGGGTTGTGGTTTCGCTGGCGTATTGGTCGGTCGGCAAACCTAATTGCAAGTCGCGGACAGGCAAACCGATTACCCCGACTACGGCCAGCGATAAAACAATGGCGATCAGAGGGTGCTTAACTATGCTCTCTCCCCAACGGTGCCAGAAGGTTACGTGCCCTGACTCGTGCAAGGCGACCGGGCCGCGTTCTTGGGCGGTGGCTATCTTACGCTGCAACTTGCGCCCGAAAAGGCGTCTGCCAAAAATTCCAAGCAGAGCAGGGGTCAACGTGATTGCAACCAAGGCCGCCAAGGCAACTGTCGCCGCAGCAGCCAGCCCCATGACTGTCATGAACGGGATACGGACAACGCTCAGAGCCGCCAGAGCGATAACAACCGTACTGGCAGCATAGATCACAGCGTTGCCGGCCGTTCCTACGGCGCGGCCAGCAGCCTCGCTAAAGTCGTGGCCCGCCAGCAGCAGGCTGCGATACTTGGAGATGATAAATAACGAATAATCGATACCGACAGCCAGGCCGAGCATAGCAGCCAGCGCAGGTGTGGCAGAAGTTATATCAACAACCTGGTTCAGCGCAAACAGACCGGCCATTCCCGTACCAACGCTCAGCAGAGCGCCGATGATCGGCATTCCGGCCGCCACCAGAGAGCCAAAGGTAATCACCAGCACCATCAAAGCGATCAGCAAGCCGCCAACTTCAGTAATCCCCATAATTTGGCCCGGATTCTGGTTGACCAGATCGCCACCGCGTTCAACCTCAAGGCCGTTGCCGTTCAGCTGGTCTGTTGCCTTGGTAATTCCGGCTAAAGTCTCTTTGCTGATCTCACCTGAGCCGCTTTTCAGCTGCACCTGGGCGTAGGCCGTTTTACCGTCACTGGAAGTTGCGTCAGGGTTATCAAAGGGGCTAACAACTCCGGCCACTCCGTCAACTTTGCGGATTTCATTCAAGTGTGAATTAATATCGCACTTGTAATCAACGACTTTTTTATCTGTGGTATGGAAAACAATTCGTCCGGAACCCTTACCGGCGTTCGGGAATAGCTCGCCAAGACGATCGATGGCGACCTGGGCCTGTGTTCCAGGGATAGATATGCTTTCGGAAGCCGGCTTGTAGTTGTAGGCTGCCGCTCCGCCCAGCGCAGACACCACCAGCAGCCAAACTCCGACTACCCACCATCGTTTTTCAAATAGCTTTTTACCGATCTTGTGCAAGCAGTTTCCCATTTTCGCCTTCCTTTTTTTCATAGTCGCTCATCTGATGAGCTAGATTGATAAGCTCCTGCAGCGGCGCAATGTGTCGGCAGAGAACTGGTAAATAATAATGCTTTGTACCTTCTTTCCGCTCTTCGAGCAGGGAAGCTTGCTTCAATATTTTAATATGGTGTGAGACTGCCGGCCGGGATAGCTTTAAAGCATCGGCTAATTCGTGCACGGTTTTCGGCTCTTTCGAGATCATGCATAAAATTAGCTGCTGGCGGGTGCTATCTCCCAACGCGCTAAGCAAAGGCAGAATTTCGACGAACAGCTTTTGAGCTTTAGCGTAACACGGATTTTGACTATTCATACAACATATTGGTTTAAATATTTGAACCATTTAATTCTACTTTTGTTAATTGGGCATGTCAAGCGTTAAGATATACATAATGAATCCATCCCTTAGCCCTGAGTTAAAACAACACTATCTGGAATTTAGTACTTTTACTAATCCCGGCCTATACAAACAGGGGCTGATAAATAACCTGCCGGACGACATCCGCGAGACCGGCTTGCTTGTACGGCAGAATATTATTCACCGGACGACTTTAGCGGCAGGCAACGTTGACACAAATGCCGACTTACGGTTTGGGGATATGACAAAAATGCCTTGGTGGAAGCAGCCCGAAGATGACATATTACCAACTGCCGCAGCTATGCTGGCCGAACTTTATTTTCGCGACAAACGCGGTTTTATCCCCAACCGGGCCCCAGAACACAAGCTGATACTAACTTGTCGCAATACTGCAATTATTATGGCGGCGATCCTAAAGTCAAAAGGCATACCAACGCGTGTCCGCGCAGGGTTTGCACCGTATTTCGAAGTAAACCAAACCGATGACCATTGGATCAACCAATACTGGAACGACAACGAAAGGCGCTGGGTCACGATTGACGTAGATGGCAGCCTCAGCCTGGCAGATGATTTTGACCCGTATGATGTGCCGAATCGGAAGTTCAATTTCGCAGCCAAGTCCTGGCTCGACATCCGGGAAGATAAGGTTGACGCTAACCGTTTTTATAACGCTGGTGATTTTCGCGGGCAGCTGCCTGTGGCCTGGGCGTTATTCTGGGACTTCCACTGTCTGATGAACAGCGAGGTAATTTATCTGCATCACCCGGAGTTGGTACTGCTCGGCAATTTTGACAAGATTACAAATGATCAATTAAAGCAGATTGACGAACTGGCAAAGTTGATGCTGGACCCGGACGATAATTTTGACGGCATAAGGCAAATTTGGAACACCAACAAACAGTTCCGTCTTCTAAAAGGTGGCCTGCTTTAGGGCCTCCGACTATGAAACGCGTTGTATACATCGGCGGTTTTGGATGTGGCGAGTGGGGCGCCGCGCGCGTTGCATCTGCGTTAAATGTTTACTACGAGCAGGTGGATACTTTTACTTTTTACCGCGCCATGAATAATCCGGACCGAGTACGCGATGCAGTACAGGGCGTTGATGTCGTTACCCATTCGGCCGGGATGATTGCCATTGAGGGCACATCACCACGTAGAATAATTGCCTTTGGAGCGCCGTTGCCAATGCAGATGCATAACTTTGCTAAAAAAACCGTTCACAAACGGTATCGTATGCACACCCAGAACGCAGGTATACTATCGCCGCAGGACGTACCAATAGTCAGAAAATTCGAAACCAGTTCGCTGGCCGAACTCGCCTCCCACCCCATTGGTAACCTTGGACAGATAAGACGTATCTCACGGTTTGATGCTGTGGATACCGCGATTACAGCAAAACAAAAAAACATCCCAACCTCGCTGGTCTACACGGAAGGAGACGAATTCTTTTACCTGTCCGAGAGAAATGAAACTGTTGCCTCTGCCGCCGGAGTTACAATTATCCGGCTGCCCGGCGTGCATGACGAGCTGATCCTCAGGCCAGCAGAAACGCTTCGACAAATCAATTTTACTAGCCTGTAAGGACTGGGTTCGATAAAAAGGTGTGCTAATTTTGAGTAGCTACCCGTGCTATACTGATGCATTAAGTGCAACTGCGTCAGTGCGACCAGCGACTTTACATAAATGAATAATCAGGGGGTGGGAATGTTGCCGGGCAGTTTTGTTGTTATCGCAATTTTGTTGCGTTTAGCGTCGGGGGCAAGCTATTTTAATGCCATCTGGCGGGGCAAGGCGCAGCCGAGCCTAGTAAGCTGGCTTTCGTGGAGCGTTACTGCACTGATAGCCTTTGCCGTACAGCTCATCCAAGGGGCCGGGCCGGAAGCATTCGTGACCCTGGCCATCGGCCTAAGCCCCGTAGCCGTCTGCGCGGTAGCCATATATAAGCGGGCTTATGTTACTACATTGAGCCGCACAGACAAGCGCTGCATCACTCTGACAGTCATTGGAATTTTGCTGTGGCTGGCCAGCAAAGACCCGCTTACCGCTCTGTTTATGAGTATTTTGGCTGACATCTTCAGCAATATTCCCACCTTTCTAAAAGGCTGTCGCGCACCGCACACCGAGCATGCAAGCACATATGCCATATCGGTAGTGAGCATGGTAATTACACTGCTAACCATTACGGACTGGCAATTAACCAACTGGTTGTTCCCGGCATATATTCTTATTGTTAACGCCGTAAATGTTTTGGCTATTACAACGCTCAGCAAACTGCGCTGGCCCGCAAAAACGCCGGCCGAGCCAAGTCGCCTCAGCTATGAAAGACCTAACTAAAAACGCTTTTGCTTTACAATGAGTATATGCTATATAAAGATCGCCGGGACGCAGGGCAGCGGCTAGCCAAGGCTCTTGATCATTTCCGGGACGACGATACCGTTGTGCTGGCGCTGCCCCGCGGCGGCATTGTGCTAGGCGCCGAGGTGGCTATGAGGCTCAGAGCGCCGCTAGGCGTTGTTTTAGTCCGCAAGATCGGTCATCCGGACAATGAAGAATACGCTCTGGGAGCGGTCGCCGAAGGTGGCGCGCCAGTTTATAACGAAGATAAGAATGACGTCAGCCAGGAGTGGTTGAGCAGGGCAGTAGCCGCTGCTCACCAGCTCAACGCACAAAGGGCGGCGCTCTACCTTGACAAAAACCTGCTGGCGCCAAAGACGGCTGGAAAAACCGTTATCTTAGTGGACGACGGCATAGCGACGGGGCTGACCATGGAAACCGCCGTCAAGGCAGTACTCGGGCAACGTCCTAAACGAATAATCGTGGCTGTGCCCGTAGCGCCGCCAGATTGTATTGCTAAACTTGAAAAACTGGCTGACGAAGTCATCGTACTGGAGGACCCCATGGAGTTTTTAGGCTCAGTTGGGGCGCACTACCAACATTTTGCCCAAGTCGACGATGAAGAGGTAAAAACAATTCTTCGCAAAGCTAACGAGTCAGAGGAGGACAAATGATCATTTACGCAGCACAGGATTATTATGAAATATTTTTTCCCAGCTTTGTAGCCTATGGCGCAGTTGCCGGAAGCTCCAAGATCAAACGCTACCCAAACGGCGAGCTCTACGCCATCGCCAACGGCAGCGTCAGCGGCCAGGATTGCCTGATAATAGGCACCGTGGCCCCGCCGGACGAGCAGCTACTGGGCATTATGATGTTAGCGGACGCCATTGGCCGGAACGGTGCAAAAACTATCCAGGTCTTTTTGCCTTATCTTGGATACGGCCGGCAAGACAAACCGCAGGCCGATGCGAGCTGCGGTATCGCTATGCTTGGTTCGATGCTCAAAGCCTCCGGCATCAACAAAGTCATAACTGTCGACCCGCACAGCGAACTGGACAGACGGCTTATAGGCATGCCGCTTGCCCCGATATCCCCAGCCCCGGTGTTCGCACCAAAAATCCTGGAATTGGGCTGGAACGATGCCACCGTCGTAGCTCCGGACAAAGGTGCAATCGGGCGGGCTAAATCCCTGGGCACGGCAATCGGCTACCAGGGCCACCAAATTTCATATTTTACCAAAGAACACCAGGACGGTATCGCCCATACCTCGCTGACAGGAGAGGTAACCCGCAAAATAATTATCGTAGACGATATCCTGGACAGCGGGCAGACCCTGCTTTCGGCTTGTAAAATACTTCACGACAAAGGCGCCCGCGAGATCGTTATAGCCGTCACTCACGGCTGCTTCAGAACAAGAAAATGGCTGGAGCTGTTCGAGCTGGGGGTAACAAAAATACTTGTCAGCGATAGCTGCCCCGAAGCCCAAGGAGTAAACCACCCCAACATCGAGGTAGTTTCCCTCGAACCCCTATTGCTGGATGTCTTGCACGAGCAAAACAGACCGTTCTAGCAAATATAGAGTAATATAAAAACATGGGCGAAGAGGTGGGGCGAAGAAAATTCGTATGCCTGCGCACCGGCTTGATTGCAGTGCTGATTTTCGTCTTTGCCCTCAGCTCCTATTGGCTGGTTGTTATAAAATACCGGGTGCTGTTTGCAAAAGACACGACCTCGGCAAAGCCCAGCGGCCCGCAAGCGGTCGTAGGCCGTTATCTGTTAAATGGTACCGTAACGTGGTCAAGGGCGGTCGAGCTAGAGGCTCACGGCGACTACAGCCAGCCGTTCAGCGGGCTGGATACATTCAACCGCGATAAATACGATGCCTGGTCCACCGATTTCGAATGTCCGATTACAAATAACCGCGTATCTTTCCAAACCCAAAAAAATGATCTCGTTTTCAACTGCCGGCCGGAATTTTTGCCGGCCGCAGCCAAATACTTCAATATTTTTGATCTGGCTAATAATCACACCGGCGATCAGGGCGGCGAGACAGGTCTGACCGAAACCAGACAGCACCTGGAAAGCGCGGGCGTGCAGTACTTCGGCAGCTTCAACCCGGCCGATTCCGAGAATACTTGCGAAATACTATCGCTGCCGGTACGTATACAAAATGCTGACAAACCAGAGCAGAAAGCGGCGCTGCCCGTGGCCTTTTGCGGCTGGCACTATTTCTACAGAGAGCCGCAGGCGGCCGAGATTGCCGTAATGGACAAATATGCAAAAATAATGCCGGTCTTCGCGTTCGTAGAAACCGGGATGGAGTACCAGGCCAGGGCAGACAGTAACCAAATTAAAATCGCCCATCAGATAATCGACCACGGACCGGAGTTCTTGATCGCCAACAGCCCCCATTGGGTACAAAACACTGAGGTCTACAAAAACAAACTGATCGTATATTCCACCGGCAATTTTATTTTCGACCAGCTGGATGCCGAGACAAACCGCAGCGCCAGCATCGACCTGAGAATATCGGTAAAGTACGACCGAAACGTCGCACAGTGGCTAAACTTGGCTGACAAATGCGCGGCCTTTCACGACAATTGTTTGCAACTCGCCCAACAGCAAGGACTCAAGAAAGTAAGACTACAGCTTGAATACGACTTGGTTGCCGGACAGAACGGCTACAGAGTAACCTCCCACAAAGCAGACGGCGCGACCCAGACCGCAATCGAGGAGCGGACAAACTGGGCTGAAACACTGAAACAGCTAGGGCAGTAACAAGCCTGGGTGCAAAATCAGTTGTTCGAGCTATAGGCAAGGGCTATCCAAGAAAAATTGAGATCGGTTGCTGCCGGTTTTGACAGTTTGATTTTAAAGCCTTTGGTCGAAACGTCATAGACCGCGAAGCTGGGCAGCTGGTCTGATTTAGCATCACCGACCAGATTGACGCTGGCTGTAACAGCGGGCAAGTTGGGGTATTGGCTGCCGAAGGTGACAGCCGCTTCAGTTGTGCCGGCCTTGATCTGTGCCAGTCCGGCAGTGTCCCGGTTAAAGGTCGGGCGGCCAAGGAAAGCAACTTCCGACTTGAAGGTAACCTTCCCGGCAAATTCGGAAATATTCTTTAATATATTATTGACCATATCCGGCAATCCAGCGACTTGACTGGCCTGAGTGTCGCCGCTGCCAACCGCAGCGCTGCCGCGGTCATGGCTGCTCTCAACAAAAACCAGCACCTGCCCAATGCCGGTTCCCTGAAAGCTACCTAAAGACACTCCAATAGCCGCGCCGGATTTTGTGGCCTTCATCGCCACGCCCGGAGTGCTTGATGAGGTTAGGCTGTCACCCGGTTTGATAGGCCCGTTTTCTGCCGAAACCTTAACGGGCACGCGGCCAGCCAAAGCCACTGGCGCTGCCCGGCCGAATATCAGGCCGATGCCGTCGTCCAAAATACTTCCGGGGTTAGTCGATATTACGCCCAAAATTCCGTTATCGTAAGGCTTGGAGCTCTTTTTAACACCGGCAGGCAATGAACTGTCAAGGGACACAATGTCGCCCGGCGCGACAGAAGCATCGTTGGTGTAATAGTTTTCTGCCAGGTCTGCGCCCAATTTGACCAGGGACACGTCAATTCTATTCGTCTTTGGAACGTCTCCCAGGCTGGAATTCAGGCTTGAGCAGACAGTGTAATAAACCCGACTGGTCGTACTGGGCGAATCCAGGAACGTCGCAGTCGCGTCTTGGATGTCCGTAGTATTAGTCATAAAAGCACTGAACGTATCTCCGACCTGCGGGCTAGTAGAGCAGCTGGCGGCCGAACCGATATTTCTAACAATCCGGACTGCCGCGTCTGTGTCATTCACGCCTGTTCCGGTAAACCGCGCATGGACCGTCACCATGACTGTTTGGGTGGAAGAATCCGGCGTTATATTAGGCTTGGAAAGATCATCGAACATCTCGATGGTGTTGTTGTCGACGATGGTGGCCGGGTTGATATCCGTGTAGGTAGCCGTAGCTCCGGTCAAACCGCCGCAGCGCACCACCCCGGAGGCGTCAGTAGCTAACGACCCGCAACCCGGCAATGCCGAAAGGGTAGTGGTACCGCCTGACGTAAAGTTACCGTTAATCGTAACCGGTGAAGAAGTGGTGCCGCCCCGGCTGGTAACACTGGCTAACGTATCCGCCTCGGTCGTACTGACCTGAAGCGTAGTACCAGACGCTGTGATATTGGTAATTCCCAAGCCCGAGAATATAAGTCCGCCGCCTAGCAATACCGCTCCGGACCCGCTATTGCCGCTTATTCCAATAGCGCTGTTGGCCAGCTGCTCGTTGGCGATATTGGCATCAACGGCTAGGTTACTGGTCGTCAGACCGGCGATAGTCGTGTTGGTCACATTCGAAACCCGGCCTTGGGCATCAGTTGTAAAAACAGGAATAGTGGCAGGGCCGCCGTAAGCTCCGGGCGTGCCTACATTTCTCAAGGTTAATCCGCCGCTGTAGTTTATGGTTGCGTCTCCGGACACGGTCTGCGACTCCCAGGAAGAGCCGTTGCCGATCAGCACATTGCCGGAGCTTGCCGTCGTAACACCCAAATTCGCACCGTTTATTCTTTCCACCTTGGTTGAGTCTTGCAGCCCGGTTACGTCGCCGTGCAATTCACCGGTAAAGTCCGTAGCACTCCCTAGGATATTAATATTGTATGTACCGCTGGTAATTTTCGTAGAATAATCACCGGCGGTCAGCGCCGAGATAGCCACTGAGCTGGGCTGCAAGGTCAGAACGCCTGCCGTAATAGTCAAACCGTTATTCAACGTTATGAGGCTATCGGTAGTCGCGCCGCGGCCAGTCACCGAGGCCAAAGTATCGACCTCGGTCAGTGTTTCGCCAGCGCCAGTCGTCGTACTGCTCATCATAATGATAGTTTGCCCGGCGGCGCCATCCACCCCATTGGCGCCATTTATGCCTGCCGGGCCGGGCAGTCCGTTTTGCCCGTCAGCCCCAGCAGCGCCGTTTTTGCCGGCCGGGCCGGGGATTTCCACCCGGAACAGGAGTCGTCGGCTTGGTAACTATCAGCTTGTATTGTGCTTCGTCTACGCTCTTAACTGCCACCAGGGAAGTGGCGGCGATAGGCTTCAGTAAGTCGGCAAAAACCGACGTCTCAACCGCAACCTTGTTGGGGTCAACGGTATTAGCAGCCAGCACGCCCGTCAGTCCCCGGTAAGACGACTGTGACTTTTCCGGCGCGTTAAAACGATAGTAGTACCCGAAGAAATCAGACGTACCCTGCGGGAAAAACTTAAACAACGCCGCGATGATGACTGTCATCCAAAGCAGACAGACGCCAACGGTCGCGAACACAACCAGCAGACGCTGGGTCACTCTCCGCAAAGTCGATACCGAGGTAACGACTTCCCGCTGGATTTGTATGCCAACCTGGGCCGCTTGCTCCGACAGCGACGGCCCTTTATTCGTTCTTATCCGTCCAATCTCATGCTCTGTAAAATAGTAGTCACCGCCTTCCTGTTTCTGAGGGTGCAGAATTTGCTGGTCTACCAGTTTGCTTACATCGTCAACTGATATTCCCAGACGTACAGCGACTTCTTTTTCAGAAAGGATATCACTCATGGCAGCGTCTTTATGTTACAAATTTGTAACTATTTTTTAGTATAGATTTCTTTTGGTTTAAAGGCAACAGCCGCTAACTAAACGAGAAGCGTCTTTATTTTGGCCAACAGGTCTGCGAGCTTCACATCACTCTTAATAAAATAATAAACTGGAAGGTCTTTGGTAACCTGGTCTACGATCTCGTCATTCGCTTCCAAGTTTGTCAAAAGAATCACTTTTGCCGTTCTGCCGTAAGGGTCCTTTCTAAGCTCCTTGAGCATAGCCATGCCGTCCATGATGGGCAATATGATGTCAAGTAAGATAAGGTCGGGGTGTTCTTTCCTAGCCAGCGCCAAACCGCTCTTGCCGTCGGCTGCTTCCAGGACTTCGTAGTCATGGCTTAGCTGACTCTGAAGCAGTCTCACATACGACAGTTCGTCCTCAATAATTAGTATTTTTTTCATTGCTTCTCACCCCTCCGTTTCTTATTGGCAATACTATTGTAAAAATCGATCCTTTGCCCTCCTGGCTCTCAACATCAATTTTGCCGCCCCATTCTTTGACATATGATTGGGCCACGTACAGCCCAAGCCCAGACCCCTCGGTCTTATGCGCAGCGCCATTCACAGAACGGAAAAACTTTGTAAACAGCTTTTTCTGGTCTTCCCGGGATAGACCAATTCCTGTATCCCTGACCTCTATCCGTAATGTGTCGTCCGATCGTTTATTGACCACCACTTCTACGCTGCCGGACGGACGGTTATAGTAGATAGCGTTCGTAACCAGATTTTCTATTACCTCGTGTAGTCGTACCTGGTCTACGGGCATAGCTGGCAAACTGCCGGACCTAATAGTTAGGCTGAGGCGAATATTTTTCTCAGCCGCCACAATATTCATCTCCTTAATAACTCCCTTGATCAGCTGGATAATATCCGTGCTCTGCGGGTTGTCCTTAACCCGCCCCTGGTCAATGCGCGAAACAGACAGCAAATCGCGCACCAGGGCAAGAACCCGCTCATTGCTTTTATATACTTCATCGAGATAAACGCGTGAGGTCTCCGGGGCATTTTTTAAATAATTCTCTTTTTGCAAGGCCTCCAGGTACCATTTGGCAATACCTAACGGGGTACGCAACTGATGCGAAGCAACCGAAACAAACTCAGTCTTGGCCTTGTCGATCTCCTTTTCTTTGGTAACATCACGGAATACGCCCACCGCTCCGATCGTCTTACCTCCAAGCTTCACCACAGCCGCCTTATAGGCTATAGGGAATCTGGTTTTATCTTTTCTGACAAGATAATAACCAGGGTCGCTGCTAAGCGAAGTAACATCTTCTCCGGTTGCCATAACGACCCTTATCGGACGCTTTTCCGGCGGTATTGGGCGTCCTTTGTCGTCTTCGGAGGGTGCTACATCCGTAAACGGCTTACCTTGCACTTCTTCAAGCTTCCAACCGAGCATCTCCTCAAAGGCCCAATTCACCAGCACAAGCTTACCCTCCAAATCGACCACAAATAATCCGTCTCCTATGGATGACAAAATCGCTTCGTCCTTGGCCTTTGCCTCTTCAAGCTTGTTTTTTTCAAAGCCCAAGTCCTCCATGACATTAAGGATAGCTTTTTTGCTCTCCTCCAGCTCCGAAGATCGTTTTTTGATTTCCTGTTCGGCTTTTCTGCGCTGGCTGATATCCCGCACATTGCACTGGATAACCTGGCCTTCGTCAGCGCTATAGATATTGCTGAAAAATTCCACGTCTACGACGTGACCGTTTTTGGTTTGCAATGGTAAATCTTCATAGTGTATGGATCCTTTGGCCTTCAATTCCATAAAATCCGCTTTGGAAGCAACAATATCTTTAAATATGCCTATATCCCAGAGCCGCTTGTTGACTATTTCATCTTCCGGATAACCCAAAAGCTCTTTCATGAACGGGTTGGCATCAAGTATCGCCCCGGTAGTCGCGTCTACGATCAGTATGCCGTCCTGGGTGGCTTCAAATAGTCTTCGGTAGCGGGATTCGGATGCCGTTATTTTCGCCTCAGCCTTTTTGCCCTGTAAACGAAAAACCATCAGGAGCAATGCGCTCAGGCTAACACCCAGGAGAGCAATAGCCCAAGGCAAGACATAGCGGGTGAATGAAGTGCCAAAACCGGGCGCGCCAGCAAATTTCATAGTCCAAGTCCGTGTTCCGACTTCAAGAGTTTTGGCCTGAGAAAGCTTAGGGTTCTTAGCAATAGCTTTGTTGTACGCTCCTTCATTGTTTGCATAGAGCAAGTTGTTGCTGTCCGGCGACTTATTGCCCGATGAGTCATATATAGCAAAAACTACGTCAGGGTGGCTGTTTTGGCTGCTAAAAGTATTGCTGAATAAGCTCTTGAGCTTGAACACCGCGTTGACATAACCCACAATTGCCGCTCTTTTTTCTTCAACGGTTCCGGTGGGTGCGCCGTTGCGGTAAACCGGTGCCGCCATAATAAAACCGGGCGAATTATCCGAGACAATAGAAACTTTTTCGCTGGCTACGGGCGTATTAGTGTCGCGGGCTTTCTCAAGGGTAGCCTTCCTTGCAGGGCTGGAGTAGAGGTCAAACCCGTAAGCCTTAACCGCCTCGTCTGACTCCGGCTGCATGTATTTGATTACCGCATATTCATTCCTCTGACCTTCAGGATAGATTTTCAAACTAGGGTAGCCCTGGGCACGGATGGTGGTGTCATTTGCGAACTCAGTAGTGAAGGACTGTTTCTCGGCATCCGGGACGACTTGGATATAAGAAATAAAGTCAACGTCAGGGTACTGGTCAATTTTGGCTGTTTTTACAAACGGACTCCACTCGTTTCTGTCAACGCTGATGCTTGCCGCGAACAGGCCCTGCAGGGCATAGAGGCTATCGTTGTAGGTGTCTATTCTTTTTTGAAGACCATAAGTAATATCGCCGACCTCGGAATCAAACTCCTTTGTCGTGTCGTTCCTGATTATGGCTTTGGTGAACCCCCATGCAAAAAAGGTCGCAATGAGCAAAACTACAGCTAAACCAATCCCACCTGCTTGATTTAAAAACTTGTTTGACATCTACCCCTTGTTTGGCTTCGGACTGACCAACATTTTAAGTTCCTCTATCTCTTTCTTGAGTTCTATCATTTTTAATTCCCGGCCGACCATAGCCTTGTTGAGTTTTTCCAACTCCAGAACCCGCACCTCAAGTTGCTCGGTTTTTTGGGCAACCTCCACATTGAGCTTTCTGGTATATTCTTTAAGCTGGTCCTCCAGCTGCTTTTGCCTGGTGATATCTTCCATAGCCAAAAGCATGATCGGCCTTTTGTCGTTTTGCCTGAAAATTCGGCGGGCATTAAGCAATAATATCCTGTGGCCGATTTTGGGGAAATCATATTCAACCTTAAAATCCTCAAAGTAGGTGTTTTTAGGCAATATGTCCTCCAAAAGGATTCGTAGCTTAGGAATGTCCCACTGGCCATCGCCCAGTTTGTAGACTTTTTTGTGCTCAGTATCCTCGGGGGTGACCTGAAAGAGTTTATAAAAAGTCTTGTTTGCCGAAAGTACCTCAAGGTTCTCGTCCAGAACCAAAAAAGGTTCCCTGGCCGTGTCAACTACTGTTCTTATATACGTCCAGGCGACTTCCCAAATTGTGTCTGCGTCAATCTTTTCAGTATCCATAGGACCACCGTATGCTTTACTAATAATTGCTAACAATATTACTCTAATGCATTAGGAGCAATATATCTATATCTAGGTTCTACTAACGTTACAAAATTGTCAACCACGTCTTGTATATACGAACAAAAAATTAATTTTGATATAATAAAGTCATATGAGGCTCGGCGAACGAATTAATATTGAGAGAAAAAAGAAAAGCATGTCTTCCGAGACCCTCGCCAAGGCCTGCGGCGTATCGCGCAGCTATATCACTCTTATTGAAAACGGCAAGAGGCTGCCAAGCGCCAAAGTCCTGCCCAAAATCGCAGCCGCTCTGGATATAAAAACCAATGTCATCCTCAACTGGTATCTGGAGGATGTGCGCGAAAAGTTCAAAGAGAACTTAGATTCATAGCTTAAATACCTATAAATTGCTTTGCCTTGGGGACTACGGCTATTTAATATGGAATGTCATGAAACCTTCCGCTCTCCAGCCTTTTAGTATCTCAGCCGCGGCCTCGTCGCCCAGTCGGCGCTTACATGCTTCGTAATAGCGCACCGCGTAGCCAGGGACCGTGCTGCCTGGGGGCAGGTTGTGCAAAAGGACGTTAGTACCGAAAATCTCAGCTATTTCGGCAATAGTAGGGGGAATAAACCCCTTGGGGCTGACTTCGAGCTTAAATTCCTCCTCTATTGTCGTGTAATCGATAATCACAAAACCGGGCTTGCTGCCTCTTTGGTAAATCACGTTTTCCGGGCGGATAAAGTCTGGGATCAAGCCTCTGTTGCGCATCTCCCTGACCGCATCGGCTAGGCGCTCGAGATGCTCATCAGGTATCTCCTCTTTTTCGGCCTGGGTCAAGACATCTACAGTCAGCCCTGGGGCCTCTTGGACAACAACCCCCAGACTGCCTTCTTCGTCATTACAGCAAATCAGCTGCTCAAGCGAGTCCATGCCTTCCGCGCGGCGCCGGGAAGCGGCATATCCCCGGATGTCGTCCGGTGTATAATCAGGATTCACTTTTAGTAGGACGCCCGGTTCTAATTCTATTACCACAGTTCCGGATTCACTGGCCGTCCTATAGCCAGGCATCAAACCAAATTGCCTAAAACAGCCGTTTGTATCGAGTATATCGTAGGGGTCGACGGCCGCAACCCGTTCGTTTATACGTCTAACCCTATCCCGGTATCGCGTTTTGAATAGTAGCTTCCTGTCGTCCTCTTTTGCCAGGGGAGCAAAGTCGATCTCTTCTCTGTGGTATGTTTCTGTACTAATATCAAAAGGAGCAGCAGGTCTCGCGCCAGGCAGACCAATGCTCTCCAGGTAGCGGTTGGTCGCATCAGGATACCGCACCAATAATGATACCGCTCTGCCCAGCCTCTGCTGAGCCCGAAATCAGCGACCACTCCAGCTGGAAAAGTGCGGGGTTGTCTGGGCCTTGCTGGTCCTCCAGCATTTCACAGACTTGCTGAATTCGCTCGCCGGCTTCGCAGGCCGCCTGCAGGGCCATTTCACTATATTCGCAACTTTGCAGAACGCCTGCTTGTAATTCATGCAGTGACATTCGTCTTCTCCTTACCGTTCCGGGCACAAAGGATTAAAATTATTCGATAGAGTCCACGATAAAACCATTCTCACTCCAGTATCTTAGTATTCCAGCCGCAACCGCATCACCCAATCGGCGCTTGCAGGCTTCGTAATAGCGTACAGCATAGTCGGGGATGGCGCTGCCTGAAGGCAGGTCGCGCAACAGTACGCCAGCGCCAAAGGCCACAGCCATTTCGGGAATTGTCGGAGGGAAGTACTGCCCAGCCCCAATTGCTTCTTCCATTGTTGAGTAATCGATGATTACAAACCCGGGCTTGCTGCCTCTTTGGTAAATCACGTTTTCCGGATGTTCGAAGTCTGGGGCTAAACCCCGCCTATACATCTCCCTGATTGTATCGGCTAGGCGCTCGAGATGCTCATCAGGTATCTCCTCTTTTTCGGCCTGCGTCAAAGCGCCAACCGTCGGCCCCGGAGCCTCTTGGACAATAACTCCGAGGTTGTCTTCTTCGTCATTACAGCAAATCAGCTGCTCAAGCGAGTCCATGCCTTCCGCGCGGCGCCGGGAAGCGGCATATCCCCGGATGTCGTCCGGTGTATAATCAGGATTTGTCTTTATCAGTATTCCGGGCTCGAGCGTTATGGCAACTGCCTCTGCGCCAAAACCCCTGTAGCCAGGTATTCGGGCGATGAGTGACCGCAAGACCGAATCGTCTTCATCGCGACCATGTGCAGCAAGGGTTGCCGCAACTTCTTGGTTTATGCGGGCCGCCCTGGACCCGAACCTAGTTGTGAACAATACTTTTCTTTCATCGTCATCTGCCAAGGCCCTAAATTCACCGACTGGTTTTCTGAAAGGTTTTTCACCTATCCTATTAACGCCATCAGAAGAATCCGGAACTGCTAGCGCATTGCCCGCGCCTATACCGCTCATATATTCTGCTACCGAATCGGTAGTCTGAGTTAATAGCCATACCGCCCTACCTAGCCTCTGCCTGGCTTCTTCCATCGCTAAGCTTGGATTTACAAGGGCGTAGGCTTGATCACAGCTATCCAATAGATGAAGTGCCCGCCCAATTACCAAGCTAGCCTCTCCAGCACCCTGCACGGCAGCGGAAGTATGGCCGCAAACCTCCGTAAGGCCTGCTTGTAATTCATGCAGTGACATTCGTCTTCCCCTCGTTCCTGATGCTATTTTCTGAACCGGGCGACGGTATCGGCGATGGCTCGGACTACGTTATCGTCAAAAATGGAGGGTATGATATTGTCGGCAGCCGGTTTCTTGACAATACCGGCGATTGCTTTGGCCACGGCAATTTTAATTTCAGTTGTTACTTTGCTGATTTTATTATCCAGCAGACCGCGGAACAGTCCGGGGAAGACCAGGGCGTTGTTGATCTGGTTAGGAAAATCGGACCTGCCCGTAGCAACGATTTTAGCCCCGCCCTTAATCGCTTGGTCGGGCATGATCTCCGGTGTCGGATTTGCCAGGGCAAAAACAATCGGGTCCTGATTCATGGTTGCGACATCGGCAGCCGTGAACTGGTTGGGCCGCGAAACGCCTATTAAAATGTCCGCCCCCTGCAAGGCGTTGGCGCATTTACCGTTATGGCAAACCGCCAGACTTTTGGACACGGTTTCTTTTTTATATTCATCCATCGAATCTCTGCCAGGGCATACAGCGCCTTTGAAATCGCAGAGAATATAGTTTGTAAATCCGTAGGCAGCCAATAAATTGGCAATCGCCAGTCCTGCAGCGCCGGCGCCGGAAATAACCACCTTAACGGTCTTGTCCTTGCCGGTGACCTTAATGGCATTTATTATTCCGGCTAGCACCACTATGGCCGTACCGTGTTGATCGTCGTGGAAAACCGGGACGTCCAATTCCTCGGACAGCCGTTTTTCGATCTCAAAACAGCGAGGGGCAGAGATGTCTTCAAGGTTGATACCGCCAAAGGACGGCGCAATGTTAATTACGGTTTTGATTATTTCTTCAGTGTCTTGGGTGTCCAAGCAGATCGGCACAGCGTTGACGTTTGCAAAGTCAGCGAATATCGCCGCTTTGCCCTCCATGACAGGTAGGGCAGCCTCAGGGCCGATGTTGCCCAGCCCGAGCACTGCGGTTCCGTCAGTCACAATAGCTACCGTGTTCTGCTTGCCAGTGAGGTCGTATACCGCTTTTTTGTCTGCCGCGATAACATTAGAAACTTCGCCGACGCCGGGAGTGTAGGCAAGGTGAAGATTGTCCTTGGTAATTTTCTGTTTGGATTTAACGACGATTTTACCGCGCAGTTGTCTGTGAAAGTCTATCGGCTCTGAGGTATTCATCTGCAATATTCTACCATCTTACAGATAAATACTTAAAGCTATTGCACAGCCTTACCATTGTGCTTATGATAAAAAGTAGAAACAACGTAAAAAGGACAACTCTATGAAACGACGCAATCCTATTGCAGTGCTATTACTACCATTCATTACCTTCGGCATCTACTCTCTGGTCTGGGAGGTCAAGACCAAATGCGAGATGAACCGTATCGGCGCGCAAATCCCGACCGCCTGGCTGATCATCATACCGCTTGTCAATATCTGGTGGATGTGGAAATACTGCGAAGGCGTAGAGCAAGTTACCAAGGGTAAAACAACGCAGGTCATAGCCTTTCTGCTGTTGTTCCTGCTTGGCATGATCGGCATGGCTATCATCCAGGACAGCTTTAACAAGCATGCAAAGATAGTAAAATCCTAGAGCGTTTAAAGACCCGCTAACCGCCCTTCAGTTATAGCATCCTACTCAATCGGGTAGGATGCTATTCGATTGGAGAGCTGGTCGGTCTTTTCTTTTGTCCCAATCTAGCCCGCGCAAAACCGATACCCATGCGTCTACGGTCGTGTTGCCGTAATTGTGCCCGTGCCCATTAGGTACGGTCGTTCCAAAGAACTGGTCAATGGATACCTGCGCAAAAGTTACCACCGGAATCCATTGCATAGACCTGGAAACGTCATAGCCTCTAGGCTCTTTTAGCCAATCCGGTTTGTTGAGCATCAGGTCAGGACTCCACCAGACCACAGAATCGCTGGGGTGCTGCATATAAAGCAGCCGTGGTGTCTTCCAGGCGGAACTGTTCTGCGATATATCCTCGCTGCTTGCTGCAAACCTCAAGTACTCACCATTCTTATAGACTGGCAATATTTCCGAGCTGCCTTTGTCGCGCTGGCTTGTGAACTGCCTCCACAATTCGGTATTGCTTGGCGTACCGACAAATATCGCGCCTTCTGAACGCTCACGAAAATCCGAAAGCCCGCTGAATGCCGCCTGGCCTCCATAAGACCCCATACTCAAACCATAAGCTATAAGCTGCGGCCTGCTGTCTTTTGGCAAAGTCTGCCAATAATCATAAACCTCGTCATAAAGGGCTTTGCCTGCATCGGTCGCGTTTTGTCCGTCCACAAGCATGGATATCCAGCTGGGCAGATATGAATACTGAATAGTGGCAATCGCCGAATCACCATTCGTCAGATAAGCTATGGCGTCAGCGGTCTGCGGCTCTATCCAGCCGGTTCCGGTTGTGGTGGCGACCACTAAATAACGGCGACTGAAGGCCTTCGTTCTCTTCAGCTCCTCCAGAACCAATTTGGCGCGCGCTTCAGGCGTGTCTGCCGCCAAAATGCCAGCATACGCCCTAATTTGCTGTTTGGCCGGTTTGCCACTCCAGGCCGAGATGTCCTCCTGAGCTGGGACCCGGGCGACAAATCTTTTACCCATATACCCAAGGCTATCCCATGACACCAATGATTCTTCTCCGCCGCTAACATATTTAGATGCTGGCTTCACCAAGCCGTCCGGCGTGGTGGCATTGCGCGAGCTGTACGTGCTATTGGCTACATGCACAAAGGTCTTAAAAATAAGCCCCTTGAAGCCGGCAAAAACCAGGAAAGCAACAATCAACACTCCAATCAATACCGAAACTCTGCGCGGCAGGAACCGCGCCAGGTGACGGACAATAAATTTCTCCGCCAGATGCAGCCCGCGGCCTAACAAAATCAGGGCGCCGAAGAAGATGACGGACGTGATAAGCACAATGAGTATGTGATGACCTTTGAGGAGTTCTTCGCCAAGCAGGGACCTAACCTGATTCTGCCAATTCAACCCGACGATTACCATTACGACAGCTATTATCGGCCAGGCCGTAAGGACGACAATCCACGGCCTTTCCAGTGATGACTTGTTTGCCTTAAAGCGAATCCGGATCATAAACCAGGCCAACAATATACCCACGGCGTAGCCTATGGCTGCGGCAATACCGGCTATCGCCCCCATGTAAATCGGCGGGCGGGGCAAAAGCGACGGCGTCATAGACAGCGAAAAGAAAATGATCGCACCAATCAAGCCGCTGAGCCTCAAGTGCGCCTGCGACATCAGGATTATTCGTTTGTAAAAATGCGTCTTTGCGATTTTTTTGGTCATCAAATTTTGCCCTCTTAAGCCTTAGTATATGACAAAAACGCAGCTAGCATAAGCATAATAGTGTCTGTGGTACAGTAGTATTGATGATTGTGCCTGCTCGCGGCAAAAACCGACACAAGAAGCCTGGCAGCAACCAGCGCCGTCACTGGACGATAGTTGCGACAGTCTTGTTGTTAATCATCATTAATGTCTCGCAGTTTTTCTCTTTTGATTTGTGGAACTGGATGGTAACTGTTATCAGCTTATTGTTGCTGACTGTTATCGCCGGGCTCGGCGGACTGTCGTCCGGCCAGCTGGGGCTAAACAAAAAAGATCTGGTCAAGGGCCTGCGATGGGGATCGGCAGCGGCGCTGATTATCATAATAGCGCTTGGCATAGTCTTCGCGGTTGACCGCAGCATTTTCATCGACAACAGATACGACAATACTCTGCGGCAAGCACTTCTGATAGCGTTTGTAGTAATACCGATCAACACCGTGGCTGTTGAAGAGCTTGCTTTCAGAGGGGTTCTTTGGGGTAGTATCCGCCGCTGGAAAGGCGCCCTCTATGCCACGATTTTATCTTCGTTCTTATTCGGGCTGTGGCATATTCTGCCGTCTCTGGGTCTTTGGCAGTCAAGCGCCGCGATTACCGAATCCCTTGGCAGCAACGAAGCAATAAAAATTGTGCCCGTTATAGGTTCTGTGGTCGTTACCGCAATGACCGGCGTTTTTTTGTGCGAGCTAAGGCGCAGAACAAATTCGCTACTGGCTCCGGTCATGGCGCACTGGGCGCTTAATGCCTGTTCTGTCATTCTGGCGACGCTGGCCTAAACTATACGTCCGTTAAAAGTATTCCGGGGGTATAATATTTACATGTCTGCCACGGGTATTATGTACCGGGACGTACGTGCCCGCGACCAGCTTGAGCTGTTCTTGCTAGCTGCCGTTTCCAGCCTGCTGCTGGTCCGGCTTTATTTGCAACTAACTGGCTATCCCCAGATAGGCAGCGGCGGACTGCACATCGCCCATATGCTTTGGGGCGGCACGCTGATGCTCGCAGCATTGGTAATTAGTTTGTCGTTTTTGGGAGGCCGGGCCCGCCGCATAGTGGCGATAGTCGGCGGCGCCGGATTCGGCGTGTTCATTGATGAACTGGGCAAGTTCATCACTAGGGACAACAATTACTTTTACAAACCGGCCATCGGTATCATTTACGCTATTTTTATCGTCCTCTACCTTGTAATCAACTTTCTTGCCCGAAAATCCACCTTGGATAACAGAACCTGTCAGCTCAACGCACTTTCTCAGCTCGAGGATGCCATAGCCCATAATCTGGACTCGGCGGAAAGTGCGCAGATACATAAACTTCTGTCCAAGGCTGACCAGGAAGATCCCATAACAAAACAGCTGCAACTCTTGCTGAACAGCACTCACACTGTGCCGTGTCCTCAGCCAAACAGGCTGCGAAAACTACTGCGACAACCGTCAAAACAATACGAAAAATTTCGGGCCCAACGTCATTCAAACCTATGGGTCCAGATCTTCTTTTTGAGCGAAGCCGCGCTGTTCGTAATCGGCGTGCTAATTACAATATATTCCGGGGTAGACAGTGCTGTCGATCTATTCAGCGGCCGTATTTCTTATTCGGTCGGAATAGTGCTGGGGCAACTGGCATCATCGATTGCGGCAGCCGGGTTTGCCATATGGGGAGCCGTATTGCTGACGCGTTCGCGCTTGCACGCTTACGAGCAATTCAGGCGGGCCACACTCATCAATATATTCTTAACACAAATTTTTATGTTCCTGCGTATAGAGTTCAGGGCGCTGCCTGGCTTCTTCTTTAATATCGCACTGCTGTGGCTTATCAACTATGCTATACGCCAGGAGCAGCGCATCGCTGCCAAAAACGCTAGAACGGAAGCATGACAGCTAGCTGCTGGCGAGTTGCCCGGGCATTTGCCGTCATGCTCATGCTGATCTCAGCGTAAGCATCAAGCGCCGGATCTGCCGGCATCGGTACTTCATATACCTCGGTGGCAACGCCAAGAACTTCTCGGATAACTTTTGCCGTATCGGCACATGCCAGGCACCGAGCATGAACGGAACTTTTGAGTGACCCGCCGGTTCAGTTTGCTCGTTAATCTTATGCAGCCAGTAGCCGAGCTGCCCGGCCATCGCCCATTGGCGTGTCGCCTGATAAGCTCCGGTCGCGACCGCGCGGATTTCGTTACGAAGGGCAGGGGGCATATCTGTGCGTTCAGTTGCCAGTTCGTACATGCGCCACATATTTTGCAGCTCGTTCGCCAGAGGCGTGCCCGACGTTTCCTCATATTCACAGGGTAGTGCGGCTTTACGGTGGCGGTTTATCCAGCTCAGCTGCGCCTCCTGGAAGGCACGACGTCCGCCGCCGTTCGTAAGCAAAATCTCGTGGTCCAAAGGATGCAGCCCCGGGCCCTTATTCCGCCAATCGGTTTCGATGCCGATGGCCGGCGCTTCCATAAAAACTTTTTCGTGCAAGCGCAGAGCGTTTTCAAAATCAGCTGCCGAGCCATGCGGTGCCAGAACCAGCTGAACCGTCAGCCGCCCCTCAGCCCCGGCATCGCGCAGATATGAGAAACCCAGGGCCGTAACAGGGTCCTCCAGCAAACAGCGGGGCGGGTGGCCAGGCTCAATCGGCTCATGAAATACCGGGTCCAGAAACCGGACGGTATCGCCTTCAGATATAAAATAGCGCCCCTTCATATCCGCCCATAAATCGTGGATGTGCTCCTGTTCCATGTCTATACAATACCACTGAACAAGCTGTGCAAAACTCACTGGCGTTCGTTATTTGAATGATATACAATTGGTTTTTATTCAACTCATCGGGGGGATGCCAAGGCAATGAGTCTTTTTGAAATTACCATGTTACTGTGTTTTGGGTTCGCGTGGCCGTTTTCTGTCTACAAATCATATAAATCCAAGTCGAATAAGGGCAAGAGTATTGTATTTATTAGCGTTGTACTTATTGGATATATGGCCGGTATATTGAACAAGCTGATCAATTCAAACGACGGGGTTATATACTTTTACATCATCAATCTTATGTTGGTACTCGCTGACTGCATATTGTATTTACGCAATGATCATTTAGAAAAAATCGCGGCGGAGTAATCATTACCCGGTGTTGTCTTTACTTGCATAAAGGCGCTTCTTGCTAAATACCAACAAATATTATTCAACTTGTGCTATAATATGAGTAGCAAGTTAATCTACACTCTATCCTTGCATATGGTGAAGCCGTTAAAAGCTCATTCTATACTCGGCTAAAGCGAAGACCCTGTCTCGCATAATATTAGCTCATAGAAAGGCTTCACAAAAAATGGCAACAAAATTATTCGTAGGCAAACTGTCCTTCGACACAACTGACGACTCGCTGCGCACGGCTTTTGCCCAATACGGCACTGTCATCAGCGCAACAATTATCAACGACCGCGACACCAACCGCTCTAAGGGCTTCGGCTTTGTCGAGATGGAAGACCAGCAGGCCGCCCAAGCAGCTATCAACGCGCTTGACGGCAAAGAATTCGAAGGCCGCATTATCGTTGTGAACGTAGCCCGTCCACGCGAAGACCGACCCCGTAGCGGCGGCAACAACTTTCGTGGCGGCTTCCAGCCCCGACGTTAATAACGCAAGGACTTTCATGACAATAACAAACCACATGCACGGCACAGCAGCGCCGCTATTTAAAAGCGCCGGTCTGCTCGTTGAGTCTGTGTTAGGAAAAGCATGAAACACCCTATTGTCACTACACGCAACGGCATACCGGTCTACATCGACCTGGTACGATCGCAGGCGGCGGGCCAAATTGCCCGCCAGCCGCGGTTATTAACCTTAGCAAAAGAAGCCCTGCAGGGCGCAACCGTCAGCGGTTCCGAACCTAATATCGAACAGGATATGGGGCGCGTTATCGGTCACAGCTTCGTAGTAGAGACGACTGAAAAAGATACAGTTATTTATGCCCAATGCTTGAACGACAAAACTTTCAGCCGGTTTGTCAAACACGGCAGGCCGTCCCCGACTAATTATTTGACTATCCTACTAAAACAGGACGGCGACAGTTACGAGCTGCACGACACATGGATCGGGCGTCTAAGACCCCCAGACCAGGCAGCGACAATGAAACCCCTGAAAGCAGGGAATATTGGTCTGAACACGCCTTTGTCCTGGACAGCCAGCCCATACAATTACGTACTCTGACAAAAAACTGTCCGTACTAATAGAGTATCTTGGTCTCTGGCGTAAGCTGTTGTTGCTGGCTGAATAGGCGCGGTGTTGTTTCTTGTGTCGGAGATTGCTTTTTGCGGTCTCCGGCAAAGCGCAGCGTATACCCGCCCATGTCCTTCAGCGACTGATTGGCCAGGGAAGTGGCCTCAGCGTCATCATAGGCCGAAGTAGTCATAAATGAGTAAGCGTATGACTTGTGATTGCGGGTATTGTAAATAATCCCTACGTCATGCCGGTTATTGCCGTCCACATCGTCCAAAAGGCCGATCTTGTTTACTAGCACAATATAGCCACTGCCGGAAAGGGCGCTGCGAGTGCCAAAATCAGTAAAGATATTGGTAGCCATTGCGTCCTTCATAAAACGCGCGTACCTGTCCTGATGTTTCATGAGCTGCTGCATAGTCCATAAAAATCGTGCGACGTCGAAAACCCCAGATAGAACCGATTTGCGTCAAGGGGCTGCAGGTAAGTGTGCGGAAGCTGGGGCTTGGCTGACCAGCGGCTATTGACCTGGGCCGCACCGCCCAAAGCATAATTGACAGCTACACGCACAACTGTGTTGCCGGATTTGTTGAGCATGTCATATATAACTTCGCGTAATGTAGCCTGGGTCGGAGCACCTGGTTGGTCGTAATCGCCGAAACCGCCGCGAACGTCACTTGCTTGCCAGGTCATTGTTTGGCCTAGGCTCAATTTGTTGGCGCGTAGATCTTCCAGGAGCAGAAGTGCCACCGGCAGCTTATTGATGCTGGCTGCGAACTGCTCAACATCCTGCCCATGGGTTACTAATTTGTGGTCGCCCTTCAGGTCAACAATATTAACGCTGGTTGTAACTCCGGCCTGCTCGTTGGCTCCGATAGAAGACCCGACCAACTGGCGCAATACCGCTTCTCTAACTATCGCCCTCGAGTTCATCGCTGCCTAATATCTTATCGCTGTACTGCTGATACTCCGCGCTTACTGTTGGCAAACTCGGTACGTCGGTTGCGATCATAGCCCCCCTCATTCGTTAGAATAATATATGAACATTGTATATTAATACGGCCCTGACTGACAAAATTCAGTTCCACTTCGGTGTAAGACTATGAGACAATAAATTTTATGTACAAGCTATTGAGGGCTGCGGCCCGGCGTATCGGGACATATGAGTGCGTAGCCTTTATAACTGGCTTCGTACTCATGGCCTTTGAGCTTGCCGCGTCACGAATCCTGGCGCCCACAATCGGCACGTCGACCTACGTCTGGACAAGTGTTATCGGAGCAATGATCGCCGCCCTGGCTGCCGGCTATGCCGCCGGCGGATGGTTGGCCGATAACCGGGCAGACAAAACAGACATCGTCTGGCTACTGCTGATGTCAGCGCTTACCGTACTTATAACCTGCATATTTTACGAGGATACACTAAGCACCATCAGCTCGCTCATTCACGACCCAAGGCTGCAAGGGGTTATCGCCTCAATTATCCTGTTCGTACCTACTAGCTTCTTGCTGGGGATGACCAGTCCCTATCTGGCACGCTTACGCATACACTCTGTCCAGACAACCGGAAGATCAGTCGCCGGTCTAAGCGCCAGCAATTCTGTTGGGGGCATAGTTGGCACATTTTTTACCGGCTTTGTTTTCTTTACAATTATCGGTTCGAGGCAAACCATGGTTCTGCTGGCCTTAATTCTCATCGCCTGCAGTTGGTTAGTTGTGCCCCTGGAACAAAGGCGTACGCGTATCATCACCTCTATTGCTCTTTTTGCCGTACTCATGCTCCAGCTAACCATGCCTGTTCGGGCCAGTATCGTTGCCAGTATCGATACAGCCTCTTCACACTACACGATTAGAGACATATCCCTGGAGGGCAAGCCGGTACGAGTGCTGATTATGGGTCCGGGCGGCTGGCAAACAGGTGTTTATCTTGACGGGTCCGACAACCTGGCATTCGATTACACCCGCAAACTAGCAAACGTCGTTGCCGCAGCCCCGCATAAAGACAAAGTGCTAATTCTGGGGGGAGGGGCGTTTAGTTTGCCCGAATATCTAGGCAAGCAGTACCCTAAATCGACAATCGACGTGGTCGAAATTGACCCTGAGCTTCCAAAAATCGCTAAGAAATATTTTGGCTATAAACCGACACCCAATGTACGGACCTTTACCGAAGACGCGCGTACCTACTTAAAGAACACCGCGGACCGCTACGACATAATTGTGGTTGACGTCTACAACGACGCGTCAGTGCCTTTTGCGCTTACCACGCGCGAGTATACAGCCGCGCTAAAGAACGCTCTGGTGCCTGATGGTATTATCACTGCCAATATCATTGCCGCGGCAACACCGGATTGCATGCCGTTGCTGGCCAGCATTCATGGCTCATACGCCAGCTCCTTCCGCAATTCGGCGTATTATCCTCTCCTGGATTTAAGCCTGCAGACAGAGCAGAATATTGTGGCCGTTTATTCTAACCATCCGCTGGATTGGACCTCAGTTATGCCAGGCAACATTTCAGTGAGGTTTAATTCCGGTCGCGACCTGACCGATGACTATGCGCCTATAGAATATTTAAAACAGCAGTGCAGCAATAAGTAACCATAAGCGCTATTGATTAAAATTAACCGCTGATAGAGAATAGTTTACATAGGGGGAAATATGGCTAAAAATCAAAAACGAAAAAAATGATGTGCGGCGGTAGCAGCGGTGCGGGCGGCGGGCTTTACGGCCTTGGCTTCATCGGGGCATTAATTTTCTATATCCAACAGGCAAGCTCATTTGGAGACGGGTTACTAGGCGTCCTAAAAGCCATAGTCTGGCCGGCATTCCTAGTGTATGATCTGCTGCAGTTCATCAAATAGGCAGGGAGCAAACCCACTCCAAAAAAACGCCCGAACTTCCGGGCGTTTTTTAAGGCCGCAGTGTGCCGGCAAAGACCTGCCAGGCAAGCAGGGACTTAGCTACTAAACTTAGAATTATGTAAGCCCTTTCACCATAAAGATAGTTCTTCCATGGGCCGATTTTCTTGTACTGAAGCACCATATTGACGGCAAAGCAGTTAAAGAACAGGAAGATCGACACAAAAATCCAATAAACAAAAGTTGGCGGCCTGCTGCCGTTTGCCGCACCCAGCCACATGTAAAAGGCGATGACAATCCAGGGTACTGCTCCGGCCAGACAGCCCACCCAATAGCTCAGCCAACGGGGTTTCTGTACGCCCTGATTGCTTACTTCCATCACCAAACCCATAAGATTCATGACAGCCGTCAGGGTAAACAGCATGAGTAAACTGCAAGCATCATAAATACCGACCAGCATAGCTATAGCTACCATCATAGTGCTGGCACTCAGGGCGTATTCTATCCAACGGACCTTGTTGATGCCTTTTTTGAGGTTGGCATCATAAGTTTTGTTATAGACAGTTGCGATAAGCAGGTGGGCCAATGCTGACAAACCAAAAAATCCCACAATCAGCCACACAAAATGCATATTGAACAAGGTGGTCTGGACTGGCTCCAAAGACTGGGTGGTTTTGTTAAAGGTCAGGTAGTCGCCGGTGACTGGCAAAACAAAGTTTTTACTAAGAGCCAAGACCGCTAAAGCCTGCGCGGCGTGCAGTCCGGCCATAATAAGATTAAATTTTCGAAGTCCTACTGTTGTAATTTTGGTGCCCATACATCAAGTGTATCATGTCACCGCCAGTACAGCCTACTACTTGGGCTTCTGGTCCTTGCGCTTAGTTATGGCCGCTTCTTTATCTGTTGTCCGGTAACCCACTTTTGGCCAAGGAATTTTAGAGAGGCCAATTTTATCACCTGCAACACCAAACACTAACATGGCAGTGCCTGCGAAAAAGGCTATATAAGACAGCTTGATATAAGGCGGGTCATAGGAAAACGTTACAGTACTCTTGCCAGACGGAACGGCCACTGCCTGGAATATTGTGTCTTTTGTAGAAATACCGGTATGCTTGCCGTTCACGGCAGCGCGCCAACCGTCCATACTTAACTCGCGCCTGGTCAGCACCGACTGCTGCGGACAATCCACCTCAACCTTATCCCTTGTTTGAGACAATATCCGGCAGCCGCTGTCGTCAAACGAATAATACCCGGCTACATCGGGCAAGGCATATATCGCCGCCGCCGGACTTTGGTGAACTAGCGTCAAGCGCTCAGACACCACAAGTTCACTAGGCAGCTGACCGACAGAAGACGTTACTACATATTTAACCCCGACCTTTTTGTAATTTTCGATGTGAGACAAAAATTCTGATGCAGTATCAGGCCCGCTAGGATCAGCCCGTTCCGGAGTAAATTGTCCGGCCTGTGTGTTTGTGTCCATATTTTTATGCACGTACTGCGCCCAAACGTCAGGTATCGGCAGGTCAGTATAGTTGACTGAGGCTATGCCAAAGTACGAACCGTAATTGGGGTAGATAGGACCAGTGGTGTAGTATCTTTGCAGCCCCAAATTCTGTCTCAAGTAATTAACCGGCGTCATATCGATCTCTGTCTTGGGAGTGGCCAGTGTGGGCACAAAGAACATAAACACGCTATCTACAACAACCATAGCGCATGCGGCACCAACGAGCAGCTTCTTCTTAGGGAACAACGCTCCGCTGCAAACAACCGCGACCGTAAGCGCCGCAAAACCTATGGAGCCCCAAGCCCATATCTGGTAATGCGGGGCAGACTCCAGGAGATGCATCAGGTTCTTAGCCATCAGCACCATCATTCCCAAGAATAAAACCGCCGCAAACGTAGTTAGCGCGGCCCGCTTCATTTTTATCTTGCCTGTCAGAATACTATCCAGCCCGAACGCAGCCAAAATGACAACCCCAAACGACAACACGTCTATGACATATCTATGGAAGGCGATAGCTTTCATGCCCGGTATCATATTCAAAAGAGTAGTGGCAATATGCGGATGGCCGATAAGTTTCATTAGACATACTGCCAGAAAACCTGCGACAAATATCTTCAGGGCAAGCTGCATCTTTTTTGCCGTAAGCCCGAAGAAGGCAAGCACAACGGAAGACATGGTGATAAAACCACCGGTCGACATCCATATGCTGAGCAATGAGTTTGTTTTGTCAATGTCTTGGAATCTGAAAACCGGTCCGTATATATACGGCATAGTCACTTGCGGGAAATACCTTGCCGGGTAATGGACGTCAGCAAACACATTTTTGTGAGCGCCGATGTAAGAATCGGTCATATACATCCCGAACGCCACCAAAATAGGAGCAGAGAGCAGGAGACCCGATAGGCACCCCCATATAATTTTCAGGATATATCTCTTCTTTACGTCGCGGTCAACTCCCACCATTCTGACCAAAATCCAGCCGCCGGCGAACAAAGAGTTCAGGAACGTCACCTCCGGGAATCCGGCATATAAAGAAAAGGCCAGCGCCAAGGCGATAATCGCCCATCCTCCCCGCCGATTTTGCTTGGCCCTGGACAAAGCTATTTCCGCTCCTAAAAGCAGCAAAGGCAAAAATGCTATGGGATTAACAATCGCGTTCTGCAGCCAGGCGAACACGCCGTTCAATGCGAATGCGACACCTAAGCAAACCGCCGCTACCCTATGAACTTTCAGGCGGCGAAGCAAAAGATAAGTAGCAATTCCGGCAATAATTTCAAGCGTAATATGCAGGTAAAGCAGCCCGTTAGGGAAGTTCATCAGCAGTATAAAAGGGAAGAATAACGCCCCGGACTGCATATCCCCGCCCAGGGGCACACCGATTCCCATGTAACTATCCCAATAAGGTATGTCGCCGTGCAGCCACTTTTGGGCCGCAAGATGCCCCATAGCCTGGGAAATAAACCCGTTGTTGGGGTCAATGGTGTCGTTAGTGCCTACCGGCCCCGGATTTGAGCTGATGGCCAGTTTTGACCATCGCGCCGTAGGGTTAGGATCTGCCATACGCAGCAGATGAAAGCCGTTGGCGACTAGCACACAGGCGATGATCACTGACAGCGATAATATTGTCGCCTTATGAGTAACCACGTATTTACGCAGCCGTCCGATAACAGATCGCAAGCGATTTTTATTTATCATCCCCGAATATAATATCATGCCGAAGATGGGGATTGCGGTTTTAGCTATGCCGCTTTAGCTAAGCCGCGTCCAGACAGACGCCCCCCTTAACAAACATTCCCCAAGCACACAACCAAATAATTATCACAGCTTAATTTAACCTGGATTTAATTTTATTTGCAGGCATACCATGTTATTGTGTGCGCAACAAAGTTATTGGCACCGGAGGTGAAGTGTTTGGAGTCTTAAAATCAGGTGGGGCTGTAATATATAGGTTTGTCCGCGGAATTTACGCGTTTTTGTTGAGTCGCGTGCCACGGAGGGCGGTGCCGGCCTTTTTGTGCCTGCTTATAGTTTCCGGCGTGATTATGCCTCCTGTTTCGGCTTATGCCGCAGAGAAGTCGGCGGCCCGGGCCGAGGCAGGGATGTCCGCAGAGCAAAATTATCCCGGGGCGATGCCGACCGCCAAGTCATCGGCCGCGGCGTCAGCTGACGCCGGCGTATCAGGCTTGCCTCAAAAAAGTACGTACTCCATAACGCCGCAGCAACTGTCCTCGCAGCCCAAAATCAACCCCCACGAGCTTACGGATAAGCGTACGGCTACGACGTCTACTTCCGTGAACGCCGATGGCACGCTTACTAAAAAACAGTTCTTCAGCTCGCGGTTCTACCAAAAAGACGGTAAGTGGCAGGATATTGACACTTCCCTGGAAGAAGACAAAAATGCCGGTGACTCCGGCAATATCGCCGGAAAGGCGTTGGGCCAGGTGCAGTCCTGGTTTTCATCGGCAACGAACTTCCAGGTAAAATCTAACTCCTGGCAGGCGCGCTTTTCGCCCAGCGACTCAGACAAAGGTATGGTGCGCATCCGCCAAAACGGCAGTCAAATAGGCTTTGTGCCCGTCAATGCCAAAAAAGTCGCTCCGGTAATAACCACCAACAGAGACGGCGAACAGGTGGTGCACTATTACGACCTGTGGCCGGGCGTAAATGTCGAATATATAGTCAAGCCTGACTCGCTCAAAGAAAATATTATCCTCAAAGACAAAAATGCCGCCAATAGGCTGTCGTTCAAGGTTCTGGACGCCAAGCTGGAGGCCAAAAAGAGCGATCAGACCGCCCAGGGCGAATTCGCCATCAAGGGCGCGCTCAACAATGATTTCTCTGTCGCACCGCCGAACCTTATTCTTAACAGCTTTGGTCAGGCTACAAAACCGGGCATTTTGTCGCAGCAGTACAAGGACGGCCAGATAACACTGTCAGTGAACGAAGACTACCTCAAGAATTTGCCGAACAAGGCTTTCCCGGCGGTAATCGACCCGCAGGTCAAGGACAGCCGATTCGGCAGCCGTGCCGGAGGCAATTACCTGTCATTCAAGACAGACGGTTATATCTGTTATTCCGACGTTTGCAACCCCTACGCCGGTACTCTGTATGACTCTGACGGCTGGATGCAATACTGGCGTTCGGCCATCTTTGCGCCGTATAACATCGGCGACCCGGGAACCAAGCTTACTAATGCGACTTTGCACCTTACCCAGCGCAGCAACGAAAGCTTCTGGACAGGCGACTGGGACACGCACAATTACCAGGCCGGTCACGCCTACTGCCTGAGCAACTTCAATTGCGTTGACGGCATCTGGGGCAGCGCCAGTTTTGGCAGCTCCGGCAATATCGACCTGACAGCCTTGTACCAGTCGCGCATCGCAGCCAACGACTACGGAGCCTGGGTTATGCTGATGGGCGAGGACAACACCGATCACTCATTCAAGAATTTCGACCCGGATAGCAGCTACGTAAGCTTTACTTTCGGCGGTCCGCCATCCGCGCCGTCTGTCGCGTCGCCGGTCAACAGCCAGGTTTACACAGACCCGCAGCCTTCGTTCAAGCTCACCCCGCTATCTAACCCTAACGGCGGCACGCCGCTAAAGTACGAGGTTTTAGTCAGCAGCGGCCCCAGCGCCACCGGCGGCCTTATAACCTCCAACTTTATGGATGCCACCCAGTGGACCATTCCTGACGGCATTTTGCAAGACGGCTCGACCTACTACGTTCAGGCCCGCAGCTACGACCCCATAACCGGCTCGTACAGCGGTTGGGGCGCGTCAGTGCCGTTCCGCATAGATATGCGTACCGGCAAGGACAACACTCAGTCTTACGATACTCTCGGCCCGGTGAACGTTGATCTGGCTACCGGCAACCTCAGCACCAGCGCTTCCAGCCATACTACTGCGGCGCTGGGCGGCGACCTGGGCATCAGTCTGGACTACAATACTCCGCTCAAATCGCGCAACGGCTTGGTGGGCAAGTACTGGAACGTGCCTGCCAACTATCCGGGCGGCAGACCGACCACGGAGCCGACCGTTACCCGTGTAGACCAGAACGTAGATTTCAACTGGGACCTGGGGTCGCCGTCGGGAGGGGTTATTAACAACGACTGGACATATGCCCAGTGGTCAGGCTATTTCGTTGCGCCCGTATCCGGGGATTATTATTTTGGCGGCAATAACGACGACGGCATGGCAGTCGGCATTAACGGGCAAGAGATATATGCCAACGGCGGCTGTTATAGCGGCGTATGCTACGGCTCGCCAACTCATCTTACCGCCGGTCAGGCTGTGCCCATAACCGTAGACTACGCTGAAGTTACCGGCCCGTCTTACGCCCATCTTTACGTCAAAGGCCCGGTCAGCGAGCAAATAGTGCCTTCGGCCTGGCTGCAAACCGGCGTGCGTCCGGTATCTGACCAGCACGGCCTGACCGGCAGCTATTACGGCAAATATGACGGCACAAACACATTTTCCAGCGGTAATCCGCTGCTTATGAAGCGCACCGACAGTTACCTGAACTTCGACTGGGGTACAGGTTCGCCAATGCCTAACGGTCCGGATGGCTTCCTGGTGCGCTGGAGCGGCTACATTACCGCGCCGGTGACCGGCACCTACAACTTCGGCGTGATCAGCGACGACGGGGCGAAAATAATGCTCGGCGCCAACAACACCGTCGTTTACAACGAGTGGGTCGACCGCGGAGCAACTGAAGCCTACGGCTCCGGTTATCTGCTGACCGCCAACACCCCGACGCCGGTAACTATTGAATACTATGATGCCGGCGGACCGGCCAATTTCAAGTTCGCAGTGCAAGGAGCGGTCCCCAAGCAGGTCGTGCCTTCGGACTGGCTATCTCCCAAGGCGCAGGTCCTGCCCGACGGCTGGAACCTGGGTATAGACCCTGACGGCAGCCTGAATTACGACCACATCACAGTCAACCAAAACAGCGCGGTACTGACCGATTCCACCGGCAGTACCCACGAATACGCCTGGACCGGCAGCGCCTACAAACCGCCGGTCAATGAAGACGGGCAGCTGAGCCGCAACGATGACGGCAGCTACACCTTGCAGGATACTGACGGCCGCACCTATGTCTTCAACGTTGACGGTACGCTTAAATCCGTCACCAATCCGGTGGACGACCGCAAACCGGCCGCTTTGCAGTACACCTATGCCAGCATCAACGGCGGAGCGGCGGCACTGGCCCAGATAACCGACCCGCTTAACAGCGGCAAATGGGCCAAGGTTTACTATAGCGGCGACAGCAACTGCACGGCCTCGCCCAGTGGTTTTGACTCCGCAGCCCCGACCGGAATGCTTTGCACTATGAAGACCAATGACGGCCGCACTACCAGCTTCTTCTACAAAGACAAGCAACTGGCCCGCATTACCAGACCCGGCAACGAAATGACCGACTACCAGTACGAGACTCTGTCCAACAACGGGCAGGCAAGCGGTTACCGTCTGGCGGCCATCCGCGACAGCTTAGCTAATGACGCTGTGGCTGCCGGGGTGCGGAGCAACGACGACGCAGTAAATACCCAGATAACCTATGACGTTCTCGGCAGAGTGACCGGAGTAAAACAGCCCGCAGCTACGGCCGGAGCGGAACGCTTACTGCATACAATCGAATACTTACCCGGCGCGTTGGACAAGTCGTACAGCGGCGCTACCCAGCAGCACATCGGCACAGTCACCAGTGGCGGTGCGTACACCTCCTCCTCCGAACCCAACGGCTACTCCCGCCGCATAGAATACGACGCCTTGTACCGCACCAATAAAGACACTGACATTGCCGGGATGAGCACAACCAGCACTTGGAACATGCAAAAAGATCTGCTCTATACCACCACCGACCCCACCGGCCTAACGAGTACCACAATCTACGATGACCAGGATCGCCCCACAGCCTCCTACGGCCCAGCCCCAAGCAGTTGGTTCGCCTCGTCCCTAAACCCAACAACCAACCAGACAGACGTCACCCCAATCTCCACCTACCAATCCCAGGTACCCAAGACTACTACGTCCTATGACCAAGGCATGGCAGGAACACAAGTGGCCTGGTATAACGCCAAAGGCAACAGTCTCTACGGTTCCCCCAAGCTCCATACCACAGGATTGTATAGTAACGATCCGACAAGAATGGGTCATGTCTTCTCCGAAACACCGGCTCCCATCACCCCGGACCCCGGTATGGACGGCTACGGCCTTACCGCCACAGCCAAGCTAAGGTTCCCCCAGAATGGTACCTACACCTTCAAGCTATGGCATGACGATGGACTGAGACTGTACATTGACGACCAGCTCCAAATCGATGACTGGACCCTACGTACAGAAGGAACAAACTCCAACTACCGTACCTTCACACTCAATGCGACAGCCAACAAAGTCTACCGCTTCCGTATAGACTACATCCACACCGGAACACCTGGTTTCTTTGAAACCTGGACCTCCGGCCCAGGTATCCCAGACCAGTCAGGAATAGGCCTTGGAGCCAACCACATAGAGTTCTCTTCTGCGGATTACGGGCTTACGACATCCACCACAGTCTATGACACAGACCAGTCCAATCCAAACCAAACTACGGCTACAACCACCACTACGAACTACGGAAGTAATCCGGAGCTGGGGTTGGCACAATCCGTCACCGAAAACAAAACAGCAAGCAGCGGCAACGGAACAGGCAACGACCAAAACCTGACCACAAGCTTTACTTACGAACAGCAGGGAGCAACAGGAAGCTACAACCGGCAGACTGCCAAGTATCTTCCGGGAGCAGACACTGCCAACCCGAATACGGCCACCAAATACAACTACTACACTGCCGCGGAAGCCAAAGACAACCCCTGCGTAGCCGGTACGGACTACATGGGTCAAACAGGATTGCTCAAAGGCAAGACCGAACCAGACCCTGACAATAACCCGAACACCAATGACCAGCCTGGGGTGAATGCACCCCGCACCACAGAAGTAATCTACGACCGTGCCGGAAGAACAGTAGCCTCCAGATACAACCAAGACCCTTGGACCTGTACGACCTACGACGCCAGGGGGAGAGTAGCCCAGAACATAGTGCCTGACATCACAGTCAACGGTACAGTCCGATCTGGGCGTACCGTAACCAACAGCTACGCCGTAGGCGGGAATCCCTTAGTCACAAGCCAAACAGACAGTGTAGTAGGCACTGCTACTGTGACCCGTGACCTCCTAGGACGTACAACAATAAGTATTGACCCGTTCGGCTACCAGGCTACAACCACTTACGACAGCCTTGGAAGGGTAAGCCAGCAAACATCACTCCTCGGTACCGAAACCCCAACCTACGACAACCTCAACCGCACCACCAGCTACGTCCTGGACGGTACGACCTATGCCACCATAGCCTATGACCAATACAGCAGAGTATCTTCCATACAATACCCTCAAGCCACAGACGGCAACGGCAATAATCTGAAGCTAGAACAAGTGACCCGTGACAGCCGCCAACGCAGCACTGGTGCAGTCTACCGTTTCAGCAACAATACCACCTACCAGGAGAGCCTGACCCTTTCTACAACAGGGAAAGTCCTCTCCAGCACAGACAATCTGAACGGTACCCAAGCCGTAAGTACATATACCTATGACAAAGCCAACCGCCTGACCCAAGCTACCATAGACAACATGCGCTATGATTACGTCTATACCAACCCGACAACACAGCAATGCAGCCAAACCAGTGCTAACCTAAACTCAGCCGAAAACAGCAACCGCACCACCTACACCACAACCAACACCCAAACAAACCAAACAACAAACACAACCTACTGCTACAACAATGCAGACCAACTGACCTACAGCAGTGATGTGCAGGTTGGTACTCCAACATACGATGACCACGGCAATACCATAGGCCTTGCCGGGTCCGGAACACCACTGACCTTCACTTACGATGCAGGCGACCAGAATACAGCCATACAGCAAGGCACCAACAAAGTAGAATACACCAAGAACTCCAATGGCTCAGTCCTAACAAAGAAAGAATACAGAAACAACACACTGGACAAGATCTACAGAAATGCAGCAAACGGCTCCGTACTCCAAACCTGTTCTCTGACCGATGAAAACAACTGTACTACCACAGACAAATACCTATCCCTCCCCGGAGGAGTAACACTAACCCTATCCCCAAACAACCAAGACCAAACAAAACAGAAGATCTACAGCCTGAAGAACTTCCATGGGGATACGGCACTGACGGTGAATGCACAAGGCATAGCAACAAGCTCCGTTCATATATACGACCCATACGGACAAGTCCTGGCAAGTGCTACGTTCAATACAAACGCTGCTACCATCTCCAACTCCACAGACAATCCTATGGGATGGGCTTCCAGCCCATCCAGAAAAGCAGAGAGCAGTGAGTTGTTCTCTATCCCAGTCATACAGATGGGGGCTAGAGTATACCTTCCTACACTTGGACGGTTCATTCAGGTTGATCCTATTGAAGGTGGTTGTGCTAATGCTTATGTTTATGCGGGGGATCCGGTGGGCGGGAGTGATTATAGCGGTCAGTGGAGCATAAGTAACTTCCTCGAATATCTAGCTAAGGCTATATCTAAAGTCGTGTCCAAATCTCAATCAAGCAGGCAAGACGCGTCGCAGGCCGCCACAAAAAATACTTCAGCTAATAAAGCTAGGTCTGCATCGACGAGGGCTAGTGTTGTCACCCAAAATAGACAGTCATCAGCGCCTGCGCCAACCCCGGGCACGGATTTTGTTACGAAGCTAAACGAAGGCAGGTTAAGAAGCCCCGTCTACAACCGTAATTATGTATCCGAGAATAGTTGGGCTCTCATATATAAAGGCGGCAATTCGGCTGTGGATTGGGGCAAGGGCGGGGCGTTGGCCGGAGGCTTAGTGGGCTGTGTGGTTGGCGCCCTTGGTACATTAGAATTTGGTGGTATAGGCTGTATACCTCTAGCTATTAGTTGGGCGAAAATAGGCGCTAGGGGAGGGGCTATCGCAGGCGGGGCCAATGGGTTTAACGACTCCCCTTCTTCTGGCAAGTTCGAATGGGGCCCGGACCAAGTCATTAGGCTGTGGTAGGATAAATAGGAGTCTAAAGGAATAATTATGGCACCAGAAACTTATTATTACATCTTCAGTAATATAGCCGTAATGGCGATACTGCTTCATACATCAAATATGATATTTTTTAAGATTAAACATAAGACTTTGATCGGGAATAAATATGAACCCAGTACCCCACAGTATAAGAAGCTCCTAAGCTACTCTAGCCCGAAAGCATTAGCTTTGGCTGGAATAGCAGGACTGCTTTTTATAGGAAATCTAATCTATGATATTCATAGAATCCTTAACCTTGGCAATCCCGAGTACGCTCATTTTATATTGCCTTTTGCACCGTTGGTGATTGCGGCGATAACTGTGGGGGCTATCATTCAGTCTCGTAGTATGTTCGGCAAGAAAGACTAAAAGTGTGTTCGTAAGCATAATAGTTTATGTTGTCATCAGCACGATAACGTTAATCGTAATACCGGCTTATATAGTGAATATGCTATTTTTTAGGAATAGGCACACAACCTTGTTTAATAGGCGCTATAAACTGAAATCACGCGAGTCCGAGTTGCTAAAGCAATATTCAAGTTCAAAACATCTAACGTGTATATCAATATTAAATGCTTTACTTATCGTTTCCTTGATACACGATATTTATGAAATCTTAAAATTTGGTCAACGCAGTTTCGTAATTTTCGTATTAGTATTTACGTCTGTAGCCATTGTCGCCTTGTGTTGTCTTGTGGCTTATGCTGTGCGTAGCCTGTTCTTCGATAAAGCTTGAAGATTAGAAATAATTTACAGCTGAACACTTAGTCGCCGTAGTACTAGTGACCAAAACACCAAAATACAGCAAGGCACAAACAAAATAGAGTACGCCAAGAACCCCAGCGGAAGTGTCCTAACATAATAAAGGATGGATTATGATTGATAAATGCGTGTGCGGGCAGGAGAAGTTAGGCAAGTGGGATAAATGGCAATTTATAGTTGGCGTTGTAACTTTTTGGGCGGCAATTCTAATTACTGTGTTACTCGGTATATTTACGCCGTATAGGCAGATATTTTTGCTGCTCTTGGTCCTGGTAGCCATAACTGTCTATAGTTGGGTTTCTACTTATTTAGGCTTTATGGCAAAGGGCCACACTAAAGTCTGTTCTCATCGCGCAGCATTTATAGAATCTATGCGCGTAGGACTGATATATTAACGAAATTAAGGAATACTACTTTGAAAACAATCCTATCAAAACTTACAGATCAGCAGGCGCAAAATGAATTAAAGAGGGTCACGTTAACGGCATTTGCTCTTTCGGCTATTAGCTTAATTATTTTCTGGTTCCTAGGAATGGCAGGTCTGGCCTTGGGTGTTCGTTCATTCCTTCTAACTATGCATAAGGGTAACAAGGACGATAAAAATCTTTTGTGGTATCGCGCAGCGTCCGTATTCGCTATCATAGCGGGTGCTTTGAGTGCTTATGTTGGCATCAACCAGAATTAATAGTTAATACGATCGAGCTGACTGTAAGCGTGTGTCAGGCTCCCCCTAAAATAAACACCATGCCTCATCCAAAGAGGCATATAATGCAAAAAGAGGATCATGACAGTATGACTGCCACCGGGGTATTGCGCCCCCAGAACGGAACCTACACCATCCAGACGTCAACCTCCCACTTCCTCCACATACCCCCCGATAGAATCAGTAACACTGTTATTGCCTTGTGATAGGACATTGGCAGCTCCTTCGAGGTTGGATACGGCTTGCTGTAGTGTAGATATTCTTGCTTCGGATTCTCTGCGGTTTGATTCAGTGATGTTTGATTGTATTGAAGCTATACGTTCCCGTATAGCTTCAATACGTTCATCAATACCGCCTACAGTGGATGGTATGTGCTCTAATGCTATTCCTCCCAATGTGGAGGTCAGGTGTTCTAGGTTGGAGGTGGGGTCTATGGTGGGGGTCTCGGAGGTCAAATCCAGATCTACGATCTGCATTTCGGACGGAGGACCGTTAGGCTCAAGCGTTTGCTGGTCTACGGGTATATGCAATACAATAAGTTCGCCCGAATTGTCAGGCACCTCATCAAGATCCAGGACGGCATCGGTTAACGATCTCGGCAAAGGCAAGCCCCCGCCGCTCCCAAATGTTCTATTGTCGGATAACCGAGTGCCTGGTAGCATTCTTCGTCACCATCAGACGGAACAAGGGGTAACCAAACGCTCCGGGCAGCGCGCAACAGGCTGCGCAGCTCATCAGGCGTCGATACCATAATCTCGTGGGCGTTTGGCTCATAATCATCCTCGAAGCAAATTAGTTCAGCATCGTCGGCTGCATCGGAACGGTCTTCCCAGCCGGTAAGCCCGTCGCCGCGCTCGTCCGGCGGCAGCCAAAGGCCGGCATACCTAACCATATATGGCGCCGACTCAAAAGCCGTTCTAATTCTTCCTTCCGCAGACACAACGATTCTCCGGCCCGGCTATAGCCTCAGGCGCTGCCTCGTCTCAAGGCCCGGCGCTGACCGATTTTTGAACCGGCCAAGGTAAGGATCAGCGCGTTAATGCAGAATATATAGATCGGGAAGACAGCCTCTTCGATTGTCCAGGACTTTATTGTGAGAACCGTAATTATTAATGCGCTCGTGGTCATAAGATAGGGAAGTATAGGCTCGCTCTTCGGGTCTTTATAGGCCTTAACGACCGTTGGGATACCTCCAAAAATATCAGCCAAGATGCAGAACAAAATAGCCAGTACCGGGTTAGAGGTCAGCTGCCACAATACAATCCCGGCCAGGGCCAGCAGGCCGCAGGCAATATTAAACCTCGTAAACTGGGCTGCGTTATGCCCCTTGATCATTGACGTTATAAAAATAGCCAGCGGCCCCAGCGCCAGCGTTAATGTCATTAGCGCCTGCAAGCCGACACCTGCGTTCCACTGGGCTGCAGCGGCAATGGAAGGGGTAATAAACCAGCACAGCCAGGTGATAGGGTTAGGGACGGCCTTGCCTTGCGCCGTCCTGACGACGTAATACGCACCGCCCAGCAGCCGCAAGCCCATCGCTATAAAGAGAAACCATTGCGGAAGTATAGCAGCCCCCTAAGCGTCCTTGCCAATGGCTTGGCTTATGTGCGTGAAGCCGTCTTTGGCCAGCAGCTCGGTCAACCCACTATTGATCTGTCCGATAAGCTGCGGCCCTTCAAAGATCATACCGGTAATAAGCTCTACTAGGCTGGCGCCGAGTTTAATTTTTGTGTAAGCATCTTCGGCTGAAAAAATGCCGCCGACGCCTACAAGAGTAAAACGCTTACCGTATTGCTGATAGGTTTTAAGCAGCAATTCGTTGCTGGCATCCCATGTCACCTTGCCACCCATGTTGCCCTTGATATCATCAGATAGAGGATCGAGCTTGATTTTACTTCGGTCCTTGGCCAGGTTGCTGATAGTCAGCCCGGCGATCTTGTGCGCGTCAGCCACTGCAACCAACTTCCGGAACTCAGCCCAGGGAAGATGGTTTGGCATTTTGATAAAAACCGGCTGCTTCAGCTTGACCTCGTCAACAGCGTCCAAAAGCGCTTTGAGCCTGCCGGGCGCAATAAACGGCTCTCCTCCATAGGCATTGGGGCAGGATATATTTAAGGTAACTATGTCTCCCAGCCCTGATTTTTTGATGGCGCGCAAACTGCCCACATAGTCGGCGATAGCTCCGGCGTCGTTGCCGGCGTCCTTGGAGTTTGTCTTGGCAACGGAAATGTTCAGCCTAAATTTATCAAATGTACCCTGCGGGTAGTTGCCGATGTGCTCCAGGATAGAATCCACACCGTTGTTAGCCAGCCCTTTATTGACAACCAGCGACTTCGAGTTAGGAAGGCGATGAAACCAAGGCTTGGGATTTCCGGCGCAATACTTATAGGTCAGAGAGCCGCCTTCCATAAACCCGAATCCAACCGCCTTCATTAGCGGAGCCAGCTCAAAATTGGCGTCAAACCCTGCCGAAAGACCGACCGGATTACAAAACTTTATGCCGTGAATTGTCTGTTTGAGCATTTTGGGGTTGTCATAGGCCCACGAATAATGCAGCAGGTGGCGCAGCGGAGCGACCGCCTGAATGATTTTGCCAGTCCTGATCAAACCGCTGTGCACAGTGTCCGGCTTAATCTTGAACAGTATCGGTTTTGCGACATGGCGGTACAGTTGAGTGCTCGTGCTGCTAAAAAATCTGTTCATTCCCAAAGCCTAAATCAAAGTGCTCCAGTAATACCAGAATTTGATCAGTAAAAGTCCGAATATAGCCAGATACCACAGTGTCAAAATCGCCCCGGCATTCTGCTGCACTGCATTGCCGATAACGGCCAGGTGCTTGTGTAATTTTCCGAAATTTTCTTCTCGCAGATTATTGACTGTTATCGCCCAGAATATCAGTATCGTTATCAGCCAGGTAACGAAACACCACGGGCAAATAGCATGTATGGTAAAAACGCTTTCAAAAATCAGGTAATGTACCCCTAGCACGCCGCCGGTCGCTGCCAACTGGGCGCAGACCCACAGCCAGCGTTTAAATTTGGACTCTCCTGCAGCCAGCAGTATAAATCCGAATGCCGTCAGCATACCGAAGGCCACCAACCCGTAAACAGTATTTGGCACGCCCAAAAAACTGGATTGCGCCGAGTTCATAACCGATCCGCAACTGATGATCGGATTCAAACTGCAGGCCGGAATATGGCTCGGGTTCTCCAGCACTTTGATCTTTTCGTAGGTTAAATCAAAAGATGCCAGCAAGCCTATTGCGCCGCAAACAATAAATATATACGGCAAGGCCTGGTGGACTGTAAACGAAAAAAAAGTTTTTATTCTTTCAATCTTTGGCATCAACAACTTCTCCGCCTCTTATATTAGCATGTACAAGTTTGGTTGTTATAAGCATACATGATATATTACTATTACTAGAAATATGCTGCTGAAAGTAACTGTTCTAGGTAGAATTAAAAATATACTCGCTTGAGGAGCAGCTAATCCCGGTCCGGGACTTACCTCGGTGAAAGAAAGAGGACAAGCTAGAAATGGCAACCAAACTATTTGTCGGTTCACTGAGCTACAGTGTAAACGACGACCAACTAAACGATGCTTTTGCGCCATTCGGCACGGTGGTGTCCGCTAAAGTCATCATCGACCGTGAGACCGGACGCAGCAAAGGCTTCGGCTTTGTCGAAATGAGTTCTGACGAAGAAGCCCAAGCCGCTGTTAAGGGCATGGACGGCAAAGACATCGGCGGCCGCCAGGTAGCCGTTAGCGAAGCCCGCCCGCAGGAAAACCGCGAGCGTCGCCCGTTCAACAACGACCGCGGCGGTAACCGCTACTAAACCTAGCAATCCCGCGAAAAAAGACGCTCCATGGAGCGTCTTTTTTATTGCTCCTCAAGCAAACCCCCAGGAACGGCCGCTAGAATACAGTCCGAAAGCCAAGAAAGGACTACAAGTTTTATGAACGTAATTACCAGAGGGATGCGCAATGCGTTTCGCAACAGCATCCGGGCTATCTCGATTGTCGGTATGCTAGGCCTCAGCATCGGGCTGGCCCTTAGCATGCTGCTGGCCAACAAGGCCGTGGGGCAAAAAATTGACAGCGTAAAGAGCAGTATCGGAAACGTGGTCACAATCTCGCCAGCCGGCATTCGCGGCTTCCAGGGCGGAGGAGACCCGCTGACTCAGGATCAAATAGCTACGGTCAAGAGCGTGGCGCACGTCACCGGCGTTGATACCACCCTGACAGACAGGCTAGACAGCAGCAGCACGAACCTGGAATCCGCCATTGACGCCGGTTCTTTTGGCAAACGCCAGATGCGCATTGACAGCGACAACACCAATTCGCAGAGCGGCGGTATGCAGGCCGGGCCAGATGGCGAAAACGCCCCTGACATGTCCAACTTCAAAATGCCGCTGACAGTAATCGGCGCCAGCAATCCGCTGACGGCCGTAACTGCTTCCAGCGGCGGTTCGCTGACGATTAGCAGCGGCAACAGCTTTGACGGTTCAAAAGATAATACCGTCGCTCTGGTCGGGAAGTCACTAGCCGAAAAGAACTCTCTTAAAGCCGGCTCGACGTTTACAGCCTATGGTACGACATTTACAGTCAGCGGCATCTTTAACTCAGGCAGTACCTTTGGCAACAACCAGGTAATCATGCCTCTTCCCACCGTACAGCGACTCAGTGAACAAACGACTTCTATAACTGGCGCGACAGCCAATATCAACTCCGCCGACAACCTGGACACGGCCGCAGCTGCCATTACCAAAATTCTTGGCACAAAGGCGGACGTGACAACTGACGCCGAAAGCGCCAAAACGACACTCAGCTCATTGAACAACATCAAGAATGTTTCGATGTTCAGCCTGATGGGTGCGTCCGCCACTGCCGCGGTCATCATTCTGCTGACCATGGTCATGATCGTACGCGAACGACGCCGCGAGATCGGGGTACTCAAAGCTATCGGCGCCTCAAATGTCAGAGTAATGCTGCAGTTTACAGCCGAGGCTATCACCCTAACAATACTCGGCGCGGTAATCGGCATGATAATCGGTTCAATTGGTGCTACGCCGGTTACGAAAATGCTGGCCAACAATAGCAGCAGCACATCAACCGCTACAACGAGCGAGGTAACTCAAGGCGGCGGTCCGGGCCAGGGGCCAAAGGGCATGCGTGAACGCATCGAGAACAATTCCGTAGCCCAAGGCGTTAAGAACCTTAAAGCCAACGTTGACGCCAGCATCCTGATATACGGCCTGGGCAGCGCCATACTTATCGCCGCCATAGGCAGTACCGTAGCAGCAGGGTTTATCGCCAAGGTTCGTCCGGCAGAAGTAATGAGGACAGAATAATGTTACAAGTCAAAAATGTCATCCGGTCGTTCAACAGCGGCGGCCACGGCGTAACAGCAATTAATGATATATCGTTCCATATACCGCAAGGCAAGTTCGCGTCAATTATCGGGCGCAGCGGCAGCGGCAAGTCCACGCTGCTCAGCCTGATGGGTGCCTTAGACAAGCCAACTAGCGGTTCCATAACGGTCGGCGGCAAGAAGCTGCAAGAAATGAGCGATCATGCCCTGATCAAATATCGCTGCAGCACAATCGGATTTGTCTTCCAGAATTACAACCTGATACCCAACCTGACAGCCATAGAAAACGTAACTTTGCCAATGGAGTTTGCCGGGTCAACTCCGGGCACCAGGCGAAAGCGTGCCATAGAGCTATTGGAACAGGTAGGTCTGGATAGCGCCAAACAACAGCGGCAGCCAGGACGCTTAAGCGGAGGTGAACAGCAAAGGGTAGCCATTGCGCGTGCCCTGGCCAACAAGCCGGGGCTTATACTGGCCGATGAACCGACCGGCAATCTGGACGAAAACACAGGCAAGATGATCTTCGACCTGCTGCACAATCTAAGCCGGAAGAACAACACGACAATCGTAGTAGTAACACACGACCTCTCGATCGCAGGCAAGACAGACATGACTTTCCACCTGCAAGACGGCAAGCTCATCAAATAAACATTCTTATGAATGTTATCGGTATGCAGCGCCAAAATAAAACGCCCCTGTCATTTGACTGGGGCGTTTTAGATTTGCCAACCTTAGCTCTTAGGAGGAATATTGTTAGCCGGCGGCGTAGCCTGACGGCCGGTCTTTGCTCCCAGGAAGTAATCGCGGACCTGGAACAGAAGGTAAGCCCCTATGACGGCCGATATTGCAGAGCTGAAGAAGTTTCCAGCGCCTCCGCCGACGTCAGAGAAAATACGCGCAACTGCCAGGATCGCTTCTACCAAAGCAGCATAGAACATAAGGTTCCAACCGCTCTTCTTGAGAGCCTTCAGTCCAGGCACAGCTACCAGCAGCAAAACAGCCACCAAGCCTATAGCCACCAACGAAATATAGTAGAAAACCCCAAGGCTATGGCCGTATGCGCCGCCTGTGTAGTAGTTTACTGCGTCAGTGAACTCATTAACGACATGCCCCCAGTGCCAAAAAGTATATGCCGCCCATAAATCAAGAACGCCTATGATCAACGCAATCCACCACATAGCCGAAGCCAAACCCTTGCGGGCTTCCTGCGGCAATTTAAAAGGCGCCTTTTTGTTCAGTGCTACGTCCAGCACTGATTCAAGTTTACCTAATGGTCCCATATTCATGCCCCCTTATTATATTGCTTATAGCATAAGCATATGCTAACTGAGCCGCCACTGCAAGCGTACACCCCACACCTTACATCAGGTATCATCCCCGGAAAGCCCGGGATCATCTGCCGCAGGCCGTTCAGCTACGACTCAAAATATCTTGCGCAGGCGGCGCGGACTTTCGTCACATACCGCATTGCAAGTTGACTTTCACCTATTGGATGCTTTATGGCCCACTTGTACAAATTCGGCCAGGTTGCAGGCAGAGACGCGATTGCCACCGCCACCCCTAAAGGCACACCAACCCCAGTGATGCATGCCACATAGCTCCAGAACTTGCTCTGCCACATAGAATAAGCCAAGCCGGTGGCTCTCTCGGTGCTGGGCGTAACTTGGACAGCACTATCCTTATTGATAACAACCGAACTAGGGGTGTTATTTGCCTCGCGTTCTATGGCAGCTACCGAGATTGGTAACGAAACCGTCCAAAGCAAGACACCTACAACACAAGATACTAATACGCGCAGCATAAGCCCCACCCCACAAATTAACTATTAAAAATATAGCCTTAGTCGCCGTAGAGCACAAGAACCAATGGCTCGCAAGCACACCAACAGACATGTACAATTAGAACAATGAACACTCAAAAATATGTCAGCGCTCTCGATAGGTGGCAACAAAACCACCGCGTTTCTTCTATTATATTTGCTGTTTTCAAAAAATACGGGGAAGACAAGGGCGGATACATGGCGGCGTTATTAACTTATTACGGTTTTTTGTCGCTGTTTCCGCTGCTGCTGGTTTTCGTAACTCTTCTGCAGCTCTGGTTCCACAACGATCACATCGTCCAACAACAGGTCAGTACCAGCGTCGGACATTTCTTCCCGCTGCTCGGTACTCAATTACAAGAGAACATCCATGGCGTACGCGGCACAGGTTTCGGTCTTATCGTCGGGCTGTTGATTGCAATTTACGGTACAAGGGGAGCTGCCGACGCTTTCCGGCACGCCTTGGATGATATGTGGCAGATCCCACGGAACAGGCGCGCCGGGTTCCCAAAGAACATTCTGCACAGTTTAGCTATTATCGCCGCGGCTGGGGCTGGATTTGCCGCCACAATAATAGTTTCGGCTTTTACTGCCAACATCGGCCCCTCACAATGGTCAAAAATACTGGCCAACTTACTGGGCTTTGTCATCCTAGCCTCTGTTTTGGGCTACGCCTACCGGATTGCCACTGCAGGCCGCCTCAGGCTTCGCTATATGCTCCTGGGAGCAGCCCTAGCTGCCGCAGCCATTCAACTCCTGCTGAGCTTCGGCGGTATTATTCTGGCGCATGAGCTCAAGAATATGGGTTCTCTATATGGCACCTTTGCGGTTGTCCTTGGAACGATATTTTGGATATACCTAATATCGCAGATAGTCCTCATTGCCGCAGAGATCGATACCGTGAGGCATTTTCATCTCTGGCCCAGGTCAATTACTACCGAATTACAAAGCGATGCCGACCGGAAAGCATACCGGCTTTACGCCCAAGCTGACAAATACGCTCCTAACGAAACAATAAAAACGTTCTTCGGCCGCTAATACTATTAAATTCTCTCGTAGAAAACAAGCTTGTACCTGTCCGGATCGCGAACGACAAATTCCCGGTTGCCCCAAGGCCAATCGCGCGGCTCCGTAGAAGTCACAACTCCCTTCTCTAGAAGGGAGCGGTAATAAGCGTCAACTTTACTAACCCGAACATATATAAAAAGACCGGCACCTTTCGGCTCGGCCAATGATTCTTTGAGAAAGTATGGTCCCGGAACTGCCTGTTTATCATGGAAGTGCAGTTCTGTGTTGCCGAGCGTGACTGCACCAAAATCCTTCTTTATCTCCTTGAGCTCAAATCCAAGTGTTTGGTAAAATTCAACACTCTGTTTTACGTCGCTCACATAAAACATTAAAGAATCGACACCTTTTAGGTAACTCATAACAGTCAATATATCACATATTCCTTAATGTCAACACGATACAATCTACAATGTGGACAAAAATAGATAATAGCCCCTGATAATGACAACTAACTGACGCAACCTGTAGAATACATATATGTCAAAATACAATGAAGCTTTTGCCAAGCTCAACAAAGCGCAAAAGCTGGCCGTAGAAAATACTGATGGGCCGGTTTTGGTAATTGCCGGGCCCGGGACAGGCAAGACCCAGCTGCTCACCACGCGCATCGCCCACATCCTGGCAACCACCGACACCCTGCCGCAAAATATATTGTGTCTTACCTTTACCGAATCGGCTGCCTTCAACATGCAGGAACGCTTAGCCTCAATGATTGGCCGCAATGCCTACGACGTGGCTATCAGCACATACCACGGCTTTGGCAGTAGTCTGATCCGCAACTATCCGGAATACTTCGCTGACGAATCCGACCCTCAGCCCATAGACGACCTGTCTTCCGATGCCATGATCCGCAAAATTATAGCCGGCCTGCCTTATAGTAATCCGCTAAAATATTCCGAGGCCTACATACCTGACATCAAGGCCTTGATTAGCGACTCGAAAAAATCGCTGCTAGGGCCTGACGATCTGGAGAAAACCGCCAAACAAAACCTGGAGTTCATCCGAGCTACCAGCCCCCAAATAGCCCAAGCGCTTTCCGGAATGTTGCGGATAACTAAGAATTCCGTACCAATATTTACAGACCTGGCCGCGAAACTTGCTTCACAGTTAGAGAATGCCGGGCAAGAAGCCGGAGAAAAAATATTGCCGCTAAAAGCCATCTTTATTAAAGAGTTAGTAGCCGCCAGCCGGGACGCCGAAACCGAAGGTAAGACGCAACCCTTAACTTTATGGAAGAAAGACTGGCTGGCCAAGAACTCTAAAGGAGAATTTGTTGTCGACGGCACAAAAGCCAACCAGAAACTGGTAGCCTTTGCCGGAATATACCGCAAATACCTAGCAGAGCTAAAAGACAACCATCTGTTCGACTATGACGACATGATTTTGCGCGCCGTAAGAGCCCTGGAGCGTAACGACGATCTGCGCTACACACTCCAAGAAAAATACTTATACATATTATTAGACGAGTTCCAGGACACCAACGGTGCCCAGCTTCGCGTTGTTGAACTGTTGACCAACAATCCTGCCAACGAAGGACGACCCAACGTACTGGCCGTGGGCGACGACGACCAGGCGATTTACGCCTTCCAGGGGGCAGATTACTCGCACATGCTGCAATTTAAAGATATGTACCGCGACGTATTACCGGTTCCGCTAACCCAGAATTACCGCTCGCATGCAGATATACTGCATACCGCCAGAGACATTGCCGAACAGATCGAGGAAAGGCTGCATCACCACTTCCCGCAAATCGAAAAAACCCTGACTGCCGAAGCCAAAAACCTCCCAAAAAATGCCGTTATCGAACGCCGCGAAGCCCAAAGCGACGTAATGCAATACGCCTGGACGGCTAAAAAAATCAATCAGCTTATCGGGCAGGGAACTTCTCCGGACGATATAGCAATTCTGGCTCCTCAGCATAAATATCTGGAGCCGTTGGTTCCTTTTTTACAACAATATAATATCCCGGTTCGCTACGAAAAACGCGAAGATATACTGGAAGACCCGACCACAAACGAGCTTCTGCGGATGAGCGAACTATGCCTGGCCCTAGCCAAAAAAGAGCAGGGGAAAGCCAACGCGCTATGGGCGGAAGTACTCAGTTACGAATTCTGGCAACTGCCGACCAGTTTGATATGGGAATTATCGTGGCAAACCAACGAAGGGAGCGACTGGACCACTCTCTTAATGGAGAAAGAGGGTCTTAAGCCTATAGCCTTATTCTTTATACGGCTCAGCCAAATTGCCAATAGCGAAAGCCTAGAAGTCATGCTGGATTACCTGGCTGGAAGCCTGCCGCTAGACTTGCAAGAACCAGGCTTTAGCCAGTTCAAATGCCCGTTCTACGACTTCTATTTTGCCGGTCAAGTAACAGATAAGGGACGGGACGCTAGCTTCTGGAACATATTAACAAACCTGGTCATACTAAGAGCCAGATTACGCGACTACAAGAAAACGGATGGCTACCTGAAGCTCAATGATTTCCTGGAATTTACCACTGCCCACCGTGAGGCTGGCATCAAGATACTCAACACCAGCCCTTACGCCACAGGCGACAATGCCGTTGAGCTAATGACCGCCTTCAAGGCAAAGGGGCTGGAATGGAAAACCGTATTCCTACTGGCCGTAAACGATGAAGCCTGGGGCAATAAGTCTAATACTGCGTCGTCACGCATCAGTTTGCCGCCAAATCTGGAGCACATAAGGTACGGCGGCGCATCCAACGATGAGCGGCTAAGACTATTTTATGTGGCAGTAACCAGGGCGAAATCGCAACTTTACCTTGTAAATTACACCCGAAATTACGCCGGCAAATCTATGACCAGGCTAAAATGCCTGGACGAAACCACAGACCAGAACGACGAAGTCGTCAGCCCCCATCTGCCGGAATCATCGCAGAAAATACTGCCGGCGGAGGAGGGGGCAACAAACCCGACTACAGAGTTATCGGCCTATTGGCGTCAACGTCACCAAACGGCCATAGCCGACGCCGGCATGCAGGCCATGCTAAAAGAACGCCTACGCGCCTACCAGCTAAGCCCGACCCACGTCAACAGCTTTACAGACGTCATACACTGCGGCCCACAGCAATTCTTTATGAATTCTATACTACGTTTTCCGCAAGCACCGCGCCCGGAAATCCAATTCGGCAACGCCATACACGAAACGCTGGAATGGATACATCATGCCAGCAAAAGGGACGGAAGTTTGGTCGGAGAGAATTCCATGCTCAAGACCTACGAAAAACACCTGAGCGACAAAAAAATGCAGCCGCAGCAACTAGAACTCTTTTATGACCGCGGCAAAGCCGCCCTGCAAACCTACCTGAAACAACGCAGCCATACCATCTCCGCAGATAATTCTATAGAACACAACTTCAGGAACGAGGGCGTGTTTATAGGCGATGCTCATATGTCCGGCAAAATAGACAAAATGATTATCGACCGCAAAGCTAAAACCATTCAGATTATCGACTACAAAACAGGCAAGTCATATAGCCATTGGACGCGCGAGGCTAAACTCCACAAATACCAGCATCAGCTTTATCTTTACCGGGCACTGGTAGAAGGTTCCCATACTTTTAAGGGCTACCGGATTACAGATGCATATTTGGAATTTGTAGAACCGGACGAGGAGGGGATTATCCAGGAGTTGCATCAAACATTCGATGAGAAAGAATTCCAAAAATGCAAACAACTGGCGCAAGCCGTATGGTCACACATCACCAGCCTTGATCTGCCGGATATCAGCGGCTACACCACCGACCTAAGAGGCATAGAAAAATTCGAACAAGACCTCATAGACGCATAGGTAATAGGACGTCCTGTTTTATATACGCCTTATAGCCGCGAAATGACGCTCTAAATCGGCAACAACAATCTCTCTCATAGCCCGGGTGATAGTCATAAATGCGCGCCAAGGGTCAGTATCGGAAGTTACATTTTTTGTTGGCAAGTCTAAATGCTGAAGGCCTATCTCCCCATCCAGAGCACGCAGCCAGGCAAGTGGAGTTTTACCGTAACGCCCCTCCTCGCTGCCCGAGCCATCCATACGCCATTCTCGGTAAGTGTCCTTAATAAACTCAGCCTCTTCAGGCGTTACCCCTAACTTTGCCGCTCCTATTTCGTCAAGAACTTCTGGGACGTATTGCGGGCTATCTATGCCCGGCGAAACGCCGACAGACAAAAACTTGGCCGATGATCGCGTAGCCGCCCTTGACAGGCCCTCCAAAACTACATAGTCGTGATCTGGTGTTATATCGGTTTCTACATGCGAGCTAAAACCGGCATGCAGGGATCTGTAATAAGAATCGCCACCGGTATCAACTCCTACCACCACTTCTGCGCCAGTCTCTCTAATTAGAGCTTCGATATCTCTGCTAATAACCTCCGGGTCCTTGGAGTTAAGGATAAATACCTTGGATGGGTCAGCGCCTTCGAGCGGTATATTTTCCAAAAAGCGCCAGGCGCCAACCGGTACGGTGTTTGGCGTGACCTCTCTTGTAGCCTCTCCGACTTTGAGGCCGGTATTTGCTACTTTACGTCTCTCGTTGCGAGCCGACACAACCGCAGCCGCTTCACAGCCGTATCTCCTTGCCATAAGCTTGCTTACCATGGCCGCTTGAATACAGTCAGAGCCTCCGCCTACACCCAAGAAAATTACTTTCTTGCCGCGCAGCTCTTCACCGCCTTCAAATTGAGGCAAATCGTCCAGGCTGTCCAGGCTTGGTTTACGTTTTGTCGCAACCAGCACGCCGTCCTCATCGGGCAAAAATCTCACCGCATCCTGCCTGGGGTTGAACTCTCCGCTTTTTATAAGATCTATCAGCCCATCCATTTGAATAGTAGATATGCCCGTCAACCCTGCGCGCCGTGCCTCGATGTCGGCTATATGAGCCTCCTGTAAAACATGTGCGAAGAATTTCAGTGCAAATGCGCCGCCTTCTTTAGCCGTCACAAGATTAAGAAGCGCTGGTCCATAATACGCGAGAGTCGCCCTGCCAGACCTAGTGAGTTCTTTGCTTAATATTTCCTCTACAATAGGTGGCTGAGATTCAAAATCTACCCTCAAAGACTCGAATTGTTCTCTGGTATCAACCCGTTTGTGACATTCAAGATCGGCCAGAGCACGCAAATGAGCCAGTTCGTCCGGGTCTGTAGTAGTTACCGGACCTATAAAATACTCTAGCTCTTTATCCAAAAAGGCGTTCTTACGGTCTACCGCAGTCGGTATGTCCGGGTCCAAAAGCACCTCGTCCAAATTACACATCCTGCGCCAAGTCCCCCTAGTGGCAGTCAAAGACACTTCGCGGTTTATATTACCCAGAGCACCGAATATATCAAACTTAGCCTTTAAGATATCCCATAATAAAGCCTGCTGATTGGTCGTTCTATGTGCGCCCTCCAAGGCATCACCAGGCGCTTCCCCCTGCAAGACTTGCGGATAGTTAAGCCCCACTCCGGCAACTTCCTGGAGCAAGCGCTGGCCCCACTCCGGCAAATCATCAAAGCCAGGCAAAAATCTGCGTCTAGCCTCAAGACATGCCGGGTCGGTTATTAGTCTGGCGAATACCTCATCGTGGTCGATGTCCGGACTGGCACCAGTCAACCGGCAAACTTCTTGTGTTACTTCCTGATTTTTGCCGCTGTCATGCACTAAAAGGCCATATAGGAATACGTTCAACGCCTCTTCGTCGCCTATAGACCTTATCTGTTCATGAAGCTCTCTTTTTTGCTGACCGGTAAGGTTAGGGAAGCGATCCATTTTTCCATGGTAGGCGTCAGCTGCACAATCTATAGACAGGTCAGTGCGCATAGCCTCAACTTCCTGGCTGCCTTCCTTATCAGCCGACGCCGTAACAGCTACTCCTTCGCCTCTTAATAAGCTACGTTCCGGAGTATTTGCAAAAACTGCGGAACCGGTTACATCTATCAATCCCCAGCCGGCCATAAGCTCGCGGCAAATAGTACCTCCGCGCCTAGACGCCACAGAAAGAGCACCGAGGCCATCGGCCACTTCTCTAACCTGGTCCCTTAAACGGCTGTCGCGGTCCTCGAGGGCTCCATCGAGCCTATCGGCCATATTATCGGCAATGGCTTTAGCCGTATCCAACTTTTCTACCAGCCCATCCGTTTGAGGGCCTGCCAAATCATTCAAAACAGTCCTAATTTCTTCCAATCCATCCATAAGCATTTCTTTTATTTTTTGAGCTTTTATGTATTATAATAGTCCTTTGTGTAACCGCAAACATAAAGTGAGCAAAACTCACTTTATAAATTTTTGTTTCTGAAAACTGGTGCAAATAAGGGAGGGTTCTATTGTAATGTCCCGGCTTCCAAAACCTGGCAGCGATGACGACATCTGGGGTGACCTGCTGAACGATTATCTAGGCAGAGAGCACCACATCGACGGTTCATTAAAGGACGTTGCCCGCCCGAGAGACTTAGATTCCAAGATGGACAAGTCGATACTCGGTGCCAAGGGCGATTTGTGCGTTGCTGCCGGGAACGCCTCGCCGACACGGCTCGGCATCGGCGGTGAAGGGCAGGTGCTGACCGTCGACTTAAGCCAAGCCGCCGGCCTTAGGTGGACAACTCCGACCAGCACAGACATCAACGCTGTGCGCAAAGGCGATCTGACTGTCAACGTCAAAGACTACGGGGCAAAAGGCGATGCCATAAGAGTTCTAAACATCGTCGCCAACTCCGCCAGTGCAGTCATCACTGCCACAAACGCCTCATTCACCTCAGCAGACGTTGGCAAACTGGCAGTAGTGTGCACCGATACGGCCGCTGGCACAATCACCACTATCCAATCCGTAAACTCGTCTACTCAGATCACACTTGCGGCAAATGCCGGGCTGACCATTTCCGGTTCAGGCGCATATCTTATATATGGCAGCGATGACGCAGCCGCTATCCAAGCCGCTCTCAATTCAGCCGGCGCCGGGCATGGGGTGAATACCGGCATAGGCCCCAATTCACCCATGGGGCTGGGGTTTACGACTGTTTCATTCCCGGCCTGCCTAAATCTACAGGGCGGCTATATTATCAGTTCGGCTTTAACAGTTCCGTCCGGCGTTAGGGTAGACGCGCATGCTTTCATCTTTAATATGATGGCTGACCGTTATGCGCCTTGTATGGTCTTCTCGCCGTACACCAGGGCTGGCACCTTGCGCGTCGATGCACTGCAGGGAACCGGTATCCAGATCGGCACAGCCGCAGGCACGCAGGCCCACTTCCAGGGAGAAATAATCACAGTCTGGCACTGCGGGACTTCAACCGAAACAGGCGGGTCACAACGCCGTCAGGACTGCATAGTCCTGCTTGGCTACAGCTTCCTGATAGATACCGTTTGGTGCAAAGGCGGAGTGCGTAACATTTACCATAATGCCGGTTCGGACTGCTCGATTAACCGCGCCCACTGCATAGGCTCGCTTACCGGCGTGCATATGAACCAAAGCAACCAGGTATTCTACGGTGCGATTCTGCTAGATACGGTAGGCAAGACCGGAGGCGGAAGCAATGGCGTTATAATCGACAACCAATGCTCCAATATTGACATCAACGTCCTGGCCTTTATGATAGTCGGCTCAAACTGGAAACTAGATAACGTCGTGGCCGTAGGCCCGATCAGCACAAACGTCAACAAGCTGCTAAGCATTAAAGTTCAAGCCGCGCTTACAGGAGGCAATGTGCTAAATCTGGCCTACGCCCAGGATCTGTACTACAACGTATCGGCATCAAACAACACCGCTCCGTCATTTGGCGGCTCTAATATCACAACCGCTGTGGTATTCGGCTCGAACGTAACTGGCAATACCAGCGGTGAAGCCCGGCTGACCGGCAGCATAACGCCTTATAGCGGCAGCGTGCCCGGCCCGTTGACATACTACCGGACAGGCGTGCGCTACTTTGTGCAAGGCGGATCTCCGCCAGCTCCTGCGGCATTGGCCGCTAACGGTACAAGCCCGCCAACGCCTACTTCAGCTGGCAATGATGCCCGCGGCCGCATATCATTCGGCTCCGGTACCGGCCCAAGCAGCGGCGCGCAGATACAAGTTACCTTTGCCAGTTCTACCGCTTATGTCGCTACACCGTACGTGGTACTAACCCCGCTTAACGCCGCTACAGCCGCGCTGCAGCCCTATGTCGCTTCTTCCGGTACGACCAACTTCACCATCGGCTTTGCCACAGCGCCGGCCGAGGGCCAGGCGAGCGGAACGTATTCGTTAAACTACAGGATTGAGTCTTAACAAAGGGTGGGATTTGAGATATGACACGCCAAACATAGCAATTACAATTACTGATTAAACAACCAATATTAACCATTTAACACCGAAGATATAGGTGCATCATTATGTCTTACTCTAAGTATTCTTATGCCGATACACCCTCGTGGCAAGTACGAGCGACCTATGCCATAGGCATATTGTGTTGGCTTGGCACGGTCTATGGATACGTGCATTTTTTTATGCTCAACTCTTGGTACTGGGTCTTTATGGGCCCGTTTCTATTCGTGGCTTCGGCTTACTATTTGCTCAGCTATTCGATTAATTTGTTTTATAAGGAATTCAATTCCAAGGTCCATCGGCAGTTTGCCTCCGCCTATTGGCGGGCGAACAAACCGTCAAAAAACAGCCCCGGTAAACTGCCAACCGTAGATATTCTACTGCCTGTCTGCGGCGAGGGAATACCGATCCTGCGCAAGGTCTGGCGTGCCGTAGACAATCTGGACTACCCAAAAGACAAACTTAAAATATATGTTCTCGACGATAGCCAGGACGATCCCGATGTAGAAAAAATGGCCGCCCAGTTCGGCTTTAAATACCTGGCCCGCCCCAACAAATCCGAGATGAAAAAAGCCGGAAACCTTAAATACGGCTATAAACAGAGCAGCGGTGAATTCATTGCAATTTTCGATGCCGACTGTGCGCCCCATAAGGACTTTTTGCGGGAGTTGCTGCCTTATACCCAGGACAAAAAAATCGCCATCGTCCAGTCGCCGCAATATTTCAGCACCTCGAAAAAGCTTCATCTGCGATCAGCACTGGAGTTCGGGGCAGGGCACGTACAGGAAGATTTCTACCGCATAATCCAGCGCTCGCGCGACCATTTCGGCGGCGCGATTTGCGTTGGCACTAATGCCCTATACCGCCGTTCGGCACTTGATAAAGTCGGCGGCACATACCAAATCGAGCATAGCGAGGACGTCCATACCGGTTTTAGCCTTATCCAAAAAGGATATCGTATAAAGTATATTCCGGTTATCGTGGCTATAGGGTTGTGCCCGGATAACCAGCATGCATACTTTCGCCAACAATTCCGTTGGTGTAGCGGCAGCATGTCATTACTCATGTCTGGAAAACTGCTCGACAGTTCAGTCAGCTTCAAGCAAAAACTCTGTTATATCTCCGGCTTTCTGTATTACATCAACCACGTTCTGGTGCTGTTCTGGCCGTTCCAGCTTTTCCTGCAATTAGGCTGGCACTTTGCCAATATCAACCTGATCAATGCCACGCCATTTATTCCATATATTGTATATTCCTTCCTGATACTGCCCAACCTAAGGCTTACCAAACCGCGCTTCGGAACATACCTGGCGATGGTGTCTTACTCCTGGTCATATGCCACTGCTGTTGTCGTGAATCTACTTGGAGGTAAACTGGAGTGGAAAGCGAGCCACGGCAGCGATAATCATCTATGGAGCAGAGAATACTCACGTCTGGTGTTGTTTAGTACCGGCTATTGGTGCGTATACGTCACGCTTATCGGCATCTTTGCCGCCTTGCACCGGTTCCCGATTACAAATTACAAATACTACAGCGTTATAATCTGGGCGTTTTTCAATACATTCCTGCATGGAATATTCATATATAAGAATTTGCAGTACATGCATGACCGCAAAAAACACAGCGTGTTAAGGGGCGGTGCTCACTACAAAACGCTTACCGCCTGGCGGCTCAAGACAGTAGGAGTCCTTGGCGTATATCTATGCTTGCTCGTGCTTGGCACTGCGCTTGCGCGCCAAGACCCGCAGCTCACGGCCTGGATCAATAAAGTAAGGCTTAAAACGTCCCTTGACGCAACATCAACCAGCCCTGCCAGGCAGCCAGGTCGGATACAATTTATCAGTAAATAGCAGTCGCAGAGCTTAACCATAAAAATTACAACGTTTGTCAACAGCTCAAAAGGTGAGTAAACACTCTAGTTTTGGACCATAAGCTTTGTCCTCCAATAAAAACACAACATTTATTCACAAAAAGTTATTGCTTGCCGGATGATGCTTTTGCTATTCTTAGCAAATCAAAGCAAACGGTGCAAAATCCGATAGTGAATGAGGGAATATGGGTTATGGCAAGACTACCTATACAGGGCAGTGATGATGGCACATGGGGCAAAGTCCTAAATGACTTTCTCGGTGTTGAGCATAATGCCGATGGCACGTTAAAGCTATCCGGCAGCCTAAACAGCAAATATACAAAACCAGCTGGCGGCATCCCAAAGACCGACCTGTCCAGCGCAGTTCAAACATCGCTGGCAGCAGCTGACGATGCCGTCAAAAGCGTCGCCGGCCGGTCCGGGGTTGTGACTTTAACCAAGCACGACGTGGGTCTGAGCAACGTTACAGACGACATCCAAATAAAAGTCAGCGATCTGGATACGGACGGGCAGCTAACGGCAAATAGCGACGCAAAAATTCCGAGCCAAAAGGCTGTCAAGAATTACGTTGACGCAAAAACATCCAACCAAGCCAGCAAGGACGACCTTATAGCTTTAAGTATCGCATTATAGGAATGACATGAAACAGATTATACCGAATTACAGCTTCAACAAAGACGCCAAAACAATAACCATGACCGACTTCGCTTCCGTAGGGATCAGCCGCTTAATGCTAGTGACTAACATAACCGCCAACACCATTATTTACCAGTTCAACAACCCGGCGCTCGGCGGAACGGCAGCCGGGAACGTCATTACATTGGCCCACGATACCAGCGCCATGAGCAACACTGACGCCCTACAGATCATATACAACACCGCCGCAGGAGATCCGGCATATGATGCTCCCTTGCTGGACTCAAACTCCAACGTCAGCACGACATTGGCGACCGCGATTGCCGGCGAAGACCTGAGCAACGACGTAGTAAAAACCAAATCGCGAAGCTCTTACGCGAATATATCCGCCTCAACCCTAATCGCGACAGGTCCGGGCCGCATCTTCGGTATTTTTGTAGCCTCGGCAAGCAACACCCCGACAATAAAAATCTGGGACAACACTTCTGCTGCTACTACAACGTTAATCAATACCTTCACACCGGCAGCAGCAGCATATTACCAGTTACCGGGCGTTGAATTTGCTACGGGTCTATATGTGACAATCGGCGGAACCGTAGACTGCACAGTATTTTATAAATAGCCGGAGATGTGATGCGCCGTAGAACACTAGACACAAACCTGATCGTCAATGGCGATTTCTCGAACACACCTGTTTTCACCCAGGTAACAACAAGTGCCAACACATGGATAGACGGCAACAGCGGTTCGCCGGCGATAAGAGGGTATGGCTGGGCTATACCAGCCGGCGCCGTCGGGCCGTCCGCGGCAGCCTCGTTCGACGCCACAGTAAAGCACAGCGGTACCGCCTCACTGAAGCTGAGCACGCTTAACTCCGCCGGGAGTATTATTGTTACTAATTACAAAACGCTCAACAACATCTCACTTATCCCCGCAGACCCCAGCACAGCACACACGTTCAGCGTTTGGGTCAAGACAAGTAACGTTGCCTCCAACGGTGCCGGTGTAACAATCCGCGAGTACAGCAGCGCAACCGGTCTTCTGGCTACACAAACCACGTCAAGACTGTCTGGAACAAATGACTGGACACAGCTAGTGAAGACCTTCACGACGACCGCCAACACTGCATTCTTCTCAATACTCATGCAAAATAATGTCGCCGGGAACGTGTCGGACGTCTGGTACGACGATCTGGTGCTCACACCTGCCAACAGCCCGTCGAGAAAGACTATCGATTAAATATGCCTAACCTGATCAAGAACTGCTCCTTTGATTATGTGCCGCCCTTTGTGGCTGCCACTAGCGCGTCCGGCCGGTGGATCGACGGAACCGCCGCCGGGTCTGCAACAACTAATAAATTCTGGTGGGCAACCTTAAACGGCACCACGGCCGGGAGCTATTCGGCAATGTTCGACTCTGCCGAATCCCAATCCGGCCGCCATTCGCTCAAGCTGTCCATATCCTCTGCAGGCAGCGCGATAGATGTCTGCCATAGCCCATCGCTTACCGGGACGAATATCTCCAAATACGGTATCGCCGTTATCCCCAACGTCAGCTACAAGCTGACCTTCTGGATGAAGACCAACTATTCAGGAGGCGACTCGTCAGACGGCGCTTACGTCTCGGCTGACGAACGTGATGCATCCGGACTAAACATAACTTCACATTTTACTACCAAAATAAAAACCACCACCAACTGGACTAAATACACCGTTGATTTTCTTGCCGCAGCAGGCACACGCTATATATTTATCCGACTCAAGCTAGTAGGCAACACCGGAGATAGCTCATTGGTTATGGATGCCTGGTTCGACAATATGAGCCTGAGTTACACAACATCGTTCAAGCGGAAAATGGTTACCAATAAGTATAAACTCATACCCGGCAATATTCGCGGGCATGTAGTAGAGCTGGATAACGGCGACTTGCTGCGGGCTTCGCTATACGACCAGCTCGTGCAAAAAAGCACTGATGGCGGCAGACACTGGACGCTAAAATATACCCTGCCGGCCAACAAAGGCATCCGCTTTATATGGTTGATGAAAGACGGCACGCTTTTTGCACCGATGCTGGATCGCGCCAGCGGTTTAACGATGGCACAGCTGCTCAGATCTCAAGAACTTCCGGAGAAACCTGGTCTTCCGTGCTTACGCCAGAGGCGAATGCTCTATGGTATGTGTCCGAAGACTCTCATGGCAACTACTACACTAATGAGTATTCGGCCACAATCGGCGGGGAAGAGACACCGGCACGCAATGTCTGGAAGAGCACTGACGGCGGCACAACTTGGTCCAAGTTCTGGACCGCGCCCAGTAACGCACGGCATCTGCATCTTTGCGCCATTGATAAATACGACAATATCTATGTATCGTTCGGGGACTTTGACGGCCGCGCAACTTACCGGCTGGACGGCCAGGGCAATATCATCGACACACTGTCGACCAATGACGGCTATACGTCATTCGCTGAGATTGACGGCATAATGTATTTCGGCAACGACATCGTTAACGCCAGAATTTGGAAGTATAATCCGCTGACAAAAAATCAACTGAGCGTCCTTGATATTACATCGCACTTCGGCGCGCAGTTTGAGGAGAATATGCTTAGTGCGCAAAGCGCCAACGGCATTCTTTACTTTGCAGAGCGGGGAGGAGAGAGAACTCCGGTTAATCGCAGTTATGCACCAAATATCTTCGTCTCAAAAGACCGCGGCGCAAGGTGGGAGATGATTGACGCCCGCATCAACAAGTCTATGAATTCAGAGCAGAACGGTATTAGAGCCATAACCCTAAACCCAAAAAGATCAAAACTATTCATCGAGTATTCGAACTATAACTACCGCTATATTGATCTTGGCTAACGTCCATTACCGCCAGATTAGGGTCGCGCATTAGCCGGCATACAAAAAAGATACCCCGGAATTCCGGGGTATCTTTAATCAAGTACTTGAGGTCTTATCTATTCCCAGCCCCAATCATCGTGGCCGTGATGCCCGTGATTCTCGCCGTCATAACCACCGCCAGGGTAGTATCTAAGGTAGCGGTAACATGCGCTGCGACTGTCGAAGCCCATAGACCACCATTCGCGCCTACATTCGCTGCGGCTCGTTGGAGCAGGAGTGCTCATGTAGCGGACACACTCGCGTCGGCTGTCAAAACCAAGCCCTTCCCAGTTTGGGACCCACACCTGGACTCGGTAGCGGTGCCACCAGTGCCAACGGTGTATCGTCTGCCATTCTCCGCCGTAACAGACAGAGGCATCGCCGGTCTTTTCGATGGGGGCGTAGCCACCACCGTGATACATAGCGCCCGCAATAGAAGTGCTACTTAAAACAGTTACAGCCGAAACCACCAAAAAGGCTGCGATTAATTTGTTCGATTGCAACTTTTTAGTTGCCATTCTCAAATACTTTTTCATATGCCCATCACTCATAATTTATATTATAATATCTTACTTTATCCTACTTTTTGGCAATTTACCAGTCTTTTTATATTTTTTGCTGGACTTTTTGGGACTTGACCGTTGTTTGCGTGAGCGTAAGAACTCCCGAACAGCGCACATCAAACCCGCGACCAGCAAAAGATAGGCGTAGACCGCAAAAGTATTCGCCAAATCGCCCTCGGGATCAATAGTCGTAGTGAGCGGAATAATTACCAGGGATATCAGCGTCATCTTAAACGTTGTGGCGCTGGGAATTTTGAAGATTAAAGCTATTACTGCGTAAACCACTACTACTATTTGCCCAAAACTCACGTCGCGCAAGAAGCCGCTAAACAGAGCGGTCGCAACTATTAACAGTACCCATAAGCCCGCAACCGCGTATGGACGGACCTTGCCAAATAAACTCTTTAGGGCCATTACTCTGCAGCCTCCTTACCGACTGCATAGATCTTCAGATCTATGTTATCCTCCAGCAGATCTATTCCTTTCTTACTATCCAGATAACTGTATTCTCTGTAGTCGAACTCTTTAACTAGGATGATGTACTTAATTCCCAACTGCTGTAAATGCACGGATAAACCCTCGTCGCGTTCCGCTCCGGGCAAAACTTTGTCGGCGATAACCTGCGAGATATTGTCAGCGTAGCGACCGTGCACATCGCCGATTTCCGGATCCTGGCTGGACACTATAGACGGACCAAAAAACTTAACAGCCGGGTTAGCCGTCGTCCCGCTGCTGAACTTATACGGCATGTACAAGTGCCAGGGAAGAAATAGCACTCTAGAATTGCCGGAAAGGTCTTTGCTCAGGATTTGCTTGGCACTATACCAGCCTTCCGGATATTCGCTAGCCTTGAGTTGGCCCGCACCTCCCCATAACAACAGCGGGGCGCACAATACAGGCACTGCCATAGCTAGCCAGTAATAATTCTTTGCCGGGCTTTTTGCCAATATATGCCCGAGACAATAAGTTCCGATACTGGCAAAGTAGGCATAGGCTAGGACCAAAAAGATCGTAAATTTTTGCGGCTCACGGTAGCCGTCAAAAAATGGGATATGGCCGTAAAGCCAATTATTCATATACGAGAAGCCTGTGCAGGTATTACCGACTGCCAAGACGAATCCCATCACTCCTATAGCAATAATGACCCTGGCGGTCCGCGGCTGATTCTTCCAGGCCCACACAACTCCTGCACCAACAAGCGCCCATAAACTCAAGATGGGCAGCCACCACCATCCGAATTCATCTTGGGGCAGCATATACAAGTTAGCGTCATCGCCCCAGAACCCCTGCAATGCCAGCACGTTCACCACCGCTCCATAATCACCGGAAACCGTTTGAAAGGCTTCGGTGTCTGCGGCTGTAAAACTATCTATGGTGTCTGCCGTATGTCCGGTACCTAATACCAATGGCAGCAACCAGTAGCTGCTGGCTATAGCAGTTGCCGCTAGGGCAAGCAGGCAATATTTTGCCGTTTTTCTTAACCGGGCTTTATCACGGCGGCCGTCCCAGGCCTTTGCGGCGATCACAATAGCCACAACCACCAGGCAGATGCCAAGTACGTGCAGGGAAGCAGTTGCCAGCGCCAGTGTAAATCCGGCAAGTACCAAAGCAGCGGACAGCCCGGGCTTACGCAAAATCTTCAGCAAAGACCAGAGCACCCATGGCAACAGGGCGTAACCCAACAAAATTAACCACTGTCCGGTCATAAAGCGGGAATACACAAACGGGTTAAATATATAAAACAGCCCGGCGAAGTAGGGTGCGGCGCGCCAAATTTTCTCGTCAGTTACTACCTTGGGCTTCAATTCGGACAACAAGAGATGCGCGCCCAAACCGCCAAGCACAAAGACTGTCACCAACAGAATCTTCTGGATGAGCATAACAGGCAAAACAAAAGTCAGGATATGCAACAATGCGAAGAGCGGGAAACTATTGGTTATTGATTGCGGCCACGGTATGCCGGGCGCAAAAACCATGTCTGTGGCAAAAATATACCCCTTGGCGAACAGCAGAGGCAGCAGAATTGCCGCCGCGCACAATAGATAAACAGCAACCGGCTTACTGGCAAATCTTTTCATTTTTACCCTTAACCTTCCTCGCGTCGATGTGCTTCGTGCGATGCCTATACCACAGTACCGCAAGCCAAATGACACCTGCAAACCAAGACAATATTGTGGCAGCGAGCAATGTGCTTATATACCGGCTCTTGTAGACGATCGAAAAACTTACTGTTGTGCTACCGTCCGCCTGCTGTTCGCATACAACCGATTTACCGCAGTCTTTTGACGGGTTTATCCACCAGGCGTTGACATTAGAAGCCGTATGGCTGCGCTGCCCGTCAACCGGGCCGGAAACCTTGCCAAACATACCAGACAGCAATGCCGTAATCCCCTTTGAGTTAATGCTTTTATTAGCAATCGACCATTTGCGATCATATTTTTCCGGCAGCACAACCAGGAGCGGGCCTTTCGCGCCGGCAATGCTTACATTGCGTACCCAATAATTCTTAGCATTTTGCCCGACAGAGGGCAGGCTGTTGCCGGTTGCTCCGGCAGGCACAGAAGCGATCGTAAAGTCAGCTATGTCCCTCGGTGTTGACCGCTGCAGACGTAAGTTGTCGTAGATAATTTGTACCTTACTGGAGCCGTCGGACGGAGCATAAAGGTAAATATCTATACTGTCTATAGACGTTATTCTCGGCTCGATAGTCATCTCAAGGGTTTGCCATTTATTGCTCGACGTTATGATTTTCTGGGAGTCAACCTGCGATCCGTCCTGGCCGTTGAGCCGGTAATACATTTGCCCCAAGCCGCCCGTAATGCTCTTGTAGTCAACCTTCAGCTTGTACTGGTACTCACCGCTCATAGACAAAGGGAAGCGCGACCAGGCGCAGGCAAAGTGATTCTTTGACATCAGCTGCATAGAATTGCGGCCTGAGGTCGAATCAGAGCTCAGGTCAATGCCAAGCTCCGGGTTGCCCGGCAGCTTGGAGCTACAGTCGCTTGGTGTCTGCTGCCAGAGGCCGGTTTCAAACGAAGCCACATCTGCGTCCAGCAAGTTAGCGTCGTTGCCGGACAAGGTAATATTAAAAGCCGACTGCGGCAGTTTAAGGCCATCGTAACGCACTAGGTCTTTCGACTGCGACAGGGAAGTAAAGTCTAAAGAGATATCCGAATCATGGGCATATTCGACCAGCGAAACATTGTCATAACGATTGGTAATTGTCGCGGTTCCAGTAGATGACGCATAAAAGTACAGCTTGAACGAATCCGCTTTGTCTATAGATAAGCCGTTAGCCGCCGATCCGGTGTTAAGCTGGCTTGAGGCGTACCAATTATCCGGGCTTGTTCCTTCGGTGCTTGTCTTACTCGGGTCAATAATGTAGCTGTATCTATGCCATGCCTTGGATCTGTCAGTAAAAGCACCGGCGTGTGCGGCGATACTTTTGTCTTCTCCCTGGGCATCTTGGTTCTCCAGGCTATAGTAGTAGCGCAGGCTGTTACCGGCTACGCTCTTGCCGTCAAATCCTAATACATAAAGCTTGTCCTGGCTAAAAGAAGCCGGGAAAGACTTCCAGGTACAGGCGAAGTGGTTCGATGAATCCAGTTCAAGGGAGGTGTCGCCGTCTGTAGCGTCCCGGCTGGCCTGCATGTTAATCCGGGCAGATCCTGCCAAGCCGCTGCTGCAGTCTCCGGCCTTGTCCCGCCAAAGTCCGTTTTGGAAGGAACCGTCTGTACCCAGCAAATTGTCTGATTGGGGCTTGTAGATAGCTATCTGCAACTTTTGGTCATTGGCAGCGGCGTCACGACCAGCTAGGTCGGTAACCAGATAAGCACCCCGGGAGGTCTTGACGACAGCGTTGGCCGGTATAGACTCTACGGTCTGCAAAGTATAAGCAGGAATACTAATCTGCTGGTCGCCCACCTTAATGGTGCGAGCCGGCAGCTGCACGCTCAGAGTTTGCCGTGCCGCATCGTATAAGAACTCAACGCTGACATGTTCCGGTGAATACTTAACCTGGAACAGTCTGTTCTGCAGCGACACTGGCAGCGCAGCAGAAGAAAGCCCCAACAGACCCTTGGAATTGTTTTTCTTTCCTGAGAGAAAAGGATGGAAAATTACAGACGCATCGTCACTGGTTTCGGGTATGGCCGCCGAATCCGAGTTGTATATCACATTGGTCGAATCCTGGTTTGATCCCAAGAGCTTGGCAATCCCAAGCGCGTCAGCCTCGGGGGTGACGTGCAACTCTACGTTGTCGGCAACCCTTACCGGCGTTCCAGGCCACCGCGATGGAACGACAATACCTATGATATCCATAGCCAAAAGAATTAGACACAGGCCAAAAATCAGGACAGTCTTGAACTTATCCGTCTTAATTATGTCTGCATAACTTTTCATCTGGCTCTCCTGACACTTCTAACTAAATATGTGATGAGTGCGGTATAGACTAATGCCGTTATAATAACACCGGCGTAAAAATATAGCTGCGGCACGAAGTAAAGCCTTAGCCTTATATCGTATGAGCCGTCAGAGTTCTTCGTCACATAATTGCCGCTGTGGGAGTTGATTTCGCTAAGGTTAATCCGCCAGACATTAGAGAGGTGTTCATTAGACATATGTCCGCTATCCGCAAACGGCTTCTGCAGCAGCAGGGCGGCTCGCTCCGGCCCGGACATGCCGGAAAAGCTATCGCTCTGCCCTGGGTAAATCCTCCATCCCGGATGATAGGTTTCGGCCAGCTCTACCTCCGTGTCATTACGAACGCCCTTCAGGCTGACCACATATTCCACAGGGCTTATCTTTCTATACTCTGCGTTCGACGCGGACATGACCGGGCCAGGGGAAAATTCCGGCTTGAGCCGGTAAATGTCAATTTTGCCAAAAGTCTTGGGCGCCAGCAGCCCGGGGTCGCTGCCAAGCAGCTGCTCGTACTGTTCTATCTGGCCAATCTGCAGACCGCGTATGCGTTCGGAGTTAAAATCTCTATGGAAAACAACGGTATCGATCCCATACTCGCGCATCACATCCGAAAAAGCGTAGCTAACGTGCGGCTGATTTCTAAAGTACTCCTCAATCTTCGAGTTCACATACTTGCTTTTGAAAGAAAAAGCCCCGGACTTCCGCTCGTAAATCTTTTTGGAGGGCGATAAGAACTTGAACAAATCAAAGCCTTCGTAACCAAAATCCATATACTGGAAGTCAGAGGTAGTATACGGCAAAGTATATATTGTCCGGACAGTCTGCTCGGAGTTCATATAACTGGCGGCTTGTCTGTAGTATTCCGGGGGCTTACTAAAGCTATACGGAGTAAACAGTTTGCCGGAGAACAACTGGCCGGCCATTACCAGGCTATAGACAATCAGAGCTATAGCCATTCCGTTTGCCAAACGGCGGTTTTTCTCCTTGCCGAGCGCATATACTACCCCTATCACAAGTGCCAAAACCATAATGTAACCGAATTTTTGCTGCGGGTTGCGGAAAATAGTGCCGACAGACCCGCTTAGAATTATCTTCTGAAAGGCGGAACCCAAGGGCTCAGCCGCCCCTTTAACTACAAAAACGCAGGTCAGGAAAATGCCTGATATATACAGAAGAAAGGGCAGTCTTCGGTGCCGCAAAAGCAAGACGGCAAAAACAAGTACCGGTATTATAGCCAGCCACCAAAACCAAACCATACTGCTCAACGTAACGACATAGGCGAAAGGGTAAAAAATATGCCCGCCCCATGTGCCGTAAGCGCTCAAGATATCAGCGTTTAGCAAGTTAAGCACATTCTGTAACGAGTTCAGCCGTATCTGAGAAGCAACCTGCACAGCTATGGCGGTATTACTATAGGCATCGCTTAAAAGCGCGCCTTTATTAAAGAAAAAGATCACGTAGGTAACCAGTGCGGCTAGTATATAGCTGAAAGCGAATAGGTTAATTTTTAGCCAGTCGGTCCAGCGCGCCTTGTGGGCAAAGCAGAAATAAACCAAAAATATATTTACCGCCGCGACCTCTATAAAGAAATAAGCCGGGTTAAGCCCGGTCATAGCATTCACGATCTGCAGCAGGAAAATAAATACTAAATACTTTGGTTTCTTGGTGGTCAAATACTTATATCCTAAATAGATGAGTACGGGCGCCACCACATACACCATATCGATAAACATAATGTTACGCAGCCAGTTCCTGAGCAGCATTATGTTTAGAGCGTACAGCAGGGTACCGCTAAGACGTACGGCGACTCGTTTGGTAAACACGCCGGTCAAAAGCCACATCGAGAAGGGCAGGCTTAAAAACAGGGCATAAGAAAATACCGCCTGGGCACCCAGACCGCCAATAGCATTGCGCACCAAGTCGACAATTTGCAACAGCGGCCATATCAGGATATTGAGCGTATTGGTAGCTACGCCGCCAGCGCCGGAAGCGGCGTTCCAAACGTACAAGTTCTTGTAATACTCAGTTCCTCCAAAGAAGAACCTAAAGGAATCATCGGCAATCTGGTAAGACGACAGCCTGAAGTTTAACAAAAAGAACACCGTAAACAACGCCCATATCAAGAGCTTCGGCCAGTGGCAGCGCAACAGCTGTATGAGGCGTTGTTTCTTCAAGGTAGTTAGTCCTTTGCTATGTCCTTTTTCATCTCGGCCAGCATGTCGTCTGCCTTTTTGTGCAGCTTCTGCCGGCCCTGCCCAACCGTTCCCAATAGGTCTGCATAGTTATTGTCAACATCCTGGATAGCCTTGAGCAAATTCGTGGCGGATATATCTTTGCTGGAAAGTGACAGTTCGGCAAGACCCATGGCCTTTAGCACGGCCTGGCTCTTTTCGAACTCCGTCAGGCTGATGGCCGGACGACCGGCAAGCAGCATGCAGATTATTCCATGGTAGCGGGAACTAAGAACCAAGTCGTAACCGGATAAATAATCGATGAATTCTTTTGGCCCGAGTTGTTTCTTGGGCTTAATGGCGCTAGGCTTGTCGCCTGTGATCTTAGAGATAATCTGTTTGTCGCCCATGTCGTCATTAGGATCTGTCTGCATGGCATAAAAATCTACCTCAATACCTTTTTTGCGCAAAGAGTCCGCAGCTTGTTTTAGGGCTGTGACATACGACTCGTGGCATTCGTCATAACCGAGAATACGATAAACCGGCAAGACGCAGATCCTCTTGACTCTTTTCTTGCCCTTCGGAGCGTCTTGCGCCTGCATCATAAAGGCCAGCTCAGCGCCTAATTTTACTTTGTCAGGCGAGCAACCGTAAGAAATCAAAGTATTGTAGCTGTCCCGGTCACGGACATAGCACCTATGGCTTAAGGCAACAACCCGGCGCACGAGCCATTGAGAAAAACCAGGCCTGACAGCTTCGGCGCCAACGCCAGCATAAACCACGCGCTTGCCCAAACAACGGCCCAGCAGGTTTATAATCAGCCCTCTGTATAAAGGCGCGCGCCTGCCAAGAGGATTCATGCGCAGCTCGACGAGCAAAGAACCGCCGCCGTAAATGTAGGCGTCAGCCTTCAATAAGGCGCCAAGCTTTTTAAAAAAGTCTTTCTTGGGGCTTGTATAAAAAGCCTCGACGCCAAAATCCTTTGATGTTGCGCGGGGGCTATTGGAATTACAGGAAATCACGCAATCCGGGTATTGTTTTCGCAAGTATTCAACCAAAACCAACAGCATGGCTTCGTCGCCGATATTTTGCTGGCCATAAGCCCCTAATATAACAATCTTCTTAGACATGCTTGTACACCTCTTTGATACGCCTGTTTATATCTTCCCAGTTATAGGCGTTTACGTAATTTGCTGAAAATTTGGAAAGCCGCTGATAGTCGTCGGCCTGCAGAACCCGCAGCAAACCTTCTGCTAATGCCTTTGCGTCACCTGGCTCAACGATATAACCGTTTTTGCCCGGAACTACAATATCGGACACGCCGCCGACGTTAGAGGAAACCACCGGAACGCCCTGGGACATGGCCTCTAGTAGCACTATCCCAAAGGCCTCACCGCCCACAGAGGGCAGGGCCAAGACATCGGAATAGGCAATCAGCTGGTGCTTATCTTCGTCACCGACATTAGTGAGAACATGTGCGTCATCTAAGTTATTTTTTGCGATAAAGCCGCGAATGTCCTTCTCCATGCCCCAATCCCGGCCTATGATTATAAGGTTACATTTTTGCTTCTTTATTAAATTTAGGTATGCATCAAGCAAAAATTTGTGTCCTTTATTCTTTGCCAGGCGGGCGACCATGATCACCGAAGGTTTTTTGGCGTCGATGCCGTACGTGCCGAAAATCTTCTCTTTGCCTTTTTCGCTCTTGGCCACTATCTCGCCAAAATCTATGCCATTAGGGATTATTACCACACGGTCTTCCGGAACGCGAAACGTCTGCTGAATGGACTCTTTTTCTTTGTTTGTCAGAGCAATAACTTTGCTTGCCATACGGAAAGACCAGCCCCCGATTAGAGCGTCAAAAACTTTCTTGATACTAGCCGGCAGGACTGTTTCCTGGGCATAGTGCGGGGTGAAAGCCACATTAATGCCCAATAGCTTGCAGACCAATATGCTGCCCCAGGAACAAAAATAACCATAGCTGTGCACATGGATTACGTCATAGTCTCTGGCGTGACGAATTAGGTAAAGGGGCAGCCCCGGCATAAAAGTAGTGGCGTCAATTTTGCCCAGCTTAAACCCGCGCAGTCGTCTAAAGCCTACGCCCTGGTGCCGGCCCTGCTTCATATCTTTGTCAAATCGCTGGCGCGAATTAACTGCCACATAATCGGAACACAGGACATCGGCTTGATCACCGTCTTTTATCGCGCACTTAGCTAGATTGAGAACGTGAGTCTCAACACCGCCCAGGCCAGGATAAAATCTGTTGCAAACATGCAAAATTTTCATACTATTCGTACACCCCGTAAGTTTTACGGGCAACACCCTTCCAGAGTCTCTCCTCACGCATGCCGCTTACGAGGTGGTCATAGCTGCTTTGATCGCTAAAAAAGTCTTTTAGCTTGTCGCTAAGGCCTTTTTTCGTGTTGGCAAAGATCAATTTTTTATCAAAAACCGAGCCAAAGGCATCGCTGGCTATAAAGGGCCGGTTATAGCCGATGGAGATAGACATCGGCCCGCTCGCCGCCAGCGCCACAGTGTAGGGGTAAACGCTGACGTCGGCCGCAGAGTAATAGGCCCCTATCATTTCCTCGCCGATGAAGCCTTGCCATGTATAATTTTCTTTTGGCAGAAGCTCTGCCGCCTTGGTCTGCAAACGGCCGTACTCATTCTTGAGATAGGTTTCGTCATTATATAGTTTGGGATGTTTGCCGGCGCCAATTATCAAAAAAGCGTTGGGGCTAGACTTAAGATATTCTGCAAACCCTTCAATAAGATGATCTATGCCTTTATAACCAGTCAGGTAGCCCATAAACAAAACGACTTCTTTTTTGTCAGACAGGCCAAGACTTTTCCGAGCCAATTCCTGGGCAATCGGCCTTAAGTCCTCGATGCCGTGCGGGATCACAAAAATCTTTTTACAAGATACCCGGTAACAGCTGACAAGAATATCCTTAAACATGTTCTCGTGAACAATAAGGGCGTTCGACCACACGGTCAACGGTTTATATATCAGCCAAAAGGCGAGCTTCACCAAAGGGGCGGGCAGACTGGAGTTATTCTCGCGCACGAACTTTGCGTCAATCTTTCTTGTGTCTGCTACGCCATGCAGCGTGATGACCGTACGCTTGGCAACTATCCTGGAAAATAGAACCAGGAATTGCAACATCCAGGCAGTCAGTATACCTCCGAATAGGCCCAATTCCTGTTGAATGTGCACGGCATCAGGCTTGATCTTCCAGAGCTCACGGCCAAGCTGAAAAATAAATTTGATATTTCTGTCGTAGCAGCGTTTGACCCGAACACCGTCTTCCTTATACTCGTCTCTCTTGCCTTGTTTTTCTGCAAGCACCCACACGCTGTCATTCTTATCCCAGGGCATATTACTGACCAGGTTCTTTGAATAAGAAGCGACGCCGCTGACACGGCCGCTATGAATACCGCCCTTTTTAGGGTATATGGTAATAACTGCTATCTTCATAGATCTTGGGTCTGATTATTCTCTTGAGTTTGTTCGGCTGCCGTCTGAACGTCTGGCCTTAGAATATAAAGTGGACGATTGATTACTTCTGTGTGTATGTGGGCGATGTATAGAGCCACCAGCCCAAGGCTTGCCAGGACAACGCCCACCAAGAACAGCAAGACTATTGCCAATATCGCCGTACCGGTTATCTTCAAATCAAACGGATCACCCAGCGCAAAGCTCTCGACGCCGACAAACAAGCCCAAAATTGCAGATAATATTAGAATAAATACTCCCATATACCCAGCCAGCTTGAGAGGGAACAAGCTATAGGCGGTGAAGCTGTTGAAGGCAAGCCCGAAAAGCTTTCTGTAAGAATATGTAGCCTCGCCGTTCAAACGTGGCGGGGCCACAAAGTGCACGTAACCGCGTTCAAAACCTAGCCAATCGATAAGACCGCGTATCATACGGTTGCGTTCTGTCATCTGATTAAATTGGTCTAGTACTTGGCGATCTACAAGCCGGTAGTCACAGGCATGAGGCGTAATATCGGTGTGGGCGATAGAGTCCAAAATGCGGTAAAACCAGACCGAACTTCTACGCTTAAACCAACTGGCATCCTTGCCGTATTCCTTAACACCAACGACAACTTCTTTGCCGGCTTCCCATTCTTTGATGAACTTGCCGATGAGTTTTGGCGGATGCTGTAAGTCAGCGTCCATAATAATGGCGGCGTCGCCCTTTGCTACGCGCAAACCTGCCGTGGTTGCGGCTTCTTTGCCGAAATTACGCGAAAAGCGCAGTAAGCGCACGCGTTTGTCTTCGCGCGACAGTTCGTTTGCAACAGCAGCCGAGTTGTCCCGGCTGCCGTCATCGACAAGAATAATTTCAAAGTTGTACGGAAGTTTTTTTGTGCCGGAACAAATTTCTTCGTACAGAGGGCGGACATTCAGAGCCTCATTGTAGAGGGGTATTACTATAGAAACCAGTCTCTTAGATTTTTCCGATAACGCCATTTGTTTGCCTATTCCTAAACGCTATACGCCAGGCCCCCATAAGCAGTAACGTTGAACCGCTGCTGTAAATGAGGTTCTGTATAACTTCACCCAACGTGGCGTGGTGCATTAGCATCAAAACTGACATAATGCACATACCTAATATAATAATAACACTAATTTGGTATTCACGCAATGCCATGTAATACCCGACAACTAGGTTTAGAACCGAAAGCATGAACATCGCCAGGCTGAGCAACGGCAGTAAATAGGCATAAGACAAATAGCTGCTACCCATCAAAATCTTAACCACAAAATCAGGGAACAGGGCAAAGAACGCCGACGTCAGCCCTCCGATAGCCCCGAGCAAAACAAATGACTTTAATAGTAGCAGTCTGTTCTGACGCCTAGGCACGCTGATCTTAACCGAGGGCAATAGAACTTGGGTTATAGATGCTGTTAAGAAAAAAATGATTCTGGCCACCGTAGATATGCCGGCATAGTAACCGGCAGTGGTGGCGTCATAATAGTGCTTGACGACGAAAACATCGATACTGGAAAGGACTGTACAGAGCAGGGAAGCTATCAAGACAAACAGGCTGTATCGTAGCTCAGGGGCGATAATACGCAGGTCTGGCAAGCCATATTTCCTGCCTTGGGGCCGTAAGAATCCGGCCTTGTGCGCCTGGCGGGCGGCATAGGCAAAGGCCAGGACCTGCGCAACAACCAAACCGCCAATAGCGCCCACTGTACCAAATCCTACCAATACAAAAATCGCCGAAGCGGCGATCTTAACGACTGAGCCAATCAGGTTGGCGATTGATGCCGATCCGAAACGCTGCTTGCCGCGCAGATAAGCCGTGCGAAAGGTGAAGGGCACTGTTGCGACAATGCTCAGCATCAGCATATAGAACGGCCACACTGAACTGAAGTTCAGAAAACTCTTTATCTTGAACCCAAAGATTAGGACGATCAAAAACAGAGTAAGGCTAAAGTAAAGCGCCAGGCGCTCCAGCTCAAAAACTACTTTTTGCTGTTTAACTTCATCCTTATAATTGGCAACTACATTGACCGTAACCTGCCCCAGAACAGTCATAAAAATAATTAACTGCAAGAACAAAGATACTATAGCCTGGACTTCACCGAATTCTGCGACAGGCAACAAACGGCCGAGTACCGGATAATAAAGATAGTTCAGAAAGCTCACCAAAAGCATGCCAAAGAAGAAAACAGCGTTTTGCCTCAGAAAAACGCTTTTGGATAATAACCGGGCGGCCTGCTTGACGCTTTGCATTTAATTACCCTAACAGATCAGGGGTTATTTTTACAATAGCCAGACAATTTAATGAAAAAAATATAAATTAGCTGACACTGCCCATATTAATGGCGCGCATGCGCCCAGGATAATCGGTTGAGGCGAAGACCTTTGCACCGCCGGTGCCTTTGGCGATTAAGGCAAAACGGACATTGCCGGATTCCAAGTCGCCTGAGACAACTTGAAAAGCAAAGAGAGCGCCCGTTGTACGGAACGCCAACTGAGTAGGATACAACCCCGTGTCGCCTTGGTCTGCCGTAGTGCCGCTGGCCGTCCCGGTACTGGAACGACGCACTATGCTAACACCGTTCAAGACTGCCAAGTCAAAGTAATCGGAGCCGCTACTTTGCGTCATAATAGACGAGGTTAATTCCACCCAGTCACCGACTGCTGCTGGCAAAGATATTGTTATACCGGTTACTGGAACCCATAGTCCTCCGGAACTCGCTAGAGTAATATCGCCGGAGGTAAAATAGGATTGGCGCACTATAGGCTTCATGGCTTTTGCAGCCGCCGAATCGTCAACGTAGGTTTTGGTTGAAGCGTGGCTGGCAAGCGTTGGAGCCGGAACAACAGGCGAGGACGAAAAAGTCTTGGTACCGGCCACTGTCTCGCTGCCCGTATTATGCACTACAGACGAATCATTAGCTTTGCCAGCCAACGTACCAGAAGCCTTGAGTGTACCGTCGTCATTATGCTCGACTAGCAGAAAGCTATTGAGGATTCCACCCCAGGTACCGCTATCTGAATTGGGCACTGGCAGACGAGCCATTAAGCGCGACCTCTTTTAAGCATTGGTACTTACAATTTTACCATAATCAGATTAGCTGCAAGGTGGGAGTTTACTTGCTGGCTTTTTCTTCTTCAAGGCTTTTTGGCGGTGCGAAGAGCAGGGCATATAGATTAAAACCGATGATCGATCCCAGGACCGGACCGAGCACGTATGTTCCCCATCCCCAAGCGCGCATTCCGAGCGCAACAGCCGGGTTAAGCACGCCGGCAGAAACAATCGAGGCAACTATAATTCCGACTGTCAAAGAACCGCCGATCACGAATGCCGCCTTGCCGCCTTCGTATTTGTTGTAAACCGTGGAGGCCCAGCCTAAAGCGAATATGAATGCGCCGGTAGCTTCAGCAACGAGTGTGCGACTGTCGAAATGCCCGCTGTTTGACCAGTGCTGATTCGTAAAGTAGTTGTACAAAAGATAAGCACAGATACCGCCCAGTAACTGCGCGGCAACATAGACTAACGATGCCAGTATCTCAACGCGGCGGGCCGTTGCAAGGCCGATTGTCACTGCCGGGTTAAGGTGAGCGCCGGATACCTTGCCCAGCACAAGAATCATGGCCGCCAATGCCAACCCGACCGCCAACCCAACAAAATAGGGGTTGCCTATGGCGCGCGTTACAGCCAAGGCAACTATAGTAAGTAAGGCTGTACCCAGAAACTCTGCCGCGACCATAGCGATCTTCTTGCGTTCTTTTAACATATACCCTCCGTAAATTTACTTCTTTCACTTAGCGTAGAACAACCGCATATATTTGTAAACACGGGCTTGCCGAATAGTATATAATCCAGCAATGAGTTATGAACCCCGAACAGGGGTGGGGGAGGCTGTTGGCACAGGTCTGCAAGCAGCCTGTGACGGCATGCCCGTTGAGCTTGCGCAAGCCGGGGCAATGCGCATTCAAGAATGTCTTGTAATACTCGCGGCGGCTACGGGCGGGGCGGGCGGCGTACCGCTAGATGGTGTGCAAAGCTGTCTTGCGTTAGCATCACAGAGGCTCGAAACCGCAGGCGAAGTTCTGCAAACAGCCAGAGAAGGGCTGTCAGCTTACGCCGGAAGCATTGGCCTAAGCGATTTTCGCGCATGCCAAGCAGACGGGGAGATGACAGGCGGTCCGGCCTTGCAGGGTGAAAAACACGATCTTAGCTTACCGCCGGACTTTAGGCTGCCGGAACCGCGCCAGTGGGACGCCAGCAAGCTCAGACAGAGAGGGGCACTGGAATTGTTGCCAAACATAGACCGCCCCACTGTGGTGCGTAAATGGAGTCTGCCTAATGATGCACACCGGGCAATCCTGGAAGCGCTGACCAATGAGTCACACCCCCATCTTTTAGGCCCCTTGGCATTTACCGTATTGCCGGATGGAGCTCTGGTCGAGGACTATCCGGTAGTCAAGGAGCCGGACCTGGGACAGGCGCTGCCTGTGCTAAAAGACGCTTTGCGGCAAGGAAAAATCAATATTAACCACATTGTTGATCTCGGCCTGCAGCTGGCTGACGCTTTGTCCTACTTGCATAGGCGCGATATTATCCATAGAGATCTAACCATCCGCAAGAACAGGAGTAACGCCTTTGTTGGAATCCGGCACGGCAAACTGCACGTTACCGTCTTTGACTATAACCTGGCTGACAGGGCGACCAGGTTCCTTGACGGACAATTTGACGTATTCAAGGCCGGTGAGATCCTACGCCTCCTAACTCATGATTACGACAGTCCATCCCAGTCCTATGCCCCCTACATCGACCCCAGTCATCCCCTTGTTGGCATTATTGACACTGCATTAGCGCCTTCAAACGCCAGGCATCATGGCAGGCCTTGCTACAAGAACGCTATGGAGCTGCACAGTGCGCTATCGTCAATTAGACGCGCTTAACGCAATATCAAAGATTAACAATAGTTAATATGGCGGCAAATACTGCGTGCTATAATCTGGTTTCGTAAACAATAACCAAACTTATGGAGGATGGACATGGAGCTATTGAATAGGCGTAACGCACCATTAGCCGTTATAGGAGTATTGTCCTTGGTATTACTACCCGGATGCGGCGGGAGCAAAAACGGGGAACGTGCCGAAGCCGACCGGTCCCAACAAGCATCAGCAGCAGCTACAGCAACCGCTAAAGCATCTTCGGCAGCACCCGCTGCTAACACCTGCAAATATGATAAAACCTTAAATACAGGTGGCTGGCATGGCACTGCAGAATACGGAGAAGTAGTACCGGCTGTTGCGGTGCAATACGGCCTTGACCCCAATGGAGCCAAAGCAGCTGTCGTTGATTGCGATCGGCCGGTACCGGAAGATGATGTTATCAAGCGCAGGCAAGTCACAGTCGCAGGGGCCGGGCCTTGCGCGCTGATAGCGACCGTTACGGTCGATCCACCCATACCCGGTAATCATGTAACCGTAGCATGCTGGAACGTTGCCGCAGGATAGGCAACCGACTAAAGGTCGTTACCGGTGTAGGATAGATTAAAACTCTTGTTGATTAACGGGAAATCCGGAACAATCTGGCCCTGGCCGCAGTAGCCCAAAACCTGCCAGTTGATGAACGACGGATCGCGGACAACCACGCGGTTAATTTTGCCGTTTTTGTCTGTTGAAACAAAATGGATGATCTCACCGCGCCAGCCTTCGACACAGCCAACGGCAACCGCGTTCTTCCTGAGAGCAATCTTGTCGCTGTGGGGCGCTATTATATGCCCGTCCGGCAGTTTGGCTAATATCTCACGAGCTATTCCGATAGAACCATAAACCTCTTGGACGCGAACCCGGAAGCGGGCGTGTACATCGCCGGTTTGCTCACAAACAACAGAGCAGGGAGTTATCATACCGTAGGCGGCATAAGGATACTCAGAACGAGCGTCGGTTGGAATGCCGACAGCCCGGGCAGGTACGCCCACTGCGCCGTAATCATGCGCGATTTCAGGGGATAACGGTCCGGTCGTCCTCAGGCGGTTTTGCAGCGAAGCGCTGTCATCGGCAATACTGATAACTTCCTTAAAGTCTTGAGACAATGCCGCCAAGTCGTTGAGCAAGGTTTTTTTCTCATCGTCGGTGATGTCTTTTGTGACGCCGCCAAAAGTATTAACCCCGCGCAGAAAACGACTTCCTGTCAGCCGCTCATTGATGCGCATAATAATCTCGCGCATCCGCTGGCCGTTAGATCCGCCGAAATTAAAGCCGGTGTCTAACATAATGAAACCTATGTCGCCGATGTGGTTAGCCAGACGCTCCAGCTCGGCATACATAGTTCGCAGGTACAAGCCCCTCTTGGGCGCGACAATACCGGCTAACTGTTCTATAGCCTGGCAAAACGCCAAGGAATGAGAGAACGAACTGTCGCCAGAAATTTTTTCTGATAGGCGCAAGGCGTCATTCAGCCCCAACTTCTCGAATAGTTTTTCATGGCCCTTGTGCACGTAGCCCAATCGGGCTTCGAGCAGGGCGATCGAATTCACCGGCAACGCTAAACCGAAAATGGCCGGGTTCAATAATACCCGCATGGATAGGACCTACAGGGATTTCGTATATGCCGTCGCCGTCTACGAACTGGAACTCGTAACTGCCGGTTGCCGTCTTGGGGCGCGTGCCGAATTTAAAGTCTTTACGCATCGGGTAATGGCCGGCGGGCCAGTTTTCGTGCAGGGTCAGCCGGCGCTGATCAGGATTACCAACAGGCTTCAATCCAAAAAAATCTTTAACCTTGCGCTCGTGCTGGCCGGCGGCGTGAATCACGGAAGTGATGGATGGGAATTCTTCAGTTTTAGCAACGCGTATGTAGGGCGCAATGAACAGATTAGCGCCGGGTGCGCCGAAAAGGTACCATATTTTGAAGCAGCCGTTCTCTGAGCGCTCGTCAGTGGCATCAAGCAACTTAAAAGTAAGTTTTTTGTCTTCAGACAATTCACGGACAACTTGCCGGATGTCTGAAGCCTGGACTTCGAAGACAGCCACATTGTCGTGCACTTCGGCTTTTGCGGCCTCTGGTAGGTATTGTTTAAAATTATTCATTATTAAAGTCCTATAACCGCATGGTCAATTAAGGTTCGCATAAACGGTGGCATGTAGAAGCTGAGAACCAATGTAAGCGTTACAAGCACCAACGGCGGAATAATCAGCCAGACGTTTTTTTCGCCGGACTTTGCTCCCTCTGGCTTGGCGCTCAGCACCATAGAATTCGTTTGCCGGAAAAATCCCAAGAAAGCAACAGCCAGAGCCAGCAACATGGCTACGACAACGACAAGATAGTGGTGGAAACCGGCAGAAGCAGTAAAGAGCTCTGTCAGGAATATGCCGAACGGCGGGAACCCGGTGGCCGCGAACACTGCAATCACAAACAAGATACTAGTAGCCGGCATAATGCTTAACGCGCCCTTAACATTCTTGATGTAGGCCGAGCCGTACTTCAGCAGGAAATTGCCAGCAGTAAAGAACAGCGACGACTTGATGAGTGAGTGATAAATCATGTGCAACATAGCGGCGAACACACCGATACCGCCAAAACCTAATCCCAAGGCGATAATCCCCATGTTTTCGATACTGGAATAGGCAAGCAGCCGCTTGTAATTCTTTTGTGTCAAAATGGCCAAGGCAGCAAGGACTACTGAGGCCAAGCCGAAGGCAATGAACAAGTGTCTGGAGAAACCGACACCTACCACGGCGTTGGTGACAGCGCCGAAGCGCAGCACAACCATCAAAGCAACGTTCAGCAGCACACCGGACAATAAAGCGCTGATTGGCGCCGGGGCCTTGCTGTGGGCATCAGGCAGCCAGGTGTGCATTGGCACGAAGCCAATCTTTGTGCCGTATCCTATCAGCACCAAGACAAAAGCAATTTTGGAAATTGCTGGGTCAAGATGACCGGCGCTAGCCAACAACGAGTCCCAGGTGAGCATACTGCCGCCATGTGCGGCAGTAAAGTACAGCATGGTGCCCAATAGTGCCAGCGACAAACCAATGGAGTTGATAATCAAATATTTCCAGGCTGCTTCCATTGCCGCCGGCTTATTGTAGAAGCTGATCAGAAAGGCGGTTGTAAGAGTGACTGCTTCTACGGCAATCCAAGTTACGATAGGGCTGCTGGCAGTAGCGGCCAGGAACATCTCCGCCAGGAACAACCCAAGCAATACATAGTATTGTCTGAACCTGGAAAATCCGATAATCCCTTTAGCCAGTTCCCGCCGCATGTAGGCAACCGAATAAATAGTAGCTGCCAGGCCGACAGAGGCGATGATGAGCATAATGATCGCACCCAAAGCGTCAACCGAGAAAAATCGATAAGGCGCATAAGAACCGTGGGCAGCCACCTGAAGAGCCACTTTGATTGTCGCCGCAAAAGCCGCCACAGCGGCAACGACTGACAAAGACTCGATAACCGGCTTATGTTTGACGAACAGACTAACCGCTGCTGCTGCCAAAAACGCTGAGATAATAACAATAATTTCCATAGCTAGCCTTTCAAGTTCCTCATGGTCGTTACGTCAGCCGAGCCAAAGTGTTTGTGGGCCATTGTCACAAATATGCTGGCAACCATCAGCCACACAAAGACGTCAAAGACTATGCCAAGTTCAAGCACCGGCGACTGTTCCAGCCCGGCGAAAAATGCATAGGCCATAATTGCGTTCTCCAAAGACAGAACCCCAACGGCTTGCGACAGAATGCCCCGGCGGTTAGCGACCAATAGGATAGAGGTCAGAAGGACGCATAGCGACAAGACCAAATAGGTATGATTCTCGGGCACGATATTGGTAAGCGGCGAGAAGAAGTGCGAGCTGACCAGCAGCAGAGTAGCGGTAATAGCCAGCAGCGTCTCAGGCATATTCGCATAAGTATTGGCATTGATTTTTAAATTGTGTTTCTTGATCAGCCGAACGAAAAAAATCGGCGCCAGGATGACTTTGACAGCTAGCGTTACAATTACAACCGCCAAAAGGCCAACTGACTGGTGCCGCCACAGCGATACTCCCAGCAAAGCAACAACCGCCAGTGATTGCAGACCGTACAAGGTAACTTCTGTCATGTTCTTCTTGGCAACGTGCAGCCCGACAGTACTTAAACAAAATAAAGCCATGCATATTTGCAAAAATATACTCATAAAACTAGTCCTATTGCTACTATGTTAAGAATTAACCCTACAAATAAAACGTGGTGCAAACGGAAATAGCGGAACTTGGCAATTACCGATTCCAGAACAGCTATGCCGCAGTAGATAGCCAGTGTCTTGCCCATCAACGCGCCAACGCCTATTAGCACGTCAGTCCACGATGAGGTGCTGGCAATTCCAACCGGGAAGAACAGGTTAGCAGCCAGTATGGCAAAAATGAGCATCCTACTGAATGCCGACCATTCCATAAGGGCCAGACGCTTACCGGAATATTCCAGCAGCATGGCTTCGTGAACCATAGTCAGCTCCAGGTGAGTGTCGGGGTTGTCGAACGGGTAGCGCTTGGCTTCGCCGAGCATGGCTATCAAAAAGCCGACAAGGGCTAAAACTATCGGCACGATAAATTGCCCGTACTGACTGGTAATGTTGCCTGCGATTGCCGTCAGATCGGTCGTGCCGCACAGCACCACCAGGGGCAATATCGAAAAAATAAGTACACCTTCGGCTATTGACGAAATGGTCATTTCACGGCTGGATCCGAACCCGCCAAAGGCGCTTCCGGTGTCCATACCGGCAAGAGCCAGGAAGAAGGTTCCCAAACCAAGCAGGTAGACTACCATTAACAGGTCAGACGTCGGAGCACTGAGCGCTGAGCTGAACAGCGGTATGCTGGCGCCAACAATCAGGGTAGAGCCGAATATAATGAACGGCGCAGCGCGGAATACCCACGAGGCGTCCCGGCTGATAACTTCGTCTTTGCGGAAAAGTTTGCGCAGGTTCCGGTACGGCTGGAAGATGTCTGCGCCGCGGCGGCCCTGAAGCCGTGCCTTTATTTTATTGGCAATGCCGATACCAAGCGGCGCCAAAACAGGCACTAACAGTATCTGGATAATCCATAATGCGTATTTCATGACTTATACCCCTACCGACAACGCGAGTATTAAAATTGCAAATATGTACAGAATGTAGGCGTTGAGGCTGCCGTTCTGAACCCGTTTAGCCAAACGCGAGCAGGCCAACAGCATGCGATAAGCAGGCAAATACAGGTGGCTGTAGTAAATATCGTGGACGGTCATAGAAACCTTGCGAGATTTAACGGAGTAAGGGTTCGCCGGGTTAAGGTGCTCCACCTGGTGATGCAAAGAAGGATGCAGCAGAGTCTTGAACATGATGTGGATCGACCGGGCAAAGCCACTGGCCGTAATCTCCATCCGGCCATTGAGCGGCGTACCGCAATCCCAGGTTTCGCCGACAACTACTTTTTGGCGACGGCTAACCACGTATTTGACAACTAGCCACACACCGGCAGTAGCCAACAGCAGAAGAGCCAATACGAACGGGCCGGAGACTGAAGAAGCACCGTCATTAACCGCCAGAGTCTTGACCCCGGCACCTACGGACGATGTGCTTGTCAGACCGGTGACCTGGCGGCTGATGTTATTCAGTGCAGAAGCGATGGGGGCTGAGCCAAGGCCGATAGCCAAACATAACAGTGCTAAACCGGCCATACCGGTGCGCATAGTCCATGACGATTCCTTGGCGTGCTTGGCGGCATCGCTTCTTGGACGGGCCAAAAATACCGTGCCGAAAGCTTTAACAAAACAGGCCAAGGCCAGGCCACCGGTAATTGCCAGCGCAGCCGCGCCAAACACGAACACCCAGGTAATTTTTCCGCCAGCGGTGAAGCCGCTGAACAGCGATTGGTAAGTCAACCACTCGCTGAAAAAACCGTTAAAAGGCGGTAAGGCCGATATCGCCATAGAGCCCACCAGGAAGAACAGAGCAGTTGCAGGCATCAGCTTGATTAGCCCGCCGTACTTTTCGATGTTCCGGGTATGAGTAGCCTGGATTACCGAACCGGCGCTAAGGAACAACAATGACTTGAACACAGCGTGGTTTAAAGTATGGAACAAAGCGGCAGCCAAAGAAAGCAGCACCAGCCCGGGCATATGCAGGGAAGTAAAGATCATAGCCCCGCCCAGACCAAGCAAAATAATACCGATGTTTTCGATACTGTGGTAAGCGAGCAGGCGTTTAATGTCGTGTTCAGTCAAGGCATACAAAACGCCCAGCACAGCAGAGATGGCGCCCACCACCAGCACAACAGCGCCCCACCAGGAGGGAATTGGCTGCAGCACATCCAGGAATAAACGGATCATCATGTAGATTCCGGTCTTGATCATGACGCCTGACATCAAAGCGGAAACATGCGAAGGCGCAGCCGGGTGCGCTGACGGCAGCCAGATATGCAGCGGGATAACTCCAGCTTTGGTACCCAGCCCTATAAAGAACAGTGCAAAAACCGCTGCCAACGCTGGTGCCGGCAGCAAATGTACACCCGCTTGGATAGCGGCAAAATCAAAGGAGTGTGTGTAGTGCTGCAAAATCAGCATCGCCAGAAGAATACAGACTGCGCCAACGTGCGTCATTACAAGATAGATAAAACCTGCTTTGACATTCTTTGGTTCGTTGCGGTCGTAAACCACCAGGAAATATGAAGCCAGAGACATGATCTCCCAGGCCACTAAAAAGAAAATGCCGTTGGAGGCAGTAACCACCAACAGCATTCCGGCTATGAAAGCGTTATACAAAAACCCGAGAATACCAATGTTATAACGCTTGTAATATTCTCGGACATAGCCTATTCCGTACACAGAAGAGAACAAGGTAATCAAAGAAATAACGAGTATGAAAAACGCTGCCAGTTTATCTATGTGCAGCGCGAGTGAAAATGATGAGAAGGCGGAGACTGAGGCTTTCATGGCAAGGTCATTGCCGGTGGCAAGCACGGAGCCTGCAAAAACAAGGCCCCAGAGCGCACCGATAATAGCGCAGGCATTTCCCCAGACGTTGGCAAACTTGTCGCGGTTGGCGCCGATCAAAGAGCCAGCCATGCCAAGGCCAAACAAGGAAAGTAAAATAATAAAACCGCTATTGGAAGCTATCGAATCTAACATGACTATTTCTTTCTTACTGTTTTCTTCTCAAGATCTTCTAAAATATTTAACAGTGCGCGCAGAATCTCCAACGGAGTAGGCGGATCGCCTGGGATGGCATAATCTACCGGGATAACCGAGCTAACGCTATCCAGCACTGCGTAACTGCCTTTGAATATGCCGCCATCAATGGCGTCATCTCCAACAGCAACTACGATTTTGGGGTCCGGGGTCGACTTGTAAGCGCTGACTACTGCAGAGGCCATGTTTCGGGATACCGGGCCAGTAACCATCAGCATGTCAGCATGCTTGGGCGATGCTACAAAATGAATGCCAAAACGGTCGATGTCATAAAAGGCGTTGGAAAGTGCGGTCAGTTCATGCTCGCAAGCGTTGTCTGAGCCGGCGTCTACTTCGCGTATAGCCAGAGAGCCGTTGAACATCTTGCCGATTTTCTTATTGATCTGCTTACCGAGAACTAAAGTCTCTGCTTGAAAATTCTTGATATCTTTAACAGGTATCGTACTTTTAGGAGTTGAAAATACTTTTGACAGGAGCGTACTCATACTAATAATTAAAAAAGCCACCGACCGGCACTTAGATGATTTATTGGGAGATTATTCAGGTGATATTTATCACTTGTCTGATCACTCGCGTTCAATAATACTCCTTCAAAATATAAAAAGTAAAGTGTTTTTTTAAAAATTAAAAACTTGCCGGAAAAATCTGTAGAATATTACACAATTCAAAATACCCTCCTAGGAGGGTATTTTGTCAGCAAGCCGATACCAGATTACTGGCGTCGTTGGTGACGGTGTCTAATCTCGGCAACCTTCAGGCGAACGGCCTGACGGTCGATTAGCGTCTGTGCGTGATCAAGCTCTACCTGGGTTTTGGCAGATTTGCGCAAGTTCACGGCAGCCTCGTGCGCCTTCTGGGCCTCAGCCATATTGACTTCAGCGCCGTGCGTTGCTTCGTCAACCAGCACCCGCACCCCGTTCTGGCCGATTTCCACCACTCCGCCATAGGCGGCGTAATGCTCAACATCACGGTCGGCATCGCTCTTGTTGCGCCGTATGGCAATCACACCAGGTACCAGCAGACTGAGCAAAGGTTCGTGGTCAGGCAGCACTGTAATTTGACCGGCTGCTGTCGGCAAGACTACCGAGTAAGCCTGAGCTTTGTACTTAACCCCGTCGAGTGTCACTAATTCAAAGTTCATGCAGCCTGCCTATCCATAGATGGCGCCGAGGCGTCAACTACAGTCCTGACAGCCAGTTCTCCTACCCCGCCCAATGCCAGCGCGTTGGTTGTTTCGGCAGAAAGCCTAACAGTGACAGGCTCCGGGCTGCAAAGACCATCAGCCCGCATTGCAGCCAATTCAGCTTCGCTAAGTCTTTCGCGCATTTTATTTAACCTCGCTGATGTCGCCCTTCATGTAGAAGGCGTTTTCCGATTTACTATCGTGTTTACCTTCAAGGATTTCCTTGAAGCTCTTAACGGTGTCTTTAAGACTTACATATTTGCCCGGGTTGCCGGTGAACTTCTCAGCCACATAGAATGGTTGGCTTAGGAAGCGCTGGATACGGCGGGCGCGAGCCACGGTTTGCTTGTCCTCGTCGCTAAGTTCGTCCATACCCAAGATGGCGATGATGTCTTGCAGGTCTTTGTAGCGCTGCAAAATACGCTGAACTTCGCGGGCTACCTGGTAGTGTTCTTCGCCGACGATTTCCGGGTCAAGGATAGTCGAGCTAGAGTCCAGGGCGTCGACAGCCGGGTAGATACCGATGTCGGTCAGGGCGCGGTTAAGCACGATGGTGCTGTCCAGGTGGGCAAAGGTAGTTGCCGGAGCCGGGTCAGTAAGGTCGTCGGCCGGCACGTAAACGGCCTGAATGGAGGTAATCGAACCGCTCTTGGTCGAAGTAATACGCTCCTGTAAGGTGCCCATTTCTTGCTGCAAGTTAGGTTGGTATCCCACGGCTGACGGCAAGCGGCCGAGCAGGGCAGAGACCTCGGAACCGGCCTGGGTAAAGCGGAAAATGTTGTCTACGAAGAACAAAACGTCCTTACCTTGGTCGCGGAAACCTTCGGCCATGGTCAGGCCGGACAGGCCAACGCGCAGACGTGCCCCCGGGGGTTCGTTCATCTGGCCGAAGATCATGGCGGTGTTTTTTAGGACATCAGCGCCCTTCATCTCTTCGTAAAGGTCTTTGCCTTCGCGGGTTCGCTCACCAACACCGGCGAATACCGAGTAGCCACTATGGAACTTGGCGATATTGTTGATAAGCTCCTGAATAAGCACGGTCTTGCCCACACCGGCGCCGCCGAACAAACCAACCTTACCACCCTTAACGATCGGGCAGATCAAGTCGATAACCTTAATACCGGTTTCCAAAACTTCAATAGAACCGGCCTGATCTTCCAAAGACGGAGCGGCACGGTGGATCGGAGCGGTTTGCTTGAATTCTTTTTTGTCTTCCTGGCCGTCAATGGTTTCGCCGATAACATTAAACATCCGGCCCAGGGTGGCTTCACCGACAGGCACGGTAATTGGCGCACCAGTGTCTTCCACTACGTCGCTGCGCTTTAAGCCGTCTGTACTAGCCAGGGAAACGGTGCGTACTGTGGTTTCGCTAAGGTGCTGAGCTACTTCCAGTACTAATTCTTTGTCGCCAACCTTGGTTTTCAGGGCGTTGTTGATAGCCGGCAAGTTGCCTTGCTGGAACTCAACGTCAACCACCACGCCAACGACCTGCACCACGCTGCCGTTCTTGGTTTTTTCTTTAGTTGTCATTATTGTTCTCCTGATTCATATTTATTCGTCTCTACAGGGGTCTGACCCACATGTTCCCGAAAAGCATCGGCTGTGCCCGGATCATCTGGGGAGTAGCCAAGCCCAAGAGCTTCGTCTCGCAGCCTATCGGCTACTGGTGGCGCAGTGTCTAAGTCAGGCCCAAACGTAGTTAGGGGTTCACCGCTACCTTCAGGCCGCCACTTACGCAACAGAGCTGCAAGTGCCCCAGGAGCTCCAAAATCTATCGATGTTAGAGGCTCACCATAAGGCATTCCGGGCACATGTCCATCACCAGCCTCGTTAAGCAACAAGGGGTGCGGGCCGAGATTCGTAGAATCCGGGAATCGTCCGCCGTGGCGTTGGAACCCTTCATAGGGCCCCGGGCATGAATCTAACAACTCAGTATAGCGGCCGGGATCAACTTCTGGGCCTTCGGGCAATGATGCAAACATCCGTGGGGTTGTATCATCCTGCCCAGATACTCCAGGGCCTTCGTGTGTTGTCATTATTGTTGTTCTCCATTATTTCTAATCATTTAAGATTCGTCCCCATGCATATGAGCTCATCGGCACGCCACTTGGATATATACCATTTTCCCCTGGGAAGGGAACAGCGGGTACTATCGGCCTACCTTCGAGGTACACAACTTGTGTATCAGCATAACCCAAAGCCCCCATACGTCTAAGTATTTCTTCATCAGCCATACTCTTATCTGGTGATTCGGGACTACCTAAAAATTCATGCCTTCTCATTTCATGGCCTCCGCGCCGCCGGTGATTTCGGCTAGTTCCTGGGTAATCGCCGCTTGGCGGGCGTTGTTGAATTCCAGAGTCAGGTCATCTATAAGGTCAGTAGCGTTGTCGGTGGCGTTCTTCATAGCCAGCATGCGCATTGATTGTTCACTGGCAGAGGCCTCTAAAAAGGCTTGGTAAATTTGCGATTCAATCAGGCGCAAAGTTGCGAATTCTAGGATTTCACCTGCCGAAGGCTCGACGTCAGCGTGGACCATATCATCATTCAATTCAACTTCATCAAATCCGGCCGGCAGTAGCCGCTGTACCTGAACTTGCTGGTTGACGGACGATATAAAGTTGGTGAATATAAGGTCTACTTGGTCAATCTTGCCCTCGCCGAACATCGCACCTACGCTGGACAGGATTGGACGCAGGTTATCGGCGTTCGGCTTGTCCGGCAGCTTGGTGTAAACAGCCTCTATTTCCAGGCCGGCGATCCGCGAAACAGCCTGGGCGACCTTACGTCCGACAGCAATTACGGAAGTCTTGATGTTTTTGTCGCGGTCGGCTTGAGCTTCGTGTATTAGGGTGCGGATAACATTGGCGTCATAGGCACCGGCCAGACCGAGGTCAGACGTAATAGCAATTATCAGGCGGTGCTTAACCGGACGGGCAGTAAACAGGTGGTAATGACTCTCGCCAGCTGCCACTTGCCGCAGCCGGGTCAATATTTCGCGCGCCAGGGCCGCGTGTTCCCGCGGTTTGACCACAGCCTCTTGGGCGTGGCGCAGCTTGCTGGCTGCGACCAGCTGCATAGCCTTGGTAATCTGGCGCGTATTTCGCACTGACCCGATGCGCCTTTTAATTTGCTGCCGGCTGGACATCGGTTTCTACTCCTTAGCCTTACTGCTCTTAGAGGCAACGTATGACTTAGCGACTTTTTCGGCAGCGGCCATTACGGTTTTTTCGATATCTTCGGTTGGTTTGTCTCCCTTATTCAGGGTCTTAACAACCGCGCCGTGCTTGTCTTCCATATAGCTGATCAAGCCAGCTTGGGCGTCCTTGATTTTCTCTGTCGGGACAACATCGAAGGCACCCTTGGTGGCGGCCATCAGGCTGATAACTTGCTCTGCAACACTCAAAGGCTGGTATTGCTTCTGTTTTAGAAGTTCGGTCAAACGCTGACCGCGCTCGATGCGCTGCTTGGTGTCTTCGTCTAGGTCACTGCTGAACTGGGCGAATGACGCCAGCTCGCGAAACTGAGCCAGGTCAAGCTTCAGGCTGCCGCTAACGCTCTTCACGGCCTTGGTCTGGGCATCGCCACCAACGCGAGATACCGACAAACCAACCGAAATAGCCGGGCGGATACCCTGGTAGAACAAGTTGGTTTCCAGGAAGATCTGGCCGTCGGTAATCGAAATAACGTTGGTCGGAATGTATGCGGAGATGTCGCCGGCCTGGGTTTCGATAATCGGCAAAGCGGTCAGAGAACCGGCACCGAGCTTATCGCTCAACTTGGCAGCGCGCTCCAGCAAACGGGAGTGCAAGTAGAAAACGTCGCCAGGGTAAGCTTCGCGGCCCGGTGGGCGGCGCAGCAACAAGGACATCTGGCGGTAAGCAACAGCGTGCTTGGAAAGGTCGTCGTAGATAATCAAAGCGTGTTTGCCGTTGTCGCGGAAGTATTCACCCATAGCACAACCGGCATACGGAGCCAAGTAAAGCATCGGGGCCGGGTCGGCCGGGCTGGTAGCCACCACAATGGTTTGGTCCATAACGCCTTCACGCTTCAAGCGCTCCACCAAGGCGGCAACTTTGCTTAATTTTTGGCCGACGGCAACGTAGATGTTAATAACACCGGTCTTTTGCTTGGCCTGGTTAATCATGGTGTCGATGGCAATAGCAGTCTTACCGGTCTGGCGGTCGCCGATGATCAGTTCACGCTGGCCACGACCGACAGGGGTTAAGGCATCGATAGCAATTAATCCGGTCATCATTGGCTCATGAACGCCTTTACGCGCCATAACACCAGGGGCCGTACGCTCGATAAGACCGCGCTGCTTGGCCTTGATCGGCCCTTTACCGTCCAGCGGGCGACCAAGAGGGTCAACCACACGGCCGACCATCTCCGGGCCGACAGGCACATCAAGTACTTTGCCGGTCATAGTAACCTTAGCGCCAGCGACGACAGCGGCGTCATCACCCATAATCACGGCGCCGATTTCGTCTTCAAGCAAGTTGAGCACAAAGGCTGTTACCTTGCCGCCGCTAAGGGTTTCGATTTCGATAACTTCGTTAAACCCGGCGCTGCGCAGGCCGTATATCCAGGCTACGCCGTCGCCGATACGGGTAACGATACCCGCTTCTTCCAAGCCTTTGGTTGTACGAAGCGACTGGATCGCATCGCGCAGCTCGGCTGATAATTCTTGGACTTTTAGTTCGCTCATTTTATAACTCTTTTCTCCTTGGCGATTAGATGGTTGCGAGTTGCTTTAATTTAGTACGTACCGAAGCGTCAAGGGTAGCGTCAGGCGTGCGGGCGATTAAACCACCCAACAGGGAAGAATCGGTATGCTCGGATAGTTCGACGCTCTTGGCGCCAGTGGCTTCACGCATAGTTGTCTTTAGCTGGTCGAGTACAGCGTCGCTCAAACGGCGAGCGCTGGTTACGTCAACCAACAGATGTCCGCTTTGCTCGAACAGCTCGTGGGCAATATCATTGATTATCAAATCGACATCGTCGGCCATGTTCTGTTCCAGCAAATAGGCCGCTGTCATTTTCAGCCAGTGCGATTGCCTGGACGGCTCAGCCAGTATCTTGGCAGCTATGGTACGGGCAATAACTCGTCGTGAAGCCTTGCTGTTCATACTATTACGCCCGCTCCCCGGCCAAAGCCTTCTTTACCAGATCGGCGTCTTTGCGCTCGTCCAGCTTTTCGCCAATCACGCGCTCGGTCGCCAAAGCAACCAGCTCGACGGTATCGCGCTTTAGCTCCTCGCGGGCCTTGGCAACGTCGACGCTCAATTGAGCGCGGGCATCGGCCACAATCTGCTCAGCGCGGGCGTTGGCTTTGCCTTCGGCTTCAGTAACCATAGTGGCAGCCTCTTGGTGCGTGCGCGCCAGAATGTCGTCGGCGTCTTTGCGAGCCTGCTCTAACATTTCACCGACTTTGGCCTCAGCCTTTTCCAGGACGGCTTGGCTTTCTTTGGCTTCTTTCATACCGGCCTCAATCTGGTTGCGGCGGTCATCAACTGACTTCATCAAAACCGGATAAACGAATTTGGCCAGAATGGCAACCAAAATCAGGAAAGCCAGACCTTGTTCAACCAGCAACTTCCAATCTATCCCCAATGCCTGGAACAGGCCGGGGGATGAGGCTTCGGAGCTGGCAATTAGTGTTACTACATCGTGCATGTAGGTTTCCTATAGTTTACTTCAAAAACTTAATAATCAGGGCAACGACCAAGCCGATGATGGCCAGGGCGTCTACGAATGACATAGCCAAGATCATCAAAGTACGAATCTTGCCTAATGCCTCCGGGTTACGGCCGGTAGCCTGCATAGCCCCCATGCCGATAAGACCAAGACCTAGGCCACAAAGGCCGGCGCCGATGGCGTAGGTCAGACCGAATGCTAGTGAATCCATTATGTTTACTCCTTTAATTTACTTCTTATTTTACCATTACCGCGCTGGGCAGCATCATGCTTCCTCCGAGGAAGCTTCTTCTAGGCCCTTTTGCTTCCGCTCCGCGGCCTCGTGCTCTCCGTGAGCGTCGTCCGCGCCGGGCAAACCCAACGAAATAAAAGCAATGGTCAACATAAAGAATACGTAAGCCTGTACCGCCCCCACGAACAGTTCCAAGCAGTAAAACACCGGTAATGCTACCGGCGCTGCGTAAGAAGTCAGGTAAGCAATGACGCCAAGGAGGACCTCGCCACCGAAGACGTTACCGAACATACGCATACCCAGGGCAATAGTGCGGGAGAACTCGGCAAGGAATTCCAAAATGCCTTCGAACGAATGCATGAAATCTTTGAACGGATTGACAAAATAGCGGTGCAGGTTGCCAAAAAAACCACGGCGCTTGATAGCCCACAACTGGGCTGTAACCATAGAAATAATTGCCAGGGCAAAGGTGGTGTTCATGTCGGCGGCTACGCCGCGAAGCAGCGGGAACGTACCCTCAGGAGTCTGATAAGTGACAGAACCGACTATCGGCAGCAGCCCCAACCAGTTGTTAATTAAGAAAAAGAACAACAGGGTCGCAGCTAAGGGCAAAACTTTTTTGGCGACCTTTTTATTGCCAATTACTTCTACGGTCGTGTCGTATAGGCTTTCGAACGCCCACATCATTAAATGCATAAAGCGGCCTCGGCCGCCTTTCTTTACTGCATTGCGAACACCAAAAAGTATCGCCACAAGGATAATTGTACCTACCGCGCCTAGCATCTGAGCGTTAGTAATAAGAAAAGGACCTATATGAAACAGTGTCTCTGGTGCGATGCTGATTTCTACGCCTGACGCAAAGATGCCGTTCATTGGTTATTCTCCTCTTTTTCTACTGCTTCGATCTGCTTCTTAACAAGCCTTGCGGCAAATACAAAACCGACCCCGACACACAGCAAAGTAACCCAGGGCTTCGAGCCAAGCTTCAGGTCAATAAAGATGCCCAAAGACGTAAATAGTAATACCGGAACAGCGATTCGCCAGGTAGTGTCAAGCAGCTGTAACCCGACGCTCCCTACGGAGAGGTGTTTCATAGGAATAAAGTTAGTCGTCTTGCCGGCGGCCGCCTGTTTCATTTCCCGCTTAATATAACAAACAGAGGTAATAGATGCAATAGAGGCTTTATTTTACGGCCGGCCAGTTATTTTTATATGCTGCGATATCTCGGGTATGTCACCATAGAATTCCCTGTACTTCAGATATTGGCGCGAAAAAGCATCACTATCCCCGGGACTAGCCGGCTCAAGTATCGAACCGGTCTCCTCGAATAACTTCAGCATGTGGCGTCGCAATAGCTCCTGGTGAGCAGGGTTACGGAACTTCAGGAGCATATCGCCCACCAAGCTTGAGCCATGTCTCCAATGTGTTTTCTTGACGTGCTCAAGGTGTCCGCCAACCATTCCGTCCAGAAAAGAGGCGACACGCCGCTCTATGATTTCCAGGCTTGCTCGCCTCTGTTCAGACTCGGGCGCCGCTTGCAAAATATCTATAAAGCCGGGCAGCCAGCGCAGTGCCGACATAAGCACGGCGCCAGCGTAGTAATCGCCGGCTGTCGCCGGCACTTCAAGATGCCTGCTAACGAATTCGCTTATTCTTGGATCATTAGTATGGTAAACCGCTCCCAGGAGGTGGGATAACTCACCTTTGTCCTCAGGGCATCCCGCTATTAGCCTGTCGATCCGCCGCATTGTGCTAGCGAGCAGGTCAGGATCATCGCGCAAGTAAACGCCAAGGGGCTTCGCTAAAAGGTTCTTATTTCCATAGCCGCCATTTCTCTCCCGCAGCTCGTTAGCAAGGGAGGCAAGACCGTCCTGATCACCGATTTTTGCCAGAATTAGCCTGGCTCTTGCGCGGTTGCGTTTCTGTGCGTAACCTGTTCCGTAACCCAATTCTTTAATTGTGCCCAGCATATGACTTGCCGCTCCGGAGTCTAAAAGCCAATCACGTAATTTGGCCGGGGAAGCGTCTGCAACAATCTCCAAATTACGGACCAGCCTCCATACGGCCTCCTGGTCATCATATGGTGGCTCCGGACCTAGGGACAATAATGCCTCCATCGCGACCGAATCGCTAGGCCCAGACGGAAGTGTCTCTGGAATATTTTGCCCGATCTGCTCTCCGCGTGCCGCCCAGTAGTCCTCTACGCTTTCGGCAGTTGGCGGATCAAATTGAACAAAGAAAGGGTCTCCATATTTTTGGGTAAGTTTTATCACGACGCTAACGCCCGTATCTTGCGCCAATCGTCCTAAGCGCCGAAAATAATCCCAGGAGCTGCCGTTGACAGCATCAGGCACAAAAAGCCTTTCAATGCTTGCACCTCTATTATGAGCTTCGGCAAGCAGTTGCTGGACTTCAAATAAAGCTTCCGGGTACTGCCGCTCGGCCTGGCGCTCCGTAGCCTCGGCAAAATCAAAAAATCCCGCCAATTCCTGGGTCGTTCCAGCCACCTTGTCTAAATCAACAACCGCGCTAAGATCCGGAGGTGCATCAGGCGAGGCCTCTGGCTCTTTTACGATAAACTTGCCGCTCTTTATGCCGCCAATTAGGCTTGGGACATTAGATAAAGACAGCACAGCGCCGAGGCTTACACCTGGCGCTGTACCCAACCATTCCAACAGCTCTTTATTATCTGTGATTTCACAGTCCAAGGACACTTCATAAGGGTCGGGGAACGGCAAACATTCATCAGGGGAGGATTCTGTCATTTAAGTATGTTAGCACTACCCAAAAAACATGATAATTTTTCAGGGCTGCCCCGCTGGTATCGGGCCAGCTGATTTTGTTGGGGCCGAACCGGTCTGCTGCTATAGTTAGAGTATGAGTAAGGAAAATATTATTGTATACGGCGCGGCCTGGTGTGCGTATTGCCACCAAACGACACAGTACCTGGACAAGCTGGGCGTTAAATATACCTATAAAGATATCGATCTTGACCCGGCGTTAGCCAAAGAAGTGGCTGATAAGTCCGGGCAAACCGGTATTCCGGTAACAGATATTGGCGGGAAGATTATAGTCGGCTTCGACCGGCCGACGATCGACCATATTCTCCGCGAGAAAAAGCTAATCTCTTAGCCGTAACATCCTTTTGCTGGCAATACTAATCTCTGTTACGATAATTTTGTGGCAAAAACATCTGTCCGCCAGGAAGCGCCAGAACTGCTGGCCGGTCTGAATCGCAAGGATCAGACTGCTATTCGGGCTTTAGCCAGAATAGCATTGGAGGATTCTGGCGCAATCCGCTGGGCCTTAGTCGCTTACGCCCGCCAGCCGTTTGCCTCTGACCGCCAAAGGCGAGAGTTGCGCCAGAACACAGCTTCGCACACAAAACTGCCGGTAGAATGCCGGGCCATGGATGCGGCATCAAGAGCGATAGGTAGCAACTTGTTATATCGAGTTTACCGTCCGGAGAACCCGCACCCGCTGCTCAAGGAAAGGCTGGCACAAGACCCGGGGTATAGCGGGGTCTACCGGGCATGGGCACAAGAACCATACGATAAAGACCGCTATCAGCAGGCAGGTGCGCTATATTTAGCCAATCTGGTAGAAGAGATTACCGGTTGCGAAACAGACGCCGGTTCAGCCGACAGCCGGAGGGGCTATGACAACAGCCATTGATGAGGTTACAATACCTGCATATGTTTGACGACTATAAGACCAAGGAATCCGTTGTTGTGGTTTACACCGGCAATAGCAAGGGCAAAACCAGCGCCGGCCTCGGCCTGCTGGTAAGAGCTTTAGGAAATCAGTGGAGAGTAGCCTTCATCCAGTTTATTAAACATTGGAACGTCGGCGAACATAACTTTATTAATGATATTCTTCCGATTTACGTTGACCAGCTGCACTTCTATAAAGGGGGTAAGGGGTTTTATAACGCCGGTGCGCTGAGCGCCAAGTCTGTTGCCCCTGAGGAGCACAAAGAAGCGGCGCAAGAAACCTATAACGAAGCCTTCCATTGCGCCAGCTCAGGCAAATTTGATCTGGTAATTTGCGATGAAATCAGCAATGCCGTACATGACGGTTTGCTATGCGAGGACGACCTGATGCGCTTAATCAGCCTGCGGGCGCCAACCACCAGTCTTTGTGTTACCGGCCGCAATTTTCCACAACAGTTCCTGCCCCTGGTTGATATCGCTACCGACATGACCAAAATCAAGCACCATTTTGATGATAAATTCCTGGCCAATAAAGGAATCGACTTCTAGCTCCGTATGCAGGGGGTGGGCGCAACAGTACCTCAGATTGAACGCGCCGTTGTAGTACATCATCCGTCCGGGCTGAAGATAGCCCAACAGTCCGCTGACGAATTGCGCTCAGCGACCGGCATACACGTGGACATTTTTTGCACCTTGCCGGGCGGCCTTGAGCCGAACAGAGAGCTTCTTGAGAAAACTGCCAGAATTGAAGGCGGCGATGCTGTCTGCACGGTATGCGGCGACGGCACGTACAGGGATATAGCCGGCGGCATCATGGACCTGGCGGTTGATGGCGCGTTCGTTACTTCGATTGACGGCGGTAATGCCTGCAATATACGAACCGCCCAACACGGCCGTAAGCACGAGGGGCCAAGCGCGATACTAAATGAGTGTGTGGTAGTAGACGCATATTTACTTGAATGCATAATCGATCCGCCTTCCGGTAAAGCAACCCGGCACCTGGCAGCGTCGTATAGCGGCTGGGAAGCGACCGGTCGGGCCGCAGAGCGTGTCAACAGCAGCAGCTATCGCAAGGGGACGCCTGGCTTGCGGGACGCAAAAATATTATGGCAAACAGTTACTGACCGCCAGTCTTTTTTATTCACTCCTGACGGCGGTCCTCCCGTCAAAACCGCCAGCCTGCTGTTCGTCAATGGCCCGTATATGGCAAAAGGGCCGCTGCATTTTCAGGCTGAACTCTGGGACGATTCCTTCATAGTAATATCAAGTGCGTCTGTTGCACTCGACGCCCTGCGGCTGCTAGCCGGCCGCCCCCTGGGGGCATACTATTTTACTGCCTATGCTTTCCTCGCCAACTCGGCCACTGCCGCGCAATTCGATGGCGAACACATCACCGTACCTGGCGACAGCAAGGTTGAGATCGGTTTAGCGCGCCGAACCTACAAAATGGGCACGACCCGGCTGGCGGCACGCACAGGCCAACCGAACGAACGAGCATGAACGCGTTGGAAATTAAGGGCGAAACGCGCCCCGCCGCTGTTGTGCGGGGCGCGTTTTGCATGTAATCTGAAAATATAAATCGGCCCACACTTTATTTGATGGTCGGCTATCCCGGGTCAGGGAAGACGACGGTCTCCAAAATCATCCACCAACAGACTGGGGCTGTACATATTTGGGCCGACCATGAGCGCAATGAGATGTTCAGCCAACCAACGCATAATCACGAGGAAAACCTCAGGCTATACGCTACGCTCAATACCAAAACCAGGGAACTGCTACACGAAGGCAAAAGCGTAATTTTCGATACTAACTTCAACTTTTACAAAGACCGCAAAAAGCTTCGCGTCATAGCCGCCAAGGAGAATGCCCAGACTATTGTTGTATGGCTCACAACGCCAATAGATATTTGCCGCCTTAGGGCAGTAGAGCAGTCGCACAACGAAGAAACCCGCGTCTGGGGCAATATGCCGCTGGAACATTTTGAGCGCATTAGCAGCAATCTGCAGCCGCCGCTAGAAAGCGAGCACACTGTCAAATTCGACGGTACGAACCTCAACCCGCAAACTGTAATTGACGCCCTAAAGGACCATGGGCTGACAGGCTAAGCATAAACGCGTATACTGCATGCCGTGAATAAGCGCACGCAAAAGCGGCTGGCCGGGCTGGCTGTTACCGGGATATTATTGGCAGCGGCCGCACTCGGCCAGCAATTTGGCTGGTGGGACAATGCCAAACAAACAGCTGAGAAAAATCAGCCCGGACTGTATAGTGTCGACCATTTCGTAGACGGGGACACAATCGCTGTCAAAATGGACGGCAAAACCGAAACCGTCAGAATGATCGGTGTCGACACTCCGGAGACCCACAAGCCGAATTCACCGGTCCAATGCTATGGCCCGGCAGCGGCCAGCTATGTCAAAAACCTGATCGGGAGCAGCCAGGTTCGCCTGGAAGCTGACGAAAAGAGCACTAATCGCGACCGCTACGACCGGCTATTACGCTATGTCTACTTGCCGGACGGGCGGCTGGTTGAGGCTGAGACTATCAAAAACGGCTACGGATTTGCTTATACCAGCTTTCCTTTCACGAAATCGTCTGAATTCGAAAGATACCAAGCCGAAGCGCAGGCCGCCAAAAAAGGGCTTTGGGGGAATTGCAAACCCTACCAGCAGTCCGGCGGGCGCTGGCAAACCGAAAATATTTAATCAGGAAGGGGCGGTCGTCCGAAGCGGCGGGCGGCCCATTCGGCAGCTACCAAAATGTATGTTGCCAAATAAAGCATCAGTACTCCCACAACCCAACAGATCACCCAAGTCCATTTGCCATGCAAACGAAGCGTCCGCGGCCACCATTGGAGATACCCCCATAATTGGTCGCGGTTGGTGCTGACGCGGCGCATATGGGCCTTGACCTTAACTGCGGAAACATAATCTATGTTCACTCCGGCCTCGTGCAAGTGCATAGCCAAATCTAAATCCTCGTGAATATCATTGCGCAAATGAACGCTGCCGCGTACTTTGCGCCAATGCTCCTGCAAAAGCGCGGTGTTAGACCCCCAGAGCGCGTAATGTCCTGTGAGCAGGTGATTAAAATGAGAGGTTAGCAGCGCAAAGGCCCAGCTTACCAGGTGCGGCAGGCGCACATTATAGAAATAACCGGGGCCTGTCCAGGCCGTATTGTTATGCGACTTCTGGGAATAGTAGCCCTGAAGATATTCCACCCAATTTTCAGGCAGCACGCAGTCGGCGTCTATCCGCCCAATAACCTCGCCGCGGGCCGCATCAAACCCGGTATTGCGTGCAAAGACCCGTCCTTGGCGCGGTTCGCGCACCACACGCACAAAGGGGTAGGCTTTAGCCAGCCGGACAGTATGGTCCATACAATTATTGTCCACAACTATCACTTCCAACACCTTGGATGACTGGCGGGCGATAGAATCAAGGCAAGCCTTAATTTGCTCCTCCTCGTTGTAGGCTGGTATAACTATACTTACGCTTAGGCGTGATTTCATTAGCTTTAGTTTACCGCAATGACGAGCAAATCAAGGCATATACACACAGTAAAAACCGGTCTTAGACAGCTGCCGCACAGGTTTAGGTCTTTTTGGCGCAAAAACTGGTGGCATAAAGCGATAGTTGTCGTAACTATTTTGTTCATGGCAACCCTCGGCACGATGTACGGTATCGCCCGCTGGTACATGGCTACAGAGAGAAACAAACCGCTGCTTATGGGTACGTCCTTTATACCGGCTTACGCCGAAAGCCTGGGGCTTGATCCGCAGCAAACAATGGATGCCCTGATCAATGACGTTGGTGTACGCCGCTTCCGGCTGGTCAGTTACTGGGATCAGTTAGAGCCGGAAAAAGGGAAGTATGACTTCAGTTTGCTGGATTGGCAATTCCAAAAAGCCGAGGCCGCAAACGCCAAAATTTCCCTGAGCCTGGGGTTGCGGCAGCCGCGTTGGCCGGAATGTCATGTACCGCAATGGGCTGTCGGCGAAGCCACAGACGAGTGGCAGCCGCAGCTTAACAACTTCATCGCGGCAGTCATCGAGCGTTACAAAGACTCACCCAGCCTGGAAAGCTACCAACTGGAAAACGAGTACTTTTTGAAAGCCTTTGGCATGTGCACCAATTACGACCGTCAGCGCCTTGTCAATGAATATAACCTCGTCAAAAGCCTGGACCCAAAGCGCAAAGTTATCGTGGCCCGCAGCCAAAACGCAATTGGCATACCGCTCGGCCAGCCGCAGCCGGATGAGTTCGGAATTTCGATCTATAAGCGGGTCTGGGACGCAGCCTACACGCACCGCTATCTGGAGTATCCTTTCCCGGCCTGGTATTACGGCTTCCTGGCTGGCACCCAAAAGATCATAACCGGCCGCGACATGATAATCCACGAACTGCAAACCGAAGCCTGGCCACCCAACGGCAAGGGCATAACTGAGGTCAGCCTCGAAGAGCAAAACAAATCGTTCAACGCCAAACGTTTTAAAGACCGTGTCCAATACGGCAAGGCTACCGGCATGCGCGAAATATATCTCTGGGGGTCTGAATACTGGTATTACCGGTTAACCGTCCTCAATGACGACAGCGTTTGGAAGGCAGCCAAACAGGCCTTTGGGCACACCGAATCCGGCTAGTTCGGGAACAGCGCGTGCCGGAATAACAGAGTGTAGGTCGTCAGGTTCTCGGCCAGCTCATGCCCGTAACCCTTAATATGTATTGAGTGAACACGCCGCGGATATTGTTCGGCCAACCAATCAAGTTTACGCAGACCTTCTTCGGGCAATATCCGGCTTTCGGTACCGCCGCCCACAACAACCTGCAGTTTTTTGTCAAAGTTAAGGGCTGCGGACAAGTCCTCCAGGAAAGTGCCGTGGCCGAAACCTTTTACCAAGGCCCGGTTGTCAGGCAGTGCTGCGCTGCGGCCGAGCTGGCAGAACATCCAACCTTGCCGCACGTTGTCTACTCCTCCCAGCGTATGCTGCAATTCGGAAAACGCCGGAATCGCAGAACCGTTGACAGCCTGGGCAAACTGCCTGGCTCCCAAAAAGTCTTTGACCAGCTGCCTGGGGTTACGAACTACAACATTAGGCGGTTCAAACAGCCCTGACGGTCCTATGGTAAACTGTGCGCCCGCTGCCGCAATACACAGTGCCGCTGCGCCAATGGCCGCCCCTTGCGAATAACCGATCACCTGAATGTGCTTAATGCCCAAGGTCTCCAAAACACGCAGCTGGCGCTCGATAAGAGGAGAAAAATCACCCCCGGCAATCACAGCTCTTTCGGTGGGCGTTAGGATATAAACGCTATTATCGTTAAACGTATTATTAGGGAAAACGATTATCCGCCGCGGCTGCGGCAGAGAGTTTTGCAGCAGACTGATCCTCAGAGCCGCATTGCAGCTCCAATCATTGGCAAACGGCATAAATACCACAATGGCCTGGCTGGGGTCATGGGTTTGGCGGGGCGACAGGTCGGCATAGGCTGTTGTATGGCGCCCGTGCCTGGGGCATATAGGCAGCACCGAGTCCGTAAATTCGGAGAGAGACACTTCGGCTGCGCTTTGGTGTGCTTCGGCAATCCGCTGATCCCAGTATTTAGACAACTCCGGTACGATAACCGGGTATTTGGAATTCCTACTCTTTTTAGGCATATTCTCAGCCTACTTTTGAGGCCGGCTCCCTGTCAATACCAGATCAGGTATAATAACGGTTATGTACGGCCAAAAGAGAAGAGTGTTCGGGGTCAGTTTTTCCATCAAACAATGCCGTAATTTTGGCATTGACCCGCACCAAACCCTGGACTGGCTGATAGAAACAGCCGGATTTAGGCGTTTCCGCCTGATGAGCTACTGGGACGAGCACGAAAAACAGCCCGGCAAGCACAACTTTAAACAACTGGATTGGCAAATGGACCGCATCGCGAAAGCGGGCGGGGAAGTGACCCTCTGCCTGGGAGCCAGGCAGCCGCGCTGGCCAGAAAACCACTGGCCGGATTGGGCCTGGAAGGCTGGCAAAAGCGAACGCAGCAAAGCGTTATTGGAGTATGTCCAGGCTGTTGTTGAACGGTACCAAAACCACCCGGCATTAAGCAGCTACCAGCTGGAAAATGAAGCGCTGCTGCAAAGTTTTGGCCAACGCTCCGAAATCGACATCGACCGGCTTATCCAAGAGGCCGAGCTGGTTAAGCTCTTGGACCCGGCACACCCCTTGATCATGACCACCAGCCACCACTGGGGTATACCGTGGAACGAGCCAATTCCGGATATCGTAGGCTTCTCTTATTACCACGTTTGGCACGGGTACGGCGGCTACCATTCGGCATACCATTACGCCTGGCTGCACCGCGCCAGACACTACCTGATACGCCTGTTAAAGAGGCGGCCGGCGTTTATCCACGAACTGCAACTGGAGCCGTGGGGGCCAAAAGACATCTGGGAGATGCCGCCCAAAGAGCAAGACAAATCTATGGGGCCGGGGAAAATTGCCCGCAGCATACGGCTGGCGCGCAAAACCGGCCTGTCCCCAATCGACCTCTGGGGAGGTGAATGGTGGTATTGGCGGCTCAGCAAGCAAAACGACGGCAAAATCTGGGAAGCCGTAAAGAAAAACCTAGGCCAAGACTAAACACGTATCCCAGCAGGGAACCATTCCGCGAACTCTGATGGTGTGATGCCTGCCTCGAGCGGCGACAGCGGAGACACAGGCAGATCGGCGCTGACAAAACTATCACTATCAGGCACATAAACGCCGAGTGTTGACACTAAATCTCCGCGCCCTTGTCCCAGACCGACCACTACCAAGTCATCCTCTGCTACAGGCTGATGGGCAAAGGTCTCTTGCGGCAGCTCAGTAGCCATCACCGCCTTGCCTATAGCATAGGCGACAGCTGGCACGCCATTCAGCCCCTCTGCCTGGGTGCGCAGCGCTTCAACGTTGGTCCCGATAGCTGCCAGTGTCTTATACCCCGCGGGTAATCTGCCGGAAGCGGGGTTGCCTTCGGTTGTTATCCAGCCGCGCACCTCATCGGCATGGGTGCCGGTCGCGCGCCACTGAACAGGTTTGCCTCCTGTTATAAACTTCGCCATCACAGACGAACGGCAGCACCAACCGGAAACCCTTTCGGTGAGACGGGCAGTTAATAAATCTGATTTTGGTATAACTAATTCGCTCATAGCGCCATTATATATGGTAATCATTAAGTTGTCCTCTGATTGGCAAACTTAAACTGTTGAGGCATACTAAGGGATGTATGAAAAAGCAAAAGGCACACCAGACCAAACAGATCGTCAACCGCCGCGCCCGCCACGACTACGAGCTGGGCGACAGTTTGGTGGCCGGAATTTCTCTGACCGGCAAGGAAACCAAAGCCCTGCGCATGGGCCACGGCCAGCTCCGCGGTGCTTATGTGACCGTAAAAGACGGGGAGCTGTTGCTGGTAAATGCAGCCATCAACAACACCAGCAACATCCAAATGACCGACCAGGAACAAACCCGCAGCCGGAAGCTACTGGCCAAAAAGCGTGAAATAGCAGCCCTGATAGAAGCCAGGCAGCAAGGACGCACTATTGTTCCGCTGGAAATCCTGACTGGCGGCCGGTATATAAAAGTGCGAATCGCCATCGGCAAGGGCCGCAAAAACTACGACAAACGTCAAAACATCAAACAGCGCGAAGAATCGCGCCGCATGGCCGCAGCGGTAAAGTTCATCAGCTAGAAGGTCGCTGGTTCGAGACCGGTCCCCCTTGCCAAGTTAGAAAATCATTCAAAAACATAGGCCAAACTCCTTAAAGCCAAGTTTGGTTTTTGTTGTCTTTGGGCAGGGGCGACAGTACGACCAAACTCTAGCACTCGGGCGACGTAAGTGCCAGAGTCGGTGATATAATACTGACATGGCGAGAATACCAATACCTAAGGACATTATGGCTGAGGCTCTCTTCGCATCCGACCACACGTGTGCCGTTTGTCGAAACAGAGGCATGGGCGTGCAAATACATCATATCGATAGCAAGCCAGACAACAACAGCCCGAACAATCTTATTGTGCTTTGCCCAAACGACCACGATAAAGCGAGCTCGACGTCGACGATGTCCAAGGCTTACCAGCCTGCTGAACTTATAAAATATAGGGAAGACTGGAAAGAGCGCGTGAGGGCCATGCGAGATTCCTTGTCGCAACCAGCACTAGCCAGACTAATACGATTCGATGACAGCGATGTCGACACAGTTTATCTTGAGGTATCGGAAAACACGTTGCGCGCTTTCAAGGACGATAACACCTTTGGTTTCCTTGGATTCAACTGGGGTAACGTCGATATCTATGGCCAGACCGACAGAGAAAAATTTAAATTTGGTGAGCCCCTGAGCCGCATACAAGACAGCCGTAAGGTACGGGTAAAATTTCAAAACGGCTCACTAGCTAACGAGGTATACATAATCTGGGACGATGGGCGTAAACACCACGTGCCCGATCCCGAGACCATGAATTTTCTCGGAGGCTTTGACGGTGTCGATTCTGTAGGCTACAAAGAATTTAACACGATACCTCACGGTCAGCCCCTTCTGGATATTTTTACCCTTAGAACTAGAAAATTACTTCAAAACGCAATGCATAATGGCGCTTTCGGTGGCCCACCGCCAAAAGATGAGATTTAGGAAAGAACATGCTACAACCACCAAGCGGCGCGCGCTTCGAGACTGAGATGATGAGCAAGAAACTATTCCTGGCCGATGTTCTCGGGCGCTTAAAGAATGACGTCGGCACCTACCTAGACTTTGTTATCAAACGCGGTACTGCCACTGGCGTGGGCGTAGGATTTTGGGGCAGTGTCCGACTTTTGATGCCGGTTATCGAAGCGGTGTGCAATGCATACCCGCAATACAAGCAGAAACAGGCCAACTTTCTGGCCAACGAACTCGGCGTCGCTGCGCCCAATCTTGTATGGACGATATTTCGGCATTCGCTGATACATAACGACATTATCCAGTACGGAGCCTATAATGGCATAACCACGAGTTGGAGCCTAATGATGTTTGGACGAGATCACACTATCAAGCAGCAGCAAATCGGCCTCGATACGCTCAAGCTATATAATGATCTAGTCTCGTTTCTTGAGCGCGAAGTTGCAGCATGTAATGACACGGATGAAGTGGAGGTTATCCGTGGGGTTGTATGGAGCAAGCCTAGCCAACAGATTTCTGATGACTTCACTTATCTGGCACAGTAGGGCTAGTTTTCATCGTCAAGCAGCCCACGAATTTCTCGAATCTCGTCCTCAATTTCCAAAAGCTTCTCGGCATCAGCAAGCATATCTTCCAGAGTTATCTTAAACGACGCGAGCTCCTGCCACGACGCCAAAATAAAAACACCTTCACAAGGAAGGCATTTTTATCTTGGCTCCGGGGACTGGATTCGAACCAGCGACCTAGTGGTTACACTTTTTCCCTGCTTTCGCAAAGGCGTGGACTATATCATCATCCTGATTTGCAGGATGTAGGGCGCTATTTGAAGGATTATTGTTAGGCTCACCTTCTAGTCTCTGAACCTTCCAAGATCTTTTAACCTAATCTTGGCTTGGCTGCGGATTGCCCTGACTCTCGTTTTAGGTTTCCCGCAATTCACCCTATGTTCACTACTTGGTTACCCAAGTAGGCTGCTTGTAGCCTGCGTGAATTTCTCTATTGCAACTGCTTTTTGAGATATTCAGCACGATCGGCGTACTTACGGCTATCTGGCATACATTTTATTGTATACCATTAGTGTGCCGAACAGCCACCCGCTCTACCGCTGAGCTACCCCGGAATAATGATGAGATCAACCTTGCGGTCTTTCTCACCAGATTAAAGGTGCATCGCTATTAGCGCCAAAAGGCACGCGAATGCACTGATTATAACCGAAGAAGGCCAACCCTGCAACGGAGACAGTGTAAGTTACAGCGATAATGCGCTCAAACAGTACGCAGCAGGCCTTTAGAAGGCGAGGCTTGTCTAACTGACCACGCTGGCAGCAACAATAATCGCAATAGCGATAAACAGCCCGGCAACCATAATGCCAAAGGCGGTGTTGTGCTCCTCTAGGATTTCTTTGCGGATATTGAGCCTGAAAACGTGGTTGCTGAGCAAAGCGCAGCCAAGCATAATCAGCACACCAATTACCGAATAAACGGCGATTAGGCCGAAAGTTAATAAATGTTCTGATATAGTAGGATTAAATAACGCAAAATATGTCATAATATCACCCAGTATACACGAAAGACCCGTAACTATACCTATGCAAAACAATTCATTCAAACATAGCGCAGCCAAGCGCTATGCAACGGCAGTTATTATACTAGGCGGCGGCGCGATTGCTGGCGGCGCATACATCGCCAACCAAGCGCCTAAAAATTATGGAATGCCGTTTTCTTATAACGGGCAACAATACTATATTCAAGACGATAGCCGCCGGGCTTTATACTCTTCGCTAGAGGAGTGCCTGGCGGATGTACCGCCCGAAAAGCAAGGCGAATGCGAAGCTGTGTCTGATTATCATGGCGCCTCGCATTCCCATTACGGATTCTGGTACGGCCCGATTTATTCACCACGCGACAGCTCACACTACCGTCCAAGCTCGCAATACGCGACAGAACCGGCCGATTCATCTAATTTCGGCAAAAAATTCCCCAGCACAGCTGATGCCCATGGCTTTGGCGCAACCGGAAAAGCCCTAAATCATTCAAGCGGCAGTTAGGGAAGCATATGAAACGTCTAACTATACGGCCGCGCGCAGACTGGCGCAAAAAATGCGAAAAAATCGGCTTTAGCTTTTATGACATGCCGTCTGAGGGCGGCGAGCCTTATTGGCGCGAAACTGCCGCATACGAGCTGTGCCTGTCCGAAGTAGAAGCGCTGGAAGCGCACACCAAAGAGCTCTTCGACCGCTGCATGGATGCTGTCGAGTTCGTTATTAAGAACAATCGCTTTGCCGAATTCGCTATCCCTAAGGAATTCTGGCCGCTCATCAAAAAGTCCTGGGACGATGATGACCCAACTGTCTTTGGCCGCTTTGACCTGGCATGGCAGCCAGACGGCACGGTTAAACTTCTTGAGTTCAATGCTGACACGCCGACATCATTAATAGAATCATCGGCAGCCCAGTGGTTCTGGATGAAAGACATGTTTGGTGACAGCAAAGACCAATTTAATAGTATCCACGAAGAGCTTATAGCCCAGTGGTCGCATATTCGTAAGAAACGCTGGCGTTTACCGCAAGACGCGCCCCTCTACATGGCGTCGTTGCGCGATAACGGCAACAACGAGCTCATTACAGAAGATTACGAAAATGTTGCCTACATGGCCGAGACCGCCAAAGCAGCCGGATTTAGCCCGTGCCAGATCTTCATGGAAGACATTTCCTGGAGTAACCACTTCCAAGCGTTTGTCGATAAAAACGATCAGCCGATCCGTTACATTTATAAACTCTATCCGTGGGAATGGATGGTGAACGAACCTTACGCCGATAAGCTTATCACCGCCTGGGAACGTACCCACTGGGTTGAACCGATTTGGAAGATGCTCCTTAGCAATAAGCAATTACTCGTCATACTCTGGGAACTATTCCCGGGTCATCCGTTGTTACTGCCAACATTTAGCAGTGATGTTCCGCTGTTGAGCAAACAGCACGTTCGCAAGCCTAAGCTCAGCCGGGAAGGTGCCAACGTGCACGTCATCAAACACAATGGCCAGATCGCGGAGTCAAAAACAGGCAACTACGGGGACGAGGGCCATATCTGGCAAGAATACACCAAGCTTCCCAATTTTGACGGCTGGAACGCTGTCATTGGCAGCTGGATTGTTGGCGAAACTCCCGTAGGAATTGACTTCCGCGAAACCTCCAGCCTCATTACCGACGACCTGGCGTTCTTCGTTCCGCATTACATTGCATAACACCAGCCGCAGCTGGGCCGCCCATAAGGTATCATTAAACAATGAAAGACATAAAACTAACCGTCACCATCAACCGGCCCGCCAGCCAGGTTTTTGACTTTACCATTAACCCCGAAAACACGCCGAAGTGGATTGACGGCGTAGTTCAAGAACAAGCCAGCGAAACACCCGCAAGGCTGGGTACGGTCTACAAAAGTCAGGGCAGGGATGGCAGCTGGAGAGAACTGGAGATTACCGGCTTTGAGCCGGAAACGACGTTTACGATGGACGAAAAAGACAGCGGCATCCATGTTAAATATACCTTCAAGCCGCTTGACGATAACCAATGCGAATTAGAGTACTATGTGTGGGCTGATAGCGGCGACCTGCACGAGCCTTTCACGCAAGATAACCTGCAAGGTATACTGCAAAAATTAAAAGACATAATCGAGGCGCCCAAGGCAAAAATAATGGCCGACATCTACAAAGCGGCAGGCATTATCGTTCAGGACCGCAAATTACTCTTTGCCCGGGCCAAGGGCATGGATTTCTTCATCGACCCAGGCGGCAAGATTGAGCCGGGCGAAACAGCCAAACAGGCCTTAACACGTGAGCTAAAAGAAGAATTGGACATTGACGTAGACGAAGCCGACCTCGAACCGTTCGGCGAATTCACCGCTGAAGCCGCAAACCACAAAGGCAAAACAGTACACATGCAGGCCTTCATCGTTAAAAAATGGGCTGGCACGATTACGGCCAGTGCCGAAACAGAAGAATTACGCTGGCTTACCTCCAACCTGCCAACCGATATACAAGTCGGCTCGATATTCGGCGGCAAAGTCCTGCCGGAGCTTAAAGAACAAGGGCTGGTAGATTAAGCTGACACTGGTTACGCATCCTTCTTCGTTAAGCCGAAATTGATTTGCCCATAAAGGGCGGCGGGCTGGCTGTAGTACCGGGCCCATTCTTTATCCCCATAGCTGAAGTGCCACCACTCACCGTCAAACGGCGCAAAGCCGGCGGCCATCATGACCCATCTCAAGAGCTGCCGGTTTTGCCAAGCTTCCCGGCTAATGAATGGCGAAAAAGTAAATGTGTCAGGCACAAATTCGTGGACAGCCGTGCCGAAATTAAGCGGCTTGCCGTCCCTGATAATTTGGATGTCTACGGCCGCACCCGCCGGGTGACCGGCAACTTCCGGCACTGCCACCAGGCGGTGAACTGCTGCCAGCAGTGCTTTGCCTGCGTACTCGCTGGCGAGCTTAGCCTTATATCTTTCGAATAGTTGCTTTTGAATCTGCAGCGCCCGGTAGCCATAGACGACTTCTAGCTGCAAACTAGCGTCATAGGCTGCCAGTGTTTTCGCTGCTTTCTGCAGCCTTCCAAACACACCTTTGCGCACATATACAGATTTGCCAGTGAACGCCAGCATATCTTTGCCTATCTGCCGCGCCGTAAGATTGCGGCCCGGCAGTAACGGCAGCAAAGGCTCGGCACCCGGCTGAACCGGGACATCCGCATAATCGGTATAGCTAAGCATCTTGGCTTCTAAAAGTTGGTAGATTTCCTGCTTTTTCATGGCAAAGACAACTCTCCATCGTACAGCACGCTGACAGTGCCGGCGATCTGTGATTTCACAACGCTGCTTGCCCCAAATGTAGCTGTAGTTGCAATGAGCCCTCCTGACGGCTGGATGACCGGCAGTTCCACTGATGCTTTGCGTACCGAAGCCAGCGCGATACCGATAGCGCTCGTGCCGCTGCCGCAGGCAGTCTCGTCGAATAACGTATCGACCTCCTTTACCCAGACACAAAACTCAGCCTTGCCGGAGGTTTGGTCATAATAGCTCACGCCAACCGCCAGCTGGTCGGCAAGCTTGTAGGCATTTTCTGATAACAAACGGGAGAGTAATTCGCGGGGCGTTTGGCATTTCTGCTGATCTTCTTTGGCGACGACCAATTGCGCGATACCATCCAACTGCACAAGGCAGCCTTCTTGCACCGGCGTTACTAGCTCACCCGATGCAGGCAAGGGCATTTCGACCGACACCACTCCATCTTTTACCGTGAACTCCAGCGGCCGGTCTACGCCGGAAACTTCGATCTGGCCGGCGTAATCTTTACCGCCCGTAACCAGCCACGCGGCGCTTCGTGCGGCATTGCCACAAAATTCACCGCCAAACATTTCCACGCGCGCCACTGCGTCCGAACTGTATGGCATCGTAACGAAGCAGCACTGCTCAATTTCGGCTTCGTCAGGACGCTCACACTCCCAGGCTTGCATGACCCGATCGTTTAGACTTTTACGATCTGTGTCGAGCAACTTATCAAATACGATAGCCGTAGTATTGCCAGAGGGACAAACGATTGCCGTCCGTTTGAGGGCATTCAGACGCTCTGCCTCTGGAAGGGGCGGTTTAGAAAGGTATACTCTTTCGTCCAGTGCGATCTTGCCGTCTTGCCGGTATTGGGCAACTACTTCAACGCCTGCCTCGCGCGCAAAGCCTTCTGATTCGTAAAGTGCAATCGCTTTATCATTTGCGGCGGTTGTCCTGATTTCCAGCCGTTCAGCCGCTTGAGCTTGTCCGGTATCCAATAGCGCTTCGAGCGTCTTGCGTCCGTAACCGTTGCCTTGTTGCCTGGGATCGACCGCAAGTTCTTCAACATAGTAGGTGCCGTCCGGCCTGGTATAGCCACCGGCCAGAGACACGACCTCGCTGCCAAGCCTGCCAAGTACAACATTGCCATTTTTCTCAAAGAGATATTGTAGAGCATCTTCAGCTTCGGCCGATGTAAACGCTTCGTCATATGGCGGGCGGGCAAACGCCTGTTGATAGGTGCTAATTGCGTCTTGGCGTGTTTCCGCGCCTAGAGCGTCCAGGCCGGAAATCGGCACGGCTTCAAATTGGCCTGCCGGTATTTCGGTAGGTTTCATAATAGTTTCTCCCAGTTATGTAATAAATACGAAAAATGCCAGCGTCGTGCTGGCATTTCTTACCAAAAAGGGAAGAGCTACTTACGCACGCGCTGGCGGTATATGGTCATGATGGGCGTTGGCAATCTTCAATGCGGCCGTGTATCCGTTGCAGCCGTTTTGCGTCCAATCGCTGATACGCGCTACGGTACGGCTTGATAATTTCGTGGTCTCGATAATCTCCGTATATTTCTTGCCAAGCTGGAGCATCTGAGCCGCCTTTAAACGCGCACTGATTTCGGTGATTTCTTTTTCTGTCATTACGTCGCGCAGAAAATCCTGCATAGTTTGGACATCGTCAATAGCAGCCAGCACCTCGGCTAGTTGCCGGGCAGTATCGGTTCTCCAAACCATATCAACAGTATCTTGCATGCTCAGTACTTTACTTAAGTAAAGTAAAATTGTCAACCACCGTTTCGCTTTTGTCACTTTTTACTTTTGTTAAAAGATTCAAGACTTGGTGCTATGATACTTTCAAGACATGAATCTGTTCTCGATATTTAGAAGTTCCTCCAAAGCAGAACAGAGCACTTAAGTGCTCTGTTCTTGTTAATTGGTCCGCGGCCCTCCAGACTTACGGACTATCTGGGATAGTGGCTGGGTCTTCGAGAATTCCAAGTGCCCTTTCTATTTCAACCAAGGCAGACTTACAAGATTCACTATCATAAGCTATACTGGCAAGTTTATCGTATAGCCCAGGTTGAATGGCATTTATTTTTGCTTTGGCACGTTCACGCGCTTCTACGGAAGTACGGCTAGCCAAAAGGTCGTCGAATATACCTGGCATATGCTTGTCGAGCAGAGCGACACCGTAGGCGCCTAAAGCAGGTATGGACAAATTGCAACGTATATGTATATCCTCATTACCGTGTTCATCAATAATAGCCTCGGATGATGTGGTTACATACTGCCAGGGCAGAGTTATTGCGCCGGTATCAATGTCAAAATTTGGCAAACCATTTTCGATACCAGTAAATCTTACACTCATACCGGAAAGGTCTAAGACTACGGTTTCATTATTGAATGTATTTCTGTATCCCAGGCTACTAGAGCGACGCATAGTGTACTCCTCTACAATGGCTTCTTCCCAAAAACTACCTGTGGTAAGGCCGGAGTTTGGGTCTAGCTCAATCATACCGCCCTCGTTAGTAATATCATGGGAGCTAAGGCCGTCTTTTGCTTCTTCCGTCCAGAAAGTACGCGTTATATTGCTGGCTGCATGCGCTCCTTCATGCAGCCCTATGTTAACAACTGCGGCTGCGCCATATCTCTCCAATGAATTATCGCTGGGGGCTAATAGAATACAGTCATAAAGTACAGTTCCTTCACAAAATTCAATAATAGGTATGTTGGTAATGCGCCCTAATTCATTTAGCTGTTCCTGAGATACGACATAGATCGGCTTGTTGCTATTTTCAGGGCCGAAGTCGGCCGTAAGTTGCCGACGAACGGTATCGATTTGTGGTTGGAATTCTTCATTACGATTAGGAGCCTCTTCGAGATACTCTTCAAGAGCGCGTTTTCTCCTTACTGTGTCAAATATTTTATCGTAGATGAACATCTCGATATTAGTGTCTGGGTGATCTCCGGGAACAACCCGCCCATCCGAAAGTTTGTGTAATTGCACGTACGCTAGCCCTAGACGTTCTTGTACTATGCGGCTGCAAGGCTTTGATACACCAGAGTTCACACTGGCAACGGGTACTTCTGCAGCGCCACGGCCCAAATTTAACCCCAAGGCCCCCGCATAATGGAGAATGGCATCTACGGATACGTTTAAATTTTCCAGGCATTGACTTAGATTATTGTTAGCTGCATCTAAGATTGAGGCTATACCTTGCACACGCGGGTTATGGCCACCCGCTTCTAGCAAGCGTGACTTTACCTCGTCGCTAGTTGCTATTGATTCGACAGCTAGTTCTATCGGAAGGCAATCCAGGGTAGAGCCCAAGGCCTGCTCTAGCTGGGCTAGATCACCGACCGATTGCGGCTGTTGCTCGATTTCCATTCCAAGATTATCCCACAATACTCGTGTCTGAGTATCAGAAATGGCAGTTAATAATCCTAAATGATGTTGTACTTGACTGGTGATTAAACTTACGACGAAGCCTCTGGCTTAGGGGCTTTTTCTTTACCCCCTATACATGAAAGATAAAGGTATAATAACCTTTTTGGTGTTTTACTTTTGTTAAAAGATTCAAGACTTGGTGCTATGATACTTTCAAGACATGAATCTGTTCTCGATATTTAGAAGTTCCTCCATTGAGGTATTATTCTCAAAGCGGCTGATGGCGATGTTGTACGGCCTTATGTCCATCGCAGTACTTGCACAGATGGCTGCCGCTTATTTGCAGTTTCTGGGTGCATATTATAGTTTGCACGAATTCGATACACCCGCAGTGGATTTTATATTTATTAGCCTGTGCCTTCTTTTGCCGTTTTGGGCAGTAGGCGCACTAATGCTCAGGGCCTGTATTCAGCGTCTCCGGCTGGCGTGGTGGGTTCATAGGTCATTAAAGACCGTTGCCTACAGCACACCGCTTAGACCTGCAGAAGCAGGCTTTCTCGCCGACTATGAATATACTCATCGAGAGCTGGCCGCTACTCTCTTAGACCTGCATTTTCGTGGAGTAATCAAGCTTACTGTTGGCGAGTCGGGCGGAATTACTATCATACAAATCCGCAACCTCGATACAAATGCCTCGCCGTACGAGCAATCCCTGCTAACAGCTTTAAGTAATTCTGCAACGCAGAGCTTCGCGGCGTTTACTGATCCGCGGCTCATAGCCTTGGCAGCGCCAGCTCACGAGGTACTCATAAATGACCTTGTTGCCCGCAGTATGGTTCAGCGAGAACGGCTGCCGCGCCCGGGCATGCGGAGATGCTTTCGGGTGGTATCCTTCATTGCCGGATCTGTGGGTGTAATTTCCGCAAATGGGTTCATTTTTCACCGCGCGGAAACGTTATCTATCAACTATCCGCGCTACCCGGTAAACTTTGCCGAACCAACCGTTCTCGTAATCGCGGCTTTTGTAGTAGTTGGCATTATCGTGAGCAGCTATTGGCCAAGATTCGCGCAAGGCTTTAGAGATCCGCGATATAAAGCGTGGGTAGACGCAGCAGGTTTCATGTTGTATTTGCGTACGGTGTTTACTGATAGGTTCTCGGCTAAGAATATCGGTACACAAGACCGAAACACCTTACGGACATATACTCCTTATGCGGTGGCCTATGGCATTATCCCTGACAGCACAGAACGTATCCGTCAGATACTTGCCCAAGGATAAATTCTGTAGCTATTGCTACCAGACCAGCTTGTGGTAGACTCCGGGCATGAACGACGACCAACTGGATGATTTAAAGCTTTTTATTGAAACAACCGTATCTCAGGCAACCTCTGGCCTAAAAGTTGACGTATCGGCCATCAAAGTTGATGTATCCGGCCTGAAAGTTGATGTATCTAGCCTGAAAGCTGATGTGAGCAGTCTCAAAACCGATGTGAGCAGTCTTAAGACAGATGTATCCGGACTTAAGGCAGATGTATCCGGTCTCAAACAGTCCGTCCAAAGAATCGAACAAAAGGTAGACGATGGTTTTGCCGGTATCGGCGATGCGATCGAAGAAACACACAGGCATGTTGACACCCAATTCAGCGTCGTCGATGTCCGCCTTACGAAATTAGAGCAACAAGCGGCATAGCACCCGAGTCTATGCAACAGACAGCTCCTAAGATGCGCTATCTTCATTGACACAACCATAAGTGTTTCCTATAGTGAGCTTATAGTAAATATTACTTCAGGGGGTAGGATCTATGGCGTCTAAATCATCGGCAATAACAGGAGCGGAACGTACCGCACTAGTACTACAGGGTCTTGTGGCGATTATGTTTGGTATTTTGGCAGTGTTCTGGCCCGGGCTGACCACCTTGGCGTTGGTCTATTTGTTTGCCGCGTTTTTGCTGGTTGACGGTATGATCGTATTAGTTTGGGGATTGTCGAAGATCAGATACTTTGGGGTGTCAATGCTGGTCACACTGTTTGGTGTCATTGAGCTTGGTATCGGCCTCTACCTTCTGCGCAGGCCAGAAGTGGCGCTCGAAACCTTGATTTGGGCCCTTGGTCTTGTCCTGATATTCCGTGGCTTGTTCTCGTTTTTCCACCTGGTGCATACTTTTATCGGCAAGCGTTCGACTGCAGTCAAGAGTATGCACGCTCTGCTTAGCCTTCTGGGCGTGGCTGTTGGGGTTTTCATCTTGTTCCAACCAGTCGCCAGCGGGCTGGCATTTGTTTGGGCTATTGGGCTGTACTCGCTAGTCGCAGGGGCGGTGATGATCGCTCTTTCGTCAAGCCTTAGCAAAAAATAACATCCGCCTTACAAGAAAGAAATAGACGAGGGGCTGTGATAAGCCTGCTAAAAGAATTCTGCTCTCTGAGCAGCCCCAAATCCGGATAGGAACCCGCTCACCTTGGGCTGATATTTACACTGTCAATACTATTGTTGTTGGCGTCGTAAACATAAAATTCGACCCGGTTCGTTGAGTAAACGTAGGCTCTCATATAACCAAGCGCCGGTTGCCCGCTGGCTACGAAATAATAAATTCCGTCTACAAAGGCCTTTTGGTATACGTGCTCGTGACCGGATACGACAAAATCAACGCCGTAGGTCCTGAACAGCGGAACAAAGCTACCTGCCAGCCCCTTGTAGTCTCCGCCCGCGCCGTAAACAGGATAGTGGAAGATGACGCCGGTGGCCCTGGATTGCGAATCCGCGCTCTGCAAATCTGCAGCCAGCCAGTTATATTGCTCTGATCCAACAGCAGTAGACGAGGCATAAGTATCCAGCACGATCATATGTAAGTTGCCGATGTTCACCGAATACCAGTGCTCGTTACCCGGGAAGCTGAAGTTGTCAAAGAACACCGATGAATTCCTTTCGTTATTGCCCTGGGCAGCATAAAAGGCCTTGCTGCTGCACATCGCGGAAGTAACGTTCTTGAAGCGATTCAGGCTGTCCTGCGTGCCGTCTTCCAGCAAGTCGCCGGCATGGAAAACTGTACTGGCAGAAGTATTCAATATGTAGTTGACAACTCTTTGATGACTTAAATCCTCAGCGTCTGTGTCGGACTGCGAATCAGCATAAAAAGCCACGTTGGCCGTCAGTGTTTCCGGAGTCGGGGTAGGGTCTGGCTCAGGAGTAGGGTTGCTTGAAGAGTTCCCACCGGATTGTTGGGTTGCCGACTGGCCGGAGCCGGAGGAGCTTGAAGAACCGGAAGATTTTTTGCCGCTTTGGGATTGACCCGAATTTGAGGCAGCACCTCCTGACGCTTGGCTTTGGCCGGACGCGTCCTCGCAATCCTCGGTCGAGCCCTTCTGACTCTCGGCGCTGCTCTGGTTGGTCTGAGTCGATTTACCGGAAGAGTCTTTCTCGGTCCGCAGGAAGAAGTAATACAGCGAACCGCAGATCAATATCACTACAAAACACAAAACGAAAATAAGCAATAAAAGCTTTTTTCTTGGCAGTCTTTTTAAATTTTGCAGACCTTTTCTAAAAAACTGTCTGATACTCTTTAAAAATCTCCCTGTACCGGAGACAAGTTTTGCCATAACTATTTTATTATACCCTTTGACGGCTGCACCCGGAAACAATCGCGGCCTCAACTGGAACAGCGTGGAACAATAATTAAAGCTCTCTATTCGTAGTCCAGCGGGGAGTCGCCTGTTCCGGAGAAAGTAGGCTTCAAGATGGAATAATCTGTCATAATATAGTGATCAGATATTCGGCAAAAAGGAGTGTTTATGAAACTAAAAGGTAAAGTCGCAATCATTACTGGTTCAGCTGCAAATATTGGCAAAGCAACGGCCGTCTTGTTTGCGAGTGAGGGTGCAAAAGTTGTTATCAATACTAAAAGCAACGTCGAAGCTGGCCAGGCCGTGGTGGATGAGATTAAAAAATCTGGCGGCGAAGCTATATTCGTACAAGCCGACCTCGCACAACAAAGTGAGGTCGATAAACTATTCAGCGCAACACTTGAAGCCTTCGGAACAGTAGATATTTTGGTAAACAATGCCGGCGTAGCTAACGGTAAAGCGTTTCTGGAAACGACCAAAGAAGATTGGGTACGCGGCTTTGAAGACAACTTCTTTGATATGGTTCTTTGCTCGCAAGCAGCCGCAAAGGTCATGAAAGAAAAGGGCAGTGGCGTCATTCTAAATACAACTTCCATTCGGGGTATTGAGCACACAGGCCGCGAAGGAATAATGCCATATTCGGCAGCAAAAGCGGCTGCCATCAGCTTCACTAAGACACTTGCCAAGGAGCTTGCGCCCGATATTCGGGTTAACGCCGTTGCTCCCGGCTTCGTGATAACGCCCAACTACGACAAGACACCACAAGAGGTAAAAGATCAGTTCATTGACGGTACGCTTATCAAGCGATGGATACAGCCGCAAGAAATCGCCGGGGCGTTTTTGTATCTGGCTACCGCCGAAGCTGTAACTGGCGAAAATCTAGTGGTTGATGGCGGTTTTACGCTTAAGGTTGGTTAATTTTAGCAAAAAGTCTTTTAATGATGGGCCTGAAGTATATAGGCGCTAAATAAAATCCGTGGGCGCCGGGCTTGCATATGCCAACCATACGGCTTATGCTAAAAGGTATAATTAACAACAAGGGGTGGGTCATGAAACTGAACGCATTAGACATAGTCGCTTATATACTTATCGTAGTCGGTGGTATCAACTGGGGCTTAATCGGCTTCTTCGACTACAATTTAGTGGGTGAGATATTCGGCTTCGGCTCTGGAGCTTCAAGGGTGATTTACGGAGCCGTCGGTGTGGCCTCACTATATGCTCTATACACTTTCTACAAGATGCTGAGCAAGTCCAAATAGCATACGCAAACATCGGTCAATAACTTGTCTGTAGGCTTCAATTTCGTTTTGTAGCGGTTCAAGTTTGCAAATCATCGGCAAGCTTGGGATTATTAGCTTATGAAGCTGCACATTGTTACTGTCGGCGAACCGCGCCTGGCCTATGCCAAGGCCGGCTGGAGCGAGTACTTCAAGAGGCTGGGGCACTACCACCAGTTAAGGTTTACGCACATCGCAGACAAGTATGCATATGACCCGAAGTATATTGCCAATACCATCGGCAATGCTTATAAGGTTATTCTGGAAATTGAAGGCAGGCAATTCACCAGCCGGGAACTGGCTGATTTTTTGAACAAACGAGAGCTCGAATCGCGCGAGCTATGTTTTGTGATTGGCGGCCCCGAAGGCTTGCCGCAAGAGATACGGCAACTCGCCGATCTCCAATGGAGTCTTTCGCGGCTAACATTACCGCACGACCTGGCAATGGTCGTTTTACTCGAAGCTCTTTACCGTTCGGCAACCATAAATGCCGGCCACCCGTATCATAAATAAAACGCGTTTTGTGAGAAATATCACAATTTGTTTGACTTTGCTGTAGCGCAAGACTAAACTCAGACTAATTCAACAAATGGGCGCTCAAGGAACACCTAAGAATGTTATGTCAGAAGACGGGATAAAACACTACAAAACAGTCATCCGAGGGCTTGAAAAAGATTTTGACACAATCAGGGAACGCTTACTGCCGTTATCCGGCGCTATTAAGCACACTCAAAAGCTTAGCGCTTTCGACGTTCTGACTGAGCTTGACGACGAGGTCGAAAAGTTGCTGGCCAAACGCCTTAACGAGCTTGACCCGGGCACGCCAATTGTCGGCGAAGAGCAGGGCGGTGACCGCACGGCGCGACGCTACTGGCTTATAGACCCCATCGACGGCACAATTCACTTCACCCGCGGCAACGACTTCTGTACTATCATGATGGCTCTTATTGAAGACTTAAAGCCAGTTGTAGGAATTATTTATAACCTTGCCAATAAAGATCTCTACTATGCAATCAAGGGTGTTGGTGCCTACAAAAACGGTCAACGGCTAAAAACGAGCACCCGCACACACAGAGAGGCCATGGTTCTAACCGAAATACGGCTGGGTAGCCAGCACAACCTGGCCATCTACCAAGAGCTTTCCAAACGCTTTAAGCTGATGAACCTGTGCTGCGCCGGGTACGAATTTATAATGGTCGCCGATGGCCGCGCAGAAGCACGTGTCTGCCTTGATCCGTTCGGCAACGATTATGACTTCGCCGCAGGGTCGCTGATTGTCCAGGAAGCTGGCGGCATTGTACAGGACCTCGAAGGTAACGACTATAAAACCACTCATAGTGATATGATCATCGCCGCCTCCCAGCCGGTTTACCAAGAAATACAAAGCATTATTACCGCTATAAGATAGAGAAAAATATTATGTCCGAAAGATACCGCGTCGCCCCGGCGGTCCATATATTTATAGAACGACCTAGTCCCCGAGATAAAAGCCTAACCAAGATCCTGTTTCTCCGTAGGTGCGGAACCGGCTACCGCGACGGCGATTGGGGCCTTGTGGCAGGCCACCAGGAACCTGACGAAAGCCTGCTGGCTGCCGCGGCCCGCGAGGCCGAAGAAGAGACAGGATTATGTGTAGCCCCGGACGACCTGGAATACATGCATACAATGCATACCCGGTCAGAGATACCTGGAGACCCAAGTGACGAGCGTCTGGACGTATATTTTAGAGCGACGCACTACACCGGAGAGCCTTTGATTACAGAGCCAGACAAGTGCGGCGGCCTGGAGTGGTTCCCCGAAAATGGCCTTCCGGAAAGTATAGTACCACGCGTCAAGGAAGCGATTTTGCATATACGGGCAGGCGTCCAATTTTCAGAGCTAGGATGGTAAATCCACAACGCCTGCCACAATTTTTTATACCGTAACTAAGAGGACAATATGACAACACCAGAACAAAACCCTGTATTTCTGCATACCCAAATACAGCTAGACCCAGCAATATACACAGCCAGCTCCGAGGCGCTCATGCAGCAGCGCGGCATCTTGGTCGGCGATGAAACCATGACACAAGCGCTTGAAAGATCAACTGGCGCCTTGCTCGAGATGGACGAAGAGCTCCAAGGATACCAGGACACGAAATTCGCCGACACTGTAGTCGACTTGGTGAACCGCGGCGTAATTGTATACGGCACCCCCATACTTACGCACGCCGGAAGAGATCAAGAAGTCACCGCGGCCTGCACAGTACTGCCCGTCAGAGTCAAGAACGGCCAAGTAGACGTTAGGCGGTTCGCCGCTGATTCTTTCGCAGCATTAGATAAATCACTCGGGACAGGTTACGATCTGTCAGACATCGAAGACCCCGCTGGCGCCTTGCTCGACCTAAACGGCCAGCTAGACAGAATAAATGACTACTTGGTATCCAACCAGCAGCGCCCAGTAGCCAGCATGGCTACGCTACGCGCCGATCACCCCGGAGTCGTTGACTTTGTACGTACCAAACGAGAAGCCGATTTCTCTAAATGGCGCTTCAATCTATCGGTATTCGTTACCGAAGACTTATTTGAGGCCGCACAAAAGGGCGAAGTCTGGAATCTGACCGATGATAGCGGCGCCGTGGTAGACACTATGCCCGCAGCCGAATTACTAAAGGAGATAGCCGAATGTGCCCATTACTGCGGCGAGCCAGGCATTCTCTTTAAAGACCGCATCAATGCCGACAACCCAACTCCGCAATGGGAGTACAAAAGCACGGCTCCCTGTGCCGAGGTTGCCATGGCTGCCGGCGAAGCCTGCCAGTTTAGCTACATCAACGTTGCTTCCCTAGGCTCACGAGAAGGCCTAGCTGCCGAGAGCTTTGGTGAAGCGGTCAAGGTCATGACCCGGCTTCTTGACGCTTCAGTCGAATACACAATCCGCAACAGCGAACATCTGCAGCTGCCGCTCGTAGAACGCAAGCGGCGTATCGGCGTGGGCATAACCGGCTTCGCTGACCTGCTGGTAAAAATGGGCGTCCCTTACGACAGCCCCGAAGCTGTCAAAATCGCAACCAGTATATCCGAACTAATGGACTATAACTCAAAGGTCGAATCGGCACAGCTCGCCAAACAACGCGGCGCGTTTCCGGCATTCTTTGAGAGCCGTTACGCTGACCCTGAATGGCAGCGGCGCAAATTGCCCCGTACGACTGGCGTAGTGAGCGAAGAACAATGGGAAACGCTTTTTGACGAAATAGACAGCTTCGGTATCCGTCACGCCTCAACCACCTCGTTGCCGCCAACAGGTACGAGCAGCGCAATAGTCGGCTCGTCAAAGAGCCTTGAACCGCATTTCTCGCTAGCAGATTACCGAACTGGTATGGTCCACCGGGTCGTTATGGAAGACTTGCGCCAGCGCGCTGATGCTGAAACAATTCTGGGTGCAATAGCTCTTAGCACAGAAGGAATACTTGACGATGACACATTAGCTTTGGTACCACATCTGACAACTGCCAGGCAGATCTCCCCGGATGCCCACCTTAATGTCCAGGCCGGGTTCCAAAGCTTCCTTGACGAAGCATTAGCCAAGACCATTAACCTGCCGGAAGAGGCCACCCCAGACGACGTTCTGCAATCACTCTGGAGTGCCTACAGACTTAACTTGAAGGGCCTGACCGTCTTTAGAGATAACTCTCTTGGCACTAGAAGCACAAAAGCATGAGCAAGGAAGTTATAGGCTTTAGCCCGAGTCTAGTAGACATCAGTGCTCAACTGCCAGATGCTCAATACCAATCCTGTTGCGAGGTTTTGGGATTAGAGCCAGGTGGCTGGAAACGTATCGAAACAGCAGACGAGTTTTCGCAATTAGCGAAAACTGTCACTGGCGATAGCGACACCAATAGCCTATTGGACACTATAAACGCCAGGGATGATGCCACAATCAATCCCGGCTCAAGTATCCTGGGTATGCTGAGTGCTATGCCGCCGCACTTGCGGCATAACTCCAGCCTCGTAACAACACTGGCTCGACAAAGTGGGGTGCTCGACCCGTTATCCAGTTTTTTCAACAGAGCAGTCGTAGAGTCAGGCATCTGTCATGACTACCAGCCAGCCCCAGGCTTCAACCCGGTAGGGTTCGTGTTAAGCGGCCAGACAAACACCGAAAAAACGCTGGCTATGTACCCTGGTGTCGCGGGCGACCTAGACCCATACGATTTGTCCGGCAGACACCCGGATCTAGTAATTGTCGATGCCTACGAGCTGCAGGGCACCAAACTTGCCGAATATTTAGACGAGCTTATCAAGTCCGGCAGCCATCGTATCGGGCTATCGCTGGGTAACCACAGCATACTGACCGGCCCGCTACGCCAACAAATCCGGAAATATATCGCCAGCCACAAAATAGGCGTTTTGTGCGGTAATTCACTTGAGTATGACGCGCTTTACGATGAGCTTGACCAGGAAGCCGCCAGCCGCGACGGCTTCCGCTCTCATCCGGTTTGCGATGACGTTCCTTATGTTGTAATGACCTTCGGGGAGGAGGGTATGATCGCCCAGTGGGACGGCAAGTATATTGCCGACTCTGTCGCGTACCCGCTTGACCCCTCGCGTATAGTCAACACCTCAGGGGCAGGCGACACCACAGCTGGTGTCGTGTATGGCGGCATACTCGAAGGACGAGCCGGCCAAGAAACACTGCAAAAAGCCGCGTACTTTACAACACGCGTCTTGCAAACTTCTTCCAGCCGAATCCTTGCAGACTGTTAGGGCAGCCACAGACAAATCTGCTAATATTGGATTATGAGCAAGCATAAATGGTCGGCACATGTTACCGAAACCAGCAATGCTTTGGATCTAGAGGAGGGTTTATTTACCTGGAAAGACCCGCATAAAATTGCCGCGTCGTTAAAACGGAGCGCCGAAAACAGCACGCGCCGAAAGGGGACACCTTATCAATCGGCCATGTCGATGCTTAATTTTTATATCAACAGGGCAGGCGACAATCTCGACCACGAGCAGAAAGGCATCCTCGCAGAGGCAAAGTCCATTTTAAAAGAGCTGTTCGGCGAGCAGTAGAGACATGTAGGCCTAATTGCTCTCGATCAGCTCTTTGTACTTCTGAGCGCTGGGGTAGCTGCCGTCAGCAGTTTGCTGGGACATGTCGGTCCGGAAATCGTCAAACTGATAACGCGTAAAGAATATGCGCTCCGCTCCGGCAGCCAAAGCCCCGCTGGTGCTGGCCTTGGTATTCTGGTAATTCTCGTCAGCGGTTTTGCCGTACATCGCTTCGGCTTCTGTCACCCAAACCGGCTTGGTTATTCCTGCCTTGGCTAAGGTGCTCTTATAGGCTCCGACATTAAAATCGTGCGTGGTTTCGTCGTTAGAAATGCAATGTACGTTGCCAATATCAAAGTAATTTTTAATGTCAGCGACCTTTGCGAACAACTCCTGGTAAAAGCCCAGAAATTCGTCCTGGCCGCCGGCTGCGCCGGCAATTAGCACCTGGCTTTTTGAGTCAGCCTTTTTTATTGCGGTGTATGTCTGTTTCAGCAATTCGCCGTACTCGGCAGGCCCTTGCTTGTAAAAGGTCAGCCTGTCACCATTTGGCCCTGCGCCCCGGGCAAGATCAGGCTCGTTCATCACTTCCCAGTACTTAACCGGTATCTTCAGTCCGGGCATATCATTGACGCCGTCGCCGTCGTAGCGTTCAACAATGGCATTAACCCATGTTTGGTAAGACTGCCAATCACTTGGATTGCACCTGTGGGCGGGCAGATACGAGCCGCGGCTTTTTTTATCGTTAGCAGGCAAAAACTCATCATTGTCAGACACCTTGCAGCTGGCAGCAGCAGCCGAAGTCTGCTGGTCCCACTCCGCGAACGGCCAGATTGTTGCCAACATAGCTAGGCCCGAAGACTGGTAGCCGGCAACCATGGCATCAGCTTCTGTGAAATCTATCGAGCTGCTCTTGGCAGCTTGCATCATATCCCAAACGAATGCGCCAGGGTGGGGACGCACCCAGGCGGCGCCGGATTCGACTATTGCTTCGCCCTTATCTTCAGATCCTCCCCCCAGAAAGCCGAACTTGTTATCCATAACTTTCTGGGGAATGGAAACTGACTTTACCCCCTGGTTTTTGTTGCTGCTGGTGCTTTTGTCGGAATCCCCAACCTTGCGCCACACAAAATAGGCGGCACCGGCCAAAATGGCAACTATCAGGAAAAATATGACAGCAATCGCCAGCTTATGATGATTTCCCGGCCTTCCGGTGCGGATCTGAGGGGCGACCTCCGGCTGCGCCTGGTCTACGCCTGTTTTTGGCTGAGGCTGTTGATCTGCCTGGTCCTTGCGTATGTCCATAAAGCCTCCGTGACTTGCCGTTTGTTAATTAAATCAACAATTTTAACAACATTATATTGTTAATTTTAGCATAAGTTTATTGGGGATAATTGGGGATAAAGTCGCTAATATTGATATTTAGACCGTAGCGTGAGTGGGCGGATTTATGATATGTTCTTCCTTACCAACTATTGACGCCTGTGCAGCCGCTCAGACATGCCCACCCAAAGTCCGAGCGGCTGTACAGGCGTCAGCGTAGGCAGAAACGCGAAAATGCCACAAGACAATGGATTGTTGTCGCAGGCGAAAAGACACCCACGATACTAGCAGTATCAGATATACTCATTAAAACAATACTAACTTTGTAAAAAATACGACTACCGAAAATAACTATTATTTAAGATATTTAATGACTATTTAATAATTAAGCTGTTACGATAACTGAACTATGGGTAGGCCATGAAACTGTTAGTTATAGAAGACAACTGCTCGCTTGTCGATAGTCTAAAACGCTCTTTAGGCAAAAGTTTCATTATGGATTCCGCCCACACCGGCGAAGAGGGCCTGCACCACGCCTTTGTCGGCGCTCACGATCTGATTATTCTCGACTTGCATCTGCCTGATAAAAACGGCTACGAGGTATGCAAAGCCCTAAGAGCCGCGCAAGTCAGCACGCCTATTCTTATACTCACAGCAGTCACCGATATACCCAGTAAAATCACCGTCCTAAATGCTGGTGCTGATGATTACGTCACCAAGCCGTTCAGCATGGCCGAACTCAAGGCCAGAATTAACGCACTGCTTAGGCGATCGCCGACTATCAGCGAAGCAAAAATTCTAGAAGTACGTGACCTGGTTATTGACCCCGGAAGGCGGCATGTTATGCGTGCCGGCAAGCCTATTACGTTACGACGCAAAGAGTTTGATATACTAGAGTATCTGGTGCGTAACCGCGGCAGAGCCGTAACACGGTCAATGATCGTCGACCACGCCTGGGATACGAATAAGGAAACCTGGCACAATACCGTTGATGTCCACATCAAACATTTGAGGGACAAGGTAGATCGCCCTTTTAAGCAACAGTTAATCAAAACCGCATATGGCATTGGCTATATGATCGTAGACGATATATAAAAATAAGGGGGAGGCAAAAAAATATGAGCGATGTCATCACCAGCATCTTGACTGATGCTAATGCACGCAGCAGCGCTTCTGTAGAACAATCCTTGATCGGCAGAGCGGAGCTGGCTTCTGCTTGGTTCTCTGCCGAGCAGCGCTAACCAAAGAAACACATTGCGAGCGCCTTTATGACGCTCGCAATTCATATCAAAAACATGTTCCACCGATTTTATATAAAGTTCATTGAACCCCGACAGCACAACGAGGACTTACGAAACCGTGAGTTTGTCTTAAATATACTGCTCGTTGGTACTGCTGCTATGCTGCTGTGCACGATTGTGCTTTTCGTAATCAGCTACAGCTTGATGGACCATGAGTATGTCTTGACCCGCCTGCTGGGCACTGCCGGGGCACTCATAATCGCATGCTTGATATTATATTTGTCGCGCTCCGGTAGGCATAAATTGGCTTCATGGTCGTTTATAGCCGCCTATATGTCACTGGCCGCCGTAGTCAGTGCCTGTTGGGGCGTAAGCATGCCATCGGCCGCATTGCTGTTTGGGTTTGTCATTATGCTCGTCGGCGTCGTACTGGGGTCAGGTTATCCGGTATATGGTGCCGTTACAGCAGCGGTCATCATCGTCGGTTTGCAAATTGCCGAGTCGAAAAACATTATCAACCCGGATTTGGATTGGGCCGAAGACCCGCTGAATTTTGGAACCGTGTCCGGACCTTTTTTGATTTTCGGGGTCATAGCCCTGGTATCCTGGCTATTCAATGAGCGAACCGAACAGTCACTGCGCCGTGCCAGGCGCGCCAATCAGGGCTAAGGCGGCAAAAGCTCCTACTGGAGAGTAAAGTAGAGGAGCGGACCGAGGAGCTGCAAGCCGCACAGCTTGAGAAGATCCAGCAGCTCTACCGGTTTGCCGAACTTGGACAGCTCAGTACAGCCCTATTGCATGACCTTGCCAACCACCTTACAACCCTTACGCTGGATATCGACGGACTCGAAACCAAAGACCAATCAGTGCTTAAACGCGCCAAGCATAGCATACGCTACATAGACGATATGGTCCTTAGAGTACGGGACCAGCTCCACGGGAAGGTAAGGGTAGCCCCGTTTAATATCGCCAGCGAAATGCAGGCGGTAATAACTATCTTGACACACAAAGCATCAGAGGCTAATGTCGCGCTAAAGTATGAGCTGCTAGCAGACAAACAGGATCTGCGCTGCCGCGGCGACTCGATACGCTTCCGGCAGTTAATGGCCAATATGATAACCAATGGCATAGACGCCTATGCCGGCGCGGGCCAGGACCGTCACCGGGAAGTAAAAGTCAGCGTAGAACTTGCCGGCAGCAAGATTATTATCACTGTCACAGACTGGGGCAAGGGCATCAACCCCGAAGACCACCAGAAGTTATTCGAGCCATTCTTCAGCACCAAAAAAACCGGCATGGGTATGGGATTGTCTATTGCCAAGCAAATCGCCGAAGAAAATTTCGGCGGCAATATCAGCCTAGATGGTACATTGGGGCACACCAGTTTCATTATCACGTTAGCAAAGACTTAGTATGCAACAAGGGGAGGTGGGAGCGGCCATTGGTCGCGGCCTTGAGTTTATCAGAAAAGAACAGGAGCGAAACGGCAGCTTTGTCAGTCTTGCGAGTCCGGTTGAGAAACCATTCTACTGTAAGACTATGCACCACACCACGTTTGTACCGTCATTGATTCTCAACTCATTATGCGGCCTAGAAGAAGCCAAGGATATACGCTGCAATCTGGCGGCCTGGCTAATAAACCAAAAAAGTTCCTCTTGGTCCTTTAATTATTGGTCAAAGAACAGCCCTGAGCGGCACACCTCACCATACCCTGATGATCTTGACGATACCTTCTGCGCCCTGATAGGCCTATACAAAAATGACCCTGCCTCGGTGGACGCGGCGGCGCTTGGCAGCATCGTTAAACTCCTGATAGCCACCGAAACCAACGTCGGCGGACCATACCGTACCTGGCTGGTACCAAAAGATAGTCCTCCGGCTTGGGTTGATGTCGATTTGGCTGTCAACAGCAATATCGCATATTTTCTGCGCCTGGCCGCACAACCTTTGCCAAGCTTGACCAGACTCATTGAAGACGCTATCACCGCCTGTGAATTTCGCTCGCCTTATTATCCTCAGCAATTAATACCCATATACTATGCCGCCCGGGCGTACCGCGGCGTGCACCAGAAAAATCTGACATCATACATCAAAACACTGCCGCTCGACAACCCGCAATCTATGGCCCTGGCAATTTCCGCCTTTCATGAGCTTGGGCAAGACGCGGATGCCAATCGTCTTATAAAAACGCTTTTGCAGTTACAAATGCCGGACGGCTCCTGGACCGCAGAAGCCTTTTGCCATGAACCCCAACGCCAAGGACGTTGTTATTATTATGGCGCAAAAACACTCACCACGGCACTTGCCATAGAAGCGTTAAGCGAATGCCAAAAAAGGCCGCCCGCCGCTCCGCTACGACGAGCAGATGACACGCACAAAAAAGATTACGAGGCGCTGCTGCAGCAAGCGAAGCGGGAATTGTCCTGGCTTGGCAACGACCTGCGGCCGCGCAGTTTGGCGATGGTGGATTTTATCGCCAGAGGTGATACCTCCAGAGAAATTCTACTCTTGCCACAGCTCTTTTATGCATCGCTTACAAAACCGGCTGAGCATTGCGGTGAGTTCCTGGCCAGGCTCAGTCTGGCCAGCCTCTACGGCTGGATGGCTTATACGATATACGACAATCTGATGGACGGGGAAGGAGACATCAATTTGCTGCCTGTTGCCAATACTGCTCTTTGTAGTTCTTTTGCTGCGTTCGGCCAGGCCATGCCCGGCGACAAAGGGTTCCAAACTCTGGTAAAACAGACCTTTGCGGCCATCGATAATGCCAATGCCTGGGAAACCACACTTTGCCGCTTCCCGGTCGAAAACCAGCTTATCACTATCGGTCCGCTTCCGGATTACAACGGTATCAATAAATTGGCCGGTCGGTCGCTCGGCCATACGCTGGCACCAATGGCGATCTTGGCAAAATCCGGTTATCCCCCTAACAGCCGGGTAGCAAATTGTATACAAAACGGCCTAAAATATTACATCGGCGCTCGGCAACTGCTTGACGATATGCATGACTGGGAAGACGACATTAGCAACGGCCGCATAAGCTATGTGACCGCTGCCATAGCCCGCGCTCTCGGGCTTGGGCCCGGCACATACGATCTACATGCACTGCTGCCGCGTTTCCAGCGCCAATTCTGGCACGACACTCTGCTAACCACATGCCGTCTTGCAGAACGTCACCTGGCTGATTCGCGCGGATACTTTCTAAAAAGCGGCGTGCTTAACACTAGGGGCCCGCTCAACGATCTGCTAGCAAGGCTGGACGCGTCACTTACAAAAACCCGGGCCGAACAATCGCAGGCTAACGAATTTCTAAAGGCGTACAAAAAGCCTCTCCATAAAACCGGAGAGGCTCAAACAAGAATAGATACAGACTAAGAAGTAATGTCGATGAGCGTCCAGGACTTGTGGCTGGCATCGAACTTCAGCCGGTAGTCCTGGCTGCCGTCTGTCATATCAAAGACCTGAACCAGCTGTTGCCCCTTGTATATCAGGTAGCGTAAACCGTCCATAAACGTGTAGTCCCGCCCTTCGAATTCCATACGGCGCGGGTAGCTTTTGAGGTCGCCCTTAACTTCTCCGTGGCTGCGGAAGTAAAGCTCCGGCACATGTACTTCTTTGTTGATTGTTACGCGGTTACCCATAGTTCAAGCTCCTATGTATCTGCTCCGGGCTTCAAAGACAGGCCCGAGGCGTTTTCAGTTAGTAAATTAAGAAAGCCGTTGCGTCCGAACGCCAGCCGACGGATTTTAAAAGAATGGTCAGGCAGCAGGGAGATAACCGTCAGTATCTTTGCTCTTGCCGGAACATTTTTGCTTGATAGAGATGCAGGGACGCTATTGCCGCAGGCGGCCAGTCTGTTTGCACTCCTGAGTAGTCATAAGCCTGTGTGTAGGAAGGCTAAGCCAGCACACACATTGCTAATACTTAGTATAGGACCGTATTTGCCGGCGGTGCAACCGATTTTGCATAGTAAGATAAACACCGCTTTATAACCGCTGGCTTGCAAAAGATCAGATGGGGCGCTCTTTGAGTTTGAGCACCCAGCCCAAATATGTAGACACCATGTGTACAACTAACCATAGTAAGACCAGCCAAACATACTGCGGCAAGCTGAGTGTTACAAACGGCATGGTGGCTATCGCACCGCCAATGATATAGTCCAACTGATCGAAGGGGAACCAGCCGTGCCCTGGAGCAACGCCTCGCTGACGCTTGAAGAAGCTTTCTATGGCGTCGCCGCCCAATGCCCCAAGTCCGAACAACGGGCCGAGTATCAGCGTAGGCAGGGCGGGATAGTTGACTTGGTCAGTCAAAGTTTGTGCCCAGCCAAAATGCCGTACCGCCAGCTGCTGCAACCATAACGTTAGTGTTGAGAATATTAAACCGCACACCAAACCGCGCCAGGTTTTATGATCGCCAAGAATGCGCTTGCCGCGAAACTTCAGGCCGCAATCCATGGGAGCGTTCAATTTGCTCAGCCCCGGAATCTTTACGGCAAAAATCGGCACTACATTGGCCATGGCAGCCGGCAGGAAAAACCATAGGGCAAATAATAAATCTTTTAACATTATGACAACACCTTACGCAGTCTATTATACTTTGGGTACAAAATGCCGCGCAGGCCGGGGGATTGCACGATATGCTTCGCACCGGCTAAAGCTTTTGCAAAAGTCCCGACCTCCGGCACCTGATCAATTATGACATAAGTTTTGCCCCAGCCGTGCCAGCCATGCGAATTGCTGCTGCTTGCGCCGGGCAGGGAGTGTTTTTTTGCCCAAGTTTTGGCCTGCTGACTGCGGTTCTGGAAGACCGCCCGGCCGTTATTCACTTCGACGATATCGATGAAGTCCGCAACTGGTTCAAGGGCAGACTCGGGCAAACCTTGTCGTACAGATTCAAAAGGGTGGGGAACGTAGACTAGGCCGCCCTGTTGCTTGATGCGGGATATCGTTTCCGAAACAGACAACCCGGCGGGGATGGCTTTGCCCAAGAATAGCCCGATGATTTCACCCTGAGTCGTCGTAATCTCCTCGCCGATAATAACCCGGTTGCCCAGAGCAGCCTGCGCTTTCTTGGCAAAAAGTATGGTGTTGTGATCGGTAATAGCTACGTAATCCAAGCTGCCGTTGTCTAACATGCGTCTGTAGTGGCCCAGGGCCAGGGAACCGTCCGGCGAAGCTGTGGAATGGGTGTGAAGATCTACCTTATACATCAATCAAACGCCTCGCCGATCCTCACCAGCCGCTGCAAGGCGGTGAATCCGGCTAGAATAGCGACCACCGCAACAGCTATAAGCAGTTGCCCAAACAGCAGGCCTGCGACCAAAACCGCCATGCGCAGTTCAAAAGTCAGCATGCCGTCTTTGAACATCTTATTGAGAACTGTGTAGGGTATTTTTTTAATTCCGGAAGCAGCAATGGCTTCGCCCTTGGCCTTGACATAGCTGACGCATATTGAAGCGCCGCAAGCCGCTGCCGCCCAAGCTGCGGCCGCGGGGTGGGGGCCAAGCGCCAAGGCATAGGCAACGCCGGTATACAGGAATGTTTCTTTCATACGGTCGGTAGAGGCGTCCAAAAAGCCGCCGCGCAGCGACTCACGATGCTGCAGGCGGGCCAATTCGCCGTCCAGAGAATCAAATAAGCCAAAAACGATCAGTAAAACCGCAGCTAAAAGATTATAATGCTGTAGGGCGATCAGAATAGCGATAGGGATATGCATTAACAACCCGATAATAGTGACTGTATTGGGATGCAACTTGTTGCCGGTTATGCGATGCAGGGCGCGTGCCACTACGCGCATTACTGCGCGGACACCATCCCGGACCGCATTTATTGGACGAACCATCTACAAAATTGTATCACGCACTGGCCATACCCGGTTGAGGCCAAACTCTGAACAATGCTCGCAGATAAGAATGAAAGGCCGTATAATAAACTTATGGTTCGCAAAAAAACAGCTGCAGTTAAAAACCCGGCGTCCGGCCAACAACCTGAAAATCTACTTGATCTCAACCGCTCATTACCCAATTACACCTACCATCCAGGCGGTCAAGGAGGCGAAACTATGAAGATAGAACCGAAAGAGCAAAAAAAGCGCAAGCCTTGGAAAAAAATTATCCTATGGACTATCGGCATTATCGTAGGCATCGGGCTGCTGATCGGCGGCTGGCTCGGATGGAAGCTGCTCTCCAACGAAATTAAAGTCTTTGGCTGGGGCGGTTTATTCAGTTTATTCCGTAACGAGAAACTAAAGGGCGAGGACACCGGACATGTCAATATTCTGCTGGCCGGTAACTCGGCCGACGACCCCAACCACGCCGGCTCAAGCCTGACTGATTCGATAATGGTTGTCAGCGTCAATACACGTAATAATACCGCTTTCATGCTTAGCATCCCGCGCGACCTGTACGTTGACATTCCGGGTTATGGTTATGCAAAAATCAACGAAGCCTACCAGGACGGCGAGAAAGGCAAATTCAGCGAAGCCGGTTATGCCAAGGGCGGTATGGGCTTGCTGGAAAAAACTATTTCCAGCAAATTCGGCCTGACCTTGAATTACTACGCGTTAGTCAATTACAGCGCTGTTCGCGAAGCAGTTAACGCAGTAGGAGGCATCACTGTTAATATTCAGAGCACAGACCCCCGCGGCCTGTACGACCCCAGCCCGGACCTCAATAATAACTACCAGCCATTAGTCAAATTGAGCAACGGCCCCAATAAGCTGAACGGTGTCCAGGCATTAGCCCTGACTCGTGCTCGCGGCGACTCTTACGGCTCGTACGGTTACGGCCTGGGCGATTTTGAACGGACAAAGAACCAACGCCTGGTCCTGCTTGCACTTAAAGACAAGGCCACATCGATGGGCACGCTATCCAACCCCATAAAATTAGGTGAGCTATTCGACTCGATCGGCAACAACGTTGAGACCGACCTGTCACTGGGCAATGTCCGACGTCTATACAATATCAGCAAAAAAATTCCCGACAGCGCCGTTACCTCGGCTGGCCTGAACGACGTTGACGGCAAGAGTTTGCTTGCAAGCTACAGAACGCGCACCGGCCAGAGCGCTCTCGTGCCTAAGCTGGGCGTTGACGACTACACCGACATTCAGGCGTACGTCCAAAAGCTCTTGAATCCGGCAACAGGCACTCAGTAGAAGCTTACGCCCGGCCTTCAGGCAAGGTATAGGCTTATGCTATAGTTGGGGATATGTTCAGAGTCGCAATACTGTCCTTTTTAGCTGTTGTGCCTGCAAGCACGAATTACGCTATGCCATCCTATGACTTTGGCAACGGGGCAGGCAGCGGCAGCAGCACGAGCTATCAGCTCAACTCGTCCGTCGGAGCGGGCGGAGAGAATCTGTCGGGAGCCTCATATAAACTGCCGGCTGGTATTCGTTCTTCGGCTACAGTTGCCGCGCCAGCCGCCCCTAGCTTCACAAATCCGGACGACAGCTACGACCGCTTAAAAATCACCCTGCAAACCGCCGGTGCTCCGACTGACACAAAGTACGCCATTGCGATAAGTAAAGACAATTTTGTGACCACCAAATATGTCCAGCAGGATCAGACGATCGGTCCCGGTTTCGCGATATCCAATTACCAAACATATGCGGCCTGGGGTGGGACAAACGGCTGTTGGATATTAGGGCTAGAGAACAACACAGGCTACCAAGTCAAAGTCGCTGCGCTGCAAGGCAAGTCTACGGGCGGCAAGTTCGGCCCTACGGCCTCAGCGGCTACTTCGGTACCAAGCGTGACATTCGGAATTTCAACCTCGCAAACGTCAACACCGCCGTTTTCCGTTATTTTTCCCAGTCTGCCGGGCAGATTCGGTAAGCACAGGGAGCGCGAGCATCATCTCTACTATTACGACCAACTCAAAGAATGGGGGACAAGTCCTTATTCACGGCCAAAATACCGGGCTTCACAGCAACACAACAGGAGGCACCCTTGCTTCGGCAACTACTGACCTGTCTTCTGCCGGCGGGGGTTACGGGGCCCAAGTGACCGGTACGACACAAGTCAGCGGAGGACCATTAACCGCCCGAGCTCCGTATAACGGCACAGGTAACGCCGTAGGATTATTAAGTACCTCCTGGCAGGCCGTCGCTGACTTTAGCGTTCCGATGAACAGCGGCAGTATCTCGCTCGCATTAAAGGCTAGGGCCGATGGTTCGTCACTGCCCGCAACCGATTATAGTGATGCGCTGACAATCTCAATTTCATTAATTTTTTAGATTTCTTTTGGCTTTCTTTTGGCTTTTGCTCTTGTTTTTTACGAAAAATTGTTCATACTAATTCTATAAGAATAAGCATAACTAGGGGGATAGTATGCGCTTAGCATTATTGGCATTTAGTAAAAGAAAAAAGGCGAGTTTTTACTCATTTTCCGCATTACTGATCCTGACTCTTTCGTTTGCAGCCTTACAAACGACCCGGGCAGAGGCCGGCGCGCTAAGCAACACATTCATCAGATTTGATCGCTTGCAAGTTTCACAGCAAACAACTGGCACCGTTTGCGCCAAACCGGCCACGGCCGCCACAGAAGCCTCTGTGCAGGTAGTGTTTCCGACTGGCTATACGCTAGGTGCAGCCGCCACCTTTACGGTCAGTTCCACTAATTTGACGTGGCCGTCAGGCGGCACCACATGGCCGGGAATTGGCACTGCCAGCAATGTCACTTCACAGACAGTGACATTTCCGAGCGGAGAACTGACGGTAGGCACTTTATACTGTTTCAACTGGACTAATGCTGCCGCTGTACAAGTGACGTCTTCTGCAGGCAGTGCGAATGCGGGCAGCATAACCACGCGTACATCCGTGCCGGCGACGATTGACACAGGCTCATTCACTACACAAAGCCTATCCAGTGACCAAATATCTGTTACAGCTACCATTCCGCAGGCGTTTAACCTGGCCCTGAATGGCAGTACCGACCCGCTCGGCAATCTTTCGTCCGGCTCCGTAACCACCAGCGCATCGCCGCGTACCGTCACGGTAAACACCAATGCCGCTGCCGGGTGGCTAGTATGGGCCAAGGACTTTAACACTGGTCTGAATTCGGCATCCACCAGCTCCACTATCCCGTCTACCGCCCCGGCAGGCAATGCCAGTGTCGTAACCGCCGGCAACGAAGGATACAACCTGGGCGTAACCAGCACACAGGCCGGGGGCACGGGAACTGTCAGTGTCGGCGCTTTTGACGGCGCATTAACCTCCCACGGGGCAGGCCTCGATACGGCTTTGCGCACTATCGCGAGCTCTAACGGAACTGCCAATAATGCCGTTTTGACGCTCAAAAACAATGCCGGCATCACTGCCACAACCGCTTCCGCCACCGACTACACTGATACGATCACAGTGGTTGGTGCAGGTATGTTCTAATTGATCGTAACCCCTCTATACAACCTAACGAGAGTAGTGTGTGATGTCTTTCAGCCATGTTCAGCTATGGTTGCATAAAAAGGTGGTGTGCGGCTTTTGGCGGACACCACTATTGTGCTGCCTGGCGATCGGCTTTTTGACAACGCCTATTCTCGTGGGGTTGACTGAGCAGGCAAGGGCTGCGACAAATTCTGCCAGCGACTTTAATATCCAGGTCTCGCCATCGCCATTAGTAGTCAAATTGCCGCCGGGGCGCACACAAACAGCAATAATTACCGTACGGAACTTCAGCAACCACGCTGAAACGCTCTATCCCCATCTCGGCAGCTTCACCATAGACAAGAATAGCCACAATGTGCAGTTGCAGGAGTCGGCGCCGTCAGAGCTGAAGAATTGGGTTTCTTTCAAGGAATCATCATTGACCATACCGGCCGGTGGCACCCAAAACCTATCAGTCGTCTTTAGCACCCCCACAAATGTCGGCTTCAGTTATTCGGCAGCAATTACCCTGGCGAGGCAAGGCTCCACCGCAGACAGCCAAGGAGTTAATCTGCGCGGAACCGTGGCGGTCTTTTGCCTTATCAATATCGACAGGCCGGATGCAAAAAGGCAGTTGTCTATCAGCAGCCTGGCTAGCGACAAAGAACAATATCAATACTTGCCGGCAGCTTTCAAACTGACAATAAGCAACAACGGCAATGTCATTGACCAGCCAAAGGGAACACTATTCATACAGCGCGCCTTTAATGATACGAAGCCTATAGCCAGCATACGGCTCAATCCGGGCAGTAATTACGTACTGCCGGGCACATCCCGCGAGTTCACAGCAGAGTGGGGAGACGGTTTTCCTGTTTATATCAAGAGGGACAGCGGCAAGCCTCGTCTTAGCTGGGACTGGAAACGCGTCCACCAGCTGCGCTTCGGCAAGTACGTGGCAAAAGCCGTGCTAGTTTACAATGACGGCCAACGCGACATACCAGTAGTGGCAGCCAAAACATTCTGGGTCATCCCCTGGACTCTATTGCTGGTCATTTTACTCGTATGCGTCATCTTGATCATGGGCATAGCCAGCTGGGGCCGGCTAATATTCAAGGGTACGAAAAAGGTGCGAAAGTATGCGTCACGTCACAGGTAAACTATTAGGCATATCACTCGCTGTGCTCTTCTGCGCTAATACGGCTGTTGTTAATGCCGGCCCGGCGGGCGGCATTACTGTCAGCCCGGCGGCCATTAAGTTGGAATTGCACGAGGGACAACAACAAACGTCCGCAGAATTCTCAATCATTAACCGCTACCAAGGTGCCGTGAACCTGCATCTCGGCCTTGAGGAATCGACACAGAAACTACCAGGCAGAGCAGGGCTGGAGCAACAACTTTCTGTGTTGCCAAGCGATGTTACAATCATGCCCGGCGAGACCGTCAAGGAAACCGTGACCTGGACCGACAGCCAGTCCTGGCCGCCCGGCAGCCAACAAATCGATCTGGTCATAAATCAGCTGGCAGGCAATTCATCGGGGGTAGGCGTGTCGCCGACAATTCGCTTGCCGCTGACGGCTATCAAAAACGACGGGGCCGTTGCCGGCCTGACTCTGTCACAACTCTCCAAACCGAGCATATCTCTTGGCACGCCATCGTCTGTCGGCACAACCCTGAAGAACACCGGCAACATAGTTGTTATCCCGCATGGAATAGTCACCATTACCGCGCCGGACGGTACCGTAGTGAGCAAAGGGGTATTAAACGAGCAGTCGGCAGCCATTTCCCCGGGAAACAGCCTTGAGCTTCGGACCCCGCTAGTAAAGCTTGCCGCAGCCACATTGCCTGGCACCTACGAAGTCAATGTAGCATACGGTCCGGGCAACGACCGGCAGTTACAAACCGCTCACGAGAAATTCCTCTACATAGCATGGTGGCATATCGCCGGTTTACTGGCCGTTGGAACATTAATATACATAACCGCAAGGAACTCGAAACGCATCCGGCAATATTTTTCGCGCAAAAGTACGCCCCGGACTGATCCCAGACCCAAACGGCCGATGCTGATCGGGAGGGATATTTCATGAATCCTGGCTTTATGTCTGCCCCGGCTATCAGGTTGGCCCGGTTTGCTACTGCTTCGGTGCTATTTTTGGTACTTTGCTTTTCGCCGTTTATGGTTACTACCGTGTCGGCCGTCACGACCCCATATATAAGCTTTCAGGGAAAGCTCACGAACACTGATGGCACCAACGTAGCCGACGGCAACTACACGATGGTTTTCGCCGTTTACTCAGAGCCGACAGGCGGCACAGCTGTCTGGTCGGAATCAAAGCCAGTACCGGTAGAAGCAGGACTATTTCATACAAACCTGGGGGATGCGACCTCCCTGCCTGGCAGCATCAACTTCAACAGCAGTACTTTATATTTGGGCGTCAAGGTCGGGACTGACGCCGAAATGTCGCCACGCGTACGCCTGACATCATCCCCTCAGGCCTTCAACTCAGATTTATTAGACGGCCTCGATTCAAGCAATTTGGTGCAACTCTCGCCAGGCTCCCGGCAAACTGGCAATATCAATATTTCAGGCTCTTTGGCGTCTGGTGCGGCAGGGGCGAGCCAGGGGGCGATAATCCTCAGCAACGCTATTGGCGCCAACACCGTAACCCTCCAAGCCCCCAACACAAACCCGACCAGCTCTTTTGGGATAACGTTACCGTCGAACCTCGGCAACAGCGGTGACTGTCTCAAGCAAACCGATGTCTCCGGCACGTTAAGCTTTTCCAGCTGCGCGTCAACTCTACAAGCAACTTACGATGCGTCATCGCCGGCAACCATTTCTACTACTAGCGGCAAAGGGGTCTCAATCGTTGCGGGCGCCGCACCTACCGTTGACTTGTTAAGTATCGACAACTCTTCCTACCCTTCAACTACTGCCGATGCCAACGGCCTCAGCATCAACTACGCCGGGGGCAACGCACCAGTTGAAGCAGCCGGCATGCGCATCGACTACACACCCGGCAGTGCGAGCGGCGGTACGTGGAGCGGGTTACGCCTAGTGGCAAATTCCACCGGACCGGCCAGCGGGGTAACAAGTTATGGCATCAAACTGGAAGGACCGAGCGTTGCCGGAGCAGGAAGCTCCGTAGCCATCAGCGTAGCCAGCGGCTTCGACATCGGGCTTGACGTTAGTTCCGGCGGGCTGCAGTTGGCCAATATGGACGACCCCTCTGCTCCTGCTGTCGGCAGTCTGCGTATCTTTGCCCAGACCCGCGCCGGACGAACTCTGCTGAAGATCAAAGGCCCGAGCGGCATCAGCACCGCATTCCAGCCGGCGCTTTTTGCCAACAAAGTCGGATGGTGGACCTCGCAGGGGAGCGGAACCAGCGTGTCCGTCATGAACTTCGGTAACACAGCATCCGGTACGGCTACATCCCGAAGCGTTGCAACCACGAGCTTATTTACTTCGATGCGCCGCATCGGATACGTCTCTGCCACAACCGCCGGCTCGGCAGCCGGCACAAGGCATGCCCTGGCTCAATTCTGGCGCGGTAATGCCGAGGGGCTTGGGGGATTCTTCTATGTGGCCCGCTTTGGAATCTCCCAAACGCAAACCACAATGCGCAGCTTCGTAGGGTTGTCGGCCACAACAGGGGCCTTGTCTAATGCCAACCCTTCGACCTTCCTAAACAGCCTCGGTTTCGGCTGCGACCTGGGCGAAAGCCAGTTCACTTTTATGCATAACGATGCTTCAGGCACTGCCACCAAAGACGCACTGACCGGCTCCTTCCCTTGCACTACGGCAAATGCCAACATGTACGAGGCGCGCATTTTTAGCCCGCCTAATAGCGCTACGCTGTATTATTCTCTGCAGGATATAAGCACTGGTGCGGTTTACGACGGGAGCACCACGACCAAACTACCTTCCTTTACAACCCTTATGAGCCCTCAAATATGGGTCAATAACGGTACTACTGCAGCGGCAGTAGGTGTTGATGTCGTATCACAATATATGGAGACAGATAACTAGCTATGAGACACAAGAACACCATCAAACCACTGAAATTCGCTGACGTTACTCCGCCGACAATCACCAACCGCCGCAAGCGCTGCCGCGTACTTCCTTGGGCAAAGATAATATTTATCGGCGGTCCATTGCTCGTTGTCGCTCTTATCGCCGCTGGCGTACTGCTCCAAATGCGCCAAGATTCTAACAATAATATGAATGATGTCAGGATAGTTGCCGAGCGAGTTGGGCGGCACTATACGCTACCCCGGGATGAAACTCCGGCTCTAGCAACAGTCACAGACAAACAGTCTCTGCAGACTAAATTTCTGCAGCAAGCAAATAACGGCGATAAGATTTTAATATACCAAAAAGCCAAGCGAGTAATAATTTACCGGCCGGACACTGATCGCATCATCGACGTCGGACCGGTCAGCGTGGCACCGGCCCAGGCCGACAGCCAGCAATAGTCTCAGGCAACACCATGCTCGTGGCGGTTGCACGCCTCAAGCATGTAACGAGCGATGGCCTCTACGGCTTCGTAGTGGGGATGAGGGCCTGCAATCTTGGCGTTTTGCTCGTTGATGCCCAGTTCGGCAGCAGCCAGTGACAGATGGAAGCAAATGTAAAACTCCCGGTCGGTAACCTGCGGGCAGCGCTTGCGCAGCACACTGGCGAACTTATCCATAAACCTCTGCCAGCCCTGACTGTTCAGCTCATGGAGGCGGGGCTGTGCCCGTTCAGCGTAGAGCAAGGCAAAGGAGCCGTTGAGTTTTGCATAATTAACCCAGGAATCAACCATCAGCAGCAGCATCTCATCCCATGACAGATAGGGCAGGAAAGGATGCTGTGAGATGTTATCGAATATTTCGCACAGATCATCTATGCATAAATTTGTCAGAGCTACAATTATCGCGTCCTTGTTAGGGTAATAACGGTAGAGTGAGCCGATTGGTATCTTGGCCCGCAGGGCAATATCGTTGGTGGTTACCTCTTCGAAGCCCCGCTCCTTAAAGAGCGCCAGTGCCGCAGCCAGGATAACGCGAACTTTTTCCTTGCCCCTTGTCTGCAAGGGATTGATACGGGCAGCCTTATACTTGTCAGGATTATACATATTTAATTTTATTTTAATATTTACTATCGTTTATACGCAAATTCTTTGTAATTACCGCTCCTATTAAGGTATCATATACCTTACAAATGAACTCCGAGTCATCATCGTTAGTTTTCCTGCAATATCTGACAACCGTATTCGATAATATCCAGGACGCCATACTGCTAATAGGAGTGGGGTCCGACAATGAATATCAGCTACTATTAGCAAATCCCGGTTATCTGCGCTCAACCGGCAGCAAGAAGGTCGAATCAGGCAGTAATATCAAAGAAATATTCACGCCTCGTGTCTACCAAAAGCTCACCAAACATTACAAAAAGGCGGCGGTTGACAAAGAGCCGATTACGTTTACCGAAGACCTGGAGATGCCGCTCGGCTGCCAAACCTACGAAATCCGGATAATACCAATACTTAACGCTGTTGGCGAATGCGTCCAGCTGGCTGTTATCATGCGCGATATTACAGAGCTGCACCACCTCCGTACCAAGCTTGCAGGCACGCTCGAATCGCTGGAAGGAGTTGCAAATACGCTTCGGCGTGTATAATAAGGCAATGGAAGACCAAAAACTCATCATTCTAGATTACGGCTCGCAGTACACGCAATTAATCGCCCGGCGGGCCAGAGAATTACACATTTTCAGCCAAATTGTTCCTTGCCAGACGCCGGTTGAAGAGCTGAAACGAATGAACCCCCTGGGGATTATCTTATCCGGCGGGCCGGCATCGGTTTACGACAAAAACGCCCCGGCGCTTGACCCGGCTGTTTTTGAACTTGAAGTACCAATACTGGGAATTTGTTACGGCTTGCAGCTTATCGCCAAAGCCATGGGCGGCAAGGTTGAACCGTCGCCAAACCGCGAATATGGCAAGGCCACTTTGCACACCGGGCAAAAGAGCAAACTTATCTCCAGCGACTTCGACAACAGCACTGTCTGGATGAGTCACGGCGATCACGTCTCCGTACCGCCGGAAGGCTTCGTTATAACAGGGAAGAGCGGAGATATAATCTGCGCCATCGAAGACCCGGAGCTGCTAATCTTCGGTTTGCAGTTTCACCCTGAAGTAGTGCACAGCCAATACGGTATGCAAATTATCGAGAACTTTGTAGACCTATGCGGCTTTAGCGGCGACTGGACAGCCGGGAATATCATTGACCAGCAGATTGAGCACATCCGAAAGACAGTCGGCGACAGCAATGTGGTCTGCGCCTTGTCTGGCGGGGTGGACTCCTCGATTGCCGCCACACTAGTCGACCGCGCCATCGGCAAGCAGCAAACCTGCATATTCGTAGATAACGGCCTTTTACGTCAGAATGAATACGATGAGGTATTGAGTGTTTACGAGGCAATGGGCCTGCACGTCAAACCAGTCCAGGCGGGCCGGCAATTTATGGACGCACTCCAAGGCGTAACCGACCCTGAACAAAAACGCAAAATTATCGGCGCCGAATTCATCCGTATTTTTGAACGCGAAGCCAAAGCCATACCTAACGTCAAATTCCTGGTACAGGGTACGCTATACCCTGACGTCATCGAATCAGTATCAGTTAAAGGCCCTTCGGCAGTTATCAAGTCGCACCACAATGTCGGCGGTTTGCCCGAGAAAATGAAGCTGCAACTTATCGAGCCTTTACGTGAAGTTTTTAAAGACGAAGTAAGGGCCATCGGCAAAGAACTCGGCTTGCCCAAGTCAATCGTTACCCGCCAGGCATTCCCCGGTCCCGGGCTAGGCGTACGGATTATCGGCGAGATCAACGCCGAATCAGTCAGGCTGCTCCAGCAGGCTGATGCCATTGTGCGCGAAGAGATCGAACAACAACCCTCGATACGCAAACAGCTATACCAATATTTCGCGATCTTGCTGCCGGTCAAATCAGTCGGTGTAATGGGTGACGGGCGAACCTACGAACGGGTGGCCGTAGTCAAGGCCTTCCATTCTGAAGACGTTATGACGGCCGAATGGGCCTATCTGCCGCACGAGCTGCTGGCGCGCATCAGCAACCGCATCGTTGGCGAAGTCCAAGGGATTAACAGAGTAGTTTACGATATTACATCCAAACCGCCAGGCACAATTGAGTGGGAGTAGCTTGACAATTTAGGGAGCAGTTCTATATAATAAAGTATGGATAAATTCAAAATTGCACTCACTTTTGACGATGTATTACTAAAACCCCGCTACGCGGGGTTTTTGCGTTCCGAGATTGACTTATCTTGTCAATTGACGCCGCATGTTAAGCTACAAACACCAGTAATATCTGCGCCCATGGACACAGTGACCGAGAGCGAACTAGCCATTGCCTTAGCCAAGGAAGGTGGTATAGGCATTGTTCACCGCAACCTGAGCATTGAGCAGCAGGCAACAGAAGTTAAAAAAGTAAAGGCTTTGGGCCTGCAGGTCGGCGCAGCCGTAGGTTCCAGCGCCGGGTATGAAGAACGCGTAGCAGCTTTAGTTGACGCCGGTGTTGACGTCATTGTAGTCGACTCCGCCCACGGGCACTCTCTGAAAGTTGTCGCTGCAACGACCTATATAAAGAAAAACTACAAGGTCGACGTTATCGCCGGCAACGTAGCCACGGCCGAGGGTGCCAAAGCCCTGATTAATGCCGGTGCCGACGCTTTGCGTGTTGGGATGGGGCCGGGCGCCATCTGCACGACCCGTATCGTTTCCGGCATGGGCGTACCTCAGCTTACGGCCCTCTTAGAGACTTCTCAAGTCGCCCAAAGACACAATGTCCCGGTCATCGCCGACGGCGGCATCAGCTATTCTGGCGACGTGGTCAAGGCGCTGGCAGCCGGTGCTTCATGCATCATGGCCGGCCGCCTTTTTGCCGCCACCGTCGAAGCTCCAGGCAAAGTAGCCAAGCTTACACCGGAAGAAGTACCGGCCCGTTTCCAAAGCATAATAAACGGCGCCAAGGAATATATCTTCAAAGAATACCGCGGCATGGGGTCTATCGGAGCCATGCAGCAGGGGATTGACGTCAGCTCCGAAGACGAATTCCACGGCAAAGACTTCCAGGGCGACGTACTGATAGCCGAAGGCGTAGAAGGTATGGTACCCTGCAACGGTTCAGTCAAAAATACAATCGGACAAATCGCCGGCGGAGTAAAATCCGGCATGTACTATGTCGGCTGCAAGAGTATTGCCGAACTATGGGAAACCGCTGAATTTATGCGTATTACCCAATCTTCGCTTACCGAGAGCCACCCGCACGACCTGTTCATTACTAACTCCGGCGGCAACTACAACTAGCTGATATCGTCTCTGCCTTAGAGCCTCCGGCTCAGACTGATCTTAGCCCCGCTTTCAGCATTCGGAGCAGCGACTGTTACTGTGCCGTCATCAGATTTTTTAACCGTGTATCCGGTCGTATAAATGTTCACTGATTCCTCGGTGTTGAGGCAGCTTTGAGGGTCAAGAGCCAACCCGCCGGTCGGGTCAATCGGCAGGCTCTTTACATAAGAGGGCGCAAAATCGGGGCAAAGATCAATCCCCATCGTGTCGTTGCTGATAACCTCGGCCGTTGTAGTGATTTTATCCGGCAGTTTGCCGTTATCGGAAGCATAGCGGCTTATAAGCTGCATAATCTGAGATACATTCAGCCAGCGCTCGTTGTTACGGTTCTGGACGCTATAATCCCGGGGATGGGCAAAGATGAGGGCCACAGCTAACAGCCCGAATATAACTCCGGCTACGACCAATAATTCCGGTATGGTAAACCCTTGCTGACGCGAAACCTTCATAATATATAGGGTAACATAACCGCCGGTTTTTACAGTGATAGTGTCCAGCGCCTTTACAGCTTAAATAAGGTATAATAACCCGGAGAGTTAACGTACCATGAAGCTAGTCATACAAATCCCATGCCTAAACGAAGAAAAAACTCTTCCGTTAGTGCTAGAAACCATTCCGAAGAAAATCCCCGGCATTAAAACCATCGACATAGTAGTTATTGATGACGGTTGCACGGATAAAACCGTACAAGTTGCCAAGCGCCTGGGCGTAAAACATTTCGTTCATCACCCCCGCAAGCAAGGCCTGGCACGCAGTTTTCATGACGGAGTCGCCAAAGCCCTGGAGCTTGGCGCGGATATTATCGTCAACACCGACGGCGACAACCAGTACCCGAGCCAATCCATACCCGCACTGGTAAAGCCAGTTATTGAGGGCCGTGCAGATCTGGTCATAGCCAACCGGCAGGTTCAGAATATCGATCATTTTTCCCGCGGCAAAAAGCTGCTTCAGCGTTTTGGCACTGGCGTACTCAACCTGGCTGCCGGGACAAAAATACCGGATGCGCCAAGCGGTTTCCGGGCCTATTCACGCCAGGCCGCTATCAAGCTCAATGTAGTGACCAATTTCAGCTATGCCATGGAAACTATCGTGCAGGCGGCTAATAAGCGCCTGTGCATCGAGAGCATACCTATTGAAGTCAACTCCAAAACCCGCGAATCGCGCCTGTTCAAATCCAACTGGGAGCATGTCGCCAAGTCAGGAGCAGCTATCTTCCGGGCCTTTGTGATGTACCGGCCTTACGTCATCTTCCTCACTATGGCGATTATCCTGCTTGTGATAGGCCTGGTGCCGTTCCTGCGTTATCTTTACTTCATCATTACTGATCACACCAGCGGGGCGCGTCATCTTCAATCCCTGATAGCCGGGACCGTCCTGCTTGTCGGAGCCTTCATTGCATTTACTCTAGGCGTGATAGCCGACCTGATCCGCATTAACCGCATTCTGATTGAAGACTCCCTTGAACACCAAAAATGGGCGCGTTTTGGCAAGGGCACCAAAACTCAAAAATAGTACATGACGCCCTCAACCATAACCGGGCCTAATACGCGCCGGGCTGCGTTGTTGGTACTTTCTACCGCGCCATTCGGCCAATACCAGGCATGGTTTGACCGCAAGATAAATGAAAAAAAACCGCCGCCCTGTAAAAACATCAACAAAACTACTATAACAATGCCTGTCTTGGCCTTGTTATGACGCCCCAAGACTGCGCCCAGGGCTTTAATATATACCGCTGCAAGCGGCAGAAGAACAGGCAAGAGATAGCGTCCGTTAATAGCTACCGGCTGGCCAGTTTCAACAAACTGGGAATAACCCTCCAGCCAGAGCACGCAGCAGTAGGCCGCGCTCAGGCCAAATAGAAACGCCAGGGGAACATTATTGCGGAAAACCCTCCGCCAATATAGCGCGAGTGCTGCCGTGCCGCTCAGGCTGATTACCACAGCTGCGGCAGCCGGCAATGGCACAGGCGGATAATTACGGTAACTGTCAGCCGGACCGTTGATCATAAAAAACAGACGGTAATGCATGGATTGCAGCCACTGCCAGGCATACCCAAAGGGGGAGGTGTTGACGCTGTTTTGTCCCTTGAGATTAGAAAGTACGTAATTGCGCGCCCAGGGGCCGTAGGACATACAGTCGTTTTCCGTGAGAACAGCCGAGCAGTCAGGAACAGGGGTGTGGTAGCGAACTAAGTTCAGACCGTAGCGCTGCACAAAAAGGCCGCAGATGATCACGGCAAAGACACACAAAGCCATGGCAGTGCGCCGGCTCATCGCCCTGAAACCGGCAGCGGCAGAAAGATGAATCTTTCGCCAATCATGGCTGAATTCCCGGACAAAGGCCCATACGATGAACAGCCCGGCCGCCAACGCAAACGGCAAAAAGGCATACTTCACTAGGGACGCCGCAAGACACACCAAAACCAGGCTGCAGATTGCCGTTGCGTCAACTCTATGGCGCCTAAGGCTCTCGTAAACTTTTATGGCCAGCAAACACACCCAAGCCAACAACAAAAACAGCAAGTTGTCATAGTTGACTTGACCAGCCAGAAGCGGCGCTATCGGGATTAACGCAAAGATCAGGATTGAGGCGTTCGCCATAGCTTCCGAGATCTTGGCCTTACGCAATACTTTCTTGAAAAGTATCAAACCGGCCACGGCCATAGCGATGTTGATTAAACGCAAAAAAATGACCTGTGCACTCTGGCTGTCTGTCAGCGCCGCGGCCAGACGGTAAGGGAAGCTCATCAGATAGTGATACAGATACGACGGGTCTGTGGCTAACGCGCCAAATTGCATCGAGTCATCAGGCTGGCCGTTCAGAAACGGCAGCCACTGGTGACTGTAAATTTTAATAACCCCAAAATGAAAATCCTCGTCAAAAGCCATCGGGTAAACAGCCGACAAGGCAATCCAAAGGGCCTCAAACACAAAAAATATAATTACGCCATAAAAAAATGCACGCGACTTAAGAAAACCAGTAAATTTAGTATTAAACCCTCTCATGCAATTAAAAGATATTATACATTGTCTGCTGAATAACTGCTGGACAGATGAACGGTTTCGCTGAAGTACCTTAGGCGGCACCAGATCAGACACAAATAGCCGGACGCCTCCCATGATATAATTTCTATATACGTTTATGAAAAAACATCTTAAATCTGTTTTGGCAGTAGTGATTTTGGCAGCAACCGTTGGCGCCTTCACCTACTACCTCGCCAACCATCCGGAGACCGTCCGGCAGGTAAAACATCTGCCGCCGCTAACCCTTGTGGTACTCTTGGTCTTATACTTTGTATTATTTGGCGCTTACGCCTTGGTGACGAGGTTCTCGCTCCGCCTTTACGACAAGCATATGGGTATACAGGAAAACTTTCTGTTTAATGCCTATTCCAGTTTAATCAATTTCTTTGGACCGATGCAGAGCGGGCCGATTTTTAGAGGAGCTTACTTAAAAAAACGGCATAACCTGGGCATTAAATCATACACTTTCGCATTGCTGATTTATTTTGCATTTTACGGAGTTATTAGCGTTATGATGATGTTTGTCGGCTCTCGTCCCTGGTGGCAAACTCTTGTGCTGGTGATCCTGGCCGGTGCCGGCTGCGTTGCCATCCTAAAATGGTATAAGAAACGTAGTGCAGCAGGAGTCGCCCGGCTTTAAGCGCCAGGAATATCGGCTTGCTATTTGCCGCTACGCTCCTGCAGTTGACGGCACAGGCTGTCATTTTTGGGATAGAGCTGCACAATACCGGGGCAAACGTGTCTGTCGGACAAGTCCTGTCTTACACCGGCGTTGCCAACATGGCCCTGTTCGTGGCCTTAACTCCGGGCTCCATTGGCATCCGCGAATTGTTCTTAGTATTCAGCCAGCATCTGCACCATATTGGCGACGGCACTATAGTAGCCGCCAATGTAATAGATCGCGGAGTTTATTTTGTTTTCCTGGGCATTCTATTCGTACTGGTGCTGAGCCTGCACGCCAAGGACAAACTGCACGTTAAACAGCTCGGAATTTAATATTTAATACATCATTTTGCTTATGCTTTAGATGCTATACTCGTTAAGTATGGACTTGTTGGACTGGTTCATAGTTCTATTTCTGATTGGCGCCGTTATACGCGGCGTTGAGGTTGGTTTCATCCAACAGTTCTTCTCAACAGCAGGTTTTTTCATAGGGCTGATAGCTGGCGCCTGGATTGAAAGCAGACTAATACACCTTGCTCATTCGCCTGATACCAGGACTTTCCTGGCGTTAGTAGTGACTTTATCTTGCGCCTTGTTAATGATGGGAGCAGGAGAGTACGTCGGCTGGGTGCTAAAAGCCAAGGTCAGCAACTCCTCGCTGGCAGATAAAGCCGATCGGTTCTGCGGCGCCTTTTTGGCCGTAGTCGCAGTACTGGGGGCCGTATGGATGGGCGCATCTATTTTTCGTAACATGCCAAATCAAAAATGGCAGAGAGAGATAGGCTCCTCCCATATTGTATCTGCGCTGGAAAGCAGCCTGCCATCTGCACCGAACGTATTAACCAAGCTGGGGCATTTGCTTAACCCGAACGGGTTCCCGCAAGTCTTTACCGGCCTGGAGCCACAGCCGCAAATTGATATGCCGCTTCCGGATATGGGCGAGCTTAATGCGGCCGTCCAAAAGGACCGGGTCTTGGTAGTAAAAATCGAGGGCAGCGCCTGTGGGGGCACTGTCAACGGGTCAGGCTTTGTTGCGGCAGACAAGACCGTGGTAACAAATGCCCACGTAGTCGCCGGTATGCCAAAACCAACCATAATCGACAATAACGGCTCCCGCCAATCAGAGGTAGTTCTTTTTGACGATAATCTAGACCTTGCCATTTTGAAGGCTGACAATTTGGCCGGAAAACCGCTGAAGCTAAATTACGAGTTTACCGCCAACGGCACAACAGCCGCTGCCCTGGGCTTCCCGGGCGGGGGAAGCTTCACAGCTGGTCCGGCCGCCATTCTTGATACCTTTACTGCTATAGGACGGAATATTTACAACCAAGGGGAAACAACGCGGGCGATCTATTCGCTCAAGGCCAACGTCCAGGAGGGCAACTCCGGCGGGCCGTTAATTATCAAGGATGGTTCGGTAGTAGGAGTGATATTCGCCCGTTCTACAACCTATGACCAGGTCGGTTATGCGCTGACCGCCAAAGATGTCGGCCAGCGACTTGATGAAGCCAAAAATAAAACTCAAGCAGTATCTACAGGGAAGTGCACGCAATAAAAACATATTAACGTAAGCGTGTCTTTGCTACAATACACACAAAAGGGGATTCGCATGCCCAGCACGTCGCACAAAATATTGACCAAAACCGCTGAAGCGCCAGCTGTCGCACTAGGCAAGGCTGTTGTCGTAACGCAAGTCGTTAGAGACGCAAGTACACATAACCCTGTCGTCAAAAAAACAAAAGACTACTGGGTAGCTCTCGGGCCGGGCTTGACTACCGGAGCGTCAGATCATGACTCGTCTGGGGTTGGGACTTACTCTCAAGCCGGGGCGCAATACGGATACGGCCTGCTCTGGATGGCCCTCTGGACCTTTCCATTAATGGCTGTCGTCCAGGAAATGTGCGCCCGCATCGGTATCGTGACAGGCAAGGGCCTGGCCGGGAACATCCGGACCCACTTCCCTAAAAGTATCTTATATATCTGCACGATCGCCCTTTTTGCTGCTAACACCTTTAATATCGGGGCTGACCTGGGGGCAATGGCTAAAGGCGTCCAGCTATTAAACCCTCAGCTTAATTTCTCGTTGCTGGTCATCGGCTTTGCGCTCTTCAGCTTACTCTTACAGATATTCATGCCGTATGCCCGATACGCTAAGTATCTCAAGTGGCTGGCACTGGTCCTGCTTTCGTATGTCGTGTCAGCGCTTCTGGCCCATCTTAACTGGGGTGATATATTCCGACACACCTTCGTGCCGGGGATTACTTTCTCTAAGGACAGCATAATAATCATCAGCGCTATATTGGGCACGACCATTTCACCGTATCTGTTCTTCTGGCAAACCTCCCAAGAGGTGGAAGAGCAGATAGTGCAAGGTAAGACCACCTTGCGTATGCGCCAGCCGACCGACCCAAAGGATATTCACAAAATGCGCGTAGACGTCTGGTCCGGTATGTTCCTTTCCAACTGTGTTATGTTCTTTATCATTGCCGCCTGCGGAGGAGTTTTATTTCCGCATGGCATAACCAACATAACATCCGCCTCCCAGGCCGCAGAAGCCCTACGCCCATTTGCCGGCGACGCGACCTACTTCCTGTTCGCTGTTGGTATCATAGGCGTCGGGTTGCTGGCAATCCCGGTCCTGGCCGGCTCAAGCTCTTATGCCATAGCCGAGAGCATGCGCTGGAAGCAGGGGCTTTACCGCAATCTGCCCCAAGCTAGAGCTTTTTACGGAATAATCATTATCTCGATGCTTGTTGGGCTAGGTATTAACTTTATTGGCCTCGACCCCATGAAAGCGCTTATTTACGCCGCTGTCGGCAACGCCTTGGTCGCGCCCCTTATCCTGGCTTTGATTGTCTTACTTGGCAGCAACAAAAAAATTATGGGGCACTGGAAAAATAATAAGCTTACGGCTTTTACCGGATGGATAGCCTTTGCCGTGATGCTGATCGCCGGAGTAGCGACAATCTTCTCGCTAATATAAATTACTCGTGGCGCAATGCCTCTATAGGGTCTTTGCGCGCCGCCTTAACTGCTGGTAGGGTACCAAACACAATACCGATCGCCAGGCTTACAAATGTAGCAAGCCCGATAATGCGCCAAGATATAACCGGTCGTAAATCAGTGTAAAGGTAAAGCAGCCCATCAACTGCAAGAGACACCAGAATACCCAATACTCCTCCGAAGAGACTCAGCACAGCCGCTTCAAGCATAAATTGCCACAAAATCTGCCGGCTGGTAGCGCCGATGGCTTTGCGCACGCCAATCTCGTGCATTCTTTCCGTAACCGTCAAAAGCATAATGTTCATAATGCCCATGCCGCCGATAAACAACGAGATAACCGCCACGGCAAAAATCCAGGCCGTCAGAAGGTTGACCGCGTCATTATCGCCGTTTACGGCCTGATGGGGATTTAGAACCGCAAAATCCTGCTGCCCGCCATGAGCCGACCGCAGCCTTTCTGTGATGATTTTGGCGGCTTCATCCATGCGCGCCGGGTCGGACGGTTTTGCCAAAATAGCATATAGCCCGGCATTGTTCTGGGTAACTTCGGCGGCCGCCTTATAGGGGATAAAAATCGTGTCGTCAAAATTTGCCGTTGGCGAGAAGGGTACGTTGGAGAAATCAGCGAAAACCCCGCGCACGACAAATGTCTGCCCTCGAAAAACAAAGGTGCGTCCGAGTGGTACATTCTCTTCAAACAGTCTAATGGCTGTCGTCTTGCCAATTACAGCAGCAAGAGCGCTGTTATCGTCCGGCCAGAAACCACCAAACTCAACTTTATGATTTAGAACTGTTGCCAAATCAGCGCTGGCGGCCATTACCGGAACATCCTGGTACTCGGTGTCATCCACTTTAACAGTTCCGGAAATCGCACCTAGTGGTGAACCCGCCTTGATGTCCGCACTCTGCTCGACAATCTCAAAATCGCTGCCGGATAAACCGCTGACAGTGCTTGCCCCAAAAACAGAATTTGTTTCATCAATGTTCTTTAGTGACTTATTTTGTGGCGCCCGGCCCGGTTTGACAGTTATTAAATCATTGCCGTAGCGGTTGAATTGGACTGCTACCTGACGCTTAACGCCCTCGCCGATGCCGGTCATAGTAACCACGGCTACAATACCCACAATAACGCCCATCATCGTCAAGATACTACGCCACTTGGAACCGCGCACACCGCTTAAAGCCATGCGTATATTACCGCGCATGATTGCACTCATGACTGTTTGCTCCGGGTTGTCTGACGTCGGCGTTTGGTTGTTTTTGCCGGTTTCTTTTTGGCCTTTGCCGAAGAAGTCTTTGTGCTGCCGGGCAGGGCTTTCATCAAGGCCGAAACACCTTCCAGATCGTCTTCCTCGGTCTTAATAGGAATGGTGTACATAACCTTGCGCGCCGTGGCGGCAATCTCGCCCAAATTCGTTTGCTCGTCTTGCACTATAGCGCCGTCATGCATATAGACCACGCGGGTAGCAAAACGAGTCAGCTCCGGGTTGTGCGTCACAAACAAAATCGTGTTGCCGGTTTGGTGTATCTCACTCAAAAGCTCCATGACCAGCCGGGAGCTGGCGCTGTCCAGGTTGCCAGTCGGCTCATCAGCAATAATAATCTTCGGGTTGTTTACCAAGGCGCGGGCGATTGCCGCACACTGTGCCTGGCCGCCGCTCAAATGCCGGGGATGATAAAACTCCCGGCCGGTCAGGCCGACCCTTTCCAGGATATTCATGGCCTGCTTTATACGCCGCCGGCTTCCGATACCTTTATAGGCAAGGGGAAGAGCCACGTTCTCAAGAACGGTCAGCCGCGGCAATAAATTGAAAAACTGGAACACAAAGCCGATGGTGTCCCGGCGGATTTTTGCCCGCCGGTTCGGGCGTATTCGCTCCACGGACCGGCCGTGCAGTGTATAGGCTCCGTGCGTCGGCCGGTCTAATAAGCCTATCAAATTCATGAGGGTAGACTTGCCGCAGCCGCTCGGACCCATGACGGCCACAAACTCGCCTTCGTTGATACTTAGGTTGATTTCATCGAGCGCAACAGTGGTGGCGTCTCCAAATCCATATAGTTTGCTAACATTCTTCAGTTCGATAACCGGCATACACCTCTAGTGTAGCCTTGAAAGTATAAGCCGGGCAAGGTGTTTTCGTGGTAATTTTTGCTGTATAATGGTATTCGTTGCGGAGAGATGCAAGAGTGGTTGAATTGGCACGCCTGGAAAGTGTGTGTGGCGGCAACGTCACCCAGGGTTCGAATCCCTGTCTCTCCGCCAGTCTAAATCGCCTGGGGCTAGGCAAGGCGCTTTAGATTGAGACAATACTAACTAGCCAGAATTGTTAAGAATGGATATACCTCAAAGACCTATTAAGTTTGTACTGTTTTGCGTCCGGCCATACCGCCGGCGTATGGCTCTGTTTTTTGCCGTGGTAAGCCTGGGCATCTTGTGCTGGGTCATGGCCCCTTTTGTTATCAGCAGGCTTATTAACTATTTGCCGCAAGCCAAGGGGTTTGACGGCAAAATATGGTGGTTCGTGATTATATTTGCACTGCTAAGGCTTGCTGATGAATGGTTCTGGCGCATCGGTGATTTCATTATGCGCAGTATGCTGCCGCAGATTATGACATCAGCCCGCGAGCACTTGTTCAGGCGAGTCATGAAACACGACTACGGTTTCTTTGTTAATGGCAGCAGCGGCCAATTAGGACACTGGATAAATGAAGCGACCCGGATTGTAAACGATGTTATCGAATCCACCATCTGGAGCATCTGGCCTCTGGCGCTAAATTTCCTGTTTAGCTTCGTCCTGTTATTCACAGTAGGCGCACCGGTAGCGTTTATATTCTTGGCCTGGATTGTACTGCTGGTTTTATTCCTGACCAGAACCGGGCGTACTCTTTCAAGGCTTCACTCCAGCACCTCTGACGCAAAATCAAAGGCCAGCGGCACAGTAGTTGACGCTCTGACCAATTACTTGGCCGTGCGCACATTCGGGGCAGGTGAGCGCGAAGACAAAGCCATAATCGCGGCAAACCGAAAAATCGTCAAAGCCTATCGCAAGTCATGGGGCTATGCCATTTTTACTCATATCGTGAAGGGCAACAGCGCCGCGCTGGTCAGCGGGCTATGTCTTGGGGTTGCGGTCTGGCTATTTATCGAGGGTAAAACTTCGCTTGGCGGAATAATGCTGCTAGTTACATATATTACGCAAGTCAGCCAACAAATTTGGGAATTAAGCTGGCAGATGAATAACTATTTCCGCAACTTCGGTGAATTGCGCAACATACTGGACGGGCTGCTAAAAACAGATGACCGGCCGACTTTCAGGGGTAACTCCCGCGTCAAATTGCCGGCGCGACCGTCGATCGGGTTCGACAACCTTGCTTTTGCATATCCGGAACGCCCCAGCAAGCCGACTCTCAAAAATCTAAATCTTGTCATTGAGCATGGCGAGAAAGTCGGCATCGTAGGCCATAGCGGGGCAGGTAAAACAACACTCATCGCCTTGCTGCTAGGCTTTTATTATGCCGGCAAAGGGACTATTCGTTTCGGCGATTGCGATATACGTGACCTAACCGAGAGCCAGTGGCGCGAGCTGGTCAGCTATGTTCCTCAGGACACTAGCTTATTTAACCGCACCGTGCGCGAGAACATAGCTTATGCGCGGCCAGGCGCTACAGACCAAGAGATAAAGCAGGTTGCCATAAAAGCCCATGCTTGGGACTTCATAAACACCCTGCCGCAGGGTATGGACACGGTTATTGGCGAACGGGGAGTAAAACTATCAGGCGGCCAGCGGCAACGCATTGCGATTGCACGGGCCATATTGCGTGATGCGCCGATCATGATCCTGGACGAGGCCACCAGCGCACTTGATAGCGCCAGCGAACAGGCCATTCAGTCCGCCTTAGCCGAAGCTATGAAAGGCAAGACCGTAATTGTTGTCGCCCACCGCCTATCAACCCTCCGGCATTTAGACAAGATAGCTGTCCTTGAAGCAGGGCACGTCAAAGAGGTCGGCTCGCACGACCAGCTTATAGAGAATAACGGCATATACGCCGACCTTTGGAAGCGCCAACGGGACGGCTTTATCGCAGAGTAACATAAAAGCAAAACACGGTCATATTTCTCTAAGATATCGCTCCAGCCCTTGGATAGCAGCCACAATCCCGCCGATACCGTAGGCCAGGTTCTGTTGCGCTGCGGCCGTACTGTCGAAAGCCAACCCAAGGCTTGAGCCGGGAGCACTGCCCACAGAACTGTGCAGAGCGTCCAATACCCGATCCAGTCCGATCCGTGCGACCTCAAGCTCATCAAGACTTGGCAGGCAATCAATTATTCCAGTCAGGGACCGCTTAAGCTCCCCTACGTTGGCTACGCCGGTGGCAGATGACGCAGGCAAGCCGCACAGGAAAGGCGGGGCAGCACGCGCCTGGTCATATTTTTGTACATACTCCGAGGCCATTACCAACTGCTCCAAAAGCTTGGGGTCATAATTGGGCATATTTATCTCTGCCAGCAGAGCGCTATCCGCCTGACTGTATAGCCGCAAATAACTAATCAGGTCTTCGGTTTGGCCTGGAGGCAGTTGGTCGCGCGCCGAGAGCATGACCGCACTTAGAGTTCGGCGAACCGGGTCGTCTTCATTTAAGGAGGCCACCTTTTCCAAAAGGGCCTCTCTGTTTGCAAGCCCAAAAAAAATACCAAGCTGGGCCTCGAGCGAACGTTGCGCTAATTCCAGCTGAGAGGTCATACGTTCAGCGAAGATCCGAGGAGGCTCTTCGACCGGACAGCGGGCAACCAAGGTCCGAATTTCATCAGCCGTAGCGACCACAGGTGAAAGACCGAAACTATGGTCATCCTGGCTGCTATTGCTACCGTCCTGCGGACCGCTCGGAGATGAAGACGGCGTTGCATCCAAAATATAAACCCGGCCGCCATAAGAAAATATTGTCTGCGCGTGTTGAGACGATGTAATCTTGCCGTCCCGCCCAATTACATAACCGCCCAGCTTTGACGTACTGCCAACACCGAACGCGTCATCAAGCGCAAATCTCAAAAACTCATCAATGCCGTCACACTGAAGTTCGAGACAGCCTTCTTGCACGAAACGGGCATAATCGGCGATGCTTGCTGCCTCAAAGCTTTCCGGCACAGGGCTAGTGACATCAGAGCCCGGAGTGACCGTCTCGGGCTTAATATACCGGCTATATTTAAACTTAACCATACTCCGCAGCCCCTGAACCGAAAGACCGGATGAGGCCATAACTTCTTGGGCCAGCCCGCCCAGACCGATCGCCGCAAACTGACCGCTCATCTGCAGCCTCTGGCCATCGGTCAGGAGCACATTGCTTGGTGCGGCATAAGGGTCGCCATCCGGATCTTTGACAAAACCGTACAACTCCCTAAAGCGGCTAGTCAGGATATACCCGGGTATGGACGGATCTTTTTCCTTGCAAAAATCGGCGTGAGGCAAGTATATCTGCAAATCCTCGTCCTGATGTCTCATCGGGATAGATTCGTCTCTAGAGGTCAGCCGTATTATGCGCCTGGCATGACGCTCTTCCGGTGAATGAACTACTCTGCCTAGCACTTTGGAACGCGCCAGATCAAGGGCTTCACGGGTAGTGAAGCCAGGCCGTTGCGGCGTTTTTAGCAAAGCCCTACAGCTATCGGCAGCTGGCTTCCCGCGTAGCATGCTCCATGGTAAAGCCGCTGTTACGCCGGCAGAACGAAGAAGCCTATAATGACCGACCCCATACCCGCCGGAACAGCAACTGTTAGAGCCTAAATCTTCGACGGAGGTCCTATGGATACGTTCCGCAGCCTCACTAACCACAGCGCGTACCTTATCAGCATAAGACTCTCCGCTCTTAGAGGGGTCGTACAGCCTAACTAAGAACGTTTCTGCGAGTACTCTTCTGGCGTCAAATCGGGCGACCAGATCACTTTTGCCTAAACTATTAACTATAGCGACCGCAGTATTGCTAAAAAAATAGCTGACCTCAATCTTCCGCCCGCGCCGGCCAACAGCCTGGAGCGTACCTCCAATATTCTCAAAGCGTGCCAGCTCATCCCCGGTCTCCTTAGTGAAATCCGCCTTTACTAAAGGCAAAAAATGCGCCATTGCCCGATCTGTTGCAGTTACTACGTCCGGCGAATCGGCTGGTCTTAGCATGGTTTCGTCGTCAATACCACGCACCGCTCTGTTATGACGCTGGGCAGCTGCGCTTTTCGGATTCTGACGAAATTCGTGGGCGTAATCTCTCCCGTGTTGTTGCCGTGCCAACCCGGCAACCTGCCCATGGCGAACCTGCTGCCAATAATCATCCAGGGGTTGCTCCTGGAATTGAATAGGGCTATCCAAACCGAACGCCTGTATTATTCCGAATTCAGGCATAGTTTCCACGACACCGCCAAGTGTGCTCTTTATGACATCCTTGTGGCCTTCAATATCGGTCTGGACTGCCTGGACAACGTCCGACAACCCCATACCCTCTAGTTTCTTCATTGTAGCTATCATGCACTCGAGGCCCACGCCCATTCTATAATCATAGCTAATATACGGCCCGGACCCAGGCCTGACAGCCATGACCACTCCCTTGGGCGGCTCTTGCGTTGGGTCAAAAAGCTGCCATTCCAAGATGCCGCCAGCCAGAGCCAAGGCTTTTCGCTCGTGCTCACTAAGAGTTGTCGCAATAGCCCTGTCAACAACTCGGCGCAGCTCCGGCCGCCATTGCGCTGCGGTTTCGGCCGATGGGGCATAGAGCTCGGCAACCCTCTGCTCCAGATCATTCAGTATCGGTGCTTCTGTAGTATCCTGGCGGCTGTATTCCGCAGAACCTTCCGGTTTACCCATTTGGGCAATAGTATAGCTTAAATCAGCCGGCTCCTCATAGCTAAACCTTCGGTATGGTTTAGGCTAAGATATATAGCTGCCGATTTTTTCGCCCTTTATGACCTTGAGAATATTGTTTTCAACCATTGGGTTAAAGACGATGACAGGCAGGTCCTGGTCCATAACCAAGCCTAAGGCTGCTTTGTCCATAACTTTAATATCAGGATTTTCAACTGCCTGCTGGTAGGTTACTTTTGCCAGTCGTTTAGCGTCCGGATGCTTAGCCGGGTCTTTGTCGTAAACGCCGTCGACTTTAGTGGCCTTGAGAAGAGCGTCGCAGCCAAGCTCCAAAGCAATACTTGCCGCACCGGTGTCGTGCGTGAAGTACGGGCGGGCTATACCGCCGCCGATAATAATAACTCTGTTGCGCTCCAGGTGTTTCTCCGCCAAACGATACGAGTAAGACTCCGCGACCTGCAGGGCGTAGATGTTACTCATGCAGCGCGTTGCCAGCCCCTCGCTCTCAAAAATGTCTGTAACGCCCATTGCGTTAATTAGGCCGCTCAGCATACCCATTTGGTCGGCAGTAACACGCTTGATGCCGTTGCCGGCGACTTCTGCGCCGCGGACCATGTTGCCGCCGCCGACTATCAGGATTAACTGACACCCGGTGCCAACAGCTTTCTTACATTCATTAGCCAGATAGTGAGCGACTTTTGGATCAATGCCGGAAGTATGCTCACCAGAGAGTTGCTCACCAGAGATTTTTAGAACAACACGCTTATACATTGCGCATAGACTAGCAGACAATGCCCTTTATGTCCACAAAAAAATAAGTATTTGAATTATACTAAGCTTATGAAGATATATTCCTGGAACGTTAACGGCATCAGGGCAGTGGTGCGGAAGAGCCTTTTCGAACCTTTCATAAACGATTCCCAGCCGGATATTTTGTGTCTGCAGGAGACCAAGGCCGAGCGCGGTCAGGCGGAAATAAATATGCCAGACTATCAGGAATATTGGAACTCCGCAGAAAAAAAGGGCTATAGCGGCACGGCAATTTTCAGCAAAATCCAACCCCTGACTATAATTAACGGCCTGCCGGAAGACCTAATCAAAAAGTACGCCGTTACCGGAGATATCTACGGAGACCCGAACAAAGAAGGCCGGGTGATTGCCGCCGAATACGAAAAGTTTTTTATCGTTACTGTTTACACCCCGAATGCCAAAGATGATTTAAGCCGTCTAGAAATGCGGCACAAGCACTGGGACCCGGCGTTTTTGGCCTATTGCAAACAGCTGGAGAAGAAAAAGCCGGTAATCTTTTGCGGAGACCTCAATGTCGCCCATACCGAACTAGACCTGGCCAACCCCAAGCCCAACCAGGGCAGGAAGGGTTTTACGACCGAGGAGCGCCAAGGCTTCCAGAGCTTTTTGGACGCCGGTTTCGTTGACACCCTTAGAATGTTCAAGCAGGGCAATGGTTACTACACCTGGTGGAGTCACTTTGCAAATGCTAGAGCCCGGAACGTGGGATGGCGGATAGATTACTTCTTGGTCTCTAAAAGCCTTAAAAACAAAATAAAAGCCGCTGAAATTCATCCAAGTATCATGGGTTCTGACCATTGCCCCGTAAGCATAGAATTGGAAGCTTGATGGATACCGGACACCCTTACTGGTTGCGGCAAGAGCAGGGCAAACCCCTTTTCCCGGAACTGGAGTGGAGCCGACCGGAGAACCGGCAAATGGCAGGCAAGCTTCTGATTGTGGGCGGCAATTTGCATGGCTTCGCCGCGCCAGCTGAGGCTTACGACAAGGCCGTCAAAAGCGGTATTGGCACAGCAAGGGTGCTATTGCCGAATGCAATACAGAGAGTGGTGGGCAAAATACTGGAAAACGGCGAGTTCGCCCCCAGCACTCCTAGCGGCGGGTTCAGCCAAAAAGCACTGGGCGAGTTATTGTCTTATGGCTCTTGGGCGGACGGAGTATTATTTGCCGGCGATATGGGCCGCAATTCCGAAACCGCGATTCTACTGGAAAAGTTCCTGCAAAAAAGTCCGGCGCCGGCCATACTGGCCAAAGATGCCGCCGATTATGCCATAACTGCCCCGCAAAACGTACTGCAGCGCGACAGCACATTGTTGGCTATCAGCCTGAGCCAACTCCAACGGCTAGGCATAGCCGCCAAATACCCCAAGGCCGTGACATTCGGTATGGGCCTGTTGCACCTGGCCGAGTGGCTGCATGACTTCACCACACTCTACCGGCCGTTTCTTATCGTCAAACACACAGATCAAATGCTCGTAGCTGCAAACGGCAAGGTCAGCAGCACTAAACTTGAGAAAGATCTGCCGATATGGCGGGTCCAAACCGCTGCCTGCGCCTCTGTATGGTGGCTGCAAAACCCTGGCAAACCGTTCGAAGCGATTACTACCTCGATTATAGCCAAGTAAAGCCCCTAAAGCTGTCGTACGTATTTGCCTCAAACAAAAACGGCCTCGCCAGGAGGTCGTTTTTGTTTGGTGGGCGAGGAGGGAATCGAACCCTCACGAGCGTAAGCTCACAGGATTTTGAGTCCAGCGCGTCTACCAATTCCGCCACCCGCCCAGGTGATGATATTGCTTGGTAGGCTGATCAGACCTGATTGTACTATACTTATAAGGATAACGCGAGCATAACCATATAGCATGAACCCTTTATTCCCAGACGAATCCGGAGAGCACGACGCCCACCAGGCTCCTGGCCATGGAGGATATGTTTTGCCACATCAGCACGGACGGCGTTTGGAGCCGGGTAAGGGGCATCAAAATGCTGCGGCCGACTCGGCTGTTGAACTTATTCGACGCAAGATAGACAATTTGTACGGCAACGAGCCTAACGCACGCAAAGAGCTAGCTGAGGCCAAAGATGCCATTCCGCGCTCCAAGCACCAGCAATTCATGTACGAGCTGAGTACTTCCGGAAAGCCGCTAGCCGCCATTCAAACCGCCTGGCACAATTATTATTTGGCCCTGTCTGACGAAGAAAAAAGAGAAGTCTGGCGCGAATTTTATGCCGCCAGCGGCCGGCAACCGTCGGCCTATACCAAGCACGTTCATCAACAGGCTCAGGCCAATTCCGTCCAGCCGGAACAACACCTAGCATCGCACAATACAACAGCTGACGCACAGGCCGATCATCCCAAGGGCTTAGTAGTAGTCAGCGACCACATGCCGGCACCTGAACCGCCGCCGGACAGGCGCAGCTTTGCCACTATCAAAAAACAGGTGAACAGGCGCGCGCACAGCCAGTCGCAATCCCGGGTTAAAGCAAAGCAACACCTGCAGTCGCTGGCTTTCGGCCTGGGGTTAGGCGCAATAGTTTTGGTTATTATGCTGTTCGGATTATTCAACCAGGTGATCATCGCGCCTTTTATCCGCCCGGGAAGCAATGCTGCAGCCACGCCTATTATTCTCAGCACCAGCGGGGTGGCCCCCAGTGGCAAGAGTGAGGTTATCATACCCAAAATCAATGTCCAACTGCCGCTGGTTTACGATACCTCAACCAAAGAAAGCGATCTTCAAAGTTCACTGGAAAACGGCGTAGCCCATTATCCGACAACAGTCATGCCTGGGCAGCAGGGAAATGCTGCGTTTTTTGGGCACTCCAGCAACAACATCTTCAACAAGGGAAAGTACAAATTCGCCTTTGTTTTGCTGCACGAGCTGGAGCCGGGGGACATATTCTATTTAACCCGCGACAGTAAGCTCTACACTTACAAAGTCTACGAGAAAAGGATTGTCGACCCGACCGAGATAGGGGTCCTTAACCCGGTGCCAGGCAAGACCGCAACCGCAGTCCTGATAACCTGCGACCCTCCCGGAACTTCGCTGCACCGGTTAGTGGTTTGGGGCGAGCAGATCAATCCTGACCCCACAGGCAACAACAGCGCCGCGCCGGCCTCTACTGCCCCTGCCACACAACAAACCAAACTCCCGAGTGACAGCCCCAGCCTCTGGAGCCGCATATGGAGCTGGCTATAGTCTTATAAAATCTGCAAAGATCACTTTACTTCAAGAGCAGTACTGGTCAGGGAGTTTTGGCTGTTGACCGTGTAAACTTTGTGGTAATCGGGGGTGAAGAACGGCAAAAAAGCCGGGTTTGAAGGCATTAGAGTCTGGTAGTTTGCGCTGTCAAATTCAAAAATAACCTGTTTGTTGCCGCTTACGCCGCGCAGCCGGAAACCGTCCATCCATGTCGCATAAGTCTGGGGCGCGTCAAGGGCGGCCGCGATTTGGTAAGCATAGCTTTTGTCTGTCTCGGCATCATAAACGGCGAACCGGTCAGCGTTTTCGGCCATAACAAACCGGGCGTTAGTCGAAAACGATACATAAGTTGGCTTATCCACCTTCAAAATCTGGATCGGGGCCAGCACAGCATCACTGTCACCTGTAAGAGTATTCACCGGGTCCTTATACACATAAACCTTGTTTTCGTTCTTGGCTCCGGCAGCCACAAACCACGACCCGCTATATTGAGCGAGCTGCAACAAATATTCCTCGCCAGCCGGGAGCTGACGCACGGTGTAGGCTTTATCATTCTGGCGAAGACGGACCAAAATCTTATCTTTCGGGGCACCAGACGCAGTAGCGTACAGTACTGTGTCGCCATCTGACTTAAATGACAAAACGTTCTTGATAAACGGCTGCGGTGTAGGCTTCTTAAGCGATGCTGTCAGGAGCTGCTGAGCAACCTTGTCGTATAGGTAATATTGATCGTACTTTTTATCGCGCATTTCTATAGTGCTGGGGTTAAATCCTAACAGAACTGTCAAATTTTGGGTCTTCGAAGGCTCCTGGCGATCAAATAAAATATATTCGCTGTCTTGCTGCCCCTTCTTGTCGTAGAAGCGCTGAAGTATCACATGACGGTCATCGTCACCCCATTCCACAGGCGTCCAACTCTTGGTCGTGGTAGAGGCCGTCAACGCTTCAACCGGAATGTCCAAAGTCTTGGCGACCGGCTTATCAGAGTTCAGGTCAAAAAGGTCGATTTTATCAGCTGTTGCGCCTTGGGCTAACAACCAGCGCCGGTCGCTGCTCTGCGTAGCAAATCCGGGCGTTGCGTCGTATTGCTTAGTGACGGTCGGCGTAAGTGTCCTGGGGATAAGAAAAGGATAGTCAAATCGCCCAACACTGCCGCCCTCGACAGTCACAGCACGTTTCCAGTCGCGGTAGCCGCTGCGCTTGATCTCGACCGTGTAGGCCCCGGCCGGCATAACCATGCGGGCGTTAGTCTGGTCCTTTTTTTGGCCGTTGACATAAATATCTGCGCCTGACGGCTGAGACGACACAAACACTAAACCGTTCTTTATGACCCGGCCCTTTCTGTCTATATCAAAGCCGTATGCCTTATATAGCAGTATTACCGTGGCCAGTAGCAGCACCAAGCCGACTAATACATACCCGATCACTAATCGGCGGGCATGGGCTTTTTGTTTTTTGGGATCAAGGAAATCCATAGCTGTCGCTAATATTATAGCAAACTCGTGTTTTATGTAAGTCTTATTGAAGCAATGACTTTGCTGCGGTAATATAAATATAACTTACGCTTATTGCGCTAGGATGAGGGGTAACAACAAAACAGTGGCAGAAAACGTTATTGAATTAAATGGTAAGCGCTATGACGCCGTAACCGGAGCGTATTTAGGTGTCAGCCATACTTTTGTCGAGCCGGCAGCCGCTCCGCCGATAGCTAAGGGCAGGGTCATCGACGGTTTCATAAGGCCGACACCCATCAACGCCCAGCACGCAAAAGCAGCCAAACCGCACGCACCGACACATACAGCCAGCGTTCACCACAAGGTCGCCCCCAAACCAGAAACGCCGGCGCACGCTGCTGCAAAGCAGGGCAAACCGCACGTACCCGCTCCAGCCCAGAGCAACCGTCAGCATCATACGCCTGCACTAGCCAGGCCACACCAGCCGGAGCGGGCCAAAACCCTTATGCGCCGAGCTGTACGCAAGCCGGAACTTTCCAAAAAGCCGGCCATCAGAAGTCCAGGCTCCTGCCGAAGTAGCAGCCAAGCCGCTTTCGGCAATCGTGCCTAAACGTTCCGCACTGCAAGTTGACCCGCAGCGGCTAGAGCGGGCCAAGTCGGTCGTTAGGCACAGCCACATACGCCACTTTATGCCGGCCCGGCCCGGACATTCTCCGTCACACGTCCCAGCCCGTGCGACAACTGAGCATGTCGCCCGGATTCCGGTCAAGCCTGCACCGGCAGCGCCTGTTAAGCGGCAACAGCACTCAGATATCTTCGAGGCGGCTATGGCCCGCGCCGAAAGTCATAAACAGCCCGCGCACAAACGCTCTCATCGTTCGCACCATCGCCGTCTGGTAAATATTTCTGCCGGGTTGACTGCCTTTCTGTTGATTGCCGGGTTTGTCACTTATCTCAACCTGCCGAATATCCAATTACAGGTAGCCTCCGTTAAAGCCGGGTTCAAAGCTGAGATGCCAAGCTACAAACCGACCGGATATGCCATGAAGGGCGGGGTACAGCGCATCGGCAATACCGTCAGCCTGCAATTCCGGTCCGGAGAAAATGACTTCACTCTGACCCAACAGCCTTCCAGCTGGAACAGTCAGACGCTCGTAGAAAATACTTTAGCGCTCAGCAACGGAGCCTACAGAACCGTTGAAGCTGCCGGCCGCACCGTTTACGTCTACAACGACAATGACGCGGTTTGGGTCAATGGCGGGGTGCGCTACGATCTTAACAGCAACGCCAAATTGAGCACCGGCGAAATATCCCGTCTGGCAGCCAGCTTGTAGCCGATCTGTTATAATAGCCAGTATGAAGCCGGCCCGCACCAGATTCGCACCAAGTCCAACCGGTTTTTTGCATGTCGGCGGCGTGCGTACAGCCTTGTTCGCCTGGCTGCTGGCCCGCCAAACCAACGGCCAGTTTATTCTGCGGCTGGAAGATACTGACAAGGTCAGGGAAGTAGAAGGTTCCGGCCAGCACATCATGGACAGCCTTCGGTGGTTGGGTCTGCAATGGGACGAAGGTCTTGAGGTTGGCGGCCCCCACGGCCCCTACAAGCAGAGCGACCGATTGGCAATATACAAAGAATGGGGCCAAAAACTGGTAAACAAGGGCAGGGCCTATGCCGACCCCTACACACCGGAACAGCTGGCTGAATTCCGCCAAGCCGCCAAAACCGCCAAACAACCGTTCCTGTTCCGTACCCACCGGCCGGAAAACCCGCCCGAATGGGACGGCACGCAGCCACTACGCTTCAAGTCCGAACCCAAGCCGTACGAATGGGAAGACGCTGTCATGGGCAAGCTCAGCGCCGGAGCCGAAGCGGTTGACGATTTCATCATCATGAAAAGCGACGGCTATCCAACATATAACTTCGCACATATTATCGACGACCACCTTATGGAGTGCACGCATATTATCCGGGCTCAGGAATTTATCGCCAGCGTACCCAAATTTCTTAACCTTTACGAAGCTCTAGGTATCGAAAGGCCGATATTGGCTACCATGCCGTTCGTGATGGGCCCTGACGGCAAAAAGAAGCTCAGTAAACGCGATGGCGCCAAAGACGTTCTGGACTACAAAAAGGAAGGCTACCTGCCTGAAGCGATTATCAATTTTATGGCCACGCTGGGCTGGAACGATGGCACAGAACAAGAAATTTTCAGCATCAACGAGCTAATCCAAAAATTCAGTCTGAACCGCGTCCAAAAAGGCGGGGCCAAGTTCGACGAACAGCGCCTGACCTGGATTAACGGATACCAAATCCGTAATCTATCCAGTGACGATTTATACGAACGTGTCAGAGATTATTGGCCGCCAGAAGCAACCACAGCCGGCGACGATTATAAAAAACAGGTCCTCGGCCTGGTGCAGGAACGCCTCAAATTCTTTGCCGAGCTGCCTGCCTTGACCGACTTCTTCTTTAAAGACCTACCGGTAAATCCCGAACTATGGGAAACTCACAAACAGCTCAAAAAATTAGACCAGGGGATGATCAAACAGCTTCTCGAAGAAAGCAATAACTCCTTAGAGCAAAGCGATTTCACCGTAGAAGATCTGACCGGCAGACTAAATAGCCTATTGGGTCAAACCGGTCAAAAACCGGCCGTACTATTCAGCCTGGTACGCATTGCCACCACCCAAGCTCCGGCAAGCCCCAGCCTGGCCGAAACGCTGGCTGTTCTGGGCAAAGAAACCTGCCTGCGCCGTGTCAGTACTATGCTTCAGTCTATTTAGACATTAAGCATAAGCTGCTACAATAAAATTTATGATGAATTTTCGCTCAAAACAAAAAAATTCGGGTTTACACCCAGCTGACCAACACCTGGCTCACAAAATTGTAGTCGGCGACCACAGTAAACAATCGCCCGACAGCCAACCAGAAATTCACAAACCGGAAGGCGCCCAGTTTCACCCGCCGCAGGAAGTAGCCGCAGCTGACGAGCAAAAGCCCGAAACCAGTACCGCAGGCAACATATCTACCGAAGCTCCCAAGAAACACCGCCGCTCGTTTAAAGAATGGATAAAATCGCTGACTAAAAAACAGTGGATCATCATCGGCATTATCGCTGCCGTATTACTAATCGGCGGCGGCATTGGCACTTATTTCTTGCTACACAAGCAAAAGCCTGTGACCACACAAAAAACCACCAAGAAATCAACGCCGGCTCCGCAACCGACAACTGTTGCCTCAAATCTTACCGGCATACAAACAGACCCTTCTATCAACCAGCGGCCGGTCACTGCGGTCATGATCGAGAACTCTTACGATTCCCGCCCGCAATCCGGGCTGAACGAAGCCGGTATTGTCTTTGAAGCTATTGCCGAAGGTGGGATCACACGTTTTGTGGCGCTCTGGCAAGACAACCTTACCTCATACATCGGACCGGTACGATCAGTAAGAACGTACTACATTCAATGGGCAATGGCCTTTGACGCCGCGATCGCCCATGTCGGCGGCAGTGCCGAGGGCCTGCAGAATATGAGAGACTGGAATGTTAAAGACCTTGACCAATTCGCCAACAGCAATTACTACCACCGTATCAGCAGCCGCTATGCACCGCATAACGTCTACACCAGCATAGCCGAGCTGAACGACCTAGAAAGCAAAAAAGGCTACGGCGCAGCAAAATATACCAGCTGGCCGAGAAAAACCGAACAGCCTATGAAAACGCCGCAGGCCAGCAGCATTGACATTAACATCTCCAGCGCTACATTCAACTCACATTACGACTACAACCCGGCCACGAACAGCTACAAACGCTCCCAGGGCGGGGGTGCGCACATGGTAGTCAACCAAGACGGCGTTGAAACCCAAATTGAGCCGAAAGTAGTGCTTGCCCTAGTGATGGACCAGGGAAATGGCACTTACGGCACAATCGGCAGCGGCTATATGTACGCCTTCCAGGACGGCAGACTAATAGAAGGTACGTGGAAAAAAGACAGTAACTCCGGCCAGTTCACGTTCGCCGATCTGAACAACCACACCATCAAACTCAACCCGGGCCAAACGTGGGTAACCGTAGTCGGAAGCCAAGACCGCGTAGTCTATAAGCCTTAAACCTGCAATGGACGATCTGCAAAAATACATTTCACAGGTGCGCAACTGGCTAGTATTGATCTTGCTAGGCAACAACCTGCTGCTACTTGCCGCCTGGTGGGTGCTAAAAAAAGTCATGGAACCTACAACGGCAGAGCTGCTCATCAGCCTGGCCGCAATTTCGCTGGCGTCAATCATAGTCCTCCCGATGCTTGTCACGAATTTCATTACAGCACCAACCAGACTGATCTGGCAGGCGATCTTGCACATCGCTCCGGATGCCGGGATGGTACCTGGCCCTAACCTTAAAAAACATACCATCGGGCATGACTTGGTAATCAACCTGGTCAATCACGTCTACCAGCTTGCCAGCGTCGTAGAGAACATCGAGAAAGCTATGGCCCATAGGCCGACTGATCTCAAAACCGATTTCATCGCCAACCATCTGCCTCTACCCTTGATGGTACTGAGCAAAAACGCCGATGTTGTGTTCGCCAACAAACTCATGCTGGATTATATCAAGCGCAGCGGCAACGAAACAATCGGGCAGAACTTCTATACTGTGCTCGATTTATCCTTTGGCAGCAAAGAAACCCTAGACAGCTGGCTGGACAATGTTAAGGCCAACCAGCCTGTTGCCGGAAAAACCTGGGAGCAAGTGCGGCTCAACCTGCCGAACACTCCTAGCGCCTCCTGCCCGCAGTTCGATCTGGCCGCTTACTATAACCGCAGCAACCCTGAAGGCTTCGAGACCATGCTGGTCTTCTTTGACCACACCGCCACTTATAGCCAGGACGAGCAAGCCCTAAGCTTTGTCGCCTTGGCTGTCCACGAGCTGCGCGCGCCTGTTACCCTTTTGCGCGGCTATATAGAAGCCCTGGAGGAAGACCTGGAAGGCAAGCTCGATCCGGAGATGACTGACTTCATGCATAAAATGAAGGCCGCCGCCCAACGGCTAACCATTTTCATCAATAATATGTCTAACGTAGCACGCATAGAAGGCGACCAACTCATACTCAAGTTACACGAAGATACATGGGCGGACATCGTCAAGTCAGCCGTTGACGACGAATCGCTGCGCGCCAAGGTGCAGGGCGTTACTATTACCTCGCAGGTCGAACCCAACCTGCCCAGTGTGGGCGTTGACCGCGTAAGCGCTTACGAGGTAATCTCCAACCTGTTGGATAACGCTGTCAAATACAGCAAGAAGGGGCAGAAGGTAACTGTCAAATCCTACCTGAACAAAGAAGGGGAGGTCGAAACGACCATCCAGGATTCAGGGGTAGGCATACCGGAAAGCGTACTGCCCAATTTATTCGAAAAATTCTACCGCTCGCACCGTTCACGAACCCAAGTCGGCGGCACCGGACTGGGCTTGTATCTTTCAAAGACCATAGTAGACGCCCACGGCGGCCACATCTGGGTACGCAGCAAGGAAGGCCAGGGGAGCACCTTTGGCTTTACGGTATTGCCCTACGCCAAGCTTGCCGAGGAACAGAAAACCGGGGATAATAACGACATCACCCGTGGCGCCCACGGCTGGATAAAAAACCATTCATTGTATAGCAGGTAAAATATGAACCCGACCGAACCAACACCGCCGGCTAACCGCAAAGTTCTTATGATCGAAGACGAGCACTTCATAAGCGAACTTTACGTACGCGCCTTAACCCGGGCCGGATATGTAGTCACCGTCGAGGTTGACGGTCAACGCGGCCTGCAAAGAGCCCTGACCAATCAGTATGACATTATTCTGTTAGATCTCATGATCCCAACCATCACCGGCATCGAAATTCTTAACCGGCTGCGCGGGCCGGGCAGTCTTCCACTTAAAGCCAGAATAGTAATTACCACCAACCTGGAACAACGCGAAGAAATCCGTGCCAAAATCGAAAAGCAGGCTGACGCCTATCTGGTAAAGGCCGAAATTACTCCGCGCGAATTAGTAGATTTTCTAAATACCATCAAATAGTTTGGGGCCGTCCCCCGGCAAGTGCTACTCGGTCTCTGTATTGACTATGGAAGCGCGGATGTGCTATTCAAGCACATCCGTGACCCGTACCTCAATACAGAGACCGAGTAGCACTTGCCGGGGGACAAACCTGACAATTCAGGTACAATAGATCTACTATGTACGAGGAAGACGAGCATCAACAAGAAGGCGTGAGCGTGCACTCTGGGTTTCCTAATCCGGCCGCTGACCAAAGCCTGCACACCCTGGATTTCAACAAGCTGCTGATTCAGCATACTGCCAGCACCTACATGTTCCGCGTTCGCGGCAACGCCTGGGAAGATTTAGGCGTCTTTGACGGCGACATCGCAGTCATCGACCGCTCGTTAGACCCGCACCAAAGCGATACCATACTATGGTGGGACAACGCGCGGGGCGAGTTCGCTATCTCCAAATATACTGTCATGCCTAAAACCGCGGCCTGCTGGGGCGTTGTCACAGCCACCATCCACCAATTCCGCAAGAACGGCCTGGGAAAAGCCAATGGCAAAAAATGACCAGAAAGTCTTTGCCCTGGTTGACTGCAACAATTTCTTTGTCAGCTGTGAGCGCATCTTCCGGCCAGACCTGGACAATAAACCCGTAGTAGTTCTGAGTAGCAATGACGGCTGCGCCGTAGCCCGGAGCAATGAGGCCAAAAAACTAGGCATACCCATGGGTGCTCCGGCCTTCAAATGGCGGTATATATTCAAACAGCACCAAGTTACGACCTTCTCGGCTAACTTTGAGATCTACGGAGATATCTCCAAGCGTATCACCGTGCTGCTGACTACTGTAACGCCGAAAATAGAAGTTTATTCCGTGGACGAATCTTTCCTGGATCTTTCCGAACTGCCCATCGAAGATTACGAGGAGTGGGGCAGGGCAGTCCGCACTATCATACTCAAAAATATCGGCGTGCCGGTCAGCATCGGCATCGCGCCCACCAAAACCCTGGCCAAACTAGCCAGCGAAATTGCCAAACAGAACCCGGAATATAACGGGGCTGTAAGTTTTAGCGGTGCAGAGCAGAAGACCGTGCAACAAGCCCTCAGCCTGATGCCGGTCCGCGAAGTGTGGGGAGTGGGACGAAAACTGGCGCCCAAGCTGCAATCCCAAGGCGTCAGCACCGCACTGCATCTTGCCAGGCTAAACCCGCAGCACGCTCAACAGCTCATGGGCATACACGGCCGGCAGCTGGTTGCCGAGCTGAACGGAATCAGTTGTCATCCCTTGGAGCAAGCAAACGATGCGGCGCAGAGCATATTGCGCTCCCGCACCTTCGGCGAAGATACCGGCCAGCTTCATGTCCTGGAGGCCGCTGTTGCTACTTTGGCCACCCGGGGGGCCTTCAAGCTGCGCTGTGACAAGCTCCTGGCGTCACGAATCGGTGTGTTCGCCAACACCAATCGCCACAAACCGGGCTTTAGACGATGGATGAAGGAAATCAAACTCGATGTACCGACAGCCGACACCGGACAAATAATCTCTATGCTGGTACAGGAGCTAAACAGCATCTTTGTCCCGGCACAGCAGTACCACCGTCTGGGGGTATTCCTGTGCGATTTATCGCCAGAGGTCGTATTACAAACCGACTTGTTTGGCGTGGTCAACCCCGCCAAACACGATCTGGCCCAAGCCCGCATGCTGGCCGTCGACCGCATCAACAAAAAGCACGGCAAGGGCAAAATATATTATGCCTCCCAGGACCTAAGCAAAACCTGGCAGCCCAAACAACAAATTCGTTCGCCGCGCTACGTTTCCAGCTGGGAAGAATTACCAGAAGCCCGCATTGCCAAAAACCGCTAACAAACCTGTTTGGCCGCGGCGGCCCTTAACGCCTCGATGTGGGCATGGTCACGGGCCGGATTATCGCTAGTAGCTGGCAAATTATTGTCCGTATCAGCCATAAACGAATGCCAGGAACTGCCGTCACAGCTATCCGCCGTATCCATACCGTAAGTAAGCAATGGCAAATACTTAAAGCCGAACTCGTTGGCACCGCTAGAGCCGCCGGTAACCGTAACGCGGCGGCCGTTGACAGACACCGCCGCGATTCCTTTATTTCCTACCGGAGTAGTACACCTAACGGAAAAACGATCGGCAAGCAATGCCGCCATGCGGTACTCGTCGGGCTCAGGAAAGGTTGGATTCTCGCCGGTAAGGCGCGCGGCACGGTCCAGATAGTCAGCCTGGGCGTTCAGCTCTGCCGCACAGGTCGAGGTTTTGTCCAACCCATCGATAGTAAGCACCTGACGCCTGGCAGAACGCTCTTGAGTCTCGGACATATCCACGGGTGACAAATTATTAGTTTTAAGAAAAACCGCACCACAGGCCACTAAAGCTACTGCGGCGGCGGCACCTAAGACCCTGGCAGCCATTCTTCGGCGGCCTTCGCTAAGAGTAAGCCCTTGTTCCTGCCAGCGCATATGCCGGCGGGTAGTAGAAGAAACTACAGGTACACCATAATTACGCTCAAACTCTGCCCACGCTCTTTGTTCAGCTTCAGTTAATTGTACTTTTTCAGGTTTCTCTGCCACAGCAGGGTATTAAAACACAAATTTTATAATTCGTAAATAACACCACGCCGAAGTTCGCGGTCGTTCGTCAGCTGTTACGAAGCAGTGAAATCGAGCTGGTAGTCCGGGATATTTAAGCTAAGCCCATACTTAACGACCGGGTCGTACTGCTCCGGGCGGCTAAATTCGACCTTGAAAACCTTGTCGGGAAAAACCACATAATGCATTGTGTCGTTTTTAAAGTCAGCATACCAGTAGTTACGATCCAGGGATTTGCTAATCTTTTCTGCCAGCGCGTCAATTTCTTCCTCCGGGATCTCAACAGTCTGCAAAGTCCATTGCTTCAGCCAGGGAGTTTTATGTCTGGGCGTTATCGGCTCCACTTTGGTAGACACGATCTTGACGCCACCAAGCACGCCTCTATTTTTCAGACTTTCTTCGATAATCACACCTCTGTAAACCATAATCGCTCCTTAAGGGGAATTATAACAGAGATATACCAGCCGCTAACGTAGTATAATAAAGGCTGATAACGAGGGCCAAAACATGATAGTCATAAGCAACCGGGCGAAAATCGCAATAGTCATAACCGTACTGGTATTAGTCTTCATCGGCTGGCTGGCGTTTAGACAGTCCGGAGGCGATGGCGGCAGCAAGCAAACCGCCCAGCTCCAATACGAAAAAGCGTCAATCAGCTACCCAAGCAGCTGGAAACTGACCCAAAAGTCGGTGGCCTCCAGCTCGAATGAGGGGACAGCCGACCCCGGCAATGACTCAGCCGTGTTAGTCAGCCCCACAGGCCTAACTCTGCACATCAACACTGGTGCAGTCGCCCAAGCCTACCCCAATAAAGTTCAGACCAACACCCCCGTGAGCGTCCTGGGCAAGCAATACTACCTAAGCTTCCTGCCGGCAGCAGCCGGTTCTGACAAAATCGGCAGCGTCTGGCTCAACGACGGCAGCTCCGGCCAAGGACTGCCAATACCCAACCGCAACGTCAAGAGCAACTCTACCGCCACAGGCTCTTCTGACCAGGCCGGCACCCAAATCTACACCACCATGTACCTGGACTACGGCGACAATTCCGCCGACAAAAAAGCCTCAGACTACACAAATGACAGCACCTTCAAGCAGGCCAAAGAAATCATCGGGTCGTATAGCTATTAGTTAATCTCGCTTGACGGCCAGTAAGTCAATCACGCTATCTGTTTTTGGCTGTATAATCAGACCCATGAACGACTCGAACCGACACACTATCCAAGCTTACGAAGAACATGTTCAGGAATACATAAACGGCACGGCGCAGGACGCGGGGGACATTGTTAAAGTGTGGCTCGATAAAGCTCTGGCGGGGCTACCGAAGGACGCTGCGATACTTGAGTTTGGGAGCGCCTTGGGCCGAGATGCCGCCTACATGCAAAATCTGGGCTATAAGGTGCAGTGTACCGACGCTGTGCAAGCCTTTGTGGATTTGCTGAAGAAAAAAGGTTTTAATGCCCGATTGCTGAATGCAATCACCGACGACATCGACGGTTCATATGATCTTATACTGGCAAAAGCCGTGTTGCTGCACTTCACTCGCGAAGAAACAGCCCAGGTGCTGCGCAAGGCGCTCGACGCCCTGAATGATGGCGGTACGCTCGCCTTCACGCTCAAACAGGGCGAAGGCGAAAAGTGGTCAGAGGAAAAACTTGGAGCGCCACGCTACTTCTGCTTTTGGACGGAGGAGCAGATGCGCCCGCTGCTAGAAAACAGCGGGTTTACGGATATAAAAGTGACTGTCGATAGGGTGGACGCCAATACAGCCTGGCTGCAAATTACCGCCAAGAAACACACGGACGGAAAAGCCAACGCGGCCGAATAATCATCGTTTTACAGATTGCCAAACATAAAAAGGCTCTGAAGAGCCTTCAATTTCCAGTACGATGGTCTTAACGAAGAAACAAGTTGAAGTTATTATCCTGGGCTTTCGTAACCGTAATCTTCAAATTCCGGTCTGTGCGGGTTATTAAGCAAATCGGCACTATGACCATCGGCCAGGGTGCATGTTACGGCTTCATCGACTAAGTGGAAATGGTTGTACGGCATTGTACCTTCAGATAGCTCGCCGCCTGTATCTCTAGCATGGAAACTAGCGATACTGCCCAGGCCGACGACGCGCGTTTGGTTGCGCCAGTTGCGGCGGAATCCATAAGGCCCGGCCACCTTAGTCTCCACCCAGCGCCCATATAATGGGTTGGGGTCGTAGTTTCGCCCAGCATAGCCTATTTGGCCTATAGCAGTGTCCCACGTTGCCAACGCGCTTTCGTTGTATATAAGGGCGAGTTCGCTATCCGGGCTAACAACGTATAGCGTTGGATGATCCGAAACATAATCTTCCGGAGTTCAATAAACGGCGCTGGAGTTTGACCAGTACCTTCTAGCTGTCTAAAACCATTGGCTGTTAATTGCTCTTTAATGGGCCGGATGGCTGAGGACTGCTGTGCTCGCAGGGCTGCGACAACTATTTTCCTATCTGGCTGACGGGCATTTTCTTTGTTGTCTCGATGGCCGATGACAGTGTGCCTGTCGTCGAAATTATTCAGGCTAGACGTTTGCGCGGCAGCAAGCCAATGATTCTGTCTATGACGATTCTTCCAAGATATGCCTGCCCTGGTAGACAAACTGGCAATAGATCTCACTACGGAGTGTCGCTGATACGTTCCAAAAATTCGAATTCTTTCCGGGTCGTGTGCGTCCAGCACCAATGCGCCAGCCAGCAAATAATCGGATGATCCTATTCGTTGCAAACCCTCTGGTAATCTCACCCTATAATCTTATATTATTGTGGCCTGGGGACCAATGCCAGAAAAGCATCATTTACCCTGGTTACAGCCTGCATATTCTAATATGACTTCTGGGGTCGGTTCGTATGTCGAAGTGTACCTGATCTGGCGTCAGGCGGCCTAGTGACCGGTGCGGCCGTTAATTATGGTATTGGTGAACTTGCGGGGTCAAAACTGGAACACCTTCAAGGAAAAACTTATTCAGTTTAATAAGCGGCTCAAAGAGCTGGGCGTCGAGGGTAAAAATGGCGGTATAATTAGGGCTATGAATAAAACAAGCCGAGAGAAGTACATCAAGAATATTCCTGACAGTGCAGGAGCTTATGCGCTCCTAAAACCGATTACAGACTCTGCGCAAAGCGGGGACCTAAAACCATGGAGTCCTGCGGTTATCGAGTTACTGGAAAGTTTTGACGTTTCGGTGGAACGGTTGAAGGACGTAAAAGTACAAGCTAATCTATCGTTCCCAACATCTACCAAAAATCCTGCCATGGCTATCGGTTTTAGATACGCAAAGTCTGATGGTAGTTTTGCGGAGGATATCTTCCTATTCGAGGAAGGGGTAGGGCTTACCTGCTACTATCGAGGCACTCAGGAAGATGCGTTGCCAGAATATGACGGTACGCATCATGCAAAGATTGTACTGACGGAGCTTCTCCCGGATATACAGCGTGAGTTGGCTGGGATGCGCAAACAGATCAAAGACCTTGAGCCGTTGCCCGAAGTATCGTTAATGATAAACGCCAGGGCAAATAATAATCAGTTCGATGTTACGATAACCGCTGACGGCAGCCAGTACTTAGTCGCGGAAAGGATTGAGGTCAATGGCCTAGAGACTAAGCTGAACCAACAATTCTCCAAAATGTACCCCGTTCCGCACGTCAACATCCCTGACGGAATCTTCGATATAAAAGGTGGAGAGATCCCGGTTTTCCTGGAGTATAGGACACTAGACGGCAAAAGATTCCGATTAAGTACTATCGGTGAACAAGAGTTTAGGCACGGTGATGGCCGCTATAATGTGATATTCCCTACACCAGCAAAAATCGAACGAATAGAATAGTCGACCATCTTATGTACATTCATAACATCCTAGTTAACCACATCGCGCTTTTGGTCTAGCGTAATAACAAAGGCGTCAAGCCACTGATCGTTATGATAGAGAGCATGGAGAGTGCGAGTAACGCCATCTACCACATAAAGCTCACCGCTGCTTAATGTCCGCTGTACTATAATTGCAGGCTTGTCGCGCCAGCCAGCCTTAATCTTAGCCGAGCGCGGAAATGCCCCAGATTTGATAAGAGGCTCTAGTAACAGATACTCCTGAGAGTATAGTTTGCCTTTGGCCAGTTCCATAAACCCTTCATCCGTACGACCAAAAGCGCCGTGCATATTCCGTAGGCGGCCGACCTTAACGAGGCATCTAAACCAGTTATCGACCCCAACGTGCTCATCAAGCATGCCGATACCGTGTTCAGCGCCATAAGCCTCTACTTCGTCAACATTTACAGAGATTATTGATCCATTTTTGAAGTCGTCCATATGTATGCTCATCGTCTAGTCTACTTTTTAAGCCTAGCGAGAAGTTTTGCCATAACGTCGCGCAGCTTGTTGTAGTCATACTCAATACTTACGAGTGGCTGATAGATTTTCATACCTCCCGTTCTTGAGTCGGGAACAATCATTACGTTTTTTGCAATCACCCTATAGTCGCGTTCTATGCGAATCATTTGAGCCGTTTGTTCACGCCAAGCTTGTATAGCTTCGGGCGGCATGACAGACGCCGCATAAGCCCAATCCATCTTTTGATTAACCAGTTGTTCAACCTCTTCGTCGGTTAACAGAGTGTCATTCTGCTCAACAAGTGGGGACTGGCGCATATCTCCATCATGGGCAATAAAATTCCGACGTTCCTTCAGGAACGAGAGCCAATCCGCAAAGGCCTTATTAGTCAATATACGCACAAAGCCGGTTCTTTTGCGGCGGTTAGCGTCGATGAACTGCAACTTTTCCAGCCCCAAGTCACGAGGGTGCGTAAAGCCTAGCCTGTACGTACTATTAATAAGTCTGGCCATCGAATCCATAATGCCGGCCATTAAAAAGTAGTAATTGCTCAAGTGGTAGTTTAGTTCGAAGTTTCCAACATCCGGGTGTACGTTGCGCTCGGCTTTTCGCATACGTTTTATATGATATTGAATGATATCTTTTGAATACTCGACCTGGCCAAACCTATTAGCGATATATCGCACCTTTTCTTGCTGCTCGCTTGAGTAGCCTTTTGCTGAGGTGCATTCACCCATGAAAGTAAAGTAATCACGACACACTCCCGGACGGCCAAAATACCTCATGAACATTGGCGTATTCCAGGAGGCATTGGAAAAGAGCCACACAATAGAATGACCTACTAGGAACTCCTCGCATGAATTCGCAAGATCCGGAAGCGTCCTAACTATTTGGAATTGGTAGAAGTTTTTCTGAGCGTACTCTTTGCTGAACTGATTTGCCTGGTCTAATATGACATCAATATCCAATTCCTTAGTCATTGCCTGAAGGTTGGACTCCGTAGGTCCACCTATATCGTGCCTTGTGATGCGAAGCGCTTGTGCCCTGTTTTCAGCTACAGCATTGGTGCAATGTAGTTTTATCCGCACATTTGAGCCTAAGGTATCCGTGATGTATGCGTGCAATGTATCAATCTGTACTGCAAAAGTTGTCAAATCACTACTGAGAGCGCCGGGTATTAAAACATTAAGCTCTTCAAAATGAACAAGGCCTTGCGCCTCTGCATACATTGTTCCGTTTACGATTGGCATCAGTTCCTCCACGCAGGTTTTACATATATTAAATCATATTAATAGATTGGAAGAGTAAAAATATGCCCCGAACTTTTACATATTTCATTAACCACAGGCGAAAAATAAATTCTGGAACACCCCCAACAGAGGTCGGACAAATAGCAAAAAACCTGCACGATTTGTACAGGTTTTTTTGTTCCTCTGTTAGTGTTCCAACAGATGGCAATAATCTAATTTGGTGACCCCTGCGGGAGTCGAACCCGCGATCTTCAGGATGAGAACCTGACGTCCTGGACCACTAGACGAAGGGGCCATAGCCGTAAATACCGGAATTAACTGAGGTAGTTTAGCATAATTAGGCGCGTACGGCAACGGCGGGGCAGGCCGCAGCTAAGCCCAGCACTATTTAATGCAGAATTAACAATCCAACTGTTTGGTGGTAGCGCCGTATAACTATAAGCGGTACACTATACGCATAGTATGGATTACTTTACGCACGTCGTATCTAAGATCTGGTACCGGATCTATTGGGGCTGGATGGTCGCGACCAGCTTGGCTGTTTTGGCCGGGACTGTATTAGCTCTATATATACCGGGCTATGAGCACTTCGGCCAGACCTACGGGCTCAACGGAGCCACCCTGATACTAACCTTACTTTTTCTTGTTTATTCGTGCTCGGCTTACTTCTTGCTTATCAAACGCTATCAGACTCTGGCTCTGCTGATTTGCACGCTTTTGCACGTCTTAATTGTCTTTAACGGCCTAATCCTAACCAAGGAAGCTACAGCTTCCTGGGTCTATACCTCTATGTGGTGCACGCACGCTTTTTTCGTCGGCCTTTACGGATTGCCGATTTTGCTGAGCGCCTTCTTCCTGAATGCCGTATTCGTACTGTTACAAAACGCTTTTATGCTCAACCGCGTGCGGCTGTCGGAGATTGTTCTCACTGTGGGCTACGTCGCTATCTCTTTGCCCGGGTTCTTCTTTTGGCGCAAGAAATTCGTTGACGTTAATACGCAGCAAATCAGCCGTCTGTCCGGAATGCTGCGCAGCAACCAGCAACAGTCCGAAATTCTAATTCAATCTATTGCCGACGGTGTTATTGTGGTCAACACCGATGGCAAAATTACGCTTATAAACCCGGCGGCATCAGCCATGACCCAGTGGCCGACTAGCGAGGCCACCGGCCTGGATGTCCAGCTAGTGGCTAAGCTGGCAAAGGAGGGCGGGGAAGATATCAACGTTAGCGATAACCCATTCAACGTTATCCTCAAGCAAAAGAAGCACGTCAGCCAAAACGCCCAACTTTTGGGCCGGGAAGGCAGGAAACAAATTATATCGCTGGTAATCTCGCCGGTTATGATCGGCGCTGGCGATATGGCCGGTGCCGTGGCTGTTATGCGTGACATCAGCGCCCAGCGGGCAGAGGAACAACAGCGGGCAGAGTTTATCAGTACAGCCTCGCACGAGATGCGCACGCCGGTGGCTGCCATTGAAGGCTATTTGGCCCTGGCCCTAAACGATAAGGTCAGCACCATTGACAGCCGGGCACGCAGCTTTTTGGAAAAGGCCCATTCCAGCACCCAGCATCTTGGCCAGCTATTCCAAGACCTGCTGACCAGCGCCAAGGCCGAGGACGGCCGGCTCAGTAACCATCCGGTCGTAATTGAAATGGGCAGCTATTTGGAGCAACTGGTAGAGGACCTAAAGTTCACAGCTCAGAAGAAGGGCCTGCCAACCGAATTCGTAGTCGGCGTCGGCGAAGCAATAGACGCCACCAACCCTGAAGCCGCCAGCACGACCGCTTTGCTGAAAGTAGTCAAGCCGTTGTATTACGTTCATGCTGACCCTGACCGTTTGCGCGAGGTCATGACTAACTTATTCGACAATGCCTGCAAGTACACCGACCAAGGAAAAATAACCATCGGCTTAACCGGCAACAACGACGTGGTGCAGTTCTATGTCCGCGACACCGGGACCGGAATACCGGCAGAAGACGTACCGCACCTGTTCCAGAAGTTCTACAGAATAGACAACTCTGCAACCCGCACGATCGGTGGCACAGGGCTGGGGTTATTCATATCCCGCAAGATTATCGAGCTATACCAGGGTAGAATTTGGGTAGACAGTCACCTGGGCAAGGGGAGCACGTTTTTCATCAACCTGCCGCGCCTGACGCCGCAGCGCGCAGAACAGCTTCAAGAGATAGAAGCCAGCCAGACCCCGGCACCTACAACCTCCAAAGCAATAGTCGAGAATACGCCGTCGTTACCTCCAGCGCCGAAGAATACCGCCGCCTAGCCCGCTCCTCTCGATCGCCTGCAAAACCTTCCTAAGCCCTTGGTCAAAATCTTTCGGGGTGTTGAATTTATCGCTTGCCAACTCATATAGTCCCGGAACGATAGCGTTTATACGCCTCGCGACCTCTTCGACACCGCGCAAATCTTTTCGCGAGGCAAACAGAGCAGGCAAAAGACCAGGGTCCCTGGCAATCAGGCAATCCAGCGCAGCCCCGGCATAAGAGGCATAAAAGATCGGCGGTCTGTCACCGCTAGGCTGATACAAATACTTGGCAGGGAACTGCAGAGAAGAATTATCCGCCAGGCTTCTAACTGCTATTACTTCTGCCTGGCCGTGTAAAAAACCGGTTGGACGGCCAAGAGGCCCCGTGACATATAGGGCACGTACAAACTCTGCAAAAGCTTCTTCCCAAAAAAGACCTGTTATGCGCGCATCTTCTACTGGCTGGCTACTAAGCCCGACTCTTTGGGCGTAAACCGACGTGGTATCGTCATCGTTCACGATGCCACAAAGCGAAGAATGCTCTGATGCCCCATGGACACCCTCGTTAACAGCTATACTCTCGGTTATCTCACGGCCGTTGAGCGCCTCAAGCTCTTTGTCGCGTATAACGAATGCCAGATCGAGTTCGCCGTAGTACATGCTGTTTTGCCCGGAAAGTTCCGGGAATCCTATTTTTTGGAGTATCCTGTGCAGTTCAGGCGTCTGCTCCTTATAGATAATTATCATGTCGGCCTTCCTCAGCCCCAGACTGTCAAGAAAATCATTTACTCTTTGGATGTTCAGGCCATCGGTATCCGAGGGGAACCGCTCAATCAGAAACTGCTTAGCTCTCGAGTAAAAATCGTTTACCTCTTCTGCGCGCTGCGGCATCGGTCCGGCAAAAGTCATAGAGCCTTTACTGTCCGAATGAAAAAAAGTTACGTTGCGCCGCAGGTTAGGGCGCTTCTTTGCCGGCTCAGGCAAACGAATGAGCTGTAACGCCGCATCAGAAGGGCCCACACCTAAAACGCTTACGCCAATGCGGGCCGCGTAGTCTTCCAGTCCGTCTTTTGCCCTTTGCAGTGCCAGGCCAGCGCGCTCCAAGCGGTCCGCTGCGGCTTGGCACTCGGCTTGTATACCTCCCAGCCGGGAGCTCTGAACGTAGTCCGCAGCCACTCCCAAAATTCGTGCGGTCTGCTCGACACACAAAGCCGCACCTTCAACCGAACCAACAGGCAGCTGCTCTATAAGCTGTCGTAAATTGTCACCGACAGCCCCAACGCTCTCACCCCCAACCCCCTCTGAGACCATCCTTACATCTTACATGATTCTAAAACCCGGTATTATGGTCGATCAGGATAGGAGCGAGCAAATCATTACCAGGCCGTCCTCAAAGCTACCAAGGCTGTTAAACTGCTGGCTAATTTCTTCGTAGGTTCCCGGGCGGGTAAGAGCATCTATGCGCCTGGCAACCTCCCGGATGCCAGTCACGTCTCTGCGGCCGCGCAAAAGTGCCGGGAAAATCTCCGGGTCTTTTGCAATTAAGCGGTCAAGTGCCGCACCGGCATATGACGAGCTTACCACGGCCGGAAGCCCCCAGCCCGGTAAAACAAAATACTTGGACGGCACAAGACTTAAAGGACCATCACGATAGCCGTTCCAGTTACATAAACCGTTGGGGCGTGCCAAAACATCAGTTATATATTTTGAACGTACAAACTCTGCAAAAGCCTCTTCCCAAAAAAGACCGGTTGTCCTATTGTCGTCCTGAAGGCTGCACTCGCTTAACCCGATCCTTGGTAGGCTAGTATATTCCAGTCCGGCCTTATTAAGGATATGGATATCCCGGGACTCCGATGACGCGTGCGCCTTCTCGTGCACAATGGCGCTTTCGGTAAACTCCGCCCCGTTCTTTTCTTCTAAATCCCTGTCACGAAAGACAAAAGACAGATCAAGGTCAGGCACGTAAAACCCGTGTCCCGTATCGGCCCCGGGTAAGCGCTTCATATCAATGAGCATCCGCAGCACTTCACCTCGCTGCTCGTTCCGGACCACAATAACATCGGTTCTTCTAAAACCCATGTCGTCCAGAAACGTCCTGATCCTTCTAATATTCAGGCCTGTCATATCCGACGGGAACCGATCAATCAGCCGCTGCTTGTCTTCTATAATCCAGCTGCGGTGCATGTCAGCAAAAAATGAAGGCTTATTCTCAGGAGCAACAGTCCCGTCGCCCAAGTCCCGAAAGAAATTAATCTGTCGTTTCTGGCCGGGATTGCCGTATTCCGTTGTTCTTTTAAGAATGACTGCCGCTGGCACTGCTATACCGATATTACTTGCATAGTCTGCCAGGTTGTCCTTTGTTGTCTGCAGGGCATTAACCACGCCTGTTAAACGTTGTTGTGCCTCATCCAGGCTATTCCGGACGCTTGCCAAAGCCTGGCCATCACCAGCAGTAGCTATGTCTAGCTCTTCCAACGCCTTGTTGATGTTCCAAACGCTATCTCCGGCTTCGTTGATCGGCAAACCGTCTACGACTGACAGCAAGCCATCACCGACACCTTCAAGATTCGCGGCCCTACCGCACTCAACGTTCATATTAATCCATATTATGACATAGCTTAAAGATATTGCTAATGCTGAAGGATAACATAAACCGTGATACAATACCATCAACTATAAGGTTCACATTTAAATAGGGGTAGTAATGGCCAAGGTCCTGCTTGTCGAAGACGACAACAACTTACGCGAGATTTATGAAGCACGGTTGCAAGCGGAAGGCTATACCATCGTATCCGCCCAAGACGGCGAAGAAGCACTCGTTGTTGCCAAAAGAGAAAAGCCGGACCTGATCATCTCTGACGTTATGATGCCGCGAATTAGCGGGTTCGAGATGCTTGACATCCTTCGCAACACCGAAGGACTCAAAGACGTCAAGATCATTATGCTGACAGCCCTCAGCCAGGCCGAAGATAAAACACGTGCCGACAAGCTTGGCGCAGATCGCTATCTAGTAAAATCACAGGTTACCCTGGAAGACATCGTTAAGAGTGCATCTGATCTTCTGGAGAACGCCACCCCGGCGAACGGGGAAGTACCCGCCGTTGCCGCCGGCGGCGCAGCTGCCGTACCGCCGTCACCAGCTCCTCAAGCTCCTGTTACATCAAAGCCCGAGCCTGTGGCAGCAGTGCCCATGTCTGTGGCCCAGCCACCAGCGATGCCGACAACCGCAAACCCGGCGGTGATGCCCGTCGCCGCTGCCCCAGCACCGGCCCAAACCCAGGCCACGACTTCGGCACCAGCACCTGTGACACCTGCGCCAGCGATGCCGGTGCAGACCGCTCCGGTTCAACCGGTTACTCCCCATCCGTCCGAGCCGGTTGCTCCCGCACCGCAGGCAGATTCTCCAGGCCCGGTACCTGCGCCGGTACAGACGCCAAGCGCGGCAGCTAAGCCGGAACCGCCAGTCAGCGACAGTGAGAGTATTATGAAGAATGCCGTTAAAGATCTGTTGGCAGGCGCCCCTGAACTGGCGGCACCGGCAGTGCAGCCGCAGCCATCTGCCGCTGCCCCAGCACCGGCCCAAACCCAGGCCACGACTCCGGCACCAGCACCTGTGACACCTGCGCCAGCGATGCCGGTGCAGACCGCTCCGGTTCAACCGGTTACTCCCCATCCGTCCGAGCCGGTTGCTCCCGCACCGCAGGCAGATTCTCCAGGCCCGGTACCTGCGCCGGTACAGACGCCAAGCGCGGCAGATTCACTAGACGACGAAGACACTGTGCGCAAAAAAATCATTCAGCCCATTAATCCGAATGTCCAGCCAGCCCAAAACGACCTTACCGCGCTGTTAGCCAAGGAGGGAATTACTGATTTCGACAGAGAAACACCAGGCTCTAACGGCTTCGGAGACATCGGCGGCACCAACCAAGCCGAGCCCCACCCGCCGGGGCACGTATTTTCACCCAACCAGACAACCCCTCAGGGGCAGCCGTTTGATCCCAACAGTATCTCGTTATAATAAAACCTATGCGCATCAACAAATTCATCGCCCTGTCTAGCGGTCTGTCGCGTCGTGCAGCAGACCAGGCGATAGCCCAAGGAAGAGTAACTGTCAACGGAGCTGCTGCTACCGCCGGTCAAGAAGTAGACCCTACTGACATAGTTCTACTAGACAACAAGCCTCAAAAAACACCTGACACAACACAGACCATACTGCTCAACAAGCCCGTCGGGTACGTTGTCAGCCGGGAAGGGCAAGGAGCCAGAACTATTTATGACCTGTTGCCCCAACAGTACCACAGCCTAAAGCCAGTCGGCCGGCTGGACAAAAACTCCAGCGGGCTATTGCTGCTGACCAACAACGGCGATCTAGCCAACAGACTGACCCACCCCAGCTTCCAAAAAACCAAATTATACGAAGTAGAACTAGACAAGTCCTTGAACCCGCTGCACTACCGGACAATAAATACCGAAGGAGTGCAGCTTGAAGACGGGCTAAGCCGCCTTAAGCTGCAAAGATTACGCCCTGGCACCGACACAAGCTGGCTGGTCACGATGCAAGAAGGCCGGAACCGCCAAATCCGTCGGACGTTTGCAGCGCTTGGATACCACGTAGTCAAGCTGCACCGCACGCACTTTGGCGATTACGTCCTTGGTCCAAATCTACCCTTAGGGCATTTTACCCTGGCAGATTAAAGCACGGGTGCCGGCAGATCGCGGGCCAGGCACACCGACCCCAGATGACCGGCATAATCGTATTGGTCTTTTTGCATAGTAGCCAGCTCGTGCGGAGAAGGCGGCGGCGCGTAGCACTCCGCCTCTGCTGCCTCTTCGGTAGGCTCCAAGTACTCGTCAACGACATTGCCCTCGGCATCGCAGCGTACTGTTATCCCGGGGCGGGCGAAAGAACCCGCGAGACGCGGGGGTTCTACGCTGGTATCAAGAACATCCAAATAATGCACTGTTGTTGTTTCGCTGGAGCCGTCATTATCATAGGCCGTGATATGTCCTTCTTCCCGCAAAACAAAACGCACAAGCCCTGCCGCAAACAGCTGGTCAACAGGCTCAAAAGTAAGGCGATAAGGAGTTACCGTAACCAGATCCTCGCCGTCCATCAGCGGCTGGCCCTCACCGTAGCCGGATATCTCAGGTACGATGTCCAAGCCATCAACTGCGTAATTAAATAGGGCATGCGCGGCAAACTCGTGCTCCCGGAAGGTCTTCCAGGCAGCGGCATGATTAACTCCAGGATTTGGCTGTTCGCCAAAACGCATATTGCGCATTACCAGCTCCACATAAATCTATCGCATTATAATACATTAATTATATACTTTTGTCAACGAGCACTATCTGTTATACTGTGTGTAATGTCATCACAAAAAGTACCCATTGTAGCCATCGTCGGGCGTGCCAATGTTGGTAAATCCAGCCTGTTTAACGCTATATTGGAAAAACGCGAAGCCATCGTGGCACACGAGGCCGGCACTACGCGCGACAGCATCACAGCCAAGGCCAGCTGGCGCGGCCAGGACTTCTGGCTAGTCGATACCGCAGGCATTAAAGACGCTGAGGACGAATTCGAATTTACCATCCAAGAGCAGATTCAGCAGGCGGCAGACAGCGCGGATGTTATCTGGGTACTAGTTGAGGCCGATATCCCGATCACCGAGGAAGACCGCCGGGTTGCCAAAATGGCCCTCAAAAGCCGCAAGCCGGTCTTTTTGGTCATCAACAAAATCGACAAAGCCCGCGGCAGCGACGTCGGCGGATTTCGAACGCTTGGGTATCAAGCCGATTCTACACACCAGCACGACCCAACACCGCGGTATCGGCACACTGCTTGATACGCTTGTAGATAGCATTCCCAAGGCCATTATCGTCCAAGACAGCAGCCGCGTTAAACTCGCCCTATTGGGCCGCCCGAACGTGGGCAAATCCGCATTGTTCAACACCTTAGCGAAAAAGCAGCAAGCCATAGTCGCCGACCGGGCTGGCACCACACGCGATATTAACCGCGCCACAGTACGGTACGAAGGCAAGCAAATCGAGTTGTTGGACACCGCCGGTATCCGCCGCCCGGGCAAAATCGGGCAGGGGATTGAACATTTCAGCGTTATCCGGACGTTAAGCGCTATAGAGGAAGCAGATGTTTGTCTGCTGCTAATGGATGCTAACGAGCTTAATGTCGGATTAGACCAAAAAATCGCCGGCATGATAAAAGAATCCGGCAAGGGGCTTATCCTGGTTGTTAGCAAATGGGATATCGCCGAAGATAAAGACCCTTACACCAGGGATGCCATAGCGCCGCAGATTGCCTCCACCTACGACTTTGTGCCGTGGGCGCCGTTAATTTTCACCAGCTCTATAACCGGGCAGAACGTTACCAAGCTATTCGACTTAACTCTTGACATTGTAAAACGGCGCGAAAAACGCCTAGTGACTAGCGAGCTAAACCGCTGGCTGCGTACCACTGTCGACAAACATCCGCCCGCCGGGCTAAAAAACCGCGCCCCTAAGCTAAATTACATAACTCAGGAAACAGATAACCCAATCCCGGCATTCAAGGTATTCGGCAGCCACACCAAGTTCCTGCACTGGAGCTACAAACGCTTCATGGAAAGAGAATTCCGCGAGCGGTACCACTATGAAGGCACCCCTGTACAATTCTGGTTCATAGAAAAGCACGAAACCCACAAGCACGGCAACAGCCCGACAAAAGCCGCACGCAAATAAACACGCCCGATCTATAATTATCCATCCATTACACTGCTATGGCCGAAAAAGCAGACTCGCCTGAATCGTCTAATGATGCAACAAATAATCTGCTGCAAGTTTTCGCCTATGTCGCTGTAGCCGACGAGCAAGTCAGAGACGCGGTGGCCGCAGACATATTCAACAACAGTCCGTTTTACCAAAAAATAATTGACCACATGTTTGACGAAGGGTTGGGCGTCGAAGATATCGTCGGGCTACTTGGTAACACACCGAGGTCGCAGGCCGTTGCCCGTCGCGAGAGAGAACTTGCCGAGATGCAATACGGGGCCGCCCTAGCAGAAGCTGGGCTCAAATTCGACCCGTCGCTGCGGACAACGACCGTAAGTATATCTGATCTTAAAGTTTTCGGACGCGCGCTGCGCAGAGTACGGCTGCCGGCAGACCCGGAGTTCAGCGGCGATGCTGGCCCGAAATTTAACAGACGTGATCCACGGTGCGCTGATGCGGGTAGCCCACACCATTGAGGCCCAAAACCCGCGTGCTTATGCCACAGCCTGCGGTGACCGGTTCCCGGAATGGATGCAGAGAGATGAGCTGAGCAGTGATCTGGACCCAGTGAACGCAACTGACCGAAGCATAACCAAGGCCCTCCCCGGTCAAGCGGCCAATGTCGCCCGGGGGTTCGACGACCTGGGTATTAAGCGCGAATCCCAAATCCTTTGGCAATACCAAGCCGCAGACAATGAGAGACTGACAGTTGAGTGGGCGGTCGCTTACAGCCTGGGTCTTTTACACGGGTCAGCTATCGGCGAAACCCGGATCGTGAACCACTACGAATGGTCGGGAGTTTATTCTTTTCTGAATCACTTGCAAAGGACCGCTCCGCAATCACAATTTACTCGCCAGGTGCGGCATACACTCCTGCAAGATATTGCAACTGCGCTATACGACCCTACGATACTAACAGAAGAAGGTGAGAGCCTGCACTCCATCAAAGCCCTGCTATTGGACGCGGCCAAACAGGTCACAAAAAGCTTACCGCCATCCTCCGCCCCCCAACCAATCTCCTCCCCAAACAACATAGGCGAAGTAATAGAAGTAATACTGGAAACAATAGCCACCATGAATGAATCTCAACTGGCTGCCAATGGAGCCAGGGAAGCTGTATTGCAGGCAAGACAAAGACTGGAAGGATTATTAATCCCTGGCAGCCATAGTGCTCAAGCAATCCTAGGATTGCTTGAGCAAGCCGCAGACAACCTCAACAAGGCCCAAGAGGCCAGTGGAGGGGCTGCGAACGGGTTGGGGGGGTATGGGGGCATAGATGCTTAATGGCGGCGCGTGGAGACTTTTACGAACAAAACATGCCATAATAGACACAAATGTCCGCAGAGCAGCCTCCCTCTTTTGAAAATCCGGAACCAACTCCAGAGCCAAGCCCGGAGTTAGAGCAATTTTTTTACGAAAGGCCAGAGGTGAACGCAGAGTCCATGCTGATCCTGGCAGACGTGCCGCGAATGATTGGCGGCCCGAGAAGCAAAAAATTCCTCGTCCGTGACCCCGGCAGTACGCCCGACTCCGCACCGGATTGTGGGGCCTGTATTGACCTGAATAAAGCGCAGATGCCAGCAGACAGCGCCACAATGGACGCCTTTGACGATTATTGCCACGAGGCAGAAGCGCAGGCAGAACGGCAGTATGACGCCACCCTGCTGGATGTACAAGACCGAATCGGTGCCGCCAGAGAAACAGGGATACCCATTACAACCTTGTTTATACCAGACAACACCGACGGCTCTGCCGCTCAATACGACCGGCGCCTACAGCGGCTGGCTCAAGATACCGGTATGCAGGTGGTCGTAGGCAAGAAAACAGAACCGCGGGGCAGTCTTCCTACCTATTTCTTGACCCTGGAGCCGCCAAGGGCTGATAGCGTACGGCAATACTGGAGAAGACGGGCACAAGAATATAAGAGCAAAGGCGCTACACCCGACCCTGTCCGTCCTTCAAGGACAGACACAGTAAACGCCCTGATGTCTTTAACTGCAGAGGCAAAGGGCAGGGAAGCACAGCGGCAGCTAGCACATAATCTGCAGACCATCAGCGCCAGTGATCCGCAGCCCTTACGCGACTTGCTGCTGGAAGAGACTGCCGCAACCAGCCGCATACTGCCAGCTATACAACATCTTGCCTCTGAGGAGGGCGCCGCAACAGCAGCCAGTCAAGGCTGGGCGAGAATTATTGCCGCCAAAATTGACGACCTGGATTGCCTTAGCGTAATCATGAACGAGTTGCGAGAGCGTGACGGCGGATTTGGCTCAGGCCGCAGAATGACAATTCCATTGAGTATTTACATGCAGAACGATCCAGAATTCGCCGCCACGACCATTCAGCGGGTCCGCCAAATGATCGGCAAAGACCAGTGCGAATCCCATGAGTTGGCCACCCTCATGGGCGCCTTGCAGCTGTCTGGGGACTTACGGGTCGGCACCTTTGTCTCTAATTGCCTAGACCCGCCGGCTGAAGCCGGTATAGAATACGCCCGCAAGGTCCTTGCCCCAATAGCCCGGCATCTGCCTGAATATATCAAGGCCGTACGAGCAGCACCGGACTCTGATCAAAAGAGAACTGTAATCTCCGGCATAGAAGGAGCGGTCGCTCAGTTCACCGGACGATTAAGCAACGGTAGTTTAAACCATGTAGCCGACAGCTCTTACGACCCCATAAGGTTTGGTGACATGCTGCTGACATTCCGCAACCCCAAACACCGCGACGTGCTCAGAAGATATATGCTGGATCTGTTTAGGGATAGTGGATCAATTATAACAAGTGAAAGATTCGAGCGCCGATACCTGCAATACCGCGTAGTATACGGAGACATACCGGACATTCAGCCGGACAGCATACGATCTTCTTCATCCTCCTCCGCCCCCCAACCAATCTCCTCCCCAAACAACATAGGCGAAGTAATAGAAGTAATACTGGAAACAATAGCCACCATGAATGAATCTCAACTGGCTGCCAATGGAGCCAGGGAAGCTGTATTGCAGGCAAGACAAAGACTGGAAGGATTATTAATCCCTGGCAGCCATAGTGCTCAAGCAATCCTAGGATTGCTTGAGCAAGCCGCAGACAACCTCAACAAGGCCCAAGAGGCCAGTGGAGGGGCTGCGAACGGGTTGGGGGGGTATGGGGGATTGTGACACGCCTCTGGACCCCGGGCTGCACAGGCCCTATAATCTCAGTATAAGAGAGGCCAAAACATGTCACTTTTCCAACGCCGTCCGCAAGTCGGAGACACAATTCAGTACTATACCCTCGGGCAGAGCAAGTCAGTGCTTATCGTAGGCCTCGGCAACCCGGGCAAAGAATACGAGAACACACGCCACAACATCGGCTTCAACTGCGTAGAGGCATTTGCTAAAGCCAATAACTTCGACCCCTGGATGGATAAAAAAGACCTGCGGTGCCAGATGGCCAGCGCCACATTAGGCGAGACCAGGGCGATAGTCATTAAGCCCACGACCTTCATGAACCTGAGCGGAGAGGCCGTACAAGCCGTTGCGCACTTTTACAAAATTCCAGCCGACAAGATTATAGTTGTGCACGATGAGCTTGACATCCCCTTTGGACAAATCCGTTTACGGCGCGGCGGCGGCAGTGCCGGGCATAACGAACTCAAGTCCGTTATGCAACATATCGGGGAAGGCTTCGGCCGGGTGCGGATTGGCTTAGGCCCCAAGGAGCCGGAACAAATGGACAGCGCTGATTTTGTATTAGCCAGATTCAGTTCAGAGCAACAAACGCAGCTCCCGGCGCTGGTCAGAGAAGTATCTGCCGTCCTGAGCGAATACGCCTACGGCGACGGGCAACTACCTCAAGAAACCCGCAATTTCATTGTCTAGCCAAAATCAACCCCCCAATCTCTGAGCATTTCACCCATCGTGCGCCGGGTGCCCCCCATTGCGTCGTAGGCCTGCAGCAGATGGAACCGTGCCTGCGTTAAGGCGTCTATTCTTGCGCTCATTTCCGCCTGGTTGGCTTCAGTGGTCTCGCTTTGGAGCTGCGTAATTCTGGCGTCTATCATGGCCATAGCTGTGAAAATATTTTCCTGTGGCAGCAATCCGGTCACTTCGCTCAGGACCCGGGCGACCTCGCCTATAGAACTGCCTGGCGGGCGTTGCGGGCGTTTCTCGGTCACCGTAGGCGTAGCAGGAGCAACTGGTGTTTCTGGGCCTCGATCGTCAAAAATCTGGAACCCACTTCTTAGCCTGCCAGGTAGCAGTCCTGTGCTATTGACCCGCGCATCATCACGGTTGTCCTGTATTGCATCGGCATACACACCTTTGAATCGTGCCGTTATCGGCCTGACCGTCACACCCAAACCTCGTATTTTTCGCACCAGATCCCTGTGAGCGGCTCCTACTGTCATCAAAACATCAACAGGGCCAACTTGCTCCTGAAGGCTAAGCCGCCCCAGTTCATAGCCGAGCTTGCCCACCATATACCACTCCCGCAGACAATTGGAGATGTACTTCCAGTCCTGTTCGTCCGGGCCTATTGCAGAGGTGTCCAGCAGAGTCTCGAGCCACAAACCCAGCATTTTGTTTGCCATAACGTCCAGCGGCCTATCGGTGTTCTCAATATCATAGGAGAAACTCGGTGTTCCGCTCCGGGCAGCTGCCAACCATCTCCTAAGAGAGAAGGTGGTTCGCAACTGCGGGACCTCCCCAGAAAGTGCGAATCTTCCCAGTGTCTCAAAGTACTTCTGCCTATTCCAGCCGGCAGCCTCAAAAGCGTAGGCATCGCTCGCCTGGACCTGCTGTTCAAACCAACCCTGCCGCGGATCGCCCAAGTCTCCGGCTTGCTGGTGACGGCCGAATACGAGCTTAACGCTAATATTGCCGGCGTGTCTTTGGAGGTAGCCAAATCCTTCGGCGAGCCGCGGGTCCTCCACTATCCACTGGTGCGGTACGTTCGGGTCAATGGCGCTGCCAGTCGCCGGGTCGAGCAATACCGCATCGCCGTTAGGCAATACATTCCGCCACATACTAAGATCCTGCCAGTCCTGTGTTTGCTCAAATTCAAAACTCACTTATCTACCTGCCTTTCTTGAAAAATAACTACTGCTCAACAACGCCCCAGTCACTTAGCATCTGTTGCAACCGGGCGCGTGAGCAGCCCAAGCCGTCGCGCGCACCCGCAAGATGATATTGTGCCTGGCGCAGATAATCAATTCTCGTTTCGATTTGCGCATGGTTAGTATCGGTAATTGCTGCTTGGAGCTGGCTTATCCTGGAATCAATCTCCGCTATTGCGGCGTCAAAGCCCTCTGCCGGGAGCATATCAAAAGTCGTTGCCAGCGTCATGCCAACCTCACCGATTGAAGTAACGCGTACCCTTGATTCTGGTTCTGCCGGCGTGTCGGGATCTGGCAGGCTCGGAACCGCTTCTGCCGGCACCTTCACCGCAGCCCTTCTTGCTCCGGCTCTAATAAGGCCGCTGCTGGCGACCTGCACAAAACCGTCGTTAGGCGAAGCATTCCCGGCCAGCGGTCCAGCGGCGATTGCCTCTGATACTTGCACCCCCAGCAAACCGAATTTACGGGTTAAATCTCTATGCAAACTACCGACCGTCATAAAAACATTAAGCGGTCGACCCAGCGGCTTGTTAGGCCCGAGTTTACTCAACTCGTAGCCGAGCTTGCCCACCATATACCATTGTTTTATGCAGGCATATATATACGCCCAATCCCAACGTTCCGTCCGTTCCATATTCAAGCCGTTTCTTTGCGGTGATTTTCTCCACAGAGAAAACATGTCCGTAATCATCGTATCCAGCTCGCCGCCTGTATGCTCTACGTCATGGGAAAAGGTTATAGCGTTACTTTGAACAATGGCCCGCCAGCGTCTAGCGCTAAAGCTGTCACTCAGAGGAGGGTCTATCCCGGCGGTAAAGTACCGATCCAAAGAGTTAAGATACTCAGCCCGATCCCAGCCCAGTTGCTCAAATGCGTAGACATCACTGCCAGCCACCTGTTGCTCAAACCAACCTTCATCTTCCGGGCCCAGGTCTCCGGCAAGCTTGTGCCGGCCATAAAACACTCGCATGTTAATGTTTTGTCTCTCGCGCTCCAGATAACCATATCCTTCGTTCAAACGCGCGTCTTCCAGCAAGCACCTATGGGGGACCTCAGGGTGGAGTGCATCACCGGTTGCCGGATCGAGTAGTATTGCATCCTGGCTAGGAAGAACCTGCCGCCACTGATTTAGATCCTGCCAGTCGGGAGGATTTGTATAAACTTCGAAGGTTAAACTTGTCATCTAAAATTTCAAAAACACCAACTAAAACATCCTGGGGCCAAACCTCAGACATAAACAGCCCCCTAGGCTAGGGGGCATTACTATAACCTAATTAACGAGCACAGAGACCCAGTTTAACATCAATATTAAATAATCACCAAAATTGAGTTTAGCCGGCAAACAAAAAACGGCCTGCAAGAGGGGGTGGGCACCGCTTGCAGACCGATTTTCGGGGGCATCCATAAGATGTCCCCAACACCCTTCAACCCACCCCAGCGATAGCGTCGAGAACTAAACTCCATAAAGTTTCGCGCCGGCTGCTTAGCAGCCATCTTTATCAGACACGCTGGCCCACTACGTCGGGCCTCTGTACAAGTACAGGGGTATGCTGTTTAATAGACGAATCCATTAACAGCTAGTTAAAGGGGTTAGTATGTTTTAGAACGCATGTCTGCCGGTAATAAATATCGCCAGGCAAGCGCCAAGAGAAAAGTGGAGGGTAACAACTTTGTCGCGAGGCACGTTCTAAAACAATCTAACAAATTGTTAGAATGGGGGATATAAGGTGCGTAAACGCTTTTAAACGTTTACAGAATGCGATTTTAGCATCTCCCAGCTATTGTGTCAATACTTTTTTACATGTTTTTTTATGATCGTCAAACAACTAACGCTTAGTAAGCACCTGCTACCAGAGAGAATACGGCAAATCCCGCAGCCACCGGCAAATTTATTCGTTGTTGGCGAAAATCTTGAAATTTTGCTCAAACGGCCGTGCGTAGCTATTGTAGGCAGCCGAAAAGTGACTGCATACGGTAAAGCCGTAACCGACCAGCTAACTAAAGGCTTGGCTGCCGCCGGTGTCACTGTTATTAGCGGCCTGGCAATCGGCGTAGACAGTTTAGCCCACCAGGCAACACTCGAAGCCGGGGGCTTGACCGTCGCTGTACTGCCTTCAGGCCTAGACCGCATCTATCCGGCCAGACACCAGGGTTTAGCACGCAGAATCGTTGAACAGGGCGGGGCACTAGTTAGTGAATATAAAGCGAACACACCGATTTACCCTTATAGTTTCATAGCCCGTAACCGGCTGATATCAGGCCTGGCTGACGCGACTGTAATAATAGAAGCTGCCGAGAAAAGCGGCACACTGCACACAGCGCGTTTTGCGTTAGAGCAGGGGAGAGAGGTCTTGGCCGTACCTGGGAACATCACCAATACCACTTCTGCCGGCACGAACAACCTAATCAAGAGCGGCGCAGCACCGGTCACCGCTGTAAATGACATACTGCAGACACTGGGCTTGGATTTTGTAGCCAAAAGGCAGGCACCAACAAGCAACGACCCGGACGAACAAACGCTGCTTAACCTGCTGTTCGCGGGGATAACTGACGGCTCCGAATTATTAGCCGAAAGCAAGCTGGATATACGCATCTTTAACCAGACTCTGACCATGCTGGAAATACGCGGGTTAATCCGGCCCCTGGGGAACAACCAGTGGGCCCTAAAATAATAAATTTGCTTTTTAAATTACCCTTGCGTATTATGGGGCCTTACATATAAGCTAAACCAAGCATGAGCAAAAACTTAGTAATCGTCGAGAGCCCAGCCAAAGCCAAAACAATCGAGAAATACCTAGGCAAGGACTACACCGTAAAGAGTAGTTTCGGACATATTCGTGATTTGCCAAAAAAAGGCCTGAACATCGACGTCGAGCACGATTTCGCCCCGACATATGCCATCAATCCGGACAAAAAGAAGGTTGTCAGCGAGCTGCGCGCCGCCGCTAAGTCCGCAGGCGATGTCTGGCTGGCAAGCGATGAAGACCGCGAAGGAGAGGCTATTGCCTGGCATCTGACCCAGGCTCTAAAGCTCGACCCCAAGAAGACTAAACGGATTGTTTTTCACGAAATAACCAAGCCGGCTATTGAACGGGCCATAGAGAATCCGCGCACAGTCGACCTGCAGCTTGTTGACGCTTATCAGGCACGCCGAATACTAGACCGGCTTGTAGGTTACGAGATCTCCCCGGTCCTCTGGAAAAAGGTCCGCACCGGCTTGAGCGCCGGGCGTGTGCAATCTGTTGCCGTACGCCTCATCGTTGAGCGCGAAAGGGAAATCCGGGAGTTCAAGCCGGAAAGCAGCTACAAAGTCACCGCAATCTTTACAGTTGACGGACAGGAGCTCAAAGCTGAACTGGCAGATAAAATCTCCACCATTGATAGCGCCCAGACCTTTTTGGAAGACGCCGCTAAGGCGATATTCAAAGTAACCGACATCAGCCAAAAGCCGGGCACCCGCAACCCGGGCGCGCCTTTTACAACCAGTACTCTGCAACAAGAAGCCGCCCGGCGTCTTGGCTACAGCGTCAAGCAAACCATGACTTTAGCCCAGCGTCTTTACGAAAACGGTGACATCACCTATATGCGTACTGACAGCACAATTATCAGCGGCCTGGCCGTCAAGGCTGCCGAGGAGTTCATCAAAGGCAGCTACGGCGATAAGTATCATCAGCAGCGACAGTACAAAACCAAAAACGAGAGCGCCCAGGAAGCCCACGAGGCTATCCGCCCGACCGATTTTAAACGCCTGCAAGCCGGTTCTGACTCCCAACAGCAAAAACTGTACCAACTCATATGGCAACGCGCCCTAGCCAGCCAAATGGCACCGGCACAGACTGAGAAGACTGAGATAAGCATTAGTGTTTCAACCCGTCCAGAAAAGATGCTCGCCAAGGGCGAAATTCTGCAATTCGACGGTTTCATGAAAGTATACGGCGGGGGCAAAGACGACACTCTGCTGCCTCCGGTCGAGAAGGGTCAGGAACTGCCGCTGCAAAGCATGAAAGCAACCGAAACCTTCAGCCGTCCGCCTGCCCGTTATTCAGAAGCCTCTCTAGTTAAAAAGCTGGAAGAATTAGGCATCGGGCGCCCGAGCACATATGCTCCCACAATATCTACTATCCAAACACGCGAATATGTAGAGAAAAAGGATCTGGAAGGCACAGAACGTCAGTCTCAGGTGCTGTCATTAACCAAGGGCACGGTCACCAAAGAAACCGTCACCGAAACAACCGGAGCGGACCGCGCCAAGCTGGTGCCCACCGCAGTTGCTGATGTGACTACCGACTTCCTCATAAAATATTTCCCGAGCATTGTAGACTATGACTTTACGGCTACTGTAGAGGCCGACTTTGACCGCATCGCCGAAGGCCAGGAGACCTGGCAGAAAATGATCAAAACGTTCTATAAAGACTTTCATCCGTTGATCATCGAGTCAGAGGGCGCTACCCGCGCCGAAGTTTCCCAAGCCCGGGAGCTTGGCACTGACCCTAAAACCGGCAAACCGATCCTGGCACGTTTTGGCCGCTACGGCCCAATGCTGCAACGCGGCGAAACCGAAGCTGAGGAAAAACCGGCTTTTGCGCCACTTCCGGCCAATACTACTCTGGAAGACGTCACCCTAGAACAAGCCCTAAAAATGTTCGAGCTGCCGCGCACCGTCGGCACAACAGACCAAGGCGAAGAAATTAAAGCCAACATCGGACGCTTCGGGCCCTACATACAGGTAGGCAAACTGTTCGTGAGCATCAAGCCTCAAAGCCCCTTCGACATCACAGAAGCCGAGGCCCGGGAACTTTATAAAGCCAAGCTCGAAAAAGAGGCCAACAAGTACATCCAACAATTCGACAGTGGAATACAGGTCATCAACGGACCTTACGGCCCTTATATAACCGACAGCAAAAAGAACGCCAAGATCCCCAAAGACCAAGACCCGGCCAAACTTACCGAAGAACAGTGCAAAAAATTGCTTGATGAAGCACCGGTTCGCAAACGCCGCTTCGCCCGCCGCAAGTAAAAACAGTTTTACAACAACATCTTAGACCACAATAGGCTAGTGTTTGTCTATTTCGTGATACAATATTATTATCTAACTTAAAGGCTTGACTTTTTAGCCGATTAGTTTCATAATTATAGCAAGTTGACTGTTAACAGGTAGGGAGAGATATGGCCAACGCCGCAGTGCCAAAACAGGTGCTTAATACTGAAACCTTTGTCCAAGACATACTGAGCAGCATAGAGCGTGACAGGGAGCGTGAAATAGTCGCCCGGCGCTTTGGCCTATTCGACCGACGCGAAACTCTAGAGCAAATCGGCGAACTTTTGGGTATTACCCGTGAGCGCGTACGACAGCTGGAGAAGGCTGTCGTTGCTCGTTTTAAGGCTGCTGCCCAAGATGGCAGCCTACCGCACATCAAAGAAATTGAAAACACTTTGCTGCTGCACTTGCACCAAATGGGTGAGACAGCCCGAATCTCCAACCTGAGCGCCGCCGTTACGGCCGAAAACACCAAGACCGACCAGTCCAGGGTTGTTTTCCTGGCGACTCTTTGCCCGCACCTGGAGGTTATCGATGAAGACGACCATCATCACCAAGCTATCGGCGTTACCTCTGTCAGAGATAGCGCAGCCATGAAGGCCGACATCGCCAAATTGCGCGAGGCTGTCACAAAGGCCGGTGAGCCAACGGCCATCACCGACGTGGCAAGGGCTGCCGGCTTGGACGATCCCCGCCATGCAGCTGCTTTAGCCAGCGTTTCCAAGCATCTTGCCACACTGAATAATAAGTGGGGGCTGGTCAAATGGCCTATGGTAAACCCCAAGAACATACGCGACAAAATCTACGTTATCCTCAAAGAGAACGGCAAACATATGCATTTCAACGAGATTGCCCACTCTATTAAAGAGTCCGAATTCAAACGGAAAGACGTAACCACCCAGGCTATTCACAACGAACTTATCAAAGATAAGCGCTTCGTGCTTATTGGCCGCGGTATTTACGCCCTCAAAGAATGGGGATACCAAAAAGGTACTGTAGCTGACATTATTACCGAGGTACTGCGCGAAGCAGGGGAGCCTTTGCACCGCGACCAGATCGTTGAACGTGTCTTAAAGAGTCGCTTCGTAAAAGAAACTACTATACTCTTGAACCTCCAAGGTAAAACTCAGTTCAAACGCGTCGCCAAAGCGACATACGAACTTGACGAAGCCGCAGAGTAGGGCGAAAGTAGGTGACAGCGGCAAAAGCAGAGCAGTCACCAAGTTCTCCTGAACTAGCCTCCCCACAAGATTTATATGATGTCTGCCAGCAAATCTTGCTCGAGCAAGGCAAATGGTCCGGTGACGCCCACTATCTTAGGCTAGAGATAAACGTCAGCCATATACCAGGCCATACAGCTCCAACTCCCGGCCTGCTGCGGTTGTACGATTACCATACGTATAATAGCAGGCAAGTTGACGAGCTAGGCCCGAACCTGGGGCTAAGCTGCCCGCATCCTGACCTGTATCGCCCAATACTGGCCTCTGGGCATGCAATTCTGGGCATGCAATTCTACGCACTGGGCAACGATGGCAAGTATAACCTTCCGGGTGCTTGGTATTCCATATTTCGCCCGGCGGATGCAATTCCCGGCAGCAGCTCAAGCTATTTCATTTATGACGAGGAAGAGTTCCCGGCACCTGCCCCTCTAGGAGACCGTGACCCGAATCAAATCCTTATTCTTCGGGGCCTTAGCGGCACAGAAGACTACGCTATCATCGATGATCCAAAGCAAGATCCTCAACTCGCCGAAGTACACCTAAGCATCAGCCCGTTATTAAACACTCGTAGCGTTATGGCACCCCACAAGAGCCATGACGGCGATGCAACATCAACTTCGGAGGACAGCGGACTCGCCGAATTAGGAGCTGGTGTCTTGGCCGTCATAGACCGCCTAAGTTCTGCAAATGAAATCGCGGCAAGCACGCGCACCACGCTCCGCGCAGCCCAAACAGCCATCAGACAGGCACTGGAAGGGCCGGGAACTAATGAAGCATGGTATAGGGCTCTAATTGCCGCCGATAGGTGTACCGTTGAATCTAATGCCTGTTTACAGGCAGCAATAGGCTGCCTAACAACATACTTAAAAGGCATCGGATTCGAGATAGACAAAACACGAACATAATAGATTCGTTGTTTGTTTGACAAGCGAATAACGAGAGCAAGCTAAAGAATGCGGTAGAGCAAAAAACCAGCCCGTGACATAGGCAGGCAACAAAAAATCAAAACCGAAAGCTAAAGACGAAATAGCAGGAATGATAGCGGCAGACCACGGCAACGAGACATCGAACTCAGCGGGAACCAACCATATGTCGTACAATGTACCTTTTGCGACTTACATAACAATTTGTAGGATGACTATTGATGCGTTCGATGCAGGGGACTTTGACAGCCTTAACCGCCGAAGCCCTGCAAACCTAAGTCGGCTAATATAAATTTACTTATATATAAGACTGTTCAACCCGTTTGGTACCCACCGTAATACATTCATCTATGTACACGTGCCCGCCAACATTTCAACCTAGATAGCTGGTTTGACTTTTCCACAGTATCGTTGTGAAAGGATTTGCTTTTTGGTTAAATATATTACTTATATGTTTTCCCCGCCCAACTGCCCTAACCTGTAATTATTTGACTTTTGAAGTTATGTGTATTGTTATATATATTTTTAGAAAAGAAGAAGACACAAAATATTATATGAACAAACTACGAACTATAAGGGTAGAGCGGGCGTGTTATTTATAGTAAGCCCGGTCCTCAACCCGCACGTCAATATAAGAGCCGGCTGTTTTATGTTCACGCTCAAGCTGCTTCTTTACAGCCAGGTAGGCGCCTGCTTCTACCCTGCCGTTGCCGCGCAAATTACATTTTATAAAATATGGCGCCCCGCTGATACGTATATCCAACTCGTTAGTACCCACTGGGAGCGTTAAGCTTGTAACTGAAATCTTGTTGGCTTTAAGTTGGCCGTATACCTCTGTTATGAAGCTAACGCTAGCCGAAGGAACAACCGGCTTGCCAAGCTCAACAGCCAAGCCGCTCTGATCAGTAACTACCGGCAGTCCCATCTTATCGATGTTAACGACCTGTTTGGCGTCCAGCAGCGCACGGCCGTAACTGTCAATGACATATAGGTCGCTGCCTGAGCTCAACAACATGCGCGGAACCGCTGGCTCAAGGTTAATAACCGGCTGTCTGCCGAATAGCGGCACTCCAACGTCTACCGCTGCTAATTCAGGGTATCGGTTGTGTAATTCATTGGCAATGCGCCCGGTATTAATTGTCAGTTTATTGTTATTGAAAAATGATTTCGAGATAAGTTCGCGGGCTGTCGCTTCGTATACCGCGGGATTCCTCAAGAATATCGTTCCTGAGCTTGATTTATCAGCCACGATCTTCGGCTGGTTGCCAAGCGGCAGATTAAAGCAAAAGACCATAAGTAGTAATACTGACAACAGCATGATAGGGCCGCGCCTCAGCAGTAAAGCTGAACGGTGTTTTCCGGCTCTTGCCGATATCGCATCGGCCTCGGGCAACTGCTCCCCGCGCTCAGCGTTTGGCCGCTGTGAGCGGCTGCTGGCATGATAAGAAAATACCTGACCGCGCACTGCGGAGCTGCCATCTACATGCAGCTGCCGCCGTGGCGAGCGCTCGTCTGAACTCTTTTTTATTTTTATTTTGAACATCTCTATGCGATTTTACTTTTCTGCTGTCTTGCCTGTGGCTACCTCTAATAATAACACTGCTAGCAGGCGTGCGGCATCCGGTTGGGCCAAGGCCGCAAGCTTCTGACCCAAAGCCCCGGCCAGTTTTGGGTGATCAAACAGGTCTGTCAGGGCTGGCATCAATGCCCGATGATCATCATTAAGTTTGGTTTCACTGACTAATTTCACAGCCTTGCGATCGGCCAGCACTCTAGCATTCTTAAGCTGATGCCCACCGGCCAGCAAAGGGTTGGGCACTACAATGATCGGCTTGGCCTGGGCGGCGAACTCGGCTACGGCTGACCCGCCGGCGCGGGTCACGATAACGTCAGCTGCACCGCTGTACTGGTATAAATTAGTGATATAGCCCTTAACCGATACCCGGTCCAACAAATCGGGGCTTAACTCGTTCTTGTACTGTTGCCTGACTTGAGCCTCAAGTTTGCGTCCGGCAAGATGAACAACCTGTAAATCCGGGTAAAGCTCCAGAAGTTCCGGCATACACGTCAGAACTGCGTCGTTGAGCCGCTGGGCCCCTAGCCCGCCGCCGGTAACCAATAAAACACGGCCGGCGTCTAGTTTTAACTGCTTGCGCAGGTCGCTTACCTCTTGGGCGGATAACTTTTGAAAGTGGTGGGCTATAGGCACACCGACCGTGACAGTCTTCTTTGCCGGATAAGTATAAACCTCTTTGGGCAAAGCCACGGCGTGAATCTTAGCCCAAGGTGAGATAATGCGGTTAGCCAAGCCCGGAAGAGCATCTGAGTCATGAGTAACGTAAGGGATGCGGCGCAACGCTGCCGCCAAACCTACCGGAACACCGACAAAACCGCCTTTTACGAATATCACATCCGGCTTCAGCCTGCCCAGCAGCCAAAAGCTTTGCCACAGGCCAACTAAAACCCACATCGCATCACGTAGATTTTTAAACAACGTCTTCAAATCAAGCAGTTGTTTAACGCCCTCTGTATGGTAACGGCGGAACTTCCCTGCCCGCACCGTATAGACCTTGTCGATATTCTTACTTTCGGCCGGTATGTCACCCAGAGAATCGCCGGTTTGGCCGATATAAATCAGCTCGTTGTGCTTATCTATCTGTTTTAACTCATGAGCGACTGCCAGGATCGGGGTGATATGCCCCCCTGACCCGCCGCCGGTCACGACTATCCGTGTCGCTTCGCGCATAGCCTGTCCTTCCGTCATTAACACTACTTACCCTCGGTACACTATAAAGCGTATACCGCGAAACTCGAAACACCAAACCGACCGCAGCCATAACGAACAGTACGCTAGTACCTCCGTAACTGATAAACGGCAACGTTATGCCCTTTAAGGGCAGCAGGCCTATCATGGCGCCGATGTTTATCAAGGTCTGCATTGCCAGCCAGGCGAATACCCCAGCCACCAAAAGCCGCGTGAAGTCATCCGGAGCTCTTTCCATAACGCGCTTTATGCGGGCAAACAGCGCCATAAACAAACCCAGCAGCACGGTCACACCTATAAAACCGAATTTTTCAGAGTAAATAGCAAAGATTGAGTCGTTTTCTGCTTCCGGCAAATAGCCGAACGCCTGCACGCTGCGGCCCAGCCCCAGGCCGACCATGCCGCCGGAACCAACGGCTATGAGGGCCTGGCAAGCCTGGTAACCGCTCTTTAGGCTTGCGCAGTTCATTGTATTGCCTTGATTTAAAAAAGCCGTTATACGCTCTCTGCGGTACGGCACAGCCGAAATAGCCAACACACCGGCGATCCCCAGTACACCGGCAACCAGCAGTAAACGTTTCATGGGCATACCGGCCACAAAAACCATAGCCAGCATCATGGTTGCAATAACTGCCAAAGAACCGAAGTCACTCTGGATTATAGCGACAACTCCAAAAACCAATGCGAAACAGATACCCAGAGGCTTTAGGGTTTCAGCATCTTTATGGATTGCACCGGAGCGTATGCGGTTACTGAGCATCCCCGCCATCCAGGCCAGCAAAGCAAACTTCAGCAGCTCCACTGATTGGAACGACAACCCCCCTACCCTTATCCAGCGATGCGCCGGATATTGAGGGTTGGTGGGCAGCAGCAACGCAAAAATTGCCATCAGGGCCGCGCCAACAAGCAACGGCTTGTGCCATTTGTACCATAATTCGGAAGGTATGGAAGCGGTTATGCCGAAGGCTACAACACTCAATCCTACGGCAATAACCTGGCGGGTAAAATAGTAGCTTCCGCTGACATTTTTCTCTACTACCAATGCCGGACTAATCGCGTAGACCACAATCAGACCGATTGCCAGCAGCAGCAGACTCAAAATCAGGATCCAATAGTCCGGCCTATGGCGCCGTGTAGCGGTTGACTGGCCCGTACCCATTGGTGAAGTTCGGCGCGTCACCGCCGCCATCTATACGTATCTCCCAATCAGGAAAATAATTATGCCTAGCACGCCGCAGACGTTGCCGATGATCCAAAAACGCATGGTTACTTTTGTTTCCGGCCAGCCCATTGCTTCAAAGTGGTGATGTATCGGGGCTATCTTAAATATCTTTTTGCCGTTCCGCAGCCTCTTGGAAAGAATTTGAATCAAGGTAGACCCGGCCTCAGCCACGAAGACCAAACCGATAACCGGCAATAATAATACTGTATCTGTGATCATTGCCACGACACCGAGCGCCGTGCCCAAAGCAAACGACCCTACGTCGCCCATAAAGAACCGCGCCGGAAAAATATTGAACCAGGTATAGCTAAGCAGTGCTCCTACGATAGTCAGACAGAAAGCAGCCACACCGAAGCGGCCTTCGAGGCCGGCAATAACCGCATAAACTGTAAACGCCGTTGAAACCAAGCCCCCAGCCAGACCATCGAGGCCGTCACTGATATTAACAGCATTGGCAGTTGATACGACTACCAGCACAAACAAAGGTATGATAAGCCAGCCAATATAGAGCTCGCTCTGCATAACCGGTATGTGGATACTGCTAACGTCCAGTTTGTCGTAAAAATACCAGCCGCCGATCAGCGCGACAAGTGTTGTTAATAACAACTTTATCTTGGTGCGCAGCCCGGCGATACCGGTTCCGTTACCGCGGATGTTTATGACGTCGTCCAGCAATCCGACACCGGCAGCGCCTACAAATGCCGCCAGAGGCAGCCAGGTTTGCGCCCGGCTTAAATTGAACAGCAGCGTAACAAGCGTCACGGATACTACGAAAACTATGCCCGCCATCGTTGGTATTAAGCGCTTGTGCTTTTCGGCGTGCAACTTCATGAACATAGAAGCTTTTTCACCGGTCACGGCATCGGTACGGGGTTTCTTCCACCACTGCCACCGATAGGCGGCCGTAGTGTAAATCGGGGTAATCAGGGTGCTGATCAGGAAACCCAGAAAGCCGAGCAATAATATCCGGATCAGGGTGTCGGTTTCTACCGAAATAAATAACGTGGTGTGCATCAATTTGTTTCCTTACCGGGTTGTTTCCTGGTTATCATTATATCACTGGCCCTTTGGGGTCACTCCAAAATTGTCTATTAACATGTGACCGACTGTACCGAAGATCGGCTGCGCAGCCGCCGTACCGGCGTAGCCGCCGTTCTTCGGTTCGTTGACCCGTACCATAATGACGTACTCGGGTTTGTCCCCGCCGATAAATCCCATGTATGTACCGTTGAAGTCGTTATCTTTATAGCCGCCGCCGGGTTTTGCGATCTGGGCAGTGCCGGTCTTGCCGCCGACGCTATAAAGTTGCTGGTTAAACCCAGGTGTAAAATAATGCTTCTGCACTACATACTCCAACAGAGAGCGGGTCTCGGCGCTGGCTTGCGCCGAGACTACATTCGCCTGCACTACTTTTGGATTGATTACCGTCTTTTTGCCGTCGCTATCAGTCGTGGCCTCCACGATGTGCGGCTGATAATAAGTGCCGCCGTTGACCACTGCCGATAGTGCAGCTGCCATTTGCAGCGGAGTAGCGGTCATGGCCTGACCGAATGACGTGTTGGCATATGTCAGATCGCGTGCATAGCCCTTGTTCGGGTCTGGTATTGTGCCAGGGTCTTCGTAGCCCTGCTCTATCCCTGTCACGCGCCCCAAACGGTAATGGTTATACATATAGTCATACCAGACCTCCCGGCCCTTTTGAGTAATCTCCGTTCCGCCTGGTTTGCCCATCTGCATCAGCTCCCATACGGCGCCGGTGTTCAGCGATAAATTCAGAATATCCGCAATGTTCTTCTGCCCTGGCCCGCCGTCTTCTTCTATGTTGGTTATTGTAAAATCATCAACCTTCCAGCGGGCCGGGTCGCTATATGCCTGGTCGGCCTTAATCGCCCCTGAGTCGAGCGCTGCCGCTGTAGTTAAGGCTTTCATAATCGAGCCTACTTCCAGGGGAGAACTTACCGCAGCGTTATTGAATACGCTGGGATCTTGCACGCTCCCATAATTTCCCGGATCGTACGTCGGCCAGTTCGCCATAGCTTTCACTGCGCCTGTATTAGGGTTCATAACTACAATGCTGCCAGAGTCAGACTTAGCCTTTTTAAGCCCTTCCTGGAGGATGGTTTCCAGCTGCTGCTGCATCGCCATGTCTATGGTCAGCGAGATCTTCTCGCCGGGAACCGGCGCAGTCCGGATGTTGTCTGTGTTGGCCGCCAGCGGAACGCCGTTGATGTCGGTTACGGCCTTAAGCTGCCCTGCCGTACCAGTCAGCTGCTTATTCAGGGCCTGCTCTACGCCGTACACCCCTTTACCGTCAGAATTCACAAAACCAAGGAGCTGCGCCGCCAATGATCCGTTAGGATAGGTTCTGTAGGTCATTTCCTGAGCGCCGATTCCGGGGTATTTATGCTTGATTATCTGGTTCTTCTTTTCGGAATCAACCTTCTTTGCCAATACGACATAACTAGTCTCTTTCGTTTTTAGCTTGGCGACAAAATCATCGGTCTTACCCCCCAACACCGCAGCTAACGTTTCGGAAGCCCGGTTAGCGTCCTTAACAAGGGTCGGATCAGCAAAAATTGTATATAGCTTTTGGTTAAGTGCGATCGGCACCATTTGCCCGCCGTTATGAGCCTCGATAATCCCGCGAGTGGCTGGAATTTCGTATTGTCTGAATTGGTCGCTGAGAGCGGCCTGACGGTAATAATCGTGGCGCAAAACCTGCAGATAAAACGTACGAACCAAAAAAACGGCCATTATCACCGCCACAAAAGCAAACAGCCAGCGTACTCGCCTAACTGCCAGGGTGGATGATATTTGACCGGTTGGTTGCATAGCCTAGTTCTTTACAGTTGACTTGGGGGCAACAGAGACAAGGTTTTTGGCCTGGTCGCTATTCTGCACACGCTGCACAGACTGAAGACGTGCGGCAGCAACTTGCAGATCATCATTCTCGGCCCGTAACTGGGCCTGCTCTGATTGCAAGCTGGCTATTTTATACCCATAGGCATTAGTCTTGGTGACTTGTGCCAAATAGAGCATACCCAGCACTAATGCTAACACAATCAAGATGATACTATTGCTAACCGGTCCCAGCGCCCTGCCCTGCGAAGAGCGGAAAGCTGTCCCGTTTTTATTGCGGCCTGTAAAGGCGTTTGAGCGTCGCCCGAGGGCTATTGAACTTGAATATGTCATATTTTTGTTTTTGTTTTTTGGTGGTTGGCGGCCCTAGGGCCGCCAACCTGGCCTACTTTTAGCTTTTTTTGGCTAAATCGCTGTGCTGAACTCGCACATCGACCCTGTAGACGTTGGGGCTTAAGTCTTGTACCACTACTGGCATTGGCTTATGTCCCCTTTCTTTTTGTTATTTTTGTTTCACTGCGGCGCGAAGCTTGGCGCTTCTTGCTCGCGGATTAAAAACTAATTCATCTTGCTCGCCGGTAATCGGATGCTTTGTAAGGATTACCAGCTGTGCATCATACCAATCACCTCCCCGCTCTTGCAGGGCTTGCTTCACAATCCTGTCTTCCAGGCTATGAAAGCTGATGATGGCGATATGTCCGCCTGGAGCGAGCAGTTGGTCAAGCCAAATCGGCAGACTTTGCTCCAGCAGGTTCAGCTCGTCGTTCACCGCGACGCGGATCGCTTGGAACGTCCGCGTCGCCGGGTGAACTTTGCTGTGCCCTGGCCAGGCCCTTGCTACAAGAGTGGCAAGTTCTGATGTCGTTTTCAGCGGCCGGTTGCCGACTATTAATCTGGCAATCTGCCTGGCCTTTGGCTCCTCTCCATACTTTTTGAATATCTCCGCAAGTTCCTCCTCAGAATAGGTGTTTACCACTTCTTCCGCGGTCAGTTCCTGCGTCGTATCCATTCGCATGTCGAGTGGACCATCGGCTTTTATCGAAAACCCACGACTTGCCTCGTTAAGGTGCGGTGACGAAATACCCAGGTCAGCCAAAATCAAGTTGAACTTCTTCCCCTCTGCGGCCAGTTTTTTGCTTGCCGAAAGAAAATCTTTTTGGATAATCTCAACACCCTGCTTCGCAAATCGCTCCCTTAGCTTTTTTACGGCGTTCGGGTCACGGTCCACTAACACAGTGCCTTTAGGGTTTTGGGTTCGTTCCAGTACTGCCGCGGCGTGCCCCGCATACCCAGCCGTCAGGTCGAGGTAGCTATCCCCTTCCCTTGGGTCAAGGCAGGCTAAGGTTTGCTTGAGCAATACCGGAATGTGTTCTTTATTTTGAGTTTCCTGGTGCATCCTTGCTACTATACCATTTTTGTTTTTGGTGTTTGTTTTTGCAAGATCACCTATCCAGCAGTCAACTTTTTGTTTTGGGAGTTTTTGTTTTTGTTGGCGGTTATCTGATTGGTATGTATAGAAGTTTAAAACAAAACAAGTTTGTAGATTTAAAAAATCTCGTAACTTCTTACTTTGTCAGACAACCAAGTTTGAGAGACTTATGTGTGAGGTGGAGTTTTGGGAGGTGTTCTAATAGAACAAAGGTGCTAGGGTTTTTAAAAAGTGGTGCCCTGGGGCCACTTGCTGACTGCCGAATAGCTGACCTCGAGTTGTTTATTTTTCGCTTTTGGTTTCTATTCGTTTTACCGGATTGTTAAAGTGCCAAATCAACCTAAACGTCAAGCACTGCCAGCCATAAGCCGCCAATACTTTCCGACACGTACCGCCACGACGTCTTTATCTATACCCGCGTAGTCCAACAAGTGCTGCTCAAGGGTTATCCGGCCTTGTTTGCCATCAATTGAACCCTCCGCCTTCCCCATCCGGAATTGAACGTTAAGGTCAGCCGTCTGCTCATCAAGGATATTCCCCTTGAGCAGCGGTTCGACCTCTTCATCCCAAACCGTTTTCGGGTAAAGGTGCAGATACTTCTGGAACCCTCGGGTAATAACTACCCCGCTGGCAAATTCTGCTCGAAGCTCGGACGGAGTTGTCAACCGTCTTTTGTCGTCAAGCTTGCGCTGGAAATAGTCTACCGTGGCCATTGGTACCTTTTAAGTTAATTTGCTAGTGGTTTTTGTTTTATGTGGTAGGTAGTCTTTGTTGGCTTACCCACGATTACCCACTGAGCTGATCATACTACCCACGGCTACCCACTTACAAGTAGTTTTTTATGCAAAAAGTGGTGTTTAGTACACCACTTATCCACAGATAAACAATTTCTGAATAGTTTTCCACAACATATAGCGGTCGCCCGTTTTCGGACACGCTAAACTCGGCCTAAATTCCGGAAGTGGTCGGCGCTCGCCCGACCGTTTCATATGTTACCGGCGTTTTAGTTGTTTCCTCACGCATGAACTGGCCCACCATACCATAGCCCTGGGCGTAAGCATCGCGGACTATACCAAGCATTTTTCCGTCGCTCTTGGCAAGGACAATCCCCATCAAACCCACAACCGCCAGTAAACAGTACTGCTTACGGAAGAAGTATTCCAGGTGCAGATGAAACGGTTTTGTATGATATTTTTTTGTTTTCATGTTTTAGTATTATTAGTATAACAAAACTTATGCTTATTGTCAATTCTATTGAATGGTTTTCTCTATAAAGCAGCTTGGAATTAATCTCCGTTTAATGTTTGTTCGGGCATTGTTTGGTACACTCCTCCCCGCTATGACAAAAGCCAAACGAATAAACCAAATACCGCTGACTGATCGGCCGCGCGAAAAGTTACAAGCCAGAGGAGCGCGATCCTTGTCTGATTTCGAATTACTTGAAGTTGTGATCGGTAACGGCTCGGCCCAGGCTGACGTAAGTTACATTGCACGAAAAGTCCAAAGGCTGCTGGAGAAAAACGGCACTATGCTACCGATGGAGCAACTTATGAGCATCAAGGGTGTCAACGTAGCAATCGCCAGTAAAATAATTTCTGCTCTCGAGTTATCCCGGCGACATCTAATCCGCGATAATACACCTTTGCGAACTCAAGACGACATGTTGTCCAGGTTGAATGACATACGGGACAAGCAGCAAGAACATTTCATAGTTTTAAGCCTCGACGGCGGCCAACGCCTGATAGCCCTTAGGACAATAGCTATCGGAACGTTGGACTCTGTTATCGCACACCCGCGCGAAGTGTTCGCTGATGCGGTCTCGGACCGGGCTGCCAGTATAGTAGCGGCTCACAACCACCCTTCCGGAGACAGCAAACCGAGCAGAAAGGACATCGAACTGACGCAGCAACTCGCTGCTTCCGGGCAGTTGCTGGGCATTACCCTTGCCGACCACATCATAATCACTAAACAAAACCATTTCAGCTTTCAGCAACATCACTTGTTGTAAATTACACACTCGGCTTATCTGTTATGGTTTTGTTTCATCAGAGGCAACATATGATATTATCCGCTCGGACAACAAAACTTGCGTTCAGCGATTGAAAATTCTGGTGCACCAAGAGCAGGATGCGTTTAACGGAAGTGAGGCACGAATATGGGCAAATGTTACATGGAACTACGTAAATCTTCTGCGCGCGGCAGCGACAGCATCGCCGCTGATATGATGCGCCACCTGCACAGCCGGCAGCATTTAGGCAAAACCCTGATAGTAGCCGACGAACCCCTGTCTATGCTGGCTGCAGGCCGCAAGCAATGGCTAAAACTGGCGCGCTCCCTACAGAAACAACGCGCCCAGACCCTGAATGCAGACAAGATTCTAAAATACACTCACACAATCGCACGCATGCAGCACCTGCGTTTTACCACAAAAGGCCCTCTGGAGGAACCAACTGCCGATATTTATTTTCTGACGCCGGCCAATCTATCTGTAATGCCACTGCAGTGCTGGACGGTTTATCTGTTTGCCGAACCTTCGCTAGAAGCTGCGGCAGGCATGATAAAACAGCTGCCTGCTGAAACACTTTTTGTCGACTACCGGCATACCCTGCCTTGGGAGAAGCAATTCGGCCTGCAGCCAAAACAAGTGCTCGAGGCGCAGGTCGATTCCGAATGGCACCAGGTCAAACAGTTCCTGTCCACGCATCATATTGATATTGCCGGGCTGACCGACAATGAGATTTGCGACCCAGACGCGATGGATGACGCACTCGACAATCTACTGGCCGCAAGCCACAAGTTTCTGCAAGTTGCCAATGAATTCCAGCGTGCATTGGAGCTGGCCCGGCCTTTGCAGATCGACAAAAATATTAGGGCAAGCCAGGACTTCTTTGATGCTGTTGGCCCACCGTGTACAAGCACTATCTCCCGGTGCGTTTACCCAACATTTCCTGGAAACCTATAATGAAGACGACACGTTTTTCTTGCACGATATTTTGCGGGGCTACAATATCAATGCCGGCAACCTGGCTGAAGCCTTTGCCCGCCACATGGCAGCCGGGCGACAGCACCTGGCCCGGGCTCTGCTCAACGCCAGTTCGCAAGGCTCTTCAGGGGTTTACCGAACCCAGTCGCCAGTACAATTTGCCCTATAGCTAAGAACCATTCTTTATAATATCGGTTATATCAGACCCATAAATTTCAACTTTTTTTGCCCCGAAACCCGGAACGCGCAACAGTTCTTTGGCGGTCTTTGGCTTGCGTATTGCCACCTGCTCCAAAGTTTTATTATGGGCGATTACATAAGGAGGTACCCCTCGCGCTGTTGCCAGTTTAGTGCGCCACGTCCGCAAATCGTCGAATAGCTTCATGTCGTCCGGGGTTAAGGCTGCGGTTTCTTCTTCTCTTTTGGCGTGTGCCTGCTGTTCGTGAGCTCCATTCTTCTCGTCCTCTTGCCAACGAGCTATGTGCTCCGCATGGCTCACTAGAGTTTGGCCGCTCTTTTCGCGAAGCTGAGAATCAATTTTCTTGGCCAGCGGGCTGACACGCAGGGCCATGCCGTTCATACCGTCTAATATAAGATGCTTCAAGGACCGCACTCGGGACAATGCGACATACCCCATACCTTCCACGAACGCCCGCCGCAAATCGATGCGTGCAGCATCAAGAGTCATCCCCTGGCTTTTGTGTACGGTGATTGCCCATGCCAAACGCAATGGCAGCTGCGTGAGCTGCGCCCGGCGCTTATCGCCGTCCATTAGTTCCCAGGTGTCCGGGCGTATTGTTATTTCGCGCCCACTAGCTAACTGCACAATCGGAAAGTCCGTAGCCTGCTCAAACCCTACCACTGTGCCGAGGCTGCCGTTAGCGTATTTCCGGTCTTGGGCGTTCTTGATGCACATTATCTGCGCCCCTAGTTTAAGCCGCAGCAACTCCGGAGCCAAGCACGACCGCGCCAGCTGCTCGACATATTTCTTGCTGCCGTGGGTCGACATCTCATATTCATGTACCTCACCTTCGAGTTCGTTAAGATGCACATCATTGACCTCGTCCACATCGGCGTTTACAGTCAGGAGCCGGGTCTTGGTGGCGAACGGATCATCTACCACCCTGCTGCGTGCCTGTAGTGCATCAAGTTGGCTGCGGGTTAAAATACCGGAACGAATACCGTTTAAAATGCCGGAATATAATTCGTCCTCATTTTGGCGATACTGCTTCTCCAGATAACAAACCCTGAAAAAATCTTGCTGCCAAACATCTGAACTCAGCACAAATCCGCCTTGTCTGGCCCCGGATCGGTTGACTGGCGGTAGCTGGAAAAAATCTCCGCACAAAATTACCTGCAGACCGCCAAAGGAAGCCGTATCTTCGCGCACCGAACGCAATATCTCGTCTATCATATCCAGGCGGAAATCATGCAGCATACTGATCTCATCTATTACTAGAACATCTGCTTTGCGAATTAATTCCTGGCGGGTTTTGCCTAATTTGGCCGCCGCGTATTTATCTATGGCGTCGTGGACGCCAATGCCTGACCAGGCATGAATTGTAGTACCATTTAAATGAGTAGCTGCCAGCCCGGTAGTAGCAGTTACGGCAACGTTCAACCCGCGTTTCTTGGCACGCCGGACATATTTATTGAGTATATATGTCTTGCCGGTTCCGGCAGCGCCGGTCAGCAACGCTGAGGCGCCCGATTCCAGAATTGCCAGAGCTTCATCTTGAGTCACTTAAAATACCCTCACTTTGTCGCCCCATTGTACCAGTAATTCTACAGTCTATGGCCTAATTTCTTGTGCTAGCAGGGCTTGAGCTACCTGGTCTAAAAGTAGATAATAGAAATTTAATAAAGTTTAGGTATTGAACATATGTCAAACACAGAATCATCAGGACACCTCCCCGACCTACCAGATAACGGCGAGAATCTAACCGGGCTGCCAGATAGTGGCGCTGCCGCTGCCGCCGGTGCAGCAGCCCTCGGGCACGAAGGCTCAAGCAGTACCTCCTTCGACCCTGAGACAGAACGGGCCGCCCAAACCCTTAGCGCTATGCGCGGATTCCTTAAAGACGCTTCACCAGTAGCAATCAGCCAAGGGGTAAAGCCCTTTAGAGAAGGCGTACGCACTTTAGGCGAAGGTATCGATAGTTGGATGGGGGCAGCGGACCAAACAACCGCCGCAATCGGCGAAGATGCCAAAGACCGGTTTGTTAAGATATGGTTCGCATTTGCCAAAAGATCTGAACACGGTGTCGATCCCTCTGATATGAATACGGCCCGATCGCTTTGGAGGCAATACTGGGCAGACACTAGGCGGCTTCACGAAGAAGGCTTTAGGCGCCCGCATCTGCTGGCCTCATATAACAGCGGACAACAGCTATGCGATTACGCCGAACAATCAGGCAAACCAGGAACATTCAAGGCTGTGGCCAATGCCCGGGTATCGGACCCGATCGGTCTTTATATACAGCGTCTCGAAACAGAAGCCCGGCTAAGAAGGGTCTTTAGTGATCACCCTTTTGCCACAGAGAGACTTATATCAAAAGTCATGGACGGCGGCAGACCTGATGCCGTAGACGAAATGCAGGATCGTTTGGCGGGCATTGAGGAATTGGCAACGACCTACGCCGGCGTTGAGGGTTTTGACGGGGTGGTCCAGGCATTTGTAGCCCAAAACCCGCAAAGCGACCCGACAGCAGTTGTTGAGGCCTATCTTGAGCGCCGAAGATCCATAGAGGACATGCTAACAGCTGGTTCTGATGACCTAGTGGATCGTTCAGCAGATGCCGGCTACCCCCCTATTGCGGCGGAAAGAATCGATTGGATAAAAGACCAAATAGAGCACAGCGCCTACCGTAGCGAAATACTAAGAGAGTTAGCCCTATCGTCTGATCGTCGTGCCAGTAGCCGACGAGCCGATCCGTTGTTGGAGGCCTTGCTGCTCTATGGAGAACGGCTTGCTGAGCTGCACAGGCTCGATTCGCTGCGGCGATTCGAGACGTCTGGACCGGAGGAAGACGTTTCCTATACAGACGCAATAGTCCATGCAGATACTGATCTGCTGGAATACGCGGCAGCGGCCAGAGTCAGAGGAAGAGCCAACATACATGAACGTCACAAACTAGCCCGTGATTTACAGTTACTGCGTGATGGAGGAAGACCGTTGGGTATTTCCCCAGATCCCCTACCCCCGTCATCCCATGCCGCCGAATCTCCTGCCGATTCCCCTGCTAAATCCCCCGCCGCCGAAGACTCTCCCTCTTCCCACCAGGCCGAAACAACCGAATCTACAGGTCGAAACATAGACCCCGCCTCCACCCTAGAACACCTAACCTCCACATTGGGAGGAATAGCATTAGAGCACATACCATCCACTGTAGGCGGTATTGATGAACGTATTGAAGCTATACGGGAACGTATAGCTTCAATACAATCAAACATCACTGAATCAAACCGCAGAGAATCCGAAGCAAGAATATCTACACTGCAGCAAGCCGTATCCAACCTCGAAGGAGCTGCCAATGTCCTATCACAAGGCAATAACAGTGTTGCTGATTCTATCGGGGGGTATGTGGAGGAAGTGGGAGGAAGTGAGTAAATAGCCTTAAGGCTATTTACTCACTAAAGATTCATTATGTCCGGGGCGGAACAATACTTGGGGGGTGGAGATGAGGGTCTGGGCACAGAATCAATTAGAGAAACCACAGACGGCGGACATGTCCAGGAAGGAGTCGGGGCCACAGCCCTTGGAGGCGAGGGCGCACACGGGACAGACGGACCTGAGACAATCGATGCTGCCCAGCAAACCCTCAGCGACATCCGCAGATTCTTTACGCATAACAAACCGCGCGTTCTAAGCCGGGGCCACACCATCGGACGGGGCGAATTACGGCAACACCTGGCCGATCAAATCGACGGCTGGGCGAGCGCCTCTGCCCAGTCAGGAATCCTTAGCCACGAAACAGCCAGGGACCGGTTTCTTAATATGTGGTATGCATATACCAATGTAAACGAACACAACATAGACTGTACCGATGTAAGCGCTGCCCACCCCTTGTGGGAACAATTTTGGGCAGACACACGGCAACTGCATGCCGCCGGCTTTGAATATTCCTCTGAAATTGCAACCTATAATGATGCCGCGACAATGTGCGCCTACGCGGAGCAAAGCGGCGACCGTGATAAAGTCATCTGGTTAAGCCGCCTAAGGTTCAAAGATCCCATAGGCAGACACCGTGATTATCTTGAAGCAAAAGCCCGTTTAGCAGATCGCTTCGGCCAGCATCGCTATGTCACGCCTAAGCTTATTGAGACCTTCGCAAGTGAGCAGCCGACCGATTATGAGGCAAAGCTGCAAAGCCTTCTCGATGAGATCGATTCCCTTGCCGAAACCTTTGCGGGGGTCGAGGGATTCGACGAGCAAGTTATAGCACGCGCAGCGTTATCTCGTCATCCTGAGGAGCGAGTGCGTTACTACCTCAAACGCAGAACCTGGCTTAAGGATATAGTAGCAACACCCGGAAACGACAATGACCTGCGCCTGCTTGCCCGCAAAACGCAACTCCGCGGCAAAATAGATGTCCGACACCTCAAAGAGTTATTCTCTGACCGAGCCACCCGGGACACCCTCTTGAGGGACTTGGCGCTTAGCTCCAAAGCACAGAACCGGGCCGGTATGCTTGAAGCCGCCCTAGAGTATGCAAGGAACATAGACGAATTAACTGAGTTCGTTAACGACCGGGGTGTTCCTATGGACCAGGATATTTTGCAGTTCGTGGCGGCCACAACTAGGCGGAGTAGTATATACCAACGGTACGTACAGGCGCGAGGGCTGCAAGAGCGCCGAGACTCTGGTGATACTAGCATATTTGAATTATATTCAGACGCCGCAGCCCCTACCGAGCCTGCCCCCCTGCCCCCTGAGCACCACAACCCCGATCCTGTTACTGCTGACTCCCCCGCCGAAGACTCTCCCTCTTCCCACCAGGCCGAAACAACCAAATCTACAGGTCGAAACATAGACCCCGCCTCCACCCTAGAACACCTGACCTCCACATTGGGAGGAATAGCATTAGAGCACATACCATCCACTGTAGGCGGTATTGATGAACGTATTGAAGCTATACGGGAACGTATAGCTTCAATACAATCAAACATCACTGAATCAAACCGCAGAGAATCCGAAGCAAGAATATCTACACTGCAGCAAGCCGTATCCAACCTCGAAGGAGCTGCCAATGTCCTATCACAAGGCAATAACAGTGTTGCTGATTTTATCGGGGGGTATGTGGAGGAAGTGGGAGGAAGTGAGTAAATAGCCTTAAGGCTATTTACTCACTAAAGATTCATTATGTCCGGGGCGGAACAATACTTGGGGGGTGGAGATGAGGGTTATACTGCCGAAATAATCGCTGTCGTTACTTCGGATTCTACCGAGGCCGGCTCCGACCAAAGAGACCCGGAGATCATCGAGCAGGCCGAAACAGTTTTAGATGGCATGCGCGAGCTATTCCTAGCCCGTTCAGCAGGCGTTATCGCTAATGCCGTACGCCGGACCGAAAGAAGCGAGGCGCAGGCTCTGGCCGGAGAAATCACCGCTTGGGCCGGCCCTTCCGGACCGTCTGATGCTGATTTTGGGGACGCGCGGGACCGGTTCGTCAAGATGTGGTTTGCATACAGAAGACGATCCGAAACGGCCGGCAGCATAACATCAGGTCAGCTCGAGAATGTCTGGCTTAATTATTGGGGGCATGTTCAAACGATTCGCGCCGCTGGTTTTAAACGCGCATCCAGCCTTGCCACATATCATGACTCAAAAAAATTAAGTGATTATATCTCAGGTCAGAGCCCGAAAGATAGAGGCAAAATAATCAGCCTGGCGGATACAAAGTTAAAGGACCCTATCGGCAGACACGAACAATACAAGACAGACGTGGCTAGGCTCACAGGGCAGTTTGCCGGACGGAGCTGGGTTAATAAACACCTAATATCCTACGTCGCCCAAGGCTGCCCTTCTGACCCGGTTGGAGAAATACAAAGGCGTTTAGATGCGCTGAATGAGCTGCCGGGCAGATATGCCGGTGTTGACGGTTTCAGCGATCGCGTTATGGAGCGCGTCTCCCAAAATCCCGGCAGCGACCCAGAGACACAAATAAACACTTACCTCAGACGTCGGCGAGCCTTACGCACGCTACTGACCGACACTAATCCAGACCGCATGCTGGACGAAGTGGCTGCTGTCGTACAGGCCGAAACTGAACGCACTGATATTGCCGAGCTCCTCACAGATCTTCGCCAGCAATTCATCCCGGGCGTAGATTATGAGCCCATCCTTACAGAGCTGGCGCTCAACACACGATATGACAATTTAGAGGCACTGCTCACTACAGCCCTCGACTATGCCCTCCAGCTACGAATTCTGGTTGATTTTGTCCGCTCCAATGGGCCAGCCGGCCAACACATCGACCCCGACATACTGCGTTTTGTAACCGCCTCCAGAATTTATAGGACGAACATGAGGAAGCGCTATCAGATAGCCGTAGAAATGCAAAGGGAAAGGAATCGGGCTCAAGACCGGACCTCGAGGGCCGGACATGATCAGGACGAGCCGCCAGACGATAGCGACGGATCAAACGGCCAGAGTTCACCGCACAATGGGGTCTGCAACGACCCTATACCAGAGTCGCCGGATCATCCGGAGTTCCCCTCCAAGCATAACCGTAGCTTCAACACTTGGAGACTTGGCTGCTAAGCTTGAAATAGTAACTTCAGAATGCGTACCAAACCTGACCGGCGCTATCGACGAACGGGTAGCAGCTATTAATGGTACTATTGAGTATCTGGGTAGAATCACACACTATGGTAATACAGAACAGATGCGGCGCACTGTAGCGTCGCTCCGGCAGGCTATATCCATGCTCAAAGACGCCGCCGCCAGCCTTGCCGGCGGACAGCACAGCGTCACGGGCTGTATAGACCAATATCTCGCAGATGTTATAGGATAAACATCATAATATACTTAACATTTAATAAATAGGTTATAATTACTCAAATGACAGAATTTAGAGATGCACTAGCAGAAAGAATACCGCCGTCTGACGGCACAATACGCGGCCTTGGTTGCATGGTGATGGGAATACTGGATGTGGTAACTCAAGAATTGGGAACCGAAAACCGCAACCCCCACGCCGTGGGCATCCAGTCAGGCCTGAACGAAGCCTACTATCTAATAGAAACAGCTGCCGCACTTGTACAGCAAGCGGGCTGCGGCGATCTGTAGCAGTCAGGTCGTAGCAATAGCTAAACGCCGGCCGTCAACATATCTTCGGCTGAAGCCGGTTTAAGCGGACGCTTGCGCTGCACTTCATAGCGATTACCTGTTAGGTTCGACTCCATGTAATCGTCGTTGAGCAGGTTGATAAACCTGGCCAGATCTTTCTGGTTCATTATGATTATCGCTCCGGCATCATCGACCATTAAGTCGACTCCCAATTCATCGGCGTGCTCAATCAGCTGCTCTTGCTTTAGTTCCCCTACTTCAACGTTCTGAAGCTTATTGATTAGCGCCTTGTTGCCTTCAATGGCTGACTGCATAGTCAGGCCCTCAGCAAAGCTCAGCTGGTAATGCTCTTCTATTTCGCGTACTTTTCTGGCTGCGATACTGTTCTTTTTGGCGTCATAACTGAACAAACGATCAAGCTTGGATTGGTTAAACACGTATAGGTCTTGGTCGAGCAGCAGCATATGAGCCTCTGCCGGTATTTTGAGCGCCGCAGCCTGAAAAGGCTTAAACAGCTTGCCCTGCACCATCCAGGTGCCCTCGCCCTTTAACGTCTGGCCGCCGGATAAAGCCTTGATTATATAAAACGGCTTTTCCATTTTTGGGTGGCTGACCTTCACGATGGCGCCCTTTATGCGCTTCAAGTCGTGCTCCTCTTCTGCAAAGATCTCTATTTCGCTTTCTTGAGTGCGGATCCAGTGCATTACCTCGCGCAGTTTTTCAACCTTATTCCAGCGTACGCGCTGCAAAACGCCGTGTTCGCTTTCGCCGTCAGCCAGATCACGGACCACCATACCGGCTTCGGCGCCGTCCAGCACACAGCCTAGGGCGTTATCTATAAAAAGCGGCTGCATCTGCTTAGCCAGGGTCGGGTCCAGTTTTGTCCGGTAGACAACGTTATTCTTGTTGATCCAGAAAAGCTCCATGGTAAGCTCTTCCTTGTATTCGAACAAGTTGTTAGCCCAGGCAAAGACATCGCTTTCTTTATAATCATCATCGGTTTTTGGCACCGAAGCTGCATCTATCGCGTTTTCGGCCGGACCGGAAGGCGCAGCCGCCGGTTTGACATCGGTGATTAAAGTTTCTTTGTTTTGGTCATTCTTATCATCTTCTGGCATAACCACCATTCTACCCCAGACTGGATCAAAAAACTGCTGTAAAAATATCAGGGGGCAAGTTGCTCGGCCTTGCGAAGCGCTGTCAAGCCCTCCGGGCCGCAGGATAATTTCTTGGCCAGCGGCGACTTGCCATTGACCACGCGCCAGAATGGCGCAACTTCATCTGCGGACTTACCGTTTGCCATATCCTCCAGAGCCACTTCAGAGATTATCCGTAAGAAGATACCGGTTGTTAGCGGGCAGGTTGTGTCAGCTTGGTGTTTTTTGGCTAAAGCCGCCCGTATTGCTTGCGGTGACAATTCCGAGCCTTTGGGAATCTTACGGATTACCGATTCTATCTCGGCTGGGGTTGAGATAAGCATGCTTTGTCCGGCCTTAATGCCGGGCGCATCCCTTTTGACAACCACTACCGTAGGCTCTTTGGTTGTCTCGTATTTTTCCTTCCAAGTCTTGCCCATAGATCCTTCCCCCTTCTATTGAAAACTAAATGCCCAAGGTCTTCGTAAGATCGCCTATATTCACCCTGGTTTGTTGCGCAGTATCTCGGTCACGTACGGTTACAGTATTGTCTTCCAAAGTCTGGAAGTCGACAGTAATGCAGTACGGCGTACCGATTTCATCTTGGCGCCGGTAGCGTTTACCAATATTGCCGTTATCGTCAAACTCGCACATAGCGTCCTGGCTCAGCTCTGCAAAAAGTTCTTTAGCCTTAGCCACAAGCTCCGGCTTGTTGCGCAGCAGCGGGAAAACCGCTGCCTTGATCGGCGCGATGCTTGGGTGGAGTTTGAGCACAGTGCGGGAGTCGCCGTTCTCCATAGTCTCTACCGTGTAGGCGTCAACAATCGCGGCCAGGAACATTCTGCCAACGCCCACCGAGCTTTCAATAATGTGCGGTAGGTAGCGCCGGTTAGCTGCCGGGTCAAAGTAAGTTAGGTCTTTTCCGCTGCCCTGCTGATGCTGGGTCAAATCGTAATCGCTTCGGGCGTGCACCCCTTCGAGTTCTTTAAACCCAAATGGGAATTTATATTCGATGTCGTAGGCCTCTTTTGCATAGAAAACCAAGTTTTCGTGCTTATGCCAGCGCAAATTTTCTTCACGAATGCCGATGGTTTTGTAGAAGTCCCAGCGGTGCTGGCGCAACTTCTCATACTCTTCCATTTCGGCTTCCGGCGAAACAAAATATTGCATTTCCATTTGTTCCAGCTCACGGGTACGGAAGATGAACTGGCGAGGGCTTATTTCGTTGCGGAAAGCCTTACCGATTTGAGCGATCCCAAAAGGTATTTTTACCCGTGCGCTGTCGAGCACGTTCGGGAAGTTGACATAAATCCCCTGGCAGGTTTCGCCGCGCAGATAAACCGGATTATCGTCAAAATCGTCGCTGAAGTTACCCAGGTTCGATTTTACCAGCAGGTTAAAATTCTTAACCGGGCCAAAGTCTTTCTTGCCGCAATTAGGGCATTTTATCTCCTGGCGATGCTTGTCGAACAATTCATTTAACTGTTCTTCGGTCATCTTTTCATCGGCTTGTTCGCCTAATTCTTCCAAAACATGGTCTGCGCGGATACGCTGATGGCAATTTTTACATTCTGCCAACGGGTCTGAAAAACCGTCGGTATGACCGCTGGCCTTCCAAATTCCAGGGTGCATAAAAATCCCGCTGTCCAAACCGACGACATCCGGGCGTAGCTGCACCATGTAGCGCCACCAGGCAGCCTTCAGGTTATTTGCCAGCTCAACTCCATAAGGTCCGTAATCGTAAACGCCTGCGAAACCGCCATAAATTTCGCTGGATTGGTAGACAAACCCGCGGCGTTTGGTCAATGATACGATATCTTCTAATGTAACTTCACTCATAATTACCTTACATTATAATCTAAGAAAGGTTGCAAGCATAGTGTTCACCAGGGGGGTGACATCAGCCGCCAGCTGTTCTCCGCCCTGAACTTGAGAAATAACCTTGGCCGGGTACATATCAAAAAGCAATCTAAGAAATTTGATATGGCTATCTTTGAAGGCGCCCTCCTGCTCCAGAGCGGGCTTAAAGCCCATGTTGTCAAAGTTAAAATCATAGGTCTGGCCGGACTGTAGTCTCTTGCCCAAAGCATCGGTCTGCAAATTCGGTGAGTGGCCTCCCAGCCGCAGCAATTGAGCCGAGAACCATAGTCGTACCTGTGGCAAAGGAATACTATTGTCATTTAGCGCGCCGAACGCCTGGCGCAGCAGTAAGAAGTAATCCTCCTCCGCCCGGTCCTCGGTGATCTTGTTGAGCTGCTTTATTACTGCATAGCCTGTCATTGTCCGCTCGACATCCTCAACTATATGCGAATAGTGTTCAACTAGCCGGGTCGAAACTAAGGTGTCTATCTCCCCCCTCCCCTTGATAAAACTAATCTCACTGACACTGAACAACTCAATTCCGCCGGCAAGTTTAGACTTAACGCGGCGTACGCCCTTGGCCAATAAGCGCAGCTTTCCGTATTGCGGCGTCAGCACGGTCAGAATTCGGTCGGCCTCACCGTATTCTATACGGGTCAAGATGATGGCCTCGGCAGCAAGCTGCTTCATGCCTGGCCGCCGGTATACATATGAACTGTCTGCACCAGGATGTCTAGTGTCGTCAGCGGTTTATATAAAACCTCCTTGACACCCATGTCATCTTTGAGGGAGAAAACACTGCCCCCCAGTTGTGCCGGGGTGAGCATCGTATGCACGATAACCGGCAGATGGGACCAGTCGCTATAGGAGCGTAATTCATGCAAAAACTCGATACCATTATGGCGTGGCAGCTGAATCTCTAAGATAATAACATCCGGCATACGCTCATCTGCCGCCTGAATAGCCGCCTGAGCACCCAACACAGCATCAACAGAAAATCCTGATAACAGCAATTTTTGTTTATACACTATCGACAATAAGGTGTTAGGTTCGATTAATAAGATGTGAGACATGAATAAAAATATTATACAAATTGTAATTGACGGCTTGGACAGAATGTTGCAGCCAGACCTTGCTGCCGGGCATGGTGGCCAACGCGAAGTTTAGTATTCATAGAACGAAGAATGGTATCGGCCACAAACAGACCGGCCCCAGGGCCGGCACTAAGCTTGCTGTAAGGCTGAGCCGCGTTTCCGCAAAGCTTGAGCGCGGCACGCCACTGTGCAGAATTAAGCTCTTCGTAAGGTCCGTATACACCTGCGATGATCCCATGGGGGGTTCGATGCGTTGCCAGCCGTAGTCGACGAGCCTGCTTGTCCTCACTGGCAGCCTGGGCTTCTACCAAACTATACCCTAGCGACAATAAGGCCGCCCTAAACCCTCGTGCATGGGCCATTACCGGCTCATACCTGCCTGCCACCTCAACTTCAATCTCCACATCATAATGCTGCGCAAAGCGGCTCAGGGTATGCGCCGTATCCACCAACGTGGATGACACGGAAACCGGTTCAAGCTCCAGGGTCAACTGCTCCCGCATCAACTGCAAGCCCAGCAAATAGCTATCGACTAATTGTAAAGCCGCTTCAGCCTGCGTGCGGACTTTAGCAGCAGCTTCCAACTGAATATCATCTGTTAGCTGGCTAAGCTCAGCCTGGCGGGCAATAACCGTCAGCGGCACCTTGAGCTGCTCGGCTACAGATGCCAACAGGTCGTTGGTCGCCACCCCTTCCGACACTACAGGCCGCATGCTTTTCCCTCTCTTTATACATCTAATAGTATACCGCATGCGGGCGGCCAGAGTGAGCCTAATGCGAAATGCACCTTACGGCTACGGCGAGAATGAAATATTGGGCAGAATAATATTATTGAAATCCGCTTCAAAGGCCTCGGCCTCTGTTGATATCTCGAGTGTGACATTGCGCAGTGGAAGCACAATCATGCTCCCCTGCTTCCTGGAAGTAATTTGACCGTCTACGCGAGAGCCGATGACATTCTGTACTTTTGGCAATTTGTAAGGCGTCACTACAACCTTCTTGGTCTGGGCCAAACCGGTAAACTGCGACATTACCTGACTGTAGGTTTGGGTTACAACCTCAACGTGCAATGCGAATGCGTTATTTTCATCCGTAATATCAGGGACGGCGTCCGGGTGGAAGTAGTCGTCCATCGGCGCGCCGGTGTTGCCGGTGTGCTCAATGATATAGGCGCTCCAGGTCTTAGGATACACCACGTTGATATTACCGTATGCCGCGGGACCTATATGCGTTTTGTAAGGATTTTTGGCCTCTTCGGCGTACTTGACCGCGTCTGTAGCCTGCGTTTCTTTTTTGGCTACGGCAACGGCTTCGGAAACCTTCTTGTCGCTATGGTCTTTATAGTCCTGGCGGCCATTGAACGCCCAGACGCCAAACGAAACAGCGGCGATAAATAACACCACTGTCACGATTAGTGGTATAAGCAGAATGTTCATCTCGCTAAAATTTGGACGAAGTCTCATACCGCTCATGGTACCGAAGTTTTAACGCCTACGCAAGTCATTTATATTCATACAGAAATACTGAATCTTTTTCAGCGATCGGTTCTTTATCTGGGATTTTAAAGGCAAAGCTGGCCATACGGACCGGGTGGTCATGCCATTCCTGCAGGCGATTATCCAGACGTCGCATCTGGTACTGAATGATGAAACCGAATACTCCGTCAGCCGGCGGCCAGTGCGTCAAAAAGTAATTGCCCCAGATGATCTTTACCTTTACTTGTCTGCGATATTTGTGGGTCCTAAAATAAGCGATCAATGCCAGAATGGGGCTGACTTCTATCCCTACAACATTAATCCCCCGTTTGGCAGCCGCAATCATGACACGCCCGTCTCCAGAGCCAAGGTCTAGCAGGGTTTGGCCGGGTTTGAGATCGAGCAGGTCCAGCGCAGTGTTAATATTAAGCTTCAGCGTTGGCACATATGGCGGGCCGGAAGTCACGGGCAAGGCCAGCACCAAGAGAACAACTATAAAAATAACGATCAGCAAGATGGTCACTGAATTTCCTTGCCAGGCGCCTTCAATTTCAGCTTGGTTATAGTATTCTCGGCTTGTTTCAGATGCTTCTCTAGTGCCCGGACCAATTTTAGCCCTTGCTCATACAATTTAACCGCCTCATCAATCCCGATGTCCGGTTGTTGCAGCTTAGCTAAAATCGCCTCTAGCTGTGCGGTCATTTCCTGGTATGTGGCTGTTGCCTTGTCTGAGTTCATTTCGATTTAGTATCCATAATAACGCTTTTGACTGCCGCCGTCACGTACGAGTCGCTTAACTGTATATCAATGTCTGATCCCGGCCGTAGGCAGCTACCGCTTCTCACTAGCTGACCCTGGGTATGTACAAGAGCATAGCCGCGGCGCAGGGCTGCCTGGGGGCTATAGGCCTCAAGCAAACTCCGGCAGCTTGATAAACGTTGCCGCGCCTGCTGTCCGGCGTTTTCCACAGCCAAATGCAGAGCTTGCTCAACCTGCGCCAGCTGCACGCCGGCCTGCTGAACTCTTTGCCGGGTATTTTGAGCTAGCAGCTCTCGGCAGCTATTAAGCTTGGCTGTTTCGGCGCGCCGGTCTGGCACCAGCAATTCAGCTGCATTACTGGGCGTGCTTGCCCGTCTGTCAGCAGCCAGCTCAGCCAGGCTGCTGTCTATTTCGTGACCAATGGCCACAAGCGTCGGTATCCGGCTGGCTGCAACCGCCCGCGTCACCTGCTCTGTACTAAACGTTTGCAAGTCGTCTGCACTGCCGCCGCCGCGCGTCAAAATCAGGGCTTCAGGCGGCTGGGCCATTTCGTTGGCCTGTTCGATAGCCGCAGTTATTTGCGCCGCAGCAGCCTCACCCTGCACTTGTACATCAATCAGCGTAATCTTGATACCGCCCCAGCGGGCAGCTAGAACTTTTACAAAATCACGGTAAGCAGCCGATTCTCCGGAGGTTATCAGGCCGATACTAGCAGGAGGATAAGGCAATGCCCGCTTGCGGGCCGGATCGAACAACCCCTCGGCCTTCAATTTGGCCTCAAGCAAGGCGGCGGCCTTTTTTATCGACCCCTCGCCTACCGGGCGAATGCTTTGTACATTAACACTAAACCCGAACTGCGGATGCAGCCGGGGTATTCCTTTGACCGCCAAAACCATGCCGTCTTCCAGCGGGCCAGGCAGTTGATAAACCGTGCCAAAAAAACGCACTGTAGCAAATTCGTCCTTGAGGTCGAAATAAACCCAACGGTTTTTGCTGACTTTAAAGTTAGCCAGTTCGCCGTTTACCGTCACGTTCGGATAAGCATATTCCAGGGTCTGGTTTAAAAGCCCCACAAAATCGCTGACGCCCAATATTATTTCACTACTCATGGCGTCGGCGGCGGCGTGAACGGGCTATCTGCATCTCTTCCGGTACGCCTGAGCTTCTTAATGTCTGGTGATAAAATCCGTAACCTAAAGGAATTTGAATAACCGTATTAATCACCCGATACATAACGGTTACAGGCAAGCTCAAGGCCGCCGGTATGCCAGCTGCGGCCAAGACACCGGTCATTAAGGCCTCGTAAATACCCACGCCGCCGGGCATAACAGACACCAGGCCGGCAAAATTAGCCACTCCGTAAGCAAGAATTACCGACCCCAAGTTCACCCATTTGCCAAAGGCCACATATACCACATAAATAGACAATATCTCCGACGCGTTGGCTACCAAGGCCCACCATAGCGTACGCTTCAAGGCGCTATTGTTGGTTTTTATAAGCTTATAGTTATGATGGAATTCGCGGACGGCGTATTCGGTACGTTCGGTGTTGATCGTGTCAGGCTTCCCGGGCCGGAAAATTCCGGTTATTCTGTTCAAAAGTCTGGTTATTGATAGGAAAGTGGCGTGTATACGCCGCTCTGATCCAAAGATATACACAAATGCAAACGTGCCAACCACAAGCAAAGTAGATATCGATCCGGAAACCAACATCACAACGTCATTCACCCGTCCGCCGATTGCCATAAACAACAAACCCGCAACCAGCAAAATTTCAAATGATACAAACAAAAATGCCAGTTTCATGATCTGCACTAGCGTCGATTTAGCCCCGGCAATATCCGCCCGCCGCAGCCGAATGCCAAAATAAGAAATGCCTGATACACCCCCGCTCGGAAAAACGTGATTAACAAAGTTCAATTCCACGGCAATACGCCAAACCGGCCAATAGCGGAACTTGTCGCCCACTGCCCCGAATAAACCCTGGTACATTTTGGTTTGGGCATGATAATTCACCACCTGGATAGGCACCATCAACGCTATAACCCACAGATTAACCTTGTGCAGATTATTGAATGTATCAACAATCTGGTCCCTTATGGCGTACACCAAAAGACACAGCAAAATAAGCGTTATGACGTTGAGCAGCAGCTTCCAATTACGTTTTAAATAAGACTGTTTGCGCATCTAACGGCAATTATACGGCAAAAGCGGTATAATATGAGTAAATATGCTACATCAATGTCTTTTCATCTTGGGACGTTTACCGGCAATCGGAAAGGCTGAACTGGAAAGCCTGTACGGCGCCGATCATCTTGAGAGTTTAAACGAAACAGTTATAGCCTGCGACTTGCCGGCAGGCCAAATAAACTTTGCCAATTTAGGCGGCAGTGTAAAAATGGGCACAGTCGTCAGCACCCTGCCCGGCACAGGTTGGCCGCATATTCAAGCTGAACTGACCCGGGCGGCCATCTCCGCGGCTAGCGGCATTGAACAAGGCAAAATAAAATTGGGCATTAGTGTCTACGGGGCTACGACCAACCCCAGGCAAATTTTTGCCGCCGGTCTGACTGTCAAAAAAGCCCTGCGCAGCAAAAATTATTCCGTCAGAATAGTGCCTAACCAGGAATTGGCGCTGTCCAGTGCCCAGAGCCTGCATAACCACCTAGCCGAAAGTCCCGGCATTGAGCTGCTGGTAGTGCGCAGCGGCAATAGCACCGTAATAGCCCGCCTGACTAGCGTCCAAAACATTAACGCCTATGCCGCCCGCGACCAAAGCAGGCCAAAACGCGATGCCCGAGTCGGCATGCTACCGCCCAAACTGGCTCAGACCATCGTCAACCTGGCCGCCGGGCAAAACAACCGCCTGAACTCGACCATATTAGACCCCTTCTGCGGCACCGGAGTGATACTACAGGAAGCCCTGCTGATGGGCTATCCGGTTTATGGCACGGATCTTGAGCCGCGCATGGTAGACTTCTCCAAAACAAATTTGGATTGGCTGACGGAAAAATACCAGCTTAGCAGCGCGCAATACAAGCTTGAGGTCGGGGACGCCACCGACCACCAATGGCAGCCCCTACCCGGCGCCGTGGCCTGTGAAACTTACCTGGGAAGCCCGCTTTCTTCTTGGCCGGCCGCGGATAGGCTGCAAGAGATCATCGGCACCTGCAACGTTATTATCGAAAAATTCTTGAATAACATCGGCAATCAGCTTCCAAAAGGCACCCGCTTGTGTCTGGCTATACCGGCCTGGATCAACCCCAACGGCCGAATTAATCGCCTTCCACTGCTTGACCATCTGGAAAAAATAGGATACAATCGGATAAGTTTTGAGCATGCTCGACAACAGGAGTTAATCTACTCCCGTCCCGGCCAAATCGTAGGCCGCGAGTTGCTCGTAATTACAAGAAAGTAATCAATATATGTCACACGTAAAAGCAGGCGGAACAGCCAAAAACATTAACGACAGCCCCGGACAGCGTCTTGGCGTTAAGTTATATGGCGGCCAAAAAGTTCGCACCGGCCAAGTTATCGTTCGCCAGGTCGGCTTGACCAAGCGCGCCGGTAACGGCACCAAGGTTAGCCGCAACTTTACTATCCACGCCGAGCACGACGGTGTCGTGGCCTACAAGACCCGCAAGGTTCGCCGGTTTACCGGCAAGAGCGTTCGCCGCACCGAAGTAACAGTCGAATAACAAATTGTTTTGACTTAACAAAAAAGACGCCTCGAGGCGTCTTTTTTGTATTACTTATTCCAAACTTTCTTGTATGCGTATTTATGCCCGGTGCGAAGCAACGTGACCATAACTCTGGCCTATGACTGCCGGCGCGGCCTGGGCAACAATTTCATTGTGAAGCTCAACGAACGGGCCGGTATTCTCCTCGCGTAGATGTCTGGGCTGGCTGTCAGCTGAAACAGCTGCACCATCACTGGCATCACCATATCCAAATTCATTGCCTATAACACCGTCGCGGCCTATAACCGGGGCATGGTCCTGGGCGCGAACGTCATCCGCCGCCTTCTCTTGCTCCATGCGAGCCCACCACTCTTTAGTACCGATGACCTCGGCTAATCGATTAAACTCAGCCCGCTGACGTTGCGCCTCGCGGCTCTCGCGTCGTTGCTGTTGTTCCGCACGCCAAGCTCGCGAACCAATCACACCAGGGTGTTCCTCGGCAACTGCCCTCGCGTTGTTTTCGCTTACCGGTTGATTAACCTCTATAAGCTCAGGTGCAGGCCCAGGCTGGTTTACGACTTGCTCCGTGGCGGTTCTGCCCATAAAAGCCCGTGCTCGTGCCCGCAGACGTTCATGCCACTTGGGACGAGGAACTTCAATTTGGCCTAGGGATTCATGAGAATTCATATGATTAATATAATATACCAATATCCTACTTTAGTCAAGCTTATGCTTAACAAATCTTGTGAGCTTAAGCTATGCCTAAATGGTGCTTGATGCGCTGAATAACATCAGTAATAACTACTTGGGATTTCACCAGGTAATCATCAACGCCCAGAGATTCGGCGCGCTTGCGGTCGCTTTCCTGGCTTAAAGCAGTCAGCATTATAATCTTCAGGTTGGCGGTCTCACGGGTATTGCGCAGGATATCCAAAACATCGAAGCCGCTAACCTTCGGCATCATTACATCCAGCAGGACCAGGTCCGGACGGTAGCTAATCGCAGCAGCTAACGCCTCTTCCCCATTCGAAACGCGGCGGACTTCAAAGCCTTCGGCTTGCAGTCGCACCAAATATACACCAGCTAGAGCATCGTCGTCCTCAACAAATAGGATGCGCTTTGGATGCTCTGGCGGTTGCTGAGACTTAACCGGGTCAGCGCTGCTATCCATAACTTAAAGCTACATTATCCTGCCCGTTTTTGCAAACTGGCAATAAAACCCTGGAACATAGGATGAGGTCGATTCGGCCGGGATTTGAATTCAGGATGGAACTGGCTGGCCAGTAGGAACGGATGATCTATACCTTCAATCATCTCAACGAGGTGGCCGTCCGGACTAACGCCAGAGGCGCGTACGCCCCATGCTTCGTACTGGTCGCGATAAATATTGTTGCACTCGTAACGGTGGCGGTGGCGTTCTACGATCTTTGTTCCGTCATAAACTTTCGCAGCCAAGCTACCCGGAACGACATCACATGGATAATCGCCTAGGCGCATAGTACCGCCGGTGTTTTCCTTACCTTTTTGGCCCAGCATAGTGGCGATAACCGGGTGTTTCGTATCAGGGTTCACCTCAGTGGTATTAGCGTCCTTCAGCCCGGCATTGCGCGCGGCAGCTATCAAAATCATATGCAGCCCATAGCAAAGACCCAGACACGGCATTTTATTGTTTATAGCGTATTGGGCGGCCTTGATCTTGCCTTCTACGCCGCGTGAGCCAAAACCTCCGGTGATTACTATTCCGTCCAGGCCGGACATCTCTTTGTCGAGATCGTGTTTCTTTTCTAATGACTCAGCGTCAACCCAGACGATATCAATATTGGTCTCACCCCACCAGGCGGCCGCTCGTAAGGCTTCAAACACGCAAATATAGGTGTCTTCATTTTCGAGGTACTTGGCGACAATACCGACGCGCGCATTGCGGCCGTATCGCTTCATGGAACGCGCTACCATCTCGCGCCAAGGTGCTAAATCTGACTTCTTTGCATCAAAATTGAGTTTACGGCAAATAACATCAACGATACCGGCATCTTCAAGAGTTAAAGGCACCTCGTAAATACTGTCCGCATTCGGCAACAGTACAATCGCCTCTTCTTCAACACCGGAGAACATACTCAATTTGGAGATCGCGTGCTTACCAGCTGCTTTTTCGCTGCGGGCCACCAGAATGTCCGGTATCACGCCCATGCCACGTAACTCGCGGACTGCATTTTGTGCCGGCTTGGTTTTGGTCTCGTGGCTGGCACCAAGATACGGCATGTAAACCACGTGCATATACAAACAATTATCCTGGCCTATTCGCAATCCGAACTCACGGATGGCCTCGATAAAGCTCTGGCTTTCAAGGTCGCCGACTGTGCCGCCGATCTCAACGATATGAACATCAAAACCCTTGCCTGCCTCGCGTATAAAATGCTGAATCGCGTTCATGACATGCGGCACTATCTGTACAGTCTCGCCCTGGTATTTGCCGCGGCGTTCATCGTCGATAACCTTTATCAGCACACGGCCCTGCATCAGCGAGCTGTCTTTGGTCAGTTCTTCATCCAGAAAACGCTCGTAATGCCCAAGGTCCAGGTCAGTCTCTGCCCCGTCTTTGGTGACAAAGCACTCGCCGTGCTCGCGAGGGTTGAGCATACCGGCATCAACGTTCAGGTACGGATCACATTTTTGGAGGTTAACACGCAGGCCGCGGGCCTTTAGGAGATTGGCGACTGAAGCGGCGGTAATACCCTTTCCCAAACCGGAAAGCACTCCGCCAGTAACAAAAATATACTTGGTCTCCTTTGACACTCCTCGCCTCGCTAACGCTTACAATTTCTGAATAGATACTACCTTATTGCCGCTCTTATGGCAAGCATAATCTTAACGGCGCAAGGTTCTCGCACCTCTGAAGATTTAATTCTTGTTTAAGAATTGTATCGCCGCGTCCTTTTGCGGATCCCGCCCGTACTTGTAGTCATCATCAGTCATCTTTACTTCTTGGTCCGGGTTAATGCCTTTTTTATTTATGTTCTGGCCGTTGGGACGGTACCAGCTGGCTATAGTCACCTTCAGTTCGCCACCGCCGGAAAGCGGTATGACTTGTTGTACAACGCCTTTGCCGTAGCTCTTAACGCCGACAATGGTCGCCGCGTTGTTGTCGCGCAGCGCACCAGCAGTGATTTCTGCCGCACTGGCCGTGCCGCCGTCTGTCAAAACCACAGTCTTGATGCCGTTAAGGATATTGTTGCCGTTAGCCAGCTCCGTAGATACCGCCACAGTGCCGCGACGCTCCTGCAGGATAGTCTTGCCCTCCGGCAACCAGAGACTGGCTACAGCTACACTGGCGTTGACCAGGCCGCCCGGGTTGCCCCGCAGGTCCAGAACAATCCCCTTAACGCCTTTGTCCTTGAACTCCTGGGCGGCTTTTTGGGCCAAAGCTGCAGTGTCATCGCTGAACTGATTTATTCTGATGTAGCCGATGTTTCCGTCAAGAATCTGCCATTTTACGCTGGCAATTTTGATGTCATCGCGGGCGATAGTCAGCGACAGATCCTCCGACTTGTTGCGCAAAATGCGCAACTCTACGGTCGTATTTTTCTTGCCGCGGATCTTGGATACCGCTTCGTCAACCGATAATCCGGCAGTAGACTGCCCGTCTATGCTTACAATAATGTCCTGCGAGCGCAACCCGGCCTTGGCAGCCGGAAATCCTTCAATCGGAGCAACAATAATTAAGTTGTCCTGGCTGTCTTTGCCCAACTCAGCGCCAATTCCGCTGAAAGTCCCCTGTAACTGGTCATTGAACTCTTTGGAATCCTTTGCGTTAAGATAGGCTGTGTAGGGGTCTTTGGTAGCGGCAGCCATACCCTGCTTGATGCCATCCAAAAGCTCGGTCTGGTCCAGCAGCTTGCCGTCATAATTGGCTTTTAGCGCCTTATAGACCTCGTTGACGCTGGAATAGTCTAAGGCGTTCGGCAAACCGGTATTCTGGCTTGTCGAACTGGCAAATCTAAACGTTCCGTTGCCGAACCCAAAACCTAAAGAAAACAGCCCGGCGCCGACAATAACCGCCGCACTGATTTTACCCGCTACCAACCACCAGCGCTTTTTACTGCGCCCTTCAGTATTTATTGCACGACCAGTATACACTCTTGCCTCTTTTCCGTTTATGCTCATCATTATAGCGAAAACTACCTGTGGCAGTCCAAAAAATTATTCCGATCTAGCCCTCTTAGAAGTGTATAAAGACCAGACCGGTTGTGTAGCGCCAACCTTCACTATATTGGCCGCTCCAGTTAGCGTTGTATTGCTGAACATAAATTGTATTACCGCTAACTGCCTGGACGTACATAGCATGTCCATAGTACCCGGCGTTGCTAATTGCTATAGATCCCGGGGTCGGGTTGTCGTCTACCGGGATACCGGCGTTGCGGGCGTTATCGTCCCACTGGTTGGCATTACCAATCCCGCCCCAATATGGCATGTCATGGTTATTCTTACCGTTGACGTAGTCCTGGTGCGCCTTAAAGGCTGTGTAGGACACGCATTCGCGGTTATACATGCCCCAGTAGTCGAGCATACTATCTTGCGGAGCATTGGCCCAAACCGACGGATATCCGCCATTGTTGGGATCGCCTTTCATGTTGCCGATGTTGTACTTGGCGTTTAGTATGGCCTGCTGTTTGCGAAGGTCGGCAATCTTGCTTTGGTTAGAAGAAATTTGCTGGTTGAACTGGCTTTGCTGACTCTGGTTGTAGGCCAGCATTTGGGATTGTTGCGCCCTGGAGCCGTCAAGGCTGGCCTGCTGGTTGCGCTGGTCTTTTAGTAGCTGGTCGATCTCCGCCTTTTGCTTGTCCAACTGCTGCTGAAGTTCGCGGATCTTTTTGAGCGTGACCTGCACCTTGTTGTTGACTGCCGTACGGTACTCTTGCTTATCCACAAAATCGCTTAAATCGTCGCTACTGGCCAGCATCTCTATGGTCGAAGGCTGGCCGTCAACGTACATCGTCTTAATGCCGGTAGCCAGGAAGTGTTTCTGTTTCGCCAATTCTGCTTTGTTGGCGTCAATTTGGGACTGTAATTGGTTCTGCTGGTTGATATTGGCATTGATCAGCTGCTGCAAACCGTTAATCTGGGCTTGCAGCTTATTAATAGCATCCTGGTAGCTGCTGGCTTGCGATTGCAGCCCATCCAGGTTGCCCTGGGCCTGGCTGTTAAGCTGCTGAAGGGCGCAAATCTGCTCGTCGAATTGGTCGGCCTTGGCATTATTGGGAGCCGCAAGAGCAGCCACAACAACGGCGACAGCAATAATCAGGGCCGCTCCGGACCCGACCCTATTAACCCCGTTATTCTCTTTTTTGATCTTTTGTTTCATTTTTATTAACACTTGTATTTCCAGCATAGCACACTCCCCCTTGCGGTCAAGTACAGGCTCGCTATTGATAACACCTTGAGTGATTACTGATTCGGCCGCGCTAACCGCGTACCCCTGCCCTACCTTTTAGCCTTAAACTTCAGGTACCGTCTGGTGGCGATTATTGATGATGCCGCGCCGATAAACACGCCGAGTGCCATCTGCATGCCCAACAACTTCCATAGATGGGCGCTGAAATATTGGCTGGCATAATTTATGTCCAGAAGACCAAGGGCGCTGGCCTGGAGTGTTGAGCTTGAAGCCACGAACAAAGAATGTATAAGCAAAACTGATGCTGCCGCTGATATAACCCCGTAAAGTATCGCTTCGACTACGAACGGACCGCGGATGTACCAGGTGGTCGCGCCCAAAAGCCGCATGATTGTCAGCTCGTCGCGACGATTAAAGATAGCCATCTGAATGGTGTTAAAGATAATCAAAACAGAGATTAACGCGAACACCGCTACAGCTATCAACCCGGCCCTGCGCAAGATGTTGGTAGCATGGGTTATTTTGTCTATCGCCTCTTTACGGTCGCCGGAATAGGAAGGGTCATCGGATTGCAGCTTCATTATTTCCGGCTTATTCAAATAGTCTTTAATGGTCTGAATTTGGTTTAAGTCTTTTGGCTTAACGCGGATCGTAGCTGGCAGGGGGTTGTCAGTTTGGTTGATAGCCGACAGCAGCTCCGGATTGTCGGCGTTCTGCTCTTTATAGATCTTGAGGGCGTCGTCCTTTGACAGATAGGTTACCTCTTTGGCGTTAGGCAAAGCTTCCAGATTGTTGATGAACTCCTGGCGCTGCTCGGCGGTAACAGTGTCTTGCAGGTAGATCGATACGTCGATTTTGTCTGTAATCTGAGCGATGGTATTACTGAAAGTGGCGTTGGTTACCACAGAAAACAGCACGATAGTCAGGGTGATTATCATGACCGCCATGGCTGCGATTGCCAACCATGCATTGCGTACAAAATTAACTATCCCGGTGCGGATAATCCGCATCAGGGTGATAAATTTCCGTTTCATATCTTATAATCCGCCCTATCCCTGTCAGCCGATACCTGCCCCTGATCGATAGTGATTACTCGGCGCTTCAACTTATTAACAATATCCTGGTTGTGAGTCGTCAGCAGCACTGTCGTACCGTAACGATTTATCTTTTCCAGGACCCTTATTACGTCCCAGGCGTGCTTAGGGTCCAGGTTACCTGTCGGCTCGTCTGCTATCAGTATCTTGGGCTGGCGGACAATGGCCCGGGCAATAGCCACGCGCTGCCGTTCACCGCCGGACAGCTCCAAAGGCATGCGCTTTTCTTTGCCTCGCAGATTTACTATGTCCAATACTTTGGGCACAGTAGCGTGAATCTCCCGGTTGGTGGCGCCTACCATCTCAAGCGCAAAGGCCACATTTTCAAAGACCGTACGGTTGGGTAGCAGCTTAAAGTCCTGGAAGACTACCCCTATTTTGCGGCGCAATATCGGAATTTCTCTGTCGCGGAGCTTGTCATAATCTATACCGCCTACGATAATCTTTCCGTCGGTAGGTTTTTCCTCACGCGTTAAAAGCCGCAGCAAGGTAGTCTTGCCCGCGCCGCTCTGGCCTACAACAATCACAAATTCCTTGGGTTCAACATGCAGGCTAACGCGATCCAACGCCGGTGCCGCCGTCTTGCCATACGTCTTAGTTACCCTGTCCAACAAAATCATTAGCTTTATTATATCAGACTGAGCCAGCTAATAAACCGCGACCTGACACGATACCCTCCTCCCCGGAGACTGTGAAATCGGTTTAACTAACCGATTACAGCCGAACGCTGTATTAAATCTCCGGTGGAGGTTTAATACAAGAGTGTGCTCCGGGGAGGAGGGTATCGTGTCAGGTCGCAACGAATCTAAGTGGCTTAGTGACCTTGCCCATAGAATAATCCAAGTAGGCATCTATTAGCGAGTTAAGGTTTCCGTTCAGTACGCCTTCGGCATCGCTGGTTTCATAACGCGTACGCAAGTCCTTAACCTGCTTATAGGGGTGTAGCACATAGCTGCGTATCTGGTTGCCCCACTCCGCGGACTGGTTCGGCCCTTTAAGGTCGCTGATCTTTTCTTTGTGCTGTTCCATTTGCAGAGCAATGAGTTTTGAGCGCAAGATTGTCAGCGCGGTTTCTTTATTCTGTAATTGCGAGCGCTCGTTCTGGATAGCCACGCTGATGCCGGTCGGAATATGGGTTACACGTACTGCTGAGTCTGTAGTATTGACGCTCTGGCCGCCATGGCCGCCGGAACGATAAACGTCTATACGCAGATCTTTCTCGTCCAGCTCCACGTCTTCCGGATGATCAATCTTTGGCAGTATGTCCACTTTTGCGAAGCTTGTCTGGCGCAAATTATCGGCGTTAAACGGCGACAGCCTGACAAGGCGGTGCACGCCATGCTCCCCTTTTAGTTTACCGAATACATAATCACCTGTTATCTCCAGCGTAACGCCTTTAATACCGGCTTCGTCACCTGCCAACTCGTCGATTGTTTCTACTTCGCAATCGTTCAATTCAGCCCAGCGCACATACATTCGCATCAACATCTGGGCCCAGTCCTGGGCATCCGTACCCCCCGCCCCCGAATAAATACTCATAATAACGTCGTTGCCATCATATGGGCCGGCAAATTTCAGCTGCTCTTTGAGTGAAGCCAAGCGACCAGCAAGCTCATCCAGCTGTATACCGATCTCTGCTTCCATGCTCTCGTCGCCTATTCCGCTCATTTCGGCAAGGTCAGACGCTTCCTGCTGTAAATCGAGCCACGGCTTTATCCGGCGTTCCAGCTTAGACTGCTGTTTTACAATATCTTGCGCCTTAGCTGGGTTTTGCCAAAAATCCGGTTCTGCCGCCTGCTTGTCCAGCTTGGATTTTTGCCCTTCCAGTTCCTTAATATTCAAACGTTCGACAGCCCGTTCCACTTCGGTCTGCAGATCTTTTGCTTGTTCTGCCAAATTTTCCATTACTTCTTATTATAACCTATCTCAGATCCTAGGATAAGCATAAGTGTTTATTGACTTTTCGTAAACTTTATGGTAGTATTTAATTATTATGAACACGCCCTCGGCACCTGAACATTTTGCCCCGCTCCCTGACAGCACAAGTGATGCTGCCGGCCTGGAGCAGCTAATGACCGGCAACAGCAGCGAAGCGGTGACAGGCGCATATCCGGTAATCGGCCCAGACACCAACCCACCTACCGATACCACACCCCAAGCCCCGGAAGCCGTTCCCGGCCCTTCACGCAATGACGTCCGAAGACACCGTGCCCCTTCGTCCTTCACCCCGTCGGCAGTAGCCGGCCGTATAAAGTCCTATGCTCGTACCCACGGCGTAAACCTGGAAAGCATTCGCCGTAAGCTGCCTTACGTCGCAGCTGTCGGTAGCTTGGCAGTCACTGCGGCTACAGTATATGTAGGAGTAAGACACGGCATTGATTTACCGGATTTCTTATCGTCGCATCGCCCCCACAACCACGATGCAGCCCAATGGCACAATCCGACAGCGGACACTGCTGCAGCCGGAAACGAAACCCCAGCTGGCGGCGCACCTGAGCTACCGACTACCACAGAAACGACCGTTGACAAGTCTTTGCTAGTTGGAGCGCAAGACGCTGATACTCGACAGGCATTCGCCCATGACGTCAACCTTGAGGGCCACAGTTCTAGTGTTAGCGGCTGGTCTGAACAGGCCATCGAAAACTCGGCCCTTAAGGCCGGGCTGACTCACGACCAAGCCCATGCCCTTGCCCAAGACCCGAATAACGTGGAGCTGGCCAATAAGGCATTTTACGGTGATAACTCTGCGGTCGCAGAAGACCCCCACCACTACATGAACGCCGATGACAGCTACAATATCCACGGCCAAAATCAAGCCGCCGACGATCTTGTCAAACAATGGAAGGCAGAACATATGCCTGAGCCGGCCGCACCGGCTGATAACGGCAGCGCGTCAGCGCAAGAACAAACTGGTGCCGACAACGGCGGAGACGGAAATATTCCCGGAGACCAACCTGGCGGCAATGGTGAATCTACTGAACGAGAAACCGTCCCTGCCGTTCCTCCGGCCTTCGAAGAAAATAATGCTTACCTGGAAAAACAGGCAGAGCTAATCGCCCGGGTCGGCTACGCAGCGGCTGCTCTTGCCATACCGATGACAGTTGCCGGTTTTGCAGCTGCGCCAAGCATCCGGAAACGCCGGGCGGCACGAAGAGCGAGAAAGCAGGCAGCCCAGAATATAGTAAGGCACCGGGCTCGCCGGGGGCATAAACCCAATGCCAGTGTAAACCCGTCGCAAAAGCCCGGCGAAACAGTGCCAGCTGAAACAACCCCGTCTAACTAATGCGAGATAACTAAGCTACTCTTCGCCCCGCTCCCACAGCGGGGCGATTTGCCTATAAAGCCCAGAGGCTAGCTCTTCTTCGCAGTTGCTCAGCACGCCAAGACCCCAAATGCCATCGCCGAACAAGTTATTAGACGTATCAACAATTTGCGATTTTGTCACGGCCTTAATGCGGCGCGGGACCTGGTAATAATCGTCTATTTCTTCTTCGAAGAAGTAACGTCCGCTGTAACCCCCGGCCACTCCGGCCACGGTTTGCGCGCTGCGCTGAAAACGACCCAAAGCATAGGCCTTGGCAGCTTCAATGTCCTCAGCAGCGATCTCGCCCCTGAAGACATTATTCAGCTCGTCGCTGATAATATCGAAAAGCGGCGCAGAATTTTTCTGAGAAACCTGGGCGCCAAACCACCAGTTACTGCTCAGCTTAGTTTGCCCAAAACCGCTGCTCATGCCATAGACCAAACCGCGCTCACGGGCAGTGCCGAGAATTTTTGAATAGAGCGTTTCGGTTAGCATGGTATTAACTAAATTAAGGGCGTCTGTTTCCGGTTCGGTCATACGGCGCAGCATAAAGCTGTCGATGTAAAAATATAGGTTCTTGACTGTTTTATTATGTACATAGACCGGTCCGGCCTGCGACTTAGGTCTTTCATCGGGCAATTCGATGCGGGTCGTGCCAAGCGGCAGCTCAATACCGGACAACATAGCCTCCACTGTTTCGTGCCTCTTGGGCGTCAGGTTGCCGGCGATAATAAAACGCAAATTACGGCTGGTGTGCGTCTTCTCGTAATGTTCGCGGACATCGCCGACCGTTACGTTGTCCATTAACTTCAAGCGTTCTTCGTCGGTTTTAGCCATGAAGCTGTATTGCTCCCGCAGCTCCAGGCTCAAACGGCGGAAGTGATTGTTGCTTCGGGCGGTCAACTCTTCGCGAACGTTACCTGCTTCGGCTTCAAATTCATCAGTTAGGAACAGAGGCTTGGTAATAGCCAGCAGCATCAACTCCAGGATGCGATCCCATTCAAAATCAGCGCACTCAGCTTCGTAACTTATTTCGTAAACGCTTGTGCTAGCATTGCTGTAAGCACCGTTTTTTTCGATCTCTGCCTGGAAGACACGGCTTTTGGGATAACGCTCGTTAGCGCCCAAAAGCATATGTTCCATAAGGTGGGGCGTTTCCCACTTGTCCGGCTGGACCAGATACTCGCCGGCGCGAAAATTAAACTCAAAACTCATTACGCTGGCGTCTGGTATGTGAATCAGCAGGCCTTTGGCGCCATTGCGTAACTTCAATTCAGTAACTACATGTTTCATATTATTAGACCAACTCCGATTACTTGCGCTTGCGAGCCTTGGCTTTGCGCTTGCGCTCGGCTTTGTGGGCTTTTTTACGGGTATTGGTAGAAGTTTGCTTCTTAGCGGTAGCGGGCTGGGCGGCTTTGGATGCCGCAAAATCAGCAGCCTCGAATTCGTCATCGGCATCAAGTATTCTGTCTGCGTTACTGATAGAACTGCGGGCTGCCCGGGTCAGCTCGGTTTCGGCCGGCGCCTCCAGCATGCTGGCATCAATTGGCTCGGCATGGAACAACATGCGAATAACTTCATAGCGCAAATTGTTTTGCATCTCATCAAATAGCAGCTGACCTTGGCGGCGATATTCCACCAACGGATCCCTCTGCCCGACGCTCATCCAGTGAATTCCCTCGCGCAGATGGTCCATGTTTTCCAAGTGCTGCATCCAAAGATTGTCCAATACCTGCAAATAAATGTCTCGTTCTACTTTGCGCAAGATTTCTTTGGTGAATGCCGCCTCGCGTCCGTTGTACAATTCATGCGCTTCCTTGGTCAGCACCTCGCCGAATTTGTCTGAGGGAGCATCAAACAGACGGTCCAATGCAGGTTCGTCAAACGGGAACACGTCACGGACCAAAGTCTCAAACTGCTCAGTCAGCAGCTCCGGTGATTCCGCCAGCACTCTGGCCTGCTCTTCGGCAAAAATCTTAACCCGCTTGGATATATCTTCGCTCATCAGAATCTCGCGGCGCATAGCATATACTGCCTTGCGGTGACGGTTCATGACGTCGTCGTATTGCACCACGCTTTTACGCTGATCAAAATGGAAGCCTTCGACCTTCTTTTGCGCGCCCTCCAAAGACTTGGAGATCATGCGGTTTTCGATTGGAGTATCATTGTCTACTTTAAGGCGGTCCATCAGGCCGGCAATACGCTCGCCGCCAAATATACGCATTAGGTCGTCTTCGGTACTCACGAAGAACTGGGTCATTCCCGGGTCTCCCTGACGGCCCGAGCGACCGCGCAGCTGGTTGTCGATGCGGCGGGACTCGTGCCTCTCTGAGCCAAGCACGAACAAACCGCCCAGCTCCTTAACGCCTTCTCCCAAGATGATGTCCGTACCGCGTCCGGCAATGTTAGTAGCCAGTGTCACAGCCCCTTTCTGCCCGGCGCGGGAAATCGTAGAAGCTTCTTTTTCATTGTTCTTGGCATTTAACACCTCGTGCGGCACTCCGGCCTTGGACAGCATATTGCCAAGTACTTCGTTCTTCTCAATAGACACCGTGCCTAGCAACACCGGCTGGCCTTTGGTATGCAGCTCTTTTACTTCGTCAACGATAGCCTTGAATTTGCCCTTCTCGTTCTTATAAATACGGTCTGGGCGGTCCTGGCGGACAATTTTGCGGTTAGCCGGCACTTCTACTACGTCCAGTTTGTATATCTGGTGAAACTCTTCACTTTCAGTTAAGGCGGTTCCGGTCATGCCTGATAATTTCTCGTACAATCGGAAGTAGTTCTGGAACGAGATCGTAGCCAATGTCATGCTTTCTTGTTGTACCTCTACGCCCTCTTTGGCTTCGATGGCTTGGTGTAAACCTTCGTTATAACGGCGGCCCTTGAGCAAGCGGCCGGTGAATTCATCGACAATGACTATCTCCCCGTCATTAGTAACAACATAGTCTTTGTCGAGTTTAAACAGGGCCTGGGCGCGCAAGGCCTGCTCCAGATGATAAATAGTGCGAATGTTTTCAGTGGCGTACAAACTGCTCACGCCCAATATCTTCTCCACCTTGTCGACGCCGTCATCGGTCAAAATGACAGTTTTGCGCTTTTCGTCAACCTCATAATGCTTTTCTTGTTCCAGCTGGCGCGCTACCTTGGCAAATTGCGCATAGGCATTGCCGCTGGTTACGCTTGGCGCGGAGATGATCAAAGGAGTACGAGCCTCATCGATCAGGATTGAGTCCGCCTCGTCGACGATAGCGTAATGCAGCTCGCGCTGGCGGAGCTGCTCAACTTCGCGCACCATGTTGTCGCGCAAGTAGTCGAAGCCGTATTCGTTGTTTGTGCCATAGGTGATATCCGCGGCATAAGCTTCCTGGCGGGTGGACGGCTTCAAGTGATGGAATCGTTCATCTTCATGCTCTGTGTTCGTAAAGGACAGGTCGTAAACAAAGGAGTGATCAGCAACGATTACCCCTACGCTCAACCCCAAAAAGCTGTAGGCTTTAGCCATCCAGCCGGCGTCGCGCTGGGCCAAGTATTCATTGACCGTCACAACGTGCGCGCCCTTGCCGGTCAAGGCGTTCAGGTATATCGGCAGCGTAGCCACCAAGGTTTTTCCTTCTCCGGTTTTCATCTCGGCAACACTGCCTTCATGCAAGACCATACCGCCGATCAGCTGAACATCAAAGTGACGCATGCCCAGCGTGCGGTCGGCTGCCTCACGCATAACAGCAAAAGCGTCAGGCAAAATTTTGTCCATGGTCTCTTTTTTGAGGCGCCTTTTAAGAATATCCGTCTGTTCCTTCAGCTGAGAATCAGACATTTTGGCGTACTTATCGGTTAAAGCGTTGACTTCGCGTACGCGCCTTTTGAGGCGCTTTATCGTACGAGCCTGCGGATCACCGAGCAACTTCTTGAATAGACCAGGCATTACCATTTAAAAACTCCCTCTTTCCAATATTCGAATTCCAGTATATTGTAACGCGTTGCAACAGAGAACGCGAGTTTTATTTGAATATTTCAAGCTTAGTTAAAGCGAGCGCTTAAACCGGGAAATAATCCGCTGGTGAATTGTAGGATCACCATGCAATTCTTTGTATTTATGCAACTGCATTTTGAGCTTCTGCTCAGCGATATCAATGGCAGCATAAACGCTTACTGTAGTCTCCGTAATCGTAATGTTGCCTTGGGGCAGATGCAGCAAAACCTCACAGGTACGTTTATTCTTATCCTTGGACTTCTCTTCCTTGAGCTTCACCTCAAGGTGAGCACTATCGCGCGCCTGCTTGGGGATGTATTTATCCAAGCGGCCTAGCTTTTTAATTGCGTATTTATACAGCTCGTCACCCACGTCCATATGCACTCCGCTGACTTCAAGCTTACGGATCATACTTTGCCCTCCTTCAAATTAAGCAAGCTATATCTCGGTTTGGCCGCCCATGTAGGGGCGCAAAACTTCAGGAACGAGAATGCGCCCATCGGCAGTTTGGTTATTTTCGATTATCGCCTTCATAAAACGCCCCAGGGCAAAACCGGTCGCATCAGCCGTATGGACTAATTCGATCTTACCGTCTTTACGGCGCAGACGAATTTTTAAATCGCGTGATTGATAGTCGGCCATGTAATCGGCTGTATGGGTCTCGCGGTACTTGCCCTGGCCCGGGAACCAGCAGTTGATATCAACGCCGGCGGCATTCGGCTTCCCAATATCGGCCGTGCATTTTTGAACGAACTGATAGGGCAGATCGAATTGCTGGACTAAATACTCCTGAATGGCTATCTGCAGTTTATGCTCCTCAAGCCCGGTTTCAGGCGTAGCAAAAGCCTCCATCTCCAGTTTGTCGAACTGGTGCAGGCGGAAGATGCCTTCCATGTCTTTACCGTAGGTGCCGGCTTCGCGGCGGAAGCTTGTGCTGTAGCCGATATAACGAATTGGGAATTGGTCTTCAGGCAAAATCTCGTCCCAATACATCGTACACAGCGTGTGCTCGGCGCTTGCGTTGAGCCACAGATCGTCTTGTTCGATTTTGTAAGTAACCTCTTCGGCATTCAAGCGTGCCGAGGCTACGTACGGCTCTGTCCGCATCATGGCCGGAGGTATGACCGGAACGAACGGCTTAGTGCTTACCTTCAAACCGTTTTCTTCAACCAACTTCTTAATGACTAATTCGTCGCCGAGGGTCTGCAAAACGAACTGTACAATGGCGAACTGCAAACGGACTAAACCGCCTTTTATATAAGCAAAGCGCGTGCCGGCGATCTTCGCGGCCCGCTCTTTATCAATAAGGTCATGGTCAGACCCGAGTTCAAAGTCGTGTTTTGGCTGAAAATCAAAATGCGGCAGTTCACCTACAATTTTCGTTACCACGTTTTCGTCTTCGGTAGAGCCTACCGGCACGTAATCAAGCGGCATATTCGGAACTGTACGCAATATTTCTTCGTATTCTTTACTTACCGGTTCGAGCTGTTGTTCAAGCTCTGCCAGCTGCTGTTTTAGGGCCTTGCCCTTTTCGATATTCTCCGGCGCAGGTCTGCCACCGGTTTTTAGAATCGCGGCATGCTCGTTGCGCTCTGCCCTGACCTTTTCAGTCTTACCAAGCAGTTCCCGCCGTTTTTTATCCAGCTCCAATAATCGGGGCACGTCGGGCTTATAGCCTTTTTGGGCTGATTTTTCGATTACTAATTCCGGGTTTTCGCGAATAAATTGGATGTCGATCATGTTTTCTTCCTCTGATGATTATACCACTCGTGCCTGGCGTCTGGAATTGAGATGCTGGAGAGTGAGCTTAGTGCGCTCGCGGGCATAGGCACAGAAGCCGCATTCGCCGCCCATAATACTCTCGCCCACTGAAGGCATATCTCCGTCCATACATTGCTTCATCTTCAAAAGCGTATCTTCCACCCAGGCGTCATCGCCGGTATAAGGGATGACTTTTGTACGGAACTCGACTTTATCAAAGAATCCGTCAAGATCCATGCGGCCGTTAGCGTATACGAAGTAACCCGTGGGGTGAACCGTCAGATCGTTACGGCGTAAAAGCCATTGGTAAACTTCCATCTGGCGCTTATAGCTAATTTGCCATCCGGCATTGATATTAACTTCTTTGTCCTTGGCAGTAGCCTTGTAGTCAACGACAATGACATTGCCGTCCGCGTCTACCCAGAGGTCATCGACTGCGCCAAAAACCAGTAGGTTAGTGGGCGCATGGTGATGCTGAACGCCGACGAATGTTTCCCGCCAGTCATCAAGATTTTCGTGGCTGAACGGAATGGCTTGTACTTTATATTCGACCATCAGCGGATGGGGTTCACCTTTGGCGCGGTACGTATCGAATTCTTTTTTAAACAGTTCGTCTATTGCCTTGTTGATGTTAAATGGCGGGCTGTCGGGACGTTTTATCTTAAGGCGCACATCCAGCCAGAAACAACGGGGGCACTGCGTAAAAAGCTCTATTTTACTGCGGCTGACTTTAAACGACGCCGTCTGCCCTGGCTTGTATGGAATGGAGCGCTCTTTCCAGTAACTCATGTGTGCTTCATTGTACCAGCGCTTTACTTTATACGCTATTATATAGACTCTGTTATCGAGAGATTATCATGGCGCAGCCAGCAGAATCATATCAAGCCCAGCCAGCGCCCTGCGAATGGCTGCCGCCAGACGCCAGCTTTGCTGAGGTTATTACAAACTCCAACTTCTACACCTTGGCACTAGGAGCGGTTGCCGCAAAACAGGCAGAGCTGTATGCGCTGCTAGTGCCCAGAAATCCTCAGCCAGCTACTACTGCCATACGTGAGTACACTATCGGCAGAGCCTACACCGGCTTAGGCGAGGCGCATGTCTTGCGCGGCATTGTCTGCACTGGCAACCCGGGCGATATCGCAGATTCCCTGCCATATTTCAAAAAAGCTGAGGCCCGGCTTTGGCCGATTAGACGTAAGCACTTATTAACTCCTGACGGCATGTCCGTCCGCCAGGCATATGACGCTAACCTCTGGCGCGCCAGAGAAGCCACCGAACTATTAGGAGAGAGGCCGCAGCTATGGATCGACGAGGCGGCAGAATGTGTTGATACCCAGGCAGTTGCAGAGCAGTGGCCGCTGATAGTTACCCTTCGCGGTGTCTTGATGGCCTGGCAAGCCAAAAACCTAAGAGAAAAAACCGGTGGCTTGCAATAATTTTTAGGTCTTGCCAATTATATCAAGCAATTCTTTTGGTTGTTCAATAAGACGAAACGGCTTGGCACTTTTAAGCACCGGCGCCGTATTGTATCCCCAGCTTACCGCAATACATCGCATTTTTGCCGTGTGCGAGGCGGTAATATCGCGAACCTCATCTCCGACATACCAGCATTGGCTCATATGCAAATGGTTATCACGAACAATCTTACGTAATTTAACTGCTTTGCCGAAAAGACCTGCATTGCCATAGATATGGCTAAAGTAGCCTGTTAGCCTGTGATCCCTTAGAAACTTCTCCACGTTTTGCGGACTGTTCGAGGTCAATATCATTAGGTCGTGGTTATCTTTATGCAGCGCTTCCAAGACCGGAAGTACTTTTGCAAACGGATGAACCTCGCTAATGCGAATTTTCATCAGCTTACGGCCCTTAGTCAATAAATAAGGCACCTGCCACCAGCGCACGCCGACCCGTTTAATAACCTGCCGCGCCGGCAAAGCCCTTAATTCTTCTAAATCTTTTCTACCAAAGCGGTTCTCGCGGTCAACAGCCTGATGGAATATATCAACAGCAAGCCCAAAGCTGTCGGCTATCGTCCCATCAAAATCAAAAATTACAGTCGACATCTAATTTTATTAGGAGTTAGCGCAGTACGCCGGCAAAAATCTGCCAGGCTAGCAATGTAGCAGCCAAAAACTCCAATAATGTATAGCCGCGTTCGGCGTACATGGCATCAGCCCACTTGCCCTGCCCTTTCATGCGGAAGCCTACAGCTAGCGCGAGAGCCACAAACAGCAGGAAGGTACAGGCATAAATGCTATACATGTAGGCGGCTGTGTAGCCGTTCCATGTCAAGGCACCAGTCAAAGTCGTAGCGAATATGACCCAGGGCGCGAAGATGCCTCCGACAGCCAGCCAGTACATAGATTTTGAAAGACGCGTCCTTACGCCACTATTGTTAATAACAAGCGTCTCAGCGGTCAACATCAGCATACTGCCAGCAAAAACCGAGCCCATCAACAGCAGCAAGCTGGATATCTGATAAATGCCGCTCAGCAAAGCAATAGCCAACATCATAACTGCTCCGCCCATACCAAAGCCGCCCCAGTGCAAACAGCTTATACCGCGAGCAGTACTGGGACCGCCGGAGGTACGCAAAAGACCGCCCATGACGAATCTAACTGCGGCAAAAACTATTAAGAAAATGGCTACTATCCAGGCCAGATTAATATCCGTAAGATGATGCGCGGCAGACCCGATGACTTGCTGCCCGGCCGCCTGACTGGCGAGCGTATCAACCGATGGATACTGCACCATAATGGGCATCATGACTTGTGTGCCAAAAAGCACGATTGCCAGGCCCTGCAATGCATAAACGACCGCCAGCCAACTATTCCATCTCTTGAATTTATTCGCGGCCGGCGCGGCAGTTTCCTGTATGGTATCCGTCTCGACAACCGGAGTCCATTTTGGTTCAGCGGCTTGAACGCTGTTTGCCTTATTGTCATTAACCTTACTGCTTGAAGACACCTTGCGCGGAGCCTTTTTCTTTGTCTGTTTGTTCTTTTTTGAATTATCTTTAGCCATACTAAGCACTATATCACTTTGCGTCTTTGCCGCCTACCGCCTAGTGGCTTATACGGTATGTGGCAAACGCCCATGCCGGTTTTTTCTGTGAATTTCTGATGGTAATCTTCAGCTGCATAAAAGGGTCCGGCCGGTTCGATCTGTGTAGCCAGCGGCTTGCCAAGCTTTTGCTGCGCCTGGTTGCGTACTTGAATCGCCTCTTTTTGCTGCTCCTGGTTAAAGTAGAAAATTGCCGAGCGATAATTATCACCAACGTCAGGCCCCTGACGGTTGAGCTGCGTCGGGTCATGCATTCGAAAAAAGTGCATCAATAGTGTTTGGTAATTTACCTTCTCCGGGTCGAAATCAATCTGGACAGCCTCAGCATGCCCAGTAGTATGACTGCTCACCTGATCGTATGTGGGGTTGGCCGTATGGCCACCGGTATAACCGACGACTGTTTCTACTACGCCTGGCACTTGGTCAAAATAAAACTGCACGCCCCAAAAGCAACCTGCTGCGAATAATGCCCGCTGCGTCTTCATAGTATCTACTATAAACAAAGTACGACTTTACTCAAGGGCGGCTTGCCGCGTCTAGTTGTCAGTGGCAATACCTGCGCTAGTTTGAAATTGATTTATCTTCTGTTCGGCGTCGTCAAGACGTTCCTTGGCCTGCCCCAGCAAATCATTGGCTTCTGCTATCAGAGATTGGGCGCTAGCCATATTGACGTTTTCACTACTGCCTAAGATACCAGCAAGCAGCTCCAGGACCGAATTGAGCCTTTGTGACAGTTGCGTGACGCCTTCTTGAGGCAGCATGCCAAGCACTGTAGCAATACTTTCCCTCAACTCGCCGAGTGATCCGCCGCCTGTATTAACGTTCTGACGCTCGTTTGAGACGGCTTGCTGCTCTCTTTGATGATAATCTTCTGAGCTTTGGTAGTCGTCCAAAGGAGACGCCTGGCCGCTGGCAACATCTTCTGCTGATTGCCGCAAATGTTCTGCATTGCGGCGTTGACGGTCTTCGCTGCCCAGAAACCATCTTTTTGGAAACTTATAATTAGCGCAAAAGTTAGCACTGCCCCTGATGCTGCCTGCATATGCCTGCAAAAGCGTCATTTTGGTCGGCGGATTGCCTGCTTTTGTAACTTCAAAATCGGGGTGCTCTTGTATAAGCCTTAGGCCATCCTCAACTGCGCTTATCATTACCCGCGGCGCGCCCTCTGGCAAATTAGCATTGATCTCGTCCATCAGCCTAACGAGCGGCCTGTCAAAACCAGCGCCATCGCGGCACAGATCCTCAATCGCCAGCCTTTTGGCATTACGGGGCCCGTCAGATCGGCGGAATCCTGCCATATCACTGCCGGAGTTGACTTCCTGGACCGCCACATGCCCCCTTCTGGGGTCGATATCCTGCGCATTAGTCTCTTCGTTGTAGGTTGTAGTGATTACGCCTGCATAAAACCCTCCCAACCTCTGTTCGTCGGTTTCGCCAGCTGCCTGTAGAACCCGGACTCCGAACTCGGCGGTTTGTTTTTCGTCATGGCGCTCAGGATTTGCTGCACGCCTGCCGTGGCCCAAAATCGCATCGTGGATATAGTAGCTCAGGGCATCTTTGCGCTCCTGATCGCTAAACAAAGGCGCCAGGCCGCGTGCCCGGCGTTCGGCATTAGCCTGGGCCATATTAAGCTGACCGTCACGGCCGCCGTGAGCGCTATGCATCCAAGCATGGTAATTCGCCGGAACAGCCGCTGTTTCTACGTCACCACTATATGTACGTACCCCTTTGTCCTCATGCCCGAAAACCGTACGCACAACATAGAGACCATAGGCGCCCGCCTGTTCCTGCGGGCAGCCGTGCAGATGTTCCGGCAAATACCTGCGTACAAAATCCAAATCCTCTTGGTACATTTTTGGTGGCAATAAGCTTGAGCCGTCATATAGCTTAGCGCGGATAAGGGCACAGTCGCCAATGTCTTTAGCCATTCCTCGGCGTTGCTTATGCTCATAGACGTCCGGCAGGCCTGCCACGTAAATACCTCCCTGCTCATAACCGCCCCTTTGCAGTTCCTCGACTGTTTTTCCTTTCCACCCTGAAAATTTCCAACCTTGAGATATATCCAATCCCTCGTCACCCACAAGGTGACGGTAACCATCGGGTTCGACTATCTCTCTGAGATCCGATCTATTATTACGCAGTTCTCTGTAACCATCTTCGGTCACAGCGATATCCACATCACTGCCGCGTCGGACACCCGGTCCTAGGGCAGCCTCAACTGCCGAACTGCCCACAACGATCAACGATTCTACCGGTAGGCCAAGGCCAAGAACCTTGTTGTAGATATCTGTCTGCGGTAACTCGCTCATATGGCACCTTTCTGGGTTAATGGCCTGCTTTTGTTGCTGACCAGAAAGGTAACCTGTAGACTTAGCTCTTTGGAAAGTGCCGTGCACAATAGTGCACGGTTGTACTCCAAGACAATAACCCGCTAAAATTGCCAGCATGTCCAAAAAGCCCACAGACAACACCGCCATACACGAATACTTCGCGAAGCTTCAGTTAGCCCCTGAAATAGCGGACATCTATTTGGCGCTGCACGCCTATGGGCCGCAAACGATAACGTCTATATCCAGACATGCCAACGTCGAGCGCACGCGGGTTTACCGCCTGCTGGACGTTATGGTCAAAGCCAACCTGGTAGAAACCGAAACTCACTACAAGCGGACCATCATCAGAGCGGCCCCAATAATGAATCTGCAGATACTACTGACTGAGCGTGAACAAGAGGTGCGCAATCTGCAAACCGAGCTGGAGTTTATTCATCGCAAGCTAAACGAGCATTCTATGGAATCCCCGCTGACGCGCGTGCAATTTTATCGCGGCCCAGAGGGCACCAAGCAAATGTTCTGGAACCAAACAAAGGCTACAACCGATACGCGTAGCATTCTTTATGAGACCATGCAGTCAAAAACCAATCTGACCTTCTTCGAGCGCTGGGCACGCAAATGCAACGAAAATAAATTGCAGTTCAGAGGTATTATTGGAGATAATTTTTTGGACGACCTGAAGGGCTGGTACAAACAACACGACAATGAACGTCTTGAATATTGGGACTCAAGATATATTTCGCCAAGTATTTTCCCGATCACCCACTCCACGATCACGTACAACGACGTTGTCGCATACTACAACTGGAAAGATGGCGAAGTATTCGGAGTTGAAATATACAACAAAGAGATTGCTGCCACGCAGCGCCGTGTTTTTGAGCTACTCTGGCGACAAGGGCAAGCAGTAACAAACGACTTACAGTGGAATCCTCCTGGCAGCAGTGAACAATAAGCATGTGTTCAAACGCATGGCCGGCTACCCCCAGGCGTGATATCATGTACACACCTAAATGGAGAAAAGTTATGAATTGCCCAGTAGATGACACACAATTACAAATGTCAGATCGCAGCGGCGTTGAGATTGACTACTGCCCGCGCTGCCGGGGCGTTTGGCTCGACCGTGGCGAGCTGGACAAAATTATCGAACGGTCTTCCGGTGGTCCTGCGCCAGCCAGCCAGCCCTACAAGGATGATCGCGCAGCCTATTCTTCGCACAAGCGAGACGACGATGATGACGACCGCCACCATGACCGCAGCCATCATGATAGCCATGGCGGGCAGCAATATCAAAACAAGCGCAAGAAGGAATCATTCCTCGGCGATTTGTTCGATTTCTAGACGCATAATTATTGCGCGCTTTTGAATAAAATAATACCCCTGCCGAACCAGGGGTATTATTTTATTGCAGATAAAGGCGCTTAACAAGCCATTCCCGGGGTAATGTCGACAGGAACCAGCCAGCGCGCGGTCCTGACTGCTTGCCGATCAAGGCCCTGTATAGAGTCTTAAACATTGTTTGCGGCGCTATCCCAAGCTCATCTTTGAGGCTGTAAATTGCCTCGTGGAAAAACGCGCCGTCTGCATCAGCGGGTGCCTTTGCTGTTTTGTCCCCAAGAGCCTTCAAAAAAGCCGTCTCTTGATCAGAAAATTCCTGCGGGTCAACCTGGTCCAGGAGTTCAAACTTAACCTCGTCCGGTGCCCTCAAACGCAGCCACTCGTCAATAAATTTCAGCTCTTGCTTGATAATGTCGGCGTCCTCTGCGGCAGCCTGCGAATGCTCAGTGCGCTTAATAACCTCTAGAGTTTCATCGGCGTCCTTTAGGGACGCCTGGTAGCTGGCAACCAGATGAGAGAACGGCACCCGGCTGACTATCCTCTGCTGATTACTGCCGCGCGTACAAAGATAAAGGAGCTGTTGTTCAGATTCGGTTTTTTCCTGTTTGGCACTGAGCGCCGCAAATTCGTCCATCAGTTGCACTACTCCGTTGACCGGGTCAAAATGCAGGCGTTTGCTGGGAGCGGCCCGCAGAATGAAGTAACGTACGACTTCCGGAGGCATAATCTTGGAGCCCTCTACTGCATCCAGGCCAGTACCCTTGCTGGCACTCATCTTCTTGGTATCACCCACCATGTTGATAAAGTCATAGGGCACCGGGTACGGCGGTTCCGCCTCATAAACGTCATGCATAATCTGCACGCCGGTATCATATGAGCCGCCTTTCGTGGCATGGTCGCGGCCGAAAGGCTCGGCAACTACGTGTAGCAGCCACCAACGGCCAGGCCAATCCAAGCGCCAGTCCAACTTGACCTCACCCTTTTCATAACCGGTCTGCCCGGGGTTGCCGTCGGCATCCTCGTACTCAATCATTTTGGCTACTTTATCGATCGATAAAAACTTACGCTTTTTGAGACGGCCCTGCTCCATAATTTGGATTGGGGACCAATTATCGTCCAGTTTCCTGCCGGATATTGTCTCAAGGGCCTGACGGGCTTTATCTAACCGCTCCAAAGAACGTTCGATAGCCGGTACAAAAAAGCCGCTCCGATACTTTTCGTGGGCATGCAAGAATTCGACCTCAATATTTAAGGCTGCGCAACCGTCATACAAACTCTGCAAAAAGTATTCAGCGTATGATTGGTCAGAACCGTCCGGTGCGGGCGCATCACACAACGGGTAGCCCAAATACTTTTCAAAATCAGCCGGGACGTTAGTTGGCACCTTACGTAAGCCGTCAAGGTCGTCTACGAAGTATATATGACGGGCCTGACGCCCTCTGCGGCGTAATTCCAACAAAATAGCGTCAGCCGTAACCAGCTCGCGCATATGGCCTAAATGATGCGTCCCAGACGGCGAACCGCCAAACTCAATTAATATCTCGCCGTCAGGCTGGCGGGCAATCAGCTCATCAACTATTTGGTTCAACCACTGCATACTTTTTGTTCCTTTCGGATATTTTACCATGTTTTTCTGACGACTTCATACTGCCGGGTACACTCCGGTATTAGTAACTCAACCGTAGCGGAGCCGGAAAAGGAACACCAAGACCATAGGCTCGGTGTTCCTTTTACCGCGCGTGAGCGGTTACTCATACCGGAGTGTACCCGGCAAGGCTATGTTAGCCTATTGCACAAATTGCTTAACTGATGTCGACAATCTTGTAAACCGCTGTTTCTGCCGGTGTCTTGATCTCGACTTCGTCGCCTTCTCTTTTGTCCATCAACGCTTTGCCGATTGGTGATTCATCAGAGATTTTTCCGTTCAAAGGATCAGCTTCAACAGTACCCACAACCTGGAACTGTTTCGTCTTGCCGTCTTCGCTCTTCAGTTTGATCGTCGAGCCAAGCACGACCCGACCATCGCTCTTAGGTGTTGTGATTACCTGCACATTAGCAAGGATGTGCTCGATCTCTGTGATGCGTGACTCGTTACGTTCTTGGTCCTGGCGAGCTGCGCTGTATTCCATGTTTTCGCTCAAGTCGCCAAACTCGCGGGCAGTCTTAATACGCTCAGCAATTTCAGCGCGCAAACCACATAGTTCTTTGAGCTCTGCCTTAAGCTCATCTACGCCTTGCTTGGTCAAGTGGAATTGTTTGTTCATCGTGCTCACTCCTTTCTGTAAGGTCTCACTGTGTAATAGTCATGAACAGGTGTTCATTATAACAACCTGCCAGGGTCTAAACGACCATTTTTATCACATTGTCTTGGTCGCACATTTGTGCTTCTACATCTGTACGCTTTTTAATTTCAATTTTATTCGCTGCCAATGTCTTCCCGCTGACAACAACCCGGTAAGGCAAGCCTAGCAAGTCAGCGTCGGCAAATTTTTCGCCTACCCGCGCGTCTGAGCGGTCGTCATATAGTACCGCAATGTCGGCGTCAGTCAAGTCTTTATACAAATTATCTGCAGCTTGGATTACTTCCGGGCTACTGCCCAAGGAGGCAAGATAAACTTTGTACGGTGCTGTATTCTCAGGCCACACAATACCCTTACCATCGTGGTTTGTTTCTACAATGGCAGCCAGAGTACGCCCTACACCGATGCCATAACATCCCATATAGTATTTCTGCCGCCGTCCGCTCTCGTCAGTATACTCAGCGCCCGGCATACGATCGCTATAATGATACCCCAGCTGGAATATATTACCAACCTCAATGCCCTTCCTCTCCTCAAGCTTCTGGAGACCGTCAGGCGCAAAATAACCCGCCTTGGCAAGCGCAATATCATAGTATTGCTCAGGCTCTGGAAAATCGCGGCCAAAATTTACGTTTATAGAATGGTAGTCTGTCTTGTTAGCACCACATTCGAAGTTTTTCCTTCCCCTTAATGACTCATCCAGAATAATGCGTACTTCTTTTGGAAGGTTGATAAATCCGGCGTAGCCGACTTTAGCGCCAGTCACCCGCTTTACCGTTTCCGGACTGGCTAGCTTCAGATCCTTGCAGCCGATAATATTCATAAGCTTCACTTCGTTAACGTCATACAGGCCGTTAAGTGCTGCTGCAATCACCTCGCCTTTATCGGTTTCGAACAGGATGGTTTTGGTAGTTTTCTCAACCGGAATATCCAGGAACTTCGCCAGTTCATCGACGCCGATAATACCTTCCCCTTTGACCTCCTGGTACGGCCTAATCTCCTCGTCGCTGTGTTCTTCATATTTCTTGAACCTTGCTATGTCCTCGTGTGCGGCGTAGCTGCCGTCGGGCGTAGTAAAGTATTTGCTCTCACCGGCATCGGACTCCACGATAAACTCGTGGCAATACTCTCCGCCAATGTAGCCGTTGTCTGAGGCTACCGGGTAAGCTTTAAGCCCCAATTCTTTGAAAATAGCCAAATAGGCATCCCACATTTTTTGATACAGTTCCTTGAACTGCTCTTCGGTGCCATAGCTGTAACCGTCCTTCATGATAAACTCTCGCACTCGCAAGAGTCCGCCGCGGGCGCGGAGTTCGTCACGGAACTTGTTGGAGAACTGGTAAACGGTAAACGGCAGATCCTTATAGCTGACGTTAAACTTGCGCACCAGCTCAGTAACCATTTCCTCAGCTGTTCCGCCTAAAATAAACATGGCCTCGCGCTGATCCTTAATTCGCATCAGCGGTAAGTCGCCGGTTTCGGCCCGGCCAGTTTCTTCCCATAACTCTTGGGGATGCAAAATCGGGGTTACGATTTCCTGCGCGCCGGCGGCTTCCATGTGGCGGCGTATAACTTCGATGATTTTATTCTGTACTGCTATACCAAGTGGTAAAAAGTAATATCTGCCGGCCGTTGACTCGCGGATAAATCCGCCCTGCGTCAACAAACGATGGGAAGCGATCTTATAATCGACACCTTCGGTTTTCGAAGTCCGGCCGAATAGTTGCGAGACTCTCATCTTACTACTCCTTGTTGAACTGTTATTGACTAAAAAACGATGAAAAAGAGATTACGGCCGGCAGGCCGGAAGCATTGTGGTAAATGGGGTGGCAGTATTACATCTGTGTGTCATTTGCCCACAGTATAGCACAAAGTCAAAGCCGCATAGCCCGGTTCAGGTAGTCGCAAGAACGTACAAAACTACAAAAGCAATGCCGTTCTTAAACGCATGCACAAATATACCGGCCCATAAGTTACCGGTCTTCTCACGAAGCCAACAAAGGATGACCGACAAAACGAGTGTATCGATACCGGCCACCCACAGGATGCCTTCCGAAGATTGAGCCAGATGCAGCGAGGCAAAGATCACGCTCACGACAATGGCTGCAGGCCAGAAAGAAAACTTCTGGCGCAGACCGGTGAATAAGAAACCGCGGAATAGCGTTTCCTCTGCCAAAGGCGGCAAAATTACCAAGCTGATAAACGTCATGATCTTGTCTCCGGCGCTTACAACGGTATCGAAGCCCAGTTCCTGCTTTTGGTCCATATTAAGATGCACCAGCGCAGTGGCTATAGACGTTACCAATATTAAGGCGGCAAAGTATATTAAATAGCCTACAACCGCCTTCCAAACGTCCCCGAATTCGGGTGCACGCCGAAAGCCCAGAGCGCGAATTGTCGTCTTGCGGTGTCTTAGGAAAAGCAATACCGAACCGATCATAAGACCTTCAGCGATTAACACAAAGGTGAACTGCCCGGCAACGGAGTTGAACCAAAAATCTGTATATTCGGTGCCCCAGCCCATGACTTTGGGCAAAATATACGCAAGTAGCCCGGCGCCGACATAGGCAATCAAAAAAGACGCGACCGTAAACAAAACTGCGGCCGTCGGACCCCATTTGATATCCTTGGCCTGCGCAACGGGAGCTGCCGGGTCGCTTCTTTCCTTAGAAGAAACGCTTAACATCTACTATCGTGATTAAAACTACTAAAAGAAGTAGGAAAACAAAACTGGCGCCGACAATTCGCTCTTCCATATCCTTGGATAATTTTCTGCCAAACATGCGCGACAAAAGCAGTACGTAAAAACGTCCTCCGTCTAAAGCCGGTATCGGCAAGACGTTCATGATGGCTAAACTCAAAGATATTACGCCTATGATCATCAATATAAAGTTACATCCCAGCAAGCTACCGTCCCGCAACACCACTATAATACCTACCGGACCAGACACCTGTTCGCTGGCTTTTGCCGTATCCCCATGAAATAACGATGAAACAGCCGTGCCGAGACCCTTAAACGTAGCCTCCGTAAACTGCCACATGATGCCTAGCGACTGCACCGGGGCCGACCAGGTTGCGCGAGTCATCATCATCCCGGCAGGAGACAGGCCTAAGTAGCCTGATCCCTTAGCTTCCTGTTCGCTGAGCAGCTTTACGTCGGCAGTGCGCTGTTGTCCGTCATGCACGTAAGTCAATTTTACTGTTTGCCCGGCATACTGTTTGGTAAGTTCCGGCAAACGCGCTGCTGAGCTTATGGACTGCGGCTTTGCTTTTGCCTGCTGCTCATCCTGCTGGATTACTGTCGTGCTGGTGTTGCTCTGCAAAGAGACCAGTTTGTCCTGCGGCTTCAGCCCAATTTTCGAAGCCGGTGACCCTGGTTGAATGTACCCTGCTAAGACGTCGTTGCGTATAACCTTAGTGTCGCTCTTAACCGTATACTGGTTATCAATAAGTTGCGGCATGCCTATCCATGCCAAGGCCGTGAATATCACGAACGCCGCCAGCAAATTCATAGTCACGCCGGCCAGCATTATCTTGGTTTTAGTGCCAAAGCTCGCCGCCCCAAAGGAACCCTCAGAAGTAGCGCTGTCATTCTCGCCCTTTAGTTTAACGAAACCGCCAATTGGCAGCCAGTTAAGGCTAAATATAAACCCGCCCTTTGTTTTCCGTTTCCAGGCCCGCGGCGGAAAACCGATGCCGAATTCTTCAACCGTAACGCCATTTCGTCGTGCCGCTAAAAAGTGCCCGAACTCATGGAACACCACAAGCCCCACAAACATCAATAACCCCAAGATCAGTAATACGATTGACATTTTGCCCTTTCTTTATGCGCCAAAGCGCCGCGTACGGCGATTGTACTCTTTTATAATATCGGCCACGTCGTCTTTTGTCATCTCTGGCCAAAATTTGTCCATAAAATACAGCTCGCTATAAGCCACGCGCCAGAGCATAAAATTGCTTATCCGCTGCTCCCCGGAGGTACGAACCACAATGTCTACCGGTGGCACTCCCGGGGCGTACAAACGCTCAGCTATTGCTTCCTCGGTAACTTCATCCTCAGACAACCCGTCCCGTATGCAACGCCGCACTGCATCAACGATTTCCTGCTGTCCGCCGTAGTTGAAACAAATCGCCAGCGTACCTCGAGTAAAGTGCTTGGTGGCCTTCTCCGCCTTTTCAATGCCCTGCAGAATCTTGTCACTTAACCCATCTGTGCGGCCAAGGAAACGTACTTGGACTTTATTTTTTATCAGATCTTTCAGCTCAGAGGTTACCGCACGCAACACTAAACGCATCAAGCGAGCGACTTCTTTGTTGTCGCGCTGCCAGTTTTCGGTTGAAAATGCATAGATACTAACGTACTCGACTCCTAAGGCGTATGCCCCGTTCAGCACGTCCTTAAGCGCATTGTATCCCGCCAGGTGACCATCATATTCGGGCAGGCTGTGTTTGCGAGCCCAGCGCCGATTGCCATCCAATATAAACCCTATGTGCTTGGGTACGACTAAATCATCTGTATTCATTCGCTACATTGTATCAGACTGTCATTATTTCGGATTCTTTGGCTTTTGCGGCAGCTTCCACGTCCTGCCGGGCTTTAGCCATTGAATCGTCGACTTGTTTTTCCAAACGCTTGGCGTCATCTTCGCCCACGGCCTTATCTTTCTTGGCCTTGTCGATCAAATCCATGGCGTCATGGCGAATGCCGCGCATGGTGACCATACAGTCTTCCATCTTACCGCCCAAGACCTTAACATATTCTCGCCGGCGCTCTTCTGTGAGCGGAGGGATAGGAACACGAATGACCCGGCCGTCATCCGTAGGGTTAAGCCCCAATGACGGGTTGTCGCGAATCGCACTGGCTATAGCCTGTAGAGTACCCGGGTCAAACGGGGTTATCTGGATGAGCTGCGCTTCCGGAGCTGTCACGTTGGCTACCTGCTTGAGCGGCATCTGTGCACCGTAAGCCATGACCATCACCCCATCAAGCATTGAGGCGCTTGCACGTCCGGTACGGACCTTTTTAAGTTCCTCGCTAAAGTGCGCTACTGCGTTCTGGAATTTCGTGCTTACGTCTTTTACGGCTTGAGTTGGATCCATTATTGTTCCCTGTTTAACTGTTCTTATTATACTGTACACAAAACCGCCCCGAATTCCAGGGCGGTTTTGACTTGCCGGCTTGTGCTTTAACTGCTAAGCAACTTCGCCAAGAGCCATGCGGCTAAAGCGACGCACAACGATATTCTCGCCGAGCTTAGCGATATGTTCCTTTAAGTACTCGCCGACTGTTTGGTCCGGATTCTTGATAAACGGCTGGTCAAGCAAGCAGCGTTCAGCAAAATGCTTCTTGAGCATGCCTTCGACGATCTTGTCTATCATTTCAGCCGGCTTGCCTTCGGCCTTAGCCTTTTCTGCGAACTCAGCCTTTACGGCTTCGCGAGCAGCTTCCGGAATCTCTTCCTGGGAAACATACTCCGGCGCACTGGCCGCAATGTGCATCGAGATATCTTTAACCAAATTGGTAAAAATTTCATTGCGGGCCACAAAATCGGTTTCGCAGTTTACTTCTACGATTACACCGATGCGGTTGTCATGCAGGTAGCTGCCGATGACCCCGGCGCGAGCTTCGCGCTCACCGCGCTTTTCAGCCTTTGTCAGGCCTTTTTTGCGCATAGCGGCCAATGCCTGGTCGAAGTCGCCGTTGGATTCGTCCAATGCTCTTTTAGCGTCGGTCATGCCGACACCGGTTAACTCACGTAAACGCTTAATCTCTTCAATACTTACTGCCATAGTAAATACTCCCTATTATTTTTCTTCTTTTTCGTCTTTGTCAGCGGCTGGAGCGGCCTTGGCGGCTTTAGCCTTGCCAGCCTCCACTGCCTGTTTGGCGTAATCAGCAATCAGTTGTAGCGTCTTAATAGCGTCATCATTGCAAGGCACCGGGTAATCCACCAGACTTGGATCGGCATTGGTATCTACTAAAGCCACTATCGGCAGACCAAGCTTGCGGGCTTCCTTAACGGCGTTTGTATCAGAAGTAATATCAAAAATGAAAACTGCGCCAGGGCGGGCAGACATATTCTTGATGCCGCCATAAAGAATGTTCATGGCGTCAATTTCTTCCTGGAAGCGCTGAACCTCAAGCTTGCTGTATTTGCCTGCCAGCTCACCTGATTCCATCTTGGTTTCAAGATCGTGCAGGTGCTTAACGCGGCCGGAGATTGTCGGCCAGTTGGTCAGCATTCCGCCGAGCCAGCGCTCAGTAACAAAGGGTTGCTTGACGTCTTCAGCCAGCTGCTTAACGATATCTTGTGCTTGGCGTTTGGTAGCAACAAATAAGATCTGCTTACCTTCGCCGGCTGTTTCGGCAATAAAGTCCAAAGCCTTTTCCAAGCCGACAACGGTCTTGGTTAAGTCAATGATATGGCTGCCACCGCGCTTGCTGTGGATGTATTGGGCCATCTTTGGGTGCCAGCGGCTGGTCTTGTGACCAAAGTGCGCGCCTGCTTCTAGTAATTTTTTAATGTCTACGTCAACTGTAGCCATCTGTTGTTGTCCTTTCTCTTCGATTGGGTACCCTGGCGTATCTGCACGATAGCCGCCCGGGAGGATTGTGCCCCAATCTGCTTAATATTTTATAGAGTTATTTTATCAGATAACCTCAGTAACAGCAAGCGCTTGGCGCCAATCTACAGGTTGTGCTCTACTGCAGCCCTACGCGCGCGTGCGGTGGTATTAATAAATATTGGTCCTGACGGTGCAGGCACGACATTGACAACCCGTGGCCCTCTTCTGTTTGTCATCGGGTTAAATATCAATCTTCCGAGCGGGTCCAGCTTTGCGATTACGCGCAATAGCCTTTCAGAAGACTCTACGCCGGCACAAAATATCTCGTACAACGGGTCGTCCTCGCTCATGCCGCCTGTCGCCACCAGCACGTCCTCGGCCGCGACATATGCCATATCTTTTAGACCGTAAGCCCTGGCGTGGGTGGCGACTTTGCCGATATGGTACTTGAGAGCAACCGCCAACACACCGTCGCCTGACGTACCAAGCGACTCTGACAATGCTTGCATCTGTAGCGAAGTATTATTTGCATATTTGCCGCTTTCGGTAGTTGTTAGTTTAATTACATGGTTGCCTAATCCCTGCTGATCTGCCGTTCTCCTAACCCTGTCCAGCATCAAGCCGGCTGTATTGGGGGCTTCATCCCCATAAAGAGTTTCGCCAATAATCCGAAAAGTAGCACCGGGCTGTCGTCGTTTAATTTCTACAGATGCGTCTATAGACCATCCTGAAGGAGCCGATAAGCAAGGGGCTACGACCCCCAATTCGGAAGCACGCACGTCCGACCCATAAGGCAAAGTGGCGATACACCCGATCTGGAGAGCAGGGTCTAGAGCCTCGCTGGCGGGGATGATTTCCGGGCTTGTCTTGTAGGCCATAAGTATCAGCGAGTATATAACAGTCCGGCGCCAATCCCTAAGCCGGTGTTTTCCCTTTGACAATCGTCGAAAAAACAGATAGAATAACCTAGATTATGAAGAAAGAAATTCACCCCAAGAATTACCGCGCTGTCGTATTCGAGGACTTGAACAACGGGTTCCGGTTCTTGACACGTTCTACTGCGGCAACTGAAGAGACTATCAAATGGGAAGACGGCAAAGACTACCCGCTAATTAAGGTGCACATTACCAGCGCTTCCCACCCCTTCTTTACCGGCGAAGAGCGTATTGTTGACATCGAAGGCCGCGTTGACAAGTTCAAGGCACGCGCCGAAGCCGCCACCAAGGCCCGCGAACAACGTATGAATGCCGCCAAAAAGCAGCAAGCCCGTAAGGTTGCTAAGGCCGAGAAAAAGTCTGAAGTTAAAAAGAGCGAATCTGCCAAAGCTTAGCTACGGTCGCACGAAGCCGCCTGTCAGTTATCTGATTTAGGCGGTTTTTTGTATACTGTTGGTAAGGATAACAATATGGAACAAAAAGAAGCACACTTACGCGCCGAGCTAACTGAACTGACAAGCCGCCTTAACGACCCGGCTATATTCAGCTCTAAGGAATACCCGAAACTCGCCAAGCGACGCCAAGAGCTTGAGGCCACCGTCGCTCTGTTTGATGAACGTGCCGAATTGCTCAAAGAGCAGAAAGAAGCTGCGACCCTTTCCCAGGGCGAGGATCCTGAATTGGTCGAGCTAGCCAAGGCCGAACTGGAAGACTTAAAGGATAAGATAAGAATAAACGAAGACTCTCTGCACGAAGCCTTGACTCCAAAAGACCCCAACGATGACCGCGATGTAGTTATAGAAATCCGGGCAGCAGCCGGGGGCGATGAGGCCAGCCTATTTGCGGCTGATCTTTACCGCATGTATATCAGATGGGCTGAACGGCACCGCTACAAGGCCGAACTGATCAGCGAATCTCCTTCCGAAGTCGGCGGGTTCAAAGAAATCATTTTTGGGATTAAGGGTGAGGATATCTATAAACAGCTCAAATTCGAAGCCGGAGTACACCGCGTACAGCGCGTGCCCTCCACTGAGAGCCAAGGGCGCATACACACCTCGACTGCCACTGTCGCAGTACTGCCGGAAGCCGAAGAAACCGATGTCGAGATCAGCCCTAGCGAACTACGCATAGACGTTTACCGCTCCAGCGGACACGGTGGACAGTCAGTGAACACCACCAACTCGGCGGTGCGCATAACCCACTTGCCCACCGGCATCGTAGTAACCTGCCAGGATGAAAAATCGCAAATTAAGAATAAGGACAAGGCACTGGGCGTTCTTAGGGCCCGATTGTTAGCAATCAAGATTGAGGACGAGCAAAAACAACTTTCTGACGCCCGCAAGAAACTAATCGGCTCTGGCGACCGCTCGGAAAAAATCCGCACGTACAACTTCCCGCAGGACCGCATAACCGACCACCGCATCGGGTACAGCCGAAGCAACATCCCCGGTGCCCTTAACGGCGAGATTGATGACATCGCTGACAAGCTGCAGGAATACGAGCGGCAGCTGATAAACGACGAGGTCTAATATTACTGCCGGTACTTTCTTGCAAACAGCGACAGCCAGGCTAAGAAAAGCCGATATTGAAAGTGCACACTTGGACTGTGTCGTACTTCTTGAAGATGCCCTAGGGAAAAACCGTGCCCATATTTTGGCTCACCCTGAGACCGAGCTTACTGCGAAACAAATTTCAATATTGAACAAAAAAGTTGAACAACGTGCGTTGCACTATCCCCTTGCCTACATCAGAGGTAAAACCGAGTTTTATGGGCGGGAATTCACGATTAATAACCACGTTCTGGTGCCGCGTCCGGAGACAGAAGACATGATAGATATTATCAAAAAAATAACCGCCGGCAATACCCGGCTGCGTCGGATTGCCGATATCGGCACCGGCTCCGGCTGTATAGGCATCACTGCCACACTGGAGACCGGCGTTCCTGCCGACTTGTTTGATATTGACGATAAGGCCCTAGATATCGCCCGCCGGAATACTGAAAATCTCAATGTGGTAGGCGTCGAACTGCATCACGGAGATTTGCTTGGCGCCGCTAGGCAGAAATATGATGCAATCTTAGCCAACCTGCCTTATGTGCCTGACAACTATCCCGTAGGAGAAGCTGTAAAGCATGAACCAAGTCTGGCCTTGTACGCCGGTATAGACGGGCTTGACCTGTACCGAAAATTTTGGGAGCAAATTCAAGGTTTGGCAGCCAGGCCGCACTATGTCTTAACCGAGGCATTGAAATTGCAGCACGCCAAAATCGCCGCACTAGCCCAACAAGCCGGATACACTTTGGCAGAGACCCAAGGCCTTATACAACTATTCGTAAATTAGTCTGATGGCGCCGCATCAAGAGTTACCGTGACCTTGGATTCCTTGCCGTCACGTAATATAGTGAGCGTTACTTTGTCGCCTACTTTGTGCTTGTTGATCAAGCCCGATAAGCTATTGCTCTGGTCGATCGTGGTGTCATTAAGCTTGGTAATTATGTCTCCTGATTTAAGGCCGGCTTTTTCTGCCGGGCTTCCGGCAACTATTGGGTCCGTACCCGTAACGTTGGCCGGAGCGACATAAGCGCCGCGAGTCACCGAAAGGCCGTACTGCTTAGCTAAATCGCTCGTCAAGGGTATATAGACAACACCCATATAAGGACGCTGTAGCTTGCCGGTTTGTTTTACGGAATTTATCAAGCCGATAACATCGTTCATTGGTATGGCGAAGCCGATACTTTGCGCATCTCCGGCGATTGCGGTATTTATACCGATTACCTGGCCGTCGATATTAACCAAAGGACCTCCGGAGTTACCCTCGTTGATGGCCGCATCTGTTTGGAACAAGTCCTCTAAGTTCTCAACACTTGTGCCATCAGACCCGCTGGCCTGAACGCTTCGTCCATAACCGGAAAGTATGCCGGATGTAACAGTGTTCTGGAATTGCCCGAGGGCGTTACCGATTGCGATAACAGGATCTCCGACCTGCACCTTGCTGGAATCTCCCAAGGTCGCCGGCTTAAGTTTTTTCCCTTTAAGGTCGTTGATCTTGATGAAGGCGATGTCCAGACTGTCGCTTTGGCTGGTACGCCCTACTACGGTAACGTCATCAAGCTCCGTCCCATCATCGAGCGTGACACTGACTTTTGTCGTACCCTTGGGCACAACGTGCCGATTAGTAACTATCAAACCATCTTCAGTTAGTATTATCCCTGTGCCGGCACCTTCCTGCTCGCTTGATTGCGCGCCAAAGTAGCGGCTCTGAGAGCTTACAGATGTAGTCATATTAACCGACACCACGCTGCTGCCTACATTCTTCGCAATGCTGCTAATGACCTGTCCTTGGGTTTTCATCACCACCTGTTGGTTTTGAACTGTAGTTTTAGCATTACCGCGCTGGCCTAGCCAACCGCCACCAAAGCCGGCAGCGGCGCTAACGATTATCAAGGTGGCCATTGCCAGAAATTTGATCTTTGGATGCTCGGGGCCTAACACCGATTTTTGTGCCTTATCTTTTGTTTTATCAACCGCTACGGCTGCCGGCGGTTGTTGCTTCTTTTCTTCAGGCTCCCATTGGGGCTTGAATGACTGTTCTCCGGCCTTTTCCGCCTTCTGTTCTTCGCCAAGCTTATTAGGCATATCAGGATTATCCCCCATAGTTATTTCCTCTGTTTATCTGATTATCGCAAAAGGGCGCGGACTGTACTTGTCACATTCGCTACCAAAGATACCGCCACAGACAGCACGATAGCGGATGCGGTCACTAATATCTCAACCCTGACCCACTTTTTAGTTAGCCGGTCATAGTGGTCAAGATAATAAATTGTGGCTAGAGCATACCCAAGCGCTACAAGCAGCAATGTTGGTTGGGCCATAAAGCCGTAAAACAATAACCAGTGGCCAAGTACCCAGACTAACGCTCCGCCAAAATATGCCCACATATAGGACAGTAGCCGGGCATAGGGTTCGTCGAAACAATCAAAGAAATGCCTCGCGGCCAGGTAACAAATCAGTGATGATAAAAGAACGAGCCAGAACAAGGAGCCGTCGCCCCATCCAACAAACAGCGCCGTCAGCCCAAACAATAGGCCAGCCATTGCCTGACCGGATACCGCCAAAGCGTTAGAGGCCGGCTTAATAGCCACCAGCCATACGGCGTAAGCGGCTGTCCAAAGCAGCTGCAGCCACTGGCTGTTAGTGCTATGCACGATGAATAAAAGCAGCGAAAGACTGACTATTATGTCGATCGAGTTAGCCCGAATATTTGCCGGCCAAAAACGTAGTCGTACCGCGAACATACGCCATTTACTTAATAAGATTAAGGCCAAGGCCAGCTGGACAAAATCCATTCTTACCAGAACGAACACTAGTACGGCAAGCAATAAATTGATCCCGATGTGTGCTACTCGCGAAAATCCGTTGGCCGGCTTAATTTTGGCTATTAGTGGTCTCATTCTGACCTAAGATTACCACAAAATCAGCGCCAATGGAGGATATATTCGGGTCCGGAAGCTTGGTGGTCGACTTAACTTTTAATCGCTTCTCCAGATAGCTTTTGGTAAATGACTTCTTGCCGTTGGTCAGATCTACTAAAACGGTATTCTGATAATTTTGCGTAGGAGCAGTGTCGGCCTTTACTACGTTATAGCCATATGACTTCAAGCTGTCCGCCTTGGCAGTAGCCAGTCCGGGCGCAGACGTACCGTTCAGGACAAACACGGCTGCGTTTTCTTTTGCTAGATAAGGGTCTTTTAGTGTATTGCGAATAAAGTTTTGGATTTCGCTGTAATCGCCTACTCCAGCCGAGGGCACTACAACAGACAGACCGCTAATCATGCTGGTACCCACATAGTTGTTTGGCGGGTCAGCCAGGCCAATGGACTGAACCTTGGACATATCAATTCCCTTTACTATACTGGCAAGGCGCATTGCATCGTTGACGCTAAAATCGGTAGCAACGTGGTCTCCAAAGGCGCTCATCAGTTGGGATATCTTGAGAGGATTTGTATAGGTGCCTGCTGTGAGAACCTTGCTAGCCAATGCCTGTATGAATGTCCTCTGGCGTTCAGAGCGGTCAAAGTCACCGCGTGTACTCGTATGGCGAGTCCGTACATACATCAATGCCCGCAAACCGTCAAAGTGCTGTTGCCCGGCGGGAACGTTAAGATAATAAGGCTTTTGGGTCGTTTCGTCATACATACGGTCGGTAACTGCGGCATTGGCTGATACATTTATGTCCACGCCACCCACCGTATCGACCGCCTGCCGAAAGGCTTTAAAATCTATGACGCCATAATAATGAATTGGTATGCCAAGTACTTGCGTGACAGAATCCTGGACTGCGCTTATACCGGCCTTCTCTGCAGCGGCTTTGTCCTTAGAGTTTTGGCTTAACGCCCGGTTCTTGTTTGCAGCATAAATAGCGTTTATCTTTGTGTAGCCCATACCCGGGCTGCTTACCCAAAAATCCCGGGGTATGCTTACCATTTGTGCGGTTTTGTTTACTGGGTCTACGCTGGCAACCAAAATAGTATCGGTAAGATCAGCCCCCTCGTGGTTGTCGCCTCCTTTGCCCAGAAGCAATATATTGATGCGTCCGTCGCCTTCACCCTTAAGCAATTCGGGCTTAACCTGTTTTTGCATAGCCGCGGCAGTGCCCCCGCCCTTGAACATCTTACTCATCTTGAGGTAACCTTTAATGCCCAGGAAACCGCCGACAATCAATAAGACGCCCAAAATAATCAGGCCGGAGCGTAAGCTCCACTTACGAATCTTGCCCCATTTGGTTAATGGTTTCTTGATCTTCTTGTTCTTCTTGCCGCGCTTCTTCGTGTCGGTATCCAATACACTGCCCGGTAAGGTCATGTGCAGTATTGAAGAATTCTGCTGTGATGGGGGTTGAGGCGGTTGTTTAGCAACCTTTTCTGTTGAAGCAATACCAACCTGACCCCGCGAATTCTGAGTTGGATAAAAGCCGTCAGGGCGTTTAAAACCGCCTACTCTAGACGCTGCAGTATTTGCGGGGCGACCGATAGAGCTTTGACGCTGCGGGTGCAAACGGTCTGCAATTTGAGGCCGTTGCCTGTCACTACTGGTCAAAAAACCATCGATTGCCTGCCGTGGGGGGTTACTTCGTTTCCGAAAATTGTGCATAGCAATGGGATTAAGTATACCTGTTTTAGCCTGGCAGGTAAACACAAACACCATTTGATTTAATGTGTCCGGATGTCCTAAACTAACAGTTATGAGAGGGTTGTTCGGGAAATTATTTTGCAGTACACGGCGCACCGTTATCGTGCTGGCTATCTTTTGTTTCGTAGCCATAGGCGGGGGCCTTGCCGTCGGTGCCTGGCTGGCGCTACGGCCGACAGCCAACCCCTTCCCCATCGGCCTGCAACGATCTGCTAAATTTCCGCTCTACTACCCCACAAAACTACCGGATGGTTTCAGCATAGACCAAAAATCAGTTTCCAGTAACAAGGAGGCGGTGCTGTACAGTATCACCTCAAAGGACTCAGCCATTCTGGTTAGTATCCAGGCAAAGCCCCAGGATAAAAGCATTGACCTGGAAAAATTTTACAAGCAAAAGTTAGCCCAGACAGAGAGAAAGCAAACGCCACTAGGTACGGCAACTATCGGTAATCTGGGCAACAGCGTCTTTGTCAGCCTAATAACCGACAAGTCGTGGATAATACTCACGGCAGACAAGCAGAGCGACCAGACAAAAGACCGGTTAATCTCTGTTCTGGGCTCTATGCACAGCAACTGAGAGACGGCACAATCTCGGCCGCTCCCTCAAGAGCGGACCCTACGGCCCTTCTTCCTCGATAATGAGTTGTCGGAGCGTGGCGCTATTGCTTGCATTTGCAGTGCCCCACTGTACTTGTACCTGTAGGTTCTCCCTAGCCGAATCGATCGAGGTGGTACTTCCAAAGCTACCGGGGTACGTACCGCCTTCCGGCATGCTCCACTGAATCCAACGGTTTGTTGCGTCATTATTGAAATTGGTATATTCAAACGTTGCCCAAGAATCGACTTCATCCGTATCGATACAGGTTATGTAGCCGGTCATCGCCCACTGGGTGCTGCCCATACCAGAGCTTATAGTAGCAGCTCCTGTTGTGTTCAGTACTGTTGAACCCTTCATTATGCTGATCATAAAAGTGCCTGAGTTAGTTGATAGATAGCCGTTGGCTATCACTTTGTATACCTTGCCCGTTTGGCATGCATCATCATGCATCACGTACGAACTGGCAAAATTACAGGCGCTGGTCGTATTAGCTACTGTGTTGCCGGATCCGCACGCCCCTGAAGGCCACGTAGTGTTGGTATAAACTAGACCGTCTGCGCAGCTACGCCAGGTCCCATCCTGGAAGCACCGGAAAGATTTAAGCTGGCTATTGTAATACATGCCGCCATTCACCCCGGTCGGATCAGTGTAGCTGTCCATGTCGTCCAGAACAAGCAACGACGGAGTGTTGGTGTTATCGCCATCACCAATAGTAATGTTGTATCCTGGTGCGAGGTCAAAGTTTATGCCATTGCCAGTAATGCTGCCGGCGCCGCCGTTAAACCTGACGTTGTCTACCCAGCCCATATCGCTGCCCTCGGTCGCAGATAAATCCTTGGCATAAACCCACCTGAAACTGTGGTTACCTTTTGTAACAGGAACTGTCAATTGCTGCCAGCCGCTTTCGCCACTCATAAAATAGGTTGGGCTTGTTGCGCAGCTCGCATCATTGTCGATACAGAAGTTAAGATAGTCCCAACCTTGTTCTGAGCTAACCCTCCAGGCAAAGGTTATTGAACCGTTTTGGGAGAAAGTATAATCCATATCTAGCCACGTTTCCTGCGAGTCTGTGATATCGCCGCTGGCAGCCGAAGCCGCCCCTTCCTCATAGACTGTAGTGGAGCGTGCCCAGTTGGCGTTACCGCCCGTAGTCCAGGTGCCCGTGCCGCCGCTTGGCGGGAAAGTGACATTCTCGAAGCCTTCGTAGGCTGCCAGTTCAGACGTTAAGGCAAGGTCTCCAGTTATGTATGTACTACCCGTGAGTGTGGTTATGCCGTTTACATTAAGGCCTTGATTTAGGTTGGTCATACCTTGTACTTGCATAGAGCCTACGAACGTACCGTTTCCGGCCGTGATTGAGCCGCCGGTGCTGCCCTGGCCGGTGTCGCCGCCGCTGGCCAGATTTTGACCCTGTAAGCCTACAAGATCTAGTGAAGCACCTATCTGTACCCTAGCTACTGAGCTGTAGTAAACGGTGTTTGTTGCTGTCGTGCCATTATAGCCGCCTATCATGTACATATAACCGTTGACTATGAGGGAGCTGCCGCCGCCTCTGAGCAAAGGCAGTGAATTGGTGGCTGTCGACCAGGTGCCTGGGCTACCATCAGCAGCCAGCTTTGAGTAATAGACTGATGTCAAATAAACCGACCCGTTACGGCCCCCGTATGTGTATATGTAGCCGTTGGCCGTTACAGCGCTGCCTTCAGCACGAACGCCGGGCATGGCGTTAGCGGCAGTAGACCATGAAGCAATAGCACCGGTACTGGACAATGAGCCATAATAGACCGTTGAACGCCTTGCGCCTGTCTCGTCCGTGCCGCCGGTAACATATAAATAGCCGTTGGCTATGACCGTCTGAGGCATATACCGCTTGCCAGTCAGTGCGGTGGCGTTTGTCGTCCAAGCGCCAAGCGTACCGTCACTATTTATCTGAGAATAGTAAACTGTGTCCACTGCCGTATTAGCGCTGTCTTGGCCGCCAATGTAATACATGTAGCCGTTGGCGGTGACCACCGAACCGCCGCGGCGGGCGGCAGGCAGCACAGTTGTCGTATACCAGCTGCCAATAGTGCCGTCAGCATTAATACGTGCAAAGTAGGACGTAGTTTGTTCAGCGCCCGCGCTGTTTTCCCCGCCCAGCACATAAAGATATCCATTGTAGGCTATGGCTGTGGCACCCACTCTGGCAGAAGGCAATGAATATGCAGCCGTGCTCCAGGCGCCTACGCTGCCGTCTGTGTTCAGTCTGGAGTAATATATAGTCGTTTGAGCTGTGCCGCCAGTATCGTTACCGCCTATCACATAAACATAACCGTTGGCGGTGGCGGTGGCGGCAAAGGCCCTTGCAGAGGTCAGGGTATTAGTACCTGTGCTCCACGACCCAATCTCCCCACTATTCAAACCAAGCAGAGTAGCTGCACCGCCGTTGGTGGAGTCTATACTGAACAGGCTGCTTCCTCCACTGCTTAGGACACGGAAGGCTGCAGTGGAGTTGGTGCTGTTTTGGAATGTGGTAGCTCCGCCGTCTGCAATAGTGCCTACGGTTGTGCTGTTGTCTTTGAATAGGGCTATATTGCCAGTGCTTGTACCGTTGCTTACGGATAGGGCATCGCCGGAGGTAGCACCGGACAATACTTCGGTGTAGCCCTGTATGGCACCGGTACCACCGTCTAGGGTTATACGGCGGGTGTTGTCTGCACCGCTGGGGATAAGACCTATCTGACCATCACCACCGACTGAACCGACTAGCAGGCCTGTTGTACCTCCTATCCTTACGCCTGATGTTCCAGTGTATATACCATTGGCGAATTGGTTAGCCTGGTTGATGCGTAGGTAGCCTCCTGAGGCCTCAACTGCGATTACACTGCCGATCTTGTAGCCATTGGCGGAGCCTATGTTTATGTTGCCGGTTACGTCCAGGGCTTCTGTGGGCGAGGTATTGTTTATCCCTATTTCATTAGTTACATACAGATCTCCTACGCCCAGTTTGGCATTGGGGGTAGTGTTTATTGCCGAGCCTGTGGTTGAGAGGCGGAATTGACCGTAGTTGCCATCGCCGCCACCGGTTGGGTAGTAGCCGAAGTCGCCCCAGGCCAGATTGGAGCCGTTGAACCGGAGACTGCCGGAACTCTCGTTGGCAGTATAGGCATCGACATTGTCATTGCCGCCAATGAAGGCGGTTACACCGTTCTTGTTGCCTTGGAGCCATATGGCGTCGAAGGTGCTGGCGTTGTTGGCATATACCGTACGCAAGCGGGCGGTATTATTGTAAGTATCCGCAGTCATCACACTAAGGGCGGCCGTACCCTGCACCGTGAAGGCTGTAGCACTGTCTGTAGTAGTCGTAAGCGACGTTGACCCGCCATTGCCAATCACAAACACCTCAGATGCATTATCCATGAAGACCGCAATACGCCCAGTTGATGTTGAATTACTCACTGCCAATGCGTCACCAACCGTGGCACCTGTAAGCGTAGTGAGTGCGCTGGTCACAATGAGCTGTTTGCCAGCAGTAACTGTTGTATTCTGATTTAAGTTAATGGCTGTGGCGTTGGTAGTGCCTATGGCTAAGGTTGCAGCCGTAGCTGTATCTATGAGTGGTGCCTGTAGGGACGTATCTGCCCTGCCCGTTCCGGAGATCCAATAATTGGAGGTGGCTTGTTGGGAAGCATTTTGGTTCTGTATGTAACTCCCACTCCCGCTAGCCGGTGCATACCCTGTGCATACGGAGCCGGTGGTACAGACTGTGCCGGTTTCGTTGGGTAGGGTTATGGTGTTGGTGCTTGGGTTGGCTGGTCCTAGGAGGGTTAGTGTTCCACTTGCGCCTGTTGCTCCTTTGAATAGTATTGCTCCTGTGTTTGTGCCGGTGGTGCCTAGGGTTAGGGCGTTGGTGCCTTGGATTACGACCGTGCTCGAGAAGGTTGAAGCGTCTTGGACGATAAATTGGTCGGCGCCGTCAATAATCACATCGCTGCCCGCTCCAGTAGAGGCAATCGTTATCGCCCCTGTGCCGGTAATATTACCTATGTTAGTTAGGTTACCGCTAAAATCGAGGCGTGTCGTACCGTTTGTCTGCAGTGAACCGGTAACATTAGCAATCGTCGTGCTCAAACGAATGGTTCCATCCGTATCATTGTCTATAGTTTCCCCGTTTTGCATGCTGATATCAGTAGTGGTTGCGGCGTTAGATATATTAAGGGCCGTAGCACCGCCAGTTGCTAGAATAAGGGCGCCGTTCACATCAACCCGCAAGAGGTTGTTAGCACCGGTTGCGTCTTGTAGCTGCAGTATATCCCCCGTAGGACTCCCCCCAGCCGAAACTCTGGCTATGATAGCTGTGCTGGCTGCGGCTAGGGGTTGTACGAATAGTCTGGCGTTGCCTGGTACGTCTGTTTCAGGGTCACTGATTGGTGCGCTGTAGATTGCACCGGAAGGTCTTATACCGGCAGATATACCACCTGTTGAAGATTGAATCTGTAGTAAGTCTGCTGTTTGGCTGGCTCTGGATCTTAAAGCTGCTGTGATATTAGTATCTGCTGCGGACTGGATTATGAAGCTGGCATTGGATTGTAGGCTTGTCCCGTTCTGTATGTAACTCCCACTCCCGCTAGCCGGTGCATACCCTGTGCATACGGAGCCGGTGGTACAGACTGTGCCGGTTTCGTTGGGTAGGGTTATGGTGTTGGTGCTTGGGTTGGCTGGTCCTAGGAGGGTTAGTGTTCCACTTGCGCCTGTTGCTCCTTTGAATAGTATTGCTCCTGTGTTTGTGCCGGTGGTGCCTAGGGTTAGGGCGTTGGTGCCTTGGATGGTTACTGTACCTGTGAAGTTAGATGCACTGGAGATTGTTTGGGAGTTTATGGCTCCGGATGTGGATACTGTGCCTATGTTGACTAGGTTGCCTGAGTTGTCTATACGGTTTGTGGCATTGGTTTGGATTGTGCCGGAGGTGGTGTTAATGTTGCCGGAGGCGATTAAGGCGCCGGTTATACCTACTCCACTGGCATCAACTGAGAAGTAGTTGGTACCGCCGGCGTTATTCTGGACTTCGAACAAGTTGGCGGCAAGCGGGGTGGCGTTATCGCGGACAGTCAGGGCCCCACGGGTGGCATCAAGGACTATCTCCGGGTTCGTGGAATTGTTGTACGAGCTTTGCAATGTTACTCCGGCGCCGGCACAGTTGCCTGCATCAGTACAAATGGTACCGTCAACGTTAGGCAGAGTCAGCGTCCTGTTGGCCGTAGCCGCCGACGGTACAATACTTATCTTGTTAGCATTGGTGGCGTTACTGAACACCAAGGTACCGGCCAGAGTACTGCTCTGTCCAAGGATCGTTTGGCCGTTGGTGGTGTCTATGGTTACTACTCCGGTTCCGCCTTGGGTTAGAACTCTCAGTGCGGTTGCGGAGTTAGCTGCATTTTGCATGGTTATTTGTCCGGTGCTGCCTACGCCGAACATTACCGAACCAAGGCCTGATGCGTTGCTGGCCCTGACATCGAACAGGTCAGCGGCAATAGTTGTATCGGCATCCTGGATGTCTACGCCAAGCAGTGTGTCGTTTACTTTAATCTTTGGAGTTGTGCCGCCGGTTGAGAAGTTATAGCTGGTTTGCAGGGTGGATCCGGCGCCGGCACAGTTGCCTGAGTCGGTACAAAGTATTCCGCCGGCGTTAGGCAGAGTTATTACCCTGTTGGCAGTGGGGGTTCCAGGTTGGATGGTTACCGTGTTGGCGTTACTTACGTTACTGAAGACCAGCTTGCCGTCCAGCGTACTGGCCAGGCCCAGGAGTATTTGGTTGTTTGATGTATCTACAGTCAGGATACGGTTGCCTGTGCTGTTTTGAATGTTGAAGGCATTGACTGAGTTTGAGCCGTTTTGGAAGGCTACTGTGTTGCCGGTGAATGTTTGTGAGGCACTCAGTTTTGCCAGGTTAGAATCATTGCTTAGGTTGGCAGAGGATATTTGCGTACTGTTGATTTGGAATTGGCTGCCGGTGGTCAGGTTCAGGTTGCCGGCTACGGTGACTGTTCCGGCTGCTTGGCTAAGGAGTGAGTCGGCAATTTGCTGGGAGGCGGTGAAAACAGGGATTGTTCCAATGGTACCGCCAGTGGTGGTTACTCCGGTTCCGGCACCGGCACAGTTACCTGTACTTAGACAGATGTTGACAGTGGCTATACCTGGGTCAGGGAGACTGTAGACTGTGTTTTGGCCTAGGGAGGCTGTTTGGATTGTTCCGGTGTTACTGCTGCCGTCGTAGAGTATTATTCCTCCGGCTTGGGTTGTTGTACCTGCCGTGATTGATCCTCCTTGGAGTATGGCGTTACCGGCACTTGTTATGGTGCCGGTGGAGCCGGTTAGGTCGAAGTTGGTGAAGTCTAGGTCAGGCGTAGTGCCCGTAATGGAGTTATCGCCAATATTGAGTGCCGATCCCACACTTGTGCTGCTCAGATCTATTCCAGTAGTAATCGTGCCCGTACTGCTAACTACTTTTATACCCGCTGCCACTGCTGCTCCGGCATCAGCATTGCTCAAGGCGATCAAGGCTTCCGTCGCGTTACCCGTAGCAGTATTGTTAATTACCAAACCGTTTTGTGTTCCGCCGGAAGAGTTGTTGGTCACGGCTATTGTAGCCGCATCGTAGTTCAACACCCCTGATGGAGTTGAATAATTTATTTGTACAAGATCATTAAACACTGCAGCGTCTTGGACGACAAACTGGTCGGCACCATTTACAATAACATCGTTACCACTACCCGCAGAAGCGATAGTGACGGCACCCGTACCGGTAATATTCCCGATGTTTACCAGATTGCCCGAATTGTCGATCCGGTTTGTACTGTTGGTTTGAACCGTACCGCCTGTAGTATTAATATTGCCGCTAATAGTTGCTGTACCAGTCGCATTCACACCCGTGCTGCTAACAGCAAAGTATGTGGTCGCTCCGCCCGTGCTCTGTACCTGTAGCAAATTGGTGCCTATCGGCGTCGCGTTATCGCGGACCGTCAGGGCGCCGCGAGTAGCGTCAAGAGTAATCTGAGGGATCGTGGAGTTATTGTACGACGTCTGCAAAGTAGCGCCAGCCCCGGCACAGTTGCCCGTGTCCAGACAAATTGTGCCCGTATCATCCGGCAAAGTATAGACCCGGTTAGCTCCTAAAGCGGTGGTCTGGATTGTGCCTGTGTTGCTGCTGCCGTCATAAAGAATTACAATTCCGCCCTGCGAAGTTGTGCCAGTAGTTATTGAACCCCCCTGTATTGTCGCTGTTCCTGCTGTCGTAATATTACCGTTAGCAGCAACTTGGAAAGCATTCGCCGTACCAACGTCTAGCGTACCGGAGACATCAGCATTGCCAGTTACATTGGTGTTGTCTTGGAGCTCAATCGTGTTGGCCGAGTTCAGAATAATATTACTTGCCGCAGCCGATGAAATAGTCAGCGAGCCTGTGCTGGTTACGTTTCCGCCATTTACGGCTATGTCGCCAGCTGTCGTAATATCCCCGCTACTGCCCACAACGTCAAAGTTCGACAGGTCAATATTCCCGGTTGTGCCAACAATATTGTTAGCTCCCACATTCATAGCATCGACAATCTCGGCATCGCTGGCATCAATACCGGTGCTCATTCCTCCGGCTGCCGATTGGATCTTTAGGCCAATAGGTTGCGCTCTGTTTGTGTCGAGATTATCCAGCAACAGCAACTGTGCCGGGTCCACGGTTCCGGCGCCATCAGCCCTCACGATTGAGACAGTGCCGCTGCTGCCAGTTGCCGTTGTAATCGTAAAATTTGCGTCCGTCGCGCTATCTGCCAGAGTAAAGTTGATGTCCCTTGCTGTGCTGGTAGTCAATGTGTTCCCAGCATCATATGCTGCCTGTAAAGTATTCAACGACCCACTGCCGGAACAATTGCCGCTAGACAAACAAACCGTTCCGTCAAGATTCGGCAGCGTATAAGTTCGGTTGGCCGTCAATGAACCCTGGACGAAACTGCCCATAAAGGCCGATCCGCCATCCGCCAGCTTAATAGTTCCTGTCTGGGAATTGACAACCCCTACCGTGACATCGCCCCCTTGGATGATCAGGTCGATGCTGGTCGTAACGTTCGTACCGTCGTCAGATATTGTAGAGTCGGCGATAGCCTGTACGGCGCTAAACTTAGACAGTCGGTTAACCGTGCCTCCGGTGGTCGTTACCCCGCTGCCAGAACCTGCACAGTTGCCGGTGCTCAGACAGATAGTCGCCGACGCCAGGCTTGGGTCAGGCAAAGTATAAACCGTGTTTTGCCCAAGAGCCGCCACCTGGATCGTTGCTGTATTGCTACTGCCGTCACTGATAACTATATTGCCAGCCTGAGTTGTCGTCCCAACAGTGACCGTCCCGCCTTGAAGTGTTGCGTTGCCGGAGCTAACTACATCTCCACTGCTCCCTGTTACTGTAAAATTCGTGCCGCTGATATCGTTGGCCCCGAACAGCAGCGCCGTAACAATATCGGGGTCTGATACGTCGAGTGCATTAGTGATGCCGCCGGCAGCAGAAGTAATTTGCAGACCGCTTGTTACGGCCGTATCGCTATCGGCATTATTCAGCACAATGAACCCTTCAGTAGAACCGCTGCCGGCAGCGTTCTGCAGCAGCATCATCTGCTGGGTGCCGGCTACTGTGTTGTTCGTCATCACAGCACTGATCAGATCAACCGAATTGCTATTGGTAACAGTCGTCGTAATACTCAGATTCTCCGTATCGGCAAACACCAAATCAACGTCCGTATTGAACGTACTTTGAGAGTTGAACACTGCTGCGTCCTGAATGATAAACTGGTCTGCGCCATCGATCGTGACGTCATTCCCCGCCCCGGTCGAGGCGATCGTAACTGCGCCAGTGCCGGTAATATTACCTATGTTTGTTAAATTGCCGCTGTTATCCACGCGGGTCGTGCCAGCTGTTTGCAGGGCGCCGGCAGTGCTGTTGATGTTGCCCGACCCGCTGTAGCTGGTGCCGCCAGATATTGCGCCGGAAAGAGTCAGGCTGCCAATGTTTGATGCGTTGCCGGAGTTGTCTATACGCGTCGTTCCATTTGTCTGCAATGCCCCGCCGGAGCTGTTTATGTTCCCGGTGCTTGTGGTTGTGCCGGTAACGCTTGCGCCTGTTGCGTTCACCGCGAAGTATGTGGTTCCGCCAGCGTTATTTTGAACTTCCAACAAATTGGCAGCTAACGGCACCGCGTTGTCCCGAATGGTCAAAGCTCCCCTTGTAGCATCAAGGACAATTTCAGGACTCGTCGAATTATTGTATGCTCCTTGCAAAGTTACTCCTGCAGCGCCACAATTCCCCGTACTCAAACAAATATCCACACTAACCTGGCCTGGGTCAGGGAGGTTGTAGACTGTGTTTTGGCCTAGGGAGGCTGTTTGGATTGTTCCGGTGTTACTGCTGCCGTCGTAGAGTATTATGTTTCCTGCTTGCAAGGCAGCGCCTGCTGTTACTGATCCGCCTTGAGCGGTGATAATTCCGGCAGTAGTAAGGTTTCCGTTGGCCGCCACTTGCAAGGCATTGGCTGTACCGACATCCAGTGTGCCGGATACGTCCAGATTGCCGGTTACGTTGGTGTTGTCCTGGAGCTCTATGGTGTCTGCGGAATTCAGGGTTATGTCATTGCCGGCGCCTGTTGAAGTTATGGTGGCAGTAGAACCTTGGAGTAAAAGCGTTTGGGTGGTTACACCGACGGTCATAGCTGCGCTCGGGGTGATACTATTTGTGTTCAATCCGGCAAAGGTAGGTGTTGCACCAGTGTTAATGTTTTGGACTGTGTTTATAGTTCCACCGGAAGCCGTGAAGTTGGTACTGTTGAAGCTGGCGATACCTTTGGTAGTGGTGCTGGCGTCATCGATGGTTATTGTCGATCCGGCTGCACTGGCGTTGGCTACAGTCAGGGCTCCGGACAGACCGTTCAGGGTGCTTACCCCGCTGCCGCCAGGGCAAGCTGCCCAGGTCGGGGCACCGGCAGTAGACACCAGGCATAAACCGGCACTTCCGGCTGCCACTGAAGTCAGGGCTGCTGTGCCTGAGCCGACGATTACGCCGTTGGCAGCCAGGGAGTTTGCACCCGTACCGCCGTTGCTTACAGTCAAAGCGTTGGTCAAAGACAAGCCACCAGTGACTATACTCAGGTCACCGGTTACGGTAACCGTCAGCCCTGTTTGGGTTATGATTGAATTCTCAATGTTCTGGGCTGCAGTGAACAGCGGTATGGTACCGTTGGTACCACCGCTGCTGGATACCGTGCCGGTACCAGCTCCGGTGTTAATGACCGTATAGTTGCCAGCGCCGTCGTTAGTAACGGCGATGTTAGTTCCGGCCAGGACATTCAGTACGCCTTTGTTTTGCAATTCATTGCCGGCCAGAGTTAAACCGCTGCCCAAAGTTATGTCGCCTGTCTTGCCTCCAAGGCTGGAAACATTAGGCGGGATGACTGTCTGCGGGAAGGTTACCCCCAGTTGGTTGCCAACCACGTTCAGACCACCGCCCAGAGTAAGCTGACCGCTTACTCCGCCGATGCTCTGAACTACTTGCCCGGATGCCGTAAGAGGGACAAAGGCCGTGCCGTTGTAGTAAGCCAGCTGGTTGGTGTTTTGGTCATAGTACAACTGGCCGGAAACCGGTGCGTTGGGTTGTACGGAAGGGGTTATTACTACGCCTTCGTTAAGCTTCAAGGGTCCGTTGATAATTACGTTGCCGGCAGTAAGCTGCAAGCCCTGTTGGCTTACGGTGATACCGGTCAGGGATACCTGTTGAGTAGCATACTGTGTGGCTACGGTAGCGGAAGAGGACGTAGTCTGTTTTTTGCTGAGATAGGTATACAGCAGAAAGCCAAGGCCCAGAAGGACCAGGATTATTACTGCGATTCCTATTCGTTTCAGGCTGTGTTTGGCCAGGGCGGAAGATTTGGGGGATACTTGGGAAACAATAGGTTCAGCCAAGGGTGTCGGTTGGTATTGGGATAGAGCTTCTGTGTCATTGGCTACGGGCTCAGGGGTAACAAAACCGGATGACACTGGTTGCCCAATACCATCACTGACAGGACTAACATTCGTGTTTTTGTTTTGGTTTTCCACGACTGTTTTTTGTTTTCTCTCATTACAGAGAGGACTCCCTGTAAATATTTTACGCTGCTTATGGTTGGGGGAGAAAGTATTATTTACTACGAAAGGTGGGGAGAACTGTGGATAAGGTTATAACGTCAAAATTAAGTAAATAACAACAACCACGAACAGTAGTAGGCCTATAACCGCCAGTCCGACTTGAATTAGGCTTTTACGCACAGCGTGCTCGGACAATGGGTTGCGCCCGATTGATATAATACTTGACCGCACGGCGGAATATAACAAAATCGTAACAGCCACTAACAAAAACAGAACTAGCAGCACTGACGCCATGACCCGAACCGGCGAAACCTTACGCCCGGCTACATCATTAGCCAGCTCCTGCAGAGCCGGCGGCAAGAACGATGCTTGTTCTTCCGGAGCTTCGTAAAAAACTTTATCAACCTGCAACGGTATCGCGCCGACGTTGACCTCTTTCTGTTTACCGGCCTTATCGGTAACTGTTCGTTTTTCCGCACTAGTTGTGTCAAAATCACCTTGCGCCGTACCAATAATCAGAGAGCTGGATGTCGCACGCATACCAACCCCAGCAATTGGTGATGACGTAATTTTATCGCCAGCCTTGATCGCCCCGTTAATATCACTGACCAAAGTAGGTGCCACGCCGGTAGTAACCACCTGCACTCCCGCTGTCCCGCTCGATAACTCAATCAACGATTTATTGCCCACAACGCCAATCAGCTGGTCGGAGTTGCTGATATTGCTTAGCTCGACTGTGTTCGGCGAGCTTGTTTTTAGGCTTACGAGCGCGCCGACAACAACATTCGGATCAGTTGTCTTAAAGCCTTGTGCAATTGAAGACACCCCTTGGGCGCTAAGCGAAGATACCCCTAAAAGCAGGATCAGAAGCCCCACCCCTAAACTAAAATATCTTGATCCGAGTCTGTTCTTCCGGCACATGAACACCATCAACAATACGTTAGTAGTTTAATACTACTTACGATTATAACGTATAATCGATAAATACTCACATCTGTTGAACGTGCATATCAGCCTGCGATTGTTTATACTAGTAACTTGCAATGAGCGATATCTATACAAATCCCGCAGCCGGCAAAAAAACCGCATCGTCGACTGCAGTAACGACAAAACACGAGAGTGCGCGCAGCGTTCTCTCCACTCTCGCAATTTTGCTGATTGCGCCGATTGTCGCTGTGGTAATGACAGCCTTTGTTTTCCAATCGTATCAGGTTGACGGCCAAAGCATGGAGAGCACCCTGCACAACAACGACCGCCTGATCGTATGGAAGCTGCCAAGGACATGGTCAAAAATTACCGGGCATTCATACGTACCAAAACGGGGCGACATCATTGTCTTTACCCAGCCCCTGTTAGCCAGCTTCGGGCAAGATCCGGACAAACAACTGATAAAACGTGTCGTGGGCCTTCCTGGTGAGCGGGTAGTTATACGGGACCGTAAAGTAACCGTCTACAGTTCTAAGTACCCTCAGGGTTTCCAGCCCGACACTGTGCTGCCATACCAGCGCACTGCCGAAGATACGTATGGCGACGTTGACATCACAATCCCCAAAAACCAAATTTTCGTACTTGGCGACAACCGCCCTAACTCGCTAAATTCAAGGTCTTTCGGCCCGGTGTCCACCAAGGAAGTTATTGGCAAACTGGTCATCCGCCTCTTACCAGTCAACCAAATGGAACGGTTCTAGGGCTGCCGCCCGAGCACCGACATAATACGCTCGAGGTCTTCATCTGTGACAAAGGCTATTTCCAATTTGCCACCTTTGGCAGTCCGGCGTATGAGCACCGGTGCGCCTAACCTCTTGCTCAGCTGTTTGGTCGCAGTCGTCTCGTTGCTCATGCGCGCACGCGTAGCCTTGGTTTCATGATAGCCTTCTTTGATAGACACCACGAACTGTTCAGCCTGACGAACCGACCAGCCGTGCTTCAATATCCCGGATAATAATTCGGCCTGCTTTTCGGGCAATTCCTTTAGTGACAAAATCGTCCGGGCATGGCCTTCGCTGACCTCTTGTTTCTCGAGCGCCTTGCGGGCGTCTTCCGGCAGCTGCAAGAGGCGCACGATATTATTAACCGTAGAGCCGGCCTTGCCAAGACGCTTGGCAATATCTTCGTAAGTCATACTGAACTGCTGATGCAAGCGCTCAATAGACAATGCCTGTTCAAGCGGAGATAAGTCCACTCGCTGTACATTTTCAACGATGGCAATCTCTAAGCGCTCAAGCTCCTTTGTAGACCGCACAACGGCAGGTACTTTCTGTAAATTGGCAATCTGTGCGGCTCTCCAACGGCGCTCGCCAGCAACAATCACATATTTGCCTTGACCGTGAGGTGTTAGTACCAGTGGCTGTATGATACCGTAGCGCTTAATTGAAGCTGCCAGCTGTTGTAGGGCCTCGTTGTCAAAACTCTGACGAGGCTGGTCGGGATTAGGGGTTACAGCGTCAACCAGTACTTTTTGTATACGATCCTGATCATCAAAAAGCGCGGAAGTATTGACGTCTTTTGGTATCAAAGCGTCAAAGCCCCGGCCCAAACCTGATTTCTTAACTGTTGGCACGTCTTTTTACCTCCTTTGCCAGCTGTTTGTAAGCGCGTGCGCCCTTGCTCCATCTGTCGTGTTCAAAAACAGTCTTACCGAAACTGGGAGCTTCAGCCAAGCGCACATTGCGCGGGATAACGGTTTTGAGCAGCTTATCACCGAAGTGTTTATCAAGCTCGTTTTTTACCTGTTCCGATAAACTGGTCCGTTTATCATACATAGTCAAAACAACCCCCAGCAAATCGAGACTGGGATTCAAAACTTCTTTAACGCGTTGCACTGTAGCCAAAAGCTGCCCAAGCCCTTCTAAGGCGTAATATTCAGATTGAACTGGTATTAAAAGGCTAGTCGACGTAGTCAAGGCGTTGATGGTCAAAAGGCCAAGAGCCGGCGGGCAGTCAATGATAATGTGGTCATAGGCCGCAACCCGCAAGGCCTCACGCAAATAAAACTCACGCTGCTCCCGGTTGACCAACTCCACCTCGGCTGCAGCCAGGTCGGCATTGGCTGGCAGAATATATAACCCGGCCCTGTTTGGGTCCTCATAAACCGCCTGCTCAAGTGGAGCTTGGCCCAATAAGACTTCGTATGCTGTCGGCTCGACCGTTTCCCGGACTAAACCTAAGCCGCTGCTGGCGTTACCCTGGGGATCCAGATCAACCAGTAAAACTGAGTTGTCTTTAGAAGCCAGTTGAGCCGCCAAACTAACCGCAGTGGTAGTTTTGCCGACCCCACCCTTTTGGTTGATTACAGCGATAATTGTTTGTTTCATATTCCCTCTACACGAAGCAGTATAACATTTGTTGATTCTAAACGCGACACCTTAACCGGGCAAACAAACTGTATTATACGGCTAGTTACTACTGCAATGTGACAAGCACCCACACAAGATTTTTGTCATCCTGGCGGCTTGTACTCTTGCCTAATACTGATCCTGGCTGTGGGTCGTCAGACGCCTTAGCGCTGCCGTCGCTGCGTCCGCCGCTGACCAGTAGCTGGCCCGGGGTGATTTTGTCTGGTGTCTTGCCATTTTGATCAGGAGGGCTATCAGCTAAGACCTGGACCCAGCCCCCAATAGCGACCTCAATCTCGTCGCCCTCCTGGGCTGATTCTGTGACGGCAACGCCTATGACACGTGTATCTTCAGCTTTTGTGGTCGTAGTCACCTGGCCATCCTTGCCCTCGGCATCGTCCAGAATAACAACCTTGCCCGGCTTGATTGGTTTACTGGCAATAAATTTCTTAGTGACTGCCTGGCGGGTATTCACCTTAGAAGTCATCCTTAAGTCGCCTTCAAATTCCGCTACACCCCGGACTTTTACGTTCTGTAATGTTGCATCGCCAGTCACCGCCAAACTACCGGCAGAAATACTGCCATCAACACTCAGCGAACCGCCAACTGTCATATTGCCGCTGACTTGGGCTGTTTTTACAGACATAGACGCTGCTGATACGGCCCCCACGACTTCAACGTTCCCTGCAAAACTACCGTTACCTCTTACCGTCAACGAATCTGTCTGAGCATCACCTGACAGAACAGAGGCAGCTTCTTTGGTTGTCTGAATAGTGCTGGTCGTTGTTGTGGCGCTCGGCGAATTATTGACGATCTGGGCCTCATTAATATCAGCGATGTCCAAAAGAGTACCTGCAGCAGATGCACCGTCCTGCAAAACTGCCAAGCCGCTTCCCGGGAAATATGTACTCTTTATAAACAGCATCACCGACCCCTGCCCTTTGCCACTCCAGTCTGTCAGAGCCTGACCAATTGCCATGCCCGGCCCAGTAGCTTTCATCGCCACTCCCGGCGTGCTGCTCGGGACCAAATAGTCTCCTGGCTCAATCGAACCATTCTCATCGCTAACTTTTACCGGCACACGGCCGGAAAGCCCCACAATTGTCGCTGCCCCCTGGCCGTCGTTTTGGCCGATGACTTTGCCCGGCTTCGTAGATACCACTCCGATAACTTTGCCATCATACGCTTTGCTAGTCTTGCCGATTTGAGACTGCCCGGTACCATTTAAGGCCACGACCGTTCCCGGTTCGAGCGGTTGGTCTGCAAAATAAACTTCTCCTAAGTCAGCGCCGTCTATTCTGTAAGCTACCATAGCGCCGTTTGCACGTATGGTAATCGCCGTGGTCGTACTGGAACCCCATCTTAAAGCTACTGTTCCGTCTGCGCCAGCGGTCAGTGACGCATTAATGACAACAAGATCACCGCCACTACCCGAGGTTGCAACATTAACTAGAGTGCCACACGCCGTGGCGCTTGAAAAGTTGCCACTATATGAGTCGGATATACTGTAACTGCAGCTTGACCCGGAGGGAGCGTCAATCGCCGCCCGGAATGAAGAGACAGCCGAAGCCTGAAGATGAAAAGTCACCATCCATTCTTCGTTCTGTTTAACTGCAAAGTTGAGGTCAGGGTCGGCAGCTATCCCTGAGCTGCTGCGCGACCTGGCGGCAGTAGTATAAGCCGCCACATAGTTGCGGTCATCGGCGTTGCCCGTCAACGCCCAGCTTGATCCGTTCCAGATTACCTGCCGGCTCGCGCCTGGTATGATCTGCGTATCGTAAAAGTAGAACGAAACAGTGCCCACATTATTGACATAGGCGATGCGGCCAGCAGTAGTCGAAGTCGGGTTTGGCAAGGTCACCGTCTGCCACGAACCGCTCATATCAACGTTAAATGAAGTATACTTATCTACTGTATTGGCCGCAGTGCCGACATCGCCGGTTGCCGACATGCTCACTTCCATAGTTGAGAATGAAGTACTGCCATTATTCACTATTCCGCCACCGAACGTCTTGGCGCCTGCAAAAGTCTGCGCGCCAGTATTAACCAACCCGGGGTTGCTGGCATCAGCTGACTGCATGTAAATCGACGTACCTAGAATCCCTGCACCAGAAGCCGTTTTGGTCGTACCGTCTAAAGCGCCCACAGCAGTTACGCCTACACCCCCGCTGTTAATACAGTTCATCCAGGCGCTTGACTGGTAGCAGCGGAATTGGTTGCTCGCCGTATTGTAGTACATAGCGCCATTCGTTCCTGTGGGATCGCTTGCCGCAGAGTCGACCACGAGCTGAGTTGTAGCTGTTCCGCTGCCAGTATTATTGCCTATCTTTATTTGGTTATTGACCGTATTGGCGGTCAGCAAGTTATCCGTTCCCCCGGCAGCCTGAACCTGGAAAGCGGTTGTTGAGTCATTGCCGGTGGCCGGCCTAAACACCGCCTGTCCATTAACCGTAGTAGTTATGTTGGAGGTAGTTTTGCCTAGGCTTATAGAGCTGGCGTTAGTGCCGCCGACTGTCAGCGCTACAGCCGAAGACGCGTCTACTGCCGGAGCAAGTAAAACTGACGAGCTTTTGATATCACCAGCTACATCCAGCGCGACAGTCGGCGAAGCGTTATTAACCCCAATGCGATTAGCCACATACAAATCCCCCACCCCCAATTTCGCGTTCGGTGTTGTATTTACTGATGAGCCTGCCGTAGAGAGTCGGAACTGGCCATAATTGCCGTTACCTCCACCAGTTGGGTAGTAGCCAATATCCCCCCAGGCCAGATTGCTGCCGTTAAAACGTAGGTTGCCGGAGAATTCGTTGGCAGTATAAGCAGTGACGCTGTCATTACCACCGATGAAGGCCGTTACACCGTTCTTGTTGCCCTGAAGCCATATGGCGTCGAAGGTGCTGTCGTTATCGGCAGATAAGGTTCTTAATTTGACTGTGTTGTTATAGGTATCTGCGGTCAGGACGCTATTGGCGGCCGTACCTTGCACCGTGAAGGCTGTGGTGCTATCTGTGGTTGTATTTACATATGTGGAGCCGCCGTCAACAATAGTAAAGACCGCCGTTGAGTTATCCATAAACAAAGCTACGTTCCCGTTTGAGGTGCTGTTGACGTTTAGGGCGTTCCCGGTTGCCGCACTATTCAGGGTAGTAACTCCTCCGGCGACTGACAGATTATTGCCAGCGCTCACGGTCGTACTGCCGTTCAGTGAGATTGTGCCAGACAAATTAGCGCCTGAGTTGGCGTTCAACACGCCTGCCGCGCTTACCGTCAGCAAGTCTGTAGTGCCGGCAGAATTTTGCAGTTTAAGTATATCCCCCGTCAGGACTCCCCCCAGCCGAAACTCTGGCTATGATAGCTGTGCTGGCTGCGGCTAGGGGTTGTACGAATAGTCTGGCGTTGCCTGGTACGTCTGTTTCAGGGTCACTGATTGGTGCGCTGTAGATTGCACCGGAAGGTCTTATACCGGCAGATATACCACCTGTTGAAGATTGAATCTGTAGTAAGTCTGCTGTTTGGCTGGCTCTGGATCTTAAAGCTGCTGTGATATTAGTATCTGCTGCGGACTGGATTATGAAGCTGGCATTGGATTGTAGGCTTGTCCCGTTCTGTATGTAACTCCCACTCCCGCTAGCCGGTGCATACCCTGTGCATACGGAGCCGGTGGTACAGACTGTGCCGGTTTCGTTGGGTAGGGTTATGGTTCTGCCTGCAGTCGCCGCGGAAGATACTAATGTAGTCTTGTTAGTATTGGTAGCATTGCTAAACACCAGTAAGCCAGCTAATGTACCGCCAGCACCCAGAACCGTTTGACCATTAGCAGTGTCTACCCCAAATACATTTCGGCTTGACGCATTACTGACAGTTAACGCAGTCGTAGAATCTGTCCGATTCTGGAAGGCGGCCTGCCCACTACCACCTACGGCCAGGATAGGTTGCGTACCGCCAGCTGTTATCCGCAATAAGTCAGCAGTTTGGCTGCCGTTTCCATAGATATTCAAGCCTACGTCTGTTGCGTTAAGAATTCCTATTCGTAGCTTCTCGCCAGAGCTGGCCCCCATGCCACCTATACCTACAACGCCGTCCAGGGATGAGCTTTGGGCTACGTGCAAACCACCATAGCCATCAATACGTAGATAGGGGTTACTATTTGAGTCCTCAACGCGAAGCATATCAGCAGACTGAGCGGGACGTTGCCGGATAAGTAAAGATATGCCGGTGTCAGATGCGCCTTGAATGGCAATATTGGCATTGGTCTGCACGGCTGTCCCATTCTGTATGTAGTTCTCGTTGCCGCTAGAGGATGCGAACCCGCAGGCTGTCGAATTTTGGACGCACAGTGTGCCCGATTCTGCCGGCAAATGTAAAAGATTGCTGCCGCTCGGAGTGCCCGTATCAAGCACCGTGACGTCGGTGCCATTACCGCCTGCTAACTGCCCGGCACGAAAAGAGTAAGGTACGGCCGTCAATTGTAGTCGCGGATTCATTTCGCCGTCCCAGGTCGGTGATGCAGTTTGCGTCATGCCGCCAATATTCATCGTTATCCAAAGCTGCTGATCCCAATTAATATTACTCGGGAAGCTAGTCTGTGACCCAAGACTTACCGTTAGATAGCCGTTCATAACTCGCACGCGATTGTCGTTTCCGTCCAATCCTCCGTTGCTATCATAATAAGTTTCGGTCCACAGATTAGTGCCACCGCTTAAAGCATCATAAAGTTTGAACCGGGCGTTATAATAACCGTCCGGCACTATCGCTCCCGAACCATTCATTAGCCTGGCCTGAAAATTCATAGTTGTGTTCGTGATTGCCACTGCCTTCTGCGATGTAGTCATCACAGGCAGCAAGAAGCTCATAGCCGCAACTGAAAGCATGGCAAACAACGCCAATACTTTTCGACCTATAGCCAACCGGTTTCGCTGGTTTGTGCAACCCATTTTTTTGTTTTCGGTTTTTAGTTTTTTTATCTTGTCTATAACGCACAGACAACGAACACTCCTAATTATCCTTTCCTTTCGCCACGCCTACAACCCCGTTAAGAATAATAAGATCAACCTTTTTAGAACATTTGTATGCCTTTCATTCAACAAACAAATGCAGTACAAAAAACAACCATTTTCTACCATCACCTTAATATTAAAATCTCATAAGGGTAAACATGAAATATTCTCACATTTATATAATGTCAAAAAAACAGCACCATTTTATATGCTGCTGTTTTTTCCACAGGGCCTAACAAAAATGCTAGGCGATTTTAGCGATCTTAATCACAGTTTGGCGCTGACGATGACCATGCACCTTGTGGACACGCTTTTTTGCTTTATAGCGTATTGCCGTAACTTTGTCAGCTTTAACTTCAGCGTCTATGACCTCGGCAAGAACCTTGGCCTTAGAAACGCTTGGCGTGCCTACGCTGATTTTTTCACCGTCAATGACCAGTAATGGCTCAAACTCTACGTTCTTGCCATCGGCATGCAACAGCTCAACTTCAATAGTCTCGCCTTCAGATACGAGATATTGCTTCCCACCGGTCGCTATGACTGCTTTTTTCATATATATTGCTCTTTTTTTAGAAATTAGCTACTAGTAGATATTACCAGATAGCTTGCCATCTGTAAAGTGTCAGCAAGCCATCTTTGCCTGCCACTGCCGTAAAAACAAACAAAGGCCATAAGCTTGACCGTTATTGCCCTTCTGTTTAGTATATAAATATGAGTGAGGGCGACAAAAGCGCTAGGCGTTTTAATAATAAGGTCATTATTGGTTTTGTTTTACTCTTTGTAGGACTTGCTTTAGCTGCCGGCTTCTTTGGATGGCAGTTTTTTACACAAAAAAAAGACCCGGAAAAGGCCAGACAAGACATGGCCACCCGCATTACTGAGGAAGTCGGACGAATTTATGCCTTGCCGACTGATGAGAAGCCAACCGTTGCGCAAGTTCAAGATAAAAGTAAGCTGGCTGATCAACAATTCTTCGACAAAGCGAAAAACGGCGATTACGTAATCATATATCAGACTGCTAAACTCGCCCTTCTTTATAGAGAAAGCGCCAAAAAACTTATAAATGTCGGGCCTATCAGTATCGACAACCAGCAGGCCCAGGCAACAGGTCAGTCCTCATCAGTACAAGGAGAAAAAACAGTTAAATCTTCAGGCCAGGAAGGAAGATCCTCCTCGTCAACCCAGAGTTCAGTACCTGAAAAAACTACAATCACTACAACTCCCAAAAAATCCACTGGCGATAAGAAAGAATAGTACAAAAGCACTAGTAGGGAGACCCCCTATGTCTAGGTACAGCCATGACCGCCTAATATCCAAGCCACGTCAGGGAGACTTCTGTACAGTTCCAGTACACTTCAGTATTGAGGGCACCGGCGGAACTTTGGTATGTATAGACAGATATAACTGTACCGGCGGTAAAGGATTCTGCCCCGGACGCGTTCAATGAGGTTCCATAGCTGCTGCTGGCAGGTGCTGTCGCGCCACCATAGCGTGGATATGGCTGGCCAGAAGGGACCGAGTCGGCAATATATACATATCTTTCTCCTGTGCCGCCGCTACCCGCAGCAAATCGTACAGAAGTTTCTATGAGCCAGGTCCCAGCTCTATTTAAAGTAAATTTATTGTTATCAGTGACCGTTACCGGAGCATTGTCTACATAGGTACCGTCAAAGACAATCCGCGTATCCGTACCAGTTGGAACAGACTGTACATTAGCTTGGTAGAAGCGTGATATTTGAGGGCCGCTGATACAGTCCTTCCAGGTGCTGTCTTCGAAGCAGCGGAATTTAGCAAGACTTGTGTTGTAATACATGCCACCGTTTGTCCCTGGGGGGTCGGATGAGTCATTGTATCTGTCGAGTACTAGCAGGGCCGCTGTTGATTCGTTGTCACCAATCGTTACGTTATAGCCAGTAGCGGGAGAGAAGTTTATGCCGTTACCGGCAATCTTGCCTTCGCCGCCGTTAAACCTTACATTGTCAACCCAACCCATGTCAGACCCGGCAGCAGTTGAGCTGTCCTTGCCATATAACCAACGTACGCTGTGCGTGCCCGCAGTCATGGGTATCGTTAATTGTTGCCAGCCGCTTTCCCCGCTTAACCTGTAAGAGTAGTCTGTTGAGCTTGAGCAAGTGCTGTCGTTATCGACACACACAACCAGGTAATCGTATCCGGCTTCGGAACTTACTCTCCACGCGAATGTCAGGCTGCCGTTTTGCGACCATGTGTAGTCCATGTCAAGCCACGAACTTTGCGAATCTGCGATGGCGCCGCTAGCAGCCGAAGCCGCCCCTTCCTCATAGACTGTGGTTGAGCGTGCCCAGTTAGCGTTACCACCTGTAGTCCAGGTGCCTGTTCCACCGCTTGGCGGGAAGGTGACATTCTCGAAGCCTTCGTAGGCTGCCAGTTCAGAAGATAACGATAAAGTCCCAGCGATATAAGTATTGCCCGTTAGTGTGGTTATGCCATTAACATTCAACCCTTGGCTTAAGTTGGTTATGCCTTGAACCTGCATAGAACCTACGAATGTACCGTTGCCAGCTGTGATTGAACCGCCGGCACCGCCTTGGGTTGTATCGCCTGAACTTGTCATGTTTGAAGTCTGTAAACCTACAAGGTCAAGCGATGCGCCAATTTGCACGCGAGCCACTGATGCGCTGTAAACCGTACTGGTTGTTGTACTGCCGTCGTAGCCGCCTATCATATACGCGTAGCCATTGGCGATAAAGGCACCGCTGCCTCCCCTTGCGGCTGGTAGTGCGTTTGTGGCGGTTGCCCATGCGCCTGCTGTGCCATCCGAGCCAGATAATTTTGAGTAGTAAACTGAGGTTTGGTAAGTCGAGCTGTCACGCCCACCAATGACATACATATAGCCATTTGCAATGACTGGGCTGCCCTCTGCGCGGACGCCAGGTAGAGCGCTAGTAGAGGCGAAGGTGCCAATTGCGCCAGTGCCAGGGTCAAGTGTGGCGTAGTAAACGCTAGTCTGGTAAGTGCCGGTGTTGCCAACTCCACCAGCAACATATATGTACCCATTTGCAGTGATTACTTGGGCAGACTTTCTGGCGTTGGTTATCGCCGTGCCTGTTGTCCAGGTGCCAAGCGTACCGTCGCTGTTGATTTTGGAATAGTAAGTAGTGCTCTGTGCCGTGTCAGTGGTGCTTTGGCCGCCAATGTAATACATATAGCCATTAACCGACAGGGCTTTCCCGTTGGAACGAGCAGCTGGCAATGCGGTTGTGGTGTACCAACTGCCAGTACTTCCATCAGAATTTAGGTGCGTAAAGTAGACTGTGGTTTGCTCTGTGCCACCGGAATTACTCCCGCCAAGAACGTATAGGTAGCCGTTTTGTACGGTTGCAGTAGTGTAGGCGGTCGCGACTGGCAGTGCATAGGTGTTAGTGGTCCAACTGCCGGTTGTGCCGTTAGAGTTAATCTTGGCGTAGTAAACCGTGCTTTGCGGGGTAGTGCCTGAATTACCCCCAACAACATAAACATAACCATTGGCGATAGCCGTTGCTGTATAGCCACGTGTGCCTGTGAGCGTAGTTGTGGTAGAGCTCCAAGAACCCGTCTCCCCACTATTCAAACCAAGCAGAGTAGCTGCACCGCCGTTGGTGGAGTCTATACTGAACAGGCTGCTTCCTCCACTGCTTAGGACACGGAAGGCTGCAGTGGAGTTGGTGCTGTTTTGGAATGTGGTAGCTCCGCCGTCTGCAATAGTGCCTACGGTTGTGCTGTTGTCTTTGAATAGGGCTATATTGCCAGTGCTTGTACCGTTGCTTACGGATAGGGCATCGCCGGAGGTAGCACCGGACAATACTTCGGTGTAGCCCTGTATGGCACCGGTACCACCGTCTAGGGTTATACGGCGGGTGTTGTCTGCACCGCTGGGGATAAGACCTATCTGACCATCACCACCGACTGAACCGACTAGCAGGCCTGTTGTACCTCCTATCCTTACGCCTGATGTTCCAGTGTATATACCATTGGCGAATTGGTTAGCCTGGTTGATGCGTAGGTAGCCTCCTGAGGCCTCAACTGCGATTACACTGCCGATCTTGTAGCCATTGGCGGAGCCTATGTTTATGTTGCCGGTTACGTCCAGGGCTTCTGTGGGCGAGGTATTGTTTATCCCTATTTCATTAGTTACATACAGATCTCCTACGCCCAGTTTGGCATTGGGGGTAGTGTTTATTGCCGAGCCTGTGGTTGAGAGGCGGAATTGACCGTAGTTGCCATCGCCGCCACCGGTTGGGTAGTAGCCGAAGTCGCCCCAGCCTACGCCGCTTCCGTTGAAGCGTAAGTTGCCGGAAAGTTCATTGGCAGTATAGCCGCTTGTGTCATCATTGCCGCCAATAAGAGCCGTCACGCCATTCTTATTACCTTGGAGCCATATGGCGTCGAAGGTGCTGGCGTTGTTGGCATTGACGGTACGGAGTTTGGCTGTGTTATTTATGGTGTCTGCAGACATAACGATTGATCCGGCTGTGCCTTGAACCGAAAAGGCTGTGGTGCTATCCAGGTTTGTAACTATGGACGTAGAGCCGCCATTGGCTATTGTTAATGCCGCGACTGTGTTGTCTTTGAACACAGCTATATTGCCAGTTGAAGTAGAGTTGCTTACGTTCAATGCGTCACCGGTAGTGTTACCGGTCAGACTCGTCAGACCACTGGTTACTGTCAGGGTCTTTGTGGCAGCTATGGCTGTGTTTTGGTTTAGGTTTATTACCGTGGCGTTAGTGGTACCTATACCCAGCGCTGAGGCATCGGGCGAGTCTAATGTATAGGCTTGCAGGGTACTAGCCGTACCACTACCTGTTATGTGGAAGTCTGCAGTTTGTGTGCTTGTTCCATTCTGTATGTAACTCCCACTCCCGCTAGCCGGTGCATACCCTGTGCATACGGAGCCGGTGGTACAGACTGTGCCGGTTTCGTTGGGTAGGGTTATGGTGTTGGTGCTTGGGTTGGCTGGTCCTAGGAGGGTTAGTGTTCCACTTGCGCCTGTTGCTCCTTTGAATAGTATTGCTCCTGTGTTTGTGCCGGTGGTGCCTAGGGTTAGGGCGTTGGTGCCTTGGATGGTTACTGTACCTGTGAAGTTAGATGCACTGGAGATTGTTTGGGAGTTTATGGCTCCGGATGTGGATACTGTGCCTATGTTGACTAGGTTGCCTGAGTTGTCTATACGGTTTGTGGCATTGGTTTGGATTGTGCCGGAGGTGGTGTTAATGTTGCCGGAGGCGATTAAGGCGCCGGTTATACCTACTCCACTGGCATCAACTGAGAAGTAGTTGGTACCGCCGGCGTTATTCTGGACTTCGAACAAGTTGGCGGCAAGCGGGGTGGCGTTATCGCGGACAGTCAGGGCCCCACGGGTGGCATCAAGGACTATCTCCGGGTTCGTGGAATTGTTGTACGAGCTTTGCAATGTTACTCCGGCGCCGGCACAGTTGCCTGCATCAGTACAAATGGTACCGTCAACGTTAGGCAGAGTCAGCGTCCTGTTGGCCGTAGCCGCCGACGGTACAATACTTATCTTGTTAGCATTGGTGGCGTTACTGAACACCAAGGTACCGGCCAGAGTACTGCTCTGTCCAAGGATCGTTTGGCCGTTGGTGGTGTCTATGGTTACTACTCCGGTTCCGCCTTGGGTTAGAACTCTCAGTGCGGTTGCGGAGTTAGCTGCATTTTGCATGGTTATTTGTCCGGTGCTGCCTACGCCGAACATTACCGAACCAAGGCCTGATGCGTTGCTGGCCCTGACATCGAACAGGTCAGCGGCAATAGTTGTATCGGCATCCTGGATGTCTACGCCAAGCAGTGTGTCGTTTACTTTAATCTTTGGAGTTGTGCCGCCGGTTGAGAAGTTATAGCTGGTTTGCAGGGTGGATCCGGCGCCGGCACAGTTGCCTGAGTCGGTACAAAGTATTCCGCCGGCGTTAGGCAGAGTTATTACCCTGTTGGCAGTGGGGGTTCCAGGTTGGATGGTTACCGTGTTGGCGTTACTTACGTTACTGAAGACCAGCTTGCCGTCCAGCGTACTGGCCAGGCCCAGGAGTATTTGGTTGTTTGATGTATCTACAGTCAGGATACGGTTGCCTGTGCTGTTTTGAATGTTGAAGGCATTGACTGAGTTTGAGCCGTTTTGGAAGGCTACTGTGTTGCCGGTGAATGTTTGTGAGGCACTCAGTTTTGCCAGGTTAGAATCATTGCTTAGGTTGGCAGAGGATATTTGCGTACTGTTGATTTGGAATTGGCTGCCGGTGGTCAGGTTCAGGTTGCCGGCTACGGTGACTGTTCCGGCTGCTTGGCTAAGGAGTGAGTCGGCAATTTGCTGGGAGGCGGTGAAAACAGGGATTGTTCCAATGGTACCGCCAGTGGTGGTTACTCCGGTTCCGGCACCGGCACAGTTACCTGTACTTAGACAGATGTTGACAGTGGCTATACCTGGGTCAGGGAGACTGTAGACTGTGTTTTGGCCTAGGGAGGCTGTTTGGATTGTTCCGGTGTTACTGCTGCCGTCGTAGAGTATTATTCCTCCGGCTTGGGTTGTTGTACCTGCCGTGATTGATCCTCCTTGGAGTATGGCGTTACCGGCACTTGTTATGGTGCCGGTGGAGCCGGTTAGGTCGAAGTTGGTGAAATTGATATCACCGGTCGTACCCACAATATTATTTGCACCCAAACTAATGGCATCAACTATCTCCGGGTCGCTCACATCTATGGCAGTAGTCATACCGCCACCAGCAGCCTGGATCTTCAACCCTATAGGCTGCACTCTGTCGGCATCCAGGTTGTCCAGCAATAAAAGCTGAGCTGGGTCTATAGTACCAGACCCATCTGCGCGCGCTATTGAAACTGAGCCGCTACTGTTGGTAGCCGTAGTAATCGTAAAGTTTGAGTCCGCTGTTGTGTCAGCCAAAGTAAAGGCAATGTCACGGTTCGTGGTGGTGGCTACCGTGTTACCCGCATCATAGGCTGCCTGCAAAGTGTAGGGCGAGCCCGACCCAGCGCAGTTACCGCTCGACAGACAAATATCTCCGCTTGAATTCGGCAGAGTGTAAGTATGGTTACCGGTCAAGGCACCCTGGACTATAGTGCCTATAAAAGCAGAGGACGCGTGATGGAAGTCAATAGATCCTGTTTGTGAGCTTGAAACTCCCATAGTAAGGTTACCACCCTGGATAATAACATCGACGCTGGTTGTAACATTGGTGCCATCGTCAGTGATCGTCGAATCGTTTACCGCTTGCGCGGCGGTGAACTTGGCCAGTCTGTTCAGTGTGCCGCCAGACGTAGTAACGCCGCTGCCTGATCCAGCACAATTCCCCGTACTCAAACAAATATCCACACTAACCTGGCCTGGGTCAGGGAGGTTGTAGACTGTGTTTTGGCCTAGGGAGGCTGTTTGGATTGTTCCGGTGTTACTGCTGCCGTCGTAGAGTATTATGTTTCCTGCTTGCAAGGCAGCGCCTGCTGTTACTGATCCGCCTTGAGCGGTGATAATTCCGGCAGTAGTAAGGTTTCCGTTGGCCGCCACTTGCAAGGCATTGGCTGTACCGACATCCAGTGTGCCGGATACGTCCAGATTGCCGGTTACGTTGGTGTTGTCCTGGAGCTCTATGGTGTCTGCGGAATTCAGGGTTATGTCATTGCCGGCGCCTGTTGAAGTTATGGTGGCAGTAGAACCTTGGAGTAAAAGCGTTTGGGTGGTTACACCGACGGTCATAGCTGCGCTCGGGGTGATACTATTTGTGTTCAATCCGGCAAAGGTAGGTGTTGCACCAGTGTTAATGTTTTGGACTGTGTTTATAGTTCCACCGGAAGCCGTGAAGTTGGTACTGTTGAAGCTGGCGATACCTTTGGTAGTGGTGCTGGCGTCATCGATGGTTATTGTCGATCCGGCTGCACTGGCGTTGGCTACAGTCAGGGCTCCGGACAGACCGTTCAGGGTGCTTACCCCGCTGCCGCCAGGGCAAGCTGCCCAGGTCGGGGCACCGGCAGTAGACACCAGGCATAAACCGGCACTTCCGGCTGCCACTGAAGTCAGGGCTGCTGTGCCTGAGCCGACGATTACGCCGTTGGCAGCCAGGGAGTTTGCACCCGTACCGCCGTTGCTTACAGTCAAAGCGTTGGTCAAAGACAAGCCACCAGTGACTATACTCAGGTCACCGGTTACGGTAACCGTCAGCCCTGTTTGGGTTATGATTGAATTCTCAATGTTCTGGGCTGCAGTGAACAGCGGTATGGTACCGTTGGTACCACCGCTGCTGGATACCGTGCCGGTACCAGCTCCGGTGTTAATGACCGTATAGTTGCCAGCGCCGTCGTTAGTAACGGCGATGTTAGTTCCGGCCAGGACATTCAGTACGCCTTTGTTTTGCAATTCATTGCCGGCCAGAGTTAAACCGCTGCCCAAAGTTATGTCGCCTGTCTTGCCTCCAAGGCTGGAAACATTAGGCGGGATGACTGTCTGCGGGAAGGTTACCCCCAGTTGGTTGCCAACCACGTTCAGACCACCGCCCAGAGTAAGCTGACCGCTTACTCCGCCGATGCTCTGAACTACTTGCCCGGATGCCGTAAGAGGGACAAAGGCCGTGCCGTTGTAGTAAGCCAGCTGGTTGGTGTTTTGGTCATAGTACAACTGGCCGGAAACCGGTGCGTTGGGTTGTACGGAAGGGGTTATTACTACGCCTTCGTTAAGCTTCAAGGGTCCGTTGATAATTACGTTGCCGGCAGTAAGCTGCAAGCCCTGTTGGCTTACGGTGATACCGGTCAGGGATACCTGTTGAGTAGCATACTGTGTGGCTACGGTAGCGGAAGAGGACGTAGTCTGTTTTTTGCTGAGATAGGTATACAGCAGAAAGCCAAGGCCCAGAAGGACCAGGATTATTACTGCGATTCCTATTCGTTTCAGGCTGTGTTTGGCCAGGGCGGAAGATTTGGGGGATACTTGGGAAACAATAGGTTCAGCCAAGGGTGTCGGTTGGTATTGGGATAGAGCTTCTGTGTCATTGGCTACGGGCTCAGGGGTAACAAAACCGGATGACACTGGTTGCCCAATACCATCACTGACAGGACTAACATTCGTGTTTTTGTTTTGGTTTTCCACGACTGTTTTTTGTTTTCTCTCATTACAGAGAGGACTCCCTGTAAATATTTTACGCTGCTTATGGTTGGGGGAGAAAGTATTATTTACTACGAAAGGTGGGGAGAACTGTGGATAAGGTTATAACGAATCCGCTGACTACCGCTTTTGCAACGACAAGGTCAACGTAACGTTGTCAATATTACAAATTACTTCGTACTCATATTTTTTGCCCGTCTCTAGTAGCGCCGTCAGAGTCTCGGACATAATCGTTGCTTCGTGCTCGGCGATAGCTTGGCGCAAGGCGTCATCAGGCGTAGAAAGACTCAACACAATGCGATCATCAACATCAAGCCCGGCCTGCTTACGCGCAGTTTGCACGCTACGCACAACTTCTCGCATCATACCTTCGCGCTTTAACAGATCGGTAATCTTAGTATCAATAGTCACGCTGTAGTCACCATCAACTCGCACCAAGCTTTTAACGTTAAGCTCCTCCAGAATGACTTCTGTTAGCCCGTCCAAGTCATAGCCGACCCCGGCAACCGTCACTGACTGCAACGGCTGGCGTACTTTAATCCCCGCAGCGGCGCGCTGAGACAGACCGTCATTGATTACTTGCCGAACAAATGCCATACGGCTTACCGCCAAGTCATTAACTCGGCCGGTTACCGGCCAATCGCGCAAATGCACCGACTCTCCGCCGGTCAATTTTCGATACAATTCTTCGGCCATAAACGGCGTGAACGGCGCTGTCACATGAGATAATTGAACTAAAATGTAGTGCAAAGTCTTGTAGGCAGCCTGCTTGTCAGTATCGTCTTCACTCTTCCAAAAACGGCGTCGGGAACGGCGAACGTACCAGTTTGAAGCATCTTCGATAAATGGCAATACCGGCTTTAATGCATTAGGCACATCGTAATTATCCATGTGTTTTTCGACCTCTCCGGTCAGCTGATGCACCCTAGAAACAATCCAAATATCCAGCGGGTTACTTAGACTCCCGGTCGGGTCGTCATATTTTCCGTCCCACTCCCAGCCGTCAACATCTGCGTAAAGCGTAAAGAAATCATACATATTCCAAACCATATTAAGTTTGCGCGATACGTCGGCAACATCTTTGTCGATTAGCGCAAAATCCTCACCATTTAAAAGCGGCGAGCTTAACAACAGAAAACGCAAAGCGTCGGCCGAATACTGGTCCATCAGCAAATTCGGGTCCGTATAGTTTCCGTAGCTTTTACTCATTTTGCGACCGTCGTTACCTGCAATGGTACCGTGGACAATCACATTCTTGAACGCATTCGCGCTAAAAAGGCCCACGCTGACAGCGTGGAGATAATAAAACCATGCCCGTACCTGCGGCACATATTCCGCAATAAAATCACATGGGAAGCTTTGCTCAAATTTTTCTACGTTCTCGAACGGATAGTGAAATTGAGCGAATGGCATAGAGCCGCTTTCGAACCAACAATCCAAAACTTTATCTATACGCTCATATTGTACGCCGTCTATCTCGAATTTTACCTCGTCAATCCACGGACGATGGTAGTCGTCCAATGTAACGCCGGACAGTTCTTTAAGTTCAGCATAGCTGCCCACAACTTTTACGTACTCTTTGCCATCCTTGTCTTTGCCCTTCCAAACCGGCATAGCTGTAGCCCAAAAACGGTCACGGCTCAAATTCCAGTCTGGCGCGCTTTGTACGGTTTTTTCAAAACGTCCATTCTTAATGTGCTCCGGGAACCAATTAATATCGCTGTTTTGCTCCAACATTTCCTGGCGCTGGCCGTCAATATCCATAAACCAGCTAGGATGAGCGCGATACATCAGCTTGGTGCCGCAGCGGTGGCAGTGAGGATAACTGTGCCGGATATATTCTATTTTCCAAATGACGCCGCGGCTATGAAGTTCTTTGGCAATAGGCTTATTGGCGTCCCAAACATACTGGCCTTTCCACTCGCCGGATGTATAAAAACCGCTATCGTCAATATTAGAAACCACAGGGATATCATGCTCCTTAGCCATTATGAAATCTTCTTCGCCATAAGCAGGCGCAGAATGCACAATGCCAGTACCTTCATCCAGGTTTACATAATCTTCGTGGTAAACCACATGGGCATTTTTGCCGCGGTTTTCAAATAGCGGTTCTACTTCTTTACCGACAAGTTCCTTACCCTTAATCGTCCGTAGAATTTTATAAGGCAATACGTTATGCTTTTCGTCTGTCAGAACTTTATCGAGCAGCTCCTGGGCAAGAATGAATCTTTGGCCGTCAACTTCAACTTCGGCATAATCAAAATCCTGATTAACAGCTAGAGCTACGTTAGCCGGCAACGTCCAAGGTGTTGTGGTCCAAGCCAAAAGATAAGCATTGTCTTCATCCTTTAGCTTAAATTTTATATAAACCGAGGGGTCAGTAATATCTTGGTATGAATTATCCATAGCCACTTCAGCCTTGGAGATTGGCGTGGCATCACGCACACAATAAAGCAAAACTCTTTCACCTTCGTAAATCTTGCCTGCCTCATAAAGCTTTTTAAAAGCCCACCAGACACTCTCCATGTAAGGCTTGTCCATGGTCTTATATGCACCGCGAAAATCTACCCAGCGGCCGATCCGGTCGATGGTGTCTTCCCAAAGCGAGCCGGTTTGCACCATATTTTCGCGGCAAGTAGTAACGTATTCTTCAAGGCTGACCTTGGTGCCAATATCACGCCGGTCTTGAATGCCCAGTTTTTTCTCAGTAAAAACCTCTGCCGGCAAGCCGTGGCAATCCCACCCCCAAACACGCTCCACGCGCTTGCCTTTCATAGTCCAATAGCGCGGCACCGCGTCCTTAACAACCGAACTCAGCAACGTCCCATGGTGCGGAACGCCCGTGATAAATGGCGGCCCATCATAAAACACATAGGCGTTTTCTTTTGGTCGCATCTCAACAGACTTCTCAAATGTCCGCTGCTGCTTCCAGCGTTTTACTAAGTCCTTTTCGTATTCTAGTGCCTTACGGCGAGTTCCTTTTTTGAATTTCATATCGGCTCCTTTCAAAAAATAAAAGCCACTGCTTTTGAACACCGGAATCCCTTGCGGGACGGTACCATCCGGTTTCCAAAAGAAGTGACTCTTGGCGCTTAGTTGATCGCTATAACGGCGCGCTTCCGTCGGGGTCTAGTCTCTGTAACAGATTTCTTCCCGCTGCTTCGTGGTTGATAGCCACTTATCCCGATATACTGAGAATGCATGTTGTTACTTTGGTAACACTTCAAAATATAACTCAAAAAGGCGTTTATGACAACTGTTTGTTATGCCGAAACGTATCCGGCAACTTCGTCCATGAGCGGCAGCGGTATCCCCTGCCACATATTTAGCACCGACCCATCATCAGCCAGTGCCAATATTGCCGGAAAAGACATAACGTCATAGATGCTAGCCGTTGCCGCCCCGTCCCGGGTATTTAAGCTTTGTAACTCTAGTCTTTTGCCCGCTTCGTACTGGCGCTGAAAATCACGCACAAAGGATTCGACATCGCTAGCGTGTTCAGAGTCCGGTCTGTAAAGGATGAGCAACTTCACCATACGAGCATAACATACTCATATTGCAAGCTTCAATAAACTCAATAACCGCCTCTGTTAAAGGCGGTTATTGTCAGCTGCGGCGAGCCCCGGCTAGATTAGCCTAGCTACACCCCGTAGTCGAACCGCAGCTGGTGCAAACATAGCACGATCCGGCACGTTGGGTCTGATTGCCGCAGTTATAACACAGCGGAGCGGTGCTATCTGCCGAAGGATACTTTTTACCTGGGCCAGGCACAAGGCGCGACTCTTCGGTCGCGCTGTTGACAGCGTCCGACTCGGAAATTCCAGCGTCTACGGGCTGCTCGCTAGCCTCTACCAGCTGTCCGTCAACCGACTGATCGTCAGTCATGAGCAAACTAGTCTGCTGCTCTGGCATATCGTCCAACGAGGCCAATCCCAGCTCCAAACGATCGTCAAAGCTCAGATAATCAAGCGCTAAGCGGCGGAAGATATAGTCAGTGATTGAACTGGCTGTACGGATTTCGGGGTCGTCAGTGATTCCGGCCGGGGCAAAACTCCTGCTCATCATTGTGCGTACAAAACTCTTGAGCGGCACCCCGTATTGAAGGCCATGACTGACTGAAACCGCGAACGAATCCATCAGGCCCGACAAAGTTGAACCCTGCTTAGAGACACTGACGAACAGTTCGCCTGGCGCTCCATCCTCGTATTCTCCAACCGTAAAGAAGCCCTTAAGATCAGCTATACGGAACTTGTAAGTCTTGCTGTTTCGTCGGCGCGGCAGCAAGCGACGCACAGCGCCCTTTAGTATTATCTTGTCATTCAAAACTTCTGCGACCGACGATGGAGCTGTCAATGCCGTCGCGGTTTTTGCGGCCTCTACTTCAGGCTTCTTTTCCTCTTCCACCGCCTTTTTCTTGCCGGAAAGCGGCTGAGCCACCTTACAGTTATCGCGATAAATAGCTATGGCCTTCAGCCCCATCTTCCAGGCGTCAATGTGCAGTTGCTCAACCTCTTCGACAGTTGCATCTTCGGGCATGTTGACAGTTTTGCTGATAGCTCCGGAGATAAACGGCTGGACTGCTGCCATCATTTTGACATGACCGAGGTAATGGATCGGATTATCGCCTACGGCGCAAGAAAACACAGAAGCATGCTCCGGTTTGAGGTGAGGCGCACCCTTCACTGTTCCGTGCTCGTAAATGTAGCCCACTATAGGTTCGGATTCTTCACTGTTGTAGCCCAAAGTCCGAAGAGCGCGCGGCACAGTCTGGTTAATAATGGCCATTGAGCCGCCGCCAACCAAGTTCTTGTGCTTAACGAGCGCGAAATCAGGCTCAATGCCGGTCGTGTCACAGTCCATCATCAGGCCGATTGTACCTGTCGGCGCCAAAACACTGGCTTGAGAGTTACGCACTCCGTACAGTTCACCAAATTCGACTGCCTCATCCCAAGCAGCAGCGGCAGCACTTAGCAACTCCTCTGAGACCAGGCTGGCATCGATCTTAGATACCTCAGCACGGTGCATACGCAAAACCTGTAGCATAGAGTCCCGGTCTTTGCTGTATCCGGCAAACGGACCTACTCGCTTAGCGATCTTAGAGCTCACCGCATAAGCATGACCGGTCATAAGGGCAGTAACGGCAGCAGCTTGGGCGCGGCCTTCGTCAGAATCATATGCCAATCCCTGCGCCATCAACAAAGCACCCAGGTTGGCATAGCCAATTCCAAGTTCACGATATGCCTTGGCGTTCTTGGTAATCCTTTCAGTCGGATAAGAACTGTAGCCTACCAGAATTTCCTGGGCAGTAAAAATCAGCTCTACTGTGTGCTTGAACGCCTCTACGTCAAAGGTGTTATCCTCGCGAAGATACTTTAGCAAGTTAATGCTGGCTAAGTTACAGGCCGAATTATCCAAGTGCATGTATTCCGAACACGGGTTGCTGGCATTAATGCGCCCTGCCTTCGGCGTTGTATGCCAGCGGTTGATTGTCGTATCAAATTGCATACCCGGATCGGCGCATTCCCAGGTAGCCTCTGCTATCTGACGGAACAACTCTCGAGCCTTCATCTTCTTGACACTCTTCTTGTCAGTTACTTGGCGCAGGTCCCAATCGCTATCATCAATAACAGCCTGCATAAAATCATCAGTTGCGCGCACGGAGTTATTGGCGTTCTGATACTGCACGCTAAAGGCATCTGCACCGTTCAGAACTCATATCAAACCCAGACTCTTGTAAGACGCGGGCCTTGCGTTCCTCGATAGCCTTACACCAGATGAAAGTCTCTACGTCCGGATGTTCAGCATTTAAGATAACCATCTTGGCAGCGCGGCGAGTTTTACCGCCGCTGGCGATAGAACCAGCCGATGAGTCAGCTCCGCGCATGAAGCTTACCGGCCCGGATGCGCGGCCAGCACTTTTGCCCAAAGCTTCATTCGATGAGCGTATAGGGCTAAGGTTCACGCCGGCTCCGGAACCGCCCTTAAAGATCATTCCCTCCTCAACATACCAGTTAAGGATAGATTGCATGGTGTCTTCTACCCCCAAAATAAAGCAGGCGCTGGCCTGCTGCGAACGATCCTGAGCGCCGATATTGAACCATACCGGCGAGTTAAAAGCAGCCCTCTGGGTAGCCAAGACATACTTGAGCTCCTCGCGGAAATCTTCAGCCTCAACAGCGCCGTCAAAATAGCCTTCTTGCAGGCCCTGTCGGGTCACAGTATCAACCACACGGTCAATCAATTGTTTTAGAGACTTCTCCCGGTCATCCGTTCCCGGCGTACCGCAAAAATACTTCTGGGCCACAATGTTGATAGCATTAAGCGACCAACCGGCTGCGAACTCTACCCCTTTTTGCTCAAAAACAGGCTTGCCTGTTGCCGGATTCGTGATAATCAAATCCTGACTGACCCACTCCAACTGGTCATATGCCTTGCTTTTTGGTTGAGTAAACAACCGTCCAACCGTTAGACTGTTGGTTTGTCCCATAATACCCCTCACTTTTTTGCCTGAAACGTAGTCTCTACACGCTTCATAGCCTTAACTTTATTATTTTTGTGATATTTGTTTAGAGTTTGGCGGCACGCCCCTCAAAAAGCACCGCTAGCTCCCCCTCAGGCATCAACGCCTCCGTACACTCTTGTTGTACACTAGCTGCCTGCCTATTGGCAAGCACGTTCGTACCCCAAGGGGAACTAATAAGGATTACTTCTCTTTGCGATTACGAATTTGCGACAATTCCTGCTCAAAGCTGGCAATGTCTTTAAAACGACGATAAACGCTGGCAAAACGTACGTAAGCAACCTCATTTAAAGGCCTTAGACGCTCCATAACCATCTCGCCAAGCTTTGACGAGCTGACTTCCGGCTCCCCGCAGGAGTACAAACTCTGTTCCAGATCTGCAACCAGTTTCTCTAGCTGCACGCTCGTAACCGGCGTCTTCTCACACGCCCGATACAATCCGGCCAATAATTTGTCCCTGCTAAACAGCTCACGGTTACTGCCGTTTTTTATAACGATCAGTTGTGGCCGCTCCAGTCGTTCATAGGTCGTAAAGCGATAACCGCACTCCGGGCATGACCGCCTGCGGCGGATTGCCTGCCCATCGCCCGCATCACGAGACTCGATAACCTTAGTGTCAGCGCATTCGCATTGGCCGCATTTCATGCGCATCTCCTTATACTTTGTTTGAATGTGCTATCACCATATATGGTGCTTGTGCTCATAATGATAGCTCTACCTATAGTGCTTTGCAACATTTTTCGGTTGTATTATTTACGGTGTCTGATCACTGTCGTCTGTGTCTTTATTGCGCTTCATAAGGCGGCGCATAAAAGAAGGCTTCTCTAGTTCCTTAAAACGTTGGTTTTCCCTAGAATCATCATCGTCATCTTGCTTCTCGGATCGTTCTTTGTCCTCTTGATCTTCGCCAAGCGTCCATATATTCGGCATAGCATCTGACTGAAAGTCAGCAGCCGCGTCACGGTCTTCGAGCGACATATCTATCTTGGACATATCGTCATCTGCTTTTGTGTGGGCCGGCGTTGTTGTCAGCCTAGCAGGTGTCGAGGGCGTATCAGACAAAGAGCCGCTACCGCCCGCCGCGACCTGCGGCTGGTTACGGTTCGTAAAATATGACGCGTCAAAACCTGCCGCCACCACAGTAATGATAACTTCCCCGTCCAAATCCGGGCTAATCGTTGCCCCGAAGATAATATTGGCGTCTGGATCAGCAGCGCTGGTAATAGTCTCTGCGGCGGTATTAATCTCGTGCATCGACAGATCATTGCCGCCGATAACGTTAAACAAGATGCCCCGTGCGCCGTCAATCGAAACCTCAAGCAGCGGAGACTCAATAGCCTGCTGGGCGGCTAGCACGGCACGATTGTCGCCGCTCGCCCGGCCAATTCCCATTAATGCCGAACCGGCGTTGCGCATGACTGCTTTCACATCAGCAAAGTCGAGGTTGATTAGGCCGTGGACGGTAATTAAATCAGATATACCCTGCACACCCTGCCGCAAGACGTCGTCTGCGACCTTAAATGCTTCCAGCAAAGGTGTCTGGCGGTCAATTGTTTGTAACAAGCGGTCATTAGGGATAATAATCAGAGTATCAACAGCCTTACGCAAGTTGTCTATAGCCTCATCGGCATTGCGTCGACGCTTCTCGCCCTCAAATGCAAACGGCTTAGTGGCAAATCCGACAACCAGTATGCCCATTTCCTTAGCAGCGCTAGCCACAACATGACCTGCGCCGCTGCCAGTGCCGCCGCCAGCACCTATAGTCACGAACACCATATCTGCGCCTTGCAAGGCCTGCTTGATCTCTTCCAGAGATTCTTCTGCCGCCTTCCGCCCAACCATAGGATCGGCGCCAGCGCCAAGCCCACGCGTCTCGTCCTTGCCAATATGTATCTTGATGGTAGCCTTGGAGTGGTGTAAGGCCTGGGCGTCTGTATTGATAACGATAAATTCAACGCCATCCACGCCAGCTTCAATCATTCTGTTGATGGCTGCGCAGCCAGCACCGCCAACCCCCACAACCTTTATGCGAGCAAACGTTTCTATAGCTGGTGCGACCTGAGGCATTTTTTATTTACCCTCTCTTAGATGTATATAAGTTGTAGTATATAGCAGCCGCCAACCTAGTTCAACAAATTTGTACGGCAACAAAACGTACCTAACGGATTGAACACTTAAAGTCTGCAATCAGTTAGCGCCTAAAACGACGTAATAGCGAATCTACAAAATGCATTGTTCGGTCCGCAGTCTTGCCGCTGCGAGACGGCGCCACCTCTGGCAGTAACAGCATGTCAAGCAACATTAGCCCTACGGCAGTGCAGTATGCCGGATCATTGACCGTGTCTATCAGGCCTCCCAACGGCTGCAGTTTGCCGACCCGGGCAGCCAGCTGCAAATGCTCCTTAGCGAAATCCGCCAAACCAGGCAGCTTTGCTGTGCCGCCGACGAGCACAACTCCGCCTGGGAGTTTATGTGCCTTATGAATTCTGCTTAGCTCTTTATTGACATATTCAAAGAGTTCTTCAACCCGAGCCTCGGTTATCATGGCAACGTCTTCAGCCTTAAAAATATAGTCATGGCCATTAACCTTGACTCGAATATCACGCTTGGCCCCTGCCTTAACACTGGCATACTGAATCTTGACCGCTTCGGCAATGTCCAGGTCTGTGCGCAACCCAATCGCCAAATCATTAGTAATATGCTGGCCACCGATAGGCAGCACTGCAACATGCTGGACTTCACCATCTTCTATTACGACTAGGTTGGTCGTGCCGGCACCGATATCAATAACCGCCGTTCCAGCCTCCTTCTGCTGACGTTGCAAAACCGCTTCGGCTGCTGCCAAGCTGGAAAGCGTTCGGTTATGGATATTAACCTGGGCTTTCTCAAACGCGAATTCCAGGTTCCGCAAATTTGGCGTTGCGGCAGTCACAATATGCGCATCAACTTCCAAACGAACCCCGTGCATCCCAACCGGGTCTTTTATGTTGTCCTGTCCATCAAGCCGGTAATTTTGGGCGAACACTTGGATGATTTCACGGTTCGACGGCAGTTGCACAATCGTCGCAGCCTCTTCAACCCGCAAACGGTCTTCAGTAGTAATCTCCCGATTGGCAGCGCTAATCGCAATAACACCTTTGGAATTCAACCCGCTAACGTGGCTACCGTTAATATTGACCGTCACTCCTGCGAGGTGCAGGCCCGACAAGCGCTCGGCGTCCGTTATAGCCTTGACTATAGCATCAGCGACATCTTCCACGTGTACAACGATCCCCTTGCGCATACCCAAATTAGGCGCGCTGCCATGCGCAACAATAGATAACCTATTAGAATTATTTTGGTCGACAATGCCAACAACACAGCGGACTGTGCTTGTGCCGACGTCTAGGCCGACATATGGCGTTTGAGCAGAAGAGCCATGCATATAGGGAAGTATACCGCTTGCCCTTAGCTCTCGGCAAGCTCTACAGCTTAGTTAGAATTTCACAACCTGTGGCTGTCACTAATACCGTGTGTTCAAATTGGGCTGACCAGCTATGATCAACCGTTAAGAGGGTCCACCCGTCCGGGGCCTGTACAATGGCCGGATTCCCAAGAGTCGTAATCGGTTCGATAGCGATCGTCATACCGGCCTTAAGCACAGGGCCTCGGCCTGCCTGACCATAATTGGGAATCTCCGGTTCTTCATGAAGCTCATAGCCCACACCGTGTCCGACCAATTCCCTTACGATACCGAGACGATTTTTACGTAAAGTGCGCTCAATAACTGCGGATATATCGCCCACCCTACGGCCCTGCCTTACTACGCCCAGAGCTTCGTTAAGAGCCCGTTCCGTGCCCTTGAGGAGACGCGCTGTATCCGGGGTTGTCTTATCATCCACGCAAACCGATATTCCCGCGTCAGTAATCATGCCTTTATGCGTAACCCCGAAGTCGAAGTTTACAATATCGCCGGGTTCAAATGGCCTGTCGTTAGGAATCGAGTGCTGGACTTGATCGTTAACCGAAATACAGATTATGTCCGGGTAGCCGTAAAAACCCAAAAAAGCCGGTTCTCCTCCCAGCTTCTTCAGTTCTTGCCTGGCAATTCTAGACATATCCAATGGGGTCAAACCAGATACGCACTCTTTGCGCATTAGCTCAAGTATAGTGGCCAGCATCCTGCCGCTCTCGCGCATCGCCGCGGTTTCTTTGTCGGTTTTTATGCTAATGCCGGACATTAACGCCCCAGGGCTTGTTCGATTGCCCGCACCACATCGCGATGTACAGCTTCCGGCTCCTGGTCGCCGTCAATATCCACCACTTTGATATTCTGCTGTTCCATGTATTCGAGAATTGGCTCGGTAATGTTGTGGTATTCCTGGAATCGCCTAGAGATGGTTTGCTCTGTATCGTCAGGACGTCCCCGCGCCAGCATACGCTTGCGTACTACTTCTTCACTCACAATCAAATGGATAATCTCAGTCAACTTAAAGCGGCCACTTTTGATTTGGTCCAGAAGCCACTGCGTCTGCTTGACGCTTCTAGGAAAGCCGTCCAACAAACACTTGGCAGGGTCTTTGGCATTAGTAAGGACCTGGTCCACCATATCGATTATTTCGTCGTCATCCAACAATTCACCGGCCAACATACGTCTATGTTGTTCTTCTGTTGCGTATTTACGCAACAAGTCACCGGTAGAAATAGCCTGAAACCCGGAATGTTCAGCCAACATCTGTGCCTGGGTGCCCTTGCCTGCACCTACTATACCCATAAGAATGATCATTTACTTCAGCCTTTCCTTGACCTGGGCTGCTACGCGCGCCCCATCTGCGGTTGCACCGACTTTTTGCTTAACAAGTCCTATAACCTGGCCCATAAATTGCGGCCCGTTCGCACCCAATTCCTTAATTGCCGCATCTACTATCTGAATTAATTCATCATCCGATAACTGCTGTGGCAAATACGCCTCAATGATTTTCTTTTCGTTCAGCTCGGCCTGGGCCTTCTCATCGCTGCCGCCCTGCTTATATAAGTCAGCGCTTTCCTGACGCTTCTTTGCCTCTTTGGCAAAAAGCACAATTATATCCTCATCACTCAAACCCTGCTCGCGTGTACCTTTAGCAACTTCCTCATATAGAATCACGCTTTTAAGACCACGTAGTGTGGTAGCCAAAACCTTATCCCCTGACAGGAGTGCTGTCTTTAAGTCCTGGTCGATACGCTGTTTAAGCATATTGGTGTTCTTGTCTACCGCTGGCCTAGCTTGATCTTTTTCATCTTCAACGCTTTGCGCTGCGCACGAATAATCGCTTTGTTGCGCCGCTCACGCTTGCTGATTGGCTTCTCAAAGTACTGAGACTGTTTTACTACGGCTATCACGCCGGCTTGCTGTACCTTACGGTTGAAGCGGCGCAAAAGGTTTTCTAGCAACTCTTTTAAGTCTTTACGGGTTACTTGAATCATATCAGTTATATTCTACCTTAACAGGGAAGGATTTGCAATAAAAATATCCGACTTCTTAATTATTAAACTATCTGCTGCTTTTTTTGAGCTACTCGTTGTGACTTCAACACAATACTTTGGAGCTCTTTGAAAATAGCGAACTGTTTGTTTGTGTGATAGATTTTGGTGTTACCTTGTTTCTCAGAAATTAAGAAACCGACTTTTTCTAAACGTTTTAGCTCACGCTGTATGTTGCCTGCGTCTTCTTTAATTAGCTTGGCAAGCCCCCGGACATGAGTTTTGAAGTCCGGATATTTTGCATAGATAACTATAATCTTGCGTCTAACTCGTGATGTGATGAATACGTCTAACATAAGCCCTATTGTCATTCAAACAACGTACATTTAGTATAACTGAGCATTCACCGGTTTTCAACATAAATTTGTATATTCCCTTAGCAAAACCCCTATAATGCAAATATGCAATATGTTGAGGTGTTAGTCGCTGACATCAAATTTCGTGGCAACGAACCCCTTACCTACAGTAGTAACGCACCGCTGGACATCGGGGCTCTTGTTGTAGTTCCCCTACGGCAATCAAAAGCGCTGGGGGTGGTAGTAGGACACAGAGCAAGCAAGCCGGATTTCAATGTTAGACCAGTCGCTTGCGCGCCCCCGCTTGCGCTACTGCCCCCGGCCCTGCTTGAGCTGCTGGGCTGGATGAAGAACTACTACCCCGCCCCTTTGGGCGTTCTGGCACAATTACTGCTGCCCAAACAATTGCCAAAAAAACCGTCCGCGTTGCCGCTGCCTGACGCCGGAAAAGCCCCAAACAACCTCCCCCCTTTGGGCGCTGATCAGCAACAGGCCCTTAGCCAAATCCAAACTATAGGCATGCACTTGCTGCACGGTGAAACCGGCACAGGCAAAACCAGGGTCTATATAGAACTCGCCCGGCGCAGCCTGGCGTCCGGGCGCTCGGTGATAATCCTGACACCGGAGATCGGCCTGACCTCCCAGCTGGATAATGACTTTAGAGCTGCGCTAGGCAACCAGGTAGTAGTTCTGCATTCACAGCTTACAGACGCAGTTCGCCAGCGTATTTGGCAGGCGGTGCTTGAGCGGAAAGAACCGTTGGTAATAATCGGCGCACGGTCAGCGCTTTTTAGCCCGGTAAAAAATGTCGGCCTTATCGTAGTTGACGAATCGCACGAAACCGCCTACAAGCAAGACCAATCGCCCTACTACCACGCCACTACGGTCGCAGCCAAGCTAGCCTCTATCCACAAAGCCGCAATAGTCTTGGGCTCAGCAACACCCCTGGTAACCGATTACTATATAGCCACAGCCAAACAGCGCCCGATAATCCGTATGCAGCAAAATGCCAAGGTCAGCAACTTCCTGGATAGCTCCCTAAGCATAGTGGACCTGCGTGACCGGTCCCAATTCACTAAAAGCCCCCATCTTTCCAATGAACTTATCCAAAAAATTGAATCAGCACTCTCCAGAAACGAACAATCTCTTGTATTTCTAAACAGGCGCGGGACCGCGCGTGTAATATTTTGCGACAGCTGCGGATGGCAGGCAACTTGCCCTCATTGCGATTTGCCGCTCGTATATCACGCCGACAGGCATCTTATGCGCTGCCATAGTTGCGACTATAAATCTACAAGCCCGGTCAGCTGCCCTTCGTGCCGTAATGCGTCTGTAATATTCAAAAGTATCGGCACCAAGGCGATAGCAAGTGAGCTGGAGAAAATGTTCCCAACCTCCAAAATAATGCGCTTCGACGCCGACAACACAAAAGAGGAGCGTATCGAACAAAACTACAACGCCATCAAGCGCGGTGACGTAGACATCCTGGTCGGCACCCAGGCCTTGGCCAAAGGTCTGGACCTGCCCAGGCTCAGCCTGGTAGGCGTTGTCGTTGCCGATACGGGACTATATTTTCCTGACTTTAGCGCCCAGGAACGTACCTACCAATTACTCGCACAGGTAATAGGACGGGTAGGCCGCGGGCATCGTGAAGGGCATGCCGTAGTGCAAACCTATTCTCCGGACAGCCCTCTGATCCAATCAATTCTTAACAGAAACTGGCTGCAATTCTATGAGAGAGAGATTGCCGAACGCCGGTCGTTCCACTTTCCGCCTTTCTGCTATGTGTTAAAGCTTTCCTGCCGTCGGGCCAGCAGCCCTAGTTCCCAACGCGCCGCCCAAGACCTGGTCTCGAAACTGCAAAAAGAGCATAAAGGCATCACCATCGAAGGCCCCGCCCCTTCGTTCCGGGAGAAGGTACAAAATAAATTCGCCTGGCAGATAATCGTTAAGTCTACTAGCCGTAAAAGGCTAGTAGACGTCATAAAAATTCTGCCGAGCGGGTGGCTGTATGACATTGACCCGATGAACTTACTATAGCTACACCTTGGAACCTGTACGTCTCTCAAGTATAATTTGACTAATGACCAAAGACGACATCATTGCCCTACCAAATGAACACCTACGCCAGCGCTCAAAAAAAGTCGGCGTCATAAGCCCTGAGATCAAAAAAGTAATAGAGGACATGAAGTCCGCTACCATTGACTGGGAAAATAGCCGGGAGCACGAGGTCGGTGTAGCGCTTGCCGCAATCCAAATCGATGAGGCCCTGAGGATCGTAGTAGTGCGCAATAACTTCGATAACAAAGACGACCATACGTTTGCCGTTTTCATCAACCCAGTCATAACCAAATACGAAGGTGAGATCGAGGAAGACTACGAAGGCTGCTTGAGCGTGCCTGATATTTACGGCAAGGTATCCCGCTACAATAAAGTCAGGGTTCGTGCCCAAGACGAAACAGGCCGCGAATTCCGAATTAATGCCGAAGGCTTCCTGGCTCGCGTCCTGCAGCACGAGATAGACCACACAAACGGCAAAGTATTTATCGACCACATCAAATTTAATCCAGGGGCCTTTTTCCATCTCAAATCCGATGGACGCCTAGAAGCATTAGATTATGACGAAAAAATCCGAGACAATAGTATTCTTTGGTAGCGGCCCAGTTGCCGCCGAAAGTCTGCGATTACTTTCGCAGGCCTTTGCGATCGAAGCCGTAGTTACCAAACCGCGTCCGCCACACCACCGTGGGGCGGTGCCGGTAATCGAATCTGCAGAGGACCTAAAGCTGCCGGTCAGAACCGTATCCACCCGACACGAGCTCGATGCGCTCTTTGATGAATTGCCTTTTACAAGCCGGTGCGCAGTACTGATTGACTTTGGTATTATCGTCTCACAAAAGGTAATTGACTACTTCCCTTTAGGGATAATCAACAGCCACTTTTCTATACTCCCAGAGTGGCGGGGAGCCGACCCGATAACCTTCTCTATACTTAGCGGACAAAAACAAACCGGGGTCAGCCTAATGTTGCTCGTAGAAGCCATGGACGAAGGCCCGCTCCTAAGCTATGGAGGATATGACCTGCCACCGACCATTACGACGCCTGAGCTAACCAATAATCTAATCCAGCTGAGCTTCGCCCTTTTACAGCACGATCTACCGCGGCATCTGGCTGGCGAATCAAAATCAGCACCACAGTCAGTCACAGGGCGAGCCGTCTCCTACTCACACAAACTGACCAAAGAAAACGGCGCATTAGACTGGAGCAAGCCGGCCGAACAACTGGAGCGCGAGGTTCGCGCATTCATTGAGTGGCCAAAAAGCTATACAAAACTCCAAAATCTAGAAATTGTCATCACAAAATCCCACGTTATTGATGCAGCAGGCACCCCGGGCAGCACAGCCATCATCGACAAACAACCGGTCTTTTTCTGCAGCCAACAGGCCCTAGCCATAGACCGTCTTAAGCCAGCTGGTAAAAAAGAAATGACCGGCGAAGCATTCCTCGCCGGCTATAAACATCTCTTTAAATAGCTGCTACATTTGAGCAGGAGCCGCACCGGCATCCGGGGCAGTACCAGTACCGCCGCTGGCTAAAATCTGCGGAGCTAACTGCTTAACTTCCTGCTTGAGCTTCTCGAACTCTTCAGCTACAACGTCTTTATAGTTGGGGAAATTGGTCTCAAGCCAATGTAAAGCACCACCTTCATCGTTGCGGTCTATAAATTGCTCAAACTCGGCAAGCTGAGCATCACTCATCTGCTCTGCAAGCTTCATACCAACACGCATCTCCAGCGTTTCATAGATATGGGCAAGCAACTTCTTCTTTTCTTCGGTCGGCAGACTGTCCAGACCCAGCTCTTTGAGCAAATCATCGTCGAGTTTTATCATTATTTTCGGCTCCTCTCTTCTGATCTTATTCTATCATTATCAAAACCTAGGGCAACCTATAGCTTACGGATCACAGTTTCCCTCTTAAAGAATTCTAGGCGATCGCCCTCTTGCAGTTCAATCCGCGAAGTAGTGCGCAGGCTAACGCCGCACATCTCACCCTCTACAACCTCTTTGGCGTCCTGGGGGCCACGCTTGAGATTAGTAACCTCGACTTCAGCCAGCTCCTGGCTGTCGCGCATGACCTTAACTAATGACGGCACAACCAGCTTGCCCTTAGTAACCTCGCCGCCGCAAATAATCTCAGTCTTGGTTGTCTTAAAAATTGCCTTCACCAACAGTCGTCCAAGCTCGGTCTCGACAATCTCAGGTGCCAAAAGCTTTCCAAGGCCTTCCTTAACGTCATCGATCAACTCATAAATAATATTGTACAAACGGATATCTGCCTTATCACGGGAAGCCAAACGCTTAACTGCCGTGGGGGCCGTAACGTTGAAGCCGTAAATAATCGAGTGGCTGCTTGTAGCAGTATGAATATCGTTATCAGTTATCGGACCCACTCCGGAACTTACGATTCGCACGGCAACTTCATCAGTATCAAGCGCTTTCAGGCTATCGATGACGGAGGTCAGAGAACCCTGCACATCAGCACGGACAATAATATTGAGCTCTTGCATTTTATTGCTGCGGTTAATGATCCGTATCAACTCGCTGCTGGTCATGCTGTCGCCAGCACCCCTGGCATGCTTCTGCATCGCGGTCTGTTCGGCCATCGAACGGGCGATCTTTTCGTTGGCGACAACGCTAAACTCATCCCCAAATTCCGGCATAGACTTAAACCCGGTTATAACAACAGGCGTAGATGGCCCGGCAGACTTCAGAGACTGATCGCTACTTGACTGAAGAGTTCTGATTTTGGCATAGGTAGACCCGGCGACAACAAAATCACCTTGTCTAAGGGTGCCTTCCTCGACCAAGGCGTTAGCTATAGGGCCTCGGCCCTGTTCGACATGAGCTTCGATGACCAAGCCGGTAGCCGGCACATCTGTTTCGGCTTTATAGTCTTCCACGTCAGCCACCAACAAAATCATATCCAACAGATTATCTATCCCTGCCTTGGTTTTAGCCGATACCTCTACTGCGACAGTCTCCCCGCCCCACTCTTCAACAAGCAATTCCTGCTCTGCAAGCTGCTGCTTAACCCGGTTCGAGTCGGCGCCAGGCTTGTCTATCTTGTTGATAGCAACAATAATCTTTACGCCAGCCTTGCGCGCAAAACGGATTGCCTCCAAAGTCTGAGGTTTGATGCCGTCATCTGCTGCAACAACGATGATAGCAATGTCCGTCAGATGTGCCCCATGCTCACGAATAGCTGCAAAGGCCTCGTGGCCAGGAGTATCCAAAAACGTTATAGCCCGGTCGTTGTGCGTAATCTGGTAAGCCGAAATATGCTGTGTAATACCGCCGGCTTCGCCCTTAACCACCTGTGCCCCCCGTATTGCATCGAGCAAACTGGTCTTGCCGTGGTCAACATGGCCCATAACCGCTACGACTGGCGGACGCGAAGAAGCATCCTTGCTATGTTCACGGCGTTTTTCACGGCTGGCTATAGCTACTTCTTGTACCTTTTTTTCTAACTCTACATCAAGACCGAGTTCCTCGACTATGATCTGAGCCGTATCAAAATCAATCCGTTCGTTAACGGTGGCCATTACGCCATTTTTGAACAACTCACTAATTAAACGAGTAACCGGCAAGCTTAGCTTATCTGCCAGAGCGCCAACGGTAATCGTGTCCTCGACTTCAATAGTCCTTGCCATTGATCACACTCCTTTCTGCCGCCTTGCCGGCTCTTTACCTACTCTTATGTTGCAACGTCTGTTACTTTGCGTTTTTAAGGCTTAAAGCAATCTTGCGTGCTTCGTTGTCTATGTCCAAAACCTTGAACTGTTTACTCTCGTTGAGTTTGAAAATCTGCTGCGGGTCAACAGTCTCGTCATCGCTCATCTCTGAAACATGGACCAAGGCTTCAACGCTCGGGCTAAGCTGTACAAAAGCGCCAAAAGGAGTAATACGCGTGATCTTACCTTCAACCACATCACCCTTTTTAAACGCCTTCACTTCTTTAAGCCATGGGTCTTCTGACATCTGCTTGAGGCTCAGGCTCAGTCGGTCTTTATCTATTGCGATAATTTTAGCCTTAACTGTATCGCCGACCTTCACGTAGTTACGAGGGTCCTCGACACGCTCCCAGGAAATCTCTGAGATATGTATCAAGCCTTCAATTCCCTGGACATTAACGAATGCTCCGAAGTCTATAACACCAGTTACGACTCCCTCGACGATATCGCCGACCTTAAGCTCCGCAAAACGGGCGTGCATGTCATCCTTAACAGCTTCTTTCTCGGAAAAGATCAGTTTGTTGTCTTTGCGACTGACGTCCAGTACGCGCACCCGGATGGTTTGACTGACCAACGCGTTGAGTTTTTGCAAAATCTCGTCCTTGTCAGCGCCGGAAACACGCGGGTAGTGGCCTGCGGCCAACTGGCTGACCGGCAAGAATCCGCGGATGCCTTCCAGTTCTACCAACAAACCGCCGCGGTTTGCATCATAAGGTGTTACATCGACTATTTCCTGAGCGTCAAAAATACGCTTAAGCTCATCCCAGCCGCGATCCTTGGCAGCACGCTTCATGCTTAGCAGGGCGTGACCCTCTTCCAGCTCAGGATCAATAACGCTGACTGTTACGGTCTGGCCTGGTTCAAGTTGCTGGCCATGCGACAGTTCGCGGCGCATAACTACGCCGACACCCTTTGCTCCTAAATCAATCCAAACTTCGTGCTTACGCACTGAGCTAACGACACCTTCGATGACATCGCCTGATTCCAATTGTTTGACTTCACTGCCCGCGAGCAGGTCGTCCATTGTTACGTTAATATTCTTTGACATGCTATCCATGCCTCCTTAAATTGTATTTCTGTCGGCAGCTCCAAAGCCACCGCAAGATTGTTATCATTATACCTCTTTTATATCTGATGGTCAAAAGTCGTAGCCGGCGGCACCGCCAACATGCTATATTGGAGCTACTATGTATTTAGCTATAGATATTGGCGGCACCAAAACATTGGTCGCCGCATTGGACGACGGTGGCGTAATAACAGAGCGTCAAAGGTTTCCTACGCCCCACGATTACAAAGAATGGCTCAAGCAGCTATCCCAAACTGTCGGCAGCCTTAATGCCAAAGACTTCAAAGCTTGTGGAGTTGGCGTGCCAGGTCGAATAGATCGGGTGAACGGTGTTGGTCTGGATATGGGCAACCTGCCCTGGCACAACGTGCCTGTAAAAAAAGATGTTACAAAAATTGTTCAGTGTCCGGTGGTCGTCGACAACGACGCTAATCTGGCCGGACTTTCAGAGGCAATGCTGCTCAAGGGCAAGTTCAGCCATGTCTTATACATCACCATCAGCACGGGCATCGGGACCGGTATCATTATCAACCAAAAGATTGAGCCGGCCTTTGCCGATTCCGAAGGCGGCCATATGATGCTCGAACATCACGGCAAGCTGGAAGAATGGGAGAAATTCGCTTCCGGACAAGCGATTTACAAACGCTTCGGCAAACAAGCCAGCGAGATAACTGACGCTGAAACCTGGAAATTAATCTGCAAAGATATTGCCGTTGGCTTGATAGATCTTATTGCCGTTATACAGCCTGAGGTAATCGTGCTGGGCGGCGGCGTAGGCACCTACTATGAACGTTATAAAGACTACCTTCAGGATGCTCTTGCACCTTACGAGACCCCACTTATCCCCTTACCTGTCATCAGACAAGCCGGCCGACCTGAAGACGCCGTAGCATACGGGTGCTATGACTTAGCCAAAAGCCTTTATGGAAACTCTGGTTCTTAAGCTACAAAAAGATTTCCCAGAGTACTCTTTTACGGTCGGTGATACTCATTGCTGGTCTCCGCGCACGAAAGAAATAGTCTATACGGCAGGCCATCCCCACAGCGAAGCCGGGCTTCTGCATGAGCTGGCCCATGCCAAGCTCGGTCATGCAAAATACATCAAAGATGTTGACTTGCTCAGCAAGGAAGTCAGTGCCTGGGCGGAAGCGCAAAAACTTGCAGGGATTTACGACGTAAAAATCGATGACGAACATATACAAAACTGTCTCGACACCTACAGAGACTGGCTCCACAAGCGTAGCGCCTGCCCGGCCTGCGGCACGAACAGCCTACAGGACAATACAAAAAGGTACAGGTGCATCAATTGCGGTAGATGCTGGAGTGTTACTAATTCACGTTTATGCCGACCTTACCGCCGCTCAAAAAACAAAAAGACCGGATAATATCCGGCCTTTTTCCCACTCATAAAGCCCTAGCTAAGCAACTTTCTTGGTGCGGCGCGAAATACGTCCGCCCTTGGCACCGGCTTGGCGTGCTAGTTCACGGTTTGCAAAGAAACCGCCCGTACGGCCTAATTTACCGCCCTTTGCGCCAATCTTGGCGTAAAAGTCAGTACCATACTTTGCTTTATTAGTTGCAGCGGCAGCTTTGCCGCCAGTCTTTGTTCCAGCCATAGTAAAAACCTCCCTTACTTTGCTGCTTTTGTCGTGGAGAAAAAAGAGAGCCACCGATATCTCGGCAACCCTCAATTTTCTTCACGAAACTATGCTTATGATAACACGCTATTGCGCTAATGTCAAGAATTAAGCACTACTGCTTAGGCTCTCGTCTTATTTCCAAGACTCAGGTAACCTTTAGCGCGCAGCGCCTTGATAATTCCTGTTGTAGTAACCATATCTAATTCCCCACATGCTATCTTGCGCAGCGCCTCATAAGGGTACAACGGCTGCAACCTTTGTCCCTGAGCTTCTGCAGCCTTGCTCATAGCGCTCCAGGATCCGTTGGCAGTATGTACTCCTGACATAATCCGAGCCGTGCCCGTATTTACCGCAACAGTACCAATTCTGTCGCTAACCGGAAAGTCGGCTACTCTGCCTCTTATAACTTCCGTTGACCATTCGCCGTATTGCACGCGCCATGGCCTAGCTAACACTAGCTGTTCCCCCGCCTCTTGCGCAGCCCGTGCCCGATCATTAAGAATCAAGATACGTTCGCTAATTAGCTCTCTAGCCAGAGCTCCGATCGTAAAAGCGTCCAACATGCCAGGGAGCATACTGTACAATTCCTCATAACTGGCCAAAGTAACCCGGATTTTCTCCGCATCCTCAAGTTCTTGTCGGCCAAATTCCGGAGATGCAACATTTAGACCATAGACCGCAGGAGCAGTGATTTCGAACTCCGGATCTTGTCGCATAGTTCCCAAGAACCTTAGATCACCCAAGGCGGTCAAGCCGGTTTCTTGCTTTACCTCATCCAACAACCTTCTGAAGGTCGGAATGTCAGTCAGGCCCTTAATCACAAGGCTCTGTTCCCCTACAGAAGGGCTATAAAACCCGCGGGTAGCCTCAAACCCTCTTTCCCCGATTGTCGGCCTGTACGCATTGCCCAAAAGGACCTGCTGTCGGCCGTCATCAGGCCCAATCGTCGTAGCAAAAACGGTTCCATCTACGCCTTCAATTGAGTTAGCATTCACCGAGAACGGCTTGCGCGATACAGAACCGTCAGGATTTTTTACCTCAAGGATCACAACAGAGAAAAACTTGCTATTTACTCCGACAATATCTGTCACCCCGGTTACGGTAGGGGTTAAGGCGTTAACCGCCACCGGCAAAGGCTTAAGACCGGCTTCCCTAAGCTGACTGTTAACGGATTCTAGTGTTGTATTGAGCTGAGGGGTGTAAAATCCGTTCTGGTACCCCTGTGGGGCATCACCAACGAAAGGAACTATCAACGACTGTTGCTCGTCCCTCTCCCGGCTGTTAAAGAATGTCCAGAATTTGCCTTGTTTACCAGGTACGGTATTCCCCGACTGAGGGTCAACCGTATCAGGCGTAAATTGCGCGGGCAGCTCTACAAGGTAAAGCCCTTCCCCGCAATCAACCACCCGTTCTGCGCCGAGAATCCCAACCTCTCCTTTGTCGACGTCGCCCAAATACGTAAATGGAGTTGCCAGGTCATGTGACGCCAGTACTTCATTCACCTGGTTTAGACGTTGCTCCGTGATAGAAGCGGCGCCTGCAGACGTTTCGCTCATATTGAATACTCTACTTCCCAAAAAAATTTCATAAACTACCGCAAGGCATTATAGTAGCGTCTCCAATCGGTTACGCCCCATTCTCCTCAAGGCCTATCTTACTGCGGCTGCTTCTTTTGTAGAGCGACGGCCGCGTTCCTCTATGTCGCGAGAGATCATCTCTAACGCATCTAGGTGCTGCTGTTGAACAATTGCGTGCTGATAAATAGCAGTATCAATTGCTAGTTTGGTAACAAGGAAAGCACCTATAGTCTTCGAGAGCTCCGGGTTGCCGGCGCTGCGCCAGAATATATCGAGCAAATCTGCATTAAAATGAGGCTCTTCCAGGTGCTGGATTTCAAGACCTGTAGTTTGTGTTTCAAGCACATCCGGCTCGCCGCTCAATATTTTCATTGAGTCTAGGTCGGCCAAGGCCTCATCGGAGGGCTCAAAACCGAATTCCGATTCAAATGCCTGAGGATTGGCGGCCACATCCAGTTGAGCGTCCAGATCAATCTGGGGCTCTAGGGTTTGGAGTGCTAAATGCTCTGGATTCATAACAACTATTATAACACTGTCGTTACAAAAAAGCAAGACAAAAGCCACCCTATTCGGATGGCTTTTGTATAATTCGGCACCGTGCTATTTTCCCAGGGGTGGACCCCAAGTATTGTAACCGCGGCGAGGCTTAACTGCTGTGTTCGGCATGGGAACAGGTGTCTCCCTCGCGCCATGGGCACCGAAACGACGCCACCTTCGTAAAGGTGAAGCGTCATTTCGACGTCCATACGAGTTGTTTCGAATTTCTAAAGAACGTTTATTACAAACGGGTGTTATCACATTATGATACACACCAACAACTAGTCAATGCACTTTCTCTCATTCCTGTCATCCGAAGATGACCGAATGAGAGATCGTAAAAAGTCAATGGGACTATTAGTACGCTTCGGCTCCATACGTTGCCGTACTTCCACCTTGCGCCTATCAAACTGATCGTCTTTCAGTGTCCTCATAGGGAAATCTAATCTTGAGGTCAGTTTCACGCTTAATATGCTTTCAGCGCTTATCTGGTCCGCACATAGCTACCCAGCAATGCCGTTGGTACGACAACTGGTACACCAGCGGTGCGTCCACCCCGGTCCTCTCGTACTAGGGGCAGATCCTCTCAAATTTCCTTGCGTCCACAGCGGATATAAACCGAACTGTCTCACGACGTTCTGAACCCAGCTCACGTACCTCTTTAACCGGCGAACAGCCGGACCCTTGGAAGGTGCTCCCCCTCCAGGATGAGATGAGCCGACATCGAGGTGCCAAACAGCGCCGTCTATGTGAACTATTGGGCGCTATAAGCCTGTTATCCCCGGGGTAACTTTTATCCGTTAGCGCTGTCGATACCACACTCATGTACATAAATGTACGGACAGCGGATAACTTACTCCTACTTTCGTACCTGCTTGGCTTGTAGGCCTCACAGTCAAGCTGGCTTATGCGTATACACTATCAATTCGATTTCCATCCGAACCTAGCCAACCTTTGAACGCCTCCGATACTCTTTAGGAGGCAACCGCCCCAGTTAAACTACCCACCAGACACGGTCCCCTAACCGGAAACAACCTTCGACTAGCCCTCTCTATAAGAAAGGCGTCAAAAGCTCTTTGCGGTCAGGGTAAGAATCAAACCATAACAAGGGTGGTATTTCACCGGTGACTCCACCTAGGCTAGCGCCTAAGCTTCAAAGTCTCCCACCTATGCTACACATGTTATAGCCCAGTTCAATGTCAAGCTGTAGTAAAGCTCCACGGGGTCTTTTCGTCCTGCTGCGGACAGACGGCATCTTTACCGTCAATGCACTTTCACCGAGCTCTTCGTCGAGACAGTACCCATATCATTACGCCATTCGTGCGGGTCAGAACTTACCTGACAAGGAATTTCGCTACCTTAGGACGGTTATAGTTACCGCCGCCGTTCACTGGGGCTTCAGTTCGCACCGTGAAGCACTCCCCTTAACCTTCCAGCACCGGGCAGGCGTCAGCCCCTATACATCCACTTTCGTGTTAGCAGAGACCTATGTTTTTGGTAAACAGTTGCATGGGTTCCTTAGCTGCGGCCCCGTCACACTATCTACCACGATAGTGAACTTAATGGGGTCAGCTTTCTTTTCTCGATATGTTTGTCGTCTTTCGACTACTCAGTTTTATACAGGCTCATATAAGAAGTTAAAAACTTATACAAACTACTGTTGTTTCCGTTAAAAGAAAACTGGCAAGTCACTAGTGATAAACACTGTGACGGGGCAGACCTTATCCCTAAGTTACGGTCGCTGTATTGCCGAGTTCCTTGACGAAGAATCACTCGTACACCTTGGTCTACTCGACCTGAGCACCTGTGTCGGTTTGCGGTACGGGTGGCATTGCACACGCGTTTGGTAGCTTTTCTAGTCAGCACCTTCATGAGAATTCGACCAAAAGGTCGTTTCATTCGTAAGTATTCCTCTTACTTAGACGGATATAACCATGAATCCGCTCTCACTAATATGCCGCGCACGCCAAACAATGCAACACCAGTACGGGAATATTAACCCGTTGTCCATCGCCTACGCTACGTTGCCTCGGCTTAGGACCGACTAACCCTGGGACGATTACCGTGGCCCAGGAAACCTTGCTCTTTCGGTGGGCAGGATTCTCACCTGCCTTATGGTTACTCATTCCAGCATTCTCACTTGATAACGCTCCACCAGACCTCGCAGTCCAGCTTCAACGCAGATATCAACGCTCCTCTACCACTCCAGTAAACTGACAGTTCACATCTTCGGTACTATGCTTAGCCCCGTTACATTTTCCGCGCAGGATCTCTTGATGAGTGAGCTGTTACGCACTCTTTAAATGAATGGCTGCTTCTAAGCCAACATCCTCATTGTTTAAGAAATCCCACCTCGTTTCCCACTTAGCATAGACTTGGGGACCTTAGATGGTGATCTGGGCTGTTTCCCTTTCGAGCGCCGAGCTTAGCCCCGACGTTCTAACTGCTGTAGTTCCACTGATAGTATTCGTAGTTTGTCAAGGGTGGGTACCCTCACGGGCCCCAGTCCGAAACAGAGCTCTACCCCTACCAGCTACCGTACAACGCTAGCCCTAAAGCTATTTCGAGGAGAACCAGCTATCTCCAGGTTCGATTGGCATTTCACCGCTAACCACAGGTCATCCGGGCGTTTTGCAATTCGCTACGGTTCGGCCCTCCACGCAGTTTTACCTGCGCTTCAGCCTGCCCATGGTTAGGTCACCTGGTTTCGGGTCTACTAATTACTACTAAATCGCCCTATTCAGACTCGCTTTCGCTATGCATCCGACAAATGTCTTATGCTTGCAGCAACCAGTAACTCGCTGGATCGTTCTACAAAAAGCACGCCGTCACCCCGAAGGGCTCCGACTCCTTGTACGCACACAATTTCAGGTTCTATTTCACTCCCATCCCTGGGTTCTTTTAACCTTTCCCTCACGGTACTTGTTCACTATCGATCATACAATATATTTAGCCTTAGGGGGTGGACCCCCTAGATTCAGTCAGGGTTTCACGTGTCCCGACCTACTCGACAAAACAAATATAAGGTTAGCGAAACTTTGCGTACCAGGCTATCACTGTCTTTGGCCAACCTTTCCAGGTTGTTCTGCTCGCCTCGCTGATTTGTAGACCTTATGCAAGAGAATGGTAGCTCTTGCTTCCGGTACGGAAAACTGGTTTGCACCAGGGCTCCGTACTGGTTGTTTGTAATGTCACAACCCCTTTTAGATATTCATCTACCAATTTATCCACCTGAATTAACAGATGGAAACCTAAAAAGTTTGGGCTCTTCCGCATTCGCTCGCCACTACTAACGGAATCGTTGTTTACTTTCTCTTCCTCGCCCTACTAAGATGTTTCAGTTCAGGCGGTTACCTTCAAACTATCCTATATATTCAGATAGCCGTGACTGGACATGACTCCAGCCGGGTTTCCCCATTCGGACATCCTCGGATCAAAGCTTAGTCAGCAGCTCCCCGAAGCTTATCGCAGCTCCTTACGTCCTTCGTCGGTATTGTATGTCAAGGCATCCTTTGTGTGCGCTTGAGTAACTTTTTACGTTCGACCTATTTCTAGGTCATTATGCATTGACTAGTTATTGGTATAAACCAATAGCCGTTTGTCATTATTTGCTCTATAAAAATCCGAATTTTTAAGTTGCAAAACTCAAGATCCCACACTTATTGTCTTTTCTTGAGTTTACACTTCAGGCTATGCTTCAAATCTTATAGCCTCCGGCCTAAACTCAAGTGCTGTGTAATGATATCAGTTATTACAGAGGTTGTAAAGCATTAAATGCTGCAAAAACCACTACGATATTACACCTTAAAAAAATGGTGGAGACACGGGGATTCGAACCCCGGACCCCCTGCTTGCAAAGCAGGTGCTCTAGCCAGCTGAGCTATGTCCCCAAAAAACGCCTGCGATGCTTTTGTAGTCACTGGCGAAGCATCCCCCATCAAGCAGGAGAGGCTTTGGCACTAGCTATTACAGTAGCATCCAACTTAGGCAAAACTTGTTAATGGTGGGCGATGGGGGACTTGAACCTCCGACCTCGTCATTATCAGTGACGCGCTCTAACCAGCTGAGCTAATCGCCCATTCTCATGGACAAACGGTATTGTACCGGAATCACCCCTGTTTTGCAATCAATTGTTAAACAAAAAGGCGCCAATTCAATCCTGCGCCTTCGTTTAAAAATCTAGTAGTGCAAACAACGTCAAGTCCGTGGTGTTCAGAACTGTGTCCCGTCCCGATAAATCGGGATATGTAAACGATCAGTACTGGGTATCGTTTACCGAGATCGACCTAGCTCTCCCTTGATTACTCTTAGGATGCTAGTTTCTCCCTAGAAAGGAGGTAATCCATCCGCACGTTCCCGTACGGATACCTTGTTACGACTTAACCCCAATCATCTCCCCTACCTTAGGGCGAGGCAAAGCTCACACTTCAGGTATTGGCGACTTTCATGGTTTGACGGGCGGTGTGTACAAGACCCGGGAACGTATTCACGGTAGTGTGCTGACCTACCGTTACTAGCGATTCCGACTTCATGCAGGCGAGTTTCAGCCTGCAATCCGAACTGGGACCGGCTTTGATGGGATTTGCTCCGTCTTGCGACTTGGCTGCCCTTTGTACCGGCCATTGTAGCGTGTTTGTAGCCCCAGGTGTAAGGGTAATACTGACCTGACATCATCCCCTCCTTCCTCCCTGTTACCAGGGCAGTCTAGCTAGAAAAATACAACTAACTATAAGGGTTGCGCTCGTTGATGGACTTAACCAAACATCTCACGACACGAGCTGACGACGGCCATGCAACACCTGTCACTCGGATTCCTTACGGCACAATTTCCTTTCGGAAACCTTCTCGAGGATGTCAAACCTGGGTAAGGTTCTTCGCTTACCATCGAATTAAACAACACGCTCCACCGCTTGTGCGGGTCCCCGTCAATTCCTTTATGTTTTAGTCTTGCGACCGTACTCCACAGGCGGGATACTTAACGCGTTAGCTTCGCTACAAGCCGGGTCGATACGGCTTAACAGCTAGCATCCATCGTTTACGGCGTGGACTACCGGGGTATCTAATCCCGTTTGCTCCCCACGCTTTCGTGCCTTAGTGTCAGGAACGAGCCAGTAGACTGCCTACGCCATCGGTGTTCCTCCTAATATCTACGGATTTCACCCCTACACTAGAAATTCCACCTACCTCTCTCGTCCTCAAGCTTAGCAGTTCAGATAATGGATGTATGGTTGAGCCACACGCTTTCACTATCCGCTTACTATGCCACCTACGCAACTCTTTACGCCCAGTAATTCCGGATAACGCTTGGATCCTACGTATGACCGCGGCTGCTGGCACGTAGTTAGCCGATCCTTATTCATATAGCTACCGTCATAATCGTCACTATATAAAAGCAGTTTACAACCCGAAGGCCTTCATCCTGCACGCGGCGTTGCTCCATCAGGCTTTCGCCCATTGTGGAAAATTCCCTACTGCTGCCTCCCGTAGGAGTCTGGGCCGTGTCTCAGTCCCAGTCTGGCTGATCATCCTCTCAGACCAGCTACCGATCGTCGCCTTGGTGAGCCATTACCTCACCAACTAGCTAATCGGACGCAGGCCGTTCCCAAAGCGCATAAAGCTTTAATCCGAAGATCACATGCGGTATTAGCCACTCTTTCGAGCAGTTATCCCTCACTTTGGGGTACATTCCTACGCGTTACTCAGCCGTCCGCCGCTCGTCGGCGAGGAGCAAGCTCCTCCCGTTACCGCTCGACTTGCATGTATTAGGCACGCCGCCAGCGTTCATCCTGAGCCAGGATCAAACTCTCCAAAAAAAGAATTTGTCTGATTCAGTCGTTATCCTCAGACCTTGCGATCTAAGTGCTGACTTTAAAAAACAATTCAAATGAACTGACGTTGATTTGCACTACTCAATTTTTAATGTTCTTTCGAGACTCTCAAACTAAGACCTCAAAAATTGCTAGATGTATAGTACGATGAATTACTAAAGATTGTCAAGATAATTATTGTCCAATGTAGTGGTAATTGTTACATCACCATTATATCTATTGGTTTTCAGGCTCTTCTTCATCAGATTCCGGGACAATGTCAACCAATGCGAGAGATACTACTTCGTCCCCGTCATTGAGGCGCATGATGCGTACCCCCTGGGTCGCCCGTCCTAGTTCCGGGATATCTTTCATGCCAAGTCTGATGGTCTGACCCTGCGACGACACGATTATTACTTCCTGCTTTTCGTCGCCGCTAAGACTCTTCACGCCTATAAGATTGCCCGTCTTGACATTGACTACAGCCGAGCGGATACCTACCCCGCCGCGGGCGTGGGGCGTAAATTGGGCTACTTTGGTACGTTTACCGTATCCGAAACGGCTAATCACAAAGATACTGGACCCTTCTTCTACTACGTCCATACCTATAACCTTGTCGCTGGCGCGCAGACGAATGCCTCGTACGCCGCGCGAGACGCGGCCCATAGGTCGTACGTCTTTTTCGCTGAAGCGTATTGCCTGCCCCTGAGCAGTAGATATAACGACCTCGTTATTACCGTCAGTGATACGTATCCATTTTAGCTCGTCGCCGTCATCAAGATTGATTGCGATCAAGCCGCTGCTGCGTACATTTTTGTACTGCTCGAACGGGGTCTTTTTAACCACTCCGCGTACTGTACACATTATTAGATTACCGCCGGCAGTTTCTTGCTTGCTGACATTAATAACAGCGCTGACCATTTCTTCGGGCTGCAGCTGCAACAGGTTGACGATCGCAATACCCTTGGCGCTCAAACTTACCATAGGTACTTCGTAGGTCTTCAAACGGAAAACGCGTCCCTTATTAGTGAAAAATAGCAGGTAGTCGTGTGTGCTGGCATTAACTACGTGCTCGATGACGTCTTCCTCGCGGGTAGTCATTCCACGGCGGCCTTTTCCGCCGCGGCCTTGGCGTTTATAGTCGGCGATCGGGCTACGCTTAATGTAGTTAGCGTTCGTCAAAGTAACTACCACCTGCTCGTCTGGAACCAAGTCTTCATCGCTCATCTTGTCCAGCTCTTGCGGCACCACCTTTGTGCGGCGTTCATCGCCATACTGCTTCTTGATGTACAGCATTTCGTCTTTGACGATTGCTAATATTCTCTGCTCATCAGCCAAGATAGCTTCGAGCTCGGCAATTATTTTGCGCAGCTCGGCAAGTTCGTCCTCGATCTTCTGGCGTTCCAGGCCGGCAAGCGTACGCAGTTGCATAGCTAAAATGGCCTTAGCCTGAATTACACTAAGACCGAACCTCTTAATAAGATTTGCCTGGGCCTCTTCGGTCGTTTGACTGGCTCGTATAACGCTAATTACTTCATCGATGTGGTCAAGCGCGATCTTTAGACCCTCCAGTATGTGGGCGCGCTCTTTGGCCTTACGGAGTTCATATTCGGTGCGCCGGCGCACTACTATCTGGCGGTGCTTGATGTGCTCTTGGATCATGTCCTGTAGACCTAATACGCGCGGTTGTATGCCATCAATGAGGGCCATCATGTTGTAATGAAATGCCGTTTGCAGCGGCGTCAGCTTGTATAGCTGGTTCAAGAGCTTCTTGGGATAAGCGTCTTTCTTAAGGTCAATTACTATCCGCACGTTACCGCGGGCGCTCTCATCGCGGATGTCGCTAATGCCAACTATCTTCTTTTCTTTGACCAGGTCGGCGATCTTTATAATAAGACTCTCTTTGTTAAGAGCGTATGGGATCTCAGTAATGATTATTTGGTGGCGCCCTTTTTTGGTCTCACCGATTTCAGCCACGCCACGTACAACAACTCCGCCCTTGCCGGTTGCGTAAGCACTGCGAATTGAGTCCTTGCCAAAGACAATGCCGCCGGTCGGGAAGTCCGGCCCTTTGATGAATTTCAACAAATCATCAAGCGTAGCATCGCCGTGGTCAATTTGGTAAATGGTCGCATCAATTACCTCGGTCAGGTTGTGCGGGGGTATGTTGGTAGCCATACCAACGGCGATACCCAGTTGTCCGTTTAACAACAGGTTTGGCAATTTAGCCGGCAGAACAGATGGCTCCTGCAAACGGCCATCATAGTTATCACGAAAATCAACTGTTTCCTTTTCGATGTCTCCTAGAAGCTCGTCGGTCACATGAGCCATCTTGGCTTCCGTGTAACGCATGGCTGCTGGCGGGTCTCCGTCCATAGAACCAAAGTTACCCTGGCCATTTACTAGCATGTAGCGCATTGACCATGGCTGAGCCATACGAACCATGGCGTCATAAATGGCAGAGTCGCCATGAGGGTGATAATCACCCATCACAGCACCAACAACGTTGGCGCTTTTACGATGCTTAGCAGAGGCCCTTAGACCGTCGCGGTTCATGGTGTATAAAATGCGGCGATGCACAGGCTTCATACCATCACGGACGTCAGGCAGCGCACGATCGATAATAACGCTCATAGAATAGCGTAAATAGCTATCTTCCATGACGTTTTCTACGGTACGGCGTTCAACAAGTCTGGAATGGTCCAAGCCTTCGATCACATCACCCTCAAGCGGCGCCGTGCTAAGGTCCATAGTATCGTCTTCTTTGTTCACTTGTGGCTGGTCTTGGTCGTCCATATGCTAAATATCCAAATCCTTAACAAATTTTGCATGAGTCTGAATGAAATTCTTACGTAATTCAACTTCTGTACCCATCAGCTTATTGAAGATCGCGTCAGCCTTTTCGGCGTCTTCGACCCTAACCTGTATCAACACACGCTTCTCTGGGTTCATAGTGGTCTCGAACAGCTGTTCGGCGTCCATCTCACCCAAACCTTTATAGCGCTTCTGTTCGATGAAGCCAGCTTGGCGGAAACGCTCTTCTTCGGCATTAACCTTGAGGCCTTCTTCCTTGCGGTTGGCAATCCGCGCGTCAAGGACCTTGTCTAATTCGGCTTCGTCATAAATGAACTCGCTGGACTTGCGCCCCGGCTTCACCAGCTCGAACAGCGGCGGCTTAGCCAGGTAAACATGACCGCCATCGACTACCGGTTTCATAAAACGGAAGAAGAACGTCAGCAGAAGAGTGCTAATGTGCGATCCGTCGACATCGGCATCGGTCATAATAATAATTCTGTCGTAGCGCAGGCCGTTGACATCGAACGAATCTTCGATGCCTACGCCTAGAGCCTTAATAAGGCTTAGGATTTCGTTATTGGCCAGCATCTTGTCTAAACGGGCGCGTTCAACGTTCAGCACCTTTCCTCTTAAAGGCAAGATGGCCTGAGTCTTGCTGTCGCGTCCAGACTTAGCTGAACCGCCGGCCGAATCGCCCTCGACTAAATAGATTTCAGAACTCTTGGGGTCTTTGCTGGAACAGTCGGCTAGTTTTCCAGGCATGCTGGCACCCTCAAGCACACCTTTACGAATGATGTTTTCGCGGGCAGCGCGGGCAGCTTTGCGGGCGCGGGCGGCCAGCAAAGCCTTGCCTACGATCTTCTTAGCTACTGCCGGGTGCTCTTCGAGATAGTAGGTAAAGTACTCAGCCATCACCTGGTCCACATAACCGCGGACCTCAGGATTGCCTAGCTTGTTTTTGGTCTGGCCTTCAAACTGCGGGTCAGGCAATTTAACTAAAATAACGGCGGTCATGCCCTCACGGCAGTCCTCACCCGTCAGGTTCTCTTCTTTCTCTTTTATCAGGCCTGTCTTACGGGCGTAATCATTGATTACGCGTGTTAAGGCCGTTCTAAAGCCGGTGAGGTGTGTACCGCCCTCTGGGTTAACGACGTTGTTGGCAAAGGTCTTAATTGTCTCGGTGAAACCTTCAGTATACTGTGCCGCTACTTCGATCTGAGTATCGTTAACTTCTTTGTCTACATAAAAGACGTCCTCGTCTACGACCTCTTTGCCGTAATTGAGGTGCGTAACATATGATTTAATGCCACCTTCGAAATAGAATCCATACTTGGCACCTGTCTTCTCATCATAGATTGAAGTTCTGACGCCCTTTGTGAGATATGCCTGGTGTCTCAATCTGTCCAAAATAACGTCATAGCTGAATTTGGTATTCTCGAAAATTGTCTCGTCAGGGTAAAACGTAATTTGGGTGCCGGTCTTATCCGTCTTACCGACCACCTTCAGGTCACCCTTGGGTGCGCCGCCGGAATACTCTTGGCTGTAGATTTTGCCATCCCTGTAGATAGTAGCAATTAGCCTAGAAGACAACGCGTTCACGACACTAACGCCAACACCGTGCAAACCGCCGGAAACTTTATAGCCGCCGCCGCCGAATTTACCGCCCGCGTGCAATACCGTAAGCACAGTCTCCACAGTGCTCTTGCCTGTTTTGGGGTGAATATCTGTTGGGATACCTCGTCCGTTGTCAAATACCGTGACGCCGCCATCGGCCATTAGCGTCACTAACACTTCAGAGGCATGCCCAGCCAATGCCTCATCGATGCCGTTGTCAACAATCTCCCAAACAAGATGGTGCAGACCCTCTACACCCGTACCGCCAATATACATGCCCGGCCGTTTGCGTACCGGCTCCAACCCTTCTAATACCTGAATTTGATCAGCGGAATAGCTGTTCTTTTTTGTAGCCACTTTCAAAAACCCTCATAAATCAGTTAGGTGATTACCACTTCTCTTATAGTATAGGGGAGTTCCGGTGATAATGCAATCACCCACCCCTCAACTGCGAGCTATTGCTTATTGTGAAGATTGCCTTCTTGGTCAATAAAAATTTCTTGATGGGTAAAGTCTGTTGGCTCGGCCATCGTTGATACGGGAGCGCTCGGTGTCTGGGCAACAGGAGAAGCATACGATACCGTAGGAGCAAGCTTTGGAGCTGGCTGAGGAATATGGTTCACTCCAGGCCCAGAGTTGGCTCTACGAGGCTCGACAGGCCCCATAGGTCGTGCCGGAGCATTTGGTTTTAACGCAGCGGTGTTTGGCTGCTGCGGCGCGCCGAGGCTTGGGGCGCCTGCTGGTTTTGCGACAGCCCCAGAAGCGGCTGCCTGCTTAGGTTTCGACCATGGCGACGGACGCATTGTTAATGGCCCTTTTCGCTTGGACATCCACTCGTCCAGGAAAGATCCTGTACCCGTTGGTCCGGCAGGCTTCTGGGGGTACGCACGGCCAGCCGTGCCCGCACCAAAGGCAGGCTGCTGACCAGTACCAGGCGCTGTGGCGCCAGCGACAGGCTTAGTAGCCAGCCTGCCAAAAATCTCCTTCTCGACTACCGCCTTGGGCTTGCCGTGCTTGGCAGCCGACAGCTGCTTGAGAGCTGTCGCTAATTTGGTATTCGACGTACCGATTGGCGGCAAAGTCGCCATACTAAACGGTTTCGTGGGGACGCCCCCGATAAGTGTTCTGACCACTGTGTTGTAATTCGGCATACGCAACAGGTCACTCGGGTCAAAAGCCGGCCGGAATCGTTTACTCAAAGCCTCAGCGTCTTCATCCTGGCCGACACGGAATGCAACGATCGTACCAATGTTACCGAACACGGCGTCACGTATTTCCTCAGTCAACTGCGTCGTGAACTGGTTGGCAACGATTAGGTTCAAATGGTACTTTCGTGCCTCTGACAAAATGGTAGCAAATGAATCTGTCGAGAAGTTCTGGAATTCGTCGACATATAAAGAAAAGTCCTTGCGCTCTTTCTCAGGAATATTGGCCCGGCTCATAGCTGCCGCCTGGAACTTCATGACAAAAACCATACCAAGCAACTTAGAGTTCAGTTCACCGGTTCTACCTTTACTCAAGTTGACTAATAAGATTTTCTTGTTGTCCATGACGTCACGCAGGTCAAATGAGCTTTTTGTCTGACCGATAATATTGCGCATCATCTCGTTAGACAAGAAGGCGCCAAATTTACTCACAAACCAGCTCACAACCTCACCGAACTCGTTTGAACGCTGCGACTGCGGCATTTCTTTTTGCCAGAATTCAATAACGTTCAGGTCTTTAACGTATTGTAATTTTTGCTTCACATACTGCGGATCTCGGAAGAGTTTCGGGATATCAACGAAGGTGCCGCCTTCGGGGTCGGCCATAATGGTCAAGGCTGCGTTGCGGAACAAATGCTCGTACCGCGGTCCCATTATCCCCTGGTGTTGTGGATCGTACAATTTATAAAGCATGTTCAAGGCTTCCTGGATTAGGAAGTCTTTTTGTTCAGGGCTCTGAAATTCGAACAAATTAAGCCCCATGGGGTAGTCCATGTCAGCCGGACAGAAATATATAACATCATCCACACGTTCGCGAGGCACCATAGATAAAAGAGTTTCCACAGTGTCACCGTGCGGGTCAACAAAAGCAAACCCATCGCCGTTCATCATGTCTTGCAGAGCAAGATTCTCCAGGAATGTCGATTTACCAGTACCGGTCTGTCCAACCGAGTACATGTGGCGCTGTCTGTCGTGAGGACTAAGCCGCACCGGCTTTTTAACGCCGCGGAACACATTATACCCAAGCAGCAATCCTTTGTCGGGCATATTGCGCGGACCATCTACTTGCTTGGATTCCTGGCGCTCCAGCTGTGACGTAGGAATACTGCGCTGGTCTGGAAAGTGAAAAATTGTCGCCAATTCAACCGAGTTCAAAATGTCTTTGTTTTGCTCCTGCGGGAAAATTCTAAGAATATAATTCGTTATAAATTCATCAACGTTCTTGGCCGGAGAAAATTTAAAGCCATTTTTGCCCTGCGCATCGAACAACGAAAAAGCAGCTACAATATTGTTCAGAAGAGCTTCTGCGCGGTGGCTGACGTTTGACGACACCACCACACGTATCAGCACCTCGTAACCCGGATGACGGGTTTTGTCTTCAATAGCATCAACTGTCGCTTGCTCCAAGCTGGATAGATCCTTGCCGCCCTTTTCGTCCTTTTTGGATTCCGGTGGTTTTGACAAGGCCGTACCAAATTCTTTCATTACGCCCAGCAATTGTTCGCCGCCTTTTTTGTTCTTGTCACCCTTACGTTTCCTGCTGGCCACGGCCAGTGCCGTTTTACGCCAAGACGGGTTGCTTGGGCGCATTAAAATCTGAATACCTACTCCGTCTTCCTTCTCTAATGTAGACAAGGAGTTAAGCAGAGCCTGCATGGCGTCACGTTTTAAGTCCTGGAATGTCGCAATCGGGTAGGCGAACTCTTCTTTAAGGTGCAGCTCGCCACCAGCCGTCCCGGAGACCTTGCCTACCGGGCTAAAAATATTGTGTTCCGCTACTTCCTCCAAGCGCGCCGAGGGGTATGCGCTCACGATAGCCTGTTTCACCACATCAACGAGCGCCACGGGTACTGCTGCATAAAAATATGCGAAACCGCTCACCCCTACTATCTCAAAGGCAAAATGACGCTGACCGTAAAGTTCGGCCTTAAATCCCTTCTGTAATGTGCTAGCGATAATATTATAGATAACCTGTGCCTTAGAGATGTTCTCATCCACAATGTCGCGGATATCACGCCCTGTAGCCTCGGTGTCATCGCTGGGAGGCGGCAGGTGAATCAGTAAAGGAACCATCTTCAAACCGCGCTCGTAGTTCTTTTGCTCCCGAAGTCGCCGCCGAGTTTGTATGTATAAAATCGGCGCCACAATGAGGGCGACGGCAACCAAGGAGACCAGTACTGTCAATAGAATAATCATTACGGATGTTCTTCAACAATTTTTATATGCTTATTGTAACGAGTTCTCAAAAAGTCAGCCTTAACCCTGCCAAGCTCGCGGCTCTCCACGTAAGGATCGTTCTTGGTCTTCTCTACGATTGCTTTGGCCTTATCGACCCACTCTTGGTCAAGAGCGTCTGCGTTATCATCGTCTGACGCAAGCCGAGTTGCGGCATCATTGATTGAAGCAGCAGCTGGTACGACAGGTGTTTGCAACAATACTGTCGGCGCCAATGGCGCTGCCGCAGCGCCTGAAGCCGTAGCAGGCGCTATAGTGCCCCTTGCTTCTGCCGTGGGAGGCCCAGCCTCTTTTGTGCCGATAACGCCATCTCCCTGCTGCTCGCCACGACGGCTTGCCTCATCCGAAGGAGCGGGCAAAGATAAACCCGGTGATTTATTAAAGTTTAAGTCCATATTTGTCCTATATTATACCAGCTCAAGATAAGGACCGCTACTATTGAACAATTTTTCAAATTCTAGTCGCTAGCAGCAGCCTTAGCTCTGGACATGTAGAAATACGTAACCGTGAATAATATTGCGAGCATAGCTGCGTCACGTATAGTCAGCTGGCCTAGTGATTGTAATACCAACAGCACGACCGGAAGTATAGATGCCATGCATCCTGCTCTAATCATTTTTGACGTCATACATCCTTTTTGCCAGGCCAATACAACCGCGACCGTCAGGGCCAAAATTGCATATATTAAGACAAATGGCAGAACGAGGATTACTGACGGCAACTTCTCTGGTTGCGTCGCTACTAAAATAGCAGTAAGTATGAGGGCTAATATGGCGATGGTTTTGATTGTTCGCTTTATCATTATTTTCCGGGCATAAAATACTGCGAGCACAAGCCCGCAGTATAGCTTTAAAAAATTCTGAGCCGCGGGTAGTAAATCCGCCCTTTGATTAAAAATTATATGGCGCTTACTACCCTTTGGCTTTGACTGACCGCTCCCGCGCCCTTTAGGGACACGAAGAGCGTTAAATTGTAAGTTTTTGTTTTTGACTTACTGCTTATTAGCTTACTACGAACCGGGCAAAAAGTCAATATGCTTATGCTATGTAGAGCTATCTGCTTTGACTGACTTCGTATAAATTTTGAGTTCCCTTTTACGACCGAATTAGACTAAAAAAAGTTATACACAGGTTTATTCAATAATAGCCATAATTATTATTGACAGTCAGTTTTGTACTTTATAAGATACATGTAGCACTTGAATAAAAAAAGTGCTCAAAAACAAAAACGATCAAGAAACAACGGCTTCTCGCAAGCCGTTGTTCCATGAAAAGCCAAAGCAAAACTCCAAAACCTTAAAACGCTAAAACCAAACCAAAAACCTGCCCGCCATACAAAATGGCGGGCCTTTACTTTCACACGAGCCTGGCGTAGCCTACCAGACCATGCCACATCCAATACGTAGTCCGCTCAATATAGGCTCAGGCGGCATAATGGTTGATACCGAATGCCATCTTTCTAACGGCTTGCCCTGCATAACAATTGTCGGCCTGGGCAACAAAGCAATCAATGAAGCACGCGAAAGAATACGCAGTGCCTTTGCCAGCAGCCACATCACAATGCCCAAAAAACGCATAACAATTAATCTGGCTCCGGCCGATACGCCAAAAGAGAGTACTGGTCTAGACCTGGCAATAGCTCTCTCAATCCTCCAGTCCAGCGGACAAATCAACTTGTCGTCCTCAAAAGAACCGGTTATTGCAATTGGAGAGCTCGGGCTTGATGGCAAAATAAGATCAGTACGAGGCTTGATAGGCAAGTTGCTCATCGGCAAAAAATACGGCGCTGATACCTTTATCATTCCTGCGGCGAATCTACCCCAAGCCCTGCTTGTCCCGGACATCACAATCATGCCAGTTGCAACCATGAGGCAGCTTTTTGAAGCTCTCACCAGCGGCCAGGAGCTTACCAGACAACAAGGCCGGCCCTATGACGCACAACAAGCCAATCCCCCGTCACATGAACCTCTTGATGAAATCATCGGGCAGGACGCAGCAAAACGCGCCCTGGTAATCGCCGCAGCCGGCGGGCACAACCTCTTGCTTAGTGGGCCGCCAGGAGCAGGGAAAAGTATGTTGGCAAAAGCGCTGCCGTCTTTATTGCCTTCGCCAAGCCAAGAAGAAATGCTTGAGATATCACACCTACATAGCCTAATCAACGCCGATTATGAGCAACTGATTATCTCCAGGCCGTTCCGCTCCCCGCACCACAGTTCGAGTTACGCATCAATGGTCGGCGGCGGGAACAACCTGCGCCCTGGTGAGATCACGCTGAGCCATCGCGGGGTTTTATTCCTGGATGAGATGCCTGAGTTTAACCGGCCGACTATCGAGGCCCTGAGACAACCCCTCGAAGACCGCGTTATTACTATTGCACGCGCCAAAGATACAATTACATACCCGGCCAACTTCATACTGGTTGCCACAGCCAACCCCTGCCCCTGCGGTTATTTAGGCACCGAAACTCCATGTACCTGTCTGCCGCACCGGATAGCGCAATATCACTGCAAGCTTTCCGGCCCGATAATAGACAGGATAGATCTTTACGTCAAAGTCGACCAAACCAGCCATAATGAATTACTCCGCGCACCCGGCAGCAATTCCGCCTACCAGCAGGTGCCTGGCCAGATACTGCAAGCGCGACAGCGGCAGCTAAAACGGTTCAGCATACAAGGTAGGCTTAATTCTGATATGACAAACTCCGAGATTAGACTGGCAAGCAAGCTAGAAACAAAGTCGCAAAATCTTTTGAACCAGGCGGCTGCTTGTTTGCGGCTTACTGCACGGAGCTATATGCGCGTTATTAAAGTCGCCCGTACGATTGCCGACTTAGAGGAATCTGAGATTATTCACGTTAATCACATAGCCGAAGCTCTGCAATATCGGCCCCAAAGCACCAACCCTACAGGCTGACCCTCTATTGACCCCTGTTATTGCTTCTGCTACAATATGAGTCGCTAATAGTATTAAAGGAGACATCCTATCAGCAAGTTTACCCGCCTGAATCAAGACATTCGGGCGCCGCAATTGCGTGTAATTGACGAAGATGGCAAACAGCTTGGCATTCTCTCTCGTATAGAAGCCTTGCAGTTAGCAGCAGACCGGGAATTGGATTTGGTCGAAATTTCGCCAGATGCAAACCCACCGGTTGCTAAAATTGTCGACTGGGGCAAGTACAATTACCAGCGCACCAAGCAGTTGCAAAAAAACAAGCGCAACGCTAAAACGCTGGAAATGAAGCAAATGCGGTTCGGGCTAAAAATTAGCGACCACGACCTTGAGGTCAAGCTCAAAAAAGTCACCGGCTTTTTAGAGGTTGGGCACAAGGTCAAAATTACTATATTCTATCGTGGCCGAGAACTCGCCCACAAAGATATAGGCTTCAAACTTGCAGATAGAGTCATAAACGATTTCGGCGAAAACATCGTTGTAGATCAAAAACCAGAGTTTGCCGGAAAGCAGCTAAATTTCGTAATAAGGAGCAATCATGCCAAAGCTAAAAACCCATAGTGGCACAAAGGATCGCGTCCGCCTGACCAAAAACGGAAAGGTCCGCACCCGCCATTCATACGCCAGCCACTTCCTTCAAAAGAAGAGCGGCGCTCGTAAGCGAAAGCTTGCCGGCCTCGACACTCTTGAAGGCGCCAACAGTAAAGTCATTAAGCAGAAACTAGGAGTCTAACCATGCGCATCAAACGTGGCGTTGCCACCCACCAGAAGCATGCCAAAATACGGCGCGCAACCAGCGGCATGACCAAGTCCAACCGCTCAAGCTACAGACGCGGCAAGCAAGCGGTCACCAAGGCATTACAGTTTGCAACAAGAGACCGCAAAAACCGTAAGCGTACTTTCCGTGAGCTATGGAACGCCCGTATTAACGCAGCTGCTCGTATACACGGCACAACCTACAGCAAGCTAATTGCCGGCCTGAAGAGTGCAAATGTTACTATCGACCGCAAAATCCTTAGCGAGCTGGCCGTAAATGAGCCGAAAGCTTTTGAATCCGTTGTCAAAGCCGCCCAAAAGTAGCCGGATTACTATGCAAAGAAAAAATACCCCTATAGGGGTATTTTTATTTAAGCCAGATTCTCCGTAAGCCGGGTTCTGTTTTAGCCGATCATCTATCTAGCCACGGTGTTACCACCGTGATCAAGCGGATTTCGCCGATGGACTATAGCGGGAAACTATCCCGTTGCCGGGAGCTAGTCCATCACCTTGCAGCAGGCAGGGTTTACCTTTTTGCTACGTCACCGTTGCAAAATGTGGGCTCTTACCCCACTCTTTTCACCCTTATCCCGAAAAACGGGACGGTATTGTTTCTGTGGCACTTTCCCTAGGGTTACCCCCGGTTGCTGTTAGCAACTGCCTTTCCCTTCGCTGCCCGGACTTTCCTCTTACATTTATAAGTGCAAGCGATCAGCCGATTGTCTGGCTCGTATATATTATAACACTTATATACAGCTTAAGGCAATTAGCGCTTCTTCTTTAAGGTCTCGTCCAGAGCCTCGTTTACAGCCCCATCAGCGATCTTATTAAGTTCCCGTGGCACATGGGTAAATGATATACGGTTAAAATCTGCAGCGATATCCTTAATGGCTGCATGGATTGGCCAAAGGTCACGATTCTTAACTTTAAAGATCCCGAGCATCTGGTTTATCACCAATAAGCTATCCATATAAACATCAATTTCTTTCACACCCATCTTGCGCGCTTCTTCCAACCCTAATTTTAGGGCCTGATACTCCGCCTGGTTGTTGGTAGTAATACCTAAATAAATACCCTTTTTTACAACAACTTTGCCTGCAGCATTGATGAACGCGAAACCACTTGCCGACGGACCAGGGTTGCCTCTCGATCCGCCGTCTGCATACATTTTTACTTCTGTTACATCCGTAGCTTTTTCTTCAACATTTTCTGCTTCTTTAGCTTTGGGCAATGAAAAACGAATAATTTTTATAACAGTATCACCATTAACCTGTGAGCCATAATAACTGCGATAAGTTGAGAACATTTTTTCTCTAGACTTAAATACCTCATGCCCTTCATAGTCTGATGTATCAATATCGCCCAGACGTTTCTGCACAATACTATCTATATGAGCGACGCCGATCGTCCTCCATGTTTCGGGCTTCTCAGGGTCTACTTTATCGACTAACTGAACGTCGTCGTTGACCGACAAGTCCTTATCGTCGTACAGACGCCACGTGGACGTCTTTGTACCGTTCTCTATTAGAACGGCTAATTTGTGGTCAAATTTTAGTGTTTTCATAATCTTATTGGTCGGGGTGACAGGACTTGAACCTGCGACCTCACGGCCCCCAGCCGTACGCGCTAGCCAACTGCGCCACACCCCGAGGTGCGAACATAAGGCTGGACGAAGGTCGATATGATTAACCCGGTTAAACCCAGGTGGGTGCCTTCATGTAGCGGCCACGGCCTCTACGAATTTTAGGCTCCCTAAACGAATAGATATTCAGATAATCATTCGCCGACCTGTTGCCCAGCCGTATATATTATACCTCGCATCTTCAGGCTAACGAAGTAAAAAAGTATATATCGCCTCTGTGACATTCACCACAACCGGCGATATCAGCGGAGACAGGATCAACAGGGCCAATATCGTAAGCCCAAAGCCGGCAGACTCTATCGTATACATCACCTTCTGCAACGGCTCAGGGGCAAAGGCGTAAAGCAAGCGTGATCCGTCTAGGGGCGGAAAAGGAATCATGTTGAATACAAACAGTATAAGATTGATTTGTATAAAAATATCAGCGAAGGCCCCGACGCCGGTGGCGCCGATGCCCACACCAAATATACGTACTAATAGAGCAGCAATAGAGGCCAACGCCAGGTTCGTAAAAGGACCCGCCAGGGCAACCAAAGCGGCGCCATATTCACCGTAACGTACATTCCGCGGGTCAAAAGGCACAGGCTTGGCAATAAAAATCGGCGGTATATGCAGCAAGAGCAAAATAGCCGGCAAAACTATTGTCAGCCAAATATCAACGTGACGCAGCGGGTTCAACGACAGCCTGCCCGCCTCTTCGGCGGTGTGGTCGCCGAGGGCTCGGGCTGCGAAACCGTGCATAGCTTCGTGTATCGGGATTGATATAAGCATGGAACCGATAACCAAGGCAATATAATATAGGGAAATATCCGTAAACATACTCGCATAGTATAGCAAGTTACAGCCCTGGATGCTCATATCTTGACTTAAGAAGTAAAAACCGCTAAAATAACATCTTGAAGATAAGGAACTATTAACCCATGCGTAAGTGTGATATTACCGGTAAAGGCAAGCAGTACGGAAACAACGTTAGCTTCTCGCAGCGCCACACCAAGAAAGTCTGGCAGCCTAACCTGCAGAAGAAGACTCTCATTATTGATGGCAAAAAGATTAAGCTGAAAGTCAGTACACAGGCGCTTCGCACCCTTAAGAAAAAGGGTCTGCTAACACCTGCAAAATAAGTTGCGTGCCGCACAAAAATAAAACCTCCTACGCCGCCGTAGGAGGTTTTTAATGTCAGGGCGCGTGGTATCTTATCAGCCTTTTTGGACCACAATTAACTGCGCTGTTGTCTCTACTAGGTCGGCAGGCTTAATACGGAGTTTGCTGACGGTTTCTTTGGGTTCCATCGCCAAAGACTGTAACGCTTGTTCAAGAGACTGTTGCGGTACAGGCAGGTTTAGTTTTGGATCGTCGTAGTGCGTCGGGATGATGATCTTGGGTTCAATTTTCTTAATCAGCTTCAAGGCACCTATGCCATCTAATGTATAGCCGTTGCCGCCGACGGGTATTAGCAGTACATCTATCATTCCAATAAATTCCAGCTGGGCATCATTTAAGTCGGGGTATACATGGCCCGCAACCAGTACATTCAAGTCATCAAAGGCTATCTTATACATTGTTGCCGTCTTTTGTTTTTCTTCGTCCATGTGAGCCCGAGCTGCGATGCCATAAATTGACACCCCCGACACTTCGTATTCGCCGGGCCGCTCTATCATAATCTTTGGTTCGCGCACTAAATTCGCAGGGTGAGTTTCGGTGGTAAAAAGTAATACATCCCCGTCTTTAGCGACCGTATGGCCACCCAACTCCGCTAAATTATCATCGATGACTATATGTACCTGCTTGCCGGACAAAACTATGCAGTTTGCCCCGTGAAATTGAATGTCCATGCTTATCCTCCTTGTGAACTACAATATACTGTTCTTATCGATCAGCACCTGCTTTTTGGCGCTTAATACCGTGCTGATGAACCTATCCTTTATCTGCCTGCGATAGCCAAACTCCTGAGCCGGCATAACTGTATAGCGGATATCTTTGCCTTCCTGGGCTTCAAGATCAGAGATGAATTTCTGTAAAGCGCGCTGGTTTATGTCACCGACTATCAGGACGTCTATGCCGCTGGATTCATCGCGCGTAAATTGGCCCGTGTACAGAGCGATCTTTACGTTGCCTAGAGCCTTTATTTTGTCTGCTTCGGTATTTGTCGAGGGTACTGTCACTGACTTTTTGGCTGGCTGGCTGGCAACTGCCGTAGCATTACCGGCCCGCTCTGCGGGCTGCTCGGCAGCTCCGTGTCCGAATATAGCCTTGAGCGGCGCGTAGTATTCATAGCTCTGGTTGACTTCGTAATAAAGGCGGTTATTGGTCGTATCCGAGGAAATTATGCCGATACTAAGAAGGTTAGCTAGCTCACGACGGACAGAGTTAATCTGCTCATCAATTTTTCGTGTAATTTCCCTAACGTAAAAAGATCGGTTCGGGTTGCTATAAAACAACTGCAGCAGCTTGACTCTTGTCTTTGATCCGAACAATTGCTCAATCATGTTCCTATTGTAGCAAATTAGAGTTCAACACTACAGTTCGTTTATCCAAAAATGTTGTGAGAATATCATTAGCTTCTTCAAAGTCACTGATCCAATGGATGCTCTGGTTACGCCTGAACCAAGTCTTTTGACGCTTGGCGTACTGCATAGTATGGCGAATTATTAGACGGCGGACCTCCTGGACTGAAGCCAGGCCATCAAAATATGGCCTAAACTCCTGGTAGCCAATAGACTGAAGGGCCTGGCAGCCCCAGCCGTAATGGTCAGCAAGCCGTCTTGCCTCATCCTCTAATCCGAGTACCAGCATGTTGTCTACTCTCTGTTCGACACGCCTTTCCAGGCTCTCTTTGTCGTGCTGCACACCCAGGATGATTGTATTAGCCCTGGTTTCCTCTTTGCGGCTTGTCGCCCCTCTAGTCTCAATAGCACGAATAAGGTGACGCGGGTTCGCCTGGTTGTTTGGTAGCTCTAGGCCTTCTTGGAGCAGCCTGGACTGCAGTTCTGCAACGCTGAGTCTTTCAAGGTCTTTCCTTAACCCAGCATCGCCATGACCCCGGAAGCTAAAATTATAGACTATAGAATCCACATACAATCCGGTCCCTCCGACCATCACCGGTATTTTGCCTCGTGAAGATATGTCCTTGATGGCTTCACGGGCCAGCTTCTGGTATTCAGCTGCCGAGAATACCTGATCCGGCTTGCATATATCAAGTAAGTGATGGGGCGCACGACAGCGCTCCTGGGAAGTGGGCTTAGCGGTGCCGATATCCATCCCCTGGTAGATCGTGCGTGAATCAGCCGCGATTATCTCACCGTTGTAGCGTTCAGCAACGTAAAGAGCTAATGACGACTTCCCGGAAGCCGTTGGGCCTACAACCACTATTAGAGGTCGGTCTGTGCTGGCCGCCATAATAGTTCCTCAATTTTTACTTTATAGTCATCCGACACTTCAACCCCCTCTGCGCGCAAACGTATAGCCTGGCCTTCCTGCCCCCCTTCCGGCCAGCCGGCTGCCAAACCGCCTTGCTTATTGACAACTCTGTGCCAAGGCAAAGCAGCTGGCCCGGCATGGGCAATTTGACCCACTTCCCAAGCCGCCCACGCTGCACCGCACACCGCAGCAATTTGACCGTAGGTCATAACTCTACCCTTGGGTATTTGAGCCACTAGGCTATGTACCCGTTTTACAAACTCAGAATCAACCCTTGGCATCAAAAATACCTGCCAGCTTCCTGCCAATTATGGATGTTAGTGATGCCGCTCGTCTTCTGCTTGATGTTGTATTTCCTACGTTTAGTATTGTCCCCGATAGGTTCCTCGGGGTTGGCGTACAGTATGCCATGAGTATCTGCTGCCATCGTCCTACGGCGCATTATAGTAACTACTACAACGAAGTACGGTTAACGCGCGCCACTGTTTCATTTAATACTGTTTTTAGAAATTCTTCCACGGTACGCGGTTCGTGAGCTTCATTAACCTCAATATCTTTCCGAACTCTTGGCACTAGCTGTCCGCTCTCGGCTTCTTTCTGTCCTACGACTATCGTGTAAGGTATTTTCATCAATTCTGCGGCACGGATTTTCTTGCCGACTAACTCATTATTGTCATCAACGACCGCTCTTAAACCAAGCTCTTTGGCCTTCTTGGCGATTTCCTTAGCAAAAGAAACAATGTTGTCATCCTGATTGACAGTAGCAATTCTTATTTGCTCTGGTGCCAGCCAAACCGGAAACTTGCCGGCAGAATGTTCAATATACACAGACAGGAAACGGTCTATTGACCCCATTATGGCAGCGTGGACCATAACTATTCTTTCGCGTTCACCAGATTCGTTGGCGCAATAAAGATCGAAGCCCTCAGGCAAGTTAAAGTCCAGCTGCGTGGTCGCTACCTGGTGTTCGCGTCCAATGGCATCCTTGGCCATAAAGTCAATTTTTGGACCGTAGAATGCCGCTTCGCCGACACCGTCAATATAATCATCGCCAACGCGCTGCTTAACGATATCCAATAGCTGAGCCTCGGCGCTCTCCCATGCCTCTTCGGTGCCGGAGTAAGAATCCATATTCTGCGGGTCATGAGTTGAAAAGCGAACCTTTAGCTCAAAGCCAAACGTGCTGTAGAAACGATCTATGATATCCCATATCTTTAATACTTCCTCTTTAACCTGGTCTACACGACAAAACACGTGGGCGTCGTCCTGAGTAAAAGAGCGCACACGGCTTAAGCCAGACAGTTCACCAGTCTGCTCGTCACGGTAACAGGTTGTTGTCTCTCGGTAGCGGATGGGTAATTCTTTGTACGAACGAGCCCGGGATGCGTATATCTGGGTATGGTGCGGGCAGTTCATCGGCTTCATGGCAAATTCGTGCCCTTCCCTGGTAGTAATTTTAAACAGCTCGTGTTCAAATTTCTTCCAGTGGCCGCTGGCGATGTAAGCATCCTTCTTAGTAATATGCGGAATATTAACCTCTTGGTAGTCGTGCTCATCGCGCAACTCTTGCACGAAGTTATCAAGCTGCCGCCGTAGCACTGTCCCTCTAGGGGTAAACAGAGGCAAGCCTGGACCAATCAGATCTGAAAACACAAAAAGGTCGAGTTCTTCGCCAAGCTTGCGGTGGTCGCGCCTTTTAGCTTCTTCTATTATCTGTAGATATTTCTTGAGCTCTTCTGGCGTTTCAAAGGCTACGCCATATATACGCTGCAGTTGTTGCTTGGTCTGGTCTGCTCGCCAATAGGCGCCGCTAACTTTGGTAAGCTTAAAGGCCCGCGGGTTAATTTCGCTGGCATCTTCTACATGCCCCCCCTTGCAGAGATCTATAAAACCGCCGGAAGTATAGAACGTAATTTGCTTTCCCCCAGCCGAAAACTCATCAATTAGCTCACACTTATAAGGGTTCCAGGCGAATTGTTTGCGCGCTTCATCAGCGTCCACTTCTCTACGCTCGAATTTGGCCCAAGTCTTCAGCTTCTCACGCATTTTAGCCTCGACCTTTGGCAGGTCCTCTTCGGATATCGGCTCCGGCATGTCAAAGTCCTGGTAAAAACCGTTCTCTATAGCCGGGCCAATCGCATTTTTTGCCCCAGGATACATCTCTGTGACTGTGGCGGCCAACAAGTGCGCCAAGCTGTGGCGGATATTCATAATATGGTTGCTGGTCTGCTGGTCGCTCATATCGAGTCTCCTGTTTAGATAAATAAAAGACACGCCGTGTCGATTGAATACTCTCGCAATTGTATTTAATCGATTGGCGTGTCTCGGACCCTTTCGGGCGGTTCCACCGGACTTTCCTGATTCAATCAGGACACTCATGATAGCACGTTTATCGTACGTTCTAGCTGCCCACGGAGCTCGGCGGTTGGTGAAGCCGCTTCAATACTCGCGATGTATTATAACACATCTGCAAAACCTCATCTCGTCCTTGTCTCCACATACAACTATAACAATGTTAGTATCATACGGCTAGTACTAAATTGTTGTCAGTTTTGTGACGAACACTGTGGAAAAACCCGCAAGGCCTTTCTCATAAATAATCCGTCTGGTGATATATTAGCCAGAGACAAAAATAACCCCTACTCACATTAAAGAGCAGGTCGCTCCGCATTATTCCCCTAATCCGCCCAAAGGCAACGCAGGAATCAGGCCAAACAAAAAAGCCCCGATTAAGGAGCTTTAGTTACTGGTGGGCCCTAGAGGACTCGAACCTCTGACCTCTTCCACGTCAAGGAAGCGCTCTAGCCAACTGAGCTAAGAGCCCACACCGTTCTAATTGTTGAAGAACAGATTAAATATAGCTTATTTTATCAGAATAAGCAACTGGCCCTATAGGGCCAAGCATGAGCGTAACACCTTGAGCAGTATTGACTTATTCACGCACCTATGTTAACATAACCTTGTTAAGAGGCTTATATGTGAGTGCCAAAAAACAGAGCACGCTTGATGAATTCAAGCTGTTTTATGAAGAATTATCGTTTTCTTCCCCAGTAAATCGTATTCGCCGCTCGCGCGTGTTTACGATATCGAAATAGCAAGTTAGAACAGCCCTGCGCCACCGGTGTGAGGCTGTTTTATTATGTCTTAGTCCACAGGCAAAAGAAAACTTTCCACTGGATTTTCTTCCACTTTAATGTCAATATGTTGACATGGTTTGCGTATACTGTGCATCGCCAGTCAAGGTCACTAACTCCCGCAGCCAGAAGCGGAGTAATGACATTTGGCGACGTAGGCAATGTCTAAAATGCGGCTGTGTCTTCACCTCGATAGAAAAAGCCGACCTGGCGTCAGCCCTAAGGGTCGCCCATTCTCCAAAGACATTAGAACCGTTCAACCGCGACAGACTATTTGTCAGCATCCTGGAAAGCTGCCGCCACCGCCCTTCTGCCCTTCGCGATGCGAGCAATCTGACCCACCAGGCCACTGCCCAGCTCCTGGGCCGGCAAGAACAAAACGGTCTTATCAGCCGTAATCAACTAGTTGAGACTGTCCATACGATGCTAAACAAGTTTGACAAAGCGGCTGCTACTTACTATGCAGCCTACCACCCTGCCACAAGATAGCACTCTTCTTTACTTCTTGACCGCTTTTTCTGTAACGTCAAATTTGGTCAGGTACCAGCCGAACATCAGGCGGGTCTGCGAATAAAGCGCAGCGAAAGACCCATAGGCGATGGTTGTAATCGGCAAATAAATCCACTGGAGGATCATAAACAAAGACCTATGTCTTTTATAGCGTAGCGGCCGTGGGGGCAAAGTTCGCATTGCAATATACAGAGACGCTAAGGCACCTAAAAGGCCGATGGTCTGTATACGGCTCACTATGAGCGGCAACTGGTTGGCCGCATAGTTTTGCGGGTTGATGAGCACTGGTATAAAAGCGGCGAACGCCAGGATAATAGCTCCGGAAGCCCATGTCACATGCCCTTCAAGCGTGCGGAAAAATTTACCTATCAGGTCGAGCTTATTGACCTTATTCTTCTTATAAAATCCCTGATTGGCTATGTAGGCGATATCTGACGCGCCATATGTCCAGCGCCGCATCTGTATAAACTGTGCCTTTAGGGTCCGGACGTACCCCTTGGCTAACACGGCATCGCAATATACAGGGATGCAAATTGGGTATACCCTATAGTCCCCTTCGAAGTGGAAGTAGCTGCGCCAAAAATGGTGTCCGTCTTCAACGATGGTACGCATGCTCCAAAAGTCCATATCTATAAGAGCCTTGAGGCTTTGGGCATGCGCAGAGAAATTACGCTCAAGATGAGGCCGTTGGGTCTGTACGATGTAGAAGAAGTTGTTGCCTGTGGCAATAACACGCATCGGGGCTGGCGCATCCCATATATTACTAGTGAACATTGGCAGCGGCTGGTAAGACGCCTTGAGCGGGTCAGGAGATACACAATATAAATAACTTAACGCCGACAAGTATTTTTTGCTTGGGCGATTGTCAAAGTCCAGGGTTGTTACTGCAACCTTGAGAGGATCGATTTTTTGCTTTTCGATATATTCCTTCAGCCGCCGGCCGGCATGTGTGATATTACTGCCCTTGCCGATTACCTCTCCCGGAATTCCATTAGGGTGCTCAACAAGTATTGCGTGCTTAAAGTTCTTTTTATACTTAGCTACGAGTTCGGCCGCGGTCTTTGCCACCTCTTTGCCGCCGCGCTCTTCATAGGCAAGTACAAAAATTACTTTCTCCTTAACATTGTATTCTGAATTGATCACCGCCTGGATGGTCGGCTCAAGCACGTCCCTGCTCTCATTATAGGTAGCAATAATGACCGCGTGATACAACTCGCTCGGCTTAACTACCGGCGGCTGCACGCTCAAACGCAGCAAGTTTTCGTAGTGCCATTTCGGACGCTGCACATGCGGGTCGGCCACTACTCCATCCTCAACTTCATCGCTCAGCTCATTCCAATCTATCTTCTCGTGCTCCCGCATCGTCTTATACCCGGACAGGGCCCGGATATCGACAGCTACTGAGCGGGTAAAATAGATTAAGATGTAGCCCAATATGAAAAAGGCCGCGAACGTTACATTTATTAAGCTCAACAATAAGGGTAGACACAGCATGAACCAGGATAAGAACCCGGGCAGTATCTCGAAAAACCGGTATTTTCTGGTTCTGTCTTGTTCAAAAGGAATTTCAATATTCTTCATCAATGGAGTACCAGTAACGCATTGCTCACGACTATTGCCAGGGTCAACAAAAGAACCCCGGCCGCCAAGACTGCGATCGATAGTTCGCGCCTCACCTTATAGGTGCGCACACTCAAAGCTATGTTGGTAGCCAATATCAAAAGTGCGAAAGCTACAAAACTTAGGATACTCACTAGCCCGCCGGTCTTGAAAGCGCTGATCCCCATATTAGACCGGTACTGCAATATATAACCATCAGTTCCCTGTCCGATATTCAGCCGCAGAACAACAAGCACAATGCACATAAAGGCTAAAAAAACGTTACTACTAAGCAGCAGTATTATTGGCTTGTCGTGCAGGAATTTTTTAGACGGTTGCATTATTTATATTGTAAGCCCAGGGCATTGTTTAGCATAGACATAAAAAGTAGATTGTGGTGCGGGTAGAGAGAATTCGAACTCTCCTCTCAACCTTGGGAAGGTTGCATATTAACCACTATACGATACCCGCGAATTATAAATATGGAGCCACCTATCGGATTCGAACCGATGACCCCCGCTTTACGAAAGCGGTGCTCTAGCCAACTGAGCTAAGGTGGCAAAATTACAAGGGCTATTATACCAGAAAAAGTGCCGACGTGGGGTGTTTCGAACGTTGAACACTATTATTACTCACAGCTCAGCTGCACCAAAACTATTTTTTCATGTGAACACATTTATATAACCCTGCTATCTGTGCCGTAGTTCGGCCAATATATCAAGTAGAGACCCCTCCGGCGAGTTTGTTGTCAGCAATTCCCAGACCCTAATCCCAAGCCTGCCTGCCACGACACGGCGTGCCGCACGGGTGTCCCCCGAAGCGGATTGACGCATTAGTTCTGCAAAACTATCTTCCCCCATGCTGTCCTCCAGCGCGTCTACAATTCTCGCCTCAACTATTCTACTGTATCCTGTAGCGCACCCGGTATTTGGATCAATGCTCAGTATCTCTTCAGGTCTAAGCAGAAATGGCCCGAAATCATAGGCAATGCCGCTATCAAATTGATGTGCAATTCTCTGCTTCACGTCTGGTGCATATCTTGGCATAAATTGATCATACATAAACTGCTTAGCGAATTTGTCTGCGAGCCCCTCTCTGAGAACAGTCGGATTACCGCCGCCAAGAATGTGACACAACCCGGGAGAAAGTTTATGACCAAGCTCATGCGACAATGCATAAAAAAATGATACAAGGCCAGAAACGCCCTCTCTGCCGCCAGGCAACTCCACATAGCATACGTCAGCGCTCGGGTCATAAATACCCCCTTCATCTTCTCGCGATCTGAATAGCCTAGCCACTTGCCTCATACCATCCGAGGACAATATATGAATGGAGGAGGGCGATATCTCTATGGCGGGCAGGCCAAACTTGGACAGGAAGCTTTGTGCAAAATTCACTAAGCTTCCCCATGCTGGCGCGATTTGTCTGTCTTCATCGGGCGTGATGAATGGCACTTGCAAGGCCTCTTGAGATATTGCTCTCTTCTCTGCCGTAAAATCCGGTACTTTGCCTAGTGGCGGCTCCCTTCTCAAACCGCATAAGAAAGAGTATCTTCCCAGGTCGTAGACGGTCGTAGACAACAGGCCTGAGGCGGTCTCTAGCAGGTCTTTAGCTCGACTCACGCAATCTTCGACAACGCCAGGTGGGCTATCACCGCCAGCACCAAGCGTTATTTGTCCGATTTGATGGGATGCTTCACTAAGTTTAGTTATAGCATCCGCAGTTAGATTGGTCGGTATTGTGTCTATGATTTCATCTAGGCTGCTCGCAAGACCGTTTAGGCACTGCTCAGGATTATCGTGCATCAGATTCTTATAGCATCATTACTATACCTTGGTCAACCAATGATAGCGGGCGCCCGCGCGGGTTCAAACTGCTTTTGGCAATCAAGCAACCTTTATTTTGGATAGGAGGTGTACTGGACAGACCACTTATGCCACCATCTTACAGCTTGATAATCAGACCCTGCCCTGTCGGCAAAGAAAGAATCTGGATTTTATGGCGCTTGGCAAACTTATCCATAGCAGCCTTTTGCGGGTAATAGCCATTGTAGGCATAGTCGTCCAATAATATAAACCCGCCTTGAACCATTTTGTCCCAAAAGTAGGTTATAGCTTCTATCTCAGGTTTTGCGTTATTCATGTCTATAGACATAAACGCTATTTCCTTGATGTCGACAGTTGTTAAAGTCTCCGGAATTCTGCCGCGAATGACATGTGTCCGTTTGAACTCTGCAAAATTCTTCACCACATCATCGTAGCAGTCAGTGTATTGTTCGTGGCTGCCCTCACCTCTGCCGATGGCAATCTCGTCCTTAGTAAGCTGGCGCTTGTCCAGGCCGTTATATGTATCGAACAGATAAAAATGCTTGTCCAGCCTATTCCATTTTAAGCACTCCATGATGCTAGAGCTTAAGAAACCACGATGTACGCCGCACTCCACAAAATCACCCTTCAGCCTTGCGGCCTGCATGGCCACCCATAAACCGGTGTAAACCCGCCACAGCCAGCCATAATCCTCACCGGATGCCTTGACGCCGCGCTGATAGGCCTCTACGAACCACTTCTCTTTGATGAAATCGTGATTATGTATACTCATTAATCCGTCGACGTCGTACGGTTCACGGACTTTCGCTGCGGTGTTTTTTTGTTTGAAAAGCTTCATATAATTAAGTATAGCTCAGTATTGGAAATGATACTTGCCCAGTAAAAAAGTCCCAACTTTTCAGCTGAGACTCTTTTACTGGCGGACCATAACTTTTGAGGCATGGAACTATTTTAGCCAACAAGCAGGCGATCTAATGAGTCCGGCGCAAATTGCTCTTGATCGGCTAGATAAAGCAAGAGTGATTCAGCGGCAAGTGTTTCTAGAATAAGGTGCTCCTCTTTATCGAACAAGTTACCTTTACGTGTACCATGGATGACTTTGCTTCGCTTTGCATACAGCCTTCGCAATTTGACCGTAAAATCATAATCCTTGCCTAGCAATTTTGTAATACGCATAGAGAGCTTGTAAGTCTTTTCGGATGGATTATCGTCCTGGATATACATTGCTTCCAATAAAGAAAAGAAAAGCGCACAGCTTACGTCTGTTGCACCAACCTGTTGCATAGCCGCATTTAAAAGGGCCCTTAGTGTGGGTAGCTTTTGCACAGTTGAAATATCTGCCGCTATGGCTGTCTTGAGATTCCTTATAAGTGCATCATCAATACTAATAACTTCTTCTTTTCGGGCGCTCACGGTTGTGGTGCCCGATCTCAAGAACCACCAGCCTCCATCGCCATCAAACTCTGCATACGCTGCGCTATAGTCAGCCTTTCGACCTAGGACTAGCCTGATAGCAAAATCCACTCGATCCTTTAACCCAGCACCTTCGGACTCAGTATCAGCTTCGAGATAGAACTGATGTTTCGAGGCTATTAAATCAATGATTAACGCTGAGTCCATAGAGTTGAGGCAATTGCGCAAATTCTCTACTTTATGGCGGCTTCCACCCTCTTGAGGAGTAAAGCGATACCCGAAGACTTCTGATATCTCATCGTCAGTGAGTGGCTTAAGCGTAACTCGAGACGTTCCTAATCGGAATATTTCTTGAGGCAAATCTATCTCAGTTTGAACGTTTGCTATTGGAATAATTTGCTTCTTCATAGTCGTATGATAGCAATATTCGACATGGAGTTGTCACGGTTTGAATTCAAAATCTTCTCGAGCCAGTGAGAATTTCACGCCTTGATCGACCACTGACTGTGGCGGCAGTCGTTTATCGAGATGCAAAACTGTGCACGTTTTCATTTCTGGCAAGTGATGATATACGACGCAGAAATACTCATCGAACTCCGCTAAGCTGCATTCACCCATTAAACGAACAACGTAAAAGCCTCCCTCTTTCGCGTAGACACTGATCAACAGCGCACATTTTTTGGGATAATCAGAGCGTCTTGATTCCTTATCTCGAATTTTCTCTATAATCTCATCTTCAATCGTTTTGCCTTTTGGCAGGTGGTAGGCTTGGGCTTGCACCTGCTGCACAGCCATAGCATCTTTGCTGTCGAACGGCGCTATTGCTCCATCGGATAATGAGTTTTCGATCTGACTCATGTAGGTGTCGGCAACACCGACCGAAACATGGAAGCCCTTATTGCAAGCACGCTGATATGCTGCTCCAAGTACCCCAAGACCAAGGAGCTCGCCTTGGGTTAAATCAACAAGCTTCTCTGGTGAATAGCCTTTAGGTAAGGGGTCGTCGCCGACTGTCGCTAGCTGGATGGCTTTATTGCTGAACAATTTATGAACATCATGTCTGCCGGGCTCCATATCATATTGCTCTAGAACAGAGCCGATAACCTGGTCTGGATACATATTCACTACCTGAACCTTCATGCAGAATTATCACCTTCGTCTTTATTCTTGTGCTGATCGAGGTATACGCCCATCTTTTTACAACCTTCATCGGGCCGCCTAAGTACAATCTCCTTCATCCCGATAAACCAGAGATGGGGAATGCTTTTTCGCATAGTCTCGTTTAACTCTCTTGTGGTCGGCTCAATATCCGGTGTTTCCTTAAGTATCATTGCCCGTGCTCCTTCCGCTAGTCATAACCTAAGTATACTGGCCGATCTATACTAGAGCCCTATAAATCGCTGGCGGCATTATAACCGACGAGCACTACCGGCGACGTGCGTCAAACGATAGCCAGAACTACGAACCTCCTTAAGACATCTAGCACAGACGCCGATAGGTGGCTAGAGCTGGCAAAAGAAACGTTTTCAGGAGTCACTAATCTGGCCGATGTATTTGAGATGGCAAACGATCAAGAAAAGCAGCAACTCATGATGTTCCTAGGTTCAAACTGGTTTTTGGCAAACAAAAAAGTGGTCCTAATATCTAGGGAACCACTTCATTTGTTGCACATTTCGCGCAGGAATCAATTCTGGCGGGCTCGACCGGATTCGAACCGGCGATCTTCTCCGTGACAGGGAGACGTGATAGGCCTCTTCACTACGAGCCCATATGGGTAATAACAGAGGTAATAATACCAAGGTTGGAGCTAAAAAGCAACCTAATTAAAGATACGGGGCTTCTGCTTGGCCTTTAGCGGCTCGATGTAGTCGTTGATGCTCTTGTACTCTGTTAGGATATGCGAGGCGCGAACTGTATTGCCGTCTATTTCCCGAACCTTAACAATCTCTATGCCCGATGGGGTTTCTATTAGTCCGGATACCTGTCCGGCCTTTAACTTAAAGAGCGCATCAACTACTTGGGGGGACAAGTCCCTGTTTGTTTTATCGATGGCAAAGCCGTAATCTCCGCCATTGGTCTTTGTAGCTGTATCGTAAGAAAATTGCTTAGCCATGTCCGCAAAGTCGGCGCCTTTGTTTATCTCGGCCAGTATATTACCGGCGCGCTGGTGGGCGTAGGTATCCAGCTTGGACACCACTTTTTGAGCCAGCATCTGTGATTTTAGCTCGCGCTTGAAGTCGGCTACTGACCAACCCCAGAATTCCTGGAGTACGTCTTCGAACACCTCGTTGCTGCTTCCCAGGCGGTTTTGGTTGCGCAATAAGATAATCTGGTTGTTAAGTTCTTGATCAGATACCGATACTTTATTCTGTTTAGCCAGCTGTTTGACGTATGCCTGGTTAATTACCGTATTGAGTGCGATCTTTCTAAAGGCGTCCAGTTGCTGCTTGCCTGACGTATCGTTAAAATCAACTTTTTGCTGGGTCTGGTAATAGTGCATATAGTGGCGGAGTTCGAACAGATAGTTCTCGTAAGCAACCCAGTTCGGGCCGGCCTTGGCGATCGGGAACGGCAGCACCTGTGTCACGCGATAGATGAATGTCGATGTAGGGTTAAATTTGTAGAGCGCCACAAAACAGTAGACAAAGGTCGCCACCACCACGGCAACGAAAATGCTGACAGATATGACAATGATGCGCCGCAGCGAATGCTTCAACGGATAAATATATTTGCGCGCGCTGCTAAGTACTTCTTCGCGGTGCTCGGCCACTGTCTCGTTAGTTATACGAGGCAAATTATGAATCGCCTCTTGCAGCGACTTTTCCGGCTCCGCCTTGCGGTACGGACGCTTGGATAATATTTTTTTGATCTTATGTTTCATATTCTTCCGCTTCTTCGGCTGGCTCTTCCTCGATTTCTTCTTCGGACTCAGGTTTGCTGTTTGGAGCGGTCTTGGCTGAAATTCCTTGCTCCTTTAGTACCTCTAGCAATTTTTTCTGGATAGCGGCCGGGTGGTGTATCTCGTTAATCACCAGGTCCCCTACGAATGTCTGCATCATAATTGTACCAAACCCCAGCAAAGTTTCCTGCAATCCGGCTACCTGATAATTAACCATTTGTATTTGCGACAGACCCATATCTATCACGCTACGGTGGAATAACCCCTTTTGCGTGATTTGAATTAGACGCTGGTCGGTAACGATAAACACACTGAACCACCAGGCGATCCAGGACGGCAGGAACAGTATTAGGCCTACGCCCAGACCGCACAACAGGCCGATAAAATAGACTGAGTACTGCGGGTTGAATAACGCCGGCACTGTGCCAAGCAGCAAAGCCATCAATCCCAGTATTAGGCCGCGTCGCATAACTATAGGGTGCTTACGAAAAACGAATAGTACTTCTTCGTCATCAAATTGGTCTGGAAAGTGCTTTTCAGCCATAAGGGTATTGTACCAGGAAAAACGTGGCGCCCCCACCACGATTCGAACGTAGAGCTTCTCCTTAGGACGGAGTTGTTTTATCCATTGAACTATGGGGGCATGCGGCAGGTATTATCCCTGCCAAAACTAAAGAACTATTTACTTCTCTTGAACTGGGTGAACTTTTCGTGCACGGTCTCGTAGTCGAATAATTCACTCTCGCTGAACCAATGAGCAATTTCCTGCTCTGCTTCGGCTGGTTCGGCAGAAGCGTGGATCACGTTAGTTACGCCGCGGTCAACGCTGGCAGCCTTGCCATATGTCATGTGTGCGTAATCTCCGCGTATTGTACCGGGCTGGGCGGTTTTTGGTTCGGTGGATCCGACCATCTTACGCACAAGTTCGACAGCTTCTACGCCCTCGAGAACCATAGCGATTACCGGACCCTCTTGCATCGAGGCCAGCTGATCCTCAAAAATCTTTTCGCCTTTGCGGGTTTTAAGGGTACCGATGCCTTCGTAATGCTGGAAGTAATGCTCGTAATCCGGAGACAACATTTTGGCGCCGATAATTTTCAGGCCAACTCGCTCGAACCGGCTGAGTATCTCGCCCACTATGCCGCGTTGCACTGCATCGGGTTTAAAAACGATAAGTGTTCTTTCCACTATTGGTTCCTTGTTTAGATTGTTGGGCATATTGTAACAGATGTACGGCTCGCTAACCAGCACCCATGGCCCAACCGGTAGCGTCCTTCAGGAAACCGCTCACGCGCGGTAATTATTCCATCGAGCCTTAGGTCTCGCTGAAATAATTCCGGCTCCGCTACGGTTGAGTTTCCTGAAGGACGCTACCGGTTGGGCAACCCAAAATTATGAAGTGTTACAATGTGGATATGTTATTCAGTAAAGCGAAAACCGATTTTTTGGAATATTTAGAAATCGAGCAAAACCGGTCGCAGAAAACTATTGTTAATTACGATCATTATCTGACCCGCTTGATCGACTTTGCCGGTGACGATTTAGACGTCAAGGGCATAACCCCCGAATTAGTCCGTAAGTGGCGGCTGTGGCTGAACCGTCTAGGTACGAACGTCAGCGACGAACTGCAAAAAACAACCCAGAATTACCATCTAATCGCCCTTCGAAGTTTCTTAAAATTCTGCGCCAAGCGCGATATCCCGGCACTGGCAGCAGACAAGATCGAGTTGGCCCATACGGTGCGCAAGGAAGTCACCTTTTTGAGCATAGAAGAGTTGGCTCGTCTGGTCGATCAACCCGACACCAGCACTGAGGTCGGGCTGCGCGACCGGGCAATTTTGGAGCTGCTGTTTAGTAGCGGGCTGCGGGTTTCCGAGCTGGTCGGTTTGGATAAAGATCATATTAACCTGAAGCGGCGTGAATTCACCGTACGCGGCAAAGGCCAAAAAGACCGGCCGATTTTTATCAGCCCTGAGGCGGCAGATTGGCTGCAGCGCTATCTGGACAAACGCGACGACAACACCCGGCCGCTATTTGTCCGGTATAACGGCACCAAGGCCGTGGACCTATCCGGTAATTTCCACCGCCTAACCGTGCGGAGCGTTCAACGGCTGGTCAGCCGCTATGCTCTGTTGGCAGGAATCACCAAACATGTCAGCCCGCATACCCTTCGCCACAGCTTTGCTACTGACTTACTAATGAACGGTGCAGACCTGAGGTCGGTACAGGCCATGCTTGGCCACAGCAATATTTCGACTACACAGATTTATACGCACGTAACCGATCCTCATCTAAAACAGGTACACGAACGCTTTCACGGACATAAAGACAGCTAAAACACCGGGAGCCGAGACCTATATAAAGACTACTCGCACAAGGGATTGGCTGGGTTTGCCACGCTGGTCAAACCGCTGACGACTGCGGCGGCATAGCTCTGGAAATAGCCGTCCATTGACGCAAAGCGCTTACAAACTGCATCCGTGGTTTGGATGGCATAGTCGGACAACTGATTGCCGCCTGAACCGGTGAGCGGTACGCGTACTTGTACCCGGCGCAGAATGTCCTGTGCTTTACCGGTCGAATCGATCATTGCCTGTGCGCCCTGCAAGGACAATTTGTTGTTACTGCTGTCTGTTGCATTAACCTGCAGACGAACATTCTTATATATAGAAGATAGTCTCATGTAGTACTGGTCGGCGTTCAAGCCGGTGATGTTCATGGTACAGCCGGTGTCAGTACATGTGGCTGCAACTAGATTGCTGCCGTTCCTGCTGGCCGGTGATGCCGCTGGGTAAGCGACTGTTGTCGTACCGCCGCTGGTTGGCACGAAGAATGATGTCATGGTATTGTCTTGCAGCCCGCTCATAGTCAGCGTGCCACCGGTTGGTACTAAGTCGACGCGCAATACCCCGTAACCGCAATTTGTTGCAGTCCAAGCACCGGTAGTAGGGAAACTACCAGCAGAAGCCGGGCAACCGGTTGCCGGATGGGCGGTGCCATCTTTGGACTGCCACGTCAGCTGGATTCTGTCGATATTGGCACCGTTGCTGGATTTAACCGGCACGACTGTGCTGGGATAACCGATGTCATCGTACTGCAATGTTGGCGGCGCAGTATTGACCATGACACAGGTGTAAGAAACATTGTTGGCGGCGCTGAGTGTCGGCTGAAGCGCGCTGTAAAATGCCGCTGTTGCACCAGAACCATTAGTGCAATCGGTCTTAGCCGGCACAGCGGTGCCATTATTGATAGCAGTTTTGATTAGACTACGGACATCGTTAATGCCGGTTTCGGCAGCGTAGAATGCCTGGGTGCTTAGCTGTCTGTCTACTGCCTGCCTTTGGTTGCGGCGGGCGATCTGCGCAAAACCCAAAACGATCAGGCTGACAACTATTAGAAGAATAATGGTGATCAATATCGACACCATGCCGTCTTGTTTCTGTAATCTGCCCCGCAAACTTTTCATGCTTATGACTATTTTACCCTACTTACTACAATCGTACTAATGTCTGAGACCGCACAGAACTGCCGCCCGGCCTGGCCCTTGCAGGCGGCTTGCGTAGATAAATCTCCATTGGCATCGCCAGGATTAGAAGGATTAAACAAAAGATCGTTGTCGCCGTAAACCACCCGGACCCGGATTTGGTACATATTGTTGCCTAAGCCCTTAACGGTAATGTTCGACAATCGCATATTTGGTGCCAGTAATTCACGCCCGGTAACCGAAGCACCGCTCAAAATCTGGCCTGTAGGCCCGGAACAGCCTGCCACCGTCCGCACTACCAAAGCGTGATTGGTCTGGTGAGCACCAGCCGCACCGTCAGTCAGCTGATACCCCGGACGGTAACTGTACTCCTGGTTATTAATACAAAAATCGTATGAGGTGCCTGCCGTGGTGCTTGCCGGGGTATCAATTACAGTGCCGCCGGTAAACTGGATGGCCTGGGATATAGTGTCCACAATGCTGCGCGCCGTAGTCTGCGTATTTGATTCTGTCACGCCTTTGTAGAACATCCTGCTGGCCTGCATGATAGCAACTGTCATTACCAACAAAACTGTCGAGAAAACAGCCAAAGCGACTAGCATTTCGACTATAGTAAAACCCCTGTGCCCTGTTGCGGCGTTATTGTTAGAATACCTGTCCGCCATATTATTGGTACACCCTGTATATTATTTGCAGATGGTCGTTGGTCCCGCCTGCGTTGTACCAGGAGTTCCGGATCGTGAAGTCATTGCCGGAGCGCGAAATTGACAAATGGAATTTAGGCTCGCTTGTTGCGGTCGCGCCGGTCGTGTTTTGAGTGCATCGGCCGTCAGAAGTCGGAAGAACTGTCGTCTGGTTATAGATACAGAATGGTGAGGCAGCTGTGAACAGAGCGTTCGGATTGGTATTTGACAGTCCCTTAATCTGCTCAACCTGGGCCTCGGCCAGCTTGAGAGCATTGGACCGTTCCTGGGAAGACCGCGTAGCTATCAGGCTTTTGTTGGCGGTTACATAGGCGCCGCCCAGAACCATCCCGACAACCGTGATGGAGATTAGAACCTCAACGATTGTGTCGCCGCGCTGCCTGCCCTTTGTTGGAAAAAACCGCTTTATGAACATGTCGTATTGCTCTTAATTGTTAGTCTCACTGACAGCTGCCTATTATTGTTGCCGATTGTGATCAGCCCTGACTGGTTTGTGGTCCCGCTGGCAAAACAAACGAATACTCCGTTAGACGGGTTAACCGGACTGGAGGTAAGGCTGGAGTTTATAGCATCGACAGCCTCTGTTTTGCTTTTGCCTAAGGCGCTATTGTTATTGTTGTCGTCCACTGGAACGACCTGAACCTGCTGCGCTCCGGACGTTATGGCACCTGATGCCCCATAGCTCGCTAGGCTGAGCGTGAAAGCCAAGACGCCGATCGGTTTGTCGCCGGCACCGTTGTTGTACCACATTCTGTACGTTGTGAGCCTGTTCTGCAGTCTGTCGTTCACGGTCGCATCTGGCAAACCGGCCTCTGTACTGGAAGGAGCTATTACCTTGGGCTTGGCTTCGGTTAGGTTGGTGGACTCTGTGCCACCTGATCCGCCTTGCTGCAAACCGGCAATACTGAACACATTAAACTGCTCCGGATCTGTCGATGCCACCTGAAACTGAAGCGCCTTGCCCAAGAAAATACAACCGGCATTTGCCCCTTGACCGGTTCCGCTGCCAGCTGATAGAACCACCGATCCGCCTCCGCCATTGCACTTAATATTGCCCATATTCGGGTAATACCCTGTCGCCACCTCGTTAATTACCTGTTGAATTTGAGATTGTACCTGGCGGATAGCCTGGTCGAACTCAGTCTGGTTTTGCTTGCCGCTGATCAGAGCCGCAGCGCTGATAAAAAGAATACCTGTGACAGCTAAGACTATCATGACCTCGACAATAGTAAAGCCGAAGCGATGCGGGCCGCGACGAACAGAACGCTTAACCCTCCGCGTTTTAAGATAATGGTCAGAGTGATGTAGGCCGACCAGCATAGCCACAGTATAACATAAGCACCTACCAGCGGACATGTCTAAGCAGAAAACAAGCCCAGGTACCAATCCAGCATGCCGCTCCCCCACAGCTGCACTACTATCGTACCGGCGATAAGCAAAGGGCCGAACGGCAAATGGCTTTTACGGTTTGCCTTGCCGCTGACTACCATTGGCAGAGCAATCAGCGTCCCCAGAAGCGATGCCACGAGCAACACAAAGAAACCTTCCATGACTCCGCCTGCCAGCAGCCCCAAAACAACACCGAGCTTTACATCGCCAAAACCAATCCACGAGCCTTTGGACACCGCATATATTACCAAAAATACTCCGCTGATAGCCGCAACGCCCATTGCCGGCCCGAACAGCTGCTGCCAGGAGTGGTCGTACAGCAACCAATCACCCGACACTTGCAACAAAGCCAGACAAATCAAAGGGAAAACGATAACGTCCGGCAACAAAAACCATTTCAAATCGTACATGGCAAGCGCGACAAAACCTACTAGGAATATCAGCCAAAATACAAAATCGAATAACGCCTGTCCGGACAACGGCGGCCAGGCTAAGTACGAGATGACGAACAAAGCCGGAACCGCCAGCTCGGCAACGGGATTGTCTGTTATCTTTTTGTGGCAATAGCGGCACTTACCACGCAGGGCCAGCCAGCTAAAAACCGGCACCAAATCCTTAACAGCCAGAGGATGGTGGCACTTCGAACACTCAGACCTGCCCCGCACCCAATCCTGACCGGAATGCAGCCGCCAGACAAAAGCGTTCACGAAACTGCCGAAGGCCAGGCCGGACAGGATAAGGAAAAATATTATCATGCGCTTATGGTAACACGACAGAAGTTACCGGGGCTACTTACTGGAACAGTCATTATATGCGTCACGCAGGCTATAGAGAGTCTGCATCGATTGCGCTACATCACTGGCTATACCGAATGATGAGTCCGGACTGATCAAGGCTCTGGCATCCAAGTATGACGTCACGCCGTTCAAAAAGGTATCTTTAAATATAGCTATCTGCCCGTCATCGTCGACTGGTGGCACTGGTATGCCGGTTGCGGTGGCTATCGCGTTAACTGCGCCGCTGATACAGGTATGGTACCGGCTTATCGCGTTGCAAGCATCCTCAATGCCGTTTTGGCTGCAGTCAATTTCGGCAGCAGTTATCCTTCCCTGGAGAGCAACTATGCCCTCTTGCAAACCAATATCCGGCGTTTCGTCTATACCGCAGTTAGGCACAGAAAATATAGAGTTATGGCCTGTATTTGAGTCACCCCTCCAGGGGCTGGTAATAACCTGTCCGCAGGCCTTGCTGCCAGAACTCGGTAAATGGTCCGGTGGGGTTATCCCAGTCAACATAAGCGGCATCTACGCTACAACTAGTCAAGCCCCAATCGCAGGCCATGACAGCCCTATGGGCAGTGTCGCTGATTTTGCCCCTAAAAACAGCTTTGCCTCTAGCGGCCTGAATGGCATAGCCAACATGTGATATTAGGGAGCTTTCCAGACGCGCCTCACCGTCCTCTACCATTAGCGCCATGCTCGCATATTTAATATTTGCGTACGTACCGTTGAGCTTGCCACCATTTACTTTTATCGCATAAGAAAAATCACCGGTTGCTCCGGAAGTGCTGCCATCATTGCCTGTGTCACCGCCTATTGAATCATCTTTTAGGCTGGTAAATGTTACCGGAGATTCAGGGGTGCCTCTGGAGATTCAGCAACCCGCCGGGATTAATATTCACTGCCGAAAGCCCCGATTGATCCGGTGGAGTTTTTACAACCACGCCAGGGCCGAGATGCAGTGCGCCATTTACCTCGATATTCCAAAATTCCAAAACAGCGCCGGTGCCTGATTCAACAGGCCAGGTGACACCGGCAGGGATTACCGCCCCGTCAGCATAAACCGCCAGGCTGCGGCCCGTGCCGGAAAAGGTATTCTTATTTGAACCGGACAGGCTGATGCCGGTAATATCCTGCGCCCGTCCCATAGATATGGCACGGGAACCGCCAGACAGTACTTCGAAATGATTACGCCTTACTATAACCGGTCCATTTGCGCCTGACAGGTCCACTCCTCCCTGCATTAGGCTGTCGGTTATGGTTATAGCGCCAACGTTATCAGCAGCATAAGAAAAGCCGGCCGAAATGGCGGTTCTGCTGTTGCGCATAACGGCATGAACTATATTGATGGTGCCGCCCAGGTCCTTAACCCCGTACGAATAGTCGCTGGGAGTTCCGGAAGTATACCCGTCATTTCCCGAATCACCGCCCACCGAATCGTCCTTATTGCTGGTGAAGACTACAGGATGATCAGCCGTACCCCTAACATTCAACCCCCCGCCTTGGTTAACAGTGACCGCAGATGAGCCGGTATTGTCCGGCAGGGCTTTTACTATAACACCGGCGCCCAAGCTGAGAGTTCCGCTAACTTCAAAATTGCGCAGCTCCAGGACGACACCCGTACTTGCCTCAACAGGCCACTCAACACCAGCCGGTACCATAGAATAATCGGCATGGAGTTCGATTTGAGAGCCTGTACCGGAAAAGGTATTCTTATTTGAACCGGACAGGCTGATGCCGGTCACGTCCTTCCCTCTGTCTGTTGATATTGCATTACCGGCGCGCACGTTAAAATGGTTGCGCCTGACTATAATTGGCCCTGTTTTACCTGAGAGATTCAACGGGCTTTCTATTTGGCTGTCCGTAATTGTGACGGCGCCACTTCCCCCGGGGTAGCCTGCCATGAAACCTGAGCCGTTATTACGTATCGCTGAGTAGCTTATGTTAATCGTGCCGCCCTGTCCACTTATAGCCGTTGCTAAATTAGCTGTCCCTGCTGCCTGACCGTCAGCGCTAAAATCACCGCCCACAGAATCATCATCTATGCTTGTAAACACTACCTGTGTTGCCGCATTGCCTCTTGCAGTCAAAGTGCCGCCCTCATTGACAACAATTCCCTGATAGCCTTGATGGGCAGTATTCTTGACGATAGTCCCTGCAACAACACCGAGCGTGCCATTAACAGCCAAGTTTTCTACATAAAATACTGCGCCTGTTGCAATGCCATCAAATACTGCTGTTGACCCGGCTTTAACTGAGCTGTTATCAAGCCTTACGGTTTTTGCCTTGTCTACACCCGCAAAAGTATTCTTGTTCATGCCAAAAAAAGCTATCTCGCTTATTTCGCTGTCGCGTATTGAAAGTGCGTCCCGATCCCTTGGCACACTGAATTTGTTCCTGCGTAGTATTGCCTGATTCGTTCGGCAGTCGTCCAGAGATACCTTGCTATTGAGCAGCGAGTCGACAAGTATCGTCGTTCCGCCATCTATCTTGCATCGCGCGCCTAACGATAGGTTGCCGTAACTAAAACTAGCATAGGAGATATTAACACTGCCGCCATCATTATATATAGCCTCCGGATAGTCGCCTTCCGCGCCGCTCGACAGACCATCGGCACCAGAATCTCCGCCAACCGAGATCGTCTTTGATACTGGTGAAAACTATCGGCGAGGCCAATGAGCCTTTCGCAATTAGCGTACCACCGGGCGTCACCGTTATACCGCCCTTGGGCCAGCTGGTATTATATTTAATAATTGCCCCGGGGTTAATGGTCAGCTTAACGCCGCTAGGTATGGTTAGCTGCCCGCTTACCCTGTAAACTGAGCCGCTTGACCATGTCGCGCTTGCGGCAAGTGTACCTGAAACATCAATGACCGGCAAAGTATCCGCTTTGGACGTTTGCGCTTCAAGTGCGACTCCTAAAATACTTGCGGTAATGATAAACAAAATCAATAGATTTCTGATATGGCAGCGGCTCAGTCTTTTCATACATCCCCTTAGCTTTCCTGTAACTTGATGGTAACACAAAAGTAGAACAGACCATCAGGCCCGTTCTACTTTTTTCACGCTTTTAGATGTATTGTTGAGCTACCCTATGAGGCGCGGCACTGCTTGGCATCAGACTCAAGCGTGTAAACAATTACGAAATTACGTGGGCTGCCCGCAGCCGGGTTATTACCGCTACAAGTTGCGGCCGTGACAACAACCATCGTGTCCTTGTCGGTTTTGTTTTCGGCACCATAGGTTCCCTGCGTGGCAACGCTAAGATTGTTAGCTGTGTAATAGCCAAGCTTAATCTGTACGGTGTTAATACCTGTGCCAGTACCTAATGTGGCACTGTTGCCGCTGCCAAGGTTTGCCTGTGCGGCCGGGATACCTCCATCGTTGTTCGACACGTACTCGCTGACTGCGCTCAAGAGGTTCCCTGCGTCTGTACGGCGCTGGGTGTTGCGTGCATTGCGCTGTAATGCCGGAACGGCCAGGAAGACTACAAGCATGATCAAGCCGGCGATGGCCAGGACTATCAAAACTTCGATAAGAGTGAAGCCCTTTTGCGCCTGTTGTTTACGGTTTTCTTTCAGCATCTTAAAATGCCCCCTTTGCTGACTTAGTTAATTCTTATGCTTTGAATATTATAAGCTTGAACCGGAAAATGCAAGTGTTTTAGGTGTTGTTTTAACGTTACACTCCTTGAACGAATGATTGGTTTGCCAGGCCGTAAATAGGCATCAATACTGCGGCCACGATAATGAAAGCCATTATTCCAAGTATAACCATCAAGGCCGGTTCGATAATCGTGGAAATAGTTTTGATTTGGTCGTCCACCTCCTTCTCGTAATATTCGGCTGTCTTTTCAAGCATCTGCTCCATAGATCCGGACTGTTCGCCGATGCGCAGCATGTTCGGCACCAGTTCCAGGAAGTTCGGGTCGTTGGATAGCGCGTCAGCCAAAGACTTCCCGCCCTTAACCTTTTCTATAGCCTTGCTAATTGACTTCTCGATATGCACGTTGTCTACGGCGTCAGAGGTAATTTCCAGCATCTGGATTAACGGCACGCCGCTGGAAATCAGGGTTGTACCGGTGCGCGAAAAACGGGCCATGTACATTTTCATGAATAATGGGCCTATGGGCCAAGCTACCATCTTCAGGCGGTCAATAGCGCTCTTGCCGCCCAGCGTCCGCGCCCAGCGAGTCGTAAAGAATACCAACAGTGCGATTATGATCAGCACTACCCACCAGAAACGTACGGTAAAGCTGGAGACGCCCAATAATACTTTAGTTATGAACGGTAAATTGGCGCCTGGCAGGCCTTCGTACAACGTCTTGACCTGCGGCAATACTTTAATAATCATAAAGCCCAGCACTGCGAACATAACTAGCAAAACAATGATCGGGTAGACCATAGCGCCGCGAACCTTGCTGATAATGTCCGCGTCCTTTTCTTGCTGAATTGCCAAGCGTTCCAGAGCCTTGTCCAAGGTCCCTGAAGCTTCGCCGGCTGCTACCAAGCTGATGTATACCCGGTTAAAAACCTGTGGGTGTTTAGACATGGCCGCGGACAGTGTCGAGCCTGCTTCAACATCGGAAATTACCTTGCTGACTACTACCTTGAGCTGCTTACTCTGTGCCTGGGCGTTAACGGTCCGCAGGCTCTGGACAAGAGGCAGTCCGGCGTTGATCAGGGTACTGAGCTGGCGTGAGAATATAACCTTGTCTTTAGTCTTTACCCTGTGCAGCCAGCTGGTAAAACCGTTGACGTTCTTCTCGGCCAGCTTAATATCTATCGGTACAAAACCCTCTTTCCGAATCAATTTGCTAGCCGACTGTTCGTCCTCGGCTTGAACTTCGGCCTTAACGGTCTGTCCAGTACTGGGGTCTCGGGCTGTATAGCGGTATGCAAGCATTTATGTATTATCCCCTCATTAACCGGTCAAGTTCCTCAATATCGACAGCTACGGAACGGGCGTCATCATAGCTGACGGTGCCGTTGTGAACCATATTCACCAGCGTCTTGTCCATCGACTGCATGCCGAATTCGCTTCCGGTTTGAATGACAGCCTCGAGCTGATGGGTCTTGCCTTCGCGGATAATGTTTCGTACCGCCGGTGTTGCTACCAAAATTTCTGCTGCGGCAATCCGGCCGCCGCCAATTTGCGGTATAAGCCGCTGTGAACAAATCGCCATAAGGATATTGGACAGCTGCGATCGGATCTGCGGCTGCTGGTGAGGCGGAAAGACGTCAATCATACGGTCAATACTCTGGGCCGCGCTGTTGGTGTGCAGAGTGGCAAATACTAAGTGTCCGGTTTCGGCGATAGTGATAGCGCTGGCAATAGTTTCCAGGTCGCGCATTTCTCCGATCAACACTACATCAGGGTCTTCGCGCAAAGCACTGCGCAAGGCTGCTGAGAACGAATAGGTATCGTAGTGTACTTCCCGCTGTACGATCACTGACTTTTTGGAGCGGTGGGTGTATTCGATCGGGTCTTCTATGGTAATGATATGCTCCGGCCGCTCCATGTTGATCTTGTGGATCATGGCTGCCAAGGTCGTAGACTTCCCTGAGCCGGTCGGCCCTGTCACCAGGACTAATCCGCGCGGATAATCAGCGAATTTGTTAATAATCGGCGGCAAACCAAGCTGTTCGATGGTCATAATTTCGTTTGGAATCAAGCGCAAAGCAGCGGCCAGGTTGCCGCGCTCATGGAAGGCGTTTACGCGGAAACGCCCCAACTCGCCAAAGGCAAAGCTAAAGTCGAATTCTTTATCCTTTAAAAGGATCTGCTTTTGGTCTTCGTCCAGGATTGCAAAAATCAGTGTTTCAACAGCCTCGTCACTCAATATTTCGGCAGCATTGATCGGAATCAGGACTCCATCGACGCGCAGCATCGGCGGCAGGCCTACTTGCAGATGCAAGTCTGAGGCTTTGCGCTTAACGACTTCTTCTAGTAGTATTTCAATTCTTGGTTGACCCTGCATATTATCCTTTATCCACCTCTCCTTTTAGGCGCTGTTGTCTGCACCTGCCACGCGGTTGATCTCGTTAAGGGTTGTTTGCCCTGCAAGAGCCTTTAGGTAGCCGTCTTCGCGCATTGTTACCATGCCCTGTTGCTGGGCTACTTTTTAAATCTCGGCGCTTGTGGCGCGCTTGAGTATCAGCTCTTGGATCTGCTCAGTAATACTGAACACCTCGTAGATACCCATGCGTCCTTTATACCCACCGGGCGCATCGGGGCTGTCCTTGCCCTTGTATAGAGTATAAGCGTTTTGGGATGCCAGTGGCAAGTTTTCGTAGCCTAAATCAGCGGCGACCTTTGCTACTTCCTGCTGGTTTTTTGGCAAAAGGCGGCCGATGGTTTTCTTGATAGCCTCTGTTTCAACTTTGTCCGATTGGTACGACTCGTTGGCCGCGCCGATACGGCGCACCAAACGCTGGCCGATAACGGTCCGTACTGTACTGGCAATAAGGAACGGCTCAACGCCCATATCCAGCAAACGCGGCAAAATACCGGCCGCGGAGTTAGTGTGAAGCGTGCTGAACACCAAGTGCCCTGTCAGCGAAGCCTGAACGGCCAGTTCGGCAGTTTCTTTGTCGCGGATTTCTCCGACCATTACTACGTCAGGGTCCTGACGAAGGATAGAACGCAAACCGTTGGCGAAGGTCAAACCGACATCAGGATTAACCTGTATCTGATTAACGCCGGCGATTTTATATTCTACCGGGTCTTCCAGGGTAACTATATTAATGGCATCGCTTTTTAGCTCCTGCAAAAGCGCATAAAGAGATGTCGACTTACCCGACCCGGTGGGCCCGGAGGTCAGTATCATGCCGCTAGTGCCCTTCATACCCTCGCGTATAAGGCGCAGAGCCCGCCCGACATAGCCCATATCTTCCAGGTTTAGGCTGGTACCGCTCTTGTCCAACAAGCGTATAACTACCTGCTCACCCCAAACTGTCGGGCTGATGGCGATACGCAGGTCAATGTCGCGCCCGCCAGAGTTTATACTGAACTCACCGTCTTGCGGTATACGGTGCTCATCAATCTTCAGGTTGGCAAGAATTTTGATACGCGATACGAGCGGCGGCTCAGTGCTTTTGGGCAGCCTTAGAATCTCGCGCAAAATTCCATCGATACGGCAGCGGATCTTCAGGACGTTCTGCATCGGCTCGACGTGTATATCGCTGGCACTGTTCTTGGCTGCAAAGTCTAATATAGTAGACAGGGCTTTACTGATTGGCAAATCCTGGACTATTGTCTTGATGTTTTTACCGCCGCCCATTATCGCAGATATATCAGGCGTGTTCTCGGGGGCCTGAATGCCGCTAAGGTTGCCCATCTCACCGAACGCCTGCTGCGAGATGTTGCCCGCGTACTGGCGCAGAATCTGCCGGATACCAGCTTCGCTGGCGGCGTACACTTTGACCGGCCGGCCGATTTTGTTACTTAAAAAGTCAACGGCCTGGACGTTGTCGGCATCCAGCATCGCTACTACTAAGCGGTTTTGCATCTCTCCCAGCGGCACGGCCATGTAACGCTCGGCAACCTCCTGCGGCAGCAGGTCAAGCACGGCGGCGTCAATTTTTGCATTGCTGAGATTGACATAAGGCACTTTGTTGACGTGAGCTATGGTCTTGGCCAGCATTTCCTCTGAGACATGACCTTCAGAAACCAACAAACTCAACAAAGGCATGCCGTGCTTGGATGCTTTTTTATTAAGCTCGGCAAGCAGCTCTTTAGTGAGAGCACCTTGCGCTACTAATGTGTCCTCGACCTGCTTTTGGGCGGCAGTGGATAGAACGCTCATGCCCTACACCCACGCCTTCCTATTGTGATTTGTTATTTTCAGCACCAACCTGAACCGGCTTGGCAAGATTAGTCGAGCTACTATTGAAATATTTAGGTGGAGGAGCTGGGAATTCTGAAGTAATAACATCTACGACCTCCGCGGTTTGTTGACGGCTTTTTGGCGCTGAGAAAATCAGCCGGGATATAACCAGTGAAGCTACGGCACCGACGAAGACCATGACAACTATCAGAATTATATCTTTTTGTTTCATTTCACGACCTCGGTTGTGATCTTAAGACTCTTTTCTGGCTGGTAGTACGTTTTGGCAGATATACGGGCGCCCATGTTACTCTGGTCACCGGTCAGTTCAAGAGTGTCAATCTGGAACGGACGAATCGAGCGCAGCATTACATCCACAAGGTTCTGGACAGATTGGTAGGACCCACTGACCTGTATCTGGAACGGCATAGCAATCGGGTTCGGGTTGGGGCTTGTAGCGTTGGCTGCCTGGCTGGCCTCTTCGTCAGTACCGCTAATGCCGACTATCTTTAGATTCTGGTCTGTAATCAGCTTCTCCAAGCTGGTTGTCAAGGCCGGGAAGTCATATTTACTGGGCAAAGCATCAAGAATGATCTTGGAGTTATTGCCTTCCTTTTCACCCGTGCCGGTAATATTCCCTCCTAGCACATTCGGATTTTGGGAAATAAAGTCCTTATATGTGTCCTGCAGGCTCGAACGGGCGGCCAAATCGCCCTTGATTCGATTAAGGGCAACTTTCTTGGCTGAGACAACACGGTTCTGGTAATTCATCTGGCTGACCAAGGATTTACTAGCTATAAGCGTAAACACCAGCACGAAAGCCGCAACCGTAGTTGCTACCACCATTGTGCTATTGGCTTTGCTAATCAAGGACCGCTTAGTGAATGAAGTATTTCTTGCCATTTTTATTGCCCCGTACCGCTTTTGCTTGGTGTTATCGTAAAGGTAACGTTGCTTGCTTCGCTGAATATGACCGGGTCAAAGCCGAATGTAATTGTATAGGTCGCGCTGTTGTTGTCGCGCCCAAAGGCCGTCAGGGTCACGTCCGAGAAGGCCGACTTCTTGGAAGTGGGATTGGCTTCGGTGTTGTACTTTGTGGCCTTTAAGTTATCTATAAATACGTTAATAGTGTTCAGAGTATCGGCAGTGCCGCTCAGGCTAATCGTATTCTTTGTAAAATCAGCAACTGTTCGGTTGTTGCTGGCTTGCGGCGGTGTGGCCTGAGCCAGGTAGCCAAACAAACGAGTAGCAACCGGTTTCGAGTCGTGTAACGCCGGCAAGGCATTAAGCTGATTTTGCACAGTCAGCATCTTGTTCAGGTCCGTGGTACTCTGCAGCTCCGAACTCGAGGTCTTGATATCTTTGCTCAGGTCACTGATATTTTTCTTTTGCAGGACATATACGACGGTTATCAGCATCACCAATACTGCCAGGGCGGCGATGGTAGTGACAATAGATATAAGCATAACAACATGCTTTTGGCGATTGGCCCGCAAGTAATAAATCTTTACGTCTGGTAATAAGTTAAACTGGATCATTCCGCACGCTCCGCTAGGCCGGCTGCTACCCCGAAGTGGTTAGATACTGCTAGAAGCTCGTTCTGCCGTTCCGGTGCGAATGAAACGTTCCGCCAGGCGTTGCCTATCTCCACCTCAATACCGAATTTGTTGGCAAGGTAAAGCGGGAATTCCGGCAGGGCCGATGCGCCGCCGGTTACAATTATGCGACTTACCGGAGCATCGGTGTACCGTGCCTGGAAGAATTTTATGGACTTGTCTATTTCTGAAGTCAACAAATCAATGGTGCCAATAATCGCATCAAAAATGCGGCCCTCAAGCTTGTCGCGGCCCAGGCCGAACTTAAACACGAACTGTCGGGCTTGTTTGTCATCGATATTAAGGTTTTGGGCTGCGCTGCGTATGACAGCCTCGGCACCCGTAGGAATGGAACGGGTCAGGCGCGGGGCGCCGTTCATAGTAACAACCAAGTCCGTACTCTTGCTGCCGATATCTATTACCATTTGCGGCTGAGTTGAATCCTGGGCGATAAGTGCCCGGGTTAGAGCCAGGTTGTCCGGTTCAAAAGCGATGACGTCAAGGCCGATAGATTCCAGAAGATCAAGCCGCGCTTCTACAAACTTGTTTTCCACGCTGGTCAGCAGTACTTCCACTTTTGTCTTGTCTTTGGGTGAATCCCCGATCAGGGCCCAGTCAATTTTGGACTTCTCCAGAGGAGTTGGTATAAGTGAATCTGCCTGGTAGCGAATCGCTTTTGCCAACTCGTTTGGAGCCAAGCGGTCAAAATCCACTACACCGGTGAATACACGCGGCGATGGTATACCGACAGCCACGTTACGGGTGTTCAGATGGGCCTGCTCAACCAGCTCGCGTATAACCTGAGCCAAGCGCTGCTGATCGCTCTTGGAATCACTCAGAACTAGCTTGCTGTCGATTGGAACATAAGCATAGCGGACCAAGCTCTTTACGGCGCCATTGCCACGAAGCTCAACGACCCGTATGGCAGTCGTTCCGATATCTAAGCCAAAGAATGACGAAACCCCGTTTAATAAACCCATGTTGGCTTTAGTATAACATAAGCACCGTATGTACACGCAAGGTTGTATTAAGGTTCATAGTTTGTTTAGGCAAACACTCCCACTAAAAATAGCCGAATGAAGACTATCTAAAACTACGTATTAGAGTATGGGTGGCAAACTTGTTATTGAGTCGTAATCGTCATTGCCTGACTGTTGCGGCGGGGAGACCATCCACATCAACGGGCTGTAGTTAAAGACTTCTGCTGCCCGGCCGCCGCTTCCTGTTTCGCCTGCACTACTTTGAGCTAACGTGCCTGCTGCGCGCAAGAACTGAACGGAATGAGCCACAAAGGCGCCGTTTACAGTCAGTTTGTTGGAACAGCTGCCGGCCAGCGCAGTAGTGGCTACAGGCGTGCTGCCGTTAGTACAAGTGTAGATCACCCCACGGCTACCGCTACTCTGCTGCGCCACATATAAGCCATCCAAATTTGTGACATTTCTGCTGATGTAAATATTGCCCCTAACAACCAGCTCAAATACCGGCACATTACCGGAGTGCCAGTTACCGGGATATTTAATGTCATTGTCGATAATGACGTCACCTTGAACAAACAGAGAGGTTCTCTGCCCGGGGTTAATATTGCCGCTGATAGTTACAGGTCCAGTAGCCGTGTAGGCGCCGTTGTTCAATGTCGAAAGCGGTGCGCCGTTGTATGGCAAAGCTCCGGAGGGCAGCTTACTGTAGTAATCCGGTATACAAGGCAGCGATCCAAATGTTCCGCCAAACGTTCCGCCGCTAGCAGAGGTGTTGGCGAACGCCAGCCTGCTCCCATTAGTCGGTGTGGCATTACCCTGTGCGGTGGCAAAATCATAAATCTTATTAAGAGCCAGGGTGGCAAACTGCGCACCCGCGCCGGCATAACTGCCGCTGCCCTCTTTATTCCAGCCCACTACAGCAGCTGAAGAATTAGACGTGCAAACGCCCGAAGACACGAAGCCGTTGCCGGCAGAAACATCTCCGCCATAGACGCGCATGTACGGCTTGCTAGCTACCACCACGCAAGCCTCGGCGCCTCTTTCTGCGCCGTTAAATGTTCCGTGGTCAACATATAATGAACGGCAAATTGTGCTGTTGGCCGGCAAATTATTAACCGTCTCCGTGACAATAGTAGTGTTACCCACGGGCCAATCCCGCGGGCAACCGGTAGCCAAGCCCGCTGAAGAACCTTTAGCGGCCGGGCTGCCCGGAGAATAATATCCGGCGTGGCTATTAGCATATATCGAACAATTAACTCCTATAGCATTTGTGGGGCCTGCATTACTGACGGCATAAGTGAATGTTGCTGAATCTCCCGGCTCAGCAATGTTGCCCGTGACTGGTGCCCCGCCGCTGCTGACCTGTAGATTTACCGTCGGGGTTAAGCTGTAATTCTCAAGCGGATCAGTACTCAAGGCATGCAATACGCCCATCGGGTTAAAACAGGCTCTGCGCAGCATATACACTTGGTTGCCCCACCTGTCACGAATAATCACAAAGTCAGATCTGTAGTTCGGGTCTGCGCAGTTTGAATTTCCCGGCTCGTCAACGTAAGGGGCTATGTCTTGATAGGTAGGCTGATAATATGAGTTGTACTCGCCGCATCCCGTGTGCTGGCTTACCCACCAGTCGATAGTGCCATTTGACCCGGTAGACCGTGAGCCGTTCTCGCCAATATTGGCGTAGCCCCTAAGTCTGTTTTCGAAGTCCGCAATCTGCGCCCAGGATACCGGTTTTCCAGCGCCTACAGGCAGAGCTGGCCAAGGCAATGGGTTGCCGATCATCGTCAGGATAACAAACGCTGCCCCGGCATTACGCTGGGCATCACCGGAGAACAAGTCTCCTTCTACTAAATCTATCAGTTCCTGGACCGTATTGACATTTGAGGGCATGCCGTTAAGCGGAGGTGATACTCTTTCACGGACGCCATCACCCCAGCTCTGAAATTTGTTATAGAAATATCCGCACCATTTCCAGCGCCCGAACATAATTGACGGTGACTGACAGCCGGCAGCGTCAACCTCGCCCATCATATTGGGATTGCCTAGGCCTATGCATGACGCCAGAATCAAAACAATCGTTACGCTGGCCACAAACCTTATGCATGTATTTCTGATCATTTCTGGGCCTCCAGCTCTTGCAATCGGGACTCCATGGCAGCCAAATCATTGTTGCTGTTATTAAAATTCTTGTTCTGACTCTTGTAATAGGCGATTGCGATCTTGTATTGCTCTATGGCTTTTTGCTTGTTGTCTAACCTCTCGTAAAGCAAAGCCATGCTATATGCGTCAGCCTTGGCGCTACCTGAATCGATCTGATGTTTCAGGTCGTAATAATGCAAAGCGTCCTCGACCTTGCCGGCGCTGGCGGCAGTGGCTGCCATACTATCGTAAAGCTCCGCTTTTTGTGTCTTAGTCATGTTCTGCGATGTCGCGCCCTGAAGCGCGGCAAGCGCGCCCGTATAGTCACCTTTGCTAAAGGCATCTGACGAGCTATTGAGTGCTGACTGAACTGTAGTGTTATTTTTGGGCCTATTTACAAAATAGACCACTAAACCAATCACTAAACCAGCAACGACCACCGCTGCCAAAATCATAAAATTGCGTTTGGTAAAAATTCTACGCCGTCCCTCAAAACCAGTTTGTACTTCTATATTGTCCATACTGCTTACGACTTTAATAGTACCGTACCTTTGTGCGGTTGTTAAGTCGATTCCCAATAACAGCCGATTCCCCGCTTGAATTCAGCCTATTTTGCAGGCAAACAAAAGCGGTTTACAATATCGGTATACGAAACTTTACAACTCCTAGGGGGCATATGGACACATCAACGGGTCGCAGGTCTGCGCCGGCAAGATTGCCAAAAATAATAACTCTGCGGCAACGCTCAGCGCGCATTGCTGCGGCAACGTTGTTGCTGATGCTTAGCACTGTTGGCATCCAAATGCCTGCCAAACAAGTCTCCGCCGATATAGGTCCGGCAACAATATACGCCCAGGGCGGTGCCTTGCAAACAACCTCCTCCACTGAGGTTGCTATGGAGTATGAAAAGGTTACCCTTACCTACGGCCAGCCTGTTGAGCAGAAATACCAGGGTTATGTCGTCAACGGCTATATGCCCGTACATGTTTCAGCTGAGTTCCGGATGAAGAATACCGGCTCCTCAAATGAAAAGCTGAATATATATTTCCCTTTAAGCGATTACCTATACGTTGGCGGTTACTCTGAAGACACCAGCAATATCACAAACTTTAAGGTCAACGGCAACGAACTGCCGCTCAGCAGCATCACCAATGTGCCGACCACCATAAATGGGAAAACTCAAAGTATGCCGGTCTATGAATGGCCGCAGACCTTCAACGCCGGCAGCACTACTAATATCAGCGTTGAATATGATACGAAAAGCGGCGAAGATGTCGAGGTTTTCTACCTGACTTATGTATTAGGCACAGGACGAGGCTGGAAAGGGCCTATTGGCAGCGGAGAAATTAAATTCGTTTTGCCGCAAACACTGACAAATTATTCCGTTGTCAGCAAAGCCCCAAAGATACAAGAAAATAAAATCCCGTACAGAATATCCGGCAATAGTATAATCGTTCCCCTATCCAACTACGAGCCGGAGGCCGATGACGTAATTGCCCTCGGGGTTTACAATCAAGGCATTGTCAGCGAAATTGAACAGCTCAAAAAACAACCGGCCACATATGCCAACACTCTTTCGATCGCCAAATTATTCCGCGGTTTATCCATTGGCCCGCACTGCGCATTCTGCGTTGACCCAGCAGCGCAACAGGCACAAAACTACTACGTTTCGGCGCTGGATAAAGCCAGTTCCAAGGACGAGCTCAATGCCGTGCTGGCTTCATATGCCTATGGAGGCTCTTCCCAGGATCCAGGCCTGGACAAAATCTTTGAGTACATGGCACTGGCCACAGACAAAGAATGTGATCTGGAGAAATACCAATGCACCACGACAGAAAAAGACTACTTATTGTTTGAAATGCGCGACATGGCACTAACAAAGGGGAGTAGCAACAAGTACACAAAAGAGTTCCTCACTAAATATTCGTGCAAAATCCGTGCTTATGACCAAGCTACTGCCACAACCGTAGACACCTTTTTAGGTGGCCCGAGTGATTGCACAGTCAAAAAAACGGCTCCCACCCCTACCACCAGCAAAAAGGACACCACTGCAAAGAAACAGGACAACAATAAAAAGTACCTGATAATCGGCGCGGTCGCAGCTGTCTTGCTCATAGCCGGGATAACTACCTTCCTGATCATCCGCAAAAAACGGCACGGTTCCGGCAAGAGCGACCAGGCCAAAAAACCAGAAGACGAAACTACGCATAAAGAGCATAAGGGTTAAGCTATGGCAGTCAAAAAAATTACTCATATCGTTATATCAGTACTTTTCATCGTCTCCTGCATATCCGGCGCTTTGCCGGTCAGGCAAGCTTCCGCCGATGTCGGTCCGGCACAAATCAACCCGCAAGGCGGTTCCTTAATAAGCGGCTCAAGTTCTACAAATGTCGAACTGGAATATGAAAAAGTCACACTAACCTATGGTAAGCCCCAGCGTATGCCGTATTACGGCAGCTATCGAGACTACATGCCGGTACACGTTACCGGGGTCTTTTGGCTGAAAAACACCGGTTCGACCGGAGAAAAACTCGATGTCTACTTCCCGGCCAGCGACTACCTTTTTGTCGGCGGCTACAATGAAATGGAGAACCAAATAACCAACTTCAAGGTAGATGATGGATCTGGTATGTCGTCGGGAGCCATATCGCCGCCCCTAACCACCCTGCCTACTGATATCAACGGTAAAACCCAGAGTATGCCGGTTTACCATTGGCAGGAAAACTTCAATGGCGGAATTTCTACAAAAAGACTATTTATTGAGTACGACACTACAAGCGCTAAAAGCATGAACGTCTACTACCTGACCTATGTATTAGGTACAGGACGGGGCTGGAAAGGGCCTATCGGCAAGGCTGACATAACATTTGTAATGCCCCAGAATATCACCAACGATCTGGTAATTAGCAAAGCGCCGTTAATCGAAGAAAACAAGCTGCCTTATAAGGTTTCCGGCAACAGCATAAACTTCACACTCACCGAATATGAGCCAGAAGCCAACGATGCCATAGCCCTGGGAATATACGACCTTGATGCGGTTAATGCTATAGAAGAGCTAAAAAAGCAGCCGAACACCCTGGAAAACACCATCAAAATCGCCAATTCGTACCGCAGCCTTTCTGTTGGAGCGCATTGCATATTCTGCACCGGCTCTGCCGCCCAACAGGCCAAAAACTACTACTCGGCTGCATTGGATAAAGCAAAGTCCAAAGAAGAGCTCAACACCGTCTTGCGGGCTTTTGCTTACGGCGATAGTACTTACCCGGCCTACAACACCGAGTTGATATTCTCGTACTTTACCCTGGCGAAGGACCCGGACTGCAAGATAGGCGATGGTGAATTCAGCTGCTCCAATGCCGACAAAGAAAAACAACTAAACGATACATACGCAATATACATCGCCATGGCAGACCCGAGCAATTACAAGGACGTTCTCACTAAATACTCCTGCAAAATCCGGGCATACGACAAAGCATCCGCCACAGCCGTAGATGCTTTTCTGGGATCACCCAGCGACTGCTCAGTCAAGAAAGCAACAACTCAAACAACGACCAGCAAGAACGATACCAAGAATACCGCAGATGACAACAAAAGGCTTATTATAATCACTAGCGCAGCTGTCCTGGTAACCGGCCTAGTTGCTGTTGCGGTCTTTATGATAATCCGCAAGCGGCGGCGGACAAATGCAAAGGATACCGCTCAGCCCACCGAAAAACCAAGTAAAAGCGGCCAGCCCAAAGCACAATAACCCCTCTCGGACATTTGACGATTAACGTAAATTATGTTAATATTATGTAAATGTCCGAGACCGCCCACTTGTCGTTAATGCCAGATGCCATACAGGCATCCGAACTACCCCGCCGTGATATTCTTGCCGCCGGCCTATTCGGCGCAGCCGCAATAGCAGCGGATAACCTGCCTTGGCTCGTACAAGAAGCGGGCGAAGCCTGGGATGCGGCCGTACCGCTCGAAAAAATTATAGATAAGCCCGTCATAGCCCTCGAGCCACGCGAGTATGACACGCCAATCGTACAGCCGATAGCCCTTGGGGAATCGACAGAAATACATGCCGAATATACCGGCAAAGACGGGGCGGCCAAGCTGCGTCTCTGGAGTCATTCCCCGTTACGGGCCGAGCATACCAACAGCCCGCTCGGTAACGGCTCGTTCGAATCAGCCGGCACAGCAATAATTACGACCGCCGAAGGTCTAGCAAAAGGAAAACAGGAATACTGCACGCTCTTTAGATCTGGCGAACAGATCATAGCCGTAGGCTATGAAAACGGTGTTTATGCCTACCAGTCTGCTTTGGGCAGCGACAAAACTGGGAGCAATGGCGAGTGGGTACGAGTCATAACTCAAAGCGAGGGCAACGCCCTCCCCTCACCAGTGACCGCCAGCTGGAAAGAACCTGCCACCCCAAACGGCATGCTCATCGAGAGCATCATCCAAGGTACAAAGACGCTAAGCAGTATAGGCTACAAACCATGGTCGGCGGTACTGCCTTCAACCCGTATGCCAAGTATGGTAGAGAAAGAAATTACTGCAGAGACTTGCGCAGAGAATGTCGCAGAAGTAATTGACGGCAAACACTTGCTATTTGTCACCAGACAGGGCGACATTGTCGACATCAACCACTTGATAGCCAAAGCTGGAGAGACATTCGATCTACTGTTGCAGCTATGCTATATGCGGGTCAGTGGCGAACAAAGCCCAATCGCAGGAGTTAGGTACTCTCGTGGCAGCAATGCGGTTTTTGAATTTTCTGTTGACCCGGCTTCTCTTGGGGACAACGACTTGTATGACACTGCCTTCTCAATCATGACCACCGAAAGTATGCTGATGGAGGGCATCTCCCAGCGATACGCGGCCGAAAAACTGCCTTTAATAGGTAAAATACACACAACCGAGGGGCTGAGTCCGGAGGACCCGTTCACCAATTCCCTGGGCATAGTGGGCATGCTCGACGTTATCCGTAAAAACGGAATAGACGCAAAGCTTGAGGGGCCGCTTAAGCAAATCCGGCGCAACAACCCATCGGCCACCACATCCGAAATACGGGAGGCCCTAGAGGAACAGCTTGGAGATATCAGGGATAAACTAGCCAAATATGTATTGGAGAAAACAGCCCTCACTTATGGCGTGCGGACACAGCCACCAGGCACATTAACTCTGCCGCGAGGACTATACCCGCTTATACCCACAAAGGTCAGCGACCACGATGATATTAACCCGAACCGCATAAATTTGCAGTCAGCAGGAATCCGGCCCAACAGCCCAGCCTCAATTTTCCGACCAACCAAAGTTCCTGCCGTAGAACCAACATTCGAAAAAATATTAGAAATGACCCGGCTTTATTAACAATTCCAGGCCTAGGCGGCTTGGGGCTGCCGGTGGCTTTCCTCCCAGGCTTCAACTGAATAGCCCTCAATGGCGGCCATCCGTTCGTCCGGGTTTTGAATGTAACGGTCGGCCTGCCGTCCGGTATTTTTGGCGGCAGCGATTTCTTCAGGCGTATAGCCAAATTGACTCAACACTCTGTCTAGAGTAGGGTCAACTGCCTCGGCTTCGCGTGTCATGCGCTGTTCTACGTCCATACGCTTGCTGGCATCATGGACAATAGCGGCACGGACCAAGGTGCTAAAATTAACTTGAACACCCCGTTCAGCCAGTTGGCGGCCGACCGTCAAAGCACCGGCTGCCACGAAAGTACAGTGCTCAACAACATTCAACCAGCCCTCGCTGCCTTCCGCATTGACCATACCAAAAGCCTCAAACACGTCAACCGGAAGGTGCTGCGCAGCCCAAGTCTGCCAGGCTTCTCCGCGAACCGGGTCTGTAAATAATTCAACCTTTGCGCTAATCGTCTCTCGCCTCTAGCAGCAAAAGACTAGGCCTTTAGCGCTACGCTGCCAACGGCTTGCACGGTATTATGTGGTGATTGCGGCTGGAAGTTAGGGTTAGCATTCCAAGCCAAGTCATTAGTACTAAGATCGATAAACCCCACTGCTCTTGCGGCAGGAATCTCGTAAAGCGTATCGTCAGGACCTTCCGGGTGATCCACCCGGCCAAGATTTACAATGTTCGTTCCGTCTGCTTCAGCTAAGTGAGTATCCTTAAAGGTCTCTCGCCCAATTCCTATATCTGGAGTGGGTTTAGGAATTTCAAATACTACCTTCGCTGTTCGCTCAGCCGCATCTGCATCACCACCCTCATATTGGTAAGCTAAATTGAAAGCGTTCTTAGCAACCTGATTACGGTCATCCGGCCCGGCCAACATAACAACCGTTGACTCGAGGTTAGGATTATCTTGTGTCCCTAATGCCCTTACTCCCTCTTGCAGAATTTGTTTTGCCTTTTCAGGGGTCGTAGAATGGACTAAGTATGTTTTAGTGCCATCGTGTGTCATCAGCTCACGATAAGCTCCTCGTTGGACCAAGCGTTCCCTGTCACCTGGAACCGGCAACGCCAGATACATGCCGCTGGCTTCTGCTGCATGGCTTCTATAGCCACTGCTCGAAAAGCTCATTTTTGGCATTTTATGGCGTCCTTGGTAATTTTTTGGAGCTTTTTCTGACATAGTTTTTTATGTTAAATACTTAGATAATTAAATCATAGCAGATATTAGTGCTTATGTCAATTTTATACCCGCATATTCAAACTGCTCTGTTATAATAGCTGCATGAGTTCACTGTCTATAGGCATAGTAGGCCTGCCCAACGTTGGCAAATCAACGCTGTTCAATGCCCTGACTAACAATAATATTCTGGCGGCTAATTATCCGTTTGCTACGATTGAGCCGAATACCGGGATTGTGCCTGTGCCGGATGAGCGTTTGCATAAACTGGGAGAGATGTATAAGACTCAGAAAATTGTACCGGCCACGGTTACCTTCGTGGACATTGCCGGTTTGGTAGCCGGGGCCAGCCAGGGCGAAGGCCTGGGTAATCAGTTTCTTAGCCATATCCGGTCCTGCAATGCCATTGTGCAAGTGGTTCGGGCATTTGAAGATCCTAACGTGGTGCATGTTGACAATACTTTTGACCCGCAAAAGGATATTGAGGTTATAAATACCGAATTGGTCCTGGCCGATCTGCAAACCGTAGAAAAACGGTTGCCCAAAATGGAAAAAGAAGCCCGGGCCAACCCGCGGCTGAAGGCGGAGGTCGACACCCTCAAGCGCGCCTACGACCTGCTGAATGCCAACAAGCCTCTTTCATCTGTCAACGACCTGGACCTTGAGCACCTGCAAGACCTGCATCTGCTGACAGCCAAGCCGGTAATATATCTGTTCAACCTTGATGAAAAAAGTATGCAGGATGACAGCCGCAAGCAACAACTGGCAGAAATTGTAGCTCCGGCTCGCGGTTTGTTTGTCTGCGCCCAGCTGGAAAGCGAACTGCGCGGCCTGGACGAAACTGACGCTGCTGAGCTTCTGACTAGTTACGGCCAGGCTAAGTCTGGCCTAATCCAACTGATCCACGCCGCCTATGGCGTGCTTGGCTTGCAAAGCTATCTGACAGCCGGCGAAAAAGAAGTCCGGGCCTGGACAATCGAAAAAGGCTCTACCGCCCCGCAGGCCGCCGGGATAATTCACGGCGACTTTGAGCGCGGCTTTATCGCTGCGGAAATTGTCAGCTATCCGGACCTGATCGGCGCCGGTTCCGAAGCGGCAGCCAAGGCAGCCGGCAAGCTGCGTACCGAAGGCAAAGCATACATTATGCAGCCTGACGACGTAGTCGAATTCCGCTTTAACGTCTAGCGGTTATAAAAACAGCCCTCTCGGGCTAATACAATCTCGGGTATTGGTGGTTCGGCGCCAGCGGAGGCGCTTCGAGGTATGGACCGTTGTACGGTGCCATGCCGATTGCCGCCATCTGCCGGGCATCAGCCTGCAAGGCTAGCCCTCCGGCCACCAGGGGCGTTACGTAGCGGGTACTGACAGGCGGCTGGAACTGCTGTGCCATATAGTGCTGGCGTACTTCCGCCACCCTTTGCTGCGCATAGTTCAGGATATCGCGCAGGCGGTGTTGGCTCCAGCTGCTAAATGTCAGATTCTTGTTCGGGGTGACAATCTTTACTGTGCTGCTCATTAGCAGCGCGTTGTAGTCCATTTCGACTATCATTTCGAAGCGTATATCTTCCACTTTCAGAAGCATCGGCTTTCGGTCCACCAGTAGCACACGATGGCTGGTTACGCACAAGAGCGCGAACCCGCCCTCGTAGTAGCCGTTGACGCACTTGGCAATAATTTCGTCCTGCATCAGGATACCTGGCAGCTCCCTGATCTCTGGCCTCCCCCAGAACCGGAAGTTGCAACCCACATTCTTGAGCTGCTGGCTTACTTGTTGAAATGCTATCATTGACCCTCCTTCTCCAGCCTCTCTCATGGCCGGTACTTTTATCATAGAAGATATAAGGATACCCATGTAGCAATGTTAATCACACGTGGTGCGAGAGTTTCATCACAGGTGCGGGTTGCTATACCTTGTAACCTATGAGATAATACTGATATATGTTGACGACTGAAGGCCAAATCGCGGCACTCGTCAATCTGTTCCATCAGGGAACAAGGCTGGTGTACGAAAAGGGTGAATTCGTAATTCGCCCCGGAGGCCCGCCGCAAGGTGTGTACTACATCTTGAGCGGTCTCGTCAAAGCGTATGATATAACCAAATTCGGTGAAGAGAATCTGCTCGTCATCCGCAAACCGGGTGAAATCCTAGGCTTGTCCTGGGCGGTCACTGGCGAAGACAAACATCTGATCTACTCTACACTGATGCGCACTGAGTTATTACAGATCAGCCGCAAACAATTTATTGACTTCCTGCACACTAACCCTTCGGCTGCGTTGCCGCTGATTGACGTGCTGGTGGATATGTATCGCCTGCATTCTGAACGGATTATCAACCTGGAATATCGCACTGTACGGGAACGATTAGCCTCATTCCTATTGAGCATGAGCGAACGTTTCGGCAAACAAACGCCCGAAGGCATAATGATTGACGCTCCCCTGCGGCATCAGGGACATCGCCAGCTCCATCAGCGCAACGCGCGAAACAACTGGCCGCGAACTGTCGGCCCTCGAACGCCAGGGTCTGCTGACCAACAAGCAATCAATTATCGTGCTCAAAGACCGCGACGGACTTCGAAAATATCTAGAATAATTCCGTTTATCGCCAATGGGCTACAATTTGCTCGATATTCCTGAGCACTACGTCATGGCTGGGAATATCGCGGTTGTCATAATAATGGTCGGTATTTATATAGTCTTCGACTACGCTCAGGCAGAATATTTCATCAGCCAGGATGTGCATGCGGTCAACGGCTTTGACGCTAGCCAAAGGCGTTGCCACGATCAGTCGCTTGACATGTATCGGCTTGAGGAATTCGGCTGCAATATCCAGCGAAAAACCGTTGGACAGCCCGTCGGAAACCAAAATTACATTGTGGCCGCGCAACAGGTCTTTGCGAATTAGACCCTGGCGGCCAAGCAGCCGCTGGATGTCCTGCATTTTTTGCAGCTTCTCCTGCTCGATGTAACTGTGGTATTCACCCACCAGATCCTCTAGCTCGCCAGGAGAATAGGCGCTGTTATAGCTGAACGAACCGTCCTGGTTAATGCCGCCTATCGCTTCCGGCTCCTGTGGTAGCTCAATAGCCTCAGACAACAGCATGGTCAATACGCAGTGCAACTGGACTGCAATTTGCATGCCGACCATCACCCCGCCATCGCTCAGGCCGACAACTGCGCATTGTTGCCCTTGGTATTTTTTGACTATCTGTGCGGCAAGTTTTTGGCCGGCTTCGACGCGGCTTTTGAAGTACATATCAGGAGTGTATCATCTTGTAAGACATAAGCTCAACAGTGTTTTACGGCTGAGACTTTTGGAGTTTGTAAAAACGCTCCAGATTGCCTTTGGCTCCGGCGACTTCCGAGTCGGCTTTATTTAAGATAACGAAAAACTGCTTGGCCCAAACCTCAAAATCCCTGAGGATGTCGCGGCGCATGCGGTCATTTTTTATCACCCCTTTGTGTTTCAAATTGGAAACTTTAGCTTCAAACTGAGGTTTTACCATAGCGATTATCTGAGTCTTCTTGGAACTCAATATGGCAACGTAGGGCAAAATATCACGCAAGGACACGAATGAGACGTCAATAACCACGATGTCGGGGCTACTGGACAGCTCATGCATGTCGCGTATATCTGTCTGTTCATGAAGCTCAATATTCGGATGGCCGTGTAGCTTAGGGTGCAACTGGTCTGTACCCAGCTCCACGGCGATTACTTTACGTGCCCCGTGCTGAAGGGCGTAATCGGTAAAGCCGCCTGTCGAGCTGCCCACATCAAGCATGACCTTATCTTTAAAATCGAGATTCAGAGCCTGGGCTACCGAAGCCAGTTTAAGTCCGGCACGGCTGACGTATTGCTCATCGGCCTTAAAATCGACAGCCGCACCGTTTTTCAGCACAAAGCCGGGCTTAGTTATCACCCGGCCGTCAACCTTAACTTTGCCCAGCTTAATCCAGCTCTCGGCTTGACTGCGCGAAGCCACCAAACCGCGCTTTGCCAGCGCTACGTCTAGGCGCTGCGGCGAATTGTCCTGCGGTCCTTCGCTGCTCATATTCTTTGCCTACTCTTTTACGCGCTCGCGGTAAGCGCCAGTAGCAGTGTCGACCGACACAATATCACCGGTCTTAACAAAAGCAGGCACGCGGATCGAGATGCCGGTTTCCAGCGTTGCGTCTTTAGTAACGGCATTGGCTGTATCGCCCTTAACTACGTTCTCTGCATAAGTGACTTTCAGAGGTACGTTCTTTGGAAGTTCAACATTGATCGGACGGTCGTTGAAAAACTGCAGCTGCAAACGGTCGCCTTCTTTGATGAAGCCGGCACCATCTCCAACTAGATCGGAAGATACCTCAAACTGCTCAAATGTATCTTCGTTCATGAAGTAGAAGGTCGTACCGTCGGTGTAAAGGTACTGTACGTTTTGGGTATTGACGTCTGCGCTGTCTAGTTGTTCGTTACCTTTAAAAGTCTTTTCCAGCACTTTGCCGTCAAGAAGACTTTTAATACGTACGTTCACAATGGAGCCGCCGCGACCCATAACTTTCTGCGAATATTCCACTACGCGGTAAGGGATACCTTCGTACTGAAAAATCGTACCCTTCTTTAAATCTGTAATACTTAATGCCATTAAAATCTCCTTGGTCCACCTTTGTTAACGAAGTCTGCGCACCACTTCACGCATATGCTCGAATTGGTGGCGCAACATATCCAAATGTTCATAGTTCATAATTCTGTGGGCCTTGGCATCGCCTTCCAGAATATGGATTATACGTCTTATCCGGTCTTCGACTGTCAGCGGGTTTTTCTTGACCTGCAAATCGTCTTCCAGGCCTTGAACTTCCTGGCTGAGCCTTATTGCCGCACTGTCGTGAGGCGTATCCATCAGGTCATGGATTCTATGCTGCAATTCTATGACTTGTCTTCGTAAATCTTCCATACCCACCTCCTTTGGTTCGCTAGCTCCAGTTTACGGGCTGGCCTTCTATGTATAATGCGAGCACATGGTGGGCGAAGGCTGTTAATCTTTGTTGGTTGGCAGCCAACGCCTCTGCGCTCTTTGGTAATTCTACTATCGTTCCGGGTACGTTCATAGTCAGGCAAGCCGGATCGGATACTTCGGTATGATAAACCGTTATGTGTCTTGGAACCCTTTGCCCGGCCCGGTTTGAGCTGTTAGTATAAACTCCTTCGCCGATATGTCTGAGTTCATCAGGCCTGTAGGAAAGTTCTTCCTCCAGCTCGCGATAAGCTGCCGCTTCCGGGCCCTCGTCCTCTTCTATGCCACCGCCGAATAGACCCCACCTGCCTGGATGCACTAAGCCTCCAGGCACATCCGGGCGTCCCTCTAATAGAAAACTACGTGGCGCTTCGAGAATAACGAGCGCACTGGGTTTAGCCAAAGCCATTATTCGCTCCTAGTTGTTTGCGACAAACGGCAACAGCGCGATGTGACGGGCGCGCTTGATAGCAGTAGCCAAACGGCGCTGCTGACTCTCGGTTAAGCCGGTCTTTTTGCGGGTTTCAATTTGCCCGTAAACGTTTACAAAACGTTGCAGAGTCTTGATGTCTTTGTAATCAAAATACGGGATGTCTGTCTTGTGCTTAAAAATCTTTGCCATAAATTACGAATCCTTAATTAAATTAAAATGGGATGTCGTCGAGGTTGATCGGTTCGTCGCCGATGTCTTCGACAACGTCATCTTTTTTCTTGCTCGTGCCGGTGCTAGTGCCGCTTGGCTTGCTCGATTGAGCAGCTGGCGGAGTGTAAGAAGGGCCGTTGTCATCGCCACCGCTTCCGGTGCCGCGGCTGTCAACGAAAGTTACATCGTTGGCCAGAACTTCCACTTTTGTACGCTTAACGCCTTCCTGCTCCCAAGAACGGCTTTGCAAACGTCCCTGTACTAAAGCGCGACGGCCTTTGGACAAGTACTGTTGTATCCGTTCAGCCAAAGGGCCCCAGGCTACGCAGTCGATGTAGTCTGTCGCTTCCTGCCACTCACCGTTCTGGCCCTTGTAGGCCCGGTTCAGGGCTAAGCTGAAGCTTACGACGCTCTGCCCGCTTGGTGTTTGCCTAAGCTCTGGATCACGAGTTAAATTCCCCATTAAGATGACTTGGTTGACACTTCGTGCCATAGTATTACCCTCCTTTAGAATGAGACCATCGCCTCATCCTGCTTAAATATATCTATTCTTCGGTTTTTTCTTCAACAGCTTCGCCGCGCTCAGCAGCTTTTTCGGCGCGCTTGGTCTTCAAAGCCTCTGCCTTGGCAATGGCCTTGAGGTCCGGCCTGGTGATCAGGAAACGAATTACTTCGTCAGTGATGTTCAAAACAGCTTCGACTTTGCGAACGCTTTCGGCCGGCAAATCTACGGTGTAAATAACATACACTGCTGATTCGTTCTTTTTGATTGGATAGGCGAGCTTGCGCTTACCCCAATTGTCGGTATTAGTTACTTTGCCTTTGTTGTCGGCAAAGATTTTTTCAACCTTGCTGGTTGCTTTTTCCAGATCAATTTCTAGATCCGGGTGATACAGTACAGCGATTTCGTACTGGTTCATTGATCCTCCTTTGGAATCTGCCCTGGCTACAGGGCTGATGCGTACAAATTATTCTGCACGCAGGTTTAGTTATTAACAGAGGTAATTATATTATATTCTTCGCATTTTATCAACCACGTCTTATCCGCTGTCATTAGTTGGCCAAAATTTGTTAAAAGCCTAAAAGGTCTTCCAATATGGCCGCGTTCAGGTCCTCTACGTCTCGCGGTGTCAACTCGCAGCGACGCGCGCAGTCTTTCAATAGATTAACTAGCTTCCCCGGCTTAGGGCCTGCTGCTGTCACTTTTGCGCCATAGCCATTAAGCACGTCCTGTATATCGCCATGCAGTTGGCCTACCACAAGAGAAACCGAGCCTGGCGTCTTACCTGACTGCGCTTGACGGCGCTGTAACTCGGCGCCCATCCTGCCTATCATATATAGATTGCGGTAAGTTATGGTGCCAACGGACAGCGCACCGAACACAGTGGTCTTATGTATGCCGCTCGAATCGTGACTTCCCGGGCGAATCGTCATATACTCCGTCCTCGGCGCGATACCAGCCCGCCAAAGCGGCATCGGCCGGTCTCTTGCTGCCTTCCCTGTAGTCCGGAAACTCAATATCGACATTCGTGCCTTTAATCTGCGGTACTGTGTCGATCAATACCTCGGTGCCGGGGTCGTCGGGCCTAACAAAAACTGATGAGCGGCCCTGACCCTGAACCGAATGCGAGGCATCGTTATACAGCTGCTTGGCGCGTTCTGCGTCCTTAACCGACATGATCAGGCTCATGAACAATACGCCGCCTGCCCGGCCTAACCGTTGGGCCTCTGCCCGCAAGTCAACGTGCGAAGATATTGAACCGTAGCCTGGCATTAACAGCCTTACGGCAATTTCTGCCCCGTGTTCCCTCCAGAAGTCAAAACCGGCTTTCAGCTCCGGGTCGTCGAGCAGGCTTTTGGGGATCTCACCAGGGATAAGCAGTTCCTTGGTTATCGGGTCGCGGGGCTTGAAGGTGCCGTCTATACCAAGTGCAAAATAAAGATTCCTGGAATTGGAGCGCTCCTGAAAAGCCGAAACTGGCTGTTCAGCCGCCGGGGCAGACTGCGCATCCGCCCGGGAGGTCTCTTGGCTGGAGGCTGACCAACCGATCCTCAGTAAGTATTCGCTCAGTCCGCTTCTGGCGGACCCCTGCGCTTCGGACGCCTAAATCGCCCTGCTCCTTGCGGCTTCGAGCGCTGATCTTAACCCGTGAGCGGCTACTGTGTCCGGCGGCAGGCATTGCTCAAGCCGTTGTTGCGCACCGGTCAATCCGTCCAGGATGGCAGCAGCGACATCGGGCGACAGCTGGTTATTAACAATACCGCTGATGGCTTCGCCAGCTGCGTCTAGGTTCATGTTCTCTGCTGATTCGCTCATAATATCTGATTATTAGATTAGCACCTCGTACGCCAACCGAACAGAAACAATTAAGGACTTGCCGCGCCTACTAAGCAGCCAGGCTGTTCATTAGCGCCTCAGTGTCCGCGGGCGTTATTTGGCTGCGCCGTATACAATCGATTTCCTGCCGTTCATGGGCGTCTATTGCATTTCCGCGCTCGCTGACCCGTACGCCGAAACCCCGTAGGATGGTTCCAATATTTTCATGTAATCTGCCGACTAAGAACGAGGCCGTGCCGGGCAGTCTGCCGGTAACACTGTAGCGCGAACTCAATTCTGCACCCATTCTGCCGATAAAATACATATCCCTGTATTGCGCAAAGCCCATAGCCAGAGCTTCGTACTCCAAACACGCTTCAAGCAGCGCGCCTGGGTCGCGCATATTGTTTATCGAAGAGCGGGTAGCTTCTATTCTCGACTGCCAGGCAGCTAAAGTCATGTCTACCTGGCTGTTTCCGTCACTGTAATAGTCAGGAACCGCTGTATCAACTCCTGTGCCTGCAATCTGTGAAATTATTGAAGCTTCCAGGCTTAACTCCGGACTGTCTGTTTGGCCCGCAGGAAGAGCAGCGGCCGGCGCCACTGGCGAATACGAGAGATTGCTATAGAAGTCCTCCAGGCAATCGCCTTCACCCGAAACGCCCTCGATAAACAGTACGCCGCCTGCCTGCCGTAGCCGCCGGGCCTCTGCTCGCAAATCTATTGCCGCTTCCGCCAGGCTGTCAGCGGAGGCGTGCTTAATAAACAAAAGATTTAAAAATACATCCGGCCCGTGCCGCTGCCAAAATTCAAAACCCGTCTTTAATTCTTTGTCTTCCAGCAAGCTCCCGGGAATCTCCCCCGGCCGCATGACTTCACCGTTAACCGGATCTCGCGGCCGGATAGTACCGTCTACGCCGATGGCGCAATGCGGGTCTCTGGGGCCGGGGCGCTCTTGGAAAGCCGCCGTCTCACCGGTCATACTAACCGGCCTGGCAGACACTAGATCGCCCCTGTTCTGCGCGCCAGCGCCTATTCTATCCAGATAATCTGTCAGCTGTCCTCTGGTCGTAGTTAATGCTTCAGAAGCCCCGCGAACTGCAGCCTTACAGCCCACCAGCAAATCGGTTACTTTTGCGCCAGCCGACGTGTCTGTGCGCAACGCCAAGGTAAGCCGCTGATGCGATTCCTCAAGCGCCGAAATAGCAGCTTCGGGGTACCCCGGAGATATTTGACAATCAACAATCTGGCGGATCGCCTCACCGATCTCGCCAATACTAACACTTTCCGGCTTTTCCATCGTCTTGTTAGATTAGCACGCGTTCCTGCCCTTATTAAACCTATGTTTCATCTTTGGCCAGCCGTTCGGCATCCTGGGCCCTGATCGCTCCCCGGCGAACACAATCTACCATAAGCTTAGTTGACCAATGACCGTTATCCCGGTTCCCGATAGCCGTGACCTCAACTCCCATCTTTTGCAATATAGTGCCGATATTCTCGTGCAGCCGGCCCACCAGGAGCGAGGCGCCGGTGGCTGCATTTGAACCGTTAGCTCTCTTGGCCATTTCCGCGCCCATTCTGCCTACGAGGTAGAAATCCCTGTAAAAAATGTAGCCGAAGAGCAAATTTTTATACCTTAGGTACGATTCCTCAGAATCTATACCCAATATCGACAAGTCTAAAATTTCTGACCACAAAGACAGGGCGATATCCGCCGGCCGATCACTATCTTCGCAGTAATCAGGCACTATGACATCTACGTCCGTACCTTCTATTTTTGCTAAAGTGTCATTAGTAAAGCCACTGTTCGGGCCATTGCGCAAACGCCTGGATAGCTCTCAATTCTCCAGACTCTGCGAGCGTGATGCCGAATTATATAATTGCTGCATGCCCATAGACAGCTCACGGGGAGCTACACACTCCACGAATAATACCCCCTGCACTGAGCGGAGCTGCTGCGCCTCGCGCCTTAAATCAATACCTGCGCACAACAGGTCTTGCTCGGTATGATGGGCGCTCAGCAGCAGCCTAAAAGGTACGCTATCGCCATGCTTAATCCAAAAATCAAAACCCTCTCTTAGTTCTTCGTCTAAAAGCAATCCCTCCGGTATTTCATCGGGAAACATAACTTCATTTGTCAGGATATCGCAGGGGCGTACAGCGCCGTCTATGCCTACGGCATAAAAATGATCCCTGGAGTTCGGGCGCTCCTGAAAGACTGAGGACCTGTCAGGCCGGGGTCCTGCAAGACTGCGTAAATACGGCTTATATGTCCCGACAAAACCGGCGCTTGCCATATAGGCTGCTATGCCGTCTCTGGCCACAGATTGCGCCGCAAGAGCTTCGCCGACTCTGGCACCGGCCTCTTCCAAGGTTAATACTATATCCGAAACACCAGCAGAGTTGACCGATCTGAGCCTCTCCTGAGCACGCCTAAGCTGCGTGCCAATCTCCTGAAAAGCGCCGGGCGGTATCTGCTCGGCAATTATATAATTAAGCAATTCGCCCAATGCATTTAGGGGCTGTAGTGACAATTCCACCATTGTCCTTAGTTTGTTTATATCTTAGCAGTTGCGGCCAATTCCAGTCCTGGCATTCATTTGCCAGTACCGGCGTCAGCTGTTACGATCTTTATGTGAAGAAAGTTCCAATTGTCGTTTCCGGGTCTATTGCGATTGATCGGATTATGCGTTTTCCCAAACGCTACAAAGATTATATTAACCCCGACAAACTGGACAGTATATCAATATCCCCATTGCTGGATGATCTCCAAGATGTCCACGGTGGCGTAGCTGCCAACATATGCTACTCAATGGCTATGCTAGGAGAGGAGCCCATCCTACTTGGTTCGGTAGGCAGAAACGGCCTGCTATACATGGAAGAGCTGGCACACAAAGGCGTCAATATAACGCATGTATTTGAAAGTCGATTACCTACTGCAGCTTTCACAGTATTTACGGATGCTGACCAAAACCAGATTGCTGGGTTTTACCCGGGTGCAATGTACGACAGCGATACACAAAGCCTAGAACCATGGAAAAGTAGCCAGCCTATCGTCGTAGTTTCTCCCAATGATCCGCGTGCTATGCGGCGCCAAGTGGCACAATGTGCAGATTGGAATTTACGCCTCTTCTACGACGTCAGCCAGCAGATAAATGATGTCTCCGTTGAAGATCTAGCAAACGGAGTCGAAACTGCAGAGCTAATCATACTCAATGATCATGAGATAAGTATGCTGTCTAAAAAACTCGACATGGATGTGAAGACGATCAAGCAGAAAATACCGGTAGTAATCACGACCATGGGCAAACAAGGGTCGGTTATCGAGGGCAAGAATGTGCCCACACCAATCCGCGTGGGCGTCTGCAAGCCTTCGCAAGTCGCTGACCCAACAGGCGCCGGTGACGCATTCCGTTCAGGGTTCTTGTATGGGTTCGCTCGTGGCTGGCCGCTCAAGGCCTGCGCTCAGCTCGGTGCCATATGCGGGACCTATGCCGTCGAAACCATGGGAACGCAAGGCCACTCATTCACGCTACAGGATGTAAAAAAACGCTACGAACAAACTTTTAACGAAGAGCTTCCCAGCGAAGTAGAAGGATAATTATGGAAAACGATTACAAGATTAAGGACATTAAGCTGGCTGATTGGGGCCGCAAAGAAATTACCTTGGCAGAAAAAGAAATGCCGGGCCTAATGTCCATCCGTGCCGAATATAAAGGCAAAAAACCGCTAAAGGGCGCTCGTATATCCGGCTCGCTGCACATGACAATCCAGACTGCTGTTCTTATCGAAACTTTGATTGATCTTGGCGCCGAAGTCCGTTGGGCTTCGTGTAACATCTTTAGCACCCAGGACCATGCCGCGGCCGCTATGGCCAAGGCCGGCGTCCCCGTATTTGCTTGGAAGGGTGAAACCGAAGAAGAATACTGGCAGTGCACTGAGCAAACCCTGAAATTCGCCAAGGGCCAAGGTCCTAACCTGCTGTTGGACGATGGTGGCGACCTGACTCATCTAGTACATACCAAGCACCCGGAGCTGCTCAAAGACATCAAGGGCGTTTCTGAAGAAACCACCACTGGCGTGCATCACTTATACCAGATGCTGACAGCCGAAACCCTAAGAATCCCGGCCATCAACGTCAATGACTCTGTCACAAAGAGCAAGTTCGACAATAAATATGGCTGCCGAGAATCTCTGGTTGACGGCATCAAACGCGCCACAGATGTCATGCTGGCCGGTAAAGTTGCAGTTGTCGCCGGATATGGCGATGTTGGTAAAGGCTGCGCCCAGTCGCTCGACACTTACGGCTGCCGGGTTTTAGTTACCGAGATCGACCCGATCTGCGCCCTGCAGGCCATGATGGAAGGCTACGAGATCGTAACCATGGAACAAGCCGTCAAAGAAGGCGATATTTTTGTAACCACCACTGGGTGTAAAGACATTATTACTGTCGAACACATGAAAGCCATGAAGGACACGGCCATTGTTTGCAATATCGGCCACTTTGACGTTGAAATCCAGGTTGAACCGCTCAACGCCCTAAAAGGTGTGAAGAAAGAAGAAATCAAACCGCAGGTTGACCTGTACACCTTCCCTGACGGACATCGCATCATTTTGCTGGCTGAGGGACGCCTGGTTAACCTGGGGTGCGGCACCGGCCACCCGTCCTTCGTAATGAGCAACTCCTTCAGCAACCAAGTGCTGGCCCAAATTGAGCTTTGGGAAAACCCGCACGACGTAGGAGTCTATCGGTTACCTAAAGAACTTGACGAAAAAGTCGCCCGCCTGCACGTTGAAGCCCTTGGCGGTCAAATAACCAAATTGAGCAAAGACCAGTCCGGATATATAGGCGTGCCGCAAAACGGTCCGTTCAAACCCGAGCATTACCGCTACTAAAATTATCGTTTGCCTCTAACTGATCATAATGGAACAACAGCCTTCAGATTATTATTTTGAGCAGGCTTGTTTAGCTACCTTCATTGATACTAACCTGCGACGTACAGAATGGAGAGACAGCTTCGCCTCCTTCGATGACGGCCTGGCGTCAGGCTATATGGCACGCCGCTATGAGCAGTGGCGCGAAACCGTAGACCCCGATCACGCTGCGGAGATAGAGTCGAAAGCAGCGTTGCTTGAACAATACGACCAGTTCAGAGAGCCGGTACAGGAAGTATTAACACGCCTGTGCCAAGGAGACCCGGCAGTCAATGTTCTTGGCATTGGCCGGACTGCCACAGTTATCGACATGCCGGCAAACGGCCAATCCTATGCCCTGCGTCTGATTGCCCCCAAGGGTCCTAGAGGCCCGGCCGCCGGCCTCGTAAATAATCGAGCCGCAATCGCCCGGCACACCAAAAACATTCCTCACGCCAAGCATCTGCAAGCCGTATCCTTTGACACGCCGCTTACTATATCCACCATTCTCCCTGGCAAGCCTGTTTCAGAGGCGCTATCGGGCCGACGGATATCGCAAGTGACACCGGAACAAGTTTGTCAGCTAATTGGTACCGTCCTAAACCTGCACGGCAATAGAGCAACGGCGGACCAAAAGCCGGCTAAGCTCCTTTACGATCCGGAGCACGGTTTTTCGTGCCTCGATTTAGTTCCAATAAATTACGTAGATTACCCCAGCCAGCATTTAAGGCACTTGGTCCGCATTGCTCTGGGGCAAAATCCCGGTGCATCACACTCCAATAGAGCAGCCCGTGTCGCATTATTGGAAAGGACTTGGCGAATGGCCGATGAAAAATTCGGTCCTTACATTTCCAGGATTATCGGTGATGTGCTCTTAGAGGCAGAGATCGGTGCGTACCCGCGCAGACAATCCGGTTCATTATGCGATCGCTATTTTTCCTCCAAGGAAGCTGAGGCGGCCAGAAGATCGCAGCCTTCGGTACATGCTTGGCTTGGAGCGCACGCTACGAAAGCAGGCGTCCCCGAGAGGGTCTTGCCTTCCCCAACCGGGCATCACCTTACAGGCCTGCGGGATCAACTTTTACATATCCAGACCCTGATAGCGCTTCCTGATTCTGCGGACTGCACGGCACAGATCAGCGAAGCTATCACCGATATAGAGGAGATCTTGGGCGGCGTCCAGGGCCATGATATTGACAATGCAAAGCAAATTCTTGTGGCCGCAAGAGGTGCCATAACAAACGCTCTTGAACGCATATCTTCCGCGCACTCACAGATTTCATCTTATATGGGCAGCCTGGGCATGCTATAGGCCTTAGATGCTAAGGGCGGGCATCTCAATAAAGGGCAACATCCGCACAACAGATTCTCTAGTCCGGTCGTTGTTCAAGATACCCATCTCTATAGACCTGTCCACGATATAATTCGAATCTCTTGGGTCTAGCTGCGCCGCCAGGCCGTATGCGTCGTTCATATCATTCTTGCCCATTTGCTGACGCCACAAAATAGTCTTAAGAGCTATGGTGTCATAAGGATGGGCGGCCAATACCCCATCGTATTCCGTGCAGGCCGGTACAGCTAAGTCTGAGAGCCCGATGTTCAGCTCGGTATCGCCTAGATAGGCTGGCGATAGCGGCTGGATTATCTCTATCAATTGGCCGTCGCGCAAAGCCGTAGCCCTAACCCCCTCATAGAGCAGGCTAACGCCATGCCCGGTCGGGACAGAAAACTGGCAGCGGTCCGTTTCAGCCCTAAGCACCCCTACTGCCTCCTGAAAATGATCGCCGTGGGCAAGCAAGTCCGTATCCGACTCATCAGACAACCGGTACCTAACACCATGCCAGAAAGCAAGCGTTCCGGCAGCAACGGCGCATTTTATGCCACGCCTATGCAGATCGGTTAACGACTTGTAGGTTTCCGGACGCCTGTCTCGCCAAATCGAAAAATTAACAGGATATCTATTGCGGTAATCCAAGAACAATCTCCTAAATAATCAGCTACTTCTTACTCTTGACTATTTCGGACAGTTGTCTGGTGTATTCCGGCGTTGACCCGCAGCAGCTCCCGATGAGCTGAACCCCATCTGCCAGCCACTGCTCAGCGGCTTTCATATACCGGTCTTGCTGCTCGCGGCCGGAGAATTTCCAACCCTGGTCATCGTCTGGCACGCCGCTGCCCTGGGCATAAACAGCAATCGGCAATTCGGTAATTTTTTTCAGGTGATTAACCTCTTGCGTTGCGGTGCCGATCGGCACGCAGTTGACACCGACAAAAAGCGGGTCAAATTGCGAAACTTCCCTTACAGCCTTCCCTAGCGACTCACCGCCCAAAAGCCGGTTTTTGCCGTCACAGCAAAAACTGACAGCCAAAGGCTTGTCGACCGCCTTAGCCGCCCGGCAAGCCGCCAAGGCTTCGCGTATGGTTATGTGGGTTTCTATCAAGATAAAATCAACGCCGCCGGCCTTTAGGTCTTGGGCCAGCTGCCGGTGCTCAGCGTCCAGCTCTTCTTGTGATGGTGTTAGTTCCGGTGAGTAGCAATCTTCCAGCGGCGGGGCAGACCCGGCGACATAAACCTTTTGAGCGGTCTTGGTTTCATCCCTGGCCTGCCTGGCCAGTTCGCAGGCTAAGACGGTTATCTCGTACGATTTTTCGCCCAGGCCTTTTTTGGCAAGCACGCGCTTGGTAGTCGAAAAAGTATTAGTGACAATAATATCCGCTCCGGCCCCGATGTAATCTCTGTGAATTTGTTTTACGACTTCAGGGTGGCTGAACATGATCTCGGCCGACCAAAGCGGCAGCTTCGTGTCAAAGCCGCGGTTTAGTATTTCAGTGCCCATGGCCCCGTCAATCACAATATGTTCGCCCTGGGCCAGGCGCTTTCTCAAACTAGCTGTCATAATGATTTCCTTATTCTACATTATCAGGTATTAAATGGTGAATCGATACGTAATGGTGAGGGTACCCTGCAGACAAAGCCGCGGCCGCACGGTGCCCGCCAGACTGTAGTGCCCGGCGGCGTCTTTCTTCGGCAGCCCGCGCAGTTAGCGGCTTGCCTTGGCTATCGTAAAATCTCTGGCCGTCATCAGTATTCGCAAATACCGCCACGCTAGTATCAATATCCTGGGGCACAGGCTTTTCTGTGGTGTAGACGTCAGCCTGCCGCCAGCCGGTCGCTCTAAAGAGCTGCGCCTTAATTTCGTCTGTCAGACGGTCAGACAGCACGTATAGCGCGTCAAGCCCGGACTCTGGCGTAACTTTGCTGCGCAGCGCCTTCAAACTGGCCGCCACCAATGTCAGACCGGCTTGAGCTACGGTCAGTTCGCCAAGTCTGATCTCCCCGACATCCCCAAACAATTCCTGAGCGATAACCCCATCTGCCGTGCTGGCAGTCTCGCTGTCCGCTGGCACCTGGGGCAAACAAGCAAATACTACCGACCTGTCAAAACTTTCCGGACCAGTTCCCTGCACCCATGCCACTGCATCGCCGATGTGCCGGCTGACCTTGTCTCTCAGCCCTAACCGTTCAGCGTTATGCCCTGCCAGCTGATCCCGCCAAGACTCAAGCTCCACTGTAGTATAGTGACCGGCTTCAGCCCCGGTTGAGCTGCCGTAATTCAAAGCTGCCCATCCGTTGCGCCCGTCTCCGCCGCCCAACTCAATAAAATGCCTGCCCGCAAAAAGGCCGGCCGCTCCCAGCTGTTTCAGCGTTGAGGTGGCATATGCCGCGACCAAGGGTCGTCCGGTGCGAAGTCTCCGGTGTAAAGCTGTGCCACTTCTTGTCCGTCCACAGAAACATAGCCGCTGGCTATTGTCGGAGGATCGGTGGTTACTGCTGTTAATTCTGCTGTAAATGTTTGGTCTGACATTCCTGTCTCCTTCTCTGGCAAAACAAAAAGCCCCTTGCGGGGCTGTTTTACATTTTGCTTTTTATTATTTAGTTATTGCGTCAACAAAACCCCGGCTTCAAATAATCCTGCATCGGCATCATTGAAACTGGTTGTTGTTTGTTGGCCACACATTCACGTTACTAGTCCAGCGGCCTGCTGTCAATTATGGATATTGGCCGAGATCAAGCCCTACAGCTGGACGCGCTCAGGCTGTGGTGGGGGCGGGGCGCTTTCCTCGCCTCCGGCAGCCGCACCGCCGTTGCCAAAGACTTCATCAAGCGACCGTACGAGCACCTCGCGCGGGCGGGCGCCGTCCGCCGGGCCTACAATGCCCTGTTCTTCCATGGTTTCTATCAAACGGGCTGCCCGGCCGTAACCGATGCGTAAACGCCGCTGCAGCAAGCTGGTGCTGGCCTTACGGCCTTCAATCACACAGCGGACAGCGTCGCGCAGCATGTCGTCATCAGCATCCAAACCGCCGGCATCGGCAACTACACCGCCCTTGCCGTTCAGCTGCACGGGCTGACTGATAATTTCGTCGTCGTATTGCGGCGGCCGCTGCATCCGGATAAAGTCCGTCACCTTTCCGGTCTCGTCATCGCTTATGAATGCGCCCTGAACGCGCTTCGGCTTAGGCATGTCCGCAGTCAAAAGCAGCATATCGCCCATGCCCAATAATTTTTCTGACCCGATCTGGTCAATGATTGTACGCGAGTCAACCTGGCTGGCCGTGGTAAAGGCGATCCGGGCCGGTATGTTGGCCTTGATCAAACCGGTGATGACATCCACTGACGGCCTCTGAGTGGCCAAGACCAAATGTATGCCAACTGCCCGGGCTTTTTGAGCGATACGCACAACCAAGGCTTCAACATCGCGTGCCGCCATCATCATCAAGTCGGCTAGCTCGTCGATAACGATAACGATGTAAGGCATGCCCTCTTCTTTTTTGAGCATGTTATATTCGGCTATATTGCGCTTGTTGACGTCAGCCAGAGCCTTGTAGCGGCGCTCCATCTCGGCCACAGACCATTTAAGGGCGCTGATACATTTCTCCGGCTCAGTAATCACTGGCGAAAGCAGATGCGGGATGTCGTCGTAAGGTTTTAGTTCGACCTGTTTCGGGTCGACCAATATCAGTTTAAGGTCCGATGGGCTATTGCGGTACAACAAGCTAGTCAGAATGGTGTTGATCATAACTGACTTACCTGACCCGGTTTGACCGGCAACCAGCAAGTGCGGCATTTTGGACAGGTCAGCTACGACCGGCTTGCCGGCAATATCGCGGCCGATGGCAAAACCTAGCGGCCCTTTTATCTCGCCCCAGTCGTGTGATTCGATAATCGAACGTATACGCACTGTAGCAGCCTTAACGTTCGGCACTTCAATGCCTACCGCCCGTTTGCCTGGAATCGGCGCTTCCATACGAATTGAGTGCGCTGCCAAATCGAGCGCCAGGTTATTTTCCAGCGCGGTAATTTTTGTCAGCTTAACTCCGGTCGGCGGCTTCAGCGTATACTGCGTAACTCTTGGCCCGACGTTGGCGCCTTCCATATCGACTTCGATATTGAAGTTCGAAAACGTTTCTTTAATAGCCTTCGCATTGCCCTCAACATCACCGGCGTCAGCTTTATCCTGCTTTTGGTCCAACAGATTTAAGCCGGGGAATTTCCAATCCGGGTCGCTGGCTAAGGTTAAGGCATCATGGTCTTCGGCAGGAGGCAGCTTCTCGGCAGTGTTCTTCATGCCCGGGAAAGACCGGCCGGCATGGTGCTCCACAGGTACACCCTCATTCAACTTAAAGCCGCCTTCTTCGGCCCTGGCCTTCAGCTGGCCGAGTTCTGATTCATCGCCCTTATTGCTGCGGAACAGATCTCCTAATTTCAGGATTACCCTGAGGTCCATAGCAAAGGCAAAAAAGGCCGACAGAACAATGAAAATTATAAACATTATCGAGGCTGGCAAGGCATCCAAAGCCTGCAAAACCGTGCTCCCGATTAAGCGGCCAACTTCGCCGCCGTGTCCGCCGGTCCAGGACCCGTCGGCCTGTTTGCTGGCGAAGGCCGTAAACAGCCACGAAGCTGAGAACACCAGTATACCCAGCATGCTCAAAAGTTTGCCTAGCGGTACGCGGTGATCTTCGCTGATAAACTTCAAAACTCCGTAATAAACCAGTGCAAACGGCAACAAATATGCCGCCCAGCCAAGTGCCCAATAAACCCCGTGGAACATGCCTTTTGGCATCGGCCCGCCAGTGCCAAAGCCGCCCAATAAGAGAAAAAGAGCCAGCACACAGAGCAAGATGCCTGCTGCCAAAGGCCAGAACGGCGAACGTTCTACTAATTCTTCTTTTTTCTTGCGATTTGTTTTTTTCTTTTGGGCCATAACTGTTTATATTATACCAGCTCTCTGGAATAGAGGAGTCAACACTTTATATTGTAGCAAAAACTACAACTTTAGTCAATCAGCTGCTTAGTCTGTGCGGGCGTCTTGGCCGAGCAGGCGTTCGCGCATGCGCTGGAAGCGCTGCTGCTGCTCTGCCGCCATTGCCTCGGGCGTTTTGTCTGCCGGCATGACATTACTGCCGTGCACGGTTTTGATGTCGCCCTTGCTGCCTACGACGTTGACTACCGGTATAACAATCGGGCTGCGCTGAGTTTGCTCAAACAGGAAGTGAGTGATGTGGTCTTTAAGCTCAACCTTAAAGCGGTCAAGATCAACCCGCTTAAAGCGTTGTGACACAGCCCGACGCAGCTCGGCGCGCAAACCAGTCATAATCTCTTCGTTGTCGCGCATGTAGATGAACCCGCGGCTAATGATGTCCGGGCTAGTCAGCAAGGCACCGCTCTTCTTGTCCACCGTAAGAACCACAGCCACCAGGCCTTCTTCGGCCAACAGCACACGGTCCTTAACTACGATGTTGTTTACGATGGCGCCGGTCTGGTCAACCAAAATGGTGCCATGGGGTACTTCCCCGGAAACTTCGATTTTGTCAGGAGTTAAGTTGACGATCTGACCGTTATCGACGTTGACGCAGTTGCGGCGTGGTATGCCGACTTCGACGGCCTTTTCGATATGGTAGTGCTTGGAACGGTAAGCTCCGTAGATCGGCATAAAGAATTTCGGCTTGGTCATTTCAATCATTTCGCCGTATTCGTCCAGGCTGGCATGACCGGAAACGTGCAGCGGGCCGCAGCCGTCGACGTCATGGGTGTTAGCGCGGAAAACGTGCACGCCTTTTTTCATCATGCCGTCTACCATTTCGCCGATCAGCTTGTCGTTGCCGGTTTCCGGAATTGGAGTACCAGACAAAATAACCGTATCAGCGGCCTTTAGCTTAACGTACTTGTGGTCTCCGGCGCTCATGCGCTGCAAGGCAGAGCCTGGTTCGGCCTGTACGCCGGTAGAAACAATTACGATCTCGCTGTCTTTCATACTGCCGGCATTAGCGATCGGTACGAAAGTGCCCTTGGGTATTTTGACCATTCCCAGTTTAACTGCTACTTCCAGGGTGCTCATCACGCTGCGACCGTCCATGGCAATCTTACGGCCATGATGGGCGGCGGCGTTGACCAGCATCTGAATGCGGTTAATGTTGCTAGAGAATACTGCTACAAAGATACGTCCCGGAGCCTTAGAGAACAGATCAACGAAGGTCGGCTCAATAGTACTCTCGCTGGGCGTTCGGCCTGGGCGTTCGCTAGTGGTGCTGTCGCTCATAAGCATCAGTACCCCTTCGTCACCAAGCTGTTTCAAACGTTCGGTGTCAGAACGCTCGTGGTCAAGCGGGTTCGGGTCAAGGCGGAAGTCGCCGGTATTTATCAGACGGCCGACAGGCGTATCAAGCACAATACAGGTCGAGCCTGGGATTGAGTGCGTAATACGTACCAATTCTACAAAAAACGGACCGATCTTTAGACGCTCGTGAGTTTCCTCGTTAAGAACCACTGTTTGCAGCTCGAAGCCGTCAGGCATCGGCAAGCCGAAGTTCTCAAATTGACGCTCGATCATACCGATAGTAAAACGTGAGCCGTAAATCGGCGCCGGCATCTTAGGCACGATGTGCGGCAAGCCGCCGATGTGGTCCAAGTGCCCGTGGGTGATGATATAAGCGCGCAATTTGTGCTTAATGCTCTCCAGGTAGGCCGTATCGGCAATGCCGTAGTTGACACCTGGTAAATCAACACCCAGGTCGTTGCCGCAGTCCATAACCACAGCGTCGTTCATATATTCGATGACGATCATGTTCTTGGAACCGCCGCCGTCCATTCCGCCAAGGCCAATGACCTTCAGGCGCGGGGTGTCGTCAATAACGTTAGCCCGGCGCTCGACGTTGGCGATTAGCTGCGGGTTGGCCGCGGAATACTGGTTGGCGATTTTCTGAGCGTCAGCCTGCGAACGCTTTTGGGCGCGCACAGCAGCGCCACGCGACACTGCGGAATTAGGCATGCTCAAAGAAGCTGCCGGGGCATTGCTGCGCCGCTGTCCGTTACCGCCTTGCTGCGGCCGTTTGGGGCGATCGCCCCGTTGTTTATTATTAGGTTTGTTATCCATACTTTAAATTTCCTTTCTGTCATTTAAAGAGTTTTTAGTTGCAAAAATAATTTCGTTGGACTGCAGTTACGGTATTTGCCAGTCCTTATATTTTCTTCCAGTTCTTCACAGCAACACACAACTCTATCACTACAACGATCATAAGTGCGAACGTTATTGCGTATTGCTGTAAACTGCCGGTATCAATCGCGCGTGAGCCTGTAAGGCAGGCGACTATCAAGGAAACCGCTGCCATGCCCAGCGCCCACCCGCGCTGTTGATGCTTAGTTTCCTGGTTAGTTTTTATCATCGCCTTTCGTACCGTTACCGTTAAGCTCTCGCGCGGCTGCTTTCATACTTAGCTGGAGCCGTCCGCGGTCGTCAACGGCAACCAATTTGACTGTTACGCGGTCGCCTTCTTTAACCACGTCGCTTGGCTTATTGACACGCTCCTCTTTCATTTCCGAAACATGCACCAATCCGTCTTTGCCAGGCAAAATTTGCACAAATGCCCCAAAGTCCATAACGCTGACTACCGGCACGTCTTTGTAAATGCGACCGACTTCCGGCTCCTCGGTAATGTCTTTGATCCATTGTATGGCTTTTTCGATGCTGGCGCCATCCGGACTAGATATCATTACCGTACCATCGTCCTTGATGTCAATCTCTGTTCCGGTTTCACCGGTAATCTTCTGGATGGTTTCACCGCCCTTGCCGATTACTTCGCGGATTTTATCCGGATTGATCTTGATGCTCTCAACGCGTGGTGCATATGGGCTAAGTTCCTTGCGCGGCTCGGCCAATGTGGTCAACATGTGTTCCAAAATGTGGGCTCGGCCCTCCTTACCTTGTAGCAAAGCCTGCTTGAGCACGTCAACTGGCAAACCGTGAACTTTCATGTCCATCTGCAGCGCAGTTACGCCCTTGGCGGTGCCGGCGGTCTTGAAGTCCATGTCACCGGCAAAGTCTTCGGCATCAGCGATGTCGGTCAGAATAACTGTTTTATTACCGTCAGTCATCATACCCATAGCGATACCGCTGACCGGTGCTTTGATTGGCACGCCGGCGTCCATCAACGCCAAACAGCTGGAACAGGTCGCAGCCATGCTGGTGCTGCCGTTCTGGCTCATAATTTCTGTAACGCTGCGGATCATGTAAGGGAAATCTTCCTCGGCTGGCAAAACCGCGCTCAAAGCACGCTCTGCCAGGTAACCGTGACCGATTTCGCGGCGGCCCGGGCTGCCCAAACGCTTGACTTCACCAACAGTGTATCCAGGGGCGTTGTAGTGGTGCAGATAACGGCGCTCACCGGAACGTTCCATGGTGTCGATCATCTGCGAGTAGCTCAGCGGTGCCAGGGTGACGATGTTCATACCCTGGGTCAAACCGCGGGTGAACAGGCTTGAGCCGTGGGCACGGGGCAATAAAGCGACTTCGCTGCTTAGCGGACGAACTTCGGTCAAACTACGGCCGTCCGGGCGGACGCCCTCTTCCAAAATACCCTTGCGGATATCCTTGTGGATAGCCATGGTAATAGCGTCGTCGTATTCGTGCTTAACTTCTTTGTAGCCTTCTTCGCCAATTTCTTGTTCAAAGTGCTCGTGGGCGCTGTCGCGCAAACCGGCAACTAGGTCGTTGCGCTCCGGGTATGGTGCACGCAAGCCGGCACCGAGTTTGTCTTCCAGCCAAGTGGCTACTTTTTCCTGAACGTCGGCGTCAGGCAGCTTTAATTCAAATTCTTCCTGCTTAACAACGCCGACTTTTTGGACAAGTTCGTTCTGGAGTACGATTGCCGGCTGGATAGCCTCATGTGCCCAAGCCATAGCTTCGATAATAGTTTCTTCGCTGACTTCGCTGGCGCCAGCCTCAACCATCATGATGCCGTCTTTGGTTCCGGCCACTACTAGGTCAAGTTCATTGGTGTTCATTTCTTCCAGCGGCAAAAAGGCTTGCGGTTTGCCATCTTTAAGGCCAACGCGTACCCCGGCTACCGGGCCGTCAAACGGTGCACCAGTTAGCATAAAGGCAGTACTGACGGCGATCATAGCAATCATGTCCGGACGGAAAGTCGGGTCCATACTCAAAACACTGGCAATGCCCTGTACTTCGTTATGATAGCCCTTAGGCCACAGTGGGCGGATTGGACGGTCGATAATCCGGCCGATTAAAATCGCTTCTTCACTGGGACGGCCTTCGCGCTTAATAAAACGAGAGCCGCTCACCTTGCCGGCAGCGTAAAATTTTTCTTCGTAATCAATACTTAACGGAAAGTAGTCAAAGCCATGGGCCGCTTGTTCGGAGACCATAGCAGTGCCAAGAACAACGGTGTCGCCGTAACGCACCAAAACGCTGGCGCTGGTACGAAAGCCGACCCGATTAATTTCCAGGCTAAGTTTACGTCCGCAGAAATCTGTTTCTACAGCTATAATGTCTTTTCCATAAGGGTTAATTGTCTGTCCCATCGGTTCCCTTTCTGTTGGATTGTAAGTAGCAGGCACAGTGCAAATATACGAATCGCCCTTGTGCTGCATCGGCGTTGTATATCTGGCCTCTGCCTACTAATTAATTTCCTAGATAGTTAATGTGCACAAGCTTGGGGCCCCGAAGCTTCGGGGCCGACAGTCTATGCGCTTAGCGGCGAATGCCGAGTTGCTTAATCAGATCTAAGTAGGCTTGGCCGTCTTTGTCGGCAATATACTGAAGGTGGCGCTTGCGCTTGCCAACTAATTGCAGGAGACCGCGACGTGCAGCAAAGTCGTGCTTGTTCACCTTGAGGTGCTCAGTCAATTCTTTGATACGCTCAGTCATGATCCCGGCTTGTACAGCAGCTGAACCAGTGTCGTTTTTGTGGGTTTGCAGGCTTTTTACGACGCCCTGCTTTTTCTCACTTGAAATCATATACAAGTAATTGTATCAGATACGGCGCACTGTTGCAAGGTGTTTATATCGGGATACCGGAGCTGTTCGATCCGGAGCGTTGCCTGTACGCCCTGATTGCCCTGTCGGTGATTTGATAGAAATCTCCCAGGTGAGTACGAAAGTGGCCAGATAACCCGCCCTTATTATTTTCAGCCGGGCATGTGGCAATATCCACCATCATGCCCAACCCGAGCATCCTGGACAGCCCTAATAGCATTTCTTCTGTCGGCGATGTCAATATCCGGGTCAGGGTGCTGTCTTCAAGCCCCTGGTCAACCAGACCCCTTCGCAAGAAAGATAGATCTGAATAGCATGACGATCTGCCCAGATCCGTCACGGCATCTGCCGCCATCTCATCTATAGCCCAACAAAAGGGCGCCGGCAACCCGGCGTTGTGTCCGATCTGGGTGTGTGCATACTCGTGCTGGAACACGAGCAGCTTATCGCTCAGCTGAGGGTCCAATCGGTCGCTGCCCGCCATCATAGATTTCTTACCGGATAGTTCCGCAGCCGCCTCAAAAAGCCCGGCTGCTTCAGATGAATTTATAAACGCCTTGTCCCCTATTGTAAAATTGTCGCTGTTTATACCAAGAGCATTTAGCGCCCTTTCGTGGGTCCGGTAATGAACCGGGTCAAAAATCCGAGACCAATCCAGAAGATACAGGGAATACGGCTGCTGACTGCCTCTTGTAACACCAAGCCTTGCCCGCGGACCCTGAAATAAATCAAGGTCTTCTATAACTTGGTTTACCTTGGCAGTGCCTTCGTGGTCCACGCAGCCGCACGGACCGAGGATCTCCAGCGTCGCGGCGCCCTGCCGCTTTAAGTGTTCATTAGACCTACCGTCCACATTCATTAACCGCTCTACGGCATCGAGCAAAAAGTCCTTTTCCGAACGTGGTAGACGTAAAGACCCACGCACTAGCCAGCGCTTGGCCAGGCCGGTGAAGATTAGAGCCGGAACAGGCTCGGTCAAGTGATACAAGCTCTCTATGTTAGCCTCGCCCAGCAGTTCAGCGCCGGCATTGCTTATGGCGCCTAAATCATCTGCCGCCTCTGGCAGTCGTTCGGCTATCCTGCGCAAAATACCTTGGTACACAGCATATTCCGGCGTTGCTTTTTTCTCGAGCGTTTTGCTCGGAAGAGGGTCGTAGCCTTCATAATCGCAATCGGGGTCGTAGCTGGCGCTGTGAGCAAAGAAGTCTTGATAGTTTGTGTAGATCACTGTCCCTTGAGGCAGATCTCCGTTCGGGTCTTCTGCGGCGTCGATATCAGTTTGGTACCCCAATTTGTCCAAGTACCCCGCAAGCAGGTTGCCGGCTTTGAGCCACGCCTGCTGCGCCTGTGTTAAGCGCAAACCAGCTTCACCCAACGTGTCGGCAATGCTTCCCAGACGTCCCGGATCTGAATCCGCAATCTCTGACACTGTTTGCTGCGCATATGCGATATCTTCCGCAGGCCCCTCCAAATCTTGCGGTGAAAGTATGTCTAAGATGTGGCGTATATCTTGTCCATTACCGCCAACGTCAGCGGCCATAATTCTACCTTGTGTTTAGCTAAGTGCTAAATATACATTAGGCTCGGCCCCATTCCAAACGCCGCGCTTGACTGCCGGCCGTGATTGGCATAACCTAAAATACAGTCTAATTTAACAGTGTTAAGGAAAAAATGAGCAAAGCCAACGACATTGCCTCCCCAGAGGCGGTAACATATAGACCACCCCGCATGAACAAACGCCAAATTAAGTTCGCCGTTAGCGGCCTTATGCTGACCATGTTATTGGCCGTGCTAGACCAAACCGTGGTTAGCACCGCCTTGTGGACTATTGTCAGGCAACTGGACCCGGCAAACGGCATGGCGCATATGACCTGGCTTATCACAGCCTATCTGTTGACCTCTACCGCTTCTCAACCGCTGTACGGAAAAATATCCGACCTTTACGGGCGCAAAAAAATCTTCATGCTGTCTATTGTTCTATTTTTGATCGGTTCGGCTCTTTGCGGTATAGCTCAAAACTTAACGCAGCTGATTGCCTTCCGAGGTATCCAGGGACTTGGCGCGGGCGGATTGATGAGCCTTTCTATGGCTATTATCGGAGATATGATACCGCCGCGCGAGCGAGGTAAATATTCCGGCTTATTCGGCGTGGTGTTCGGCCTAGGCAGCATCATGGGGCCGTTTATAGGTGGCTACCTGACAGACCCGCACAACCTGTTGGGTCTGGTAACCAGCTGGCGCTGGGTATTCTTTATCAACATTCCTTTGGGCATTTTAGCTCTGCTTGTTATCCAGAAGGTTCTGCATCTGCCCAAATTCAGTGTCAAACACCACATCGATTATTTCGGGTCTCTGCTGATGGTCGCCGGTGTCAGTGCCCTGCTGTTGGTAACCGAATGGGGAGGCCAGCAATATTCCTGGACATCTGCCATGATACTTGGCCTGGCCGCAGCCTGTATCTCCTGCCTTGGATTGTTCTTGTACCGCGAGCGCAAAGCGGCTGAGCCGATACTCTCGCTGCATTTGTTCAAAAACTCTGTCTTTAGAGTCGGGGTACCGGTGATGTTTATCATCGGCGCCGCCTTGTTCGGATCGCTGATTTACGTATCGCTGTACTTCCAGATCGTTAATGGATTGACTCCTACACAAGCCGGCTTGCGGCTGATCCCGATGACTCTGGGTATGATCGTGTCTTCGGCTATTGTAGGTAAACTTATCTCCAAACACGGCAGATACAAAGTATTCCCGATATTCGGTATGGCCTGCATGACTATCGCTTTGGCCTTTATGGGTATGCTGACTGTTTCTACCGCTTCCTGGAAATTAAGCGTCTACCTATTTCTAATCGGTCTGGGTATGGGCCAGGTCATGCAAGTTATCACAATGGCTGTTCAAAACGCCATACCGCCGAAAGAGATGGGTGCTGGCACGGCAGCAATCGGGTTCTTTAGGAGCCTTGGCGGGGCCATAGGAAGCGCTGCCCTGGGCGCCATACTGACCAATCGCCTTAAAGCTAATCTGCCGCACAATTTAAGCGGCAGCGGCATGAGCATGTCCGACACAAGTGCCATACATGCCCTGCCGGTATCCGTACAGCATGTAATCTTGAATGCGTTCACCAAATCAATAGATACCGTATTTCTGATCGCCGCCTCTATGACTGCTGTAGGCTTTTTCCTGACATTCTTCCTAAAAGAGGTGCGACTGAGGGGCCACAAGGGAGAGGAAGATCAAGACACGACCGTAATCGCCGAAACTGTTGATGACAAGATATAACCCGCCAACCAAAGAAAAATGCCAGTCTCCCGGACTTGAGTGCGATAAAGTAGTTTGCAGCGCTCTGGAGTTACTAAATGAAGTAGGCTTTGACGGCCTGACAGTGCGCCGCCTGGCAGACAAGCTGGGGGTGAAAGCAGCGGCGCTGTACTGGCACTTCGAAAACAAACAGGACCTGATCAACCAACTGGCCCTTAAGATATTGAATGAAGGCTTTTTGCAAAAAAAATTAGGCGCACTGGAGCGCATGCCGTGGGATGAGCTGCTGCGAGCCATGGGTACTCACATGCGCAAAGTCCTGCTCAAGCACCGCGACGGAGCCACAATAATTGCCCGGGCGGATTTGTCCCAAAAAAATATGTTCCGAGGTAAGGACGTCGCACTAAAAGTTCTGGTAAATCAGGGGATGAGCGCTGAGCTAGCTATCTTTGCCATGATTACTGTTTCACGCTACACCTTGGGGTTTGTGTTCGAAGAACAATCCGACCCGCTATCCAATGCCGAAAAGGCTGCCATATCCAGGCAGTGGCTGGCCGAAGGCCAAAAAATAATCGGACCGGGCTTTACGCAAATAGATGGCGAGAAAATTATTGACCCCGAATACAGATTCCAGCAAGGGCTGGAGATTATAATATCCGGCATAGAGCACAAGCTTAGCTAACTATTCGTCCCCTTTATGCCTGCTGCTACAAAATCTATTCGTTCTTCCGACGTTATAAAGCCCCGACCCGTAGAGTTTTCTACCCACTCAGTACCCTCGGCATCAGTCTTGCCCTTATAAGTAACCCTTGCCCCAAACCGTTCCAGAATATTTCCAATGGTTCTATGGCTGGTACCCACCAATAGCTTAGCGTCATTGACCGGCAAGCCCCTTTCCAGACGCCGCGACAAGCAAGCCCCCATCTTTGCAACCAGATACCAATCGCGGTAAAGTACAAAGCCGGCATGCAGACCTTGCCAAACGTCAAGAGTCTTAGCTTTTCCGGCCTGTCCTTGCTCAACAGCCTCTTTAAGATTTTTCCATTGTGCCAATACCTTATCTGCCGGGTGATCGCTGTCCTTTATATAATCAGGGAGTTCAACCGTAGCCTGCGTGCCTGCTACTTGTCGCAAAGCCCCATATAGGAAATCATCCCCTGCGTCCCTGTTAAGGTCGCTCAGTGCTTCTAGTGCTTTTTCCCTTTGAGCAGCAGCGACAATATTAAAACTAGTGCGCAGAATCGGACAGTTTTTTTCTGTACCCACAAATTCAATGAACAGCGTCCCTCTGCTCACGCCTTCAGCCTCAGCCTGCAAATCTATTCCCGCATTTGCTAAGTCAGCTGCTTCGGCGTGCCTGGTAAGCAGCAGCGTAAAGTCTACCTGGCTAGCATACCGCCTCCAGAACTCAAACCCCTTATTCAGATCCTGTTGTTGGGCTAAGCTCTCAGGTATCTCAAATGGCGATAAAGCTTCTCCGGTGATGGGGTCCAACATGTAGCTGTCGCCCTCATCATTGACAGAATAATACCGGCCTTCGATCTGGCAGGGCCAAATCCTATCCGGGCCAGAAGCGCTTGCAAATCCAATCGCCTCCAAATAGTCTGACAAACCCCTGGCGCTTACCTGCAGCCCTTCTCTCGCTTCCATCAGCTTGGCACTGGCTTGGACAAGGGTTTGTTCAACCCTGTCCAGCCCGGGAGGCAATTCTACGCCTGCCGCTTCGACAAGCAGTTGGCGAGCGTCACTAATGTGACTACTCGAATCCCCGGCAAACGCTCCGGGAAGAGTCTCTATAACAGACGATATTGCTTCGCCAACTCCCTTTACACTTTCAGACACAAACCATCCTGTCTCTATTTACATAATGAAAAAATATGTATTAGTATATCACGACGCCAAGATTTTCTGGAGACAGGTCTTGAATTGAAATCGCGTCCGCGATACTGAATTGCCCTACCCGGGTACGGCGCAACGCGCTCATATATGCCCCTGTACCTAGAGTCTTGCCCAGGTCTTCAACTAGCGAGCGTATATACGTACCGCTGGATACGTCAGTCGTAAACTGTACCTGCGGATAATCATATTTCACGAGCTCTATACGGTCGATACGTACTGGCCGGGCTTTAAGCTCAGGAGCTTGACCTTTGCGGGCCAACTTATAAGCCCTTTGGCCATTTATTTTTATCGCTGAGAATATTGGCGGCGTTTGCATAATATCGCCCTGGAATTGACTCAAAGCATCATGAACCGCCTCAAGTGTCGGGCGTTCCGCAGACACGGCTGACTTCTCACCCTCTTCATCGCCTGTCGTGCTGTTTTGGCCGAGGCACATAGTAACTTCATAGGTCTTATCCAGCTTTGTCAACTCCGGGGCTTTCTTGGTGGACTTGCCTAACAGTAGCACCAACAGCCCGGTCGCCAAAGGATCGAGCGTGCCGGTGTGGCCTACCGGAAATCGTTTCCTGTTTGTTGTATTAAAACCGGCTTCGGTAGCCATACGGCGAACCCGGCCCACAACGTCAAAGCTAGTCCAGCCAGCCGGTTTATCTACGAGTAATATGCCGTCCATTAGAGTTTAGAATAACGCGAAACCAGTCCTGCGCAAAATCTATCTACTGCGGTGCCGGCGGCATCATTGGCGGCGGTGCTGGCGGCGGAGGGGTATTGTCCTGAGGTTGTTGCGGCTGAAAACCGGGTTGGGGCGAAGCGGGCTGTGCCCCAAAATCGTTCGGTGCATCACGCAAAGGCTGGCCGAGCGGCTGGGAGTTCAGGGCTGCAATAGGCGTGTTAGGCTGAGTCTCAATGGCCTGCAGGGCTGCATTACGGGCATCGTCAATATTCGTGTCTGATGCCACTGCGGCATTGGCAGCCGGTGAGTTACCGGCGGGCGGCTCAGGCGATTGTACGGGCTGCACTACAGTTCCCCCAGCGCCGTCCTGCGCCGGTGGCTGTACGTGAGGGCTGTTAAGCCCCTGCTCGATGTCATTTAGAGTATAGGAGGCAGCTTGAGGTGGCTGCGTGGCTGCCGTACCTGGGGTGGAGGGGTTTACGGCGCCTTGCTGCTGTTGCTGTGCAAAGAATGATGCCAGTGTCGGCTCATCAGGCGGCGGAGTTGGCGCAGTGAATGACGATTCCCGCTGTAGCAAGCCGGTCTGTGACCCAGGCAGCTCCTCAGGAGCGCCTGCTGGCCTTTCCAGATCTTCTTCAGGCACAGTATTGGCCGTGAGCTGACCACCATTAGCTGGCGGCTCCAGAATCATACGCGGCGCTTCCAGGTGTTGAGTCGGGTTTGTGCTGCCTTCCTCGGCTTCAGGCTGCTCATTTGGACCCGATGCAGGCTCCGAAGGTTTCGGCAATTCTTTAGGGGGCTCATTGTGAACGTTATAAAACGCCCCCTGCTCATCAATCTTAATCTGCGGCGTCTTCGGCTCGCTGGGTTCAGATGGCGGAAGGTTCAGATTGTCCAGGTGTGAAATCTCGATTGTTCCATCCTGGGGCGTCTGCTGGACCGGCGGCGTTGGCTGGCTGGTCGGCTGGACTGGCTTGGCTTGTAGCGGCGCCTGTGGCGGTGCGGCAGGAGGAACAGGAGCAGGTTCCGGCTTTGGCGGCTCCAGCTTGGTAGAAACCAACTGCTGGTTGGCCCCGGCAGACATCAGCTGCGCGCTGATGGTCATTGTCGTCGGCGTCGTCTTGTCGTTACTAAAGCGCTGTGTCTCGGCTACGATACCAGTCAACAGGGCTGTAGCAATCTGGTTATCAACAATTTCTTTATTAATCACATCAATAAGCTCAACGGCAAGCTCGGATAAACTGCTCGCTTTAGGGTCCAGCCAGTTAATTGTACCCAGCTGCCCGCCCGGCTTAATGTTTACTGTCGCGACAGTCGCATCATGCAAAATACGGCCGTGGGAAGTGATGGCCTGGTCAAGATCTGCCTGATTGTGCACACCCAAAGCCAGTACTACATCAACATTAAAATCGCCTTGGGAGAATTCAAAGTCCTTTTCGTTAATCGACGTCTTGTACGGCGTAATAAATATTTTGACTACTTTATCTTCAACCTTATAGCGCAGCTTGTCGGCCTTGGCTTTATCCAGGGCAATAATAAAATCGCGCAGGCTGTCGGTGTTTTTCTCGATAGTTTTTTCAGGCTGGAGGAACTCGATAGTGCTGGGTACGGCGCCGCTGAAAACAGCTGTGGCGTGCTTGCCAAGTTTGTTTAACGCCAGTGTCACCCCGATACAAGCAGCCAATTGGTCGACCGATGGGTTGTTGCTGACCGTTACTAGAATGTTGTTTGCTTGCTTGAGTCGTTCGGCGAGTGCTTGCTGTTGGTCCATATTTTTATTTTACCCTATCTGTAAAATCAGCGTATCACATAAGCATAAGCCTGTCGAATTTTTTTGCAGGCCGCAAACACAGCTATCTCCCCTATAGCTATGCCAGCCTAAAAGCCGGCTCCATGCCTATGGAGGTTAGATATTGTGACGCCTTAACGCGCATTGCGCGTTCCGCCTCTTGAGCTTGAGCCGTGCTGAATACCAATGACTCCAAAACCGCCAACAGCTCACCCGCTAACCTCTGTGCCTGGGCCGCTTGGCCTTCGGCTATCTTTGACTCCATAGAAATAGCCTGGGCAAGCCCTACGATCTCCAGGGGAATACCGCCGGCCCCGTCCAATGCTCCTTGAATTTGGGCGGCATATTCCTGGATCTGGGAAGTATCGAATGAATCAAATTGGTCTTCCCCGCCGGTCCCAAAATATCCGACAATTTCCTGCGCCAATGGCAACGCTCCGGTAGCTATAAGATTGCGCTCGTCTAGGGCGTTGTACGCTATGCCGAGCACGGCTTCATTAACCGCACCGCCGACGCCGTCAAATTCGCTCATGCTATAAACGATATACGAAAAGCATCGCCAAAACAATTACCGTGTCCCGCCAGAATTATTGGATGACGTTAAATGCCGGCTCCACCCCAACACGTTGTAAGTAAACCGCGGTTTCCTCCCTCAGGGTAACTTCCAGATCAGCAGCTAGGGAAGCATGGTATTGCAGGTTTCCCAGAGTAGCAGCCAGCATGCCAAGCTGCCTGCGCGCAGTTTCCGCAGCCGAACTGGCGCGCGAACTGGCCAAAGCTAGCTCCGCGGCACTTCTGGCTATGTTACTGTCAGCTCCCACCGCATCTGAGATTGCTTCGGCATGCCGGTCAATATCGCCAAGCTCGAAATCAACCCCGCAGGCGTCGGGTTCTGTCTGCCCGTCAGAGCCCTCAAGGCGATCCCTAATATACTCCAGCTCCTGGCGCGCTTCTTCGGCCACGGCCGCCCGGTTGCCTAAATCCGCTCCTTGGATTCCTAGAACTCCGCCGTTTAACGCCCCGGCAATATCTTCAATAGAACTCATGATTAATAATTATATTAAAAAAATATTGCGTCCGGTAAACAATCATAATAGCGTTTACCACTTTACAAGTGTTGGCATTATACTGTATAGTTTATCTTCGACAATTTAACAACAAGGTACTATTAAATGCCCATTATTAAGTCAGCAAAAAAGCGTGTCCGTGTTAGCACCAAGGCTGCCGTACGCAACAGTAAAACTAAGCGCTCTTTGAAAGGCGCTCTAAAGGCCGTGGCCAAGGCTATAACCGGCGGATCCAAAGATTCCCGCAAGCTGGAGAGCAAAGCGCACAGTGCCCTGGACAAGGCTGCCAAAAAAGGCATCCTGCACAAGAACAAGGTGGCCCGCAAAAAGAGCCAGCTGGCCCATGCCGCCAAGGCCGCAAGCGCAGCCCCGGCCAAAAAATCCGTAGCCAAGAAGCCTGTTGCCAAAAAGGCGCCGGCAAAGAAAACCGCTAAGAAATAGCTCTGGCATCAGACAAATAACCGCAACCCTTCGGGCTGCGGTTATTTTATTATAAGCGATATTTAGCGGTTAGACCGAACAGCTGTAGCACCAACAGATTGACTACTGGGGGGTGCCTGATACTTATTGCCGAATACCCTCCTGGGGTCTTCGGTCAAATCCCGGATGGTCAACTCTGCGGCCCACTGTTCTATCACAACTTCCGGTTCATCCGGATATTCTTCGGACAGATGGGCTTCGTGAGCAGCAACGGCCTGATTTATGGTACGCCAAGCATTGTTAAAGCCCCAGCTGCTATCAAGTTTTTCGTTGAACTCGCGCCATTCCCTGGAATCAAGGCTGCGGCTGGTTGCGGCGCGGAAGAAAGTCTGGGCCAAACGCGTATCACGCGGGGCGTTTGGACCTTGGTAAATCACCGTAGCCAAAAGCTGGCGCTGTTCGCCATAATAATCGCCCTCGCTGCCGCCCCTGCGTGTTGCAGGGTCAATATAGGCTGGATCACCAGTCCGGACCGCCAGGCCCAAATGCTCTGCGGTAGCGTTTCTCGCCCAGGAGGCCATACCGCGGCCGAACACCCGGCATAGTTCCCGCGGGGTAGCCTCAAACATACGGTCCATTACTTCTTGCTGCCGGCTCTGGGGGTCAGCAGCCATCCCTTGACCAATTACTACCTGGTTCGGTGAGCTTTCATAGACTGAGCTCTCACCAAGGGCGTGGGTTTCGCGGAAATCGCCAATGCGTAAGGTCGCATTCTGGATCCTGCGGACTTTGCCGATACCTGAATCAAGGGCCGCCAGGTTCACCCAGCCCTGAGCGGCAAGTTCATTCAAACGTCTGACTGTGGCGTCTCTAAAATGGTTAAATCCCTGGTTGATGCGCGGGTCAGCACGCTGTTCTTCCAGAATTGCCGCGTGCCGCTCCAAAAAAGCGGTTGCCTGCTCAGGTGTAGCACGATTCGCGAGCCATTCGCTTGGGCTGTCACTGCGATTCATGCCCTGCGGGCGCTGCATTTCGAAACAGACGCGTACATAAGGGTCGATGATGTCTCGTTGATCCTCGCTATAACCAGCCAAATCGTCGCGCAGTGCGCTGACCTGCTGCTCTGGTGTTAGCTCTTCCGGCTGGGGCAACCCCTCGCCGCGTCCTTCTCTTAAGAACCCTAAATAGTTTAACTCAGCTGAAGCATCGCCTTGTGTCATAATAAGCAATTATACCATAATCCCTTATTTTATACAAGCTTAATCATCTCCCTAAACTAATAAGAAAAAGTTGCAGCGCTTCGTCTGCGTCAACGGAAACGGTCTTAAGCTTCCGGTCCAGCTCAAGTAACTGTTCGATCATATCTTTGAGGCAAGGCGAGCCAATTCTGCGTGCCAGAGTCTGGCTTTTGCGGACAACGAACGGGTTGAGTTTAGCTTCCCGGGCGATTTCCTCAGCGCTGCGCTGGCCGGCACTGGCAATCAGGGCCAGTATATGCAGCTGCCAGGCGAGCATGGCAATTATCGCTTGCGGCTCAACCTTGAGCGCCCGCTGCTCCCTGTAAAGTTCCATGGCTAGGGATGTCTTGCCGGCAAATGCCGCGTCCAGCAACTCAAAAATCGTACTCTGCGGCATCGGCTCTACCAGCAACTCTATACTTTGCTTGCTAATCTGCGGGGCATAGGCCAGAAGCTTGTCCAGTTCAGACGACAGCAACTGCTGGTTCGGGCCGATGCGATCGACAATCAGGCGGGCATCGGCCGCGCTCAAACTGCCCCCCCGCTCTTTAGAATAATCCGCAGCCCAGCGGGCCAAGCCGTTGGCGTCCAGTTCGTTGAACTCCCTGAAGTCAGTCGCTTTTTTTAGCGTCTTGTAGTAAGTCAGCCGCTTGTCCAGTTTAGATTCGATTATTATCAGGTCAGTGGTATCAGCAATTTCCTTCAGAATGTCAGCGATATGTTCGGCAAAAGCCTTTTGCTTTCCCGGCTCGCGCAGCACTACCATCTTGCGTGCGGTCAAAAACGGCAGGCTTGCAACGCTCTCACGCATGCGCGCAGCTTCGGATTCCTCGCCGTCAAAACGCTCTAAAGCCATGTCGGTATGCTCAGCTACAAAAGCCGCTACCAGTTTCCTCAGCTCAGCCTGGCGGGCAAAATCATTCGTCCCCGTTATCGTAATAACCATCTCTTATGTATGATACCATTGGCTTATGAAAACAGATGCCAATAAACCAGTTATCACCATTTGCGCCAGCTGCCACTTTTACCGTCAGGCCGTTGACGTGCAGGAGCAGCTCCAAAAGCTCGGCTACGAAGTAGTTGTTCCGTCACTAGCCACAGCCATGAAAGAAAGCGGCGATTTTGAGGTCAGCCATTACAAGACCTGGTACGGCGACGCCAATGATTACCACAAAAAGGCCCAGCTAATGCATGGGCATTTTGACAAAATCACTGATGGCGACGCCATATTAGTACTGAACTACGAAAAGCACGGCAAACAAAACTACATCGGCCCCAATGTCTTGATGGAGATGGCTCTGGCCTTTCACCAAAACAAACCGATTTTCGTTATCAACGAACTGCCAGACGACACGCCTTTCGAAGAAGAGCTAAAGGGCATCGGAGCCATCGTGCTCTCTGGCGAGCTCACAAACCTTCCCAAAGAGCACGCCAAAATTGCCAAGACCAAGCCGAAGGCTAAAGCTAAAACCGAAGCCAAACCTAAGAAGAAATAACCTGGCATTTCGGACAGAGATGTGTGCCGCGCCCGGCAACCCGGGTTTTGATTATCGTAGCGCCGCAACGCGGGCATGGCTGCCCCTCACGCCGGAATACTTTGGCAAAGGCCAGGTAACTTCCCCGTTTACCTTCGGCGTCAACGTAGTTGCGGTCAGTCGAACCGCCTTTTTCAATGCTCAGTCTAAGCACGTCACGCAAAGAGCTGTACAAATCGTTCATTTTTTGCGGCAAAATGTTCTGTACCTTTGTTTCCGGATGGATCTTGGCGCCCCACAGCGACTCGTCAGCGTAAATATTGCCTACTCCGGCGATAGCGGACTGGTCCAGAAGCACGGCTTTGACGCCGCTCTTGGAACGGCGCTGTAAGCGGCTGGCAAAATCTTCGGGCCTAAAATCCGCAGCCAGAGGTTCCGGGCCAACTTTTTTAAAAAAGTCCAGGTTGGCAATCTCGGCTGTCGGCAACAGCCGCACCCAGCCAAACTTACGCTGGTCATTAAAGAACAGCTTGGCCTTATTGCTGAACTCAAAGATGATTCGGGTCGTTTTGTCCGGCAGGGCACCTATCAGGCTGCCGTTTGGGTGCCCGGCTCCAAAACTCCGGCCTTGCTGGCGGAAAACCAGCTGGCCGGTCATTTTAAGATGTACTACTAGCGAATAGCCGCCCTCCAGATCGATTATAAGCACCTTGGCGCGGCGGCGGACCTTTTGCACGCTGCTACCGATCAGGAATCGCCTAACGTCCTCCTGAGTTCCCAGAAAGCTTTTGGGCCAGTCACAATGCATGGCGGCAACCTGCAGACCGGGCAGCAGTTGCTGCAGGCCTGTGCGCACGGTTTCGACTTCCGGAAGCTCAGGCATTATCTATTGCCAGGCTCCAGCCGGTTCGAATATGTAATCTCCATAACATCAATAGTCACCCAATTCTTATTTGAACACTAAAAATAGTAACATAATATCTGTTGAAGCAAAATTCTGCTCTTGTCTGCTAAACTGATCTGTATGGATAGCTTAGGCGACTTGCTAGGACAATACAAATTAGAAGAACCAGACGAGATTTCCAAGGTTAAGGATTACATCCTAAAGGAATTCGGCATGCCTGCCAAAGTCAGCCTGCAAGGAGAAGCTTTGCTGATAACTGTTGGCAGCGCGTCACTGGCTAATACCTTACGCTTGCGCACAACAGCCATACAAGGCGCCGCGCAGACCACCCGCCGGCTGATCTTCCGTATCGGTTAGCCGGGATTGGCTAGCTGCCGAGCTTGACTTCGCCGGTAAGCTTATCGAAGTCAGGAATCTGCAAGCGGAATAATCTGCGGACTGAGCTACTGTTTCCCTTGAAGGTACCTTTGCCGCATGAGGTAGCCCAAAAGCTCTGAACTGTTTCATTTGAACTTTGAATCTCAAAACTGTAACGGGCGCCTAGCGGACATACCCCGCGCAGGTCTGACTTTGCGCTGTCAGTGCTGCCCTTGGTGTAGCCTTGAAGCTGCAAGGCGCGTAAGAAGTCGGCATAAGCCTGAGAGTTGTTGCTATAGGTTTTAGCCTGGGTAACATTATTCTGGTATCCCTTGTAGACTTCGATTGTGCTGGAGTCGCGTCCGATTGTTATGCGGTAACCCTGGTGGTTCTCGTCAGCCTGAACCGGACCGTCAACGACCAAACGAACAACTGTCGAGCTGTTGGCATAATCGGTCATAGTGATCTCGTTCTTTGCTTTGTTTGGGCTGCTAAAGCCGTGCAATATCAGGATAAACACCACTACGATAAGCGCAACTACTGATAGTAAACCTAAAAAATATTTCATAATTTATACACCTCTGGTGAATAAATAAACAATACCACAATAATAGATATAAATCAAGCTAAACGCCTGGTAGCTATTCCTTGGCAGCAAGTACGTATATAATGCCGTGATCATCTAATAGACGTAGGTTAATAAGACGTGAAATTGTATAGTTATAGTGTGATGGACATAGAATCTATAAAACAGCGAGCCCAAGAAGTCGCATCTTTATATAATCCAGGTGGTCTAGTGCCGTTTCCGTTCCAGGAGATGGCTACGAGGCTAGGCGATGTGAGGCTGGTTTTTATACCTATGGACCAAAGCACTGGTGTTTCCGGGTCCATTTTTCTACAACCACAGGACCAATTCGTAATTATAGTCAACCAAAGAAAGCCTGAGACGCGCCAGTACTTCACCTTGGCCCACGAATTTGGTCATTACTTCATTCATGGAGATTGGCTAAGAAAAAATCCGATACAGGGGGTCATTGATTATTCGGAATTCCTTGAGGGCCAAGGTATGCTCCTGCGCCCCGATACCCCGCAAGAAACCACAGTCGACCTCCAAAAAGAACGTGAAGCCAACAACTTTGCTGCTGAGCTTATTATGCCCGAGGACAGGGTACGTGATTTTTGGGAAGTTACACATGATATCGCAAAATGCGCCGAGGCATTTCAAGTTTCTGTGGTTGCGATGGCAATACGGCTTGAGAGGTTGCATCTTGCGCCATGAACAAACAACACGAGATCCAGCCTAAAATCTACCGAGCCGATAGAGAATTCGCTGAGAAATTAAGAGAACAGGCCAACTCGCTGGCTAGCCCTCAGTCCGTTTTGTCTCCCTTCTCAAATACCAAAGCAACACCGATTAGCCAAAAACTTCACGAGGCAAAAGTACATCGTCAGGAAATTGATAATAAGAATGCAGAAAAAGACCAAACCCTAAAAGAAAATACGCTAAAAAAACTTTTTAAGTTCCTGGGGGCGGAAACCATAATCATATTTCTGTTCGCTTTCTTGCAGGGTTTTGGAACTTTATGGCGCTGGAAGTTTAAACTAGATGATTGGAGCTTCCGGCTAGTTGTAAGTGCAACGATAGGCCAAATTACAGCCATGCTGATTATAGCCGTTCAACATCTTTTTCCAAAAAAGAAAAAGTAACTTGTCTATCCTCGACATACACCAAATCCCTATATGCTTGTCGTAAGAGTGTGCCCATTAAACACCGTGCTGTACGGGGGGGCTAAAGCTTCATGAGTTGCGTTGAATGTAGGCGTCTATCACTTCCCAATCCGGGTCCATAATGTCGTAGTCGGCGCGCTGTTCCGGCTTGATCCATTCATGGCTGTCATGTTCATCGCTTAACGCAACGTCTGTACTTTTGGATTTACAGACTACAAAGATCGCTACTATCTGGTGGGGCACGCCCTTGATCTCGGGCCGCCATTCACCTACGAATATCGGGTGCTGCGGCACAACCTCCAGGCCGGTCTCCTCCAATGCCTCGCGCCGCAAGCCTTCTTCGAAGCTCTCGCCGATACCCAGCCTACCGCCAGGCAACCCGTAGCGACCGATTTGCGTACCGTCGCCGTAGCTTGAGGCTTCGCGCAAAATCAGCACCTCACCGGAACCGTTCACAATCAGCGCTTTGGCGGCCACCCGCAGGACAATATCTGTCATGGCATCCCCTCTTTATTACTAGAAGTATACCAAAGCCTTTACTTCTTGTGGGCGATGTCGACGTAAACCTGGTTGCCCTCAGTCACGACGCGGAACGGCAGTTTTTCTTTGACCCCCACACCTATGGTGCTGTTGCTTTCAAAGCTACCCCCCCATTTGACATCCCGCAGTACAGAATATCCGTTGACGTCAACACCGGGCAGTGTCTGGCCGACTGTTGCAGGATAGACGGTCTGCCAGTCGTCAGTCGCTGTGCTGTAAGCTCCGGCCTGGATAGATATGCGCAGTTTGGCTCCGCCTCCCAGGGACAGGTTGTCGCCCTTGCCTACAGTTGTCACATTCTCTACATAATTAACATTGTAATGAACGGCGGTCTCGCCAATGTTAATGGCAATCCGGTCGTAACAATTCCAGCTAACCGCTGTGACGCCCGTCATCTCGGTGTTGCTGTGCGAATTGTTGGCTTTTATGTTAGTTCCCCACCCGGTCAGATCAGGGCAGGCACTCCTTTTGACCCACCAGTAGGCAAAAGATCCGGCCCAGACCAACACGACTATGGCTGCCAGTACGAACAACAGCGAGGTGTTTGACGATTGTGTATTTTTCTTTGAAGCTTTCATACAATTCCCCCTTTTAAGCTAATTGTAGAATAGACAACCGTTTTTGAACAGGCTTAAGCTTAAATGGACAGATGCTTAGAATAATATAGTTATCGCGTTGAGCGGGATGCCTGCCGCCTCTGCGCGACTATCTATCATTTCAATAGCTTCAGCGGCCGGGTCACGTACCGCTTGTACGCTGGGGCCATACGGCTCTAAGGCTTCGCTTATCTCGGCGAAGGACTGCTCTGCTGTTCTTAAATTCTCCATGACTGCCCCTGCTTTGGCCGCCAGGCCTCCGAGCAGCTCCAGACGAGAAACGCCACCAGGAGCATCGCCGCCAAGGTTACGCTGGGCTAAATCCAGCCTCTCCATAACGTCCGGCTGCTGACCCAGACCGTCAAACTTGCCTACGGCTGTAGTCAAATCGGCGTAAACTTTCTCGGTATGGTCTACTAAGCCGGGCAGTGCTTCCACCAAACACGCCATGAGCTTGCGAACAACGCCCGTTCTATCCAAAGCTTCTGCGGCAGCATCACCTGCCGGGTTGTGCTGGCCGCATTCACCATGGATTGCGACCATATCGAACATGGCTACATACACACCGTTTCGGGCTTCGCTGAGTTGAGCTGCATGATCGCCGATATTAGTCATAAGCGGAATATAACATGCGAATTTTTGTTCGTCAATTTGTACGTGATACGTTCAACAGCCCGGCTTAAAATTTTGCGAATTATAGTTCGCCCCAGTTGTGGCCGGTTTTAACGTCCGCAATCAGCTTGACGCTTAGGGGATGGATGGATTCCATGGTTTGCTTGAGAATTTTGGCGACTTTTTCGGCGTTTTCTTTGGGGCACTCAACCAAAATCGAATCGTGAACTTGCAAAAGCTGCTTGCCCAGGTCACCCAGCTTATCTTCAACTTTTAGCATCGCCAGTTTCATCAGGTCGGCTTCGGTGCCCTGGATTGGCATGTTCATGGCCGCCCGTTTGGCAGCTTCACGCACAGCGAAGTTGCTGGATTTTAGGTCCGGGGTCGGGCGGCGGCGGCCGAAAATGGTTTCGACATAGCCTTCGCGCAAGGCTTTTTGCAGGGTTTTATCAATGTAGTCGCGGACCGGCTTGCGAACCTCAAAGTATCTTTCGATAAATTTTTTGGACTGCTCGCGGCTCATGCCCGTGGCTTGGCTTAAACCGTAAGAACTCATGCCGTAGAGCACGGCAAAGTTCACTGTCTTGGCGTGGCGGCGCATGTCTTTGGTGACTTTATCCATTGGCACGTCGTACAGACCGGCGGCGGTAGCGGTGTGGATGTCGATGTCTTTGTTGAATTCCTCGATCATATTCTCGTCGTGGGCCATGTAGGCTGCCAGCCGCAGTTCGAACTGGGAATAATCGGCGCTGACAAAAACATTGCCGGCGGCAGGCACGAAAGCAGTGCGGATAGCCTGCCCGATATCTGTGCGCGTGGGAATATTCTGCAAGTTGGGGTCGCGCGAGCTTAACCGGCCGGTGGCTGTGACGTCCAGAGTAAGCGTGGTGTGCAAACGCCCGGTTTCATCAACTAATTTCGGCAAGGCGTCGATGTAAGTGCTTTTCAGCTTGGCGTATTCCCGGTACCGGGTGATGAGGTCGATAATTTTGTGCGCCCCTTGGAACTTAGCCAGCTCGGCAGCACCGGTGCTGTAACCTGTTTTGCCCTTTTTCACACCCTCGGTCGGCAGACCGATCTTTTCATATAAGATCGTGCCCAGCTGCTGCGGCGAGCCGATATTAAATTCCTGCCCGGCGGCCTCGTAAATTTGCTTTTCGATATCTGCAATCTTGCCTGCAAATTCATGGCCCATTTTTTGCAAAAATGGCGTGTCCAGTAATATCCCGCGATCCTCGATTACAGCCAGCAAATTAACCATCGGAAAATCTATTTCCCTGGCCAGTTTGTGCAGGCGAGGCAACGCTTCAAAGGCCTTAGCCTGGGTCTTATGCAGCTGCCAAATAGCAGATATGGTCTTCCCGGCGTCTTCGGGCGGTATGGTCTGGTTGAGCAAATCCGAGAGAGCCAAGGAACGCTCCAGCGAGTTCAGCAGGAAGGCGCCCAGCCGCGTATCGTGGGCTGTATCAAAACCGCCCTTACCTGATGCCCTGGTTAGCAATGCCCGATATACGGGTTTAAGGTCGTGGCCGATCAGCGGCCCTGAGACAACCGGCGCGGCTTGGTCAAAGGGTATGACCGAATATTTGCCTGGTTCTATACTAACCCACAACTCGATAGCCGACGGTTCAAGCGCAACAACCCGAGGCTTGTCATTCTTGTAATCATCCGAGTTAAAATCCACCTTTTTTGCCGGCTCAACCTCATCTTCCAGCGATTCTGCCTGCTCGATCTCCGGAATTGTCATTTGCGATTCGACTTGGTTAAGCAGCCTGTGGAATTCCAGTTTTCGGAGCATAGCCACGAATTCCGGGGTCGCTCCATCCTGCAACTTGGCATGGTCTAAGTTGAGCTTTATGGGCGCGTCAGTAAAGAGCGTCACCAGTTTTTTGCTTAGATAAGCCATGTCCTTGTCTTTTTCCAGCTTGGCTTTGAGAGCTGGCTTTAGGTCGTCCAGATGCTTATAAACGCCGTCTAGGGTATCGTACTTGCCGATTAACTGCAGGGCTGTTTTTTCGCCGACCCCGGCTACGCCCGGAACGTTATCTGAGGTATCACCTTTTAGGGCTTTAACGTCAACCCATTGGTGGGCGCCAACTCCGTATTTCTCTTCAAAGTGCTCTTCGTTGAACAGTTCTATATTGCTCAAGCCCTTCTTGAGGGTATAAATGTGGGTGTGCGAATTCACCAATTGCAAAACATCCAGGTCGGAAGTAACCAAATAAGTTTCGATGTCTTTGGCTTTTGCTTGGGTGGCAAAAGTAGCCATAATATCGTCGGCTTCGTAATCGTCGAGTTCGTAGAGCGGCCAATCCAGGGTTTTGAGTAATTCGTGCAATATGTCTACTTGCTCGTAAAACCCCTCTGGAGCCGGTTTGCGGTTGGCTTTATACTTTGGGTACAGTTCAACCCGGGAACGAATGTTGGTATGGCGCTTATCCCAAGCTACACAAACGTAATTCGGCTTAAGCCGCTTAATAACTTCCAGGGCCATAGTTGCGAAGCCATAAACGCCGCCAGTCGGCGTGCCGTCTTTGGTGGAAAGGTTGGGCATGGCATAAAACCCGCGATAAAATACGCTCTTGCCGTCTATAACTACCAAACGCTCTGACATATTTATAGTATAACAGGGCTAACCTATCGAATTGTTATAACTACTCCTATGAGCAAACTGTAACAATTCGATTAATCAGAGGTACGTTGGCGTAGGTTGACTGGTCGTATTAGTTGCAACGTCGAGCGCCGTCGAGTAGGAAGGGGTTCCCAAAAGTTGAACCGAGCATCCCGCGACAACCCTAAGCGAAGCAGTTGCGCCAGCGCCAGGTGCTGCCTCATACAAAGTGTCTATAGATATGCGCGAGCTGCCAAGCACATAATACGAAGCACCGATATTACCAAGAGCATAGGGTGAACTTATCGACATTATGCAGCCGTTTATGCGACGCGAGTAGCCGGCATATCCGGCATGGATCGCCGAAAAATCATAGGGTTCTTCGGAGCCGCATCCGTTCTCCCGAAGGCAAAGACAATTCTCGTAGTCATAAGCTATGCCGACGGCATCTGAGGCGCAGGCGTTTATAACGCTATAGGCCATGTCTGCAAACCGGTAGCCCGCACCATAACATCCAGCCGAAAAACAAGAACTAAGAGTTGTCGAGTTGCCGGCCGTACCCAAAGCATGGTCGCCGTAAAGGTAAATGCCGTGCCTTCCCATATGCAAGCTGACCACTCTGCTGAAAGATGAAACAATTGGCGTCGCAATAGACACGCCGTCAACTTTAAATTCGCTCAGGTACAGATTTGCCATGCAGACGTAATAGGTTGCGTTTCCACCCATACCAGACAGAGTAAATTTGATGGCACTACCATTGCCAACCGCGTGGCCTGGCCCGTCTACCCGCAAATCACGTATACAAACATGAGAAAGATCCACCCCTGCAAATGCGTCGGAATTGTGCGAAGCAGTGATAATGGTCGCCGTCTCTCCGGCACCCGCAATGGTAATGTTAGACGCCAAGGTGATGGTACTGGTAAATGTATAAGTACCGGCCGCAAGATGAATGGTACCACCGCCAGACATGCCGTTGATCACCGCCTGCAACTGTGCAGCCGTGGTACTAGGCCCCAGATATGAGATGTATCTGGCATCGGCCGTGGTCTGTGTTAGTGCACCGACATCTGCTGCCGTCAGCGTGACCAACCCACCGCTGTCAGGGCTTAAACCGTTGACTTTTTGCACGCTACTGGCTGCCTTCGCTATGTCGGCTGCGCGCTTTAATGTACCATCGTTGTTATGTTCTACTTGCAGGAAATTATTTAAAATCCCCCCCAGGTACCGTTGTCTTGACCGGGCATAGGAAGCCGAGTCATAGGGTATTTGCCCCTCCTTTAGTTGGCGCAAATACCGCTGCCAGATTATAGCGATTTATTATACACTCCATCGTTCATGAGCCTTGACGCTTACTTTGTTAAACACATTTAAGCATAAGGGTGTAGCGAAAGCAACCGGAATGCACAAGCCCCATATTAGAGCGGGGCATACCTTTTTTGCTTTGCTGCAGCGCTTCCACAAAGAACTAGCTCGTTGCGGCGTCGGAAATACCTGCCAGCTGTCCGATAGCTTCTTGCGCCTGCTCCAGCGCTTGAGCGGCGTCCGAACCAGCGCTAGACGTAAATCCTGCGCAGAGTGTCTCCCGGGCTGTCTGTAATGCCACCCTAAAGGCTATCGCGCCGGCATACACGGCAGCAGCGCGGCCGCATAACAGCTGCACCGTTTCCGCATCGATAGCCGTTATCTCTGACGCCGCCATAAAGCCGTCAGCCGCCTGAACAGCAGAGCCACCAAGGTCAGTTGCCCCGGCTGCGGCCTCAGCGAATATACTGGCGGCCCTCTCTTGCGAGCTGGCAAATCTGGCGCCCAAAGAACCTAATCGCCCTAAATATTCATCAAGCCTCTCCCCGGTCTCTTGGAGCAGGTCAACCAGCATCACCCGGTGCCTGTCAGATGCTACAAGTTGCTCCGTTCCCTCGCTAGCCCTTTGAGTTAAGGCCCGAATGCCATTATCCAAATCTTCCACCGACATAGAAACATCATACAATATGCGTACAAAGTTTACTGCCCCTATTCCAAGCAAAGGACAATTTTTGAGCTGCGACTAAAATAATGCCATAATGGTCGAATGGATTTTGAAGATTTTTCTACTGGCGAGCCGGGAGCGCTGCCAGCCCTGATACTGCGGCAAACCGAAGCAGTATGGGAATCATTGCAATCTGCTGGCGATGAGTTCGACGCAATGAGCGCAAACGGCATTCGCGAACTGCACACCGATGCCACAGGCTTTGCCGCCGGGGAGCTTACTGAGCTGGATATAGCTTCGGAAAGAGGAATGTACTATGCGGCGAATTGGCTTGGGGCAGTTACGAATAATGTAGTTCGTTTCCGCGGCGAGGAGTTGGGGGATCACATCATCAGACCTCATTGTGCCGATTATGATAGACCCGGACTCAAGGCGACAATCGCTCCCGGAGTAGCCGAGCAGGCTGACATCACTGTTATTGGTGACGGCGTTGATGGTACCAGCAACTTAAACAAAAAAATTACCATCGAGGTTGGGGGCACGCTCCAGGACGTCAGCGCCCCGGCCGGTGCAATTGTGTCGGTGGCCGAAGGCAATAACCCGGCCTATAACGACTTCTGCTCGGCCGGTATCGCAATGCTCGGCTCAGATCCCGGCCGGACATATGGCGTATGGGCGCAAAAAGGCCAGGGTGCATACCAACAGCCCCTAGAAGACCTGAGCACTGAGGTTAATCTTAGGCAGCTGCGCACACCAGAGGACATCCCTATCGGAGCCGGTACTATGGTCTACGCCGAGAAATACGATATGAGCACCGTAGCAGACGACGATCCTCTTCGCGATTATTTTGCGCTTGGTACGGAATTGGCCGAGCTGCTGGAGCTGACCGGATTAGTTGCCGTGCGCTCCGGTTCCACTGCCGGAGATATCGTCGATATCGTGCAGGGCAAGGTACCGGCCACTATCCAGGCTACGCGCAAAGGCAACCAGGAACTGCCTGCCATGAATCTAATTGTCAATGAAGCCGGTGGGGCTAACTATGCGATCATCAAGGGCAAGGGCGGTGAATATGAGCTATATAGTTATGGTGATGAAAAATTCTTCGAATATGCACAGAATGAGCATCTGCCGATAATCTCCGCCGCCAGCCCGGCAGTGGCGCAAGAGATCGTCACGAGACTGAACCAGGCTCGCCTGGCCCTAGAAATGTCAGCAACAAACTAACGCGGCAGCAATCCGCTACCCGGCGATAGCGCTTATATGCCCATCCAGAACCGCAAGGGCATTTTCCGCCTGGTCGGCGGCCATTCCGGCGTGAGAGCTGTGAATTGTAGATAAGCCGCCTTCAAAGCTGTCGCCTCCGGCGACCTGCCCAATTTTATCTACAAGCTCCCGGGCCATCCTCAATACTTCTCGTACCCCTTCCGATGTGGCATCCAAGTCCTTCCGGGCGGCCCTGGCCGCAAAAAAGAAATCCTGTGCCGCCTCAAACGGCGGGCCTGAATATCCGGCTGTCTCAAGCAAGAGACTGGAAGTAGTCGAAAAACCTATTTCGGCATCGGTAATGCCGTCATGCAGTACCCCGCTCACCCCATTAGTTAACAATTCGTCGTGGAAAGCCTTGACTTGGCCTGCAAAACCGAGCATTAAGGCTCCGACCCTTCTGCGGTCGTCATCTGACGCCCGCAGCTTTTCCAGGCCGCCAGCCCCATGCTGACGCGCCTGTCCTAACTCTTGGATTGTTTTTTCTATACTCATTAGGAGAGTTTACCATGTACGCAAATAATTCTCTTGTGTTCAAGGTATACTACTTATGTATGAATGAGCTATCCAAGTTGCCCTATTACCGGATGGATGCACCAGCAGTATTGCAACAACTGCAAACCCGGGAAGAAGGCCTAGACGGGCACGAAGCAGCAAGGCGGCTGGAACATGACGGGCGTAATGAGTTAGTACGCACGCAGCACGAACTGGCGATTGTTAAATTCCTGCGACAGTTCAAAAACTTGATGGTGCTCCTGCTGCTGGCCAGCGGCGGTCTATCGCTTTATCTGCGGGATTATGAGACGTCAACGATCTTATTTTTGATAGCCTTCATAAACGCAATTATCGGCTACCGGCAAGAACACAAAGCAGAGACACTGCTGGCCAGCCTGGAAAAACTAGCCGTGCCGCAAGCCAAAGTAGTCCGCAATAACAAGCTGGAAACCATCAACTCCCCGGAGCTGGTGGCTGGCGACGTAGTATATGTTGAAGCCGGCGATTCCGTGCCTGCGGATTTACGGACCATCAAGGAACAGGAACTGGCTACTAACGACTTCGCCTTAACCGGCGAAAGCAACCCGACGCGCAAGTTCGTGCATGCCATAACCGGCGAAGTGCCGATTGCCAACCGGCACAACCTGCTGTTCATGGGCACTACCGTTGCAACCGGCAGCGGTTACGGCGTAGTCATCGGCACCGGCATGAACACCGAACTGGGCCGGATTGCCAACCTCAGCCAGACCGCCAAAGAAGATAGCTCCCCGCTGCAAAAAGAGCTAGATAACCTCAGTAAACGGCTGACTCAAGGTATTGCTATCTTGGCAGTACTGCTGGTTTACATCGCCCTACAATCCAACTTTGGCCTCAAAGAAGCCATACTGTTTGGTATAAGCATCGCTGCGGCTATGATCCCGAACGGCTTAGTCGCAGAGCTGAGCATCGGCCTAGCCCAGACTGCAAGCAAAATGGCCAAAGAGCGGGCGCTGGTTAAGAAACTTTCCGCAGTCGAAACTTTGGGAGCTACAGATATCATCGCGACCGACAAGACCGGCACTTTGACCAAAAACGAAATGACTGTCGAGAAAATCCTTATCGGAAAAACAGAATACAGCGCCACTGGCACCGGATATGAAACCAACGGCTATATTACCGGGGATAAAGGCAGACGCCTCAACGCCGAAGAGCTAAAAAGTGTTCAGCTATTCTTCGAAACCGGTTCTCTGGCCAGTAACGCGCATGTCAGCCCGCCGGACAGCGAGCACTCTACCTGGTATTGCGTCGGCGATCCGACCGAGGGCGCCCTGATTACACTGGCCCGCAAAGCCGAAATCGATCCGGACAAGCTCGATAAAACCCATGAAGAAATCAAGGAATTCCAATTCGACTCAGCGCGCAAACGTATGAGTTCGGTGCGTAAATACCATGACCGCCTAATGGTCTTCACCAAAGGTGCGCCAGAGAATGTACTGGAGCGCTGCACCCATATTTGGGACCATGGGCACGTCCGTCCCTTAACCAAAAAAGACCGCGATTTTTTCCTGAGCTATAACGAAGATTTAGCCGGACAGGCTATGCGTAACCTTGCTTTCGCCTACGGTAACTTGCCCAAAGACGCCGAGCCCAAAAAAATGAAATTCGACGAGGTGGAAAAAGGCCTGGTCTTTCTGGGCATCGTGTCTATGGTTGACCCGTTACGGGAGCAAGTACCAGACGCTATGGTCGCCGCCCGCAGCGCACAAATCAAGGTATCAATTATAACCGGCGACTTCCCCACTACCGCTAAAGCTATAGCCCGTAAAGCCAAGCTGGCGCCAGACGGCCAAGACATTACCGTCATACTCGGCGAAGAATTGTCCGAATTATCTGACACACAGATACTGCGCCTGGTAGAGCAAGGCGGAGCTGTATTCTCCAGAGTAGCCCCCGAAGATAAACTTCGCATCGTAGAACTGGTCAAAGCTGCCGGCCATGTAGTGGCCGTTACCGGCGACGGCATAAATGACGCGCCGGCGCTGAAGCGGGCCGATATCGGCGTGGCTATGGGCCGGACAGGCACAGATGTAGCCAAACAAGCGGCATCCATCGTATTGCTGGATGACAGTTTCAGCACCTTGGTGAGGGCTATTGAACAAGGGCGCCTGACGTTCCAGAATATCGTCAAGTCTGCCCGCTGCGCCCTAACAGACAACTCCTGCGAACTAGCCGTGGTCTTAATCGGCTTGTTTGGTCAGGCAGTCTTCCATGTGCCGATTGCCATCATTGCAGTTCAAATTCTTGCCATCGATATTATTGCCGAGCTCTTCCCGCTGACTGCGTTGAGCTGGGACAAGGCCCAAGGAGACCTGATGCAGAATAAGCCGCGCGACCTAAAGCAGCATATCGTGAATTTTCAGGCAACCTGCGAGTTCATAGCCTACGGCCTGCTGGCCGGAATTCTGGCCTACACTAACTTCCTGTTCGTATTCTTCCGCAGCAATCAAAGCCCGGTCAATTTTGACGTCAACAATCCCTTATATGCCCGGGCCACAATCCTGACTTATGTGACAGTTGTCCTATGCCAGTTCAGTAGCCTGCTGATTATGCGCACAAGCATCAAGCAGCCTTTCTTTACCAGATACATTTGGAGCAACAAGAAGTTACTGATCGCCTTTGCGATATCATCTTTCTGCGTATTAAACATCGTTTACAACCCGTTGGTACAGCCCTTCTTTAACGCCAAGGCTCTTTCGGCAGTAGATTGGCTCTGCGCATTCGGCGCCGCAGCAATATACCTGTCGCTGCGTCTGTTCTATCGCTACAGCTACAAACACAGCCGCCGTGCGGTATTGGAATTAAAAAGATCCAAAGGGGCTGCCGCCTAAAACCATCAGCTTTGGCGGGCCTGAACCAGATCCGCAAGCTGGCGCATAAATTTTATGTCTTCTGCGGGCCAGCGGTGTTGCTCGGCATCTAAAGCCAGCAAAGACCTACTGACTTCTTCTTTTGCCAGGTTACGAGCATAATCCTGCGCCCCGCATTCCGCAATTATTTTTTTGCAGCGCTCGAACTCGTACTGAGTTAAGCCTTGCTTGCCAAGGCATTTGTTCAGATAAGCTTTGTCGTCTGCCCCGGTATGCTCAAGCGCGTAAATAGTAAGCACCGTGGCCTTGCCCTCACGGATATCGTCCATCGGACTCTTGCCTAGTTTTGCCCTGTCTCCATAGATTCCCAGAATGTCATCTGTTATCTGGAAGGCACATCCGAGGTGAGTGGCGTATGGCGTGATCGCGTCTGTCGCATGGCAGTCCGCGCCAGCCAGCACCATTCCGACATGCAAAGGATTGACGAAAGTATAAAGCGCCGTTTTCCATTGCAGCACCCGCTTGGCATCGTCCATTGACGGATTAGCCACCAGCTCGTTCATCATATCGTTCATCTGGCCATGGCAGGTAATCATAATCGTCCTATTGACGATGCCGATTACGTTCAGGCGCAACTGCGGATCGGCATCCAGGTTGCTCAAAATTATCTGCGCGGCATGGGCACCGGCTAGCGCCGAGTTAATAGCCAGACTGAGGCCGGAGTGTGCGGCATCTCCTTTGAGCTTGTGCCTCCTGTGGTAGTCGGCAAAATACTCGTGTACCGTGGGGCTGCCCCGTCGCAAAGACGATCTGTCTTGGATATCGTCAAGAATCAGCATGTAAGCATGGAGCATTTCGATAGCCCGGGCTGCCTGCAAAATCATTTGGCGGTTTTTACCGCCGCTCATTTCGTATCCAAACATCACCAGACTGCCGCGCAAACGCTTACCGCCGGAGACCAGCATGTTCAAAAATGCATTGATCTCGAGGGCGGCATTCGTCCCGAATTGCTGGCGCGCTTTGGGACGCAATAGCTCAGCATAATTGCCAATATCCTGATCTATGGCCTGTTTATATGTCAGCAAACGGGCGGCGGAACTGTTTGCTTGTAGGTCTGTCATAATCTAAATCACAAAAGGGGCGCTATTTTGTTGGTCAATTCAAGCTGAAGCTCTTCCAGCGTACCGTTGTTAGTCACCACAATGTCGGCGCTATCTATGATAGCCCGGATGCCGCGATCCGCCCCCTGTTCGCCGACACCCTTATTCTCTTTCTCGTCCTGCTCCAGAAACTCCTCGAGCGACTTTTGAGCCTCTGCGTCCCGCCCGCGGTTAAACATGCGGCCGTAACGGACCCTTGGGTCTGCCTCGACGCCAATAATAATGCCGCCGGCGTTCCTAACTGCTTGGGCTTCGCCCATAGTGCGCAGCCCGGAGATGACTGACCTGCCATAGTTTAGTGCCCGGGACTCAAGAATACATAGCTTCACGAATAGCGCCGGGTCTACTTCCTTGCGGAAATAGCTGGCAACCTCATAGAGCTGGTCTCGAACCGGATTAAAATCCGGCGGCAGATGGTAAACATATCTAGTTACCGCCCGCACCGCATCGCCGGATGACAGATTCTGTATGCCAAACATTTTGTTTAGCAAAACTGCTACTGTGTCTTTCCCGGCACCAGCTGTACCGGCCAGGCCTATAAGATGTACTTTATTGTCCATTGGCAATATTGTAACCCAACAGGCCCTTAAATGCAGTAGCGTCGACCCCAAATTGCGGCTACTTCGCGCTTTGTCTGCCGGCACATACGGCAGGAACGGCGTAAACCAGCAGCGCTTCTAACAAATATATACCCATAAAAAGCAGCAGCAGGCCGCTTTTGAAGCTAAAGGTCAGTGCGTACCCGCCGCCTATTTCGGCTATTTTATCTATTCGCAATAACGACAAGGGGCCTAAAGCTACGTCAGTTCCCGCGCCAAGGCCCATCTCTCTTGCGCGCCCTATGGCTACGAACAAAGAAGAGAACAGCACCAATAGGCCCAAGCAGGTGCCGAACGCGAACACTTTTAACAGGGTTTTTGCATGCATATGCTGGTCTTGCACAAAATACGTTTTCATTCATCACAACCTTATCATTAAGTTATTGCCTGGCTCATCAAGATTTGTACGCCCTATATCCTGACTACGTTTTACAATAGGTAGCCACCCAGCGTTTTCTTTCAAAGACATATGAAAGCAGCAAGCAGGCCGAAACTATGGCCGCCGACAATATTACCGGGGATATGCTGCTGCTCAACACCTTCAATACGCCCCAAGCAACAATGGCGTAAAGACCGGTTGAAGCAAATTGCGCTAATATGTCTTGTTTTTGCGGCACTATAGCACTCCCGGATAATATAGCCCCGGCTATCAAGCAGATGGCTATACAGGCTACCCTGCCATAACCTACGTTTATTGCATCGGGGAACCATAATGAAGCAGCCGTCAGGCACAATCCTACGAACAGCAGAGCATTCACAAAAGCGAGTGCCCATGTTGCGGCCAGCCACCTGCATAACTCCCCGTATTGTACGAGTTCAATCGGATATCTCCGCTTGCTCAAAGTTCGGGCTTCTTGCCCGAACGTACCGGCAAGCAACAAGACAAACATACACCCTGCATCAAATGGCACAACCGTCGGCAGACGCCAAGCAACTAAAATCAGACACAACAAGGCGGCAGCCAATAACCCGTTAGCGCCAAGATACCGCCCGGTACGTACCGCCCGTATCGGCAACTGAGTAAACATATTCGGATTTTGCCACTCCCCTACCGGCAGGCTATACAAAATATCGTTGCTCCGTAATGGTCTACGGGATAAATAAACCGGTATTAATATCATTAGCAACGTGGCCACTAAAACGATTTGTGCCCACCCTTGCTCTGGCGCAGTATTTACCCTCCAGGCTATCGCCAACGACAGACCCGTCATCAACAGCCTGCCTAGCTGCGGATGTGACGTTATGGGGCTGGCAAAAATTCTCAAGGCGATATTGGTTGCCACAGGAATCAGGCAACACACGGCGCATATAACAACCGACAAAATCACCGGCTGTTGCCCGGAGAAGGCCCTACACATCACCGGTACAACCAACGCACAAGCCAGAAGCGTCAGCGGCAAAAAAGCGAGCAAGCTCAGGCCAATCATGCGACGCCTAGGAAGCGGCAAGTAATCCAAGATTCTAAGCCTTGCCATAAACACCCGCTGATAGCCATCACTAAGGACAAACAAAATCGTTACAAACGTCGTGCTCAATAGAAATATAAGGGCGAGGCGTGTGGGCACCGAGTAGTTTACCGTAAGCTGTGGTGTAAATCTGGTTGCCATTGCCGTAAGTAGGGCCAAAGTTATCCCGAACGCCAGCATCCTGAACGTCAGGTTAGCAACAGGACGGCCACTTCCGGAGAATAGCCGGTACGCAATAGCCCGGGACAGAATCACGACGGCACTCCGACTATTCTACAAAAAACCTGCTCCAGGCTATGCTCGCCAGTAGCCAGCAGTTGTTCCAACGTGCCTTGCGCGGCTATATGCCCGTCAAGAATAATATAAATATAATCCGCAAAGCGTTCCGCCCACCACAAATCATGCGTTGCCGCTATAATTGCAGCCCCTCTGTCCCGTTCTTTTTTTATTAAGGTTTCGGCTTGAGCGATTGCTAGCGGGTCAAGCCCATTGCGCAGCTCGTCAACGATTATAACCTCCGGGGACCCTAGCAAGGCATTAACTATTTGCGTTTTCTTGCGCATGCCGTGACTGTAATCACGAACCAATTTATCCTTAGGCGGATCAAAAAACATTTCCCTGGACAATATCTTAACGCGTTCTTCCAGTCTGGCTTTGCTGACGCCCTGTGCCGAAGATATCACCGAGGCCGTAACCGCCCATTGCTCTCTTGCTGTTAGCTCCTCAAAAAGCAGTTCCGGGTCATCAGGTATAAAGCCCAGTTTGGACTTAATTTTGGGTTGGCTGCCGTTATAGGGTTGTCCGCCGATCCGGCATAGGCCTTCGTGGGGGAGCAGCCCCAATATTGTCAGCAACAGGGATGTCTTACCGCTGCCGTTAGGGCCAACGACGCACGCTATCTCCTTACCGTGCAATACCAGGTTTTGTATGCCGAGCCCGAAGCTGCCGCGTCTGACCACAATATTTTGAAGATTGAGTAAATCTTGCGTTTGTCTTTTTTTAATCATGCCTCCTCCATATTGATTTGCCGTCCGCTGACAGCGGCAGAATACTCAACAGATGCAGCATTCCTGCCGCTGCCAATGACAGACGGATTGGCCACATGGCCGGTAACAACGCCGCAGACAAATATAATACGCCGACGGGTAACGGCCCGCACAATGCGATCAAACGCCCGGTCTTATAGCCGGGCCGGGCGTATAAAATCGCCGTATACCCGTGGTGTGCCAAAAACACAAAAGGTACTTTGTTCTTACGAGCCGCCAAAGCGTGGCCTGCTTCATGCAAGACGCAACTCGCGAACAATATCGCAGGCAAGGCTATCCACACAACGGGCAGATTACCTCCTGCGGCAATGCCTATGGCACTGAATAATGCAGTCAACGTAGTTACCAGCAAACCGTATGCGCGCGCCATACTCCGTGCAAAGCCTCGAATAGTTCCGGGATAGCGTACACGCCAGTGAATGTAGATTCGCCTATTTGTCATCCTAAACGATCCTAATCCATGGAGCGTGACAAGCCCGAACATATTGAGCTTACCCAACAAGGCACAGACCGTCTGCCTCGCCTCATTTTCGTCAATTCCCTTGACCCGAGCCACCAGATTGGCCAGAGTACCCAGACGACCATCCTTTGCTAGCCGCCTCAGCAACCAAGCACCATCCGATGACAGGACATATGTCGCGCCGATTGCGCTGTCATATAGTTGATTCCTCGAGAGCTTTAGGTCCGGGTGTAAAATTGCGCGCATATCAGGCCGTTATCTACACTGTACCTTGGCCTGAGCTTTCCAAAAATCGACCGATGCCATACTTACATGTCCCCAGCCGCAAATCGCAACTGCGACAGCCCATATACCTCCTAGGGCGAGTACGAAACCTAGGGCAAACACCAAAATCGGCGCGGCTTCATTCATAACAACCCCTTGCCCTTCTGGCATCACAGCAATGTGCATGCTTTCTCCTTTGCCGTTAAACTGCAGCCCGCAAATATCCAGGCTGCGCTTTAATATTATTGTCGTTTCCGGAGCGACGCGCATATACTATCCACTGCTCGTCAATAATTGCAAGCAGTGTGTTAAAAATTACACTAATGTGTTCTGCTATTCGAAACGGTGTGCGCCAGACATATTCAGAATTACAATTCCGGCGATAACAACAAGAGCGCCAAACACCTTTAGGGGCGTCATTGCTTCATGAAAGGCCAATATACCCGTAGCCACGACTAGAGCCGTTCCAAGCCCCGCCCAAACCGGATATACAATGCCTAGCGGTAACGTTCTCATGGCTAAAGCCACTGCCCAAAATGACAAAGAATAGAACAAAACCACTAAAATAGATGGCACTAGTTTCGTGAAACCGTCAGACAGCTTCAAGTTAGTAGTTGCGATTACTTCAAAAATAATCGCTCCAAGCAAAAAGACCCATTGTCGCATAACAATGTCCTCCGTTTAAGTTTGATAGTCACCCCAGATGCTTACTCTGGCATTCCTCCGCCGATGAACATCAAACCAAAGCCTGGTTTGTACGGGCCAAAATCCTACTTTATGTAATCATGCAGTTTGCGTGCGTCTTTGTGCTTGCGCAATTTAGCCAAAGCCTTAGCCTCAATCTGCCGGATGCGCTCGCGGGTAACAGAGAATTCCTGTCCGACTTCTTCCAGGGTGTGCTGCTTGCCGTCTTCCAAGCCAAAACGCAACTTTATAATCTTTTGTTCGCGTTCGGTCAAAGCCGCCAGCATGTCCTTGACCTGCTCTTTCAAAAGCTGGTTTGTGGCCGATTGTTCAGGAGAAATAGTATCTTCGTCTTCAATAAAGTCAGCCAAAACCGATTCTTCTTCGTCGTCACGGATCGAAGCGTCAAGCGAAGAAATATCCTGCTTGATCTTCATAATGTGCTCGACTTTGTCGACCTCGATCTCCATTGCTGCGGCAATCTCTTCGTTGGTCGGCTCGCGGTTGAGCTCCTGGGTTAGGCGACGCTGGGTGCGCAGCAGCTTGTTGATGGTCTCAACCATGTGCACCGGAATACGAATGGTGCGGGCCTGGTCGGCAATAGCACGGGTAATAGCCTGGCGAATCCACCAGGTGGCGTAGGTCGAGAATTTAAAGCCCTTGTCTGGGTCGAATTTTTCTACGGCGCGCAATAGGCCGGTATTTCCCTCTTGGATTAGGTCCAAGAGGTCCAGTCCGCGACCTACATAACGCTTAGCAATAGACACCACAAGGCGCATGTTGGCCTCAGCCATTTTGTCCTTAGCGTCTTTATCGCCGGCAACTACACGCTTAGCTAACGCTAATTCTTCCTCGGCGTTAAGCAGCGGAATTTTACCGATTTCACGCAAATATAAACGCACAGAGTCGTCAGCGATGTCGTCCAAATAATGCTGGTCTTCGACAACTACTTCTTCGCCGTCTTCCAGGGACCATTCATCGCTTAACTCTACAGGCTCTTCGTCAACTGTCGCTGTTGCCGAACTTGTAACCTGAATGCTGGCGTCTGCCAATTCCGTATAAAGCTTATCCAGGGTATCGGCGTTTTCGGGAACGTCAGGAATGGCCGTAGTTATGTCGCGCTGGTCAATTTTGCCGGACTTTTTGGCCTTGGCTACCAGCTCCTTCTTGATCTGCTCCCAATCCTGCGGCGCTTCTTTTCCAGCGCCCTTGGCGTCTTTTTTGTTATCTTTGGGCATGAGGTTGGGCTCCTTGCTTATGGGTTTTTAATAGTGAGTTCTAATTTTTTTACCGCTTCAAGCAATTTTCCCTTGCGAGTTCTCGTCAGCTGTTTGCAGCTCCCGGGCTATGCGGTTTTTTTGAGTTTTTACGTATTGATCTACCAGATGAGCCTGCAACCGAGCGGCTTCGTATTGAAGCTCTGTAAGCTCGAGGTCTTGGTAAAGTTCTTCAAACAATAATAACAACATTTTAACATAGTCCGACACCGAGCGCAAAGTGTTAGCCCGGCTCACATCACCGGTAGCATCAGGGTGCTCGTTTAAATAGTCGAGCAGCGTGCGCGCCTGGTCTTCGACCAGCATCTGCTTTTTCAGTGGCGAGAGATATTGGCGGATATCGGGCCGCATCAAAGCCAAAGACAATAATTGGTTTTCGGTCTTAATGCCTTTAGAAACTACTTTGTCCAGGGGCTGTAGATTGGGGCTGATAGGCTTCAGCTTGGCCTTGGGGATGTCGCCCTTCAATTTTGTGATCAAAGCCTCGCGGCTAACGCCCAGCAGGTCACTGATTACCGAGAGATAGTGCTCTTGCTCTACCTTATCTTCGATGCCGCTGACTACAACCAAAATAACATCGCTAAACTGCCGTTTGCCTGGCGCGCTCTGAATATCCAGCAGTTTTTGATAGCGATCAATCAGCCAGTCAAGGGCATACTGCGGTTGTTGGATAATTTCCTGCCACTTGGCTGCATCCTGGCGGATAAGCTCATCAGGGTCCTTACCCCTGGGAATGGTTATTACATTGAGCGCCACGCCTACTTTGCTGGCGATAGGAATTGCCCGCTCAGTAGCGTTTAGCCCGGCACTATCAGCGTCAAAGCTCAGCCTGATGTCGTTCGTAAAGCGACTGAGAGCTTTCAGGTGCTGCTCAGTCAATGCCGTTCCGGCAGTAGCCACAACCTGGCACACACCGGCCTGGTGGCTGGAAATGACGTCCAGGTTACCCTCGGCAATGACCGCGTACTTCTGCCTGCGGATGGCTTCTTTGGCCAGGTGCAAACCGTAAACGTGGCGCGATTTATCGTAGAGCATGGTCTGTGGGGTATTGATATACTTTGGTGCGTTGGGATCGTCTTCCAGCAACCGTGCAGTGAAGCCAATGACCCGGCCCTGCGGATCGTGCAGGGGTATCATTAGCCGGCCGCGGAACATATCTCCAACACCCCTATAACGCCTGGCGCTTAAACCGGCCCCCTTAATCTCATCAGCGCTGTAGCCCTTTCTCTGCAAAAAATCGACCAGGGCGTTGCCGGTATTCGGACTATATCCGAACCGCCATTCCAAGGCCGTTTGTTTTGTAAATCCCCTTTTTCTAAATACATATTCCAGGGCCGTCCGGCTCTTGCTGAAGTGTATCTGGTAAAATTTGGCCGCCAGCTCCAGGGCTGAATACAGGCGCTCTTTTTGCTTGGAATTTGAGGGTTTGCTGCCGGTGCGGTATTGGTCCAAGTCCACGCCGGCCCGCCGGGCAAGCATCTCCAGGACAGCCCTGAAATCCAAGCCCTCAACTTCCATCACAAAGCTAAACATATCGCCGCCCTTGCCAGAAGAAAAATCATGCCAAATCTGTTTCTCCGGACTGACCATCAGGCTGGGGGTACGTTCGTTGCTGAACGGGCTTAAACCCTTCCAGTTGCTCCCGGCGCGCTTTAACTCAACGTACTGTCCGACAACGTCCTCGATACTTAACCGGCTCTTGATATCCTCAACCGCATCCATCATCACCTATTGTACGCCATGTCACCCCTGTTAGATATATAGGCACTCCCTTCTGCCGAATCGGGCGCTTCTGAACACTAACCTTTTATGATTAAATACCTTACATGGAAGTGCAGCAGCCCGTACAATACCCGGTTCAAAATGACCCGTACAAGTTCATTATGGAACCGCCCAAACCGCCTAGGGCTGCCAAATTTTCTTTCAGGAACATCGGTGGCAATTCCTTTATGGTGAAGTTGGTTCTGCTTATTGGCGGCGCAGTGATTCTAATGATTATCAGCGCTATTGTAATAAACATCTTCTTTAGTAACAAAACGAATATCGAGGATGTCGTAGGCATCGTCCAAACCGAAAACGAGATAGCAAGAGTGGCCGCCCAAGGGACTAAAGCCGTAACCGTACCAGTACAAAACGCTGCGGTAACCACCCAGCTGACGTTGACCACCCAGCAGCAGGCTTGGACTGCGTTTTTGGCCAAACAGGGCCGCAAAATATCCCCCAAAGAATTGGTACTCAAAAAAGACGCCAACACAGACAAGCAGCTGACGCAAGCCAGGGCTACAAGCACATATGACTTAACCCTTACCCAGTTGCTAAGAACTCAGCTGGAAGCCTATAAAGGCCTACTCAAAAACGCCTACGATAACGCCAGCAACAAACAAGAAAAAGTCTTGCTGGAAAGCCACTACAAACAAACGAATTTGCTCTTAGAGCAGCTACCTACTTAATGTCAGACACAAGTATATAAGAATGACGGATTAGGTCCTGCACCTCGTCCCAGCCAAGCTGGCCTGTTAAGAGCAGCGTGTTCCAGTGCTTTTTGTTCAGGTGATACCCGGGCATTACACTTTCATACTTTTCGCGCAATGTCGCGGCCAATAACGGGTCACATTTCAGACTCAGATGTATCGGTTTGCTGCCCTCCTTAACCAAGGCGAACATCTTGTCCCCGCTTTTATATACAGCTACGCCCTCGCCAAACGGATAGTCCAGTTTAGCTCCAGGCATACTAAGCAAATATTTTTCCAGTTCAGCGTGGGATATCATAATATTTACTCTAACACGTCCAAAACCGAGGGTATATCCTGAACGATGTGGTCGGCATCGGCCTGTTCGGACCTTCTGATCGAACCGTGGGCTACACGTATCGTTTTGCTCAAACCGACACTCTTGCCAAGAACAATATCACTTGGCATATGACTTATCAGCACCGTATGCCGGGCTTCGACCCCCATAGAGGTCATTAGCTGGCTGACTGTCTGCGGCTCTTTCGGGCCGGCTACATGGTCAGAACAGACAACGTGGTCGAAATGCTGCCGTATACCAGTTTCACCCAGCCGCACTAAAACGCGGTGGTCGCCGCTTGCCAGAGCGCCAACTTTTACACCCAGGCGCTGAAGGATGGTCAAGAGTTCTTCGACACCAACATACAACGCATTTTCTGCGGCGAATAACGTCTCGTCAAGATCAAAAATTACTGCTTGCATATATTTTTGCAAACTCCAAAACTAGATGTTTTATTATACTATTTTACGAACTCTTTGTGCAAATCGGGTTACGAACGATTCTTTTTAAACCATTCCAGATAGTTCTGAAGTTCGGCTATAGATGCCTGGATATCGTCAAAGGCACGGTGGGCGTCGTTTTTTTCGAACTTAACGTCGTATTTGCCCTGCATCAGCACCTTAAAAGAGCTGACATCCAGCATCCGGTAATGCAACAACTCATCAACCTCCGGCCACCAGCGCTTAATAAACAGCCGGTCGTTATGAATTGAATTACCGGCCATGACAGCCGGTTCGTCCCCGAATTGAGCTTTGATAAAACCGACTAATTCGTGTTTGACCTCGCTCTCAGGCCTGCCCTGGCTTCGCGCCCGCTCTGTTAAGCCGCTGGCCTGGTGCTGGGCCGCGGCCCACTCGTTCATACTTCCAAGCACGGCTTCCGGGTGGTTTACCACCGCCTCGTAACTGGCCAGGGTCTTAAAATTAAAATCGGTAACCTCGGCGGCAACTTCCAAGATAACGTCTTTTGAGGAATCAAGCCCGGTCATCTCCAGATCCACCCACAGCAGCTTGGTGGGCACGGCATTTTTGTCAATTATCATGGTGTCTCCAGCCTTACGATTTCTTCTTTAAGCGGTCAAGCTTCAGGATTTTGTACAGAGCATAAATGATAACAGCGACCATAACGAAGCTGAATAGCGAATAGGCGATAGCTCCCCAGCCAATCGTGGCGCTGCGTGAGTCGACGTGAAAAGTTATCGTCTTCTGGGTTAGCTCTTGCTGCCCGGGTAAGACCAAGGACGTCAAAGGATTAACGAAAGAGTTCATAATTTTGTCCACCACGTCTTTAATCTGGGCGCCAAGCACCAAACCAATACCGATGCCAATCACGCTCTGCTCACGCAAAAATTCGGCAAAACCGCCGATTTGCTTGGTAACCTGTTTGTTCACGACCTCGTTGACGACCTCGGCTTTAGCTATGGCGCTAAGGTGGCCCAGCTTGGTGACCACTTCCTTTTTGCTTCGCTCGCGCTCTGCTTTTAAACTCAGACGTTTATGAGACGCTTTGGTTGCCGCCGCTTTAGTCGCTGCTTTAATCTTCTTCTTCGATGATGGCATATCTTAACTATACTACATCATTAGATATACAGGACAGGGCGCAGGGCTACTAGGCAGCCTTTACGGCACCAACTATTTCAGGTACTGCAGCGCCTTCAGCATTTACGGTCGACAGAGGCTCTCCAGTTTGCGGATTTAAGGCTCGGGACTTCAGAGGATCCGTCTTGGCTGACCTTAACCACCTCTAGACCTCCGTAAACGTCACAGCCAGTGACTGCACCGGCATTGACTTCAGCAACGCCATAGTTCACTTTACCGCCCGTATTTACGGGGTTAAGAGAAAAGACTCTGCTTTTCCAAGTGTTTGGGTCCGTTACGCTGATCTCGCTTGGGTTTTCTGGCGGCACAACAACAGGATTTTCGATACGCACATTCTTGTCGCCTACGCGAACATCGCAACCAACCTGCAAGATGGTTACTTCGCGACCGTTATTAACAGCGCGCTGAACAATCCCCTTACGCTCTCCCGCTCTTACCTCCGGACTGGCCGCCGGGTTTTCGGGGCCGCCAGTTGGTACTACTGTAGTTACTTCCAGAGGAGGTCCTTGAATCGGAGCCTCTTTGTCCATCCCCTGGTAATAATTCCAGCCAGCACCTGCGGCCGCTACGGCGAGAGCGGTGGCGCCGACAGCGCGCCCTATTCTAACAGCCCGCGGCAGTTTTCTTTCATGCCTCGCTCTGTGGCCCTTGAAGTCAGCGGGAGTAATCGGACCCGCATCGGCAGAATGTCTCTCTACAAACCTGTAGGTGGCTTTGGTGCCTTTCCACGTGGCTGCGGCGCCGCGCTTTATTGTCTTGCCGGCGGTCTTTAAACGTTCTGCCATGTTATTGCTCTCCTAGGATAATTTATTGTTGCTTATAAATATTTTTGGATAGATATTTGTGTTATGTTTTATACTTACACAATAACATGTAATTTACTAAAAAGCAATAGTGTTTCAAACTAAATCAAAGTTTATCCGGGGCTGTCAGCCCCAATAGACCAAGCCCGTCTTTCAGTATGTCAGCGTACAGCTTCACCAACGCCAGGCGCGGCGATTTGCGTCTGTCACCCACTACGCGGTTATGCTCGTAAAAACGATTAAAGACCTGGGCCAGCTCATACAGATATGTACAGGTATGGTGCGGCATCAGTTCGCTGACTGCCTTCTGCAGAACCTCGGGGTATTCGCTGATTTTTTGGGCCAGCAAACGTTCGTCGGCTTCAAAATTATCCAGGTCAGAATTGGTATCGTGGCCGGCCTTGGACAGAATGCTTCTGGCTCTGGCGTGGGCATACTGTAAATACGGACCGCTGTTGCCTTCCAGGCTGACCGACTCTTTGGGGTCGTAAATGATATCCGCGCCGATACGCTGCTTTAAGAATGAATATTTTATTGCGCCAAGTACTGCCGGCTCGTCATCGCGGCCGGTTTGTTCTTTGTTAGCAGCAGTAGCGATGTCCAAAACGTCTGCCGCACGCAATATATTGCCTTTGCGCGAACTCATTTTAACGCCGCCCCGCAGCTTAACGTTGCCGTGCGGCTCGTGAACGGTACGGCGTACTAATTCCGGGTTAAATTGTTCTACGCTTTTGAGAACGACCTTCATGTATTCAACGATGTCATTGCCGGTAATAACTACCGATCGGTCAAAATGGTAATCCTGCCACTTGTGCATTATCAGGCCTACATCTTTTGTCTCGTATGTCGGAATGCCATGGGAGTTCACAAATACTCTGGTATGCAGCCCGAACTTCTCACCTTCAAAAATTATTGCGCCGTCGCTGTGCGAGTAGACACCTTTGGCCAGCTGTTCCTGAACAGTCTGCAGCCCGAGATCAGCCACTTCGCTCTCCGGGTAGTACTTCTCGAAATGAGTGCCGATGCGGGCGTAAAACCCGTTAAAGTAATCGTAGCTCCACTGGCGGCACGTCCAGTAAATTCGGGCGAACGGCGAATTGTGATCGTCTTCGGTGTGCAGTTTGTAAACATGTTTGTTGTACTCTACTATTTTAGCCTTGGCGGTTTCGTCGTCTTCATAGGCATTAGTACCTGCCACATAGCATTTTGCCATCCATTCGGCACGCTGGTCCTTGGGGATGTCATGAAGTTTTTCTGGATGCTCGCCTTGCAGGTCTTCCAAAATTGCCCACATGGTTTTACCGACGTGCAAGCCGACATCGCCGCCAAAGTTCACGCGGTGTACTTCGCCGCCTGATACCTCAACCAACTTGGCAATAGCATCGCCCACGACGCTGGTATACAAATGGCCGGCGTGCAGCACCTTAAACGGGTTCGGGTCTGAATACTCGACAACTACGACTTTGCCGGAATACTCTTCGGGTTTAGCGACTGGCGCTTTTTTTGCCAAATGCCCCAGTTTGGCGTCACTCAGAGTGATATTTATAAATCCGGGGCCGGCAATGGAAATTTCTTTGATATCCTCAGGCAAAGCCCGGCGCAACTCCTGAGCCAAAGCCTCGGCTATCTCGCGGGGACTGCGCTGAAGGCGTCCGGCCAGCTGTAGAGCGATATTGGTAGCGTAGTCGCCGAACTTAGGGTCCGGACGCGTCAGATCCACCGCGGCTTCCACGCCGAGAAGAGTCTGAATGGAGTTAACGACTGCTTGCTGAATATCATTCATATCAAAGGCAATTATAACAGATCAGTCAGGCACTTTCATTTGCCGGGCGGCTCGCGTCATATACCACACCACGACATAGGCGCTGGTTATAAAAACAAAAAATCCCAAGGTCGTAGAATACAGCTCCGGATGTGCCAGGGGCGACAATATCCTGTCCGAAACCTCAAACAAAACACTGGCCGGGTTCAGTATGATGTCCCACGTATTCCAGCGCAAATCGCGGCCGATATAGACCGCAAAGCTGCTCGACAGCAACAACACGCCTAACAAGGCCCAACTCTTTAATACCGACAGTCTGCGCAACAACTCCACATGGAACATGTAAACGCTTATTAAGCCCAGCATGAAGGCGTTGAATATAAATGAGCTGAGCATAATTACGTCAAATATCACATCAACCCGCGGCGCTTCCATAAGGTGAATCATATCGGTTGTCATATAAAAGGTGTTTGGCAGAAACCCTACGAACAAAACAGTAGCAATCAACGCCGGCCAACTGGACCACAGTTTGCGGCGCAGGATTTTTTCCAACCAGAGCATTATGCAAAGCGGCACCCAAGCCAAAAACAAATTCCAAACTAAATAGGCAAATAGCCACGAATGATTAATTGCCGCACCAGCCAAATAGAGACCAAGACAAACTGCCGTTGCTGCGCCGAGCGCAAGCCCTAACCTTGCGCGGGTAGAAATGTACCACTTCATAATAGTAGTATTATACTAATTTTCTCTCTGGGCGACAAAATACGCTTGCATTATCATTTGGCCAAGGGTATACGGACCATCAGACAAGCTCCGCCGGTCGGAACGTTTTGGGCGCGGATTTCAGCACAGTTGGACACCGCTATGGCGCGGGCCAGCGACAGCCCCAAACCATAACCGCCGGTTTTGCTCGAGCGGGCCGTATCGCCACGATATAATCGCTCAAATATATGAGGCAGGTCTTTGGGACTTATGCCCGGGCCTTCATCCTGCACCCACAGCAGATAATGGCCGTCCTGTTTTTGGCCGCCAATGGTCACCGTACTCTTTTCGGGCCCGTACTTAATAGCATTGTCCAAGAGGATATTAATCATCTGAACCAAGCTGTCGTGATCGGCGCGCAATAAAGCCGCAGGTACGTCTGTTGTGAGCTTGATATGCTTTGCCTCCGCAAACACACGGGCCAACTTTACTGCAGCTTCAGCCGCAGGCTTAACTGGGGTCGGGCGCAGCTCCAGCGCCGTATGGCCGTACTGTGTTAAAGCCAGCAAATTAGTCGAAAGCCCTTCCAGCCGCTGCACCTCCTCAAGGTTGCTGCCAATCAGCTGCCGCGCCTCGCTTTCGCTAAAGTGCTTTTGCCGTAAAAATACCTCGTTCTCCAGCCTGAGGTTGGTAAGCGGGGTTCGCAATTCGTGGCTGGCATCAGAAGCAAAACGGGCCTGGGCCTCATGCGCTTCCTCGATAGGCTTCAGCATTCGCCCGGCGAACCAGTAGCTAAGTCCGCCGCCAATAAACAGTGCGATAGTATTAATAATTACCAGATCGATGTTAAGCTGCTGCCGGACTTGCGCAGCCTGGTCTTCCTGCGAGTTTATAAAATCATCATTCGGCCAGCGGGAAGGCGGATTCGGCAGCCGCAAAATAATTTTCTGGACCTGTCCCCGCTGAACTTGATTTGAGTGAAGATACTCCTGTTCGGCCAGCACGCGAATTGTCAATGTCAAAGCAAAGCTAAAGGCTACTAAGATAGCCAGAAAAAATAACGTTAGCTTGATGCGTGCCGATTTGAACATATTTCTATTTTACTTTATACCCGTGCCCCCGCATGGTAACAATCACATCTTCGCCAATCTTTTTACGAACATTAGCTATAAACGTTTCGACCGTATTGTGCTGGACGCGTGAATCATCAGCCCAAACATGGTCTAAAAGCTGGTCTTTGCTAATCGCTTCGCCCTTGTGTCTGACCAGGTATTCGAGCATCTGGAATTCTTTGGCAGTAAGGTGCACAGGCTGGCCGCTAACCATGGCTTCTTTGGAAACCACATCTAAGGTCAATGGTCCTGTCTTAAAGACATTACCGCTGTTGGCCTTGGGACGGCGCAGCAAAGCCCTGACGCGGGCCAATAATTCGTCAAAAGAAAACGGCTTGGGCAAATAATCGTCCGCACCCACGTCCAGGCCGTGTACTCTGTCCCCGATTGTCGTGCGAGCCGTGAGCATTAAAATCGGAGTCTGCACATTATGCTGCCGCCACAGACTCACAAGCTCCGGACCATCGTGGCGGCCCGGTATCATCCAGTCCAACAACACCAGGTCGTAACTGTTGGCATCAGCTAGAGCCTCGGCCATGTCGCTGTCTTCGGCCACGTCTACGACATAGCCTTCGGCAGCCAAACCCTTTTCCAGGCTGGCTGCAATTTTCGGTTCATCTTCAACAACTAATAATCTCATACCCAGCATTATAGACTAGGTAAGCTGAATAACGGCTTGAGGTATACCTCTGATAATTATTCGGTCAAAGCTTTCTTGAACTTCTCTACCAGCTCAACCGGAGCCGGGTTAAATCCGTTCAGTAACGCCAGATAGAGACTGACAAAGTCACCGTAGGCAATAGTCCAAACCAGCTGCTCGAGCAGTGTTTGGCCTTGCGCTTCGACAACGTGTGGGTCGGGGCGCATACCTGACAAAAGGCGGGCAGTGACCTCAAAACGTTTTTGTACAGACGGGTTCTCCAGATTGCTCCTTAGATCTATAACAGCGTACGGTTTTTCGACAGGCTGTTGGCTCCAACCGATGAATTCGTTGTGGTTGAATTCCGGGAGCTGGTTGAGCCAAGCGATCTGTTTGGCGTTTTCGTTGATGCTTATCTTCCATTTGTAGGCTGCCGGATAGGTCTTGGGGCCGCCATAAATGACAACTGACTTGCCCACTAATTCCTGGGCGAGCTGCTTGGCCGGGTTGGAGGCCGTGGGCACAGTCGCCACCCACGCCTGAGTGGCCTTGTCCAAAAACTTGGAAGTTCTGGCAAGCTCCTCGCGTATTCCTTCGATCTGAACCAGACCGGCCTGGCCCAAAATCTCCAAAGTTGCCTGGAAGTTATACAGGACAGCATATCTGGGCTGAGCAGCCTGCGGCAGCTGGACATAGGCATAGCCCTTTTGCTGGGCGATTTCATGAAGCTTGCCGCCGCCGGCGATCACTGCAATTTGCGCACCTCTTGCTTCGGCCTGAGCCAGAGCGCTCAGGGTTTCTTCTGTATTGCCGGAATAGCTGGAAGCGATAAACAGAGTTTCGTTATCTACATAGGCCGGTATCTCGTAGTCGCGCACAATTTCAAACGGTTCAGGCAAATCCGCCCAGGTTTTTACAAGCATGGCCGGGAAAGCCGATCCGCCCATGCCGGCATATACAACGTTATATACCTTGCCGAATTGCAGGTTACCAGTCGGACGAAGTTCGGGTTTTAGCTGCTCTCCCTGGCGGGTGGCAATGCCCAAAGCATCCTCAGCGTCCCTCTCGTTAATGTACTTAAGATCGTCTAACATGTACCAAACCCCTTGTGCTAAAATATGATAGTATCATATAGTATAGAGCAATAAGCGAGGAGTGAATATGTTTGGAGGGGGTAACGATAACTCTGTTGTACAACCAACTGATGGCCAGCCGGCTACGCCGCTGGATTCCAGCCTGGATAACAGCGCGGCAGCGCCCGGCGTTCCGTCAGACACGTCAGCGCCCACTTATAGCAGCGACAGTCCGTATAGCACAAACGGCAGCGGCAGCGCCACTCAAACAGACGCTCCAACCCAAGACACAACAGCTCCTTCTACTGACGGTCCGACTCTAACCCCAATGCCAGAGAGCAATGATGCCCTGCTGAATATTAAGCAGCAGGCCTTGCAGCAGCTCTCCCCGCTAGTCGGTCATTTGGACCAGTCCCCAGAAGAAAAATTCCGCACAACAATGATGATGATTCAAGCTTCAGACAACGCTGAACTTATTAAAGACGCCTATGCGGCCGCCCAGCAAATTACCGATGAGAAGGCCCGCGCCCAAGCCCTGTTAGATGTCGTGAACGAGATAAACTACTTCACGCAACACCACGAGCAACAATAAGCCGCGTTGAGCCATGAAGCTCGCCCGCGTCAATGCCCTACTGCTTATCGCTATTCTGGTGATAAATGTTTATATTATTTTGGCGCCCCTGATACCAAAAATAGGTTTTTGGATTGAGCAGCATACATCCAACCGTTTCGGCCAGCTATCCTCTCAGCTTAGCTCCTCTGCTTCAACAAAAACCTATCCGTCAGACAACCGGCTAATAATTCCTTCTATGCTTCTTGATCAAAAAATCAACGAGGGACGGGAACTGGCTGCCGCAAGAACCGGACCCTGGCGCCGCCCCAACACCAGCACACCGGACAAAGGCGGCAACACGGTAATAGTCGCGCACCGCTTTACATACTCTTCACCAAAAGGCAGCTTCTATTACTTGGATAAGGTTAAGACCGGTGATAAAATCGGTATTTTCTGGAAGGGCAAACGATATATCTACAGAGTCACAACTGTCAAAATCGTGCCGCCCACTGAGACGAGCATAGAAAAATCCACTGATAATTCGCAGCTTACCCTCTACACCTGCACCCCGCTGTGGCTGCCTAAAGACCGGCTAGTGGTTATCGGTAATCTGGAGGAAAAACCGTGAGCGAAAAAGCCCAATTCTGGATTTTGCTTCTGTTGCTAATAGCAAGCCTGGCACTGTTGGTTGTACTGAACTCAAGCATCGGCCAACAGATTATCGTCCAAAGATAAAATTTATTCGCGGGGCTGGCGGTCTTGGCTCTTGGCTGCGCTTTGCGCGGCCGAGGCCTTCTTGCGGCGGCGCAAAATACGGGTCAACAATGCCAGGAATATAATCAAACAAGCCAGAGTTATGACGATCGCAATAACCAATCCCGTATTTGACAGACCGCCTGTAGTAGTACCGCTGCCACAGCCGGTGTTATAGTCACAGCCACCATAATTGCCCTCTCCGTAAGCCTGGGCGAATCGTAGATATATGTATTGCATCATTTGCTTAAGACTCTTTACAAGTTACTTCCCGCTTATGATATCATAGGAAAGGTAAATGGTGTAAATGATTAAGTGAGGGTAATATGTTTGTCGATCAATTCGCGTTACTGGATCTAGGCGCTCCAGAATTGATTATAATCTTGGCTATCGTACTGCTGCTTTTCGGCGGCAAAAAATTGCCAGAACTATCCCGCAGCCTCGGAAGTTCAATGAGAGAAATTCGTAAGGGGATAAGCGGGGATGAAAAGAGCGAGAAGGAAGCAGAAAAGCCGCGTTCATAACCGGCCCGAAGCTAATAATCCTAAGCTCCCTTTCATAGAGCATCTTCACGAACTGCGCAGGCGAATATTTTATGTCGTCCTTTCTATAGTACTGTGGGGTACGGGAGCTTATTTTATACAGCAGCACATTGTTGCTGCGCTGCTTCGGCCTGCACACAATCAGGAGTTTATTTATACCTCTGTAGGCGGCGGTATAGATTTTCTATTTAGGATATGTCTGTACACGGGGATTGTCTTTAGTATTCCGGTAATTGTGTTCCAGATACTAAAATATCTGGAACCGCTGATCAAAAAAGACGCTATGGGCTTTATGATGCGCGGCAGCATCGCATCAGGAGTACTGGCTCTTATAGGCATGGCTTTCGGTTACTTTATTGGCCTGCCTGCCGGACTGCATTTTTTACTGAACCAGTTCACCAGCAACCAAATTCACCCGCTGCTGACCATTCAGTCATATATGTCATTCGTCACCCTTTACATGTTGGGCTCAGCACTTCTACTCCAATTGCCTTTGTTGCTCATTTTGATCAATCGGATCAAGCCCCTAAAGCCCAAAAAATTACTAGCCTACGAACGCTGGGTTATATTAGTGGCTTTTATTCTTGGCGGCATCATGAGTTCCTTCGCCGCGCCCCCAGGACCAACTGATACTGGCCGGGCCGATGATTCTTGCCTACCAAGTCGGAGTATTCGTGATTTGGCGTTCTGGCCGCCGAAATAAACGTTCGCCGCGCATCGTTGAGCTTCGCAAAAAAGACGAGGACGCCCGGGCCGAGCGGCTGGCGAGATTCGCCCAAGCCAGGAAAGCTCTTGAACAGGCGGCTGTCTCGCAAACCGCCGCGTTCGCGCCCAAAGCTATGACGCCTAAACCGGCGGGCACAACCCGCCAGGCGACATCATTACGGCCCAATGTTTCGCGGGGCACCTATCTGAATACCCTGACCCCGCGGCGCACCATCATGGACACGGCACGCCAGCCGAATATGGACGTTTCTGCTTGACAAGCAAAAGCATCTTGACTTACACTGCAGCTACAAGTAAAAATATAAACAGAGCAAAGACATGAACAAGCAACTCAACAGTCTCATGCAAAAAGAAATGACCCGTAAGGAGTTTTTGACGACTTTCGGCTTCGGGCTTGCAACACTTTTCGGCTTTGGTGCAATTATTCGGTTGTTGACCGGCAAGGACAACCGCCAGCAAGCATCTACGGGCTACGGCTCCAGCGTATACGGCGGCCGTAAGTAAAAAAACGAATTTCACTAAAGAAGCCGGGGCTTTTGCCCCGGCCTTTTAGTGCCTGTTTGTTTTAACTTATGTTACCACGTCTGCGGGTAAAGAATCTACATCATTCCCATGCCGCCCATGTCCGGGGCTGGCGAAGATTCTTTTTTCTCTGGAACTTCAGCAACTAATGCGCCCATGGTCATGCTGGTGCCGGCAATACTGACGGCATTCAGCAAAGCTTCCTTGGTAACGCGGGCTGGGTCAATAACACCGCCTGCCTTAAGGTCTACGAGCTTAACCGGATCATTAACATTAACTCCATGTCCTGGTTTGCCGGCGCGAACCTGCGGCAGCCACTCGTCGGCGTTCAGGCCAGCATTGGTCAGCAAAATGCGGAACGGTTGCTCGAGAGCTTTCTTGAGCACCATCTTTCCGGCACTGACAGCGGCGTCATCGTCATTTGCAGAGCTAATTGTTGCCGAGAGGTTGATAAGCGTTACGCCTCCGCCCGGAACGATGCCTTCGCTCAAAGCAGCCTTAACTGCGGCTACGGCGTCGTCTACGCGGAACTTCTTTTCTTCGATTTCGGTTTCGGTAGCGCCGCCGACTTTAATTACGGCAACCTTGCCGCTCAAGGCAGCCCGGCGCTTCTCCAAATGCTCGCGGTCGTATTCGCTGCTGGCCGCGCCAATCTGGGCCTTGATTTGCTTAATGCGGGCGGTTATTTCGGCCGGAGCGCCGACACCTTCAATAATGGTAGTGTCGTCTTTGCCGACAATAACCTTGCGGGCAGAACCGATCATGCCCAGTTCGGCGTTCTCGAAGTTATAGCCGCGCTCTTCACTGATAACTGTAGCGCCGGTCAGAATGGCTATGTCGTCCAAGATATCTTTGCGGCGGTCGCCAAAGGCAGGAGCCTTAATTGCTACAGTATTGAACACGCCCTTCAAGCGGTTTAGCACCAATGTGCCTAGGGCTTCGCCCTCAACGTCTTCGGCAATGATAACCAGGTCTTTTTTACCGGACTGAGCCAACTTTTCGAGTATCGGCAGGAATTCCTGCACCGAGCTGATCTTTTTGTCGGTGATAAGGATTGCTGGCTTGCTGTAGACAGCTTCCATGCGGGCCGTGTCTGTAACCATGTAGGGGCTTACAAAACCGCGGTCAAAGGTAAATCCTTCCACGACTTCGCTCTCGAGCTGAAGGCTCTGGCCTTCCTCGACAGTGACAACGCCTTCGGAGCCGACTTTGTCCATGACTTCAGCGATCAGGTCGCCGATTTGCTTGTCGCCGGCCGAGATTGTAGCAACTTCGGCGATACGGCCTTTTTTGCCCTGAATGTCTTCGCGCATGCCGTCAAGCTTTTTCAGGATATCCTGTGCGGCAGCTTCCAGACCCTTACGCAAAAGCATCGGGTTGTGTCCGGCAGCTATCAGCTTGTTGGCTTCGTTCAGGATGTGGTAGGTCAGGACGGTTACGGTAGTTGTACCGTCACCGGCAACGTCGTTCATCTTGCTGGCAGCTTGCTTGATAAGCTCTGCGCCGACCTTGTAGCCTAAAGTCTCGTCATCAACGTCAGCCAGGTCAACGCCCTTGGCAACGGTTACGCCGTCGTGCGTTACTGTCGGTGCGCCATAGCTTTTGCTAATAACCACGTTGCGGCCCTTGGGACCCATTGTGCTGCTTACCGCATCGTACAGAATCTTGGCGCCAGCCAGAACGCGGCGGCGGGCGTCATCATCATAAAATACTTTTTTTGCCATACTTTATATGTCTCCCTTATTTCAACGTGGCGAGCACGTCTTCTTCTTTAATGAGCAGATATTCTTTGCCATCGACTTTAACTTCGGTCGGGCTGTAGCTTTTGTACAAAATACGATCACCTTTTTTCAAAGCCATCGGGATGCGCTCGTTGTCGTCACCGACACGGCCCGGACCTACAGCTACAACTTTGGCAACTTTAGGCTTCTTCGGCAGACTTTTCCGGCAAGTACAAACCGCTGGCGGTTTTTGTCGGTGCCTCTTCCGGCTCGGCTACCACATAATCATTAAGTGGTTGAATGCTCGAACTCATACAATTCACTCCTCCTTTTACGGTGTTATAAGATTTAAGTTAGCACTTAGCTATCGTGAGTGCTAACTATCAGCAATCACTATAAACAAGGGTCAACTTAACTGTCAAGGAGTTTGCTGCTAAGAACTGTGAGCTGTCTATGTCTGGTCAGCAATCTCATACTGGGGCTTGCTGCCGATTGCAACAATCTCAGCCGCAGAGAATCGGACCTCGGCCGGAAGTGCTGAACCATCCGCCTGGGCGCTGTCGTTGTATGGGCCGGCAAAATACTGGCGCAGCAAGTCTGTATGGTCACCTCCGAGCGTGCGCAGCAAGGTATCTAAGTCCTGCTCGACGATACGCCTGACTCTGGCCGGATCTACTACCCCGGCAGTTACTTCGAACTCCTGAGCAGCCTCTAGATCCGGATAACGAATACCCCAACTGTCTGCGCCAATATTCTTGGGCTGGGCGTCACCCGAGGTCATACCCCACGAGTGCAAATCACCCAGGGCAAGCGCGCTATGGCTCAGCGCAGCGCGCATTTGTGGCTCCGTAGGAGGATCATCCTTATTCCATAACAGAGTATCGAGAGTAACTACTGACTGATCGTGTTTCGTCACAAGCGAAACGCCGGCCTGCCCTACAGCCCGATAAAAACCCAGGGGCACAAATGAACGCGGCCGACTATTTTCCATACCGCGGGCATTTAGCGCCCTCATTGCGCCAAACTCGCGCGCCGCTAGGTACGGGCTGGTCTGCTTAATAGCGATCTGGGAGGTCAGTTCCTCCTGGGACGAAGCCTGCAGGACAAGCCCTCCAAACTGAACCTTACTGTGAACTCCGGCCCTACCCTCACCCGCCGCAGATACCTTCGTAAAACAGCCTGTCGCACCGGACGCAACACCAGGAAACGCCTCTTCAAGCAGCCAAAGGGCGCCTCTGGGCATAGTGCCCAGCCGCGCTACCAGGTCAAGGGCGGTAAAATTGTCGCCGGTCTCTGCCTCTGGAATGTCGCATGAAGGCAGTATCCGAACACGAAAGCTATCAGGGCTGCTTACGTCCTTGCTAAACATATTTTTATGATTTTATATAAAAAATAATAAGTGATGCGAGCTA
>CAWJJN010000006.1:0-95999 GCA_963843205.1 uncultured Candidatus Saccharibacteria bacterium
CAGGGCTATAGTTCACCGCACCACCACTTTCCTCTCCCCAATTGAAGCGACAAGAGAACGCCAGCGGGCCTAAGGCCCCATGACCGTTTCCGGACATGACCTGCCAAGATACTGAACGACGGGAGCCACCTCAATTTATTCAGTAACCGTACCGCCAAGTTTTTGCCAATTCTCCAAGCTGATCAAACTTGCCGCATTGACGTAGCCCGCCTGCCGAAGCGCATCTAGTGCAGTCGCGGCCCGCTTACCGCTGCGGCAATAGACGTATATTTTGGCGTCCTTGTTCCTCGCGGGATAAGTGCCGCCTACTATCTGGTCGTAGGGTAGATTAATCGCACCTTCTGCGTGACCTCCTGCGTATTCTTCAGGCGTGCGGACATCTACGAGCAACGCACCGTTATTTAATTCGCCCTTGATTTTCTCTATATCAGACTTGGATTTTTGGCTTACTGCGGCGGTTTGCGTTTTGCAAGATTGAGCGTTACAAGGCTCTTGATTTGCAACAACAATGCCGACTACTGCGGCGATCCCGACAACTCCGACCGCAATATAAGGTATTACGCGTTTATTGCTCATTTTTTTCCTCCTATCCAAACATTAAAAGCTGCGGCGCGAATATCAAAAGCACACCAAGTATTAGCATTAAAATACCGCCGATAAGATGCGCGAGCCTGGCATACTTGGTTTGCACGCCCGTGACCTTCATCGTAAACATCGCCACAAAGAACACGAACAAATCGTCGGCCATAAATATTAACATGTACAGAAGGATGTAGGTGTAGTATTGCCAGGTCGGTAAATCAGCGCCGCTTAGGACGCTTGTGTAGATTGCGGGCAATCCGGCACTGCATACTAGCTCGATTAGGTTTACCGCGAATGCCAGGCTAACAATTCCGGCAAGCGCTAGCCAAAAGCTTCTTTCGTGCGTAATGTGGCGGATTTTGGCAAATATCTTTTCACGCCTGCTTCCGCCTGCAACCTTGCAGCCGCCAGTTTTGTTGTAACAGAAGTCGTAAAGATAGTAACTTCCAGCAGCCATTGCCGCTATGCCAATGAGCATCTTGACCCACGACACTACACCAATGAACATAAAAATGTTCAGCCAGGCAGTCATGAACATGAAATACACGAATGTTGAGGCCAAGATAAACGAGCCGCCTAGTGCCCACATGCGCTTGCGGTTATTCATACCCAGCAGCACGCTTATTAGAAATAGTAAGACCCACATGGCACAAGGGTTAAAGCCATCGAGCGCGGCGATTAGGAATGTGAGTATTGGCAGTGAAAAATCCTTAACATGGATTTCACCGAAAATCGGTAGATCGATTGTCTTGCTGCTATTGCCGTCTCCTGTTTGGTCGTTAATTTGCGAACTTTCGCCAGAACTAACGACGTTGCTATGCTGTTCGGGCGATGGTGCAGCGCCTTGCGGGCTACTCAAGCCGACAATACCGGCTACACCGTCCGGACAAGATGCCCTTTCTGCGCAAGTCTCGGCACGCGACTTTATGGCGCTGGCGTATAATTCCGAATACCCCACAAAAACCTCGTCACCAATAATTATTAGCGGCACGCCAGAAGAATTTACTTTTAGCTTTTCTCCAGTCTCCTGGTATAGCTTTTGGTTTTGTGCGTTGTAATAAACTTCGTAGGTATACAGGTTGATTTTGTCTGAGCTTTTATCCAGATTTTCCAAGAATGGCTTGGCTTTGGCACAGTGCGGGCAGCCCTCACCCCAGAACATGTAGATATTTACACCACCGTTGGTGGCTTCGGCAGCCCCAACGGTTTGCGTCACAGCCGAAAATAGCGGCGCGCACAAAACCGTCAAAGCCACAACTGCAAGAAGCCTGAATTTTGACATGGTTACTTGTCCTTATTGGCGGTGATGATCTTTACAATCTTTTCTTTGCTGATTTCACCGCTCATGCGCAAAAACTCGTTGCCGTTTTTGTCTAAGAATACGGCTGTCGGCAGTTCCTCGGTAATACCGTATTTTTGGACCATGTCTTTATCGTGATCGTAGTCGTAAAACTCAGTTTGGAGCCAAGGATATTCCTTTTCTAATTGACCCCACCGCGGTTTCATTACCACACAGCCGTTGCACCATACCGCACCAAACTTTAATACTTTCATATTGCCCCTCCTTTTATTGTTAGTAAATTAAGGCTTATTAGCATAATTGCGCAGCCAGCCATGAATCCGGCAACGGTTTGGTGACGGCTGGTTTCATAATCCCTTGCCGCCGGTAGCAGCTCGCTGATACTGATATAAACCATCATGCCGGCAACGGTGCTAAAGATGAGGCCAATGGCACTTTCCGGCAAAAGCCACGACAGAAGAATATAGCCGGCTATTGCACCCAAAGGCTCGGCCGCGCCGGAAATGGCGGCGTAGCTCACGGCCTTTGCCCTGTTTTTGGTTGCTGCGTAAATAGGTGCAGCAACTGCTACGCCCTCGGGGATATTGTGCAATGCAATAGCAATAGCGATAGATAAGCCCAAGGACGTATCGTACATCGCCCCCGCAAACGTCGCGATACCTTCGGGAAAATTGTGCAGCGCCAGCGCAATCGCTACGATGATGCCGCTACGGAGCAGCTTATTGTATCTTCGGGCGGTCATTCTGTTTTTGCCTTCCAGAATGTCTTCAGCTTCGCAGATTTCAGGAGTGTGCGGGATGAGCTTATCTAGCAAGCCAACTACCACGAGCCCTGCAATAAAAGCAACGCCGCTAATCCACATTGCCGAACTGCCAAACGTTACCTCCAAGGAAGATTGACCTTCTGGGAGCAAATCCATAAACGACACGTAAACCATCGCTCCGGCAGAAAAGCCGAGCGCCATGGCGAGCGACCTGCATTTAAGCAAGCTTTTGTGTACGCCAATCAGCCCGCCGATTACCGTAGACAAACCGGCAAATAATGTCAGTGAGAAAGCTAATAGCATTATTGTGGCGCCCTATCGCCGGCCAGCTTGCAGACCGGAGCGTTAGCCTGCATGCCGTTTGCTTTGGCGAGTTTAATACTTACGCCTTCCAGTATGTGGTAAGCGCAAACTACATCTTTAGCTAATTCTGTCGGTGAATATAGCACTTCTTTTGCGCCTTCAGCCTTATAACGTGCAATAATTCCAGATTCCGTTAATTGAGCAAGCTTTTGGCTGAGTATAGTCGGGCTAAAGCCGAGCAGCTTGTCCAGGCTGGCGTAACGCAAAGAGTCATGTTCGTATACCGCGTGGACGATAGCCATGGAGCGCCAATCAGTTATGAGCTTAGCAAAGTCGTTTATCTCATTACGCTTGTGAATTTAAGTCATATTAAAGCAATTTTACTACGGATTTTGTAGTAAAACAATAGAAATCCCTTTTTGGGCTCGCCGCGTATGAGGCTGCGATTAGCCCAGCCTACGATCCGCGGCCCTATAATCCGCACCAGCTTTCCTTTACAATAAACTCTGTATGATCTGGTATAAAGAACCGCTCGAAAAGCTGTATGACGTCCTCGAAACGTCCGACAAAGGGCTAGCCAAAAACGAAGCCGTAAGGCGCATTAAAAAGTACGGCCCAAACCAGCTAGCCGTAAAAAAGGATCCGCTGTGGCGGATAATTATCGAGCCGTTCCGAAGCGTCTTCGTTGGAGTACTGGCTGCCGCTGCCATCGTTAGCCTGCTCAGCCATGAGCAGCTCGATGCGGTTATTATCGGAACAATCATCCTAATAAACACTGTCGTCTTCTACACGCAGCAATATGCCACAACCAGAGTATTGCGCAGCCTTAAAAAGCACAGTATCCAAAAGGTAACCGTGCTTCGGGATGCAGCCCGGGTCGTCATACCTTCTGTTGAGCTTGTCCCCGGAGATATCATCTTTTTATCTGAAGGCGAGCGAGTGGCCGCGGACGCACGTATCGTACATACAGACAATCTGCAGACCGACGAGTCCTCGCTCACCGGTGAATCGGTGCCAGTTCACAAGCATGCTTCGACCCTGGAAACCGCCAAACAAATTTACGAGCAGGATAATATGGCATTTCAGGGAACGTATGTAACAGGTGGCACGGCCGTTGTCCTCGTAGTGGAAACAGGCAGCAGAACAGAGTTCGGCAAGATTGCACAACTTGCCTCCAATGACCATTCCAAAAGTCCTGTACAGGCAAAAATTGATCGCCTGATATCACTGCTGGTTAAGATTATCGGGGTGCTGGCAATAGCCGTATTCCTATTGTCGCTTTTACGCGGTATTTCTGCCGGCGAAGCCCTGCGCTTTGCTTTGTCGTTTAGTGTGTCCGCCGTTCCGGAGGGTCTGCCGGTCGCTCTGACAGTAATTATCGTGCTAGGCATGCGGCGCATGGCCAGGCAAAAAGCATTGGTACGGTCGTTCCGTGCCATCGAGGATATAGGGCTAGTAACCACTATCGCTACCGACAAAACAGGCACGCTCACCAAAAATCGCCTGTCGGTGGTAGACAGTTGGCCCAAAGGTGTCCAGGAAGTACGAAAATGGGCCAGGTTCACGCTAGACACCAAGGAAGCGTCCTCCGACCCGCTCGACAAGGCGATAATCGATTACTCTCCTGAGTCCAAATCACAAAAAATTGACAAGCTATACCCGTTCGATATTGCCATACGCATGAGCGGAGCGTTCATTAAAAAAGATGGCACAATTTATATTAAAGGCTCCCCTGAGCATGTTCTGGAAAAGTCTGATGCTACAAAAGAACAACGTCGCCTAGCAGAATCGGCAATGCACGAACTTGCCGCAAAAGGTTACCGCGTAATCGCTGTCGGCAAGCTCAACGCCGCAGGCGAACCGCCCAAAGACCTCAGAGACGTCCAGAAGCGCGATATAAACTTTGTGGGCTTTTTGGCATTTGCCGACGAACTGCGCCCGGAAGCAGCACCAGCCATCAAGGCGGCACAGCAGGCAGGCATTAGCGTTCGGCTAATTACTGGCGATCATTACGAAACAGCCTACAACATCGGCAAAAATATCGGGCTGGCGAGCCATCCCAGCCAAGTTATCCAAGGCGTTGACTTACCGAAAGAACAGAAAGCTTTGGCTATTGCCGTTCGGGACAAAACAGTTTTTGCCCGCATTCTGCCAGAAGACAAATTTAGAATTCTAAAAGCGCTGAAAGAAACTGAAATTACAGCCATGACCGGTGACGGCGTCAATGACGTACCCGCCCTAGCTAACGCTCACATTGGGATTGCCATGGGGTCTGGCAGCGATATCGCACGCGATGCCGGCGGCATCGTGCTGCTCAATGACAACTTTGCCACCATAATAAAAGCCATTGCCGAAGGCCGCAAGATATTCGACAACATCCGGCGGATGCTTTTTTATCTGCTCTCCACTACGATGGGCGAGGTCATGACCATGATCGGTGCGCTGCTACTCGGGCTGCCTCTGCCCGCCACGGCAATACAGATTTTGTGGATAAACCTGGTTACCGATACGGCGCTAGTATTGCCTCTAGGCCTGGAGCCGGCAGAGGACGGCCACATGAAAAGACCGCCCAGACGCCCCCAGGACCGGTTACTCAACAGAGTACTCCTCAGCAGGATGGCCGTCGTGGCGCTAGTAATGGCAAGTGTTACCTTAGCGGTAGTGGCTATCTTAAGGCATCAGGGCCACGATACTGCATACATACAAACAGTCGCCTTTATGACACTCATTGCGGCCCAGTGGATGAACGCCTTTAACGCCCGTAGCGAGTACCAGTCTTTCTTCGGCAGGATTAAAAAACCGAATCCCGGATTGGTCGTAGGTTTGATCATCGCATTCGGTCTGCAAATGCTCGTTATGTTTGGGCCGCTCCAGGCAGTATTCGGTATCCAACAAGTGCCGCTGACCACGCTTCTAGCCAGCTGCGGGACGATGGTTGCGTTAATTCTATTGTCCGTAGAACTCCACAAATTCATTTTACGCAAGATGAAGGGGTGAATTTTATAAAAAGCGCATCATGCTAAAATGAGGATAAGCTTAAGAATAATAAAGAAAGGCTCGGAAATGATTAAAAAGTATTTATTAGGCCTGGGGGTGGCGGTAATTCTCGCATTCTCCGGGGCTATGCCTGTAGCCGCGGTGCAAGGCCAAGGCTCGTCAAGCGGCAACGGTAGTTCTAACAATTCCAACGCTGGAACCGGAAGTGGCAACACCGATTCACTGCACGGCGGCACAGGCAGCGGTGACCAGACCCAAAGCGGTCAAAGTACCACGACGCAGGGCCAGGGTTTAAGCAGCTCCCGCAAACAAACCTGCGAAGACCGCAAGGGAAACATCGACAAAACAATGACGCAGTATTCTGCCACAATCCAGAACCGGCTGATGCTGTTCAACAAAATTACAGAGCGCATCCGAACATACTATGAAGCCAACAAGCTCAGCGTAGCCCAATACGAGCAGCTTATGGCGCAGGTAACAACAGCCCAGCAAACCGCCACAGAAACCATGAACCAGGTACGACAAGGTGCGTCCATTGACTGTGGCTCTGGCGATCCAATCGGCACTGCTCAGCAATTCCGTACACAAGTGCAGACAGCCCAACAGGCATTGCAACAATACAGATTGGCTATACACAACTTACTGACCGCCGTTTTAGCAGCGGCAGAAACGAGCGAGGCACAATAATGAAAGACTTACGCAAACAGCAAGGCTTTACTGTAATTGAAGCCGTAATCGTTATAGCCGTAGTAGCAATATTGGCCGTCGGCGGCTGGTTCATCTACGACAGAAACAAAGATAAAGATAACGGCACGTCCAAAACTACAACCTCTACGGAAGTGGCATCAGACAAAGAGATTAGCGACGAAGTTCCGGAGGTTAAAAACGCCAGCGATCTGAAGACGCTGGACACCCAACTTAACGACGCAAACTTGGGCGATACGAACGTTTCCGACCTGAATAGTCAGTTGGACTTTTAGCCTAGGCGCACAATAAAAACCTGCCAAACAGGCCTAGTGCTGTCGTTGCTTTCTTTTTGCACTTCTTCTTCGTACACCTTCCGTCGGTATGATCGTGCCTATCGCGGCCATGATTATGCCCCGAGTGATCATGCGAAGCGTGACCATCATCCTTTAGCCCAAAACGCTCTGACACACTTTCGAGAGCGCTCTCCGCGTGCGAATGACCAGCACAGGCCATTTCGCCCAGCCTGCTTGCGAGGCTGCTTACCAGTTCCATATTACGAGCCATGTCAGCATCATAAAATGCCGAGGCCGTATCGAATAACCCCATGATTCGGCCAGCTATCTCCGCGTCCGGCGACGCAAGCTCCACTGTATCGGGCGTATTTTCAACAATATCGTCGAGTGCTCCAAGGAAAGCAGCCAATGCCTCATCGTGTAAGTTCTCCTGTGGCGGAGTAAGTGCTTCCATCTACAACTGTTCCATTGTCTCAAGTAGCCTGCCCTGTAGTTGGAGAGGATCTGCTCCGATTTGCGTTTGCACAGCGACCAAACCCAGCCCAACAGTTAACTTAGATGCCGATACTCCTGCCAATTCATCCATAGCTTGGTCGAGCTCGGGTATTTGCAGGAGAAACGCCTCATCAGCGCTGCTGATGGCAGCCGTGCGTTCGCACACCTGACGGTTGCCGCTATACAAATTAAAGTCGTAAAGACCTATTGATCGGTCAGTTACGGCACCCGCAATACCGGCATTACTCTCAGTCCAGCCATGCACTGCGTGACCGCCTGTAAGTATGTGTGGCTGCTTAAGCGATGCGGTAGCTAATACGGCGTGCCCCAACTCTAGCCCCATACTCTTGTTTGGGTCATGTCTTGCGCCAACGCGTCTATCCTGAACGGCCGAAGCCTGTTTGAGCAACATCGCCCACAAGGGTTCGACCTTAGGTTTTACAAGATTTATCCGATCGAGGTCTGCCCCGGTCCCCTGGACACCCGGCGGAGGAGCAAGGTAGGTAACGTCCAGCCTGTCCGGCGTTGAACGTGACGTTATGACCGCTGGGCGCACCTTGCCGCCCCAGAAAAACCCAAAGACGCTTCCCGGGTTTGCCGCCAGCTTCTGCATATTCTTGGCCGTCGGCACAACCAAGATGCTCGGGTTTGCCGGGAATTTAGTCATTTCGTCGTAGGCAACTGTTGCAGGCTGTATCTCTTGTTGTGGTGTATATATTTGCTCACCTAATCCTTTTGCTGCCTCACCAATAGCAAGCGCAGCGTCTGTAATAGGTTTTGTCTCTATCGTTTTCATCTACATCATTACATAGAGCAATACGTGTTTCTGCAACTTTGTAGCAAAAATCCTATACTCTTGCTACACAGATGCAAAATCTAAGCAATTATTGCAAGCGGCAAATACCTTCGCGAAATTGCTACAATTTTGCAGAAAATATAACTCAACTGGTATATTCACATCTATGAAGATTGCACTCGTAGGAAAGGGCGGCAGCGGCAAGAGTACCGTGAGCGCCTTGTTTATCGACTATTTAATCTCAAACAACGAGAAAGTGCTGGCAATAGATGCGGACATAAATCAGCATCTAGCAGATTTGCTTGGTGTCGGGTTTAAATCAGAAAATGCGGTTTCGCATGACAAACACGCAAAAGCTATCCGGGCCCATTTACGCGGCACAAACAAACATATTGCTAGCATAGACAGCTTTATTAAGACCACTCCGCCGGGGCAAGGTTCTAATCTTATACGCATCAGTGATAGTGACCCCGTATTACGTGACCATGCTATACGTTTTGCACCCAACGGCTATTTTATGCACGTGGGGACGTACGAAAAAGATGGTATTGGCACAAGTTGCTACCATGGTAATTTAGCAGTTTTTGAGAACATCGTTTCGCACACCAGTTTGGGCGAGCATGAATACCTCGTGGCTGATATGGTCGCAGGCACGGACGCATTTGCCAGTGCTGCCTTTGCCCTGTTTGACGCTATCTGCATCGTCGTAGAGCCTACACCGGAATCGACGGGTGTGTATCGGCAATTCATCCAGCTGGCTACCGAGACGGATATACAAGACCGCGTGCACGTTGTCGGCAACAAGATTATGGACGATGATGATAAGAGGTATTTGACAGAAACAATAGGGCGCAAACCAGTCGCATTTATTCCACACAATGCTCGCTTGCGCCGACAGCGTCAGAGGGGCGAGCGGATACCGTGCAGCGACCCGGAAATCTGCAAAGCCCTACAAGGGATACTGCAAGAAGCCAAGAGCTGTGTACCATCTGCCGCATCGCAGCGCGAGTTACTTAGAGCACTACACCTTAAACTCGCAGATACAAAATACATCAAAGACACATACGGAGATGTACGGGGACAGTTTGGGGCTTGAGCGCCACGCTCCCGCCGTAGCGCCGAAGCTTATCTCCTCTCGAAAACAGACGACCTCCACCTGGCTAGGGCCAGGGTCAAGCGGACAAAGCCCAAAGTTTAGACAGCAAAGTTGAAATAACGCCAAATATGCTAAAGTACTATTTATGGAAAATCTCACAGCAGGCGAGGAATCATTTGATCATAATATTGGCGCTGGATACTTAGGCGGTGGGGCAGATGGGCTGCATTTTTCTGATCCTGAAGTCGCGAGATTGACGTGTGCTTTTGATGAGTATCGGTTGCCTGGGCATAGGACCTGCCACGCTGTGGGCGCAACAGAAGAGGCCAAGGGCGACGACAGCTTGCGTGCAGCAGAAGGCTCGTTGCCGGCATCAGGCGCGTACGTAGAGGCATTCATGGGCGGTCAGCAAGTCGAACTCTCGCCGGGCAGCCCGTTGCGTGGGCGGATTTTGCGCGGCCAGGAGGAAGCTGATTTTGAGATTTTAGGTTCCCCGGAACGCAGTATCGTATTTATCATGGGGCCGGACGGTCTGTCGGCACTCCCCGGAATCGAGCCGTTGGCAGCGCTCGACCGCATCGGTCTTACTCCCGGTTATGTTCAGGGGCGAATTGCCCAGGGCCACCGGTTTCGGCTATTAGTATTTGAGGGCGGCGAGGCGGCGCCGCTTGCCACCTGGGATAACGCGCTCGACATGGTGGCCAGAACTCACCCCGAGCTTTCTGAGGATATAGAAATGCACAGGGCCGCATTAAAGACCACACCTTTTGAGGCATTCCAGGCTGATGTCGCCGAACCCCTAGATGACATTGAGCTGGCCGGACCGATGCACCGGGATTATATGTCACTTGAACGATATCTAGCGTTGTCCGCAGAAGAAAGAGCTAACCCGGCAAAATTACGGAGACTGCTCTTCCACACCGAGCATTTAGGCACGCTCTTCTCTGGAGATGGCTATACCCGCACGCCGGACGGGGAAATCGGTCTAGCTGAATATCTTGTTCCGAACGGCCTCACAACTGATCTGCCAGATGCTAAGATAATTGATCTACTATAGCGAGACGGAAAGACCGCTGGCGACATTTCAGAGAGTAAAGAACGGATGCAATCTACACATTCTCGCCAAACGGTTAAAGGTCAGGCTTACCGCCCTGACTTCTTCCAGCCACCTGTAGTTATCAAACTTTTCGTAGAATAGTGCTTCTAGCAAGGGGCCAAGCCCTTGCGGTATTGGCTGCGGTCGGTAATGCTCTGGGACAAATAGCCTTCTTGCAACCCTCATTATCTCAACAGCCAAACCGTGGTTGACACGATCCCTGTCTCTCAAGACCTCGTTAACCTCCGCAGGGAAGCACTTAGATAACGACGCCGCAGCAGCGGCCGCCTCGGCATCGATTGAGCTTGCATAGGCAGGATTGTCCAGCCGTTCAAGCATGAATCCGAGCTGTCTTAGCTCAAGGAAGGAACCAAAAAACATGTCGTCCGTCCGGCCTATTCGCCTAGCTATAGGGGCTATAGCAGCAACGGCGATCTGGCTGAGTTTGTCCGGCTTAAGTTTAGGCAGCTTGGCTTCCATAGCATTAAGCAGAATGCTGCCTGCGTATTCCCCTTCAAGAACTGCCGGCCACAACCCGACATCTCCCGTCTCCAACTCACTCATCATAGCCCTAATAATATAAGGCCCGTCCAAAGAACTATGGGTCAACGATAGAGCCTCCAGCAAATCAGCTTTTGATTTCAACCGTCAGACTGCCGGAAGCCATAACGCTCGTTACTAATGACTGGCACTCAATGGCGGCGGCATGGATATCCTGATCGTTACTTACCTCCTTCAGAAACTGCCTATGATATGTTCTGCGCCAGGAAGCCGCATATACGGCAAGCTGGCGTATGTCATCAGCCTCGCACAAACCACCAGCAGCTCGCTGTATTTGCCCGGATATGTATCCCAGGCTCGAAATTAGGCTCTCCTTGAAGCCTGTAAAATCCTCTGGGCCGAATTCCTCGTCTGGCAACAAGGGCGGAGGCAGCATCTCTGCCTCAAGCGCGTCCTCGGTTTTGGCATTATGGCCATAGGGGAGACTCGAACGTCTGCTTTGGTCGATACGGGTGCGGCGGTTTTGCTGCACAGCACGGTCTGGCAATTCGCCGGTATATTTATGACGGATCTGCTCAAGCGCGGTTAGGCCAAACCTTTTAACGTCGTCTGGGGATAGCTCAAACCGCACATCGTCAGAAGCCTGGTCAGAGACATGGTCGCTGTCGCTAGCCCGTTCCGGAGCCTCCGCGGCAGCACCGGTGCTGTACTCAGGCAGCCGGTATTCATCTACAGAGCACATCAACTGCGCAGTTACAGGGTCGGGAAAGAGCAACCCACCAGCGCTATTGCCAGATGATTCCCCGCCTATCGTGGAGTTTCCCATAAACGATACTCTAGCACACTGAGCAAGCTAACGTCTGCCCAGCCTGCAGCTTGTTTCAAGGCCGCAGCCGGCCGCCAGCCTATCGAAGTTGGCGGACATCTCTCCGACGTCATAATTGTATCTGTACGGTTCAAATTTGAAATTAAATAGCTCTCTAAGAAATCCTGCAAGCTGAGGCGTCGGCCGACCGTGCTGCGAGAATTCAGAAAAGTATAGCTTACCCAGCAAGCGCACACAATCTGAAGCAAGGCCATGGCTTACGTGCTCTATTCTTACAGATCTGGCGTGAAGGCTTAATGCATCCCCCACAATATCCGCAGCTTGGTGCATTTGCCGCCCAACAGACTCCATAGCCTCGGTCCTGCCCGATGCTCTTATCTTGGATTCTAAGCTATAGAGCATAAAGTTAAGGCTTGATATAGCACGGCTGGCGTCATATAAACGGCCCGTGCACCGCTGCTGCATATGTCTAGCCAGCGGTACAGTCATGGACCTGGCCAAATTGCCCAGTTCGGCTTCATTGGCGAAGTGCAATACGCAGTTCAAGGCTCCTGCAGCCCAATGCCCTGATGCCTGCATTGTAATAAGCCGGGCACAAATTTCGGTATTGCCGGCCTGGAGCTCAGTAATCATCTCTCGCTCAACTACGCATTCATCAGTGACCGGCCTATAGCCAAGCACTACTGCCTCAATAAGTTCGGCTTTCGAAGCAGCCGGTAGAGCCTTAGAATTTATAATTGGCCGTATCAGCGCCTGATACTCAGCCACAAGAGTCTTCAGATCTTTGTCCGAGTCGGCTTCGTCTTCCGGCCAATAGCGGGCATAGTAGGTTTGCTGCCATGCCCTGGCCCGCTCTTGTATGCGGCCAATTAGATCAGACTTCGCAGGGTCGGCCAGAGCTTCTTTGACCTGCCTTGCCAGGCCGGCGATTTCCATCAAAGCCCAGGCCTTAAATTGCGGATATTCCATGGCACTGAGCTGCTCTGGGGGCAGACCGCGATAAACAACCTGCTCGGGCACTTGCTCCGCGGTATTACGCCCAAAGAAATGATCGTACTGCCGCTGGTCGCGCAGCGTCCTGTCATTCAAAATTTCCGTGCCCTCAGGCAACTCACCAGTCCACTTGTAACGAATCCTGTCAATAGCCGTAAGACCAAGCCGCCGGGCATCGGCTTCGCTTAGGAAATGGCCTTGTTCCGCGCCAGCGGCCGGCTCCACGGCATCCAAGCTCTGCGCCGCTGTTTGCCGGGAACCAGCAGCCTCAGCCCCGTGTATGTCAAAAGGCTCAACGCTTGCCTGCAGAGTAACAGTTTCCAGCCCAAAGTCTTCTGTGACGCCTAATGGAGCGCGGGCTGTATTTTGGGATATGTATTCCTGGCTCACCTAAATATAATAACCGATCGACGACATGTTTATGACGTTCTGCTCTATACTGCATGCCCAGCTACCCTAGCCACTGTATTTTCTAATTTACAGACAGAATACCCGCACATATAATGCATCCTTGTGAGGCTGCTGGCGAACACATGACGAATATAGAAGATATCGCAAACGATATACAAATAATAAAAGACGGGACTACCCCAGAGCTAGCCATAGAAGCAACTGAAGCGCTGTCGGTGGCGATTGGCAGTCTTAGCGGGATGCTTGAGGGGGTGGCAGGCGACGAGATAATCTGTCGCCTTGAGGAGGGCCGCACCCTGCTAGCCGCGGCTGCCGATAATCTGGCACGAGTTCAGGGGCACCTGGACATATACTTGGCAGCTATCTTAGGCGGGCCAGGCCCAGAACCCTCACCACCACCGGAACCGTCTGCGACGCCTGGCCTGCAAGCCATACTCGATAATCGGACAGAGCACGAAAGGCACGAGGCATTCATGCATGACTATAAGGCTGCCTTTAGAGAGGCTGTGCAAGATGTCAGCCATACCCTTGATACAGAAGTTCTGCCGGATTGGACAGCTGCCAGAGGAACTTTAATTGAATTTCTCAGTTCGTCTCCGCCAGACCTAATAGATGTACGTCACATTGCCAATTACCAAAAATATCAGATAACTGCGCGATGGACATACCGGCACGGCGATTTCAACGACCAGTCAGCGCCTACGACAGAGGTGGAAGCAACAGTCGCAATCGGTGAAGATGAGATTGGTTCGCTAATGGAAGCCTTGGCGTATGTAAAGTCGCCAAAAAACTATCGGCTGCCAAAAAGACGCGGCCCCTACGGCGTACCGACAATCTGGGACGAAAATTTAGGACGGTTTAAATACCCGGAGTTTGTTCTGTGGGCAAACATATCCGAACAAATAGCGGCTTCGGCGCAAAAAATAGGCTTGAGGGACGGGCTGACTGGTGCTTGGGGTACGGCCATAGAGAATACGATTGACCTAGATACAGCTGCCGAGGAAATCCGCCGCCTGGCCCAGGGAGAAGATCCTCATGGCTCCCATACTAAAGTTATCTCCAGAATGTTTAAAGAAGGTCCGCGCGGCGAGAACGCAGACGCGTCGGCAGACGGTAGAAGCGCAGCCGCTTATATGCAACGGCGGTACATAGATAGTAAACGCCAAGAGATAGAGTGGAGCCGCAGAGCAGCGCACCTTATCATCACAGCACAGCCCGTATCAATGTGGCGCGATATTAAAATTGTGCATGTTAATGACTATTACCTCTGAAAACGCCGATTCGTGTGGTATTGATTAATATTCAATAAAATTGTATAATATATCAATGAATTCCTCCGTATCCTACGAAGGCCTGCCTATGGCCGATACTGCACTATCGCAACCAGGTAACGAATATGACCCGCAGAAAGCCGCGGGAGATTTTAAGGCCGCTGTTGACGGCCTAGCAGATGTCCTGCCGGAAGTAGCAGCCCAAAGAGACGCAATAATATCCGCAGGCACTGAAATCTTAGAGCACCACAACACAACGCCTATTGAGTTCAATGTAACACACGCTCTGTTTTTCGCATCAATAGCGCAAAGATATCGCCGTACACTGGCTGAAAGGGGCTTATTCAGCCCTCAAAGCGGAGAGCAGAAAATTGCGTTCCTAAGAGACGCCACGGCTATGCTCAGCGACAAGGAAGAGCCAATGAGCGCCGAAGAAATCGCCGGGCTTTCCGCCATGACAGACACCGCCCGGACAGAGCGCCTCAAAGACTACGCTAGTGATCAGGATATTTTCAGGCAAGTACGTAATCGGATGCGTCTAAGCCCTGATGAAGTCCGGCCATATGATATCCGTGTCATCGGCGGTGACGAAGTGCCCACCGACGGAGTTGCCTTTACGATGACGGTCGGCGACCTCCCGACAATCCTGGTTCCTGACGTCAATGTCAGTCTAATCATGAACGCCGGCCCGGGCAGTGCAAGGTATCAAACCCTGCCGCATGAGTGGGCACATGCTCAAGGCAGCCTGATAACTCCCGGCGCTTATGGGCGATGGCCTGAGGAGGTACGTGCTGAGGTCGCAAGCGGCACAACCGCCTACACTGAACTGGTAGAGGTACTTGAGGATCTGGGAACTACCTGCGGCCATAAGACCCTGGAAGTTGTCGATAAGCACATCCAGGGTAGGAATCCCGGCGAGTTTTGGACCGACCTGGCCGCACAGATCGGACTGCGTGCAACCTTGGAAGTAGCCATAGCAGCTGACGCGCGAACCACCCAATACGACAAGTTCAGCAGACCGCATGCGGCAGCGGCCAACGACTATCTTGATTCCATATACAGCGTAGCCGGAAGCCTATACCGCGCCCGCAACGGCAGACATCCTGACCTGCGCTAAATAAGTACTAGTGCTGTGCTCTTTCGAGTGCAAGGTCAACAATCTGCAGAATCATATCATCGTAGGCAATACGATTGTTTAGATAGAAGCAGCTGGACAGATAACCGTGGTCAGACAGGCCGGGCATGAGGTTTGCTTCTATGAAATGTGGGTTGCCAGAATCGTCGAGCCGCATATCTATACGGCCGTAGTCGCGCGACCCAAGGGCTCTAAAAACGCCGACGGCCAAAGCGTTCAGGCTATCTTTTAATTCCGCATCACTGATTGCTACAACTTCTTCTGAATCAGCCTGCTTTACGGCTTCGCTCAAAAACCTATTGCCCTTAGCGTCAGCAGGAGATGTTATTTCAACCGGCATAGCCAACAACTCTTCTACGCGCGGCCGCCTGATAACCGCAACGCTAAACTCCCTTCCCGGCAGATACTCTTCTATGAGCGCGTCCGAGCTGAGGTCATTATGTATAGACAGCACCTTAGACTCTAGATCGGCATCTGCATGCACCACTGATTGCTCGTCGATGCCCTTGCTATCGCCCCGATTAGTAGGTTTTACGAACAACGGGAACGTGAGATTATGCTCAAGGTCCGGCCGGTCGATTCTGGAGATGAAATACGCGGAACTCCGTAAGCCGGCATCCATAACCGCCTGCTTTGCCACGTGTTTATCAAATTCAAGAGTAAGCGCGGCTGTATCTGATCCGGTAAAATTAATGCCGTGTTCTTCCAGGTAAGTCGAAAGCCAGACCTTTGGGCTGTCATCATAGCTTTTTGACGGGTCCAAAAGGACAAGCTTCATACCCAGCACAACCAAATCTGGCTTTTTAGCCACCAGCCTCTCAAGGCCGGCCATGTCGTCTACAATCGTTATGGCAACTTTTGCATAGTGTTTGCTTAGTGTGGCGAGCATGGATAGCTGGGCATCCTCGGCCATAGCGTTAAGCCGCGGGTTACTTGACCCGACAATTTCAATGTAAATATTAGTCTTTTCAGCAGGAGTCTTCTGGGCACTCCCGGCAATACCGAATTGTTTTTTCATGAAAATAATAGTCTTTCTCGGTAATTGCTTGCGTCACCGTTTAAAAATAACCTGGCTGCGCTATAACTGAGTTGGGCAAGAGCATCCCGGACGCCGCGCGTAAGGTATGTGACAGGTGTTTTATCTTACCGATTGTTATAGCAAGTAATCTGTTTGTTTTGATACGTAACCGATAAACTTAGTGAGTTTTCTAAGCAAAAAGGAATAATGTATACGATATACTATATCCTAAAATATACTAGATTGCAAGCATAGGGCCCATTAACGTACTTGCTGATTGCAGCTGAAGCATCTAAGCTGGTTTAGTATAGACACATTAAAAACAGGGGGCGGTATGATTTAGAATTTCTCGGCAAGAATACGGTTGTTGATAGTTGGCTTGTTGATAGCGGGCTTTGGCCTTAGCGCGTTGACCCCAGTAACCGCGTATGCCGACTCCGATAAAGTCCAGGACAGCATCAGCGGTCATTGGTACCAGCGAATTGACACCCCGGTAGCCTGGTCAGAGGCCGTAGTACAGAGTACGACCATGGGCGGTCATCTGGTGACCATAGGCTCCGACCAGGAAAACGCCTTTGTGACTGCGCTCAAAACTGGTCCGACTTGGCTTGGCCTTACAGATGAATCCAGCGAAGGTACCTGGGTCTGGATAACCGGCGAGCCTTTATCGTATACTGCTTGGCTGGGCGGCGAACCGAACAACGCCAATGGCGGCGAAAATCACGCCATAATGGAGTCATCGGGCGGATGGAATGACGTACCGAATGTTCAAGCTCCGTTTATCGTCGAGTGGGACAGCGCCGACCCGATAGACATCATCACACCAACAGCTAACCAGCAGTTCAACAAACACGAATCGCAGGTCGAAAAAGGCAGTATCGGTTTTACCTGGAAAGGCACTAACGTAATTCAGTATTCGGTGTCACTTTTCGACAAAGACGCTCATAGATACATAAAGAACAACGAAAATGTGAACGCTCAAACCAGCTTGAATATCAGCACCCAACGGTTTAAATACGGGCACCAATACGTGTTTACGCTTAACGCTAAGCTGAACGATGGTACACAGGCAAGCGACAAGGTAACATTTGAAATTAATGTCCTGCCGGAGATAACCGACCCGGACACACAGGCCTTAGACCAAGGCTCACTGATGCGCGACAAGGCTACGAAACGATTAAGGGATGCCATGGACCGCTTTGACACAGCTACCCGCAAACGCGGCTGGAAGGTGACCTACACCTCTATATACCGCACCATATATTACCAGGAACATTTATATCTGATCATGAATAATCTGAATGATACGAGCCTAAGCGACGAAAAGCGGGCTATACTGACTAACGAACAGACAAGTCATGGCCTGAAGTATATAACTTCACCGCCGTCACCCAACTCTCCGCATGTTAAAGGCATAGCATTTGACGCAGTCGTTACCGACAGCAAGGGCAAACAGCTTAACGGTAAGGCAAATGGCGTAAAAGTACCCCTCGACCCGCGTCTCAAGAACCTGGCAGAGAGCAAGCAAGTCGGCTTGCGAATGCCTTTCCCGGTCACTGATAGCGTGCATTTTCAGCTTTAACGTAATTTCCTTGAGTAATACGTCTGCAGCATCTTTCTAGCCAGCAGGTAGTACAATAAGAGCATCTAACGGTTTTTAATGATCAGGGGGTGGGACGTGTCAGATCAAAAACACATTCATATACTGAGTGAGCTCTATGCTCACCCGATAGCGGAAAATATCAAATGGATGGAGATCATACCGGCGCTGTCATCCATCGGGCTGGTGCACACCGAAAAAAACGGCAGCCGTCATTTTACGCGCAACGGCCATACAGTTGTTTTTGGGAAGGCAGACCACGACACATTGGACGCTGAAGAAATAATGAAACTGCGCCATTTTCTGCACTTCAGCGCTATATCCAAGAATAGAACTGATGACCTGTCAAAAGACATGATTGTCGCCATAGACCATCGCCAGACTGTTATTTTTCAAGACCCTGGCATGGCCTCTGAATCTCGCACCAAGGAGCAGTCCGGCCTGCCTCTGGGCTGGCTTCTTCACAAACGTCCTGCAAGCCCGCCCTACAGCAATATCGGGCCTGACGAAAACAATGATTATTACGATGCCGTCATCAAAGACATGGCTAACGCCAAGCGGATTGTCATTCTTAGCCACGGCAAAGGCTCCAGCAATGCCGCCCACCAGCTTATGGCTAGGATTTACGGCAAAAATCCAGAACTAGCCCATAGGATCGCGGCAATTCAACGTTGCGATCTGGAGGCTATGTCTGAGCCGCAGATAATTAGCCTGGGCAAACAATTACTCAGCCCTGGTCATCCTCGCTCAAGCTAGGATTTAGGCCTCCTGCTTTTTCTTTTTCTTTATTTCTTTTTTGGGGTGGGTATTGCCTTTTGACATATATAACCTTTCTTTTACATATTCTAACACGCTATCCGCTTATGAAAGCCGGGCTGGAGCAGTAGGCACGGCAAGCAGCTGGCCGCCTCTTCGGCCAAAGAAAAACTAGACCAGGCCAAGTATTAGCTATATGATTTGAATATGACACGGCTTCCGATACCCGGGGGAGACACAGGCGCCTGGGGTTTATTGCTTAACGACTTTCTTTCGGTCTCTCATAATGCTGATGGCAGCCTAAAAAATGTTGTCGCTCAGGGGCGACAGATCATAGCCGTGACCGATGATGCCTACGGCGCCAAGGGCGACGGCGCTACTGATGACACCACGGCGCTGCAGGCGGCGATTAATGCGGCAGGCGCAACACACTTATGCTTCTTCCCTGCCGGTACGTATATTATCAGCAGCCCGCTTAGTCTTGTTTCTGGAGGCACCTACGTTGGTGCAGGCTGGAATTCAATTATCAAGCAGAAGAATGGCGCAAACCAAGCGCGGCTGGTGCAATGGCCAAGCGGCACAAACAGTAATTGTTTGATGTCCGACCTGATGATCGATGGCAACCGCACCAATAACACCGGCGTGACATGCTATGGGTTATACGCCTATGCGCTGCAATATTCGGTTTTCCGCAATATCCGTGTACAGCAAGTATATGGCGATGCCTGGAGGTTCGACGGAGCATCTGGCGGTTTTAGCAATACAACCTCCACCGTTCATATTGATGATTGCTGGGCATACGGCAACACCAACAACGGCATGGTACTGACCAGCTACGCGGCCGATGTTCATGTCGATGGCGGCGACTACGGATTCAACGGCGCGTCAGCTATTACTATGCAAGCTGGCTCCAGCTCAATCCGCGGCGCAACACTATGGGGTACGACCGGCGGCCCCGGTCTGGTAGTTGGCGGTCCTTCCAACCAAATCACCAACTGTAACATCGAGGGCAACAACCAACATGGGGTTGTGGTGAACCAATACGGTTCATATACGCTAATCGACGGATGCAAAGTATATGCCAACTCCGGCGCGGGCGATAATCTATATGACGGAATATCCGTAAATGGCGTGAACGGCTCCAATGTCAAAGGCGTTGCTATAGGAAACTGCTTCATTTATCCGAACCTCTATGCCGGGGGCACCACGCAGGCGCACGCCATCAACCTCGGCAGTTACCACGAAAACTGCACGATTACCGGCAACACTGTGGGCTTTTCTGCCGACCAGGCAGTATGGCAGCAGTCCAATTCAGTCATCAACGGCTTTGGGCAGTCAGACTATATAACCGATAATCCTGGTTTTAACCCTGTCGGTCTGCTATCCGGTCCAGCCGTGGGCGCTACAGGCACCCCGGTTATCAACCCTTGGGGTGTACCGGCGACTGTTTATGTCAGCGGAGGCACGGTCACAGGCATAGCCGTCAACGCCAACAGCACCGGCCTCACCAGCGGAACCTTTCGGCTCGGCCCGAACCAGTCGATCACCCTCACCTATTCGTCTGCCCCAACCTGGGTTTGGATCGGTGATTAAGCCGAATATTTTGTTCGTAGGCCAAGTGTGCATCGACCACAATACAGTTGGACACGAGACCTATACCAGCTGGGGGTCGCCCGCATTTTACATGACCAAGTATTTTCAGGAAGCCTTTGGTGCCAGCCCGACAATTATCGCAAAATACGGCGCTGATTTTGTGGAGTATACAAACGGCATCTCGCTATATCCAAGTGAGCCTGGCCCTGAACCGACGCTTGTTTACGAGAACATCATCAAGGATGGTAAGCGTACTCAGTATTGCCGGAACCACAAAACAGCGACACCGGCACCTATTACGCCATTCATCAAAGCATTGGCAGAGGCGGCAGACATGCTTTTTCTAGCCCCGCTGACGCCGGCCTACCAGCGGCCGTACATCGCAGAACTTATGGCGCATACATCTGATAAGTGCCTAAAAGTTCTGCTGCCTCAAGGTTATTTGAGACACATCCGTGAAGACGGTCTGGTGCAGCCCCGCTGCTTCGAGGAGGCTCACGGCATAATGCCGTTCTTTGATCTCGTCATTTTGTCTGACGAAGATTATCCGCACGCCGAGTCGCAGGCGCGCATATGGAAAAAGGCTAACCCTCTTACAGAAATTATTGTTACACAAAATGCACTGGGGGCGAGCATCATACAGAAAGACAAAACAATCCACATCCCCACTACTCCTATCCCGAATGAGCAAATCTTAAATTCTGTAGGCTGCGGTGATGTTTTTAGCGCCTCAACCGCCTACCATTTGTTTGTCACCAACGATCTGGCGCTAGCCGTACAGAGAGGCCACCGGGCAGCAAGCCAGAAGCTTCTAGCCACGGCGCCGTAAATCAATATGGGATTCGGGAGTGTATAAACGCAACCCGAAGCCGGTCGTAATCCTGACCAGGCTGTCACGCAAAACAGCCACGGCTTCAGTGTCACTATCTCTGGCAGCGTCTTCAAATTGTAAGTTCATGGCGCCTGCACGGGCAGTCGCATCTTGAACCAGCCCGGCCAGATGATCGCCTTGCGTGACAAAAACGTCTTCTAATGAGTTGCCAAGATCACCGGTGTTTAACATGAAAACACATTAACATACCGTTATGCAGAGGCAAAGTTGAGATGACGCGCGTATTGATGACCCTTATAAGGCTCTTTACTAAGACTAAATCGACAAAAGCCGAAAATTCTGTATAGAATATTGAATGTTAAATCCTCATGAATCTTCTTTGGGAGACCTAGCTTCCAGCCTTAACGAAGTTGGCGAGCTTATACCCGACGAGCTGGCCCTCAGGTCAGTGACCCTTGTGAATATGAGCCGGTTGACGCTCGACCAGGCGACCGGCAATACAGCAGCTAATATTCATATTACAGGAGCCAGGGATAGCTTGGCAGCAGCTGAGCGCAACTTAAGGAAAGCTGCTGGGTTGCTGCGCTTTGCGCTAGGCGGCATTCTAAGATATACAGAGCATATCGGAAGCGGCGTTGAAAGAGGCCTAGGCGCAGAAGCCGTAGCCGTTATACACGCCCATCGCGACGCCATGGAGCAATCAGCGGCCGATACCCAAAGCGGCCTATACGTTGAGGACGGAGAAATCCGCGAACACGCCTGGGGCACAGATAATTCGCCCCTAAGCGAGTATGATAGCGACTTTGCGTACGTCCTGGGCGGAGAGACAATCGTCAACTTGGTCAGGGGCAAAGAAGACGTCTGCGTGGTCGATCTGATGTCCTCGACTACCGCCGTCAGAGACCTGTTGGGGCAGTTGCCACCGGTTCGAAAGAGAGGGTTCGCCCTTAGGCTATCCGAGGTACGCACTGACGAAGAAAAAGCAGCCGATGAAGCACTAGACATCAAGCAACAGCTCGGAGACATTACTGCAGCAAGTACATTAGAGAAGACAAAGGGTGATGTAGGAGAAGGCAATGCCGACATAGTGATGATGCATGCCGTTGGCGGAGGGCTAAATTTGCCGCCGAGCTGGATTTACTACCGCCGGCTGATGAGAAGTATATGGTATATGCTTAGCCCGAATGGAGGTACGGCGCTTCTACAGATACCCAGCACTGTTTATATGCTTGAGCCTGGCGACGCCCTTGACAACTGGATAGCCGAGGCACGAGCCAACGGTATCCAGGTGGAGCATGTCGCCCACGCCTTACGAATTACCAAAACCCCGAACTCACCTACTAGATTACCGATGTAAGATGTGTTCTATACTGTCGCCCAGCTCGTAACCGCACGCTTGCCACTGCTCATTCAAGGCTTCAAATCCCTCTTCGCCCTGGACCACCGTAACCGGGTTCTTCAAAACCTGTTCAGCTTGTGTCAAGGCGTTCGCCAGAGTACTGGCCCTTATGTGTTCGTCGCCAGAGTCGTAACGCAATAAAACTAGAGGACGCAGATTAAAATATGTCATCTTCCCCGGGCCGGGGTAATTGGGTATGGCGTGTGGTATGCGCATAGACGCCGCGTCCTGCTCAAACGTTTGCGCAATGAAAACTTCTTTTGCACAAGAGGCGACCCGGGCGGCTACCGTTTTGAAATGAGTAACGCTCGCCGGCGGAGCAGTTTCATATTGCCTTGGCGCAAATGTGGCAAAGGTCGTATCGCGCTCAACAAGCTCGCCGTCGTGCAAGGCGAGCGTCGGGATACCATCACTGTGCCTATACCTATCTGGAATTGTAACTAGCCCATCTTCTGCGACCCCAGGGACATAAATGCTCCTGGCTAAACTCGCCAGCCCCAAAGCGGCCGCACCAAGAAGTCTCAAGCACATCTCTGCGGCCAAGCACGTCCAGCAGATGCGTCCTAGACGCCTCGACGTAAGCAACTCTGGCCGCCTGTTCCTGTGTATAGCTAAAAGACATAAAAAACCTCCCTGAGGATAAATTATAGCTGCCAACACCAAAATAAAGGCAATCCGTACCTCGGTTGAAAAAAGGTACGGATTGTTTTGCCTTTTACTTATACGAGACGGTCGGGGTCAGGGCTATAAGTCGCCGCTGAAGTAATATGGCACATTGAAGCTGCCGTTGGTGTTGGAGACAATGCCGTAAGGGCTTGTCCCGACTGAGAACCAGCGATAGATAGCTGCTCCGCCCGCTGCCGGGTAGTCATAATGCGTACCAGTGTAGGTGCCGCTCCCCGGATAAGGCGCTAATTCCGTAGACTGTTGTGTCGCATATGCGGTTCCCAGGTTCTGAAATCTTGAGCTGCACCCAGCCGCCTGTATCGTATACGCGGGTAACCGAAACGTTGCAGACATTGCTGCCAGTCTTGGTTTCGTCATACTGGTAAGTGCTGCCGTTCCAGACATATAGATATGCAGTATAGCTGCCGTCAACACCATAAAAAGCCGGATAAGTTATGCCGCCATTCGGTGATACCGAAGTGTAAATGTCACGATAACCGGTCTGGTTATAGACTCTTACCTGGACGTATTTAACAGCGGTCGTCGTGTTCTTGACCGGCATATATACCAAGTTCTTCCAGCAGTAGTTCATTGGCGTCTGAAAATCAACGCCGGCAACAGCAACGCTTTGGAGCGCGCCCAACGGCTTGCCCTCGGCGTTCGTTTTAGCTAAATTAGTCGGCCCGAGCTGCTCTGTCAGCTTGGCATCGCGGCTGCCCGGCTCGACTGACGGTTTGTCTTGCTTACCAGAGACGAGTCTAGTCGCTGGCGGTTTCAGCTCGCTCGTTGTTGCCGCCGGTGCAGCATATACGCTACCGACAGCGCCCAACAATAATACTGCACATAAAGACACTCCGCCGGCCAAAACCCGTATTCTTGATAGATGCTTCATAAAACTCCTTCTTAGAGATGCTTATGTATGTCTAATTTTCTATGAGATTCAATATATTCAGCTAAAAAGTAAGCAATGCTTCCCCACCCTTTTCATTATGTTTCGCAGCGCGCGTATTACTCCCATTGTAGCAGCATGCGCAACAAATTTGTAACGCGCGCTGGTCATTCTGAACAAAAGCTTGAGAAAATAGCACAAGCGTCATAAAATAAGGTTTTGTTTAACAAGTCGGGTGGGTAATTGTGTTAAATTTAAAGTCTCTTAGCATAAACTTCAAAAAATGGTCGCTCTGCGGCGTTTTGTTTTTTGTTGCCGTAACTGTTGCCAGCAGCGTCACTTCCGTCATGGCCGCCGAACCAGCAAAAGATCACATAAAGCTCCAGTTCAAAGGGGCGGTCAACTATTCCATAGATGGTAATCTTCAATACGGTGATATAAAAGTATCGCGGAACGGCAAACAAGTTGTCTCGGTCAATGGCACCGGTACCATTACAGGCAAAGGCGGCAAGCACGCCCAGGTTACAATATCTATTCAAAAGCAATCACCCAAGCACCGCTACAAGGGCACTTTCCGCGTAGTAGACACTGCGGCGCATCTTGACGTTACAACATCCGTCAACCGTCGCAGCTGGGTCCGTTCATTTGGAGATACGGGCGCGAAAGGGCAAATATCCGACAGGCTGCCCGGCAACGACAGGCACCATCGGCGCGCGTATAAGCTGAGATGGGCTGTCACCGACAGATATGCACAACCATCAGCTGACACAACCGCACCAGCCTGGCCGAACGGCAGCCAGCTCGAGGCAACCGATATTACTCCGACCGGCATTTCACTAGGCTGGGCAGAAGCTACCGATAACGTTGGCGTAACCCGGTATCGGCTAAGCATGAATAGCTGGACGGTTGACCTGGACCCCGAAACTACAAGCTATGTTATGGGCGGCCTAAGCCCCTCTACTGAGTATGAATTCTCGCTGATAGCCATGGATGCGGCGGGCAATAAAAGCGTAGCCAGTACCGGCAAATTCACTACAAGCGCTGATACCACAGCGCCGACGTGGCCGGACGGCGGCGCCTTGGTTGTCTCTGAGGTTAAGACCACGAGTGTTAAATTGTTGTGGCCGTCAGCCAGTGACAATTCTCGTGTCAGCGGATACCGCATCACAGCCAACGGCCAGACGATAGATGTCGCCTCCACAGAGTCCGCCTATACAGTTAACGGCCTGACCGCCTCAACCGATTACGAATTCTCGATCGTGGCATTAGATGCCGCTGGCAATAACAGCCCTCCTTTGACCGTCACTGCCAGGACTAACGCCCAAACCATTCAAACCACCACTGAGCTAATTGACGCGGCAGTTGCGCGAGGCGACATCGATAAGGGCACTGGAGTAGTGTATAAAGTTTATGCCGAGTACGGCGACAACCGGCTGCCGTCACAATATGCCGGTGTAAGCGATGAAACTAGTGATGCCATCTCTACGGCCCTATTAGAAGAAACCAGCCTAAGCGCCGAACAACAAGCGCTTCTAGCGCCATTCTTACTGCCAGCATACTACAGCGATAGCTGGTACTACCTGCCGTCTGTCACCGGCAAGGCCGCTGCTGTGCGGGCCAGTGCCGCGTCAGCAGCACAAGCGACAGGCGGTCTTACCTGCAAGGCCCTAACGCCGGGCCACACCCTTACCACGGACTGGGATCGTAAAGTTGTTGTGGCGCAGGGTCAAGTCTTTAACGTCTGGTATGATAAAACAAACCATCCGGAAGACAGTGCCCAGGCGCAGACTATCGCCGATAACATCCCTGCAATTATGTCAACTCTGGTGACTAAAGTCGGCATGAACGCCCCGCTAAACGATAAGGGAAGCGCCGACCCGTGCACCGGGCCGGACACGGGCGTTGACATCTTGGTTTCCACCACCAGCAGCAGCTATACCGGCAAAACAACGCCGTACGCATATGATAAAGCCGCAGGTAATCCTGTCTTCCTTAATATTAGGCGTGGCGCGAGCGGCGATAAATTGGACGCAGCGCTAGCCCACGAGCTAATGCACGCCTGCCAGTTTGCCCAAATCTTAAAGCCTGACTTTATCTGGTGGATGGAAGCAACTGCCGAGTGGGCCGTAGGGGCAGCCTACCCAAGTAACGCTTACCGCAACAGCGAGTATACAAGCGAGCGAATTCTCAAAACAGCCACCGACCAATCAAACAAAACCGTAGAGTACCAAATATACACTCTGCCGTTTTTCCTGGTCGGCGAGTACAGTGACCCGGTAAGCTCAGCCAGCGACCCGCGAATGCTACATGCAATAGGAGATATCTGGAAAAAACTTAACGCCACAACCGGCGTATTTGCAGCCATAGATGCCTGGGACGAATCAGAAACGTTGAGCGAAACATGGGCGCAATATGCCTTGCGGTTCTGGAATGTCGGGAACAAGGGAGACAAAACCAAGTGGTGGGATGGGCTGTCTGAGGCCGCGAGTATCGGCGCAGCCAACAGCACCTCCACTATAAATGTCGATCTCGGCAGCGAACCGTCAACCGGCAACTTATTCCAATCTTCCGGAACCGATTACACAGTCGAGCCGCTAGCCGCCAACTACTACGTCTTTGATATCGGCAATGAGAATTTAGCACGCGGCATGGAGATCTTCCTGGACGATTACTACTCACTGCCTGAAGGCGTAAAACTAAACTTGGTGTTCGAGCGCAGTGACGGCACTGTAACCGGCCCCAAGGAGATTACTCAAGAAAAAACCGGCTTTTGCCGTGACGACGCTTCTACCGGCTTCCCGGCTGACGTCAAGCGCGTGCTAATGACCGTCAGCAACAGCACCACCAATAAGCTGACGATAAATGATAACTATATTGATATCAAGTTTAACCGCGGCTGCGCCTACCCGTTGACATATTCAGGGCCGGGTCACTACGAGAAACAATACAAAGGGGCCGCCGTACAGAGGTATGAAAAACCGGACGGCACTATGACTAGCGGCGGTACTCTGACGCTTACGGAGACCATCGACTTCCAAGCCACCTACGAGTACTTTGACGACGGAACCTTGACCCTCAATTACGGCAGTTATCAATCGTCAAGCCCAAGCTACGCGTTTAAAAGCACGACCGGGCAATACCATGCCGAAGGAACCTGGACCGACGGACAAACCACTTGCACAATTAACGTGGCTACGACACTTACCCTCCCTGTTGGGGGAGCCAGCTCTTTCCAGTTCGGGTGGTACAACAAAACAAGCGTAGTAGCCGAACCATCCTGGCCAGCCGATGGAGACACGTTCCCCATCACCCAGTGCAATGACGAGGTCCGGCTTCCCTTTACCCCTACAGGCTCTGGGGACTACTGCGTCACCGATGACTGCCCAAGCCCTGACTACAATATTCCCGTATCAACAATACTCCCTGAGACGCTAAGCAATTCCATCACCATGGAATCAGATACCGTAACGACCAAGTGGTCGTGGACTCTTACCGGGCAAGGGCTTGCGCCACCGGCCATACCGATATGGACAGCGCCTGTTTCGCCATAGTCACAGATTATTAAATACCCAAATAAAACCCGGCTGCTTGAGGCTACTTGGCAATTTTAGCAATTATGTATTTTAGGGGCACGATGCCGATGGTCGATAGAACACCAATCAGAACGCCTGTGGCGGCTTCAGCTGCGCCCAGAGGCTCAAATCCGAAGATCTCCCTCAGGAACGGAACGCAAAAAACAGCAGCCAAAGACAACGCCGCAACCGACAACACCGCCACCATCGCCTTGTTCTCCCGGTGGATTATATCTGCCAAGGCTCTTTTGCCGGATATGCCGATTATCAGGAATATGTTGGACACGACAAGTGCTATAAATGTCAGGCTTCGGGCCTTGTCGCTGTCCCAGCCCATGTCAGTAAGGACCTTGTAGAGCAATACCACTACAGCTGCAATAAACGCCCCTTGGATAACGCTACTCAGCACCATTTTCTTGCTGAAGACCGTGTCAGTCAGCTTCCTGGGTGGACGGTCCATGATGCCTTCATCTTCTTTCTCGTTCTCGAATATGATCGTACAGCTGGGGTCTATGATGAATTCCAGGAAAACAATATGCACCGGCACCAAAATCAAAGGCCAACCGAAAAATACCGGTACCAGAGACAATACTGCTATAGGAATATGAACGGCAAAAATATACGACATTGCCTTTTGCAAATTGTCGTAAATACGCCGCCCTAAGCGCACGCCCTTGACGATCGAGCTGAAGTTGTCATCCAACAGGACGATCGTAGCAGCCTCCCTGGCAACGTCAGTCCCTTTCTTGCCCATGGCTATTCCGATATGCGCCGCCTTAAGCGCAGGCGCATCATTAACGCCGTCTCCGGTCATGGCTACAATTTCGCCGTCTTCTTTTAAGGCCCGTACTATCGACAGTTTATTGCTGGGCGTAACACGACTGAATATCGAAATATTCTTTATGACTTCCCGCCTTTTGTGCTCCGGAAGCCTTTCAAATTCGGCGCTGGTTATGACGTTCCCGTAATCAAGTCCGATTTCTTTGCCGATGTGCTGGGCAGTGTCCGGATAATCGCCAGTTATCATGATCACCCTGATACCGGCATGCCGGCAGGTCTTAACAGCCAGAGGAACTTCGGCGCGTATCGGGTCAGCCAGCCCGACTAGACCCAAAAAATCAAACTTCAGGTCTTTCCGGTCTTTGGGCAGACTCTTGACGTTGTCAGCCCTGCCAACAGCCAGCACGCGCAAGCCCTCTCGCGCGATCTGCTTTACTTTGTCCTCCAGCGCCGTCCGTTTGCTGCCAGTAATTTTGCATAAATCAAAAACCGCCTCTGGCGCACCCTTGACCGCTGCGATGCATGGCAGATTATTGTTACCCCAGACATGAGCTACCGAAAGCGAGCCTTCCTCAAGCGGATACTCCTTAAGAATTTGCTGATCACCGTATATCCTGTTTACGTCCCCAAAGGCTGAATGGCCGGCAATAATAAACGCCTCTTCCATCGGGTCAAACGGCTTCTTCTGGGAGGCTAAAACGCCGTACTTGATGATCGCGGAATCTTTGGGAATGTCGTTGTTGTACAATTTGCCTTCGGCGTCCAGAACGGTCATGACTTCCATTTTATTTTGGGTTAATGTTCCGGTTTTATCAACGCACAAGACACTGGCGCTGCCCAGTGTTTCAATGGTATGCGCTTTGCGGGTCAGAACGTTGTTCTTTGCCAGACGCCAGGCGCCCAAGGTCAGGAATAGCGTCAGTACAATCGGGAATTCTTCGGGCAAGATCGCTATGGACAGAAGTCAGTCCGGCCAACAGGCCGTTTACGAAGTTGCCCCTGGTCAACCAATAGCTCAAGGTCAGAATAACCGCAACACTTATAGCAATAACGGCAACTACTTTTACAACCTTGGTAACTTCTTTTTGCAGCAGCGTCTTTTCTGTCTCAATGGATTTTAATGATGTACCGATGCCGCCCAGCTCGGTATCTTGCCCAATGGCCGTTACTTCGGCAACGGCATGGCCCTTGACCACCATCGTTCCGGAGAAAATAGAATTTATCCGGTAGTCCTCAACTTTCCTGGTGTGCTTGTCTACCGGCACAGATTCTCCGGTAAGCAGCGATTCGTCAGCGGCCAGGTTCGTAGCCGAGATAAGTTTGGCGTCAGCCGGAACCCGGCTCCCTTCGGCAAGCAATATAGTATCGCCAACAACCAGTTCTCTGCCCGGGATTGTTATACGCCTGTTGTCTCTGACGACTTCGGCTATAGGGCTGGAAAGATTTCGGAGCGCCTCAAGCGACCTCTCGGTTTTAGCCTCCTGGTAAAATTCTATGCCGATTATTACAAACACTGACAATAGCAATAGAGACGCTTCTCCCTTGTCGCCCAAAAAGAAATACAGAACTACTGTTGCCAGCAACAAAAAAATCATCGGCTCAGTCACCAAGCCCCAGATGATTTTAAATATATTCTTACTTTCCCTACTGGGCAGTTCGTTATATCCGAATTTCTTTTGCCTCTCGGCCACCTCTTTGCCCGAAAGTCCCTTGATTTCGCTTATGTCCATACATGCATATTAGCACTTAAAAAAGGTCTTGCTTAAATCTGTCTGACACGCGTCGGCTTTTTTGACACATGTTGCGATATATGTTTTATTATGATATAAATAGTTATGGTTAGTTCTAATGAACAAAATCTTGGCGAGTTAGCCGACAGCCTGGACGACCTTGCCGGGCTTGTCTCAGGTGAGATAGCCGCTAACGCTGCTCTTGCTCTTAATTCCAGCTTGTTTGCGTTCGAACAGGCCACTGCCGGTACAAGCGATCCCGAGGTCGGTTCTGTGCGCGAGCTGCTAGCAGAAGCCGGCAATAAGCTACAGGCGGCAATAAGCTCACAAACCCTGGCAGTTGAAGGCATTGCGCAGTATCAAGAAACTATCGGTGCCGGCAGTACGGATGACAGCGTAAGATATGCGGCGAATGTCTGCCAAAATTTGCTAAGCTACCGCGAGGCAAAGGCACGCTCAGACAGACTTACCGCAACAAGCCTGGTCACAATAAACGGCACAACTGCAGAAGAACCGTGGCGAGTAGACAACTCCTCTATCGAAAGCTATAACGCCTCATTTGCAGGCGTATTACCAAGGCGTACAAAAATTCAAGATCTTGTGCCGCCTACTGGCGAACTATGCGTAGTCGACCTGATGGCCTCAACAACTGCGATACGGGGTCTATTAGCAGATCGCGAGGGATCAGGATATGCCTTGCGATTAGCCGACGGCCGCACCGACGAAGAAAAAGCAGCCGATGATGCCCTAGGCATCAAGCTGTTGCCCCAAAATATCGCTTCACCCTTAGCATTGCAAGACCTGGGAGAAGCCATGGAGGGCCGAAAGGCAAACATCCTGACAGCCCGGCCGCTTGGGGGCGCTTTAAACCTGCCGAAACACTGGGTATTTTACCGCGGCCTGATAAGAGGCGTCTGGGGCTTGCTGCACCCAGAAGGCGGCACAGCCCTGCTTGAGACGCCGAGTCCACGATACCTTAACCAGGCAGACATAGACCTGGAGAACTGGCTGGCAAAACTAAAGGCCGCGGGCGTTGAATCAAAGCGCACCAGTCTCATGCTGCGCCTTACCAAAACGCCGGATTCCCCCGACAAATTGCCAATGTAATCACCGGCCTCTTGGACAACAGCCGTTAGATTCTGTGTTGCTGTTTTTCCAAAGGTGATCGAATAACAGGCGCTGCATTGATGCCGCGCCGCCATCCTCAATTATTACTCCGTAGGGAATATTGTTTTCGGTGATTGAGACCGTCGCTACTTTGTTGCCGTAAATTATGGTGTAGCTGGAGGCGCGCTGGTAATCAGATTCTGCCAACCATCTGCGTTCTGACTTTTCAGCAAGCTCGCCACCCTCTCCTACTGCAATTACTTTGACGTGGATGTCTTCGACAATTCGCCTTTTTGTGAACTGCGGGAATTTACGATACAAGTAGTACCTCAAGGGGCCTGACGAATACGCATAGTATTCTCTCTTCGGTAAATCGCGGCAGGTTTGCAGCACGTCTTTCAATATAGAGACAATGCCATCATCATCCTGATAATAGCGCACTAACGGCTGACCGTCCCGTCCCGCCCTATAAGCCATTAGATCAGGCACGATCTTTTTAGCGGCAGCTGAGATGTCCAGTAGATCCCGCCGTCTGTCGCGAATGATATCGAAAACCTTATCCGGCGGCTCGGCAGTGTATTGCTCACGGTCCCCGCGGCGCCTGACGCTCACAAGCCCCAGGCTGATCAATTTTTTCAGCCCATCAATATGTAGTTCCTCTATTAATGCCTGTGTGGGCGGCGATTTTTCGGATAGAGACAGTTTCGAGCTCAAGCAAAGCCATATAGGTTAAGGTTTCGGCGCGGGAGATGCCCAGGCCGGCAAATACGTCAACTAGGTTGTGGTTGTCATTTTTCATAATGTCTTAATAATATTGTTACTCCTAAGAAAGTGTCAATAAAATGTTGCCATTTGCCGTGGACGCCCCAAGCGCCGGTTTGCTATAAAACCTGCTAAGTATTATGACAAACGAACTAGACACACATTACAACCTTAACTTGGTTCTCTTCGGCGGAGGGGGCGGCGGATCTGTCATGGCCAGCGGCTTTGTCGATGCATTTCCGGACGCTAGCATCTCAGTTGTTGTGCCTATGGGCGACAGCGGCAGCAGTACCGGGGTAATCAGAGAGGTATTCGGCGGTCCTGCGGTTGGAGATCTGGGCAAGGTCTTATGCGCTGTCGGCAGCTCTGCTGTAGTCAGTCGAATTTTCGATCAGCGGTTCGATGAGCTGGCAACGCCTGACGATGTTGCCCGGCTAAACGAAAAATTGCTTTCAGCACTGCCCGACGGCGCAACTGCCAACCGCGCTTCCCCCATTCTGGACTATTCCGCAAGCTTGTGCAGTGAATTACCAGGGTTATACGGCCACACCTACCGCAACCTTGTCCTAACAGCGCTACGGCTGCATCACGGCGATGATATTTTGTCTGCCGCCGAAGAATTTAGTACATGGGTCTCGGCGCGTGCGAATGTCCTTCCCGTCACCCCTGAGGCCCACGATGTAGTCCTTACAGACCGAAGCAACAATGGACACAGAATAATCAGGGGCGAGGGTATCATCGACGACTACCCGGTTGCCGAGGTAGATAAAGCCGATATCCGGCTTGACCTGGGTCCGGGGCGAAGAAGGCCTTATGCATCAAAGCAGGCCTGTTTTGCAATATCTCACGCCGACATCGCGGTCATTGGCCCGGGGAGTCCCTTGACGTCAATCGCACCCAGCATAACGGCCGACGGCATTCCCGAAGCGTTTGCTAAGCAAAAAGAAAATGGAGGAATTGTCGTGTCTATTGCTAATCTTTTTGCCGAACCGCAAGCCACCCCGCGCCTGACACTCGACCAGTTGATCAGGTTCATCGGCCGTCATGCCGTTACGCCCGGTTATGTTGTCTACAACACCAGAACCGACGCGCTTCCTGAAGGCAGAGTGCCCTTAGCTTGCGATCATATAGTTCTGCGCTCAATAGGGGCATCAGCAATCGGCGCCGATTTGGTTGCCCCGCACGTCGTCCGGGCGGCCGACAACGACCCCATTGCCGCCTTGCGCAGCGACATGCACCACGACCCGCGTAAAGTGGCCGAAGTGTTAAAATCACATGTATTAAGCAGCTAACCTTTGGTGATAGCTGCCTTTAGATAGCCTGCAGATCTGACGCAATTCTCATAATGCCCCGTGCAGCGGCATAACATACAATATATGAAGGATGCTATTCTATGACTATGCCAAGAACAAGAAACCCAAAATCGTGAAACGTCTAAAACTACTGGCGGTGCTGTTTGCACTATTCGGCCTGCTGTCCGCCTTCCCTTCGACTGGCGTCAAGGCCGAAACGGCCGCGCAGACCAATACCGTAAATATCTACTTTTTTTGGGGCGAAGGCTGCCCGCACTGCTCTAAGGCCAAGCCTTTTCTGGAAGAAATTGACCGCTCTTCTGATGCGGTCAGCCTATACGACTATGAGGTATACCACAATAAAGCTAACCAAAAGTTACTGCAGGATACCGTTAAGAAGCTCGGCGTCAATTCGTCAGGCGTGCCCTTGATTGTCATAGGCGACGAGCCTTTCGTGGGCTATTCCTCGGCGTCCGAAGATCCGATAAAAAACCGTATCCAGGAATGTCTGGCTAACGGCTGCCGCGACAGTATAGCTAGCATAGTCGGCGTCGGGAGCGTACAAAACACAACCCCAAATTCGTCCTCTGCTACTGTGCAGCCCGGCGGCAATGCCAGCGAGAAAGTAATCAGCCTCCCGCTGTTCGGAAATATCCATGTCAAAGACTTCTCCTTGCCGGTCCTAACTATCATAATCGCCGCTCTTGACGGCTTCAACCCTTGCGCTATGTGGACCCTGCTCTTTTTGATCAGTTTGCTGCTGGGCATGCAAAGCCGCAGGCGCATGTGGCTGCTCGGTTCGACTTTTATCGGCACATCAGCTTTCATATACTTCATGTTCCTAGCTGCCTGGCTTAATATCTTCCTGTTTATCGGCTATATAACTTGGGTAAAAATACTTATCGGGCTGGTCGCACTTGGAGCAGGCGGGTATTATCTTTACGACTTCTATACCAATAAGAACGGTACCTGCAAAGTCACCGGCAACGAAAAGCGGCGGCAGGTTTTTGAAAAAATCCGCCACATCGTTCACGATAAGAGCATTTGGCTGGCCCTGATCGGCATAACGTTGCTGGCCTTTGCAGTTAATATGGTCGAGCTCGTATGTAGTGCCGGGCTGCCTGCCGTATATACGAATATACTAAGTAATTCCGGCCTTTCCGCCTGGCAGCACATAGCGTACCTGTTGCTCTATATATTAATATTCATGGCAGACGACCTGTTTGTATTTTTCGCGGCAATGCTAACACTGAAAATGGTCGGCCTGCATGCCGGTTATGCGCGCTATGCGCACCTGTTCGGCGGCGTGCTCATGGTAGTTTTGGGTATACTCTTGCTATTTGCACCGCAGCTCTTGATGTTCGGCTAGGTCTCACACTTCGGCGCAGCACCTATACTGATAGGAGCTAAAAAATTATGATCAGTCCCTTAATGACAAATATCAGTCCAAACGCACCGGATATGCCTATCACGATACGTCGAATATTATGCATCGTCCAACGGTTAAGCCGCGGCAGGTATTCCTTGGCGCTCCTCGGGAAAAGCACATAGTACAGCAATGGGAAAATCAACGGCGCCATAAAGCACAAAAAGTTAAAGACCAGGAATGACGCTTTGGCGCCCGTACCAATGCCCGAAATAGTCACCTCCTTGGCGGCGTTAAAACAAATAAGAATCTGCCCGAAGTCGGTACTTTGTACTACCAGTCCAAAGACAAACCATCCCAGCACTCCCAAGCCTTTCCTAGCCTTGATCTTGTAATTCTTGCTGAAAAAAAAATTCACCGCGCCAAACAGCAAGAAGCTGCCGGCCGTAATATCCAGAACGCCCGTTAGCGTACTCTTTGTAGTGCCCGACGTCTGACTTATTACCTCATGCCCAAGAAATATGCTGGCCAATATCGTCAGTGCCGGAATAGTCGCCACGCCGAAGAATAGCCCTAGCCCCCTAGCGAAACTATGCTTCTTTCCCCCCAAGATAATGATCATCAGTACCATAGGGACCGGACTCAGCAAAACCATACTGAGACATACCGGAACTACTTTAACTGCGAGTTCATGCATAACCATTATCAATAATAGCAGCTTATAGCCGCCATATGCCGAATTTTGTAGAGCCTAGGGGCCAATAAAGCCCTGATTGATGAGTTCCTGGACCGCTTCGCGCATCACCCAGTTTCCCGCACCGCTATTAACGTGCTGGCGCAGGCGCTCGGCAGTCGGCCCGATGTATAATTTGAACTCGCGCAATCTTTCGGCCTCGGTCATAGCCTCGCCGACGAGTGTTTTCCGGTAATAATGTTGTATCGCACCTGCCACGCGCAGCAGCCAGCGATGAGGGTCGTCTGCTATCGTTCGGGTGATCACCGTTTCATTGCCGGCAGCATCAATCTCGATAGTATTGACTTCGACATCGGGATATATACCGCCCACAGAGCCTTTGCCGCCAATGTCTGGAACGAAAAAAAATGTCGGTATAGTATAAATCCGCTTTCCGTCCACGATCGATCCCACCGGCTCTCTTGCTTCGCCACTTTGCCGGTCAGGCGAAGCGCCCTGCATGATTATCGCATCTGCGCCGTTGACGCCGATCACTACGCCGTCCCGGCAGTTCGGACCGGTAACGTCCCATGCCACAGCATCCCCTTCCGCTGTTTTTTCCCATTTTTTGCCCCGTATCGCCACATGGTCCTGCACGTCGTTGACCGTGATGTCTTTAGCGCGTGGGTACAGAGCCTCGATTACGTGCAGGAGGTGGTCAACGCGTTGCGTATTGGCGTTGGTCCTGGAAAAACGCAGTTCGCTGCGGTGGCCTTCAAGTAATCCCATGAAATGCCGGGCATAGCGCAATATGCGCAGTTCTTCGGTTAGGGGAACCGCGGTTGAAGTATACAAAGCGCGGGAGCGGCCGCTGGGGAGGCGGGCATGTGCCTGGGCCAGGTCGGTGTAATCCCTTTCGGGCGTGGTTTCAGTTGCTGCCCACTTCAGGTCGAACGGATCACTGCCCCAATAGAGCGTGTCTACCCTGACCTGCGTATAATGTACTTCTTGCCTGCCCGTAAAGTCCCGCATGACATCAACAGCTGAATCGAATGACGCCTTAGCCGCTATCGGACCCTTGTCTGACAAACCGCAAAATGGACAGCCTACTGTGCAATTCGTGGTAAGCTCGCAAGCCATATTACTTCCATAATAAGTAAGGTATTGTTTTACAATTTCGGGCAGTCTTCCCCATGCGCCAGCCGGTCCGGCAATATCTACCTCACGGCCGCTAAGACGCGATGCGATGAGCCGTTCTACAGCCGGCGGTATAGTTTTGCCGTTGATCTGTCGTTTACCTTTGCCGTTATCTACAGGAATAAGCGCTGCCAACGATTTAGCCGCAGCCTCATATTTATCAGTAGTTAGGTAGCTGGCACTAGCCCTTTTGTAAAGTTCTTCTGCAAGGCTGTGCGCAATCTTGCGGTCAAGTCCGGAGTTAAAACGCCCGGATTGGTCAATGAGCTCTCTCAGGCCGTCACGCACGGCCAGCCTCTCACGCACCCCCTGGCCAGGCAGGCTCCACCCGTCAAGGAATGATTCCAGGGAAAAGTCATCTTCAATGCCGATTTTTTCCAAATAGCCAACGATACCATTCTCTGCCGTTGTCAGCTTTTCCCTGGCGGCAGTAAGCTTGATAGCTGCCTCAGCCAGGCGTGCTTGCACTCCGGCCAAGCCCGCCTCGTTCTCTCCGACCGCGGCCGCAATCCTGTCTCGAGCCGCATTTAAGCTGTCCAGCGAAACTTCGGCCAGGTCAGGACGAATATTGTCCGCCACACCTAAAAGCAGCTGTCCAAGATCACTTATGTCAGCAGCCTGAGGCGCTTGTTGGCCCGGATTTTCCGGACTGGGGGCTGAATTTGACATGTACGCCATAATATCACAGAAAGGCAAAAAAACTAATGGCTACGCGCTGTTCGCCGCTTTCCTCACAAGCAGGCAACGGGCCTCTGCTTACAGGCCTAAATATTTTCCATTGAAGACTTTAGCCGTAACTTTAATGTCTTTGAGCCTAACGGGGTCGGCTTCCAGCGGATTTTCGGCCAGAATCGTGAAGTCAGCCTTTTTGCCGATCTTAATGCTGCCCAGCTCGTCTTCTTTGCCGATAGTCGCGGCTGCTTCAATAGTGACCGCCCTCAAGGCATCGCGTACGCTGATCTTCTCCTCGGAACCCAGCGTTTCGCCAGATAGCATACCAATGCGGTTTACGGCGCACCAGGCGTTGAACAAAGGGTTAGATGGCGCCATTGGAAAGTCCGAGTGCAGGGAAAAATGCACGCCATATTTGACGCACGAACCGCTGTCGCTGATCCGATGAGCGTTTTCAGGAGTAAAACCAATTTTAGAATATATGTCGCCTAAGGCCCGGATATAGTAAGGCAGAAGCGAAGCATAAATATTCAGATCCTTCATCCGCTTGATCTGCTCAGGTTGCGTGTATCCCAAGTGGTGGAATACCACCCGGCTAGTCGATTGGGGCGAAGTCTTATGCAGCTCTTCAAAAATACTCAAGAGTTCCTCAACGCCTTCATCGCCGTTGACGTGTATATGTATGGAGTGGTTAGTCTTCCAAAAAGCTGTCAGTATTTCTTTCAGCTGATCTGGCGGCGTGATCCATTCGCCGTGATGCCCGTCAGTATAACCGCCCTTTATCTGCATCAGTTGAGCAAAGAACGCACCGTCGGAATATACCTTGATTTGGTTGAGATATTTCAAATTATTCCCGTCACGCTGCGACAAAGAATCTATGAACTTAACTGCCGCGTCAGCGCCTTGTTTTTCAAACACCATGCGCGGTTCAGTAACCATGTAGGTACGCAAGCCGACATCCGGACCGTCAATAATTTGTTTAAATGACGCTCTTTGCTCATCGCTGAAACCATCCATTCCCAGCATATCAGCTACCGTGGTTATGCCGTTTTTGCGAAGATAATCAACGCTCAGCTTCAAGGCTTTTTGCCAGTTATCTCCCTTTAAGATTATCGGCACCAGCAGGGGCAGGGCTTTCTCTATTACTCCCTCCTCAATAAAATGACCATTGGCAAAATCGGTTTGCGGGTCGGCTTTGGTGTTTTCCTCAGTAAAGCCCAAGACCACCATAGCCTTGCTGTTCATGAAAATCTCGTGGCCGGAACGCTGGAACAATACTATCGGCCGGGTCATCGAGATGCTCTCCAGCTCGTCTTTGCCGATCTTGCCGTGATAATAGCTGGCGTAGCCGTAGGCGATCAGCCACTGCGACCCGTCTGTCAGGGCTGCATCAGCAGCTCTTAGCTTTTCCATATAGGTATCGTGGTCCAGCACCTGTATGTTCTTAATCCCCGGCAGCCCCCAGTCTTCATCAGCACGAATGGTGGTCAAAAAATAAAAAGCACCGGCTAACGCGTGGTGTATATGAGGATCGATCAGGCCGGGGAGCATGGTCGCGCCCTTCAGATCGATTACTTCAGTAGTATCTATTTTTTGGCGCATAATCTCGTCGTTTGTGCCAACGGCAGTGATTTTGTCATCGGATATTGCTACAGCTTCAGCCTGCTCCGGCCCATCCTCATCCATGGTGATTATCGTTCCGTTGTATATAATTTTGTCAGCGCTCATCAGACCCCCAATGTTACATATATTATAAGCATATCAATAATTCCGGCCGGTCGGCGGGCTAGAGCTGTTTTTGTTATAATTGGCAGATGAACAATATCTGGTCAGATCTACATAAAAACTACAAAGACCAAGGCTGGATCGACAAACCTTCCCTTTTTGCGCAAACCGCGATCCAATACTTCCCGGCCAATAGCAAGGTGCTGGACCTGGGAGCCGGCCAAGGCCAAGATAGCCGCTATTTCGCAAACAACGGGCATCAAGTCATAAGCACAGACATCGAAGAGTCGGCGCTTGAAGCAAGCCGGGCAAAACTGACCGATGATATAAAACCAAGGGTCGCCTTGCAACAAGTTGACCTGCGCCAAGAGCTGCCGTTTGACAGTAATGCTTTTGATGTCGTTTACGCCCATCTTTCAATCCATTATTTTGACTATGACACTACTGTAAGGCTGATCGGCGAGATTCAGCGGGTGCTAAAGCCTGGCGGCATTTTCGCCTTCCTGGCAAACTCAGTCAACGATCCGGAATACGGTACTGGCGCCAAGCTGGAAGACGACTATTTCCGCATAGCACAAAATCCGAAGCGGTACTTTAGCCTGGAAAGTACGCGCAAGCTGATGCAATACTATGACACTATCCTGCTAGACAACCACGGAGAAACTTACAAAGACGCCGAAAAAGGCGTCCACAATCTAATCCGTTACATCGGCTCCAAGCGAGCCAAGCATGAATACTCCATGCTCATACCTTATTGCGCAGCAATCATCGAGCGCCAGAACAACGGCTGCAAAGAAGTACTTATCCAAACCCGTTGGAAAGTCCATGCCGACCCCGTCTACTCCGGCACTCTCGAGTTCCCGGCAGGCGCGCTAGACAAGCCATTCGAGGACATTCACGCTACCATAGCCAGGGAGATAAAAGAAGAATGCGGGCTGACACTCAAAACCATCAAAAACGATAACCGCACCCCGGTTATAGACACTGGAAAAAATGACGCCGTTATTGGCTTCCGGCCCTATTGCTGCACTCAGCAATTAAAAAACGGTAAGCCGTTCATCGGCTTTGTATTTATTTGCGAGGTAGAGCCAGGCGAGCCAAAATCCCAGATAAGCGAAGCCAAAGATGCCAAATGGGTAAAGACTGATGAGCTAAGACAACTTTACGAAACATCTCCGTCCAGCTTCTTTGCGCTGGAGCTGCCCGCCTGGAAATATTACTTTGAAGATAACAACTAGAAAGCAATGTACGTAACTACAGTTAGGGGGGGGTGAGATGAGCAACAATACTACAATAGACGACACAATAGTTGCCTGGATTAAACGGATGGACAAGAAGCGATATGTGGAGCTGCTTGCCGCCGTAGGAACATCCAAGCTAGCAATTATGAATGCTTTTCTTGATTTGTTAAAGGACCGCAAGGACTCCCTCAATGATTCAATATCCAACCCGCTCTTCTTAATTATACCGTTTGCAATACTGTCTACTCTCTTTATAGTCTTCCTGATATGGGGAGCGATACGCCTGTTGCCGCGCCCCCAGCCTATAGCCGGCATGAATCGTGAAGAAAAAAAAGCCTTCTCGGCCATAAAGCCGGCAAAAAATTACAGTAAGCACGAGCCCGGCTATCTTTGCCTGATGGCCGACAGCCTGGCCTGGGGTCTATACAATAAGAAAACGCGCTCAGTTGAAATACAAAAACAGTGGAAGCATCAAGAGATTGCAAAGATCAAACTTGTAAAGCAAGCCCTGTCCTACGCGTATACGCTTCTGGTCTTTACAGACGGATCACAAAAAATCTTCCGGGTCAGCAACGCCGAGAAGTTTAAAGAAGCGCTTAAATCCATCGGCTCCTAACCAGTCAAAACGGGTGGAGCAGACGCCAGGCAACAGAGGACTGTTGCCTATCACCGAGAGCCAAAGCATAGCTCTGGGCGCTGTTGGCTGTTTTAACTTTAAGTTCATGACGCAGGCCGCGTTCCTGCACGCTTAAAGATATGTCTTTTCCGCGCCAGTATGGCACCACAACGTCATTTTTGGCGGTCAGCGATACGCTCAAGCCGGTCTTGTCCTTATAGGTGGCTACTTTCTCTCCGCCAGACACTACCTTAGCTTGGGAAAAATTACTTGGTATTACCTTCTCGGCAAGAGTATTGACGTACGCGACAACCGCCTTAAAGTCCGGCTGGCCCAAAACCGCTCCGTAGACGCGGGTTTTTGAACCTGAATTGTCGGGATTCACCCAAAATAATAGACAAGAACCCGCCTCGTCCGTCAAACCGACTTTAAGAGCGTGCACAGAATCGCTCAACCCCGGTAACCGGTTAGTATTCTTAATGATGCCAAAACCGGCAATATCTGTCTCGGGCTTAGCCGTGATCTCCCTTAGGACAGGCGATCTCATGGCCATCTCCCCCAGCAACATTAACTCGCTCGGGGTGCTGACTGAGCCAGGATTAAGACCGCTGGTTTCAGCAACGCGTGTGTGCTGGAATCCCATACGCCTGAGCATAGAATTGGCATATTTTACGTAAGCTTCTTCTGAGCCGAACGCCCAGTTACCGAGCGTAATCGCGATATTATTAGCCGACCTGAGCACCATTGCCTCCAGTGCCTGGCGCTCGGTCATGGTTTGTCCGGCTCGCACCGGTATTGCCACGCCGTCCTGCGCTATTACCCGGTTATAGATATCAATATCGCTGGTGCCGAAAGACACGGAAGCTCCTTGCTCGCCTGCTTTAAGCGGCTTTTTGTCTAGAACCGCCAGAGCAGTTACCAGTTTAGTTATACTGGCAATGGAAACCGTATGCTCATTGGGCGAAACCGCCGCAGCGCCTTGACCCTCGATGCCGACAGCGGCCTGGCCCACCGAAGGCCAGTTAAAATTTGATGCCTGCCCGCTGCTCGGCGGTGCAATACTCATGTGCGTCGCATAGGACAACGGACGTAGTGCATAAGCCGTATACACCGTAGCCAGCAACGCTAGGAATAGCCCAAGCTTGAGTTTTATGGAACGTTTACGCTTCAAGGATCTGGCCCTTCCATACCGGTAATGACGATTACGTTTTATCATAAGTAGAGATGGTTAGAGCCCTGAGACTAGGCCGCTGTATCCGCGTGGCTGCTCTCGTCCGTAGACTTGAGGGCCGCCGGTGCCAGGACCGTATTAGTAGTCTCCACCACCCACCGCCAGGCGCCGTTAATCCTTTCGAGGCGGCGTGTGCGTGCAACGTGCGCCTCTAGCTGCTGGGCCCGATTGACATCGGCTGCAACTATCCTAGGTATCGCAAGCCTAGTGGTATGCCTTGCTGCTCTAACCAGCCGCCGCGACCGATGCTCGTCAAGTGCCGCCAAAAGAGGAGCATGCTCTGGTGCGTGCCCTATAGCTGCACCCACTCCTCTTTGTTTCAACCTGTAGATATGTCCTTCTACAATTGCGTTCCGGGTGCCGTCGTCATACAACCCGGGGTGATAAGATTTAACTTCGCCGTTTTTTCCTTTGCTCTTTACTTCTAGCGGCATGTCCATGCTGACGAAAGCCAACTCTTCCAAAGCCGTTTTAAGGCCTTCGATCTTCTCCCGTAGGGCCCAGTCTCTACCGAGGTTATTCGTACTCAGCCCGCTGATGAACGAGGCCATGCCCGGCGTAATATATCCGGCTGCTATACGCTTCCGCTGTTCATGTGCCGCTTCGACCAGACCGCGTGAAGTCCTTGCCCAAAGCCTGTCAAACTCAACTGCAGCTGCACGGCTGCCAGCCGTTTTTCGTTCTTGCAGCGCCATGAGATCCTCGATTACTTCGTCCGACTTGCCCGCCCTGATCGCCCGCCTGGCCCTGGCAGACAGCGCTGTGGTCGAGAGTGTCGTTGCCTGATTATAATTCAGCGAAGCTTGCTTGGCGTGGTCCAATCGTTCCCGCCTTTCCAAATCGCGGTTGTACTCAGTGTCCCGTTTCGCCAAACGGTCTTGTCGCCTTTTCTCACGCAAGGCCTTGACTCGGACATGATGCTTTTGGGCAACACCGGACAATTCTTCGTTTATCGGCTCAGTATTTACAGCGCCTGCTCCGCTAAGACGCTTGCGTATTGTGCGGCGCCCGGCATGCGATGGCCTGTGCGGACGCCTCCGGGCCTCAGCGATGCCGCGGCCCCAAGCACGATAGATATCCGTGGACAACTCCTGTACATCCGGCGGAAATCCGCCATCTATCTTCCTGTTCTTCTCCCAAGCGCGCCTAAAACCCTCTGCCAAAGACGCCGCAGCCCTGGAGTCTATGCCCTGATTCTCGCCTGCGATACAAATAGCCCTGGCGATAAGCATCGGGCCGGCCGAGGGGCCGTTATTGCGCCGGAACTTACTTCCGTAAGCGGTCTCAATTATTTTGTTGGTTATGCCTCGCAGTCGTCTCTCGCCCCTTCCGCCGATAGTGTCAACGATAATGTCCGGAGCAAAAATAGTCCCCCTAAGTCTCCTTGTCACACCGCTCCTTGCCGCCCTTAGCACAAAGTTCCGGTTTCTCGGTTTGCCCTCAAGCGCTTCAGCGGCCAGCAGCAACCCCAGACTTGTCTGGCCCTGTTCTAGACTGTCGGATATTACATTCATGCCCGGCATTTCGCGAGGCATGGTTTTGTCGTTGTAAACCCGGCCAGGATGTTGCTGCCGGTCCAGATTGCGTTGCATGATTGCAATTCCGCCGCGCAGCATAGCTGCGTCATTCGGCTGCAATATCACAGTGTCCGGTATATAGCCGCCGTTAGCCATTGCCGCCGAGAGGACATCGTCAAGCTGCTCGTGCCGGATTTCGCCGACAGGGCCGGACCAACCGGCCGCAGCCTTGGCTTCTTCCTCGGCTGTCATTGCTGGCGGCTCGGTTTCTGATTCCGGGTATTCCTCGCGGCCGTCAGTCTGTTCGGCTGTTGGCTGTGCGGGACGGCCTGCCGCAGGGTCGGCAGCGCGATTTGCGTCAGGGGCTGACGGGTCTACTGCAGCAGCAGCGACATTTTCTGTGCCCTGCTGGCTATCCGTGGCTACAGTCTCACCACCTGCATCCGGAGTAACGATCCGTCTTGGCTGACGGCCGCCGCGCCGCGCGGCGTTGGGCAATGGCCGGCCGACCGGAATAAATTCTGCGCCCTCAACTACGTCGGGACTCTTTACCAAGCCTCCGGCCGGCGCAGTACCGGCCCCTGCATCACCTGTGCTAGAACCTGATCCCACGGCTCCCCACACTTCCAGCAACTTGGCTCCGGTGCCTCTAGTATCAACTACTATAGCCGCTACACTGCCGAGCCTACTTATAACTTCTGCAAGCCGTTCCTCTAGCTCTACTACATTCGGGTTTCTGCTGTCTCCTACAGCCTCCAGGAATTGCTCCTGCATAGCTGCAGCCCTGCTTTCGGCTTCTTCGACCAGAGAGGCAAACTCCGCTGCCTGCTGGCCTAATACTTGTTCAATAGAAGAATTGATGTCGCCTAGGTTTTGCACGATTTTATTATAACTCTAACGTGTGTTTAGTGCTTGTTTAAATAAAATATAAACTAATGATTCGTATGCTGCAATAATGCTTGCTGCGATAATCAGCGTTGCCGGCGTTACTCTGGATAATGCCAGAATTACGACTACCGCTACCAGGGGTCCGGCCACGGCGAGCCAGTGCCAAAAACGCGCGACCCAGGACTGCATCTCGCAGATTTTCCTACAAACTCTGGTCCTAGCCAGGTCTCGCAGGCGTAGTTTTGCCCGCAGCCAGACAGCCCAGCCGTACGGTCCGGACAAGACAGCCACTAACAGAACAAAAACTCCGGCCCATATAACACCTTCTATGCGCAAACGCAGATTGCTATAGAAAGCTTCATATACCACTGCGGCCGCGTCCCGATACATTGCCGTATGTATGCCATCTATGAGGTAGCCGGAATATACTTTGAAGCCTATCAAAGCCCCGACACCTACGATCAACAACATGATACCGCTGGCCATAATTGCTTTGCGGCGGCTATACGAAACTGCGACACCGCCTAAGATCAAGGCAAGAAAGACAGACGGCAATACGCGGGCTCCGGTTTCGACCGCTGACACGACGTTTCGTAATTGCTCGACGTCATTGCGCAGATTAACATCCAGCTGGTTGGCCTTATCCATATCAGAACTAGTGAGCATAGTTTGGTCAACACCGGAAATCCGGCGAACAGCACGGAAAAGGTCTGACAAGTTTAACGAACCTACAACTTTGGTCTCATCGATAGCCCCCGGCTTGCTCTCCGCCAGAGCCATAACATCTTTATGAGCCAACCGTATGCCGCCAGTCCATATTGTGTTAAAAGTATCTGTTTGTATAAAGTTCCTGGTAACGTCCGCGACCTTTTTCTGAGCCACGTCCGCTAAAGGACCGGCCAGCGGCGACAGCTTTGACGGAAGAATATCCCTAATTCTATCTTCGGCGTGTGAAGCGTTAAAAATCGCTTTGGTAGTGAATGTCGTTAATGCCAACGAAACCTTTGGGTCACTCGGCAGCGGGCCGACAATAGCCACAAAGCGCTCGGTATTTAGCACGTTATCACGAGCATAGCGCGTAGCCACAGAGCATACCAGCACCACGGCTGACATAACTATCAGGAGCAATGAGAGCGCAGTTCTCCACCAGTACTGTCGGTCATTGGGCTTGGCTTTACTTCTTGCTCGTTTCATTCTGTGCCGGATACTACCCTTATTTCTTCTTGCTCTCGAAGTTCAGAACCCGCCACTGCCCGTTGTCTTTAATCAGGTTATTGGTAAAGCTGTATGTAACGCCGTCTGTCCCCTTAATCTCATAAACTACTTTGGCCGTGGCTGCAGAACCTGTTTCGCCCGTAACCCGTTTGCTCTTCATGCTCTCCTTTGCATTAAGAATCGGCCCGATCTGGGCAACTATAGCCCTAAAGTCCTCCTTAGTTACAGTGCCTTGCGCATCAGTGGTCATAAGAGCATATGCAGCATCAGCCCTGTTGGCCTGAATATCATTCAAGAATTCGTTGCTGACTTTTACTGACGGATTTGTTGCCGCATTGATTATAAAGAATAAGATTATACCTACGATCACCAGGCAAATTACTATTTTCTTCCATAAGGCCATCCTAGAAAACCAATTTCCCTTTGACGGAGCCGACATTGCTGGTGCCGGCGTTTTTGCTTTTGCATTTTTGGAGGAGCTGCCCATAATACCCGTCCTTTGTTAACTTTTATGCTTATTAGTATTGTATCTCCTGCGCGGAAAGATGACCAGAGCCTAGTTGCACAGATCTGGAGTTGTCCGACCCGGATAATATTGTCGAAACAGCCAGTTTATTATAATATTGGCAGATGCATTCAAGAGAGCTGGTTCGACAAGGGGCAAACACGCCCGAATTACGAGAATATGATAATACCCGCCGCGAGGGATTGATAGCCGCTCGGGACGAGGCAATAGTCAGAGGGCAAACAATACGCGCAGTACTGGTGCAAAGTGAATTACTCCGGCTGCGGCCGTTCTGTTCGGCCGACAATCCGCTTCCACGAGGCATAAAGTCTTATACCGCAGCCGAAGCTCGTTTGCCGCTTTACGATCCGCACAGCACGGAGTTCCTATTGCCCACAGCCGAGCAAAGAGCCAGGCGCATTCTAGGCCTAAGAACCGCAACCCTTGACAGCCTTAGCCTAGCAAGCACCGACCCGATGAACACCCCCGCCGGACGCATCCAGGCTCGGCAGGTCTATACGGAAATGCTCGAGCAGGTCAGCAGCGAGCAGACCGCGATAGCAGTAGACCTTACCGGCTGCTACAGGCTAACCGAAGTTAGGCCTTCTGATCAGCATCGCACAGATGCCACCTTCACTGTTATGACAAGCGAGGGCCAAATGGTCTACGGCTACGGCGATGTGCAGACAATACGCAACCATCTGGATAATTGCGGGTACATGGAGCTGGCAGAGGCACATGACTACCGCGAGGCGCTACTGCCAGACATCCCTCAGTCTATATACAACGCTCCAGCTATGCCCTGCTAACCGATTTGAGCCAAACCAACGACATAATTCTTGCCGTAAACCTTGGCGCACTTCGGGCAGGTAGTGTAATAGAAAAATATATTCGTGGGTTCAGCACCGGCTTCCTTAGCAATCTTTGCCATTTCGTCGTACCATTTCTTTGCGTCCTTAAACGGGCCTTCGAAAACCTTGGTTTTATACTTGCCTGACAGTTTGGCATTATTCATTCCCGGGACTTCCTTGGTCACCCAAAAATAATGCTCAGCCTTCCAGGGCGAAATGTCTTGCGAGAGCATAATAAACTCATCCTTGTCATCGGCGTCGGCGCTTTCAATGACTTTCCACGTGTCACCGATCACACCCCCCATGTTCATGGGTATATGCAAAAAACTACGCGTAGAAACTTTGACGAACGTTTTATTGTCAAATTCCAGTACTTTGCCGTCCCACGGCTTGGGGTCAAACTTAGGACAACATCCGGTCGTGGAAGTTTCCATGTTCAGTTTCGGCACATGATTTTTTGATTGCATTGGTTCTATCCTCCCTTACTTTAAAATCAATTATTCGACAGTATATTGCCGTTTTAAATATGCGCTATAAGGCAGGTTTTTAAGGCAGGTATCAACAGTCGTGCAGCCGGTATCTTGCGCCTGCATTGAGTATGCTGCGAATGCCGCTGTCTTCTGCATTAGCGCATCGCCTGATATATTTTCCGGCCGCTCTCTGACTGGATAACCTATATAATGTTTGATCGGCACTGCGGGGTTCCCATAGTTCTGGTATGCACCGGTCGCAATAGCACCGACTGCTTTATGGTCGCTATGGTCATTGAAAGTACGGCCCACATTGGATGGTGCCTGGGTCCGTACCTCTGTTGGTACGAATACTCTCATCATAGCGGTCAATGCGTCCGATAACTCCTGCGAGCTATAGTATGTCTGACTTTCCAGACCATGCAGCACACCAATCCCCCCTGCCCTCAGACGTTCCAGGGTTTCGCGATTAGTGGTCTGGAAGCCGGACCCGTCAATATTACCGTCGGGTAAGCGCATAAACACCAGCATAACTCGGGGATCACCGACAGGTTGCACGAGAGTCACGGTCTGGTGTTCTGCTATTTGTATCTTTCTGCTGATCCAATACCCCGGCCCGTCTATATCAAGCATCTGCGAATAAGCGGCTTTTGCTCCGTTCTCCCGCGACAACCAATAGTCTTGGCCGCCGCCGGCATCACCGGCAGTAACAAAGACCGTACGGACGCAGTCGCCTGCCTTTACGGCATTAAGCAAGTCTGTACTCTGGAACAGCAAATCATCATCCTGGTGAGCAACAATATTCATAATTGTCGGCTTGCCCGGACAGCTTGCGTCCGTCACGTGGTCAAAGGCGATAACCCCACCGTCATGCGTCTTTTGGTCGGTTGGCGGTATACGCCTGGCTCTGTCATCAGTACCTTTATCGTAGAATAATAACAGTTCCAACGGATTATTCTCGGTGCCGGCAATCACAATTTCCGAACTCGGATCACCATATTCTGCAACCACCTCTTCCATCGAGCAGTTCGGGAAAGGTACAAGTCCTTTGTCAAAGGAGATGATGTAAGCAAAACTGTGCTTGCTGATGTCCATCCTCCACTCCGAGCTACTCTGAACCGTTGTGGTGGTTAGACAGTCGGCCAGCGGCAACGGCTTAACAGTATCGTTGTTTTGCACCGCCGGCATAACCCGCCAGTAGCTGCCCATCAGCGCATCAACGTGATGCTTATCCAGCGCGGCAGCGATAGCCTTAGTTCTATCGGTAGTTACTTTCATGGCTGCCGCATCGGCATCATATATCTGAGCCGCTCCGATCAGGCCGGTTACTGTACCGAAGACAAACACCGCTCCGGCAATAAGCAACGGCTTTACCTGCACAACTTTTTGTTGCCGAGCAATAACAGCCCCGGCACAAAACAAGGCGAATAAGCTGACTGCCAAATACCGGGAGTCGACTGCGTAATAGTGGTCGGTAATGACAAAAGCAACAAAAGCCGCGGCCGTAGTAGCCAACAGCATCAGAGACAGATTAATCGCTTGGCCGACATCGTCATTGCCGGTCCTCTGCCGCTGCACCGGTTCTGCATGCCTGAAGTTCAGGTACACCAAACGAACGGCTGCACACAAACCGGCGATAAATACCGCCAGATTTATTAAATATGGAAAAACGTGCAGGCTAACTATCCGCTCCAAAAAAACATGCGGCGTGTCCTTGAGCACCGGCACGTCATAAACCAGGTTAGCTCCAAAATTAGTCGGCAGGTCCAGGAGACCGAACAGCACCCCCAGAACCAGCTGTTTGGCGCCAAGCACAAATTCATAAGGATTACTGCCGCCGTGACTAGCAATATGCGTCAGTCCGCTTTTATCAATAGCCAGCAAAACCAGGGCTGCCAGGCAAGCCGAAACCAAGCCGGTCAACAGCCATTTGATTGACAGCATAAGCTGCTCGCGCTTACGGAAAACAGCGCTGGCGGCCAGCATAATAACCGCCCCTCCGGCGCTCAAAGTCATAAACAGCTTGTCGCTCGCCACCAAGAGCGTTAAACCCGTGAGCGCAAACCAGAAACTCTTGCTCTTCAGTCCGGAAGAGCGTATTAAAAATGTCAGACTCAGAATATAAAGAACGTACTCCAGATTTCTGGTAGCAATCATCGCCATATTGACCGGCAGCAACCCGCCCGGATAGGGCTGTGTCGGCACAAACGCCAAGACCGAAGCAAGAGCCAGTATTATCGTCCCGAAAACAACCGGTCGGCGCTCAATGCGATAAATAATATAAGCCAGCGAGCCGACAGTCAGCATCGTAACGACTATCGTGAACATAGTAAAAGTCAGAGTAGAGGCGCCAAACAATTTCACCAATAAGAATATCGGCCACTTCATCAAAAAGCTGTGCGCTCCCGGGAATGTAGCACCCTGGAAAGTATCAAAATTTTCAAACAAACGGGGGTTCACCAGCTCGTCGGCGTTGCCCTGATTCAGATGCGCTCCGAGGACCGACCACACCACCGTTGAAGCCAACAGAAACACAACAGCAAAAAGCGCGTATGCCTTTTGCCAGCTCATAGGGAACAAGCGTCGGCCGCCCACTGACGCGGCCCGGGGTTCCTCCGACGGTTTGGCTGGTTTGCTTGATTGGTCTGAAGCTGCTTTTGGCATTAAAATATCCCGCTATACTCCTAGCAAGTTTTAAGACTGCTTATTATGCTTATATGATTAGTATACCGCAGTATCGTCATTTTTAAATAAACGCGTCTTATATAGGTAAAAATTCCATAGGGTAGTAATAGCCAATGTTATAGTGCGTGAGATTACCGCCGGAACCGGGGGCGAGATCATCTTTGTGACCAAAAGTGTAAACCCGAAGTTGACTAGCACTAGCAGACTGAAGGCCAAAACCTGAAAGGCCAGTATTTTATGGTGCATTCGCTTGTCGCTGAAGGTAACAAACTTTTGCAGCACAAATGAAATAATCAGCCCGGTCCAGAACCCCAACCCGACCGCTGTAACCGGGTTGGCGCCGGCTCTCTGGGCGATAATTATAATCAGCACCTCCAGCAAATAGACGCTTCCGCCCACAACAAGATACCTGCCCAAGGGTCTGTTCAGAAAGACTCTCAGCTTGGACACCATTACAATATCCGGCTTTGTCTTGTGGTTTGTTGCCTGTCGGTCATCTACAGCCACAGTATAGCAAAAACCCGCCAGATATGTCCGTCACCGGCATTCGCCCACCCCTTCCCGGAGACTGTGTAATCGGTTTAACTAACCGATTACAGCCGAACGCTGTATTAGATCTCCGGTGGAGGTTTAATACAAGAGTGTGCTCTGGGAAGGGGTGGGCGAATGCCGGTGACGAGGCGGCGGCAATATCGCACAATGGTATAGTAATGATATGAAAATTGCAATTATTACCTGTTATGCGCAAAACGACTACGTTCGGGCGCGTGTCCTGCGCAAAGCGCTACAAGACAACCCTGATATCGAAACCGTTGTCATCAAGAATTTAAATAAAGGCGTCTTGCGCTACCCGGAAGTCTTCTGGAAAGTAATAAAATGCAAGCTCCAGCAGAAGCCGGACGCTTTTATCCTAACATTTCGCGGTTACGAGATGTTACCGTTCATGGCATTACTAAAGGGTCGCAAGCCGCTGATATTCGATGAATTAGTAAACGCCGCCGAATGGCTGGAAGAACACAAGATTACCACTAGGCGCTCGGTCATTGGCAAGGTGTTTTTGGCGTTTTACTCCTGGCTGCTGCGCCGCTGCCGCTATATCATCGCTGACACTGAGGCGCACGCCGACTTTTCTGCCAGAATCTGTCACATCAGCAGCAAAAAATTCGTGACAGTCCCGGTAGGCACCGATGAGAGCGTCTTCAACACTTCAGCCGCCAAACGCCGGGCGCCAAGCGAAGCCGGCGGTATTTTTGAGGTGTTCTATTACGGCAACGGCCGCATGCTCCCGCTTCACGGCTGGGAGTATGTATTTGAAGCAGCCGTAAAACTGGCAAAAACCGACCCGGAAGTGCACTTTACGCTCGTCGGAGGGAAAGAGGATACCCAAAAAGCAGCCGAAGCAGCCATTGCGCGCGGCGCTAACATCACCTACAAATCGTGGATTCTGTTCGAAAAAATCCCGCGAGCCGTTGCCGATGCCAGCCTAACCCTAGGCGGACCGTTCGGTAAAACGCTCCAATCGCAGTTCGTCGTCACGGGTAAGACCTACCAGTTCATGTCCGCTGGCGCCCCGGTGCTGATCGGCGAAAACGCTGCCACGGCTTCTGCGTTCATTAACAAACAAAACTGTTTGACCGTGCCTCTGGCCGACTCCGAGGCGATAGTAAAGGCCGTCAGATGGGCAGCCAAAAACCCGCAAAAACTACACCAAGTTGCCAAGGCAGGCCACCAAACCTACAGCGAAAAGTTCTCCCAAAAAATAATCACAGCCCAAGTCGCCGATCTTATAAAAAGCCTCTAGTTTGATCTCTGGACGGCTACGCCAAGCTTGTTACTTCTTCCAAATCATTGCAAAGATCAGCAACGCCAAAGCCGAAAGTACGATGGCGCCGCCAGCGGCAACCCCGGCATAAAAAGCTATTACCAATCCGGACAAAACTGCGATGGCTGCCAGGATAATTGCATAGAAAATCGTTTGTCCGAAGCTACGCACAAAACGGCTCGCTGTAACAACCGGCATAACCAATAGAGCGCTTATCAGTAGTCCGCCGACAATTCTCAAGCTCAGCACTACAATAACTGCGGTCATTGCCGCCAGAGCATAATTAAGAATGGTTACGCGGCAACCAGCAATCCGGGCGCCGTCCTCATCAAAAGCAATATGCAGCAGCGACCGGTAGTTTGCTGCCACGAATGCAACAACCAGCAACCCGGCACCCGCCAGTGTAATCACATCCGCGCGGCTGGTTGTGGCAATGCCGCCGAAAAGATAACTTGAAAAATCGGTATTAGCCCCGCGGGCAAAATTAGCCAGCACTATAGCCAAAGCTAAGCCGCTGCTCATCAAAATCGCCAGGCTAACCTCACCGCTGACCTGCTTCTTTTGACGAAGCCATTCCAGCAACACAGCCCCCACGACAGTCACCGGTATGGCGACCAGCGCCGGAGTAAAGCCGAACAACAGCCCGGCGCCAATACCTGCCAGGCTGACGTGCGCTAGGCTGTCGGCAATCAAGGAGTAGCGCCGGGCCACCAAAAAACTGCCCAATAGCGGTACTGTTACGGCCACCACAAGGCCGGCCAATAAAGCTCGTACCATAAAGGAGTATTGTAGAATCTCAGGCATGCGACGCCTCGTGGTGATGATGCAGCATCAGGTGTTTAGTCTTATAATAACGAGGCAAATACTTATCTTCTTCAAAATGCTCCGGCAAGCCGTCGTAAAGTACTGCGCCATTCAAACAAATCACGCGCGTGACCATTGCCAACACCGTCTCCACTTCGTGTGACACCATAATGATAGTGATGCCCTTCTGCTGCAAATCACGCAATAAGGCGTAAAACTCTTCCTGAGAACGCTCATCAATGCCGGTAGTAGGCTCGTCTAAAACTAGAATGGTGGCATGACTGGCCAGTGCCTTGGCAATTATAACCCGCTGCTGCTGCCCGCCGGAAAGCGAACCAAAATTCTTGTGTATTGATGCCGACATCTTAACGTCCTCAAGGGCTGACTTGGCTTCGGACTCAGAGCCGTGAGACCCGAGCTTGACCACTTCCAAAGTACTCATTGGCACAATAGCATTATATCTGGCGCCCTGCTGCGGGACATAGCCGATTGCTATACCGCTTTTTTTAACTGAGCCGGTTGTCGGCAGCAACAGCCCGAGTACCACCCGCAGCAATGTTGTCTTTCCGGCGCCGTTTGGCCCTATCAGGCCGATAAACTCACCTTCGTGAATACACAACGACACACCGTCCAGGATTTTGTCGGCGCCGAATCGAACCGTTATGTTATCGGCGTCAACAAGTAACTTTTTACCGGCATGCAAGGGCTGTGCGGAGGTTTTCAAGATTTTGCCGCTGAACACTGATGTAGTCCTTGCCTCGTTTTTGGTCTTCATTCGTCAATCCTTCTATCGGGTCAAGTACCAAAGTCTTGGCACCAGTTTCTTTAGCTATGGTATCAGCTAACTTAGGGCTGACCAAGCTTTCGAAAAATACGTAATTGATATTTTGGTCTCTGACCAGCTGGCTTAGATCGGCCAGCTTTGCTGCGCTGGGCTCTTCGTCTGTGCTGATGCCGGCAATGGCCCTAATGTCCAGATTATATTGCCTGCCAAGATAACTAAAAGCCTGGTGCGAGGTTATGATCGTCCGTGTTTGGCAGCCTGACAACCCGTTTCGAAATTCCTGGTCAAGCTGTTTCAGTTTGCCGACATAACCAGCAGCGTTCTGATCATAGTAGGCTTTATTGGCAGGGTCAGCCCTCACCAGGCCGTCACGTATATTATCTACGATCTGCTGAGCCAACACCGGATCGAGCCAAAAATGCGGGTCGTTTCCTTGCAGGTTAACTCCGGCATTAGCTTTGACGGCTACGTGCTTATAGTCGCGCACAAAACCGTCGGTCCAAGGCTCCAGATTGCCGCCGTTATAAATAAAAACTGCCGATTTTGAGGCATCGGCCAATGTCTTGGGGGACGGTTCAAATTCATGAGGCTCAGCACCAGCCGGCGTAATATTAGTAACCTTTACTTTATCGCCACCGATATTCCTGGCAAAATCATACAGTGGGTAATAGCTCGCCGATACTTTGAGCCTACCGTCATTCTTATCACCAGAGTCGCTCCGGGCAACGACAAACCCTATTACCCCGAACACAACAGAAGCCAAAACAAAACTCGCAATTATTCTTCTCATCATATATTCCTTTTGATACAGAGAAGTATAATCCGGCCGTATTTTATTGCAAATTTGTTGCAATTATATTGTATTTTTGCATTTCCTCGTGCGGACCCTCAAAGGCCAGTAAACCCGCCCGATGATAGCCGAACGGCTTATCCAGCCGAAATCATGGCTATCAGTGCTTGCCAAACGATTATCGCCGACGACAAAAACCTTAGCCGGGCCTACAGCCTGAACGCGCTTAATCTTTTCTAGGCCCTCGTGCCTAAAGACAACCATATCACCGATACTAATCCTGCGTCGTCCGACAAACCCTGCAACCAGCTGTCCCTCGGCAAGTAACGGCAGCATACTCTGACCGGCTACGCGCCTGACGAATATCAGATTAGGCCTTCTTGGTCTCCCAAAAAATTTCAGAAATTTCACCGATCATATCCAATAATTTTTTTGCATCCTCAGGGTCGACTGTTTTTTTGCACAGGCTGGCCTGTTTTGTCGCCTGCCAAAATTTATCGTGCAGGTCAGGATATGTTTTCAGATGTTCTTCCTTAAAATAGTCAGTCCAGAGCACCCATAGGTGATGTTTGACCAGTTCGGCCCGCTGCTCTTTGATCATTATTGCCCGCCACTTGTCTTCCTGGCTTAGACTGGCATACTTTTTTGCAATTTCGTAGACACTTTGAGCCTCAATCCGGGCTTGGGCCGGATCATAAACACCGCAAGGCAGATCGCAGTGGGCGTGCACGGGCTTAATAAGATGTAACCCCATTTTGTACCCCCTTAATTATTAGGTACTAGAAAGTATAACACTATCGCTTGCGGCGAAATACACTACGGAAGACCCGCCGCGCTCCAAGGCGCAGCCATTCAGCGCCCAGCCAATAATAAGGGAACGCCGTGATAACCAGGAAGGTACTGCTTATTAGGCCGAATATCAGCGTAAAGGCCAGGGGCTCCCAAAACGGATCACTCAGAGCCAAAGGTGTTAAGGCCACAACGCTCGTCAAGCTAGTGGCGACAAGCGGACGAAAGCGATGTTTTAATGCCTGCGCAATAGCCTCAGAATAGCCGTTACCCGCCCGGAGCGACCTGTTGGCGTAATCCACCAGCATGATAGTGTTGTTCACCGCGATACCGATCAGAGCAAAGAAGCCGATCATAACAAAGAAGCTAAGCGGGTTATTGGTGTAATACAGCCCGGCAGCCACACCAAAGAAGCTAAAAGGTATAGCCATCGTTATCAGCAGCGGTTGCAACAGACTGCGGAAGAAAACGGCCAGCAGAATGAACATAGCCAAGACCAACACCGGGAAAGCCAGCATCATCGATTTAAACGAATCCTGCTCATCGCTCTCCTGCCCAAAATCAAACTTCAGGTCGTTGGAGCTCAAGCCGTAACTGGCCATCCTTTCGGAATTGAACTTCTCTTCTACGGATTTCTGGGCCAGGTTCACTAAGGCTGATGTGTCGTCAGCGTCGAAGCCAGCCTTAACCTCAAAAATTCTCTTTCCGTCTTTTCGCATCACACCGTTGGGGTCAGCCAAACGCGGCTTGATAACGTGCGCCGTGGTGCCGCTCGCTCGTTTTAGGGGCAAGCCGTTAAGATAAGAAACCAAATCAGCAGTCAGGGCTTTAGCCTTGGCTGCATCCTCGGTAACAACCTGGAGCTGGAAAGGATACTCACTCTCAGGGCCACCCACGCCCATTAAGGTGAATTTAACCTCGGCGTCATCAAAGTCCTTAAACGCTGCCTTCAGCTTGTCTTCCAGCGCCGGTGCCTTGATGTCCCGATGCTCGTACGAAATAAGCTCAATCTGAGCCGAAACCCCGTCAGTGCTACCGTTATTCAGGTAGGCACAGCGCTTCAGGTTGCTCCCCAGCGTTTCGCCCACTTTTGCATTGACATCATCAGCGATTTTTTCAGCCTGAGTCAAATTCGTGCCTGCCGGGAACGCCACAGTCATAGTCATGGCATCAGAGTCTTTCGACTTGGGGAAGATATCGAACTTCAGCTTCGTAAAGTACACCATGCTGCCCGCCAGCATGCCAAGGCTTATGACACAGGCGACCAGACCGAGCGAAAATTGCCTGAGGCGATGACCCTTAGCGCGAAGAATAATCGCGGCCAGAGTGCTGCTAATTGCATGCTCAAGACGCAGGAACGGGTTCTTGCTATGGGCTTTTCCAAGGCTCATTTTTTTGCCCAGGATCAAACGCCGCGACAGGAACGGCAGAAGCGAGATCGACACCACAAAGGACAAAACCAGGCTGATAATAATCGTAACCGGCAGAGCCTTTATGAAATCACCCATTATGCCGCCAATAAACAGCATCGGCGCAAAAGTCATAATAGTCACTGCCGTACCAGCCATACTTGGCCTGGCTACACGCTTTATAGCTTCAGCAACTACCTGGCGCTTGGTCTTGCCGGCCTTCTGCCCGGCATCTATGGCTTCACTGACAATCGTCAGGTCGTCAACGATAAGCCCCAGACACAAAACCAAAGCGAACAAAGTAATGGTATTAAGCGTGTATCCAAACAGCTTTAGGGCACCGACCGTCATCAGCAATACAGTGACCATGCCCAGTGCCGTCGCCAGCCCGGCGCGCCAGGAAACAAGCAGCAAACTGACTGCGATAACAATAATCAGTCCCTCTACCAGATTCTTTTGCAGGCTGCTCACCTGCTGGCGAATACTTTCGGCATAGTTGGCGGAAATAACCGTCCTCACAGTTCCGCCCGACTCGTTGTCCAGAGCGGCCTGCACATTGTCATACAATTTAAGGGCGTCAGTTCCGCTGGCGCCATTTACTCCGATACTGACCGTATTCCTGAACACCGCCTTGCCATTCTCAGCAGAGCTGATGCGGTCAAATGAAACCTGCTTGGTAGTTGTCTTCCCGGTTGCCGGATCAATTCCCGTCTTATACTGCGACATCACCTCGGCTTCGGCTACTCCATCTGTTTTCGACAGACGATCGGCAATCGGCCCGGCTTGTGCCGTCAAGGCTTCGGCCGTGGCTTCCGGGTTATCGCTGTAAACGCTCACTACAAGATCGTAACGGTTGTTAAACCTTGTGGCGTCAATGCTCTGGAACTGCAAATTGGCTGTCGCTGGCAAGGCAATCGACTTCAGCCCGGCTTTAACTTTGTCTGACCCCTGCTGCGATGTAATGCCCTGCTTATACTCCACAGTAAACGCCACAAAGTCACTGCCAGCCTGCGACACCACCATCTTGACGTCAGGCGTGCGCATAATAGCTTCGGAAACCGGCTTGGAGATTTCGCTGTCGACTTTATTGGCGTCGTCAACAAAATACGTGGCCGTAACTACACTGTAAGGTATCTCGATTGCCGGAAAGCCCCGGCGCTCCAAAAACGTTGTGTAGCTAAGCAGCCCGAAGACCACCATAACCACCCACAAGCACAAACTTACGGCCCATCTTTTAAAGAAAAAGAGGCTAAACTTTTGTAACAAATTCAATTTTTCAGATGCATTTTTATTCATACTCGATCTACTCTATCATGATGTCTGTAATGGTCCAAACCGCCACAGACGCCTTACGATTACTATTTGGACTGCTTTTTGCGCCACTTTTCTATTTCGGCATGGTGTCCGCTAAGTAACACCTCAGGAACCTTTATCCCCCTGAACTCTTCAGGGCGGGTATACTGGGGGAATTCAATGGTCATATCATCATCCTGGAAGGACTCGATGTCGGCGCTATTCTCGCCGCCAAGAACTCCGGGTATTAGGCGAACGATACTGTCGATCATAATCATGGCCGGCAGCTCGCCGCCGGTGAGCACATAGTTGCCTATGCAATATTGTTCATCCACCCAGTTAACAATGCGTTCATCATAGCCTTCATAGCGCGGACATATAATGATAAGCCCGTGGTCTTCTATTGCCAGGCGTTTTGCATCAGACTGCCTATAAAGCTTCCCCCGAGGGGTTGGCAGCAAAACCAGGGCATCCGGGTCGTTCTTTTTGGCCTGCTCAATAGCAGCCACCAAAGGCTCCGGTTTCAACAGCATGCCGTCGCCGCCGCCGTATGGCGTATCGTCAACTTGTTTGCGCGGGCCTAGCCCGAAATCGCGCAAGTCTATATAGTTGAACTTAACAAGGTCTTTGTCCTGAGCTTTCCACATCATACTGTTGTTGAGTACTCCGTGGAACATCTCAGGAAACAGTGTAATTATTTGTATATCCCTAGCCATATGTTGAAGTTATTATAACATTTTTATCCGTTAAAGTAAAAAACGTCCTGTGCTCCAAGACGTTTTTTACATATTTATACCAAGAGCTTTATACGTCCAGGTCGTCGAGTTCTTCGAGCTCCTTGCGCGTCTTGCTGACAACGCTGCTTTCAGAATCCTTGTCCTTGTAGTCATCATCGTCGCGGTCGTCGCTGGAAGAAGAGCTCTGGCCCGTAGGGGCTGAACTGCTTTGACCCTCGTAGCTTTCAGACCTTTGTTCGCCGTTGTCTATAATTTTTAGATTATAGCGGGCGTCGTTTTTGGTGCCGAGGGCGCGCAACAAAGTGCGCAGGCTTTGCGCAGTTGCGCCGCGTTTACCGATTACCCGGCCTAAATCTTCGGGGTCAACTGTTAATTCCAGTAGCACGCCTTTTTCATCGATGCGGCGTTCTATGTGAACGGCATCCGGCTTGCTGACTAGGGATTTAACGATGAAGTCCACAAATTGTTGGTCGATACTGCTCATTTCAGAATGTCCTCCGTTTGCTGGTATTACTATTATATACCAACATGCAAAAAACTTGCTATGTTAAGGTTTATTTTATGTTTACTTCGTAAAAGTTTAGGCTTTTTCAGCAGTTTCTGCTTCAACCGGCTTTTCTTCGGTCGTTTCAGCAGGAGCTTCGGCCGCTTCTTCTTTGGGCTGATTCTTGCGCAGTTTTTCAGGGTTCTTCAATTTGCCGGCTTTTGAGCTGCTCAGCTTAACCCACTCAGGCAGTTTAACGCCTTCTTTTTGCAGAAGTAATGCTGCACGGTCAGAGGGCTGAGCGCCGTTGGTCAGAAATGTGACAGCCTTTTCTTTGTCTAAGGTAAGAGTCTTGGCGTGAGGATCGTAGCTTCCGAGTAATGCGACTACCTTGCCGCTAGTTGGGGTGAGCCGCGATTCCTGAACTACCATGCGGAACATGGAGTGACCTTTGCGACCAGTACGCTGCATTCGGATAGCTAACATATATTTGTTGGATCTCTCTTTCTTGTGTTTAGACTATTACAACAATCTAGGGGTATATTTTACAGATAAGCGCCCCTGTTGTCAATTATTATAAGATTTTTGCCTCTGCAGCCTCAGCCGGATTGCTACCGTACCTGTCCAGTGCCGCTTCTGCCGCCTTTTGCTGGCCGGATTGTTTGCTTGGCCCTTGTCCGGTGCCTTTCAGCTTGCCGTTGACAAACACCCCGACGGTAAATAGCTTTTCGTGGTCAGGGCCTTCCTCGCTCAAAACCTTATACACCGGCGTGGCGCTTTCCTTGCTCTGGGCAACTTCCTGCAAGTGTGATTTGGGGTCCAGCCAGGAGCCGGTCTTGAGTATCTCCTTAAAGGTCACCAATATGGTCTTAGTGATGAATGATTCTGCCGCCCCGTAGCCCTTATCCAGGTATATGGCGCCGACTACCGCTTCGTAGCTGTTGGCTAGAATTTGCGCTCGCGCCCGGTCCGTACCGTGTTTTTCTCCGCGGCTCAAGCGCAGCAGCGGCTCAAACTCGAACTTCTGGGCAGCTGCGCCGATGCTTTCGGTGCGCACCAAAGAACTTCGCCAGTTGGTCAGTATTCCTTCAGGCTCGCTGAAGTTGTTGTACAGGTATTTGGTGACAACCAGTTCCAGCACGGCATCGCCAAGAAACTCCAGGCGTTCGTTGTGCTCGGTAACGGTCTTCTTGTGTTCATTAAGATAGGAGCGGTGCGTGAAAGCAGTTACTAACAGCTGGATGTCAGCGAATTCAATGCCTAATACTTTTTTTGCAAAGTCAATGTACGCGTTATAGTCTTGCATCGCGGATTTTCTTCATCCCCACTAATATTAGTTTTCCTATGTCGTCATAAGCGATTTTATCTATAGCTTCGCTGGCCGGAAGCCATTTGATGTCATTCAGCCAATCCTCCGGCTGCAAAGCGTTGGTGTCACCAAGGGCTTGCACCAAATAAATATGCATGGTCATGAGCACCAATGTCTGACCGCGGCGATAGCGGAAGCTGACCTTACCCAGCCAGTTGAATACACGCATAGTCTGCAGACCAGTTTCTTCTTGGATCTCTCGTTCCGCTGTTTGCTTAGGCTCTTCGTTGGGCTCAACATGGCCTTTGGGTATGGTCCAGCGGTCCTTGGCGTCCTGAATCAGCAAAATCTCAATTTTTTGCGTCTGAGGATCGCGCCGGAAGATAACCCCGCCAGCTGTGGTTTCGTGAACTACTTCTTGAATGCTTGGCCGGCGGCCAGGGATAAACCGACGGATACTCTGCATCGGTTTTGGGCGTTTCATGCCTTAGACCCTTCGTCCTCGGGCCTGCCTGCCTTGGGCGGTTTCTCGCCAGCACCGTCGCCCTCTGTCTGCCGCAACACTGTGCCCAATACGCCGTTTACGAACTTAGATGAGTTCTCGCTGCCAAAGGATTTGGCAAGCTCGACAGCCTCGTTGATGACAACCTTAGGCGGCACACCCTTGGCGTACTTAAGCTCATACAGACCAATGCGCAGCACCACGCGGTCCATGCGTGCAATTTGGTCAATAGGCCAGTCCGGGGCTACCGGTTGCAATTCTTCATCAAGCTGTTTCTCGTACTTATCAACGCCAAGTACCAAGTCTTCAACGAATTTGGTATCGTCAACAGTAGCTTTATAGCGCTCAATATTGCGATTGAGCACTTCGTTAAGATCAAATTCCGCGTCTCCTCCGGCACGCCGAAAATCCTGCTCGAACAGGGTTTGCAGCGCAATGATTCGGCCAAGGTGACGATTTGATGCCATGGTCTTAAACTTTCTTACTTATCCAGTATACCGTTGCCGTAGAGTAGGAACTAGGCGGCTTTTACGGTTTTGCCGGTTTCGCGGCGTGTGGTATGAGCCTTAACCGGTGATTTTGCATTAACCTTGCGTGCTAATTCTACGACTTCGTGACTTCGGCGCGTGCCGGTACGGCGGGCTGAGGTTCGCTTTTTTGGTTTACCCATAAGTGGAAATACTCCTTACAACAATTCAGTATTATATTGCTTGATACCGTATTATAGCTGAAATTACAGATATGGCAACCTCTTGTTGCCAGGTTTGGGCCCCTCCTTTCTCAAAAAGGTATTCTTTAATCAATGTAATTATGTATAATTAATTCATAGAAAGCGTTAATGCTAAAGGAATAATACCAGATGGTACGCTTGCCGATTCCAGGATCAGACGAAAACCAATGGGGAACAATTCTCAATAATTTTCTTGGCGTAGCCCACAATTCTGACGGTACGCTTAAATTCGGGACCACATCGGGTACGGCAGCCGAAGGAAATGACAGCCGCATAACAGGCGCCGAGCAAACTTCCAATAAGGGTGCTGCTAGCGGCTACGCAAGTCTGGATGCCAGCTCTACCGTTCCGATAGCCCAATTACCGACCGGCACCAGCTCCACCCAGGTGTCTTTGGGTAATCACACGCATACGGCCCTGCAGGGCTTATACCCCTTATCTGCTTACGGATTTTTTACGGCTAATGCGCCAATCGAATCAAACACCGGTACTAGTGGCTTCTCCCCGTCGTTTTGGGTTACGCGGGTATTCGTGCCTGCTGGCAACGCCATCGTCGGGGCGGGTACAGTCGTAGTAGGCGCTGGTACAGTCGGCGCCGGGGGGCAGAACGGTTTTGCCATCTACGATGATAGCGGCACGCAAGTCGCCGCTACAGCTTCTGACGACAATCTCTGGACCGCTACCGGTTGGCGCACCAAGGCTTTTCCTAGCCCGATTGCGGCGCAATCAAGTGACCGGTATGTTTATGCCTGTATCATTTGCTCAGGCTATAGCGCGGCACCGAATATGCTCTATAGCGTAATAAGCGGTGGTATTAGCGGCGTAACTGGCGGCGGCTACAACAAGCCCAATCACCGCAGAACATTTGTCAGCTCAGCCACAACCTTGCCGGCTTCGTTCGACCCGACATCCTACGGCAGCGATCCATCGGGCTATATTATGTTTATTGCCCTCGCCTGATCCGGTTTGATACTCCCGGCAGAGAAAATGTCGTATCTCTTTATGTTGACTTATTAAGAAATAAATGTTATACTTGCATTCAACTTTGTAGGATTTATTTATGTTGACAGCACGAGAGATATTATTCAGTACAGATTTAACGCGTTCCCAGCGCCTGCTTTGGCGCGTCGGCCTGCCGCTAGGCGTCACTGCGGCTCTGGCAACCGCTGTAGTCTACAGCGATGAAATTCATGACACCATAATCCACGACTATGGTTGTGCAACTACAGAGGTAGATGCAGGCAGTAACGTGAAGAATGCCGCTCTAAATGCCCGGCCAGCTCTTGGGCTGCCAGTCACAAACGGCAAGTTGGACGAGACCATAGCCCAGGCCGTGCCGCTAACACCGGACCAGGCCGAAAACATTCAGCCTGGCACATTGGTTACTACTTGCGTAGGCTACAACCTGTTGAGCCTCGGTTCTGCCGGCTGGAACGCCGAAGTAACTGTCGCCGCTAGCTAAACCACGAAACTGACTAGCTTGCCGGGGACGTAGATTGACTTCTTGAGGTCCTTGCCGCTGAGGTGGGCAGCGGCTTTTTCGTTTGCCTTGGCGGCTTCAACCACCTGCTCTTGCGAGGCGTCCGAGGGCACCTCAATTTGAGCGCGGACTTTGCCGTTGACTTGGACAACTATGATCATGCTGTCCTGGACTAAATACTGCTCGTCGTGCTGCGGCCAATCAGAAGTATGCACAGACCCTTGGCTGCCCAACTGCGACCACAGCTCCTCAGTGATGTGAGGGGCGAACGGGGCTAACAACTGCGCGAATGTCGCGCAGGCCCAGCGCCAGGTTGCCGGGGCCTGATCGAACGGTACTTTGATTTTCTCGGCATAATAAGCGTTGACTGCTTCCATCATGGCGGCAATGGCGGTGTTGAAGCTCATGTTTTGCAGGTCTTGGCTGACCTTCTTGATGGTGCGGTGCGTTATGCGCTTGATTTCTGTAGCGTCAGCTTTGTCTTCTCCGCTCTCCGTACCCATCACATCCTGAGACAATGTCCAGAAACGTTGCAGGAAGCGGAACGAGCCGCCCATACCTTCAACGCTCCAGTTGGCCGATTGGTTCCAGGGGCCGATAAACAGTTCCATGATGCGGATCGCATCTGCGCCGTAACCCTGTTCTATCAGGCCGCCAGGTTCGATGGTGTTGCCCTTGGATTTGCTCATTTTTTGGCCGTCAGGGGCTAAAATCATGCCGTGGTTACGCAAGGTTTTAATTGGCTCGCCAAAGTCTATCAGGCCTTCGTCTTGCATCACCTTGAACCCAAAACGAGTGTACAACAAGTGCATAACAGCGTGTTCGGCTCCGCCGATGTAGTCGTCTACCGGCATCCAGTATTTGGCTTTAGCGTCATCAAAAGCCCGCTCCTGATTGTGCGGGTCGGTATAGCGCAAAAAGTACCAGCTACTGCAGGCAAAGCCGTCCATGGTGTCGGTTTCGCGCTCAGCCGGGCCGCCACACTGCGGGCAGGTGGTGTTTACGAATTCCGGTACGCGGGCCAAGGGGCTGCGGCCGTCTCCGCTCGGCTCAAAGCTGGTCATTTCTGGCAGTGTGACCGGCAGTTGGTCTTCGGGCACAGGCACTGTGCCGCATTTTTCGCAATGAACCATCGGGATTGGAGCGCCCCAGTAGCGCTGGCGGGAGATTAGCCAGTCGCGGATTTTATAGTTGACGCGCTCCTTGCCAACGCCTTTCATCTCTAAGTCGGCTATAATTCTCTCGCGCACCTGGCTGGCTGGCATGCCGTCATAAACGTCAGAATTAATCATTACGCCCTCTCCCTGGAAAGGTAGCTCTGTTTCGCCGTTCTCTGCTTTGATAACTGGTTTTATCTCATGTCCGAATGTTAGGGCGAATTCATGGTCGCGTTCGTCGTGGGCCGGTACGGCCATGATGGCGCCTGTGCCGTAGCCAAACAACACATAATCGGCAATCCAAACCGGTATCCGTTCATCGTTGACAGGGTTAATCGCATATGCACCGGTGAAAACACCGGTTTTTTCGCGTTTGGTTTCCTGGCGCTCGACGTCGCTCTTGGCCTGGGATTGTTTAATGTAATCACCGACATCTTGGGCCTGCTCCGGTGTAGTTATCTCCCTGACAGTCGGATTTTCTGGCGCCAGCACCATAAATGTCGCGCCGAACAGGGTGTCCGGACGAGTGGTGAATACCTTGATGGTCTGGTCGCTGTCGACAACTTTGAAGTCTATTTCGGCGCCTTTGCTGCGGCCGATCCAGTTGCGTTGCATATTCTTTAGAGAATCAGACCAGTTGACGTCGTCCAAATCCTTAGCCAGGCGGTCGGCGTATTCGGTTATCTTGAAGAACCACTGCTTCAGGGCCTTTTTTTCTACCTGGCTGCCGCAACGCCAGCATTGGCCGTTTTCGACCTGTTCGTTGGCTAAAACTGTTTTGTCTATCGGGCACCACCATTGCAGGCTTTCTTTTTGGTAAGCCAGGCCGCGTTTGTGCAGCAGCAAAAAGAACCATTGGGTCCAGCGGTAGTATTCGGGGTCGGATGAGTTTATTTCGCGTGACCAGTCATAGCTGAAGCCCATTTGGGTTAATTGACGCTTGAACTTGGCGGTATTTTCGCGAATTGCTTCCTGAGGGCTGATGCCGTTCTTGATGGCATAGTTCTCTGCCGGCAAGCCGAAGGCGTCCCAGCCCATAGGATGCAGCACATTGTAGCCGCTCATGCGGGCATGCCTGGCCATTACGTCACCTATTGTGTAGTTGCGCACGTGCCCGACGTGCATGGCAGAGCCGCTTGGATAAGGAAAATATTCAAGGATATATTTTTTAGGCTTATCCGACTGGTCATCGGCTTGATAAATTTTATTCTCTGTCCAGGCCTGCTGCCACTTTGGCTCGATCTCTTTGGGATTGTATCGCTTCATGTTTGTACTACCGCTTAACTTAATTACAGAATAGTTGATTAATGCTTTTATTAAAAATTGTGAGAAAAAGAAATGCGCCCTACTGGGCGAGGAGGCTGAGAGTTGATTGCTGGCTGCTGCTCATGTTAGATAACAGTATAACATATCTGTTGGTCTTGCTAACGTCCGTAGAAATAGCCGCGTTGGCCCGGGGTCAGGCCGAACAGCTCGCTGAAAGTAACCAACTGGTACTGCCCTTTTAACTCGGCGATAAGCTGATCAAGAGCATCGGCCGTCATTTGGTTGCGGTCATGCAGCAATATTACCCGGCCGGGAGCGCTGCCGGACTTGACCTTATCGATTATTTCTTGCTGGGTCTTTGCCTTCCAGTCCTGGGGATCAACATTCCACATCGCTATAGACATCGGGATGTCCGCCTCGACGTTCTGGTTTATGGCTCCGTACGGAGGGCGGAAGATCGTTGGGGCGGGAACGCCGGAGTCTGTGATTGCTGCCTGGGCCAAGGCTACTTGATCTTTGACCTGCTGGGGAGGTAATTTCGTCAGATCGGCATGACTCCAGCTGTGGCTGCCTATCTCGTTGCCGTCTTTATACATCCGCTGTAATAATTCATGGTTACCGGGTACGCGCGAGCCGACGAGGAAGAAGGTGGCATGCACGCCGTGTTTTTCTAAAATGTCCAAAACGCGCGGGGTGACGGAGGGACTGGGGCCGTCATCAAAAGTCAGGGCCAGGCATTGCTGCACGCCACAATCCGGCTTTGGGGGCTGGACAGCTGTCGGCTTCGGTGCCGAGGAGGCTGGCAACTGTGATGTTGATGGCGTTTGCGGGCTCGGCACGATATTAACTGAACCGGGGCCGGGCTGTTCGGCATTCCGCTGAATAACAGCCGCCTGACCGGGCCTCGGCGCTTGGAAGCCCAACACCAACAGCGTAAGGACGGTTGCAATTACAACCGTCTGAGGCCCGATGATTATTCTGGCTGCTTTGCGTAATTTCTTTCTCATCTGTAATTTTCAGTCTACTGCAAATTCACACACTGTTACAAGGAAAAAGAATGTTTCGCGAATCTGCGACTGCCCCGGGTCTTACAGGCCTCGTCTTCGCCTGATCCTGACGGCAATCTCCTCGAATAAGGCCGCGGCAAAGCCCAAAAAGATGCCAATCCCGATAAACGCATATACAGCGGTAAAAATTTTCCCTGCGTCTGTCTGCGGCGTGAAGTCCCCGTACCCTACCGTAGTCAGCGTTACGGCTGTGAAATAAATCGAATCAACGTAAGACAGGCCTTCCGCCAGGTGATAGAACACTGACCCGCCTATCCAAACTACGAATAAGACGGTAACGATAATCAGCAGCTCTGAGGCGGGCCGCAAATGATGCTTACGTTTTGCCATAGCTATATTATAGCGGCGATAAGGGTTATATCAAAACAAGGGGCCCCTAGAGTGCCGCCAAACCCTGGTTGGCTTAAAACTGTTTTAGGAAGTTAGTGGCAAAAACCGTGCAGAACTTCTGGCGCTCAGTATGGCGCTCTTCGGCCAGCTGCGCTAAGCGGACTACGAGTTCAACATTACTAACGCCTTTTTGGCGCCAGTTATGGGCGTAGAGGCTACCAGGAAGCGGATTGGCTTCATTGAAGTACACCTGCTCGATTTTGCTGTCAATCAGCATGTCGATGCGCGCCGTGCCGGTACACCCCAAGGCCCGGTAGGTATCCAAGCCGGTCTTTTCGGCCTTTTGGTAAAGTGCTTCCGGGAGCTTGGCCGGTATGGTGCTGTAGCCCTGTGCGCCCATCTTGCCGCCGCTTTTTTTGCCGCCGCCCTTCTTACCTCCTTGGCCGAGATACTTCGTGTCGAAGTCGAAAAAGTCCTCGGCTTCCAGCAGAGGCTGCTCCAGGAATGCCGGGGTCAAATCGTGGTTACCCATCACCGGCAAGGTCACTTCTATCAAATTCTGTACGGCTTCTTCTACTAGAACCAGATCATCGTAGCGGGCCGCGACTTCCAACCCGTTGCGCAGCTCGGTTTCGTCCTTAGCACGGGATATTCCAATACTCGATCCCAGATGGGCCGGCTTGATAAACACCGGGTATTTAAGCCTGGCAGTTACCTGCTTGACAGCACCGTCCTGGTCCTGTTCCAGCTGTTTGTTAGTAAAATGTACGAATTTCGTTACCGGAATTCCGGCAGCCGAAGCAATTTGCTTGCCCAAAACCTTGTTCATGGCCAATACGCTGGCCTCCAGACCGCAACCGACGTATGGCACGTTGGCCATATCCAACAGTCCCATTAGTGAGCCGTCCTCGCCGAAAGTACCGTGAGTCGACGGAAAAACAATATCAATCTTGCGGCTCTGCGTCCGGCCCATCCCTGCGGAACGAGTCAGGACCATGCCGCCGTCAAACTGAACGCCGGCTGGCTTGGTGCGCTCCATGAAACGGTCTATCTCACCCGAGGCGAACAGTTTGATATCCTTTAGCCTATCGCTCCAAAACCAAGCGCCGTTTTTGGCGATGTAAACTGCCTCGATGCGGTATTTCTTGCTCAACTCAAGGGGCTTGATAATGCTGGCGATAGCCGTAACGATGGAAACATCGTGTTCAGCTGAACGCCCGCCAAAAATAACTGCGATAGTTTTCATATGCTTATGATATCAGACATAATTGTCCGGCCAGTCGTTTTGCATTACTACCAGATCACCGTTTGCCACGAATAAATTCAGGTTGTTGTAGAAGTTGAGCGGATCCGGCTCTATCAATATCTCGCCCAGATAACCGGCCTCTTCCAGCCCTTTGCGAATTTGCGGTGTAACTGAATGCTCCATTAAAACCACTTTGTCCGGTCTGGCTGCCGCTATCAGGCGGCCCATTTCCTGATGTATGGCATCGCTTTCACGGCCCTGGTCCACTAAACCGGGGGTTACGTATATTTTCCGTTTTCCAGGCAGTTCCCGGAGTAGTTGCGTACCGGCACGAACTCCTTCGATATTCCCGTTGTAGGTATCGTCAATTATCCAGGCACCAGCAAGCTGGTAGGGCTGCATGCGGTGCTCAAAAGGCTTGGTTTTAGCTATACCGTCCTTAATCTGCTCTTTTGAAAGCCCGAAATCACGGGCAAGCGCAGCCACCAGCGCCAACGGCCCGACTTGATGGCGGCCGAGCAGCCCGCTGTGCAGTTCAAGCTTCTCTTTGCCTTTTTGCATCGTAAAGCGCGTACCGTCCAAATTGACGCGTATTCCGCTGAGCTTCCACCCCAAGACGTTCTTTTCGTTGTATACCTGCTGACCGGGTTCTACGAACCGTAAGGCGTCAGCCGAATTGCCGTTGACGTAAACGTGTTTTGCCGGCACCACTGAAGCAACAGAAAAAATGTCCTCAGCCGCCGCCTGTAGCGTCTTGTATTTGTCTAGATGCGCCGGGGCAATACCGGCGATGATGGCGTGCGTCGGTTTGGTAATTGCCGCAAAGCGCGCCACGTCACCAGGTTCGCCTTCGCCGTATTCGATAATCAGGATATCTTCGTCGCCCTTCAGCTTACGCGCAAAGTGGGCGTGAGAGACCGAGACGTTTTTATTGGCCGGAGTTGCCGCAACCTTCTTGCCCTCGGACAGTACGGTCAGCAACAGCTCTTTCATGCTGGTTTTGCCGTAGCTACCGGCTACTGCGACTTTAATCCCCTTGAAGTCAGTAAAAATTGACTTGGAATGATGAATTATCCGTTTGTGCTTTGGCCGGACGATAAAAATACGCCCCAGCACCAAAGGCACAACGGCAAGATTGGCCCAAACAACCGGATAAGCGGCAATCAAGGCAGCACCAAAAGCCAGGCCGCCGGCCAGATGGCCTTGCTGCCACAGCACAATCAAAATAACTCCTGCCGACACCTCGAGCAGCATCCCCAAGCGCAAAGCCCACAGCAACATGCGGGCAGCCTTGGTCCGGTCAAGTATCCGGCGGTACATGATGCGTTCAAAATGCGTTGTTTGCCAAAACCACTTCAGATAGGCGCCGGCCTGATACTCGGTATTCTGGAGCATATAAACCAGCACTGTCGGGTAATGCCATGAATACAGGCTGACTAGGCCGCGGATCATCGCCCAAAGTCCTCGATGGCCTTAATAACGTCTGCCGGCCTATCGATATGCACAAAATGTCCGGCTTCGGGCAAAATCTCCAGCACAGAGCCGTCTATCAGCTGGTGAAAAGTCTCGCCGTACCAAACAGGCGCAGCCTGGTCCTGTTCACCGTAAATCAGCAAGGTCGGGAGCGCTAGAGCGGCAGCGTCTTCGCGGATATCATCAGTCACAACCCGCTTGAATGTTTCCTGCAAATGTTCGGCAACCAGCATATCTGAGCCAACGGTCGTATAAACCTTTTTGCGCAGTTTTTGCTTAACGCTTTTGGGCAACGGAGCCGTCAGTGCCTTGCCTGCTTTTGTGATATAGCGCAGAGCCTTTACCCGGCCCTTGTAGACGCCCCGGATACCGGCACTGGCGATCAGGACTAATTTGTCAGCCTGGAGCGAACCGTTGGCTAAACCGCGCACCGCTATAGCACCACCGTTGGAGTGCCCGGCCAGAACCGCGACCGGCCCGCCATCAATCTTTTTGAGAAATGAGCTTACGAACCTGGCGTAATCATCAAGCCCCCAAACATCATGAGGTGCTTCGGTAGATCCAAAACCGGGAAGGTCCAGGGCTATAACCTTAAAGTGCTTAGCTAACGCTGTCTGGAGGCCCTTGAGACCTGCCGAGCTATCGCCCCAGCCATGCAATAACACGATCAGCGGCCCATTGCCAGTGACCTCATAATTCGTTAGGAGCGAATCAACGACTACTTGCATCTATCCAATTATAACCTGTTACCGGGTTTTTGTCTGACGAAGTCTATAGTAATTTGCTCGTACCTTGCAGGCTGGCCAGAGGACTCAACTGGTTCCCTGTATTCGCTCTGCCTGTTACTCCTTTGATGAGCTCAACGAGAGTTTTGGCATTAGCCGGTTTTTCGATATTAACCGCTTTGTTGTAATCAGTTATTGTCAGACTCATTGTTGTCTTGGTGTTCGAACTTGTAGTAGTGACTGATACTTTATCTATGTATTTGGTGTTCTTGGCAATCCACAAGTCTATGGGAGTTCCGCTGCTGCTAGCCTTATCAACAGAAGCATTCCAACTCTTTTGCTGGCTATCGGTGATCGTAAGGTTAGCCAGTTTTGCAGCCTTGACTGCGGACACGAAACTCTTGAACTTGGTTTTATCTACAGTGGCCTTGAAATGGTAGCTGTCTGTGCTGCCGACTTTCTCGTTAGCGAGCTTCTTGTTCACGATCAGGAACTGGTTTTTGGCATAAGCATCGGCCACGGCCTTGGCTTCGTTTTTGGTCATCTTTAACGGATTTAGATTCTCTATCTCCAGCCCTATTTGGCTCAAAGTATTAACGTCAAGCATGATCCATTGATTGTCAATCGCCGAATAAATGGACTTGCTTGCCTGTGCGCTAGTGTCAGTGCTGGTGCTGCCCAATAATTTGGTAATACCCTCAAGACCGCCTACGCGAAGATAGAAGTTGGTGCCGTCAGTGCTCCTGACGTCCGCCGTGACTTTGGCATTATTTATACTTAACGAACCGTTCAGGCTGAAAGCCCCGTCAGAATTGGCCGCGCCGTTAAGGTTGGCGCTCATAGACAAGCCGCCCTCAAGCGATTCGCTGGTGATGTCACCTGTAAAATAGGCGCTTTTCAGATTCGGGTCTGAGAATGTGTTGACCAACGCCTTCTTTAATATATTCTGGGGTTTATTGGGCACGTAATAGCCAAAATAAGCCGCGGCACCGCCGCCGCCCAATACTAGCAGCACCAGAATTATAATCATAACCAGTTTTTTGCCGCTGCGCCCGGAAGATGAAGGGCTTGCCTTGGCAGGGGTCGCTTCGCTGGCCGGCGGCTCTGAGCCGCCCGGGGTTACCTTGCTGCCGGGCACCGGACCGCCGGGCACATCACCTAAATCTTGCTCTGCTTTCTGAGTGTCTGATTTTTTATTCACGTCCATTACTACCCCCTAGTAATATACTTATGCCTATACAGTCAGAGTAGCACCTAAGGGCCGTGTTTCACAATATATTTAGGCGCTAATATCTACAGCTCTTGTAGCCGTTTTTGCAGTTCGGCGCCGGTAATTGTCTTCTTTGGAAGCTCAACAGACACAGGCACATCGTAGCTGCTGTAGGTCTGTTTGATATTAGCACTCTTGACCTCGGCGCTAACTAATTGATGGGCGCGCACATCAACGGTCATCGACATTTCGATATCCGGTTCACTGGCATAATCCTGAGGATTAAGATTATCTAAGCTCTTGATGCCTACGCTTTTGCCAAACGTTTTCATCATGCTTGCATACTGTGACGACTTTGAAGTAGTCGAGTAAGTGTAGAGCAGCCGCCCGTTTTTGTGTGTCTTTTTGACATTCTTGAACGATACTTCATAAACTTTGTCGTTCTTGATTTGCTGCATCAGCTTGCCGCGCAATTCCGGACTAAGGTCGGCTATCGGCACAGCGACGCCACCAAGCGGCAATCCTAAGCCCAATACTGACTGGCTTATAAGCTGGCTGCCATAAGAATCGTTGTCCGTCTTGGCCCACACACCAACGACCTTAGATAGATCCAGGGGTTTACCGCTGGAATTCTTCTGATCGGTTTTAATGTCTGAATAGCGCATGTAATCAACTTTCGGCGTTCCGATCATCTCATCCTGGACAGTGGTCCCTGGCTGAGTCAGCGTGACGAGAGAATGCGTATAATTTTGGCCGCCAAGAGAGAATTGTATGGTCTGTTGGTAAGTGGTACTGGAGTTACTCTGCGTTGCCTTAACAGTTACGCCGCTGGTTTTCATGCTTTGGTTTATCATCCCCCAAAAGACCCGCTCGGGGTTGGTGTTGACACGGTAGCACCATATATATCCCGCTGATAACAGTAATATTATTCCTACACCGTATAACCAAAATAAGGGCTTCTTTGTATATTTCATTAGCATATTGTTATTGTAGCACGCATGATGGCGGTATATGTGATCTTACGAAGTCGTGGTGGAGTATGGCGGATTCGAACCGCCCACCTCCTGCGTGCGATGCAGGCGCTCTACCAAATGAGCTAATACCCCGTAACAAAAAGATTATAGCAAAATCTGGCCGATACCGGTATGCGGCAACAGCATATTATGCTATAAATAGCATAATTTTTATATATGACTAAGGAGATTGAATGGCTAATAGTAATCAGGGACTTCAGGTAGCTGCCTGGAATGTGGCACGCGGCCTAAGCGATCCTCAGCGCGCACCGGAAATAATCCAAGGCATTGAAGCTCTTGATGCCGACGTTGTCATACTAAGCGAATCCCACGATAAAGAACGCACCGAGGTCGATTCCGACTTTGCCTCTAGGCTGGGGTATAGCTCACTAACCGTCGCCTACCAGGATACCGTTCCACATTCAAGCGATGAGCAGTATCTGACTGCCCTGGTGCGCAATAACAATGCCAGAATGGAGCCGGTGCGCCTCGGCACCCGCACAGGCATAACCGTCCTGGGGGCCACGCCTGATACCCCGCTATCCATAATTGGCGCCCATTTTGATGACCGCCGGGAATACTTCCGTCGCGGTATGGCACAATCAGCTATAGACGAACATAAGCCGGACGTACTGCTCGGTGACCTCAATTCTATGCACGGCGAAGATCACAAAGCGCAAATACTACATCATCCGGTTGTCCGTGGACTATCGCGTGCACTTCCCCATGCGCGCATGCGCAGCCTAGCAACCCGCTTGGTAGAGATGGCTGATGGAGGAACGATGAGAATGCTGCACGAAGCTGGCATGGCTGACGCTGACCCAGCCCACACCCCAACGATGCGAATGCTCGGCCGCGCCGTTGTACAGCTTGACCATATCCTCTACAGAGAACAGGACGTTTTTGCGCAACAGTTCGATGTGCATAGGCTAAACGGGTCAGATCATTACGCCATAGCGGCAACAGTCGGCCGCTATGCCGGCGGTATGATGCCCCGGTTTGAAGGCTAGAGTTTAATTGCTCTCGCCCTGGCCTACATGAACTAGCTGCCAGACACCCGTTTTGATTTCAAGGTTGTTGCCAGCGCCGACGTACTTTCCGCGAAGCGCCTTGCCGTCTTCGTCCAGCAGTAATTGGGCGGCACCGTTGTAAAGCGCTCCTTTGTGAGAACTGCGCGGCGAGTTTTGGCTTTGGTAGCTGCCAGTTGCCAAACGGCCGTCCAGCGTAAATCGGGCAACCATATAAGACCCCTCAACGTTTGGGATACTTTCTACAACCAGTTGGTCGCCTTTGAGATGCATTGTCACATAATGATCAGTTTCCAGCTTTTCGCCGGTCAATCCGCTCTTGAACTTGTAGGTGCTAAGCCACACCCCAGAAAAATCATAATCGGTCTTTGACATTTACCACGTCTCCTTTTATGTCCGCAATATGTTTATTTTAACAGATTTGACAACATTTTGACAAAAGCACTTTACTATATCGGCATAACACCTTAGACTATAGTACCGATAAGAGAAGAGCATGAGTAAAACTAATATTGAGGTTCCAGAAGGTCTATATTTGTTCGACCCCGAATCCGCCGTAAGCAAACTCGGCAGGTTTATGTCCAGCGGAGCAGGTCTTAGGGGAGTGCTTGACTTTGATCTGACTCTAACAACTGGCGGCAATAGCTGGGACCCGATATATGCCGTACTTCCCGAGAGCGGACAAACAGCAATGAATTCTATGCGGCGCCGTTACGTACCCCAGGTAGCAGCTGGCCGGCTGTCCTTGAGAGATTCAGTAGTCTGGTCCGGAGTGACATTCAACCTCTGCGCCGCCCGGCGCCCTTCGCTAGAAGATATTGCCGAACATACCCGGCAAATCCCAATACGGCCAGGCGCTATACGGCTATTGAATGCTTTGTCTGAGGCGGGTGCCTTTACAGAGATCCATTCGGCAGGCCCTGCCAATGTTATCAGAGAACGCCTTAGGGATTGCGGCGTCATCCCGCTGCCGCACCTCGTATCTACCGAGCTGGAAGTAACAGACGGGCGTGTTACCGGCTGGAGGCAGAGTACTTTCGTGCATGTCGCCAACAAGGCAGACTGGGGGCGTATCCGTCATGAAGCCACCAAAGAGCAGTACCCCATTTCGTTTGTAATAGGCGACGGACCGCACGACATCCACATGTCACCGCAAGGAGAGAATACGTTTGGGATAATGGTTTGCGACTTTCCTAAGCCCGGGAAGGGCGATCTGGAAGAAATTCTGGCCATCGGGCAGCGGGCAGGCTTTGATGCAGCCGTAATCGGCAGCCTGGATCCCGCCGCCCAGCTATTCATGAATATAAGCGCCTGTCAGGCGTCGCTAGGCAGACTGGCCTTGCCCACTTCTACGGCCTAGGCACATCACCTATCAGCCATTGCGCCGGCCCATGTATCTCAGAGGCCAGAAACTTACGCATAATGCCGTTGGTCCACAAGAATCCGTACTGCAATGGATACTCACCATGCTGCACGTCAAGCGGATTGGAAACGCAAACATTGCATTTTTCTGCTATCTTACCGACCGACCGGTAGATGGCGGCATGGTGATTTAGCCATCTGACCTTGGCTGCATCAGCCCACATGCGCCACACCTCATTCCCGGTCAGTTCGGCCGTACGCACCAGGGCGTTGACACCTTCGTCCTGATCAGGCGCCCAGCCGTTAGGCCAATCCCACTGTTGCCCGGTCTCCCGCGATGAGGCTACGAAACCGCCGGTCTGCAGAAGATCCTGAGTAAGCTTTCGGCAAACGCTCTCAGCCCGGCCCGCCGGGGCGATGCCGCGAGATACGGGGACCGCCATAGTCATGGCCACATATCCGCTTGGCGTTCCGTAATCGAAGTTTAAATCCATAAACTTAAACCCGCAGTAATATCCCGTCTTGTCGTCGCCAGTATAACAATACTTGTTGATGGCCGCCGCTCGGGCCTCGGCCAACTCACGGTATCTGGCAGCTTGCTCTAATGCGCCGCCCGAGCTATAGGCCCGGGATATAAAGTCTTCATATTCCCACAACAAACTATTCAACTCGACTGGCACAAGGCGTTCGGCGGCCGCAGTTTCCAGGCGTTCGGGGTCATCCATGGCCTCGCCGTTCATATCCCGTCCGGACTCGGCCGTGGCCCGGATATTGCGGTAAACAACCGGAGCCTTGTCTCTTGGCAGCCTTACGGCCGTTATGACATCTTCGCGGTACGACTCCGTCCGCGGGGTTTCCTTTGTATCGAAGTAGCGGTTGAGTATTTCACCGCCGGGCATCATTACAGTGTGGTCGGCGGCTCTGACCCCATCCTTATCCGAGAGGCGGTCCGCCCCCTTCATCCACCAGCCGTACTCAGCCTCTACTGCCGGCAGGAACTCGGCGATTATCTTGTCGGCCTGCATACCGCCGTCATAGGTTTCGGCTACCCTCCTGACCATATGGGCGAATTCTGGGCGGCTGCGACCGTGAAAGATAATAACTGCGCATGCCATTAGGTATAAAACCGAAACGTTCAATGGTAGCGGCGAAGTTCCGGAGTTCGCCGAATACTTGCCGCCAGTTGTCGGGGCTTTGGTCGGCTTCGACCATCAAGCCTTCCAGTCCGTCGGCAGTATCCCAATAATATCCCTCGGCAAAACGCTCTCCGGGTTTAAGCCGCGGGTTTGGCGTTGCCAGTAGGGTTCCGCGGTCCTTCTTTTCGTGGTAAGTAAGGCGCGGCCACATTTCCGTCAGGTACGTACCAAGCGGCAGCCCTGAACTGGCGCAAGTCACACCCTTGACATTGTCCGCATAAGCAGGAGACCTGAAATTTACATGCCAAAAATTTATCAGGTCGGCCTCGGTCGCCAAAGCGCCGACCTGCAACCGCCTGGCCACCTCCTGGTGGCCGCCTATAGGCTCACAGTCGGCCACTGCCTTTCCATCTTTATACCCTACTGCCTCGCGCACTAATGCGATACGCGAATAAAGCTCCTCAAATTGTACGTCCGGACAATATAACTCAGCCCGCAGCGTATCAGCGCCATCTCCGATTACAACACCCGAAGACTGTAAATTTTCAGCCATATTAAACCCCCACCCTATATAGATATAGGTTTTTTAAATAATATTAGTCACTTCTATTTAATTTTCGCCAAAATAGCCCCCTAAATGATCAGTTACATTTCAGGAGGCAGGCAAATCCAAACACATATCTATTCCAGGGCCAACTTTACCACCCCTAGTCCGCATACGTTAGCGAAAATTCAAGATAAGGCATTGTTCTTCTAGCGCTAGAGATTTTGCAATGCATAAGCATTGTACCATCTTTGTCCAGCCGTTTTTTACATTTTGTTTAGCCCAAAACGGCCATCTTGAACAAAACAAAACCCCGGTCAAATCCGGGGTTTATTGATATATATTATGGTGGAGCTAAGGAGACTCGAACTCCTGACCTCTTCGCTGCCAGCGAAGCGCTCTAGCCAACTGAGCTATAGCCCCACGCGTCCGCAAGAACGGAACAAAGGAATTTTACCAGAACAGAGAAGAAAAAGGAAGCGCTGCCGGCAGCCGCCTCGCTAATCCTATGCAGCGGCTACGTCAAAAACTATCGGCAAATGGTCGGACGCGCCGCCAATCTCTGATTTGGGCAATACCTCAAAATTCGATATCTGGGTATTTGGTCCGGCCAGCGCGTAGTCAATCCCAAAAACCGGCGCGATTGCCGGTGCCGTAGGACGTTTGCCAAGCGCGTCTCCGTCTTGAAACCCATGGCACTGGAGCATCGGCATAGCCTGCCGCTGATTCATCCCGCGGATAGATTCACCGAGCGCATTGCCGGTCGGCAACAGCAATGCCGCTGACCGCACCATAAGGTCACCTAATTTGTGCCGCAGCTTAGATCCGCGCATAGAATCGCGGAGAGCATTGAAATCACCAACCAGCAGCGTCGGTACGTCCAACTCCATCTCCGAAACTAATGCTACCGCTTGTTTTCCACGTTCTTCTTCGGACATATCATCAAGATATACGTTTCCAATTTGCAGCCCGTATTTTCCTACGTCCAATACCACACCAAGACCGCAGCGACTGCCCAAATCAAGCACCTTGCTGCTGGCAATTTTTTCGTCGGTCACGAAAGCAATCCCGACCCCTGGGCCAAGACCGATTTCCTCCAGCCGCCTGTCGTTCAGACGGGTAAATCGCGCATCCTTGTACCCTGTGTGCCTGGCAATGCCTTGATCGTCGCCGTATGCCTCGTCCCAACGATAAGCGTCCGGAAGTGTAACAGCAGTCACACCCCGGGCATGCTGCCTGGAAATAACCGCCCTAATAGCATCTTCGCGTTCAGGTTTGGTCGCTGTTTGATCATATCCGTTAAAACCGCCGGTTTTAATATTCCAGCTCATCATGCGCATAGCAAAAAATCCGTACCTATTTTTATAATTTAATCATATTTTGTACAAAAATAAAACAAACAGCTAAAACAGCTTTTTCCGTCGGACCGTGAGAAAGACCAGTGAGGTCACGATAATAGAACAGCCCATTACCATAATGAAGGCCCAAACCTCTTCCTGAAAAGGCAAAGCAATGTTCATGCCGTACATTCCGAAAAACATATTCGGTAACGCCACCAAAATGGTCGCCACAGTCAGGATTGTCATCGCCCGGTTAATGTTGTTTGAGCTGATTGAACTGTAGGCCTCGCGGATGTTGATAATAGATTTCGTGTTGCTGTTGCAGGCTTCGATGGACTGTTCGTTGTTAAGCAACAAGTCTTCGACTATCTCCTGGTCTTCTTCGAAAAGAGGTATAGAACGGCCCAGCAATAGCCGCCGAAGCGTGGCGTTAGTCGGCTCCAGGCTGGACAAGAACTCGTTGATTTCGTCCTCGATAGTCACAAAATCGATAAAATCCTGGTTGCTGATAGCATGGCCGCGCAAGCGTGAACGAATGACCTTAATCTGTTTGCTTGTCCTGCTGATTAGCTTATCGTACTGCTCAACGATTTGCTGCAAGATCTGAAGCATCAGCTTGGCGCGCTGGGTGGTAGCAAAATCAACTTTGCCTGACAGAAAAGCGTCCAAGCATGGCAGGGGGATCAAAGAGACGGTAATAACGCAGGCTTTCGTGAATATGATCAGGAGCGGAGCTGTTACTAATTCCTTTTCGTGGTTCTGGTATGCAAAACGCACGAAGATGTAGCTATCCTCCCCTTCTTTTTCGAATCGGGGAACTTCGTCTTCGTCCAAGGCATCGTGCAGGTGTCCAGGCACTAAGTTAAATTTTTTCACTAAAAGCTCAAGTTCTTCGGATGTCGGCGCCTGGGCATAAACCCAAGATCCCGGTTTGTATGTCTGAGGTTCCTGCATACGCGTGCTGCGCAGGCTTTTGAAATAGTATTTAATCATATTTGTGTAACTGCTTAACCTATATTGTACTCTATTTTTTCAGGCTTTCTAAATAGCTATGCAGCCTGCCAATAGCGCCGGCCCTGAATCCTATCTTATATAATTCGCTGTCAGTCATTTCTGCAAATGTCCTTTCCTGGCCTTCGGGCACAAAGATACTATTCCACCCGAACCCATGGGTGCCGCGTGGGGCGCGGGCTATGCTGCCGAGGTTTTGGGAGTGAAAAAAGTGTATATTGCTTCCGTCGTACAGGCCGTACATTATTTCAGCCACAGCCGCGCGATTCTCTAGGCTGTCAGCCAATTTGCATAGCCCTTGGTTGCCCAGCTCCTGCAAAAACCATTTTATAAAAGTCCCGGGGAGGCGTCCCATGGCAGTAAAGGTCAAGGCCACGTCCTCGACCAAAACCGGGCGCCCGACCTGGCTATATGCCTGACGGGCCTTAGCCTCTACTACATCACGAAGATTCAGTGACTGGATCTCGTCCAGGTCAAGCTTGCAGTGGTCCACTGGCCTTTCCAGCCACTTGGCCAGATAATCGGCCTTGTTCTGGTTGCCGGATATGAATAGAAGGTCTTTCATGGCTAAACTAGTCGCGCGTTTTTCTCTTGAAAACCGAAGGCAAAACTACCAAAACCAGCATCAATGCCAAGATAACCGCAAAGCCGCACATAACCGAAGGTATGGCGTCCAAAGTCCGCGGCTCAAGCAAATTAACCGTAGCAGTGGGCAGCAAGAATGAGATGTAGCTGAATATCAGGGCTGCCATAGCCCGGCGCATGCGCAAATCCACGGCATGGAACATATAGTAAAGTCCGGCCATCAGGCTGACAAATATCCAGCCGTAGTAGTACGCTCCATACAGCCAGCCCTTATTGCTGGCTACCTGAAAGATTACATAATTGCCAAGGCATTGATGGCCGGTTAGGGCGTCGCTTGCCAGCCAGAAGAACAGCATAAATGCCGCAGCCATGCCATAAGCCGCCAGCAGCATGCTCCACGACAACCAGCGCTTGGCTTTGGCCAATACCAGCGTCAAATGCAGTCCCAGCGGCGGCAGCATGGTGATAGAAACGTAACCTACACGCGACCAGGCCAGGGCATGCCCGGGCGAACCCTTACAAACCATGTACTCTGCCAGCTGGAATCCAGCCAGAAAAATCAACATGGCAGCCACAAGTCTGACAACCGGACTAATCCTGTAGCGTACCAGCACGTACACGGCCAATGCGACTTCCAAACAAAAGGTGAAAATCATTGCCAGCGGAGAAAAACAATAAAAGGTCACTCCGTCTTGTTTTTTGTGTTTGTCGATCATAACATCTTTAAGAATTGTAACTCGTCTATGACCTGTGTACCATATTTTTTCGCATTTTTCAGCTTACTGGCGCCGGTATTCTGCCCGGCAACCAGGTATGTGGTGTCTTTCCCGACTGAAGTCTGAAAGATTCCGCCGAGTTCACGGATTTTGTCTGCAGCTTGGTCACGGCTCATTTGCAGAAGGGTACCTGTAACAACAAAATTTTTGCCGTGCAGCGGTCCGCGGGCATGCGATGTGAAGTGCGGCTTCACTCCCAGTTTATTAAACTTTTTGAGTAAAGCTTCGTTGTCCTGGTCGGCGAACCAGGCCAAAATCAACTCTGCCACTACCTGGCCTATGCCTTCGACTTCCAGTAATTCGTCTAAGGTGGTACCGGCTAACTTATCTATTGCCCCGAAGTGTTCTGCGAGATCAATGGCCGTTTGTTGTCCGACGTGACGAATACCTAGGCCGTATATAAATCGCGACAGCTCTGGCGTTTTGGATGCCGATATGGCTTGTATTAAATTACTGGCTGAAACGTCTGCAAAGCGGTCCAGGCCGAGCACACGCTCTTTGGTAAGCGCGTAAATGTCGGCCATATCCTGAACCAACCCGGAATCGACTAGGGCTATGACGTTTTTTTCGCCCAAAGTATCTATATCCATTGCTGATTTGCTGGCATAATGCGCCAGTCCGCGCTTTAGGAGCAGGTTGCCGGTTGCATCCTTAACACGATAAACCGCCTCGCCTTCCGGCCGTTCGAATTCAAGCTCAGGGTATTGGCGGCCCAGTTCTTTTTCCATATCAAACTTTTTTGTACTTTTAGGCCGCAGCTCGGGCAACACTTTGGAAACCTGCGGGATAATATCCCCGGCTTTAAAAATAACTACCGTATCCCCGACACGGATGTCTTTGCGCGCTATTTCATCGGCATTGTGCAACGAGGCATGCTGGACTGTAGTGCCGGCTACTTGCACCGGGTCAAACACAGCTACCGGCGTGGCTGCGCCGGTTCGTCCGATACTAAGCACAATATCGCGGACTATGGTCGTAGCTTCTTCGGCGGCGTATTTATAGGCGATGGCGCCGCGCGGGGCCTTGCCGACCACGCCAAGTTTGGTGTACAGCTTCCGGTCGTTTACTTTAATGACCAGGCCATCGATGTTATATGCCAGCTTAGAGCGTTTTTCTGCTTCTTCGTCTGCGTATCTCATTAGCGCATCAACGTCAGTGCAGACGCAGGGCTTATCATTGGCAGCCAAGCCTAAAGCCCGAATGGCTTTGTAGGCATCCTGGTATGTTGGAATTTCTTCTGGGTTATCGCGCAAGATTTCCCAGCCGCGAAAACGAAGCGGGCGGGCGGCGGCAAGCTTAGGATCTAATTGCCTGATACTGCCTGCAGCCAAGTTACGAGGGTTAGCGAACTGGGGCAAACCGCTTGCCTGCCGTTGTTCGTTAAGCTTCTCGAAGTCTTCTTTAAAAATAATCACCTCACCGCGTATCTCGGTGCGGCCCTTAAGGAATCCGGCGAAGTCCGGGACATTACGCAAGGCAGTAGGAACGCTGTCTATGGTACGGACGTTCATCGTGACGTCTTCGCCGATGTACCCGTCACCCCGCGTCACCGCTTTTTGCAGGATGCCATCCTGGTACCATAAGGCGCAGGCTAGGCCGTCCATCTTGACGTCAGCAAAAAACTCCAGTTCATGGTCAGGCTCCAACTTCTTGATACGCGCGACCCAGGCTTCGACTTCTTCTTTACTAAACACGTCGTTAAGGCTCAACATGCGGGTGGTATGCCTGACTTGAGAGAATTGCGGTAACGGCTCGCCTGCTACGCGCTGCGTGGGGCTGTCCGGCGTGACTAGCTCCGGATAGGCTTGCTCCAGACTGTCCAGCTCGTGCTTAAGGCTGTCGGCTGCCGCCTCGCTCATAGTGGACTGGTCCAGTACATGGTAGTGATAGCGGTAATCATTGATTAGGCCGCGTAATTTAGCTACGCGTTTGGCCGCTTCGTCTTTGCTTACTTAACTCATAACAATGACCTATAGAGAGCGTACAGATAACTGTGCACAACCGGAAGCAGCATAACAGAAAGGATAAAAAATACTGCTGCGGCAATCGGCGTGGCAATAAGTATTAAAGGCATTATGATTGCCCCGGCAATCAGCACTAACACTATCGGCAAGAATATGACTTTGCGCAGCACTTCCCAGCGACGGTGCAAGACCAGCTGGCGCGCAGCCCGCAACGCGGCCATTGGCGTCACGTCCGGCAAGCTGACGATATACAAGGCAAAGAGTGACGAGCACAGCATATACAAAGATATAACGCTCAACACAAAGAACAGCGAGGCCCAGAGCAGTTGCTCGACAGCGGTCGCTGCGATGCTATGGTTGGTTACCGTGGTGTACAGCATTGCGCCTGCAGCCAAAGGCACTAGCTGAAGACCTATCACTAGCAGCACCATAATAAACGGAACCAGCGGCTGCATTCCTTTGTAGAACCCGTCTCTTATACGAATTTTGTTTCCGGCGTATATCTGACGCAGGGACCAAATTATAGCTAAACTGACCACCAGCCCGATAAACACCTGATAGACACCTGCCGCCGCACTGATGCTATCCCCCGAGGATCCAAGCAGGTATACAAACAAGGAGGCACTACTGGCCAACTGACCGAAGTTGCCGTGCAAAAGGTCACTTAATGATGTCGTTCTGCCGGCATCGCTCAAATTTACAGCCGAGAACCCCTGTACCAATACCATCGTCAACAGCGCATTGATAACAACGATTCCCAAAAATACCTTCCAGTTGCGTTTAAGCGTACCGAATGTCCGCCGCAGCAGCTGCCAGGAGCTCGGCAGCTTTCCGGTTTTGACTTTTATGCGCTTTTGGAGTTGGAATGACTGGTATCTTGCAGCTTTGAGCCGCCTGGTTTTGTCATCAGTGCTCTTGGTTGGCTCTGAAGCTGCAACCGAAGTTTGGTTGGTTTCCTTGGCTGGTGCGGATTTTTTGCTTGACCCCATGATGCTCTTAGTTTACCAGATTATTAGACAACAAATTAGGGTCATGTTTGTCTCTAGTGTGTTGCCGGTATAGTCATAGTTTTCATAAACTGATAAGCATTTTGCGCCACTCCGCTACAGCTGTCACTCAGCGTTGCCGCATTGCCCGGGCAAGCCTTATCCCTGTCGACATTCCATTCGCTAAGCATACCTATGCCTTTTTGGACCGCAAAATCATGAACTTCCTGAGCGTTCTGTAGGGTGAAAACCTCTGGCTTAGTATCATTTATGCCGACCATGGCCGTCAGCCCGATAGCCTTCCAGACTTCTGCATCGCTATTTGCGCCGTATAGGCCTTTGAGCTGGCTGAAAGTCGCTGTAGCAGCCTGTATAGCGGCTTGGCCCATCTGCGTCACGCCGTCGCCGTAATCCATCACCATAAGATTTATACCTGACAGAACAACGCCTTTATCTCTAAGCTGCTTCACGATATTAACTCCTGTACTGTCCAGCCCGCTAGGCTCCGTGGAAAGCGTCACCCAGACTCTCAGGCCCGGCAATTCTTTCTGCAGTGCCGATAGGGCATCGGCCCGCCGTTCATTGGCGGCAGCATCGCGGGCATTATTTCCTTCAATGTCAAAATCTACGTTATCAAGGTTATATTTGTTTATGACGCTTCGGTATGCCTGCTTAAGGCTTTCTGCGCTGTTGCAGCCACTGGCGAGCTCAGTTCCTGATGCGCCGCCGAATGACAACATCACATCACCGCCGTTGGAACGCAGCTTAGCAAAGTCCTGAGCTATTTCGGTCGAACGAGCGCTGCTTAGGCCAAGAGAGGCGTCACCATCCCACGCCGGTGTACAAACCGACCCGGGAACGTTTAGCATGAAGGCAGCTATGTAGTTCTTGACTCCCGATTCAGCCCTGACGCCGTCCGTTGACCCGCCCCAAGGAAGGTAGGCATAGGGGGCTATGCCAAAGCCATATGGCCGTAATTTTGTCGGGTCACCCGGGCTGGCAAATTGAATTCCCTTGCCGGCTGACGCTTTGGCGTCTGAGATAACAACCGCACCGTCTGCCGCATATCCTTGCTCCGCTTCGGTAGAAACAGAATAGTGCTTATTGTGCGAGATTATGAGGACCAAACCAACGACAGCAATTATTACTGTGACAACTAGGTAGAAAATGATCTTGATCTCTACCCATTTTTTTGGTGCCGGTTCGGCAGCCGTATTTACCCGAGAATCCATTCTTAGGCTCCATCATTGCCCCGCATTCTTAACAGTTACGGTGTTCATACTTGTACTTTCATGGCCGGCAGCATCATAAGCCTTCGCCGTTATAGTATATTTTCCATCTGGCAGGTTCTGGGTAGCCCAGTTAAAACCGTATGGCGCTGAATTATCGGTAACTTCCAATGTGCCGTTGATCAGGAAATCTATTCTTGTCACGGCTTGGGTGCTTGCTACATTGGTATCAATATCGACTGCACCATTGACCGTTGATCCGTTGGACGGCTCGCTAAGGATGACTGCCAGTTTGCTGTTACCGCCGGACGAAATAGCGCAGTTGTCGCCAAACCCGGTAGGCAAACATGTCGTGTCAGTTAAAGCTAACACACGGTCAACCTTAACGCCCGGCTGATGTCCGACTATTTTTACAGTGTGGTTCCCGGCTGCCAGATTTGGCGTAATCTTGGAGGACGAGTTTGCGTTTTGGTAGTCAGCCCAAGTCCAGGTATTGGCGGCAATAGACCTGCCGCCAACCATAAAACAGTTCTTGCCATCAACTTCTATCATGAAAGAGTTATGGGCAGTATCGGCAGTCATCATACGGCTCCACAGCCTGTATTTGCCGCTTTTTGGAACCGATATCTTATAGCTCAGGGACCCGTAGTTGCTCGAAGGCAAACTACAGGCAGCGCTAGCCCTATTTATGCTAAAACCAAGGGCTGCCCCAGTTATCCCGCCAAGCAATACTACTGCCGGTATAATCCTGTATGCGCCCGACTTTTTCATGTGCCAAATACTCATCAGCAGAATCCTTTAGCTAATGCTTACGGTTACATAATGAGCTTTACCCACCAATACTGTCAATCGTTTGAGGGCCTAAGCGTGCCCGCCCATCTTGCGCAAACGTGCAATGCGATCCTGGATGGGAGGATGCGTACTGAACAAGCGTGATACGCCCTTGCCTTTTAGCGGATTAGCAAAAAAGAAATGGGCCGTGGAAGTGTTCTGGCGACGCATAACGCTGCCTGTTTGCTGTATTTTTTCCAGGGCGCTAGCCAGACCTTCGGGGTAGCGGGTAGCAAGTGCGCCGCTGGCATCAGCCAGATATTCACGGCGTCTGGAAACTGCCAGCTGCACCATAGTGGCTATGATCGGGGCTAGTATGGCGGCTATTATGCCGACGACAAAGAACACCTGGTTGTTCTCGCGATTATCGCGGAACCAGACCATACGCAGAATAAAATCAGATATTACTGCGATTATAGCCGTCAGGGCAAAGGCATACATAGCGACACGGATATCATAGTTCTTGACATGGCTCATCTCGTGCGCCAGAACGCCTTCCAATTCTTGGTCATCCATAATTTCCAGCAGGCCGGTAGTGGCGCAGACTGCTGAATGTTTAGGGTCGCGGCCGGTAGCAAAAGCGTTGGGTGCCGGGTCATTAATAATATACACTCTCGGCATAGGCAGTCCGTCTGTTATAGCCAGGTTCTCGACCTGACGCCACAGGCGCGGGTTGTCGCGCTTTTGGATTTCTTTGGCTCCGTTAAGCGCCAGGCTCATGCGGCCGCCGGCAAAATAACCGATGGAGGCATAAACAAGAGCAAAAACCAGCACGCCTATAGTCAGCCCCGGGGAGTTGGTGTATTTCCCCAGTATCCAAGCCAGGCCGCCAGCGAACAGCATAAAGAATAACATCATCATCACCGTACGGCGTTTGTTGCTGGCAATTTCAGAGTACATAATTAGGAGCGCTTAGGATAGGTTAGAGTTTGACCTCTACCGGCTTTTCGGCAGCGGCCTTTTCTGCTTCGGCTAATTCAAAGAATTCTTTGTCTTTATTGAAACCGAGCATACTGGCGAAAATGTTAGTTGGGAATACCTTGCGCTTGGTGTTAAAGTCGCGGACAACACCGTTATAGAAACGGCGGGAAGCCATAATCTTGTCTTCGGTGTCGGTCAGCTCAGCTTGCAGCGCCTGGAAGTTCTCGCTGGCGCGCAGCTGCGGGTAGCTTTCGGCTACGGCAAACAGACTCTTCAGCGTACCCTCAAAAGCGTTCTCGGCCTTGGCGGTATCTTCAACTCCCTTGGCGTTCATGACCTCGGTGCGGGCTTTAGTTACGTCATTAAAAACAGTTTTTTCATGCGTTGCGTAACCCTTGACTGTATTGACCAAATTCGGGATCAGGTCAACTCGGCGCTTGAGCTGAACGGTAATATCGCTCCAGGCTTCGTCAGATTGCTGGTTCAGACGTACAAGCGAGTTGTACATCACTGCCACCACGATAATTACTAGTAGTACTACGACCCCTATAATAATCCACACCATAGATTAATTGCTCCTTTGCTTTGGTAGTTAAAAGTATACACTATTACAATATAAGTATGAAGCGTTATGCAATCAGGGTTACAGGTAAAGTACAGGGCGTTTGGTTCCGCAGCAGCGCCCGGAATACAGCTCTACAGCTCGGCTTGTCCGGGTTTGCCCGTAATGAGCCGGACGGCTCAGTTTACATTGAGGTTGAGGGCGACGACCAATCCCTAAGAAAATTTCTGGACTGGTGCCACCAAGGGCCGAGAGAATCAGCAGTGGAGGCGGTCACTCACAGCGAGCACCAACCGTCCGGCCACCAGGACTTCACAACCTGCTAATTACGGCCTGTTAGTCGTTTGCATTGTGGTATACTTTTTAGGTCTACACATACAATGAGGTTTTTTGTCATTTTATACCAAGAGATGGGCAGCCATTGTTACCAACAGGTATAAACAACCTCGTTGTAGGTGTAGACAGCCAAAGCAATGGCTGTCCTTTTTTATATGCCAGCCACGCTATGGCACAAAGTATACCTTAATAATGAAAGGCTGCAACATGCTTATGGCATCCCGGGTTCCCCGAGCTCCATTTTCCGTTCCCATTAACTGTATATGTATAATTTGTCACTCCCCCGTCAATCCGTTACGTGCCACTGCCGGCTCCTTGCAGGCCGATGGCAGCCAGGCTTTTGCCTGCACTGCCCACAGTCGTAACCGGCGTCAATGGATTATAGCCTGGGCGAGCTTTGAAGCTGGCCAAAAGCGAAAACAGGACACAACCTCAGGGAGCAGGCAATGATTCTGCATCTGGACAGCGGGCGTTGGTACATCGACGCCCGTGGCCCGGGCAGTAGTGAACAGCAGAGTCTTGACCTGACCATACATTTGGCCAGACGGATATCAGCCGGTAAGGTCGTTGTCGTATGTAAGAATCCGAAAGTATTTTTGTCGGTAGTGCGCAAGCGTTGGGCGAAACTGCTAAACGAGGTCGAGATTTAACGGTCCAGCACCTTAAACCACCTCAGACGCATGGGGCTGCAACAAGAAGCTGACAAAATGAAAGCCTGCCGGTTTTCTGCCAAGCCCCTGGAGCAAATGCCGCAGAGCACCCGGGTATTTTTTATCAGCCCGCAGCAAGTCTTTGCTCAAATGCAACAATATGCGACCTTATATATCGCCACGCCTTTGCTGTCCGGCCAGGTTCTAGCCGCGATGCAGGAGCTTTGCACCGGCGGTCTGATAGTCATTTACGGCGAGTGGACTATTGAGTACGAGATCATATTGCAGCGTTCGTTCGAACGACATCAAACCGTCTAAGCGGCACGGATAATCACGCCCCTACGCGCTACCTCCCCGATAGCGCAAACTCTAGCCCGGAAGTTTCGGCGGGCCTCTTCGACCCGCTCTGGCGCTGCGCGTTGTAGGCGCCCCTCTTTAATAGCCTGAGTTTTGCCGCCGCCCATGTGATTGCCTACTGTCACTTGGTCTATGGCTGCCGGATCGCCTACTGCAATCGCTTCGGACTCCGGCCGCCCCATGGCTGCCGTAATTGCCAGCATCCATTCGTAATTCCGGTCTGGCGGACATTCGACGGGCCTTGAAGCAGCTGCCGCTAAAGCGGCATCGTGCGGGCCTGAACCGTTATCGTGTGTGTAAGGGCTTCCCAGTGAGGTACGGCGCCATCTGTAGGCCGCGTCAGGGCCAAAAATCCCTGCTATCCGTTCACCGGCGTCGTACCAGTTGGTCAGATTGTCCATAATCTGGCCGTCGACACGAACCGTATGCCTTAACCCGACCGAGCCGGCCATATGCGCGATGCGCGATTCTTGTATCCCCGGACGCTCTTCGGCAATTACTCTATGCCTGGCCTGTTCCAGAATGCGTGCCATAAACGTCACCGAAGCCACGTTGCCTGACCGTTCCCCCATACCTATATGCGTGCTTTCAACTCTGTCAAAACCGCCAACCGCTGCGGCCATGGCAAAGTCGGCTGCGGCCTCTGTATCGTTATGGGCATGGATGCTGGTCGTCACATTACCGCCAAAACCGTGCTTTACTGCCTGATTGAATACCGTTAGGACCGCAGCGTTCCAGTTTTCGTGCGGAGCATAGCCATAGGTGTTAGCCAGGTTATCGTTGACTGTTTCAGCGCCGCTATCCAACAATGCTTGGTTGAGGAATCTGTAGAATTGTACGGCATCCTCTGGCCGTACAGCAGTTGCGGCCTCGGCAGAAACCGAGAAGTGCTTAAACCCCCGGCCGGTTGCATGCTGTGCAGCAGTATGGATGCGGGCGGCCGATTGCTCTGGCGTGTAAATATTATTGGCAGTGCCTATTAAGTTCGGGTCGATGCGGTCATAAACATGCACCACGACCTTGTCTGTCATTGCTTCCTGCCAGTTGTCGCCGTAATGCCGCTGAAAAGCCTGGCGCAGAGAATCGGAGCCTTGTTGTATCAGATTCTCTTGGCTGCCAAACAACACCTGTAGTTTTACCCGGCCATAACGTTCATCAGCTTTTTCCTGCTGCGCGATGTGCCCTACAAGGGCAGCGGCAAACTCGCGGTCCTCCTGGTTACCCAGATGCCCGGTTTCTATCCGGTCTACTCCGGTCGCAACGATCTGGTCGAACACCTCAAGTCGCTGCTCTGGCGTTACTTCATTGGTGCGCTGCTGCTGTCCGTCACGCAGTGTTACGTCAGTAAAACGTATTGTGGTGGCATTGGAGCTGTCATCTTCGGCGCGAACACCCAATGCTTCATAGCCAGCATTTATAGCATCGTCGGCCGCGCCACATTCCGCCCACAGTCTTTCCATTACGGCAGCGCCGGCATTATGCGGCACTTGAGTTGCATCTGTCATCATCTAATCCCCTCAAAAATTAAAATAGGCTCCGGTTGGAGCCTATTTTTCTCAGGTAGCTGTGCTAAACGCTAAACTCGCGCGGCTCCAACCTTGTTGAAGCACAGCCCCATAAGGCCGAGAAGGAGATTCAGCTGCTGCGCGTTAAAAGTCATGTCTGTTTTATATCTGGAAAGAACCGGGACGTCAAGCAGACGCCTGAGCAATAACAAAAATACGCACCGTGGGCGCGTATTTTAATCTGTCGATACTGGTGGGTGATGAGGGACTCGAACCCCCGACCCCCTCGGTGTAAACGAGGTGCTCTAGCCAACTGAGCTAATCACCCATATCTACAGTTTTTTTATTATACCTGAAAATTTCTGCTTGTCGAGCCTGATCAGGTGCCAAAACAGGGGCTGGCCTTTGATAATTTTGCAGGGCCGAGGCGGTTATTGACCATAAAATCCATAAAGTTTATGCTTGAGTTATTGGTAATAATTAAAGGGCGTCCCCGAACGCACTGGTCAATGGAGGATCTATGTTTCTTTTTGGACGATACTGGAGCTAAGCGCTAACTGGCCTACACCTGCAAAAGATCATTCAGTTCACACTCAGGCAACTACTTTCTGAGGTGTTTGAGAATTTTGTTCGCCGAGCGCTGACTTGCCAAACTTACCGCCGCTGATTATTATGGGGAGATTGAGCTGTTACAAAAACAGAAATCTATAAATAAAAGTACCCGCATTAATAAAATAAGTCGAAGGGGATAAATATGGCAGGGGAAAACTTACTTGAGGCCAGTTTTCGAGATATCTCCGATCTACGAGAACGAGAAACGCAACTACTAAAAGACATTGAGGAATCCTTGGGCTTCCATCCCACGGAGCTGCTCAGCCGCAGCCAATGGTGGGGGTCTGAGGTAATCGGCGCCTTTATGTACGCCGGAATTTATAACGGCCAGGATGCCGTAGTCAAAGTGCAGGGCATGAAACCGCAGACAAGCGAAATAACCATGCTCGAGGGATTTGCCGCAAACCAAAGCGCTGTAGTGCGGCCGCCACGTTTGCTCGCCGCTAAACCCTGGGATGACCAACGAAGGTACGAAGCGCTAGTCATTGAGCGGCTGACCGGCCCGAAGCTTATTTCCCGGCCGACAAACGCCGGCGAAGTGCGTGAATTTTTCGCTATGTACAGTGATTATCGTCAGCATTGCCGCAACCACCCCTGGCTTACGGAGCCTAAGCAGTCGCTTCCGGCCATGATTGTACGGAATCTCGACGGCTGGCAAAACGCATCCCACAAGCTCTACCCAAATCACCCATACCGCCAGCCCGGGGACAAAAGTATAATTCAAAAAGCTGCCGGCCTGCTGCAAAAGGGCTACGGCGATGTAAAGCCGGAGTTTCAGCATAAACACATCTCCAGCGATGACGTATTTAAGGTTGGCGAGCAGTATGTGCTGACATCCAATTTCATGTGGGGATGGGGTGCCCCGTATAACGATGCGGTTTTCGCCTACCATTGGTTCCCGTATATCATCGGAAATCATGTAGACGGACTGGCCTCCGAGGACATCCATTCGCAGAAGGATATCTGGCTTAACCAGATTCATCAGCTGCCCCAAAGCGATAGTGATGAAAAAATGCTGACCTTGGCACTCCTGGAAAGACAGCTAGCCGGCCTGGTCATCGACTCGCTGACCATACCATTAGAAAAACCTCTGGCCAAATTCCTGGTCGATTCGACCCGTCAGGAAGTAGAGGAACTTATCGAAAAAGCCCAGGCTGCTTTGGCCTAGCCGTTACATAGCCTACATTTGTAATAGATCGGCCAGCTGACAGCCGGGGAACTGGTCTTTAAGACGGGTGAGAATTGCGCCAGCCGCCTTTTTAACTGCCGCCGGGCTAGTGATGGGCTTTGGCGGCCTATGCGGCAAATCCAGGGGAAGCGACCCCAAGACGTCAACTATTCCTTTTTGGGTTACCCGCTAACCGGAAAGTCCCAAATACATATCCAGCAGGTGCATTTCGTGCGGCTTCAAAGAGCCGATTGCACTCCTCACAACTTGACGCAACTCAACCTTGTGGATATCGTTTGGCCCTGAGTCTGGCGATGTGTCCGGGATAAACTCGTAATTCGTTTCCCAGCCCGGTCCCTTTGCACGTTCATCATCAAGATAAACCGTTGCCGGCGGCTTCTCTTTTTCGATTGTCCTCAGCCAGCGGACGTCTTTTACCGGGTATGATGTTTTCTGGGCTATTTCTTCGTCAGTAGGCCTACGCCCTTGCTCCTTAATAAGCTGCCTGGTTGTGCCGAAGATGTACCTTCGACGCATATAGTCAGCAATCGACAGCCCGTAGTCCGGTGCGTTAGCCTTGGCGTCTGCGCGCTCTACAGCCTGTTTTATCCATAGGTGGGCATACGGAGAAAACCTTACACACTCACCGGCATTCGGTCCCCTTCCAGCTCTCTGCCGAAAGTCAAATTTCCGAACTGCCTGGATTAAGCCGTCTACGCCGTGCCTCAGCTTCTCGGCACACGGCATATCGGCATTAATCTCCGGGGCCCATCTTAACACCAGCGGCATATTAGCTAAGACCATCATCTTAAAGGCGGCCTCGCCTTCTTCGGCGATTACCCTAAGCTCCTTTTTGGTTGGCGGATTATCAGCCAGGGCCGGGTTTTGCCAGGTCTGGGCAATTCTACCTGGCTCTCTCAGCAGCTGACGGGCATATAGTCCGGATTCAATGCGCGTGCACAGCTCTGTTCTTTGCTCCTGAGTCAACCGGGGCGCTTGTGCAGCTAAATTCCTATAGAATCCTATGGCGTGTGATTCACTAACCAATGCCCTTAGCCCTTTAGGTATCTCGTCCATGGCCCCTGAAACAGTCTCAGAAGTATTTATGTCCGGCTTCGCCTTGTCAGGCCCACTGCCTGCCCCTATGGAAACCGCATAGTCGTCTATACCCTTTCTTGCCTCAGACAGCAGCTCCTCTGCCCTGTCTATTTTTTCTGCTGCGGCAATGACACACATAGAACTCACCCTTAGGGGTGACTCGCCTTGGGTCGAAGCGGCCGCTGCACCCAGGGCTTCCGCCGCTTCAAAAAGGCGTTTCCTTATACCGTCAACCTCTTCGACAGGCAACATGCCCGCGACATTATCCAAGCCACCTATTACCTCAAGCAATTCGCCCATATCTCTCTTACAAACCACTGGCTGGTTGAAATGCCCGACAAATGTTTACTAATCGCATCGGACGGGCAGTGCGGCCCGAACGAAACAAAAACACGATATTCATTGAACAATGATAGCAGATTATCGTCTTACAGTTGATTAGGTTTTTGTCCCAATAGCCCCTTTTACCCGCTCCCAACGCTCGCGGCTGCAAAGGCGCGGCCAGTCCTGGGTATGCTTAGGGTAGAACTCCAGTTCTTCGGCATGAACCCAGTGGCGTTTGCTGTCGCTTTTGATGTGATCTGCGAAGCGTATGCCGTCAAGATGGTCAATTTCGTGTTGGGCAATACGTGCCGTGAAACCTTCAAACACACGCTCGAAAGGCTTGCCTTTCTGGTCAAGCGCGCTGACTTTTACTGCCACCGGCCGCCTAACCCAACCCCATACCGGCCCTGCCAAGAAGCATCCCTCGCGACCCTCTTCGGTTTCCCGCGATCGCCAGACAATTACCGGGTTGATAAAACATTCCAGCTTGCCGTAATGTTTGCGACTAGAGTTGACACTAGTATCGATCAATACAATCCGCAATGATTCACCTATCTGCGGAGCAGCCAGGCCGACCAATGTACGGCGTTTTTTATCGCTCTTACCTGAACGGCGCTGTCCTGCCGCTGCCGCGTATAGGCGCTCGATAACTTGCTTAATACTGTCCGTACGTATAGCGTCGCACCCGACGGGCTGTGACTTGCGCAATAACAAAGGGTCGCCCGGATCCACCATCCCAAGCTGATGCTCATGTTCGGCGCGTTGCTTGTCGGCCTCGGTATCGTCATAAAAGTCATCTGGCAGTAATAACGGCTTCTTTTTGTTCTGCATCTCTGTCAATTATATATGTTCTTGCAAACTATGCGATCATAAAACCGCAGGCTACAGCCAATGGCGCGGGGTTTGCAGTCTCTCTAGGCGGTTTGCCATCCTGTGCTGCCACCGGCCCAGGCGATTTTTTGTGTAGTGTTCGGCCACTTCCAGGATATGACTTCTTTTGGAGGCCGCGAATATACTGTTATAAAGATCAAAAGCAAACCATGCTACCGATACTGCTGCCACTGTCAAAACCGCTGCGCTAGGCAAAGTACTTGTCAGGCCTTCCAGGAACGGCTGGATTATATAAATCGCCAGCAAAGACAAAATCCCAAACGCTATAGAGTTAAACAAACAAATCCTGCCGCGAAGGTTAAAGGCCCGGTCGCTGTAATCCCATAGCGACAGTGAGAAAAGCTTCTTCAGCAGCCAATGCCCCGTATATTCCACGGTTGAAGTAATTAGTACGCTGAGGGCAAATACCGCCAACGGATTACCTTCGAACGGCCGCAGCAACACAACCACGGCAACTGCCCCAACTCCATAAATCGTACAAAAGGGGCCAAAGACAAAACCGGCGTTCATAAACTTCTTTTGCAGAACGAAATTGCGCGTTACCTCCATACACCAACCCAGAAAAGAATAGGCCGTCCACCAGAAGATATATGCCGCTGTAGTTTCAAGCATCAACGAGCCCTGCCTCTCCAGCCTTGCACTCTAACATCATCTACCAATCAAAAGTCAGGTCAGCATTATTGGATGTATTAGCATCAAAAGTTGAGGTTCCAAAATGATAAATCGTTTCCACGACATGAAAATCGTCCAGCGGTTCATCTTTGCCGTTGCTGTCCTTAAGCGGCAGGGCACTGGTTTTGCTGTATCCCGGCAAACTGGTTGCGGGGTCAATATAGTACTCCAAATGAGTGCCAGCGCCTATAGCCCCGCTCTTGCCGTAAGGCAGTTTATCGGAATCAACGCCGGCTGCTTTAATCGCCGTGCCAAACCAAAAGTTGGCGCCGTAGCTGCCATAGGTTGGGATAGGAACGAAATCTACTGTGTAGTGCAAATATTGCTTGCCACCATGCTCCTCAAGCTTCAGCAACCGGACGTTACCCAGCCCTTGCTTTCCCTGAAGATAGCTAACGAAGGTGTTTGCCTGAGCCTCGGTTAGGCCTCCGGCGTTCGTACCGTCGGTGATGTAATATAGCGGTTCTCTGGTCATGTCGCATATCGGGTCGCTCGTGCCGGCAGGCTCAGTTACGTCGCGCCACGCCGACGGTCCGCTCTTAAAGTAATCCTTACCGTCATAGCAGCGATTTTTTGTGCGGTATCCGTTAAGCGTGTTGTCGACCTGGTCAACGGCAGTAACCAGCTTTTTAGTGCCATAATCAAACCCGAGCTTGCGGTAAGTGACGTAACTGGTTTTGTCAGTCGAGTAATCCTTGTGGTCCGTGACTAACTGCTGCTGCATGGCCGCGTTTTTGAAATAACCCCAGAAGCTGGCGTCTTTGTCCAGCTTGGCCACGTCAGCTGCGCTGAGCTTACTGTTTGCTGCTATTGGAGCCGGAACCGACACACTGCTTTGAGCTGATTTGCTGGAATTGTCGTCATTAGACCGCTTAGACCAGAAAATAAAGCCGCCGGCTACAAGCGCGATTAGCAAAATAATAACGCCGCCAATGATAAACCGTTTTCGCTTATACGGAGCGCCGCCGGAAGGCTGAGGAATTTGGGGCGTTTGGGGGTATTGAGGCGCCTGGGGAGGCTGAGGAAACTGAGGAACCTGCTGAGGCGGTGGCGCATACGGCGGCTGAGGCTGAAAAGTCGGCTGCGATGGAGGTTGTATCCGTTCTGGCTGCATGACCTTAAGTATATCGAACCGCTTATGAATAAAGAATAGGCTTTGGGCTAACAAGAAAGACTGCCGACAAACAGCAGCCCATGCTAAACTAAACGCGATCAATGAAATACGAAGTCATTATTAAAACCAACCTCAATCAAAAATCAAAAGATCTCGGGTTTGTCTGTCAGGACAGTGAGGTTAT